>JBFWWU010000016.1:0-88795 GCA_050246015.1 Phycisphaerales bacterium
ATGGCGTGCTGGACGGCGTCGTCGGCGTCGGCGCCGTTGCGCAGGATGGTCATCGCGCAGAGTCGCAGGCGCGGGGCGAAGAGATCCCATAGGGCTTCGGCGGCGGCGTGATCACCGCGGTGGGTATCCAGCAGAAGTTGCCGTGCTGACGTGCTCATGGCTTGGGATGTGATGCCGGAGGTGCGGAGTCGGCTCGCCGGCAAGGCTGTGCGTGCGGTGAGTGCGGGCTCAACAGTTGTACCGAACTTGACGGGCCGATGTGCCGGGGGGGGGCGTGCGGGCGGGCAGGATTTCTTTGAAGGGTGTGTCGTCGAAGGGGTCCGCCATTGACACATGCCCTTCCTTGCGGTTGGGCATGGGTTCGAGGGTGCTGCTGCTGGCGTGACCACCCAACAGAGAGCGATCAAGGTGGCCCGGCGGCGGGGTTACTTGGTGACAAGTTGAAGGAGTTCGTGAACGGTCTGGCGCGACTTGGTGGCCTTGTCCGACAACTTGGTCATGGAGGGGAGCAGAAGTTGGCCCATTGAGCCGTAGTCGCCGGCGGTGGATTTCTTGCCAAGGGCGGTGAGCAGTTCGTCGCGGTTGGGCTTGTCCCAGGCGTCGAGCACTTCGCGGAAATACTGGTCGATCCTGGGGAGTTCAGCGAGCGCTTGTTCCTTGGACATCATCTTGACGCGGGCGGAGACGGCGGGATCTGCGTCGGCGAAGGAGACCATTTCCTGGAGCACGGCGACGCCGTCGGTCTCGAGGCGGCGCTTGATGTAGGAGGTTGCCATGGCGCGTTCGGAGATGATCGAGTCCCTGACGCCGAAGGGGTCGTCGTGGTCAAGAGGCCGAGCGATGTCGGCGATGAGGCGTTTGACGGAAGGGGTGAGATTTCCGGCCTTGTTCATGGCGGTGAGTTCGTCGAGCGCATCCTTGACGAGGACGTTCCCGACGAGGGAGGAGATGGCGACGTGGTCGCTGGTGGTGTGCCTGGCGATCCTGATGATGGCGGCGATGCGCTGGCCGGCCTCGTCGGAGTTTCCTGCGAGCCAGGCGCGGCGAGCGTCGCACCCCAGGAGGCGAGCGGACTGGCGCATGAGGCTGACGTGCGGGAGGAGGGCCATGTAGCCGTCTTCGTACGCGATGCCGAAATCGCAGGGCTCGATCTTGGAGGCGCGGATGACGCCGCCGATGAAGCCCTGGTAGTTCGCGAGGTCCTTGATAAGGTCGTCGCTGGGCTTCCAATCAGGGTCGGAGGCCTTGTAGCCGTGCTTGTCGGTGATGGAGTTGAGGAAGTCGTTGTTTCGCTCATACCAGGTTCGCCAGTAGTAGAGAGCGGCGTTGGGGGTGAGCGATGTTGTGGCGGCGGGCTGCGGCTGTGGAATCGTGACGCGGGCGCTGGCGAGGGGAGTGGCCATCGGGAGCGCGGCGAGGAGGAGGGCAGCAGCGGCGGCGCGAAGAAGGGGGCGACGGGGAGTCGGTTGAGAGGCGAGCATGTGAGGAGTCCTTTCTGGGACGAGCGGCGGGCAAGCCGGGGGTGTGTGCACGGTGAGCGAAGTGTCGGGTGCGATCTGATCGAGCGACATGGAATAGACACCGCGCCCGCGGGGTCGTGTGCGGTCGAGTGCAGATTTTTTTGGCTGAGCGGCGGATGCTACAAACCCACGCCGAACGCGAGGATGGTGACGTCGTCGGCCTGGTGCATGGAGCCGGCCTGGGAATCGAGGTCGGCGGCGAGGAGATCGATGAACGCCTGGGCTTCGATGGGGCCCGCGAGGCGAGCGATGCGGGCCAGGGCGTCAATGTGGCGAGTCGGGACGTCGGTGTGATCGGGGTTGCTGAGGTTGCGAGGGGAGTAGGCCTCTTCCAGGCCGTCGGAGTGGACGACGAGGCGCTGCGAGGCGTCGAGGGTGATGGTCGTCTCCTGGAAGACGGCATCGTCGAAGACGCCCAGGAGGGGGCCGTCGAGTTCGATGGGCGTGGCACCGGAGTGGTTGAGCACGAGAGGGGAGGGGTGGCCCGCGCTGGCGATGCGCACGGTGCTGGTGGGGACATGGATCTGCCCGCAGACGGCGGTGGCGAAGCGGGTGGAGCCGACGCGGCTGGCGCACATGCTCTTGTTGAGTTTCGCGAGCGACTCGGCGGGAGGGATGACGCGGTAGCGAGAACCGACGATTTCCTTCTGGGGGAGGCTGCCGGAGATGAAGAGGGTCATGAGGGCGGCGGGAACGCCGTGGCCCATGGCGTGGGCGAGGAAGAAGCCGATGTGATCTTCGTCGAGCCGGTCGATGTCGTAGATATCGCCGCTAACGAACCCGGCGGGCCGGAAGAGGGAGCCGATGCTGGTACCGGGCACCTGTGGCATGGCCTTTGGAAGGAGTTCGCGCTGGACCTGAGCGGCGAGGAGGAGTTCGTCGTGGAGGCGGTCGAGTTCGGCGGCGGCTTCGGACTGGATGGACCGAGCGGCGCGGAGGCGCTGCTGCATGCCGCGGACGGTTTCCTGACGAAGGGCCATGGCGTAGAGCATGGCGGGCACGGCGGCGGCCTCGTCGCCGCCGCGGGCGAAGATGCAGTCGGAGGAGAGCGAATCGCGTGCGTCGATGAAGGGTTCGCGCGAGGGGCCCTTGGCGGGCTCGATGATGACGCTGGGGGTGCCGACTTCCTGGAGCCGATCGATCAGTTGATACAGGCTCGCTTCGGGCGTGCTCTCTGAGAGGACGACGAGCGCGGCGTCCCACGCGGAGGCGGGGTCGAGCCCGTGCAGCAACTGGGCGGCGGTACGGTATTCGATGGTGGGAGAGGGTTCGCGTCGAACATCCCAGAACCTGGAGGCGCGGCTGAGGACGTCCCGAGTAACGTCGGGAGCCTGCCCATCGCCGATAACCAGAAGCGTCGCCGGCATCGATCTGATCCATCGACCAATTCGAGCGAACCGTTTCGAGCAGGGGAGTAGTTGGCGTCGATGAATCTCGCCGGCGGTCGGCGGGGGGCGTATAACCATGTCATGCCGCCACACGAGGAGCCGCACGTGTCCCAGACGTCCGCGCGGGGGCGCCGCGCCGCCGACGGTTCAGCCGAGCGGCGAGTGATCATTCTCGGCTCCACGGGCTCGATCGGGACGCAGACGCTGGAAGTCATCGCGCACCTGAACGACCTGCACGAGCGGGGGAGGTATCCGCATCGGTTCCGAGTCGTGGGCCTGGCGACGGGTAAGAACGCTGCTGGGCTCGCCGAGCAGTCGCGCCACTTCGGGGTGACGAACCTGGCGCTGGCGACGACGGAGGAGACGGGGGCGCTTCCGGCCACGAGTGCGTCGGGTGAACCCCTCGCGGTCCATCGGGGTGGGAACGCGGCGCTGCGGCTGGTGGAAGAAGTGGAGGCGGACATTGTTCTGGCGGCGATGGTCGGGGCGGCGGGGTTGCCGGCGACGCTGGCGGCGCTCGAGCGAGGGTGCGACGTGGCGCTGGCGAACAAGGAGACGCTGGTGGCGGCGGGTGAACTCGTGGTGCCCGAAGCGCGGCGCCGCGGGGCGGCGCTGCTTCCGGTGGATAGCGAGCACGCCGGGGTCTGGCAATGTCTTTCAGATGACGCGGCGGTGAAGATCGAGTCGGGTGTGGGGTCGCGGGCGTGCCCGCCGCTGCACTGCGCCGCGGGGGTTGTGCGAGTGACGCTCACGGCGTCGGGGGGCCCGTTTCGGACGCGGACGCGGGCCGAGGTGTACAACGCGACGCCGGCGGATGCGCTCAATCACCCGACGTGGAGGATGGGCCCGAAGGTGACGGTGGATTCGGCGTCGCTGACGAACAAGGCGCTGGAGATCATCGAGGCGCACTGGCTGTTCGGGCTCGCGGGCGAGAAGATCGACGCGCTGGTTCATCCGCAATCGATCGTGCACGCGCTGGTTGAGTTCGCGGATGGCTCGGTGACGGCGCAACTGGCGTCGCCGGACATGCGGCTGCCGATTCAAGCCGCGCTCACGCACCCGCTTCGACCGGACGGGGTCTCGCGGAAGTTGGACCTTGGGACGTTGTCGAAACTGGAGTTTTCGCGGCCGGATCTTGAGCGTTTTCCGTCGCTGGGGCTGGCGTATGAGGTGATCCGTCGCGGCGGGACGAGTGGGGCGGTGTTCAACGCGGCGAACGAGGCGGCGGTGGAACTGTTCCTGGCGGGGGAGATCCCGTTCGGGCGGGTTCCTGAGTTATCGTCGGCGGCGATGCACGAGGTGGGGGTGTCGCGTATCCGCTCGCTGGACGACGTGCTTGAGGCGGATGCGGAGGCGCGGCGCTGCGTCGCGTCGCTGGCGGGGACGAGCCGGGCCGGGGCGGTCTCCTGATCGGCCGAGGGGCTGCATCGGGGCGATCAGGGCCGATACCCTGCGCCATGTCCCCACTCATCTGGCTGCTGGCGGCGAACGCGGTCGGTCTGCTCGTGCTGGCGGGGTTGCTGCATCTGATGCCTCGGCTTGGCGCGCTTGGGCGCTCGCTGGGCCGGCAATGTGCGCAGGCGCCGCTGTTGGACGTGGTGGTGTTTGTGCTCACGATGGGACCGGTGGTGTCGGCGGTGGCGCTGTGGTGGAGCGTGCCGGGCGAGGGGGCGTTTGCGCGGAGTGCGCTTGCCGGGGGCTCGCTCTGGGTGAATCTCGGGGCGGCGCTGGTGGCGCAGGGGGTCGCGATACTGGTCTGGTGCGAGGTTCACCTGCTGGCGCATCCGGGAGTGCGTCGCGGGGCGCGGATCGTGAAGTCGCTGAACCGGGCGGTGGGGCCGGTGCGGAACAACCTGGCGGTGTGGTGGACGGCGGCCGCGGTGCCGACATTTACGATCATCCGCATCACGCAGTACGTGGTGTATCCGCCGTTGACGTGGATCGTGGGTCTGCCGAGGTACAACAACGCGCACTGGGTGAATGTGAGCCGGCAGAAGTTCAGCGGGCTGGTGGGGTACGACCTGATCTGGTGTCTGTACTGCGACTGGATGACGGGGATCTGGTCGCTGGGCTCAGAGATGCTGCGGAACATCGAGAGTTTCTGGTGCCCGATCCGGTACTCGTCGCCGGAGAAGTGCGAGAACTGCGTGCGGGAGTTTCCTGATATCGACGCGGGGTGGGCGAAGGAGACGACGGACATCGGGGAAGCGGCGCGGATCATCGAGTCGAAGTACCCGGGGCCCGGGGGTGTGAACGCGTGGTTCGGGCACCCGGTGCGTCTGACGCGGGACGGCGTGGGAGTCGAGCCGTCGGAGCCCTCGGAATCGCGTACGTGAGGCGCGTGCGGCCTCGGGTGCTGCGTGTGGGCAGCGGGGAGGAGCGTCAGGGGAGCGGCGCGGCGGGCGCCGTGGGTGAGGGCTTGCGTCGGAGGACGACTTTCACCATGGACGCGGCGCCGTTGCCGTAGTACTTCGCAAAGACCCGCTTGACATCAGCGGCGGTGATGGATTCGTACCCGGCTTTTTCGGCGGCGGTGTCGTCGAGGTTCTTTCCTCGCTGTCGAACGAGGGAGAGTTCTCCGGTCCAGTAGCCGGGGTCTTTCTGCACCTCGTCGATTGACTTGATCGCCTGCGAGCGCACGCCTTCGAGTTCTTCCGGGGTCGGCCCGACTTCGGCGAAACTCTTGAAGGTGTCGTCGATCCGCTTGGCGAGGAGGTCCACCTTGTCGGGCTCGACGGCGGCCATGGCGCGGAAGAGTCCGAAACCGGTGAACTCCTGCCCGGCGTCGAAGCGCACCTGGATTCCCGGGACGAGTTTGTCGGTGTCTCGAAGGGATCGGGTCAGGCGTGCTTCGAGAATGGCCCTGGCGATGAAGAGCGCTCGGCGATCGGCGGAGTTGGACTCGTCGGCGCCGTAGAAGCCGAGCATGAGGTAGGAACGGTCCATCGGCATGTCGGCGGGGGGTGAGACCTCGCGCTCGATGACCCGGGGGCCCGCGGGGCGCTGCAGGGCGCGCTGTGCCTGGAACCGATCGGGGGAAGGCTGATCGCGCTTGGGAAGAGAGCCGAGATAGACGGTGGCGAGGCGCTGCGCTTCTTCCTTGGAGATGTCGCCGACGATGGCCACCTCGATGGGCGCGGTGGAGGCGAGTTGCTTGAGCCATCGGGTGCCGTCGTCGATGGTCAGGGCGCTCACTTCCTTTTCGGACAGTGATTCGAGGAGGAACTCGGAGTCGGGGAAGATCGCGTCATGGACGGCGTCGTTGAATGCGGCCTGGATATTCTGGTTTTTCTGCTGTGCGTCGTCGATGGCGGTGCGGCGCCACTGATCAAAGCCGGGGGGCTCGATGAACGGGTCGGTCAACACGAGATGAGCGACCTGCAAGCCCGATTCGATATCGCTGGATTTACCGCTGATGCCGAGCACGAGGGCGTCGACGCCGGAACTGGCGCGGATCGTGACCTCTTTCCCTTGCATGAGGTCCTGGATCGCGAGGGTGGTGAGCCTGGACGTGGCGGGCCGATTCAGGGCGAGTGAAGCGAGTTCGGTGATGCCGTGGTTCTGGCGGGTTTCCTGGATGAGTCCGCCGGAGAGGCTGATCGTGA
This sequence comes from Phycisphaerales bacterium, assembly GCA_050246015.1. Taxonomy (GTDB): domain Bacteria; phylum Planctomycetota; class Phycisphaerae; order Phycisphaerales; family UBA1924; genus JTS-AC122. The sequence goes on from JBFWWU010000016.1 coordinate 6,514, forward strand.
CGTTGACCACGTTGGGCTTGGTCGCGAGGTTCTTGAAGTTGATGATGATGCCGTTCTCGAGCGTCCAGGATTCCGAGCCGGTTTTTTCGTGAGTTGATTGGGCGGCGATCTTCCCCGGCGTGGGGAGCGAGGTCATGAGAGCGGTGGGCTTGGCGGCATCGGCGTCGGCGGTCGGCTTGACGCTGAAGGCAGCCTTCGCAGCGGCGAGGAGTTCGGACTCGGTGGGCGTCCCGGGCCCGCCGGCCGTCGCGAGGACGAACGCGGCGTGCTCGGGGTCGAAGACCGCGCGGAATGACTCTTCGAGTTCGGCCTTGGTGATTCCGGGCAGGAGTTTGTTGAGTATCGAGACCGTCTGCTCGGCGGACATGTAGACGTCCCCGTTGTTCACGGTCTGCGCGATCCCGCCCATCACGGTTCCGAGGACCTTTGAACTTTCGGCGCGGAGTCCCTGCTCGGCGGCGGCGGCGTACTGCTTTTTGACGGAATCGACATCGGCTTCGGAGAAGCCGTGCAGGCGGACGCGCTGCACCTCGGTCGCGAGGGATTCGAGCGTGCGCTTCCAGTTTGCGATCTCGGTCGATGCGTTGATGGCGGCGAGCGTGCGCACGTTGGCGATGTCCACGGCGAGGGCGGAACCGGAGACGAAACTGACCTTGCCGCCGGCGATCTTCTCGCCCAGCCGGCGGTTGAAGACGCCGATCGCGACGGACTGCACCAGCTTGTCACGGAGCTGCGATTCGGTCCGAGTAGGGGGGTACGGCGGGATGAGGCGGAACAGGTAGAACTGTGTGGCCTTCATCTCGGGGTCGGTGGCGATGAAGGCGAACGGCTCGGCGTAGGGTTTGAGATTCAGGTCCGCCGGGGCCGGGCGGGGCGACTTCGGCAGCGACTCGAAGTGGAGTTTGATCATCGCCTCGATGGGCGCCGGATCGGCGTCGGCGGCGACGATCAGCGTCATGTTCGAGGGCACGTACCACGTGCGGTAGTACGCCAGACAGGCGTCGCGCGTGAGCGACTTGAAGACGGACTCGGGAGCGTCGGGGATGCGATCACCGAACTTGGATCCGGGCGCGAACTTCTGCCAGATCTGATTCTGGATCCTGGTCTCGGATGTGCTGAGCTGCTTGATCTGGTCGATCAGGGTGCCGCGCTCCCGCTCGAAATCGGCGTCCGCGAGCACAAGGTCGGTGGGGATGTCGGCGAGAAAGGTGAGCGCCTTATCGATCATGGGGGCGCTGGCCTGACGGATCGCGAGTTTGAATACGGTTTCCTCGAAGGTGCTGTGGGAGACCGCGTCGATATTGGGCTGGCTGCCGATGGTCTGGAGCATCTGCGCGACGGCCGGCTGACCGGCGAAGTTCTTGGACCCGGCGAAGGCGAGGCGCTGGATCATTCGGGCCGAGCCGCGCTGCGTCGGCTCCTCGTTGAGCGAGCCGGTATTGACGTGGAGCCAGACCAGCCCGCGTTCGGGTGGGTTTCCGTGGCGAACGATGACGTAGCGCAACCCGTTGCTCAGTTCGCCGGTCACATGGCGAGGGTCCTGCGGGAGGGGCACGTCGTCGCGTGCGCCCGGCTGAATGGACGCGGGGGCCGGTCCTGATGCCCGCGCTGAGGCGGGCATCATGAAAGAGGTGACAGCGACGGCGCTGACACACGCCGCGTTGAGGAACGTTCGCATGAAGGGCTCCAGGGAGAGGATGCAGAAAGATAGCCGAGCGGAGGCGGGGCGGAAGGGGGGCGCGGCGTGGCGCGGCGAGACTGGAGAGGCTGGGGCGGAAGCCGGGCGCGGCGAACGTGGAGAGGCTGAAAAGACGTGTCGAGGCGCGCCGTGGCGGGTGACGCTGTTTGGCAGCGATAGAGGCCGGGGCGTGTCGAATGGGCGTGGTGAGCCAATGGGCCCGGTGGGATTTGAACCCACACAGAGGGTTGAACCTCTCGCGGATTTTAAGTCCGCTGCGTCTGCCGTTCCGCCACGGGCCCGATGTCGTTGATTCTACGGGAGATACGGCGATTCTGCAGGCCATCCGGGAGCGGGATTGGGGGCGTCTCGGCGGATTGCTTGGCGCCGCAGATGCCGATCTCGGCCAACTGGTCGCATCCTGGGGTCACCTATCTCCGACCGTCCGACAAGCCCTCTGCACGTTGGCCGGTAGTGGATCGGTATACGCGCAGCGCACGGATACGGGACGCTGATGGACTCAACTGGAGGCTGTCAGCGCGTTGTGTCAGGCACACGAAGTGCACTATCCTCTGCGGCTCATGGCTGTAGTTCTCAAAGACATTCTGGCTTTGGACTGCGGAGCCCAGTTCCTGAACGTGGATGTCCATATCCACACGTTTGGCGGGTCCAAGGACGTGAAGGACGCCGGAATGACGCCGCAGGCGATCATCGAATCTGCGGTAGCGCAGGGTCTCAGCGTCATCGCGATCACAGACCACAACAGCAACAAGAGTATTGATGCGGCCCTAACACACGCTCAGAAATACGTCGACAGGCTGCTTGTCCTCCCCGGCGTTGAGGTGACCACTGCAAATGGACATTTGCTCGCGTATTTCGCTCCAGAACGGGCCGGTGAGCTGAGCCGATTCCTTGCCAAGCTGGACTTGATCGGGGAGATGGGCGACGACAATACACACACGGCCAAGTCCATGGCGGATGTCATCGCCGAAGCGGACAAGCTCGGGGGTATTTGCGTAGCGGCGCACATCGACCGCGCCAAGACTGGGTTCGAGACGCTCGCCTCCGGGTATCCAAACTGGAAGCGCGACATCCTCACCAGCGCGGGCTTGTACGGTCTTGAGTGTGACGCAGCCGCTTCGCTCTCCTGGTACTCGGACATGGAGGAACCCGGTTCGGCTGGGGCTGAGCGCACGAAGCTGCTTCAGGCACGCCGGGCCGTTCCAACGCTGCAGGGACGTCGCCACCTGGCCCACATGCAGGGCTCAGACGCCCACTCGCTCATCCAGTTCCAGACGCAATCTCCTGACAAGCCTTGGACGCGCATCAAGATGACCGAACTCAGTTTCGGGGCTCTCCGGACCGCGCTGATTGATCCAACCGCTCGGGTCGTTGCCAAGATCGCCGTCCCGCGGTCGGTACCACGTGTCCGCGGCATGGCAGTGACGGGAGGATTCATTGACGGCGAGATCATCCGGTTTAGCGACAACCTCAACTGCTTCATCGGCGGTCGTGGGACTGGCAAGTCCACCGCAATTCGTTCCCTCGCCTACTGCTTCGGCATCGACGAAGCATTTGGCGAGTTCGAGAGCTGCCCCGATACGGTCGTCGTCTACTGCGAGGATGCGGACGGCGTGGTGTACCGGTATGAGCGCACCAAGGGCAGCGAAACCACCGTCAAGGCACGGGAGGATGGTGCGATCACTGAAGTTCCAGTGGATGCGTTTAGGATCGAATATTTCGGGCAAGGAGAGCTCGCCCGAGTCGCCGAGGATCCGCTGAACAACCCCGGGCTCTTCCAGTCTTTTCTTGACCGTCACATCAGCCTTGGGGACTTGGCAGCCCTCGAGGAATCTTTGGTCAGAAGGCTGCGGACCAATGCTGCACAGCTTGATCCTCTGGAAGGCAGCTTCGCGCAACTCGACGACAAGCGGAAGGCGCTCGCCGACATCGAGAAGAAATTGAAAGTTGCGGAAGAAGGCAAGCTTCGCGAAATCGTTGGGATACAGAGTCGGATCGCATCCGAGAAGGCGGTTCGTGCCGAGCTCGAGAGCATCGTTGTCGAGTACAACACCGGCCTGAGTTTGTCGGTGCTCGAAAGAGACTTCGACAAGATCGTAGCTACTGCGGGCGAATTGACCGGGGACGAGGCTTCCGATGCGACGATGAAGGCGATGCGCACGATTCTGGATGCTGCCAACACATCGTTGTCAACGAAAGAGAAAGAGATCAACGCATTGCTCAAGGGCCACGCGACCGGCCTCCAGGCGAAGTGTGTGGAGCTCAAGGCCCACCACGCGCGCATGGAGTCCGCCCTCGCTACCAAAATCGCTGAACTCAAGGCGAAGGGTCTCGCGGGGAACCTCGCGGAACTTGAGCAGTTACTCAAGCAGAAGGCCAGCTTGGCCAGAGAGATATCGGCCATTGAACAGCGCGGAAAGGAGCTTCTTCGGTGCCGTAACGACCGACAAGGCTTGCTCGCTCAGCTAAAGACGGCGAGGGCCGATATGACCAGGCGCCGAAAGGATCAGCTTCAGAGCATCAATGCAAACTTGGGCAGAACGATCACCGACTACAGAGTCTTCGTCAAATACGACGATGCGGGCATCGTCGATGAGTTCTTCCAGTTCATCACTGAGAAGATGCACGGCACATATTTCCAAGACGATAGCGCTCGACAGTTATGCAATGGTGTATCTCCAGCCGACCTCGCCGAGTGGGTATTCAAGAACGAGCCGGCGAAAATAGCCGAGGCGACGGGCCTGCCCGCACCTTGGCCGGAACGCATCGTCGACAAGCTGCGCTACTGGCACATCCTCTTCGAACTGGAGGTGCTGGCTAAGCAGCCCAAGCCCGTCATCACGGTGTTGACCAAAGCCACACCGCCCAAGAGCATCCCGGTCGCGCAACTCTCCGATGGCCAGAGACACACCATTCTCCTGACAATCGCAATGCTGGCCGAGTCCAATGTGCCGCTGGTCATCGACCAACCAGAGGACGATTTGGACAACGCTTTCATCTTTTCCAGCATCGTTACGACCCTACGGACGATCAAGGAGCGGCGCCAAGTCATCCTGATCACTCACAACGCGAATATCGCAGTGTTGGGAGACTCCGAGCTCCTGCTCCCGATGCGCCGGGAAGACGACTACGGCAAAGCTGTGGAACGCGGATCAATAGATCGCGAAACCACGAAGCAGCTGGTGCAGGACATCCTTGAGGGAGGGCCCGAGGCGTTTCGACGCCGTCGCGAGATGTATGGCTACTAAGCCAGCCGTTGTGCCGCTGGCCAGTGCCTCGGCGCCATCTACCCCACACTCGTTTCTCAGTCACTAGGTAACACGCCCAACGAACGGGCTACCAGGTCTCGAATAAGGTCGTCTCTCCCGACCTCGGCTCTTACCGCAGGCTGCTCGCTCCGGGAAGTGACTCGCCTCCATTCCTCTCGTTGATCGGCAAAGAACCGTCGAGCGTAGTCTTCGTCGCGTAGCGACAGGTGGCGCCACAGCCCGCGTCGAACGATTGCCACGAACAGGCCCGCTGGATTCGTTCGACCCTGGGTCACAGCGTGATGGGCAGCAGCTACGAATTGCAGACGATCGGATTCGGATTCGCCTACGACCCCGCGTCTCTGGGCAAAATCGAGGAGCCGCTGGAGCCTCGCAGGATCTCGAAGCTCGGCGAGCGTGATATGGTGGAGCCCCGTTCCTCTGCCCGTTCGCTTGCGAACACCATCCGGGGCCGGCACTCCGGGTTTCTGGTTTTCAGATCTTCGGTACGAAGAGTTCCCTGTTTGTTTTGGGGGTGGTGAAAGGGTGCGATCTTTGGGTCGGGGCAGTGGTGATTTCGGCCTTGCGCTCTGTCGAGGATCTGCCCACCGCAGATTCACAAGTCCTGGCATCCCCCATCGGTTGAGCCGGAACTGCGAGGCCGCCTGGGGCTGGAGCCATCCCATCCGCACGAGCTCTCCCCTCGCCCCCTTCACGTTCCGCTCGTCCACCTCGAAGACCGCCGCGACCCATGAGGCCTTGCACGTGCCGTAGGGCTGGCAGAGCCCCTTGCGGTAGTACATGCAGCGGAGGAGCTGGCCGAGGACCGTTGCGATGAACACGGGCCGCCGGGAGTTCGCGAGCAGCCGGATGGTGCGCCGCGGCACCGGCACCTTGCGGCGGCGGTTGGTCACCAGCTCCAGCATGCGCTCGAAGTCGTCGCGCTCCGGCTCAAGCGGCACCCAGGCGAGACCGCCCATCGCCACCTTCGTCTCGCCGAAGCGGAGCAGCTCGGCGCGCTCCAAGGCCCGCACCGACGACCGGGCGACCCCCTCCCCTACCCCGGCCACGCCCGCGGCCTCGGCCGCCGTAAACCGCCCGACCCGCGGCGACTTGAGCTCGCACCGCCGAGCCCGGAGCTCCCAGCACGCGAACCAGACCCGCAGATCGCGCATCCCAATGTGCCCATGCCGGTACGCCCACCACGCCGACAACAGCGACCTCGCCGGGACGAACACGAACCCCCCGTCCGGCTTCCTCAGGCCATCCGACTCCACCACCATGGTCATCCCTCCCGACACGGGACACACGTTGGGCGTCCCCCCTGCCCGCGGGCGCGAGATCCGTGGGGCCACGCGGGTACACGACCCCCGTGGCTCCAAAGTGCATTGACAGGTGGTGACCCTTGGGTCTAGGTTCGGATTGAGTCTTGACCTAGCCGGAAGGGATCACTCCCGATGCCTTTCAGCCGAAAAGAGCGACCCTGGCCGGTCGCTTTTTTCATGCCCAACGACGTGCTCGCTCCTCGATACACACTCCGAATCAGCGTCCCGGCGGTGCGCCGGGATCTCTTCCGTGGGATCTACTCCGGGCTCAGGAGTGCGCCAATACCAAATCTGCTGGGATGTTGTGCCTCGTTCCCGCGAGAACGCGAGAACGCGTTGACGCCATCACGCGACCTCGCGTCATCGCCTTGTCGCGTCAACGCCAGCTCGCGATATCGCCACCACGCGAGAACGCGACCACGCGACCTCGCCACAACGCGACCTCGCGTCAATGGCACCTCGCGATATCGCGTCATGGGAACAACGCGACCTCGCGACTTCGTCTTGAAGATCATGTCTTGTCACGCCCTGTTCGCCGCCACATAGTGGAACGGGCCGCCAGTTCTCCTCGCGATGACGCGAGAACGCGAACAGGCGACTTCGCGACATCGCGACAACGAGTGCAGAGGGGAGGGGACATGGACGCAGCAGGGCCAAGGCCGATCGAGATCACGCAGACGCACATCATCGCCGTCGGCAACCAGAAGGGCGGTGTCGGAAAAACGACAAACACGGTTCACATCGCGGCCGCTCTGGGCGAGATGGGCCGCCGCTGCCTCATCGTCGACCTCGACATGAACCACGGCGCCACGCGGCACTTCGGGATCCCGGCCGACAGCTTCCTCGGCACCTTCGAGATGCTGATCGGCGAAGAGCAGCCAATCGACATCATCATCACCGGCAAGGACGACGACGTGGAGATGCCCGACAACGTCCACATCATCCCGGCCCGCCGCCTGCTGGAGAAGATCGACCAGGCCCTCGCCGCCAAGAGCAAGTTCATTGTGACGCAGGACGTGCTCCGCCAGCCGCTCCAGACCCTTGTCGGCCAGTACGACTACATCTTCCTCGATACTGCGCCCAACGCGACCACGCCAACCATCGCGGCGTACAAGGCCGCCGACTGGTTCATCCTCTCGGCGACGCCCGACCCGTTCGCCATCGCCGGCCTGAACGAGGCGCTGGCCGACATCCAGGACGCCCAGCAGCAGGGGAACCACAAGCTCCGGCTCCTCGGAGTGGTCCTCTCGGGCGTCGACAAGCGGACGACCCTCGCCAACACGCTCACGCGCTACGTGGACGAGACCTTCTCCCCGGACGGGGCCGAGTCTGCCAAGTTCGCCACAACCATCACCCGGTCGACGGTCATCCCGCAGACCCAAAAGGAGGGGAAGACGCTCTTCCAGACCCACGCCTCGCACAAGGTGACCGACCAGTACCGCCAGCTCGCCCGCGAGATCGAGGCCCGGATCCGCCGGCTCGAAGGTGTAGACCAGCCGGTCGAACCCGTTGTTGAGCCGGTCGCGGCGGAGGTGGCCAATGGCTAAGCGAGCACCCGCCGACGAGAAGCCTTACCGGCCGCTGGACGACAGCCTTGTCCGCGGTGTCATGCGCGCACCCGGGAATGCAGCTCCGGCCATGGAGCCGGTGCCCGCCCCGGCGCCCGAGCCGGTCATACTCAGAGCCGCTCCGGAGCCTGCACCGGCGCGCCCGACGCCCAAGCCGGCCGCCCCGGCTCCGACCCGGGCGCTCCCGACCCGCGTGGTTTCGCCCGACCCGGCGAACCTCCCGCCCAAGCTCGACCGAGAGAAGCGGGTGCTGCTCACAAGAGAAGAGGAGAGGGCGCTCGAACGGGTAGTGTCGGCCGTCGGCGCGGAGATCGGGACCTCGCTCAAGCTCTCCCACGTGCTCAGGGCGTGCATCACCCTCCTCCTGCACTCGGAGGACGAGATCCTCGCCCGGGCCAAGCAGAGCCCCAAGCTCATCCGCCCCGCGAACGGGGACGGCCCGGCCCTGACGAGCTTCGAGCGGTCGATCGCCCAGATCATCACCGCGGCGCTCCGCGACGCCCGGCCGCTGAGGTAGCGACCTCGCGTCATCGCGTTCTCGCGATGTCACCCCCGGAGGAGCTCCGGAACCAGGGCGACCGGAACTACGGGCCGACCCCCCGGGAACCGCAGGTCGACCAGCCGCAGCACGACCGCGCTCCGGGACATGCACAATCTCTTCGCGAGGGCGGGGACCACCATGGACTTCACCCTCGACGCCGCCCGCGCAGCGTCGGGACCCTCCATCGCGGCCACGGTTGTTATCGGTCGATTACCGTCCGGCAGTTCTTCGCCGAGCAGGGCCGTGAGCGCGGGGAGGGGAGCGAGCAACGCCCCCGCGAAGCGGTTCGCCTCCCGCTCCACACGGGCCTCGACCAGCTCCTCAAGACGGGCCCCGTCCCGGAACTCGTCCGCCACCTTCCCGTGCAGCACGAGGTGCCCGAGTTCGTGGGCGAGTGTGAACCGCCAACGCTCCTCGTGGTCCGACAACGACTCGTTGATCCGGATCTCGTTCGCCCGGGTGAATGCGGCGCCGAGGATGATGTCCTCGGCGTCGCCGAAGTCGGTCACGGCCAGACGGACGCCGAGCGGCCCCTCGACCCACCGCTCGACCGGCACCGGGATGGGAAGGGCGGTCCGCCCCTCGCTCCGCATGCACCGGACAACCACATCCCAGGCGGCCCGCTCGACGCGCCGCATGGCCGGTTCGAGCGTGATGGCCTGCCGACCCTGGGAGATGCAACCACCTCTGCCTAAACGTCGCGATCGTCGGGTTCGGTCCCTTGGATCATGTCCAAGGGGAGATGCCTGTGTCAGAACTGCCGCACCGCCGAGACTCGCCTTCTCGCAGTGTCGGGGTGTTCGCGAACAGCGTCGCGGCCGCCGCGTTCGCCGGAACCGTGGAGGGCTTCGGCCCGGCGGGGCGTCGCCGGTCCGAGGCTGGGGCCTTCGACCCCTTGGACTCAAACCCGTCCGGAGTATAAAGGTAGAAGGGCGGGGGGATGCTGTGGAGCAGAGTCCCCCCACCCTGAGGTGCCCGGCTCGGGCAGTCGTCATCGGGGCCCCCGACCTGGGCGAACCCCGACGACGATGCCCGTGCCGGAGAACCCGTCAGTAGTCATCCGGGAGGAGAACGGTCGTGGCCGACCGGTCCGCCTCCGTGATGATCCAGAACTTCACGCCGTTCCGGTCGTGGTAGACCGACAACAGGCGGCCCTCCTCCTGAAGGGCCTCATCGTTCAGCGACCAGTCATCACGGCACACATCACCCCAGTCCGCCTGGGCGTGACGCTGGATTGCGCCGACCACGTCTTCGGGCTCAATCGCCGACAGGGCCTGCGGTGTCGCGAGCAGTCGTCCGAGTTGCACTTTCATCTCCATCCTCCATTTGGTTGTGGCCGGCAGGGGCAGCACCCCCGGCAGCGGCCGGGTTTCTTCATCACCCCCAGCGGTGAAGAAACCCGGCCGCGGGGGCTGACACGTTCTCGGGGAGGGGACCTCGGAAGTCAGGTGAGCCGGGGCAGCAACGCCCCGGTGGCAAAGCAAGGCCCATGACAGCCGGTCGCTCACCGGGGACCGGCGAGTGCATGGGCTGGCGTGGGCCTTGCGCCGTCGAGCGAGTTCACGGGCTGCCGTCGATCTATGACCGTGTCCACGGCGACCGGGTCGCGCACGTGCCGTTCGTGAACGGGGCAGGGATGGTCTTCGTCACCGACATCCCGCACATGACGGTCTAGAGCACCACCGAGCAGCTTTGGCGTGCCCGTGAGGCCGGAGCGGCGGGCGCAGTTGGGAGTGACCGGCCGAGCTGAAGCTCAGCCAGAACTACATCGGGACCGAGCACCTGCTGCTCGGAATCTGCCCTAACAACGACCGCCCCGGACGACTGCAAACCCCTCTGACGTGGTGGAAACGCGGGTGCTCAAGCGCGCAGGTGGCAATCCGAACCGCGAAGGCAGGCTCGCGAACGCCGCACCGCGTGGCCGCGGGACCGGCAAGGGGACCTCGCTGGTTGCCGACGACGCGCCGTCCGCCGATCGGGTGTTTCGGGCCCGGCGCCGTACGCCGCCGCCCTTCACTTGGAGGCCGCCTCATGCTCCGCATCAACGTCAGTGTCACGCCCGGTGCCGCGAAGCGGTACTACGTCTCGGGACTCGCCGGCAGTGACTACTACGCCGAGGGCTTCGAAACCATCGCGGAGTGGGGCGGGACGCTCTCCCTGCCGGAAGCGACCGACGCCCCCGGTGGCGTGCCGCGGCTCGGCCTGCAGGGAACAGTCAAGCGAGAGCAGTTCGACCGGCTCTGCCACAACCTCCACCCATCCTCCGACTCACAGCTCACGCCCCGCACCAAGTCGAACCGGCGCGTCGGGTACGACCTGACCTTCAGCGTCCCGAAGACCCTCTCGGTCCTGTATGTGGTGACCGGGGACACGAGAATCCTCAAGGCGTTCCGCACGGCCATCGCCAAGGTGATGCGGGAGATCGAGCGGAGCGTGCAGACCCGCATCCGCGTGAACGGCCAGTCGACCGACCGCGTCACCGGGAACCTCCTCTACGCCGAGTTCGTGCACTTCACGAGCCGGCCGGTCGACGGCGTCCCGGACCCGCACCTCCACGCCCACTGCTTCACGTTCAATCTGACGTACGACACGGTCGAGGAGCGTTTCAAGGCGATGCAGTTCGGGGCGATCAAGGAACGGGCCCCGTACTTCGAGGCGCTCTTCCACTCGGAGCTCGCCCGCGAACTCCGCTACCTCGGCTTCGCGATCGAAGTCGGCCCCAAGGGCTGGGAACTGGCCGGCATGCCGGCGGGGACCGTCGAGCGGTTCTCCCGGCGGACGGCCGAGATCGAGGAGGTGGCGGCCCGTCGCGGTATCACCAACGCCGCGCAGAAGGCCAAGCTCGGAGCCATCACGCGGCGTTCCAAGGAAGAGGCGCTCTCGCAGGACGCAATCCGGAGCGACTGGCTCCGCCGGCTGACCGTGGACGAGCTCCGGCAGATCCGCTCCCTTCCCGCGGGCGACCGCGGCCGGGAAACGGGAGGCGTCGAAGCACCGAGCCCCGCCTACCCCGGGTGGATGGGACCACAGATCGCGGCGGCCGCCGCCGTCCGGCACGCCGTGGACCGCTCGCTCAGGCACTCGGCGCTCGCTCCCGAATGGGCCTTCGTCGCCACCGCGCTCCGCCACAACCCCGGCGCGTGCGACCTCGCCGCGATCGAGGCCGAGTACATCAACCACGGCGTCATCCCGCGGGAGCTCAACGGCCGGAGATACGTGACCACGAAGCGGGCGATCGACGAGGAGCGGATGCTCGTGGAACGTCTGCGTGCCGCCCAAGGTGCCCTCACGCTTGTCGAGGGTGTGGGAGGCACCGGCAAGACCCTCGGTGCGTTCGGAACATCGAAGCACATCGACCACACGAGGAAGGTCATCGCGCTGGGAACAACGGCGGCCTCCCGGGAGGCCCTGGAGAAGGCCGGGTTCAAGGACCCGACGACGGTGAGCCGGTTCCTCGTCGACCGCTCGCTGCGCCGCGGCGCAGCGATGGCGACGATCTGGGTGGACCACGCGACCGAGCTCACGATGCGGCAGGCGAACCTGCTCCTGAAGCACGCGGGCCGCTACCGCTGTGACCTCGTCTGGGGGTACGACGTCAACTTCCTGGGCTCGCCGATGCGGGGCTCCCCGGTCCGGATCGCCCGTCGTGAACCGAGCGTGCCGACCGTCTACCTCGACGAGCTCCGGCGCCCCAAGGGCGAGCTCGCCCGGGCACTGACCGCGCTCAAAGAAGGGAGCGTCTCCGGCCTGAAGGAGCTGAAGGACAAGGGTTACATCCACCAGAGCTCCCGCGCCGACCTCGTCGCCGACGCCGCGTTCAAGTGGGTCTTCTCGTCCGAGCGAGACTCGACCATGGTGCTGGCCGCGACCGAGGCGCTGGCCAAGGAGACCACGAAGGAGATCCGGCGCCACCTGCTGGCGCGGGGAGACATCCGTCGGCAGCGCAACCACACCCAGCTCGTGGCGGTGCCCGGCAGCCCCGACGACCGCGCTAACGCCGACTTCTACAAGCCCGGTCAGATCGTCCAGTTCTCGCGAGCCTGGGTCGGCTTCAGATCCGGAAGCCGGTGGAAGGTGATCGGCCGCAACGCCTTGGGCCACGTGTTAGTGAGGAGCGGTCTCACCTTCAAGGCGCTGCCGCTCAAGCGGAGCGACCGGTTCCAGGTCTTCGAGCAGCGCCGGATGAACATCGCGGTCGGGGACATGGTGCGGCTCACCCGCGGCGTCCGCGCCCAGTCGCAGGTCGCCCGGGTCATCGCGTCGGTCACCCACGGCCGCATCAAGCCGACACGCCACCTGCACGCCGGGGTCTGCCACCGCATCACAGGGTTCACGCTCTCGGGCGACATCAAACTCTCGAACGGGTCGATCCTCCCGCGCGACTTCGGCCACATCACGCACGGCTACTGCCAGACGATCCGTGCCGCGGTCGGGCTCAACGCCGACCACGTGATCCTGATCCACCCCGCCGACGACAAGCGACCGCAGGCCGCCGGCTGGCTCTTCTCGGGCCTCTCGCGCGGCACCAAGTCGACGCAGATCTTCACCGACGACACCAAAGCGCTCTTCGAGCAGGTGGCCCGCGACCTGGAGCGGCGGGCGGTCCGCTCCGCGGGCGCGGTACGCACGCCCGCTGCCGAACTGGAGCCCCGTCGCCCGCACGGAGATCACCACCGCGATCGATAGGAGGAATGGACCATGGCAGCATCATGGTGGGACAAGTACCTGCAGGATGGGCTGGGCGAGTGCGCCGGCCCGCATCGAGCCGACGACGCGAGTGCAAGCCCCTCGACGCTCGACCTTCAGCTCCATGCGAGCGACCGGCGGGCGTTCATGTACTCACAGCTCCTCTGGACGCTCTACCGGGAGCGGGAACAGAACGACCTGATCCAGCTCCACTTCTCCACCCACACCGTGGACGTGGTCGGGCTCCGGCTCGGCGCCGTCTACGAGGCCCTGCTTCGCCGCGAAGTGGCGTCGCTCCGCGTGGTTGACGAGCGGTATCTGGACCCCGAAAGCCGCGCGCCCGCGGTGACCCGGATCGAGATCGCGCCCAGCTCTCGCGGCCCCGCCATCCCCGAAGTGCCCCTCGACTTCACCGACGACAACGAACGGGCGGAGTGACCGCTCCGCTCAGAAAGGACTCGACGATGTACATCACCACCGGCAGCTTCCCCTCGAACGACTTCATCCTGTGTGAGTTCGGACCAAGCCGAGTGCCTTGGCGGATCGGGGATGCTATCGAGGGAGTACAGATCATCGGAGCGACCGGGTCCGGCAAGACCTCCGGCAGCGGCGCCACGCTCGCCCGCGCGTTCCTCGAACGCGCGCGGGGGTTCATGGGCGGTCTCGTGCTCACCGCCAAGCATGGCGAGACCGACCTGTGGCGGCGCTATGCGACCGAAACTGGTCGATCCGACGACCTCATCATCTTCAGCCCGCGGAGCGGCCACCGCTTCAACTTCCTCGAGTACGAGCTCCAGCGGAGCGAGGAGCAGGGTGGGGGACTCACACAGAACCTCGTCTCGCTCTTCCTGAACGGGCTCACCGCGGGCGACTCGGTCGTGTCGAGCTCTGACCCGTACTGGAACGATGCGCTCCGCGAGCTGCTCACACACGTCGTCGACCTCGTCGTGATGGGCTCACGGTCCACGGGCACCGCGGACCGTCCGTCGCTCGCCCTCGCGGACATCGTCCGCACGGTCCGCACCGCGCCGCAGCGAACCGCTGAAGTCGGCTCCCGCCAGTGGCGGGCCGACTCCTGGTGCTGGCAGCACATCGAGCGCGCCATCGGCCGGGCCAAGGAGAAGCGTCTCCACCCGGTCCCGGCTCAGAACGCGGCCCGCGAGGCCGACCTGCAGCAGACCGTCGAGTACTGGCTCAACGACTTCCCGCGTCTCTCCGAGCGCACGCGGAGCATCGTGGTGAGCTCCCTCACCTCGAAGCTCGCGGGGCTCCTCCGGAGCCCGCTCCGCGAGGTCTTCAGCTCGCCGCGCGGCATCAGCGACGAGGTCCGGCCGGAGGCCACGTTCGCGGGCAAGATCATCGTGCTCGACTTCCCCGTCAAGGACTTCGGCGAGGTCGGCCGCTTCGCCCAAGTGCTCTACAAGACCATCTGGCAGCGGGCGGTCGAGCAGCGCCGCGATACATCGCGGGTCGTCTTCCTCTGGGCCGACGAGTCGCAGTACTTCGTCACGGGCGAGGACATGCAGTTCCAGCAGACGGCCCGCAGCCAGCGAGCCGCGACCGTCTACCTCACCCAGAACCTGCCCAACTACTACGCGATGATCGGCGGGCGGAACCCGAAGGCCGCGGCCGACAGCCTGCTCGGGAATCTCGCCACCAAGATCCTGCACGCGAACGCCGACCCGACCACGAACGAGTGGGCCCAGCGCCTCGTTGGCGTCCGGTCCGAGACAAAGCTCTCGTTCAGCTCGGGCACGCAGGACGGCCAGACCACGGTGAGCCGCGGGGAGCACCAGGCACTCAAAGTCCAGACGCTGCTCTCACTCCCAACCGGCCGCGGGGCTGACGGCGCCATCGGCGCGGTCATCGTCCGAAGCGGCCCGGAGTGGAGCGGCGGCACCAACGCATACGTCATTCATCGCTTCACCCGGGCCGGCGTGTCGCCGGCCACGGGCCAGTAAGCACATCACCTCGAAGGAGTTCAGCAATGAATCAGGTTACCGAAGCCCTCGTTCTCCACGCCGCACCGGCCGCGGCCCTTCTGGCCGGCGGGATGCTCATCACCTCGAACGTCTTCTACCCCATCACGCACCGGGTCGCCCGGGCCGTGAGCTACCGCTCGCTCGCGAAGTCCAACAACATCCTCTACCGCTGGACCCACTACACCGCGGCCGCGCTCGCGGTCCTCATCGCGGTCTCGCCCGTCCTGCCGCGGTTCACGCCCTCGATCGTGTCCCGGTGGGTGAACGAGTACGCGAAGATCATCCCCGGGAGCGACTTCCCGTCGCTCGGACGCTCGGACCCGTGGCTCGCGCTCGGCGCCGTTGCCATCGGGTTCATCGTGGCGATCCTCCTCACGAAGGTCCTGGAGCCCCAGTACGACGAGGCGTGGATGCACCGCATCGCGACCTCGGTCCGGTCACGGTGCGCCGCGATCTCCGCCGTGCTCGTTGCGGGTGTCGCCGTCGTGATCCTCGCCGGAGGAGGACACCCGTGAAGACCTTCGACAACGCACGCGACGAGCTCTGGGACCGGTTCTTCGCCGAATCCGCCGCCGCCATCGGAACCAACGAGCCCCTGCCGGTCCAGCCGCCGCACGCTGTCCCGATCTACGACTTCCGCAAGAAGGTGCTCTACATGCCGGTGCCCGGGCGGGCGTTCGCCCTGCCCGTCTTCATCCGACTCATCGGTACCGCGCTCCGTCACCTTCTCGCCTGTCCCTCCATCGCCGTTGGGTACGCGGTGAACCCCGACACGCTCACTCCCGGCGGGACGGGAACGGCGATCGCCGTCTGGTGCCGCCCGAGCCGCGACACCCGCGTTCTCGTCTGCACCTCCGTCCACAGCCTCGGGAACGTCTACGCCGTCTCTGTGGGCCACGTGGTCCTCTGGCGTCAGGCGTGGATGGACCGACACCTCAGCTCCGCGGGCGAGACCACGCCGAGCTGGTGGCTCACGCTCGCCGAGCACTACAACGACCACTTCGACCCCCGCTCCGGTCTCTACGGCGAGGTCCGCGAGCAGGTGCAGGAGGGGAAGCGCTACTTCGGCGAGCGCTCGGTCTTCGGCCGCCGCCGCTGCCACCAGCACGGCCCCATCGAGAGCTTCATCTACGTCGGGGAGAAGACCAACTCGCTCTTTCACTTCACCGCCGAGGACCAGATCGCCCAGGCGCTCCCGGTCCTCTCCGGTGTCCTCGAAGCCACATCGACCGTTCTCGCCCTCGTCCAGTCAGGGCTGGAGGGGGATATCCGCACGCTCACCTCAGAAACAAGGAGTTTCGCATGAACCCGTTCAAGAACCTGTCCACCAACGTCGCCTTCGTCGCCGCCGGGATGCTCGTCGTCTGCGGAGGCATCGCCGCGCTCAGAGTGGCGGTCCACGAGGAGCCGTCCCGCTGGGAATGGCTGCCGCAGTCCGTCGCGACGAGCGCCCGCGCTGCGCAGCTCTCCCCGGAGGACCGGGAGAGCATCCGCGTGCAGCTCGACCAGCTCTCGGGCACCCTCGGGGACCTCACCGCGCTCGCGGCGGCCACGAAGGCACGGCGGGAAGCGGCACTCGCCGACCTGGCCGTCCGCGCGCCCGGCGCCCTGCCCGACGCGCCCGAAGTCCGCGACGCGGTCTCTGTGGTCCGTGACGCCGCTGCGCTCGACCGCCTCACTGACGCGGACGAGCTGGGCTTCGCCCGGCTCCAGCTCTCCGAACTCCGGGCCGATGTCGCGGACGCCCGGGAGCGGCTGCCCCGTGACGCGTTCGGCCCCCGCGAGCTTCGCGCGATGGACGCCGCCGTCCGCCGCGTGAACGAGGCCATCCCGGTGCTCGACCGCTACAACGCGGCGCTCGACACGCTCGGGTCCTTCGTCCGTGAGTCCATCACCCGAGCCGGGGACCCCGCGCTCGCGGCGAAGATCGACGCGTGGCTCGGCCGCGAGACCAAGGTATCCCCGCCCGCGGCGCCGGCGCCCGCGTGGCAGTGGGCGACACCGTCCGCAGAGCTCTACCGCCGCACCTCGCTCATCATCGGCTTCGACGACGCCCGCTACCCCATTCAGCGCCTTGAGCCGGTTCATGTCTCCGACCCCGCGCTCGCGGGTGTGCTCAGCGACCCGCACCACTCCGGGTCATCCATCGCCATGGCCGCTCTGTCGGTGCTGTTCGTCCTGAGCGTTGCGTCCCGCATGCCACTCCCGCAACCGGCGAAGCCCGCCCGTCCGCAGCAATAGCCGGGACCGCGCCGCCCCCGGGGCTGTGGGTCTACGCCCAGCTCCGCGTGGGACCGCTCCGGGCACACCGCGTCGCCGCCGTGCTGGCCGCCTTCCGGGCCGGCACGGCGGCGCGCCGGCCTTGGGGGCCGTCACGCCCCGTGCGCGAACCGCCCTCCAGGCAGCCCGCCGCGGCTGCCCTCCGCTTCGTTTGCCGTCGTTCCGGGTGTGTCCCCGCCCGCGTGAGGGGAACACACCCCGGAACAACGGAGAAACGACCCATGAACGCGGAGCAGGCACGCAAACTCACAACTGAATCGCTGCAGGCGCTCGCCGCCGACCTCGAAGCCGGCCGGAGCGAATCGCTCACCCGGTACCTGTCGGTGATGGCCCGGTTCCACCGCTACAGCTTCGGGAACTGCCTCCTCATCCTCTGCCAGCGGCCCACCGCGACGCAAGTCGCCGGGTTCCACGCGTGGCTCCGGCTCGGGCGGCACGTCCGCCGCGGCGAACGCGGGATCGCGATCATCGCGCCCATGCGGATCACCAGGCGTCAGGACGCTGACGGTGACGACAAGGCGGCGACCGTCCTCCGTTTCCGCGTGGTGTACGTCTTCGATGTCGAGCAGACCGACGGCGACCCGCTCCCGGAGCTCGCCCGCGCCGAGGGCGACCCGCGCGAGGCGACCGAGCGGCTCCGGGCGTTCGTGACCGCCCGCGGCGTGACGCTCCGGTACGCGAGCGACGAGCTCGGCGGTGCGCTCGGGCTCACGAACGGCAAGGAGATCATCGTCCGCGAGGGGCTCAGCGCCGCCGAGGAGTTCACGACACTCGCGCACGAGGTGGCCCACACGATGCTCCACTTCGGCGAGAATCGCGCCGGGTCGCGAACGGTCCGCGAGCTCGAAGCCGAAGCGGTCTCCTGCGTCGTGTCCGAGGCTGTCGGGCTCTCCGCCCGCGAGGCCGCCCGCAGCTACATCCAGCTCTACCAGGGCGACGCCGACTCACTCGCCGCGTCGCTCGAACGCATCCAGACGGCCGCGGCCGAGATCCTCTCGGCGGTGCTGGACGACGCCGGCGGGTCCACCACCGACCCGACCGCCGCCGAGCACGCCGACGCCGGGTGACCGCCCGGTCCCCGTGGCGCCGATGCTCCTCCCGTACGGCCGCTCGGTTCTCTTCTGGTTTGTCCTGCCAGACCGCCCGAGGTCCTCGCGCTCCGGTTGCGGGCCGCAAGGGACGCGCCCTCGCCAGGCTCCGTCACGCCCTTGGCTCTGGCCCCGCTGCCCTGCGCCCGCGGCGGACCCCGGGCTTCAGGTCTCCGCTTGAGGCATGTGCTCCGTGTCCTTGTGAACGGAATCACACGCCTCAAACCAAGGAGACCCGACATGGCAGGAAACAAGCCCGTTCACGAGATCAGGATCGGCCGCATCAAGGCGAGCATCTGGGCCAACGAGATTCAGGGCGGCGGCACCCGCCACAGCGTCACGGTCCGGCGGCTCTACAAGGACGAGTCGGGGTGGAAGTCCACCGACAGCTTCGACCGGGACGACCTCCCGCTCGTCGAGAAGGTCGCTGACCGCGCCCTCCTCTGGATCTTCGAGCAGTCGCAGCGCAGCGAGTGAAAAGACAGCGACGCCCCGGCTGTGCCGTTCCAGCCGGGGCGTTCGCGTGTTCTAGGCCGTGATGTCATCGCTTACGACGCGGGCGACCTCCGCTTCTGGGGCTTGAGCTTCGGCCGCGTGGTTTGCGGCCTGGCTTTCCCGAGCACCGGCTTCTTTGGGGTGCGGGGCATCGGGCCTTCGTGGTGACCTGTTCCGTTCGTCATCGCAGAACTCGCTTTCTCCCAGCAGCAATGCTGAGCGGGAATAGAACTTCCGCAGAGCGTCACGCGCGCCCGCGGCAAAGACCCCGGCAAGAAGGACGACGGCGACATCGAGCCACGCCGACCCGGCGCCCGTCGAGCGGAGCGCCGTGTAGGAGGCGACGCCGGCGACCAGCGTGTTCGCGTAAAACTGGTAGTACTGGTAGTGGAACTCGTTCAGGCGGTCGAAGGCTTCGAGCCGCCCGGGGAGTTGCGAAAAGTCGAGGTTGGGACGCCTGACTCCCGATGCGTGGAGGATGGTGTCCACGACCGCCCACCGCACCGCGCTCGCCGTCATCCCGGCGGCGACCGACGAGATGAGCACGAAGAGCATCCCGGCGGCCGAGGGCTCCATGAGCCAGCCGGCCAGCGGCCGCACGAAAAGGCTCAGGCCCCCGAGCGCAACGAAGCCCGGGATGAGATATGAGATGACGAGCCCGAAGTTCCGGGCTGAAAGTTCGCTCAAGCTGTCCCCGCACGGAAGCCTGCATGGGTCGGGTCCCCAACTGCGGACCACCCTGGCGGGCGATGTCCGCTCTGGATCATCCCCGACACTCAACTCGTGTCAAGTCGTCTGACAGGAAAACTGTGTCAAAATGGCGACGAAGGCACAGCACAACCGCGGCTATCGGCGACTCCCGGACCTCCTCCGCCAGCTCCGGGAGGAGGCGGAGATGACCCAGCGCGACTTGGGGGCCAAGCTCCGCCGGCCGCAGTCGTGGATCTACAACTGCGAAACTGGAAATCGGCGGGTCGACCTGTCCGAGTTCTGCGACTGGTGCAAGGCGTGCGGGGTCGAGGTCATTGACGGCGTCGAACGCTTCCTGGCGGCTCGCACCTGAGCGGCACGGTTCAGAATGGCAGATCGTCTTCGCGCTGGCTCTTACGCGTCCGTGGCTTCCGGCTGCGAGGGGCGGCTGGGGGAAACTTCCAGACTTCCTCTTCTTCAGGCGGCCGCGCTGCAGCCGGCGCCGGAGCCGACTCGCTAGGCTCGCCCGCCTTCGGCGTTCTCAGAGCATGTTTCCGGTCAATGTGACTGAGCAATACAGAGAGCCGCGAGCTTTTTCTTCGACGTACGCCTGATACAGCAGCGCCACTCCGGCATTGCGGTGTACGAGTTCCTCGGTCACCCGGAGCAGATCCTCCGGATTCAGGTCCTCCCGCACCACGCTCCACCAGGCCGCCGCGGCGGCGCCCTCAACCGGCAGCCGGAGGCTGGGATCATCGAGGCGATTGAGAATGCGTTCCTCACTCCACGACGCTGTGTCCGATATGTACCACGGGCACGGAAGTGACCGCGTGACTACGAGGAGCGCCGTGCCGCCGTTCGTCCGTGAAACGCGGAGCGGCCTCTTGCGTAGGAGGTTAAGCGCCGGATCGTCTGTCCGCGCATGATCCAACACAGCTTCAAGCGCTGGAATTTGCCACGCGGCGGTCAGGTGGGCGAAGAACGGTGGACGCCCGGGCATGAACAATACGGAGTAGGGCCCGAAGATGGGGTGGGGAGGGCGATTAAGCTCGCCAGCTAGCAGCACCTGCCTGGGCAGGATATTCTCGGACCGACTCTTCGGCAGATAGTCGCCTGTCGCCGGGTCGAACTCCTCGCTCCGCAACCACACGCTCACGGTCATGAGGCCCGACCGGTGGGAGACGAACTCCCGATCCGCTTCGGCGAGCGCGCCGACGGTCGCGATGGTCGAGAAGCCGTTCAGGAGCACACGCCCCGCGGACCCGTACACGAGATCGAGCTGGGCGAGTGACTGGACCGCCGCGATGATGGTCGCCCCTCGGGACCTGAGCGTGTTCACCTTGACATGCGCGTCGGGGATGCGGCCGAGGGCGCTCGCGAACTCGTCGATGATGATGGCCGCGGGCACCTTGAGCCGCCCGCTCGGCTCCGACTCGGCCTGCGTGATGAGCGCGTCCATGAGCTCGTTCACGAAGAGGGTGAGGAGGGGCCGGAGCGACGGCACGTCCGGCTCGTTCACCTCCACGATCAGGACGCCGCCGCCCTCCGCTATGAACTTCTTCAGGTCGAGCTCGGAGGGTCCTGTCGTGACCGCCCGCGTGAGCGCATCGAGAACGCCACAGTGGGCGAGCCGCATTGCAAGGTCCTGCATGATCGTTTCTGCGTTCTGCGACCCCGAGCCCAGAAACGACGCGAAACGGGCGAGTTGAGGAACGCCGGCGTAGCGGCCCGCGAACTCAACGAACTCAGGGAACGGGAGCCGCGACAACGTCCAGGCGTCATCGAGGCTCCGCACCGCGTCCGTCATGAGCATCCCGTGCAGGAGCTCGGTCGAGCTCTGTCGCCAAAAGGGGCTATCAGAATGACAGGAGGGCGACTCGGCAGTCTCGATAATCGCCCGCGCGAGGGCGAAAGCGTTGGCCGCCGACTTCCCGCCGATCGGGTTCCACCGCGCCGAGCGAGTCGGCGAGCGGAAGGCAAGAATCTTCGGCGTCGCGCCCGGGCGGGCACGGCGGGCGGCGCTCACCAGGACGCGAGTGAACGCTGGTCCCTTGGCGTTCACCACGACCAGCGTTCGGTTGGTCCGGGAGAGCAGCGAGTAGTAAAGCGGCAAGATGAACCGCATCGTCTTGCCCTCGCCGGTCTGGCCGAGGCCGAGAAGGTGACGGTCCAGAATGTCGCTGTCCAGGAGGGTGTTGCGAAACGGGTAGGCCGCGAGCTGGCGCCCATCCACGGAGGCCTCAAGCAGCGGGGTGAGGAGTAGTTCCACGCGCTCGTCGCCGCGGAGGGCCCCCTCGGCGCGTTTGAACTCTTCCTCGCTCGCGAGCTTGCCCGCCCCGTAGAGAGCGCACTGGTGGCGCTGGGGTCTCAAGGGCAACTCATCGGACCTGTAAAGAGGTACGTCATGATAGCCATCGTTTCTTCCGAGTGTCACCGGACGCCTCCGTTCCGGACGCCAAGGCTTGCTCGGCGTGCTTGCTGAGCCCGGCACCACCGGCCGGTTACAAGGACTCCATCGGAAGCGATTCCCACACAGTGAAGTACGCAGCTCGGATTCTCAAGGCGTCCCGCACCCGTTCACTCAGTCCGTTAGATGGAGCAGCTCGGCTGTCGTCAAGACCGCCGCGATGCGAGACCAGTGCCCGGAACAAGCCCGACACCGCTGTCGTTCATTTCGGCATCAACGCGCCCCCGGCAGACGGCACTGTGCACCATAACGTCCTTTATGGTGCACGGGAGGGTGAGTGAACTCGCGGGCTTGGCAGCGCCTCCGTGTCTCAAGTGTCGAGACATTCGTGCCAGCCTGAGCTTTTCAACTTGTAGGAAAAGCAACACCGCTTTTCTGCGCACCGAGTCCGAGCGCTAGGTCACGGCACGGGCTTGCTGGAAGCCGTTGACCAGCCGCGGTCGGAGCAAAGTGTCACGAATACGGTGGCGCCCAAGCTCACCGCTTCGGAGCTCAAGACCGTGAAAGGCGAATTGCTGACCGCCTGAAACGATTCGAATGAGATCCGCCACCGCGAGCGCCCCGGTAACGGCCCCTACAAACGGCACGGCCACCGAAACGCCCGCGAGCTCAAGGTCACCGCATCGCTTTTCTACGCGAACACGCCGGTAGTAGGCGTTGGTCGTCGCGAGCCGCTCGGCGCTTGCGCTCAGGGAACCGGGTTTCCAAATATCCTTCGCCTTGCCGCTTGTGAGCGGGAGCGTGTGAATCTCGATATCGTCGAAGCTCGACACGCTTCCGCCCACACCGACGACCACCGTCGCGTCGAAGCCCAGGTCATCAAGAAGCCAACGTGGCCCTCCGCCATCAAAGGCGGCGATGCAGAGTGCCGGTTCCGAGATGTCGCGCCGAGTTCCTTCATCCACCCTGCGGTCCACAATCCCCGGGTCAAATCCCCGGGCCTCCAAAAAACGGGCCGCAATCCACGTTTTTCGGCGCCCGGTATCCGCCTGCATCATGAGCGCCTGAGGGCCGAAGTTTGCGGGTACCGCCCGGTCGAAATCTTGAAGCAAGATCTGAACGCCGGAGCGTTCTTGGTACGGCAGCATCGACCAGGCCCACAAAACTCCCTGCCCAAGATGTCCGAGGCCCATGAGCCATAGCTCCGCCGGCAGGTAGACTTGGCCAGGCCCAAGCGCCGCCGGATCATCGGCAGCTAGATCAGGCCGCCAGAGCGATAGTCCCACCGGTCGATTGAGTGCTGCGGCATGCACACCGCAGACATCAAAGAATTTTTCAGCGAGGTATAGCCCCGCGCTGGCGACGCCTGTCAAAGCGTGTGAAGGACCGGGCGCAAGGCGGCCTGGCCAGTCTGGCGGCGCCAGATCTACGCACCACCCCCGATGAATAGCCCTGTACTGCCCGTCGCCGCCTCCGCCTAGGCACACGTCCGCGCTGGCGGGTGTTCCTGCCTCGATGCATTCGGCACCCATGACTCTGAGTGCCTCGCCCAGTGATGCCGTCGGCCAGGGAACTCGTAGCTTGGCCGCGAGCACTCCTTCCCCCGCTTGGACACGCAGCGGCCGCTTGAACACGCGGGGCATGAGGTTCACGAGCGTGAGCAAAAACGCCTGATCCGCCAAGGAGCCTCGAACCCCCTCGCCCGCCCAAACCGTCACTTGGGTCGCGGCCAGGATTGCTGAGGCCTGCTCCGGGTCGACCTGTCGCGAGTCGACGAGGAATTTTCCTACACGATCAAAGCCATCTGCTTCAGGGCGCATGGTGGCGTCTCCTACAACAAGACGAGCTTCGCTCGCGCGGGTGCGGCCCGACGACTCCAACGTCTGCTTCCGTGGTACTCGTGCAGCCCAACACCGTCTAGAGTCCACCAGTGCGTCTGTGCGAACTTCGGCAGGATGATCGCAAGATGACCTGCCTCTGGAATCATCGGATTGGCTTGGTCTGAGTCGCTTTGGTCCACCCACTCGGTGGGATGGGTGTGGACATCGGCCACGACTCGGCGTTTCGACTCCCGACAGATCTTCCAGAGCTTTGAGTACCCGCTGCTTGAAAACCGGATGATGCCGGACTCGAACGCATGGGGATCAAGCGCGTCGTAAGGCACGAAAGCGCGCGCCCGGTCGATTCCGCCTTTTCGCTCGCCGAGAATGAACGCTCCGCTTTCCCGACGCCCCATCCCCCGAGCGCGAAGATCCAGGACCAGCCGCCGCCAAAGGAGGAGCGGGACTTTGAGGGTCCGTTCAACGTCACACGCCGGTGTAGTTACGAGAGTTGAGGAGATCATAGACGGCCTCAAGGAGATCGACGATCGTGCGGCGCACGTGCCACACCTGACGCTTGTACGTCGTCGGCCAATCGCCGTGATCAGACAACGGCCGGCGGTCCATCGGATGATAGAGGCAGCTCCCCGGCGCCTCGGGCGGCCAATCGATTCGGAACACCTTCCCTACGTCTCCGCTTCCTTTCGGGTGGAGCGAGAGAGCGAGCGGCGCGTTTCGCTCGTAGTCCCACAGCCTCGAGGTCGGAGCCCGACTGGGGTACCCCTCACAGTTCACCTTTAGGAAAAACGCGGCCGGGCTATTCGGTCGAGCCGCGGCCGCGATCATGAACATGGCCTCAGGAAACTTCACCCCGGAGTCCATGTACTTCCACCGCCCCTCCGCCTCGCCGATAAGGAATGCGGCTGATTGCAGGTCTCCCCGCAACGCCGCTTCGTCGGGTGATGTGATTGTGATGTCGCTCATCCGTTCACCTTCGGACCCGGGACGAGCTCGACGCACAGGCTGCAACTTCCACGGGTAAGGAGCTCAGCAAGACGCGTATTGAGCTTGAGGTCATCCTCCGAGCCGCACAACCGGAGCTTGAGCGTCTCGGCATCCTCGCCCTCGAGATTCCAGTGCCGACGAGCCCACCGCAGCACGCGACGGACCCGCGCGCTCGGCTGGAAGCGATGCACGACCGAGTCCTGTTGATACTGGATGGTCACTTCGACGCGACGGCAGCAAGAGCACACAATCCGCGCACCACGCCCGATTCCAAGGGTGGCGAGCGTCATCGAAAGCTTCTCGCCCCCGTGCTCGTCGTCTTCCCGCTCATCATCCTCATCGCCGTGAGCGTCCTTGGGGAAAAACGCGAGCATCCCCTCTTCGCCAGTCACACCGGCGCGTGCAAGCACGTCAGCCAACGTGTCGGTCCCCCGGGCACGTACCGGAGGTCCATCCCCAACGCCCGACTTGGAGACAAACACCTGGAACTCTTCAACCGACTTCGCACCTTCAACAATGTCCATCGCAATACACTCCGTTGTTCGTGGGACTGGCCGGCTAGCCCCGGACCAGCCCAGGTCCGGTACTATCGGCCCTCATCCAGAACATCCACGGCAAATAGTACCAAAATGTTCTCCTTCAGTCAAACAGGAATGGATTTTTTGCCGAAAATGTTCTACAGTACCCACTGAGCGGGGAAAATCAGCAACCGACCCCGCTGAGGCACCGCCCGACACCAACACCACCCCCTCCAAGGACTGCATGGCACCGACTGAGCACTCACCAGCGACCGCATCGTTCGACCCAAAGGTCTTGGGCAGGAGATTGGCCGAGGCAAGGAGCAATGCCCGGCTGACCCAAGAACAGGTGGCCGATGCGCTCGGACTTTTGAGGACCGCTATTGCCCAGATCGAGACCGGCGCGCGGGCAGTGAGTTCCGACGAGTTGGTACGCCTCGCCCGGCTCTACGGCCGATCGATCGACTCATTCTTTGAAGCCGAGCCGGATGCGACCGTTGATGACGCGCTCACCGTGCTTGCTCGCATGGCGCCTCCGGTCCAGGGCGACGCTGAGACCGCCAAGTCCATCGGTGCCCTGATCGATGTGTGCCGAGCGGGTGCATCACTCAAGCGAGAGCTTGGTCTCAAGAACCACGACGGTCCGCCAGCCTATGAGTGGCCGCAACCTCGCAACATGGGCGATGCGGTCGAACAGGGCAACATAGCGGCTGAGCAAGAGCGCAAGCGTCTGGACCTCGGCGAAGCACCTGTTGCTGACATTCACGAACTCATCGCCAGGCAAGATATCTGGGCCGCGAGCGACCACCTTCCGGACGACGTCTCGGGCCTTTTTTTCAGTCATCAAGCGACAGGCATGGTGATCGTCATCAACCACGATCATCACCCTTGCCGCCAACGGTTCTCCTACGCGCACGAGTACGCCCACGCCCTCTTTGACCGAAAGCTCAAGGTCACCTACACCGCGAAGGACAACTCCACCAATTTGATCGAGGCCAGGGCCAATGCGTTCGCCGCGGCCTTCCTCATGCCCAAACGAGGCGTGGAACTTGCCCTTGAGAGAGATGACAAGGGCAAGCCCAGCAAACACCTCTTCAGCATGTACGATGTCGCGAACGAGGGGGGCACGGACGTCGAGCGACGGACCACGGCCGCGTCCCAACGGTTGGGCGTAAAGGACGTAGCACGGCTCGCGTTGCACTTTGACGTGAGCTATCAGGTTGCATGCTTCCGGCTGAAATCACTGAGCTTCATCAACCAGGCCGAGCTCAACGAACTTCGAGACAGAGAGGAGGCCGCGCGGCTGTTTATGCGAATCGCCCGCGGCGATCAGGCCGCAGGGCAGGACCGCGAGACGGTGCTTCGCCAGAGGTTCAAGAACCACATCATCGCTCAGATGTTGCCGCTTATTTTGGAGGCATATCAGCGGGAGATCATTTCGCGTGGAAGAGTTCTTGAGCTCTCTGCGCTTATCGGGGTTCAGGGCAGTACCATTCTTCAGATCGCGCAAATCCGGTGACCGTCGCAAGGACCTCGCGGCATGCCCAGCCTTCCAGACAGACATTGTCTGCTCGATTCGAGCGTACTTGTGAACTTCCTTGCCGTCGGCCGGATGGACGTGCTGGCGGATCTGCCCATGCAGGTGTTTTACGTGACGCCGCACGTTGACGACGAGATCTCGCATCACTATCCGCAACAGCGAAGCCGGCTTTCTGCCGCCTTGGAGAACGGCTCGTTGCGGCCGACCCGTATCGAAGGTGTGGAGCTAGTAATCTTCACCAAGCTCGTGGGTTTGAATCTTGGCTACGGCGAGGCGGCCGCTATCGCTGGAGCGTTTTGCCGGGGATGCTCCGTGGGTCTTGATGACCGAGTAGCCCAGCGCCGCGCAAGGGAGCTCTCGCCGGATCTTCCCATCGTGACCACAAAGGATCTGCTTCTCGATGCGATCGCCTGTGGGACTTTGACCGTGAAACAGGCCGACACGATCAAGGGGGATCTTGAGACACTCTATCGGTTCAGGATGCCCGGCTTTGGCAGCTTTGCGGAGCTGCTGTCCGACAACTAGACCGCAGTAGTTCGGAACCTGACAGTGGCGTTGGATGCCGGACGCTCTGCCTCACGGCTGAAGCAGTCGGCCACGGACTTCGCCACACCGGCACAAGATAGGCACCCCCGCAACGCGCGTTTCCCACTGCGCTCCGCCTCTTGCGCAGATTTGCGAGCTCGGTCACTCATGAACCATGACTAACAGCGGGCCGCCCGCCCGGCGTCCTGAACGCCGGTCCGGGATACACGTAGATCATGTCCCCCCGCTCGTCCGAGCCGCGGGGCCGAACGCGATGCGTCGTTTCGTCGAGTTCTTCGCCGCCGGCATACGGAACAGGAACACACGCCTCTCTTATGCCACCGCCGTCTCCAACTTCCTCGACTGGTGCGGTAGCCGCGGCGTCACCGACATCCGGGCCATTGAACCGATCGTGGTCGCCGGCTACGTCGAGGACCTCGGAACCGCCTACTCCAAGTCCACGGTTAAGCAGCACCTCGCGGCTGTCCGGATGCTCTTTGATTGGCTTGTGACCGGCCAGGTGCTCCCGCAGAACCCGGCCGCTCCCGTCCGCGGCCCGACGCTCATCGTGAAGCGAGGGAAAACGCCAGTCCTCAGCGCGCAGCAGACCCGCCAGCTCCTCGACTCCATCGAGACCGACACCCTGCTCGGCCTCCGGGATAGGGCTCTCATTGCGGTCATGGTGTACTCGTTTGCACGGGTCAGCTCCGTGTGCGGCATGCTGCTCAGCGATTACTACCCCGAGGGAAAGCGGTGGTGGATACGGCTCCACGAGAAAGGAGGCAAGCTGCACCAAGTCCCTGTCCATCATGCACTTGAGGCGTGCCTGGATGCCTACCTCCAGGCGGCGGGCAGGCCCCGTGACCGCAGCGCCCCCCTATTTCGCGCCAGCGACCCGGCTGGACGGCTCACCGCACGTGGCATCACAAGGAACGACGTGTTTCGGATGATCAAGCGGCGTGCGATCGCGGCAGGGCTTCCGGCATCGACCTGCTGCCACACGTTCCGGGCCACTGGTATCACCGCCTACCTTGAGAACGGCGGGACGATCGAGAACGCGCAGGCCATCGCTGGGCACGAGAGTCCGCGGACAACGAAGCTCTACGACCGGACCAGCGACGAGATCACCTTGGACGAGATTGAGCGGATCATAATCTGAGGTCCGAATGGCGGTGTGTGGCCTCTAAACCGACCGGTAGAATGCAGCCAGTCACCGAGTCGCCAGAGGTCAAACTCGACGGGCACGCTACTGCCCTTTCCTGTCGCGGGTGGTGGCGGTTAGGGCCCTCGCAATTGCGGTGAACTGCTCCACGGCATCCTGCAGGTCCTCGACAATCTCGGCCGCCAACACGTCCGGATCGGGCAGGCTCGCACTGTCCTCCAAGCTCTCGTCCTTGATCCAGAACAGGTCCAGGCTGAGCTTGTCACGCTTGAGCAGCTCTTCGTACTCAAAGCACCGCCACCGGCCGTCCACCTTGGCGTCGCTCCATGTCGCCTTGCGCTTGTGGATCGCCCCGGGCTTGAACAGGTCAACGAACTCATCGAAGTCCGCCCGCTTGATCGCGTTCTGCTTAAGGGTGAAGTGTTTGTTGGTCCGGAGGTCATACACCCACAAGCGCGAGGTCCACGGCTTTTCCTGCGGTGGCTTGCGGTCGAAGAAGAGCACGTTCGCCTTGACGCCGGGCTTGTAGAAAATGCCCGTGGGCAGCCGCAGCAGCGTGTGCACGTCGCACTGCTTCATCAACTGATCGCGGATCTTCTGCCCGGGGCCACCCTCAAACAGCACGTTGTCGGGCACGACGACCGCCGCCCGGCCGGCGACCTTGAGCAGGTTGAAGATGTGCTGGACGAAGTTCAACTGCTTATTGGCAGTTGAGACCCAGAAGTCCTGACGGACGACGACCTCTTCCTCGCTGTCGAGGTCGCCCTCCTCGTTCACAGTCTTGAGGCTCTGTTTTTTCCCGAACGGAGGGTTGGTCAACACCATCGAGTACTGTTTGCTCGGTGGCGTGTCCAGGCTGCTTTTGCCGCTGATCACCGGCGTCGCTAATTCATCCTTCCCGCCCGTGATCCCGTGCAGGTACAGGTTCATCGCACACAGTCGCGCCGTCTCGGGCACCAGTTCCTGCGCGATCACCAGCGACTCACGGATGCGACGCTTCTCGTCGCGGTCCATTTCCTTGTCGTGCCGGCGGAGCACACTCTCGTACGCCATCGTCAGGAACCCGCCCGTGCCCGCGGCGGGGTCGATGATCGTGTCGTCAGGCTCGGGGCGCATGACATCGACCACCGCCTGGATGATGGGCCTTGGCGTGAAGTACTGGCCCGCGCCGCCGGTGCTCTCCGCGGCGCTGCGGCTGAGCAACTCCTCGTAGATCACGCCCTTCACGTCCAGGTCAAGGCTGAGCCACCGTTCGCGGTCGATCAGGTCCACGATCAGACGGCGGAGTTTCGCCGGGTCCTTGATCTTGCACTCGGCCTCCTTGAAGATCGTGCCCAGCAGCCCCTTCTGGCCACTCAGCGCAGTGAGCAGGCGGCGGTAGTGGGCGTACAACTCCGCCCCGTCGAGCTTCAGCAGGCTCGGCCAGTCGCAGTCGAACGCCTTCCCGTTGTCGTCTTTGCCCTTCGGGATTCGATTTGGCTGGTTGTACGGCGGCTTGGTCAGCTCATCCGCCATCTTCAAGAAGAGCAGGAAGGTGAGCTGCTCGACATAGGCCATGTATGAGAGGCCGTCGTCCTTCAGCACGCCCGCGTAGGACCACACGCGCGTGCCGATCTGGCTAGCGGTAGGAGCTGCGCTGATCTGTGCGTTCGCTTGGGTCATCGCTTCAGTATCCTTCCATGTCGCGCTCGAGCCGGTCGCTCGCCTGTCCGTCGAGCATCTTCTGCACCTCGGCGCGGTGCGGCTCATCGTTCGCGAGCGATGCCACCTTCCTCAATAGCTCCGATTCCACGTACTCAGGGTCTGCAACAGGCTCGTCACGGTCCTCGATGTCGGGGGAGTCCAGGGAGAGCAGCGCCACCTCGTCGAACGGCAACTGGTCCACGACGCGCTGCACCGTCGTCTCCACCATCTCTTCGATGGCGTCATGCATTACGGAGTGCTCTTCCTGCTGCTCCATCTTCCAGTGATCCCAGAGCGTGCGACATGGATAAGCGTCCGGCTGCCACTCGCGCGAGGGCGTGCGCCGGAGGAGACGAACCACGCGGGCAGCATACCGCTCGTGCTTAGCCCGGATGATGGCTCGGAGGGCCTTATTCATGCACCATCGCCCGCTTCTTGCGCCGAATGGACATGGGCGCGACTCTATCATTTCGAATCCGCTCCAGCAGCACGCTCGTGGGCTCGTCGGCGGGGTCTTGCGGGACAAGTCTGCCTTCGAATGCAGTCTTGAGGATCGACTGACGCAGACGCGAGGCCCGGGCTAGCCCACGCCCTACTTCGGCTTCGAGGGCGTCGATCTGGGAAAGCCTCTCGGTAACAGCCTCGACGATCGCGGACTGCACCGGCAGCGGTGGCAACGGGACCATTAGCGAGCGGAACCTCGTCTTAGTCAGGTTCAGACCACTGTCGGAGCTTCCCGTTTTCATCCGCTCAACTGCGTCCGTGATAGGCCTCGCGTTCAGTGCAAGCTCCAGGTACTCGGGGAGTGCCTTGCTGTCAATACAACGAAAGCGATAGGCTTTGTCGCAAAGAATCAGCCGAGGCCTGCACTCTCGGACCAGGCAAGCGATGCCACATCTGCTACGAGGACCTGCTCGGGTGACGAGCATGTCGCCAACGTGTACTTCATACTGCGGAGTCGGCTCCAGCGTGTCCGGGAGGCGCTTGTTCTCCGCACTGTCAAACGCCATCTTCTGGATCGCAGTCGTCGTCATTACTGCCCAGTCCGAGTAGCGGACCGCAGCGTCTCGCTCGCACTTCGGGCTCCATCCCTGTTCAATGTCCCCAATGAGCCCTCCCAGCGGCTGCCACCTCGACTCATCCGCCCAGTCCAGGGCCTGTGAGGAAAGGAGCCTCCCCGTGACGGCAGCGTGCAGCAACGCCGCCCGATACCGCAACAGGTTCCGGTTCGCCCGCTCCAGCGCCGCCACCCCCGCGGCCAGATCTGTGAACAACTCGTCGATCCGGTCGGCGATCCGCTGCTGCTCGGCGAGAGGGGCAATCCGCAAGGACAGCTGAGCGAGTTTTGTTGTCGAAACGTTGGAGATGTTTGTCGTGGTTGAAGCCATCTCCCGGAGGGCGTGCTGCGAGTGCTGAGCGGTCAGTTGGTAGTAGACGAACCTGGGATCGATGGGTCGATGCACACGCAGCGCCGATATGAAAGCTCCCAGTGTCGACCTCTCCGGTATCTCTCCGACGAGTGCGACCTTGCCAACAAGGTTCAGGCTGTTGGCAAGAGAGATGAGGATGTCGTCCTTTGCGATAATTTGTGCGGGAGAACGCACGTATTGCTCAGGAACGTACCAAAGGTCATCCCATTCCACAGATGCCTGCACGTTTGTGGTCCGAAGACACCCCACGAGTCCTCGTCCAGGCCCAGCCTGCTTTGCTGTTGCGGGAAAGCCAATGCCACGAATGATCGAAACGATGTCGCCAACGCGGGACCGTGCCCACCCCGGCGGGATCGACGCCGAAACGACTTGATCAGCAAAGTCGGTCGGGTTCATGCGGTCAGTGCCCTGTTCATGTCGGCGATGATGACCTGGAGGCGGTCGCCGAAGAGTTCGTACGCTTTGCCAAGGTTGCCGCGCTGGGCAAACCAGCCGTCGTGAAAGTCGTCCATCTCGATTGCCAGACTGGTAGCGATGTGCTCCGCGATCTTGTCGAGCCACGCACACTGCTCCGTCGTGAACGTCACGCCCTCGGCGGCCTGCTGGGCACGCCACGTCTGGTATCGCTGCCGCACCACATCGGCGAAGGGGGTCAGCGGATCACTGGGGCACAGCGTGTGCCGGATGAGCGAAACCAAGTCTGTGATGATCTGACCGCCCTTGCCCTGCACCTTTGCGGCTTCCAGTGCCTCGTAGCAATGCCAGAGCTCCTCAGGTGTAGCGGACACCGGCGGGCGTTTGATCTGGTCGGCCAAGTCCTTGAGATCGCGGAACTTAAGACGATCCGGAGTCGCCATTCCAAAGAAGACCTGAAGGGCGATCAGTTCATCCTTGTTGTCCTCGATGAACTGCTTGAAGTCATCGATCTTGGCCTTTGCCTTGTCCATGGCGGCCTGGGAATACCCCACACCCAGTACCTCATCCTTGCTCACGCGGTCGATGGTCTGCTCGTTGTCCAGTTTGATCTGTAGTATCAGATCACGCAGTTTCGGATCGTAAAAGGGCTTGACCGCCTCTTTGATGAGCACTTGTTCCGCGGCTTCGAGCTGCTGCGCCGTCAGCATCGAGAGCGCAACGCCGGGGTTCATCGCCTGTGCCTTCGCTTCGACGCTGGCATCGTCAATAGCGGCCACCAGGCCACCGACAAGCGTGTCGATGCCCTTGCCACCGGCGAGCGCCTTCACGTCGGCGTGCTGTTTCTCCGACATATCGGCCGCGACGCGGTTGAGTTTGCCGGCGAGCGCGGAGACGGCGTCGGGGTCGGTGCCACCGGCCTTGATGTAATCCAGCACCTGTTTGAGCGTCTTGTTGGGCTCGCGGTCGATCGGCCCCTTCTCGCTCTTGCACTGCTCGCAAACGCCGACGGCGTCGATGATGACGAAGCGCGTCTTGCTCTTGGCGTCCGGGGTGACACCCTTGAGCATGTCAGGGGGCATCACGCGGACGCCGCGTCCCTTCATCTGCTCGAAGTAGTTGCTGCTCTTGATGGAGCGCATGAAGAAGACAATCTCAACCGGCTTCACGTCGGTGCCCGTGGCGATCATGTCCACGGTGACGGCGATGCGGGGGTTGAACGAGTTCCTGAAGGCCACGAGGACATCCTCGCCGGTCTTGCCCTTGGTCTTCTCGTAGTACGCCTCCTCACGTTCGGTGCCATCAGGATCTGTCACCTTGCGGGTCAATCGCATCACGCCAGTGCGGTAGGTGATCTTTTGGCAGAAGTCGTTGCCCTTGCCAAACTCCTCGCGGACGATGCGGACGATGTCGTCCGCGTGAGAGTCATCTTTGGCGAAGATGATGGTTTTCGGGACTTCGGTGCGGCCGGGGAAGATGTCCACGAAAAGGCGGTCGCGGAAGGTCTGGATGACCGTCCGGATCTGATCCTCGGCCACCACGGCGCGGTCGAGTTCTTCAGCACCATACTGAAGGTCCTGGTCGAGTTCCTCTTGGCGCTCGGCCCGCGTCTTTCGACTGCGCTTCCCGACAAAGTATCCCGCGTCGAGCTTTGAGCCTTGGGCGGTGATCCGTGTTCGGATCTCGTACACGTCATAGGGCACGTTCACCCGATCGGCGACGGCCTGCTCGTGCGTGTACTCCATCACGAGGTTCTGGTTGAAGAACCCGATGGTCTGCTTGCTGGGTGTCGCAGTGAGGCCGACTAGAAAGGCGTCGAAGTACTTCAGCACGTCGCCCCACACGCTGTAGATCGACCGGTGGCACTCATCCACGATGATCGCATCGAAGAACTCGGGCGGGATCGCCGGGTTGTAGGTGATCGGGATGGGCGGCTTCTTGAACGCTCCTGGTCCCTCGAATGCAGACCGCTCTTCGTCCTCTTCCGGAAGGTCGGCTTGCCCCGTGAGCACTGAGTACAGACGCTGAATCGTTGTGATTACCACCCGATTGATCGGATCGAAGCGATTGTTCTGGGGGAAGGCGATGTTGTAGAGCTTGTCGAAGGTGTGTCGCTCGCCCGGCGGCTGGAACTGTTGGAATTCCTTGAGGGTCTGGGTGCCGAGGTTCGTGCGGTCGACAAGAAAACACACACGGCGGGCATGGCCGTGCTTGATGAGGCGGTAGGCCACATTCGCCGCGGTGAAGGTCTTACCCGAGCCCGTCGCCATCTGGATGAGAGCCTTTGGCTTGCCGAGGGCTAGAGACTTCTCAAGCTTTATGATCGCAGTGTGCTGCTTGGGCCACAGACCGTCGGTAGCCAGATCAGGCATCTGCCGCAGGCACCCGCGAAGCGTCTTCTCGTCCTGCACCATCTCGCGGAGTGCTTCGGGGCGATGGAACGAGAAAATGTCGCGGCTCCGGGCGTGCGGCTCCATCCAGTTTGTGAATTGAGTGACCTCACCCGTAGACTCGTACTGGAAGGGAAGTGGGCGGCGCCAAGCGGGCAGGGTTGTCGGAAGGCCCTCGCTGTAGCTCGCGGATTGGCCTTCTACCCCTCGAAGGGTGTGGCCAACCGGCTTTGCCTCGACAACGCCTATCGCCTTGCCGTCAACGTACAGCAAGTAGTCGGCAGGACCGTGCGCGCCGGGAAACTCGGTCACAGCCAGCCCAAGGCCCGCACCGAGGTTCATTTCGCGATAGGACTGAACCACCCAACCAGCGGCATGCAGCTTCGAGTCGATTCTTTCGCGGGCTTGCTGTTCAGGCGTCGGCATGTGACCTCCGCTTCATCGCCGACCCCGCATCACCGCGGTCGAGCCAGCGATCAATTGTGCTCCGCCGAAACCGCCAGTGCTTGCCGACCTTATGCCCGGGAATCTCGCTGCGCTGCGCGAGCTTGTACAGTGACGATTTCGAGACCTGCAGGTAGGCCGCCAGGTCCTCGATCGTCATCACCTCGGGGATGCCTGAGGCAGCTTTCCGCAGCAGAGGCTGTGCCATGGGGGCCAATGGTAGCGGTTTCTGGCAGTTGTTGCACGTCCATGGCCGGCCCTGTATTTGCCTCGGTTGAAACGTGAGTCTGGGGCCCCAGGTCCGACTCAGTTCTTCTAGTAACAGCCCGCTGCAAGGGACCGTTCAGCTCCACAACAAACGGTCCCACTACACGCCGTCGTAGCCGAAGGCTTCTGAACTCGACAAGGTCGAGCCCTGCGGCCACTCGTCGTCGGTTCACCGCCCGCACGAGATTCAGTAGCTGCCTCCTCACCGGCGCGTACGGCTCGAAGGGGAGGTTCCTGAGCGCCGCCCCCAGCGACTCGGCGCTCCGCCGCGTGGCCTCTTCGAGGAAGTAGCACTTGAGCAGGTGGTACTGCGCCTGGTCGATGCGGACGTGGGCATGCCCGCCACGGAAACTTACCGAGTAGCCGCCGTAGCGGACGGGGCTCTTGCGGATGTCCCGCACCTGCTTCCCCTCCTCCGCGAAGAACAAGTGCTCCCCGTGCGTGCACAGCACCACGAAGAACCGCTCGTGGCGGAGGTACTGGGTGTTCGCGAGGCCGGCACGCTTGCGCCGGGCCCGCGACCATTTCGACTCGTCCGCCCCGTACTTGGCCACGAGCTTCGCGTCCACCGCCGCGGGGTCCTTCCCCTCCGGCACACGGCCCGTGACAAAGAACCAGTAGCCGTGCGCCACATAGGACACGGCCAGCTGCTGGATGAATCCCTCCAGCGACCCCGCAACACATCGGTACATGGCAGCCCCCCGCAGCCGCTTCCGTACAAGTCAGAACAGTCCCCTCGCCCGCAAAGGGAAGGGTGACGGTTGTTTCGGGCACAACCGCCAAAGCCAGCGACACGACCTTCAGTTCATCCTTTGCCCATAGACCTCCAAGCACATGCCCGGATACTCGCGGCCCGCTGGTTTCCCAGATAGACCGTCCGCAATCCATAGCGGTTGCGAAAACCACCGGCCGCGGGATGCTCCCGCGCCGGTACGTCATTGCCGCGAGAAGACGCACGCTCTCCCGAGCGAGCCTCATCTCACCGCAGTACTCCCCTCCCGAGGTCAGGCTCTTCGAAGGCGAAGAGCCGCCGTGACTTGAGACGGGCAATACGCCCCGTCAGCCCTTTCGTCGTTGCCTCTGCGCCCGGCACCACCCGTGAGCGCGCAAACGGGGCGTGACTGCCTTGCCACGCACACCGCGGAGCCCCGAAGGCTCCCTCTCTACTCAGGCCACACTCCCTCTCTGCGGGGTTTGAACTACCTCGGGCGCCAAGCCCGAGGCGCCGGGCACCACCCCGGCTCCCGCAGAGATTCCCGCGTTAGCAACGGTCATCGGCATCACGTTCACGTCGGTAGCGGATCGCTCCGCGCACCTTGAGTCCGTATGTCCGGGGCTCCCGCCCCGGCATAGTCCCCGCGCCAGTGGGCGCGGTTTCGGGGGGCAGAAACCAGAAGCTCCCCCTTACCCATCGGACCCGGCTCTTCCCGGTTCGGTTCCGTCTCCGTGACGCCTTACTGGCAAGCGCTCTCGCGCCTCTCGTGGTTGAGCTTTTCGCCGTCGGGTGTTTCTCCCGAACGCCGGCCCTGGCCCGGACCGGTCGCATCCCGTCTCCGGGTGCGAGCTCCCCACGCCAGCCGAGGTTGAACGGACCACGTGGGCCCGATCCCCCTGGGGCGGATTCTCACCGCCTTAGTTCCGTTGCGGCCTCCTGTTCAGAGGCGTGTCCGCGTCGCCCCGTTCCGACGGGCCGAATGCGGCATTGGGTAGAACACAGGGATTAGCTCTCCGGCCTTTCTCCGGAGGGGTTTGATCCTGTGAGCCCCCATCGAGCTGGGCGAGCCACTCTCATGGCACCCAGCTCTACGGGGACAGCGCTCGGCGGATGGTGAATCCCGCCCCGTTGGCGACTGGTGAGGTCGCGCTCCCGGTTTGCTGCCCCGTCTCAAGTCACGTCAGCACGCGTTGATGGTGTCGACGATGAGGGACCATCCCTCACGAGACGGAAGATGCCAGCGTCCACGCGATCGCGCACGACCCAACTTCAAGCCGCTTGAAGAATCAGGGATTCCGGGAGCGCCCGGTTCAGTCGCGCCCGTTGACCGCCGCCTCCATCTCACGCAGCACCGCGAGCAGCTGCTCGAACGCGGGCGGCGTGCCGAAGAGCATCTCGCCCCGCATCTCGTCGTAGTCCCGTTCGAGCTCCCGGAGCCGCTCCGCCCTGGGGAGCAGCCGCAGCGTCCCGGGTTTGGCGTTCTCGTAGTTCGCCCAGCCCGAGTGGAAGAAGACGGACTTGTGCTTCGCCACGGCCTCAAGGAGGGAGAGGTCGGCCATCGCCCGCTTCCCGATCTCGTGCCCGTAGAGCGAGACCAGGTCGTAGTAGTGGCGTGACTGCCGCCGCGGGAACGCCCGGTCATCCTTGATGTGGTGCCACATGTGCAGGATGGTGGCCTTCTCCCAGAACGTCCGCTCCCCGGAGAGCACGGTCACCGAGCACCGCGGCGCTGAAAAGAGCCGCGGCATCGTCTCGGCGGCGTACGGGACCACCGGCATCGTGACCGCGGGCCAGTGGTCGCCGCGCGCTCCGAACTCAAGCCGCACCACGTCCTGCACGTACCGCGTCCCGCTCCCTGTCCGCGTGAGCCGCGGGTAGCTGAAGAGGAGTGTCTGCCCGTCCTCGGCGTCATCGGCGGCGTCGAGCGCCCACGGCTCCTTACCGCCAAGAGCCTTGTCGAACTCGGCGCGGAGGAGTGTGAGGAACTCGCCACGCACGAGATCCCGGCACGCGGCCGAAAGCTCATCGAGCGCCGCTTCCCGTTTCTTCCGCGAGGTCAGGTTCGCCGGGTCCGTCTGCCCCGAAAAGCCCAGCGCGGCCCGATCGAACGACAGGTCCACGTCCTCCGAGAAGCGCTGGATGGCGTTGTACACCTTGGAGAGCGAGGTGCCGCCCTTGAAGAGCAGCCCCGCCGGGGGCTTCTCAAGCGTGAACAGGCGCTTCAGCACCCAGCAGACCCAGAAGTCCTTCTCGATGACCCCGGCCGTGATGCCGCGCTCGGCGGCGACGGCGGTGAAGAGATCTTCCCGGTCCTTGGCGGGGAGCTTTGCGACGTTATCCATGCGCCGGCACCTCCGCATCGCTCGCGACCTGCCTCGCCACGTCCGAGATCCAGTCCGCGGCGTACCGCGCATCGTGGAGCACGTCCCGCCGCTGCTTCGGCGAGAGCCGCTGCTTCAGCGTCTGCACGACCCGGTCATCGACATTGTCCTTCCCCACAAACTGGAGCGCCTGAAAGACGAGGGCGCTCGTCGTGCTCCCCTTCGGCAGCCGCTTCGGGGAGACGTGTCTGAGCTGGATGATGTACCGGCCCACCCGGACCTTCCGGCTCCGGCCGTCCGAGAGGTACACCGGCACCGCCGCGACCTGGGTGGAGAGCCCGAGCCGGTTCGCCGCCACGGCTCCCGAGGGAGCAACGCGGCTGCCGGTCTGCCGTCCAAGAGCGCTCGCGATGTCGTCGAGGTCGGGCGGCGTGTCGATGCCGAGCGCGGCGTTCGAGCGTGGGTAGTAGTAGAGCCCCCGGCCCACGCGCTGGACAGACCCGCTCCGCACCAGCCGCGAGAGCGCCTGGTCCGTGGCGTCGCGGCTCGCGAGGTCGAGGAAGTCCTTGGGCGTGAAGACCGCGCCCCTTCCGAGGCTCTGGATGCGAGCGAAGATGGTGTCCTGGACCGAGTTCATGGCGGTTAACCTGTCAGAAAAGTGTATGCTCTTTTCTGACAATCGGCAAGCGATTCGGCTTCCTGAAGTGTCAGGAAAAGTGCATCGTTTTTCTGACAGACTATCCGGCTCAACCGCTGGAAAATGCCTCAGAATCAACGTGTTATCGGTATCCGGGCTGTGTTCGGTGAGAAGCACCGGGGCGGATTCGGCCCGGCGGGGCATCGCCGGTCCGAGGCTTAGGTCGTTGACCCCTCGGACTCAGACCCGTCCGGACCTCTTGGGACAGACCGGAGCAGCGGACAGCGGCCCGGCCATCCTCGTCGGGGCCCCGCCTGTGCACCCCGACGACGATGCCCGAGCCGGACACGACCGCTTGAGCGCCTTGCCGGCCGCGGAGCGAGCGCGGTATGGATCACACCATGGGCGACTCGGCGTTAAGCATCTTCGTGCAGTTCCTGCAGGACATGGGATTGCTCGTCACCGGCGGGCTGGTCGCCATCGTGCTGCTCCGCCGCTATCTGCTCATCGGGCCCTTCGTCCCGCCACTGCGGCCCCTCGGGAAGCACCGCTCGACGTGAGCGAGGCGTAGGTTCGATCGCGCCAGGCGTTAGGCAGCTCTTCGGCCGAGCGGATTCCCGGCCAGTTCGACTTGACGCGGGTCAACCAGACGTTAGCATTTATGCTGACAGCCCGGACCCCGCTATGGCCAGACCCATCAAGCCCAAGCCGGAAGCCTCGATCGGAACGATGCTCCGCGCCCAGCGCGTCGAGAAGCTCGACAAGGGGCTCCGCGAGATGGCGCGGCTCCTCGACATCACCGCGGCCCACCTCACCGACATCGAGCTCGGCCGCCGCACGCCGTCCGAGGACCTGCTCGTGAAGATCGCCGCCGCCTACCGGCTCCCCGAGGCCGACCTCCGCGCCGGCTGGAACCGTCCCGACGCGGTGGTGGGGGAAGTGGCGAGCCAGAATCCGGCCAACGCCGAGAAGGTGCCGGAGTTCCTCCGCACCGCCCGCGACTTCCCGCCGCAGCTCTGGGACCGCTACATCGAGCAGGCGAAGGCCGACGCCGACGCGCTCAAGAGGGCTCCGAAACGCAAACCGTGACCGCACGCCCTGGCGACGCCCGCCGGGCATCTCCACGCCATGAGTGTAAGCATTTAGGCTGACAAGCATACAGAGAAACGAATCATGGAATCCGACACCACCCGCCCGACTCACCAGCCCCCCTCGCCCGGCCCGGGCCCCGACCAGCAGGACCCGGCCCCGGTCGAGTCCCGCTGCCAGTCGCTCGTCTTCTGCCCGCGCTGCGGCTTCCCCGCCACCACCCAGTCCGACACCTGCCAGCGCTGCGGTATGCGCCGCTGCGTCTCCTGCAGCGAGTAGTCCCCACTCCCCGCACACCACCGCTGACCCGGAGCCACCGGATGCGTCCCCCGCCCCACAACGAGACGACCCACGCCGACCACAAGGAACCGGACGAGCGCCGGCCGGCGGACGTGCAGCTGCCTAGGCAGCGGCTCGCCGTCTCCGCGGAGGAACTCGCCGAACTGCTCGGTGTCAGCCGGGCCCACATCTTCCGCATGATGAGCTCCGGTCGGCTCCCCTCCCCCATCCGGCTCGGCCGCGTAGTCCGGTGGAGCCGCGCGACCATCGACGGCTGGCTCGCCGCCGGGGCGCCGCCGCGCGACCGATGGGAGCAGATGCGCGGCGACAAGCATCGCGCCAACTGACAAGTTTTCCGTGTCAGGCCGCTTGACCAGTGACAGCCGCCCGCATTGATCCTGAAAGGAGTTCCGTCGTGCGTGTCTTCAGATCCTCGTACAAGGACCGCAAGGGCAACACCGTCCGCACCGCCACGTGGTACGTCGAGTTCGCCGACCACAAGGGCGACACCCGCCGCGTCTCGGGGTTCTCCAGCAAGTCCGCGACGCAGGAGCTCGGCCGACGCCTTGAGCAGCTCGCAAGCTACGCGCGTGCGACCGGCGGACAGGTGGACCCGGCCCTCCAGACCTGGGTCAACGACCTCCCGCGTCCCCTCGCCCGCCGGCTGGCCGAGATCGGCCTGCTCAAGATGGACCGCGTCGCCGTCGGCAAGCCGCTCCGCGAGCACGTGGCCGAGTACGGGGCGGCGCTCGCGGCCAAGGGTGGGACCGCGAAGCACGTCACGCAGGTCACCGGCCGCATCTCCCGTGTGTTCGACGGGTGCGGGTTCCGCTACTACGGCGACATCTCGGCCAGCCGCGTGCAGTCGTTCCTGAACGAGCTCCGCGGCGGAGAGTCTGCCGACGACGAGACCGACGAGAACAAGGACGCGGGGATCAGCGCCCAGACCTTCAACTACTACCTCGCCGCCACCAAGGCCTTCTGCCGCTGGATGATCAAGGACCGCCGGGCGACGATGTCGCCCCTCTCGCACCTCGAACCGCTCAACCCCCGGGTCGACCGGCGCTACGAGCGCCGGGCCCTGTCTCCCGACGAGCTCCGCAAGCTCATGAGAGCCGCATCGACGGGGCCCGTGCTCTCCGGCCGGGACCGTCACGGGAAGCTCGCGTGGACGATGTCCGGCCCGGACCGGGCCATGCTGTACCGCCTCGCGGTGGAGACCGGGCTCCGGGCCGGAGAGCTCCGGAGCCTCACCCCCAATTCCTTCGACCTCAAGTCAAAGCTCCCCACCGTGACAGTGCTCGCCGCCTACTCCAAGCACCGGCGCGACGACACGCTGCCGCTGCTCGGTTCCACGGCGGCCACGCTCGCCGGCTATCTGAAGGGCCGCGACCCCGGTAATCCGCTCTTCAGCCTCCCCAAGCGTGAGGAGGTCGCCCGCATCCTCCGCATCGACCTCGAAGCGGCCGGGATCCCCGCCCGCGACTCGCGGGACCGCATCATCGACTTCCACGCGCTCCGGCACACGTTCATCACGAACCTCGCCCAGGGCGGCGTCCACCCCAAGACCGCCCAGTCACTGGCGCGGCACTCGACCATCACGCTGACCATGGACCGGTACAGCCACGTCGGTCGCGACCAGGAGGTGCAGGCGCTCGCGGTCCTCCCCGACCTCTCGGCCGACGCGACCGAGGGCGAGCAGAACGGGCCATCTGTCTCGGCGGATTGCTTGGCGCGAATCGGGCGTCCGGGGGTCACCGAGTGCGACTCTGTGAGACCGAACGGCCACAGGCCGGGGCGTCACAAAGGCACGGTAAAACACGGCAAAAACCGCGATTCTGAAGTGGCCCCGGTGGGATTCGAACCCACACTTCCCGATGAGGGAAAACGAATTTTAAGTCCGCTGCGTCTGCCGTTCCGCCACGGGCCCGATGGGGATGGTATCGTCTGGCGGCCGAACGTGTCCTGAACCTGCGCTATGCCGTTCGCGTAGTACAAGAAATGTTCGCACGAATATGCCGATAGAGATGACGGCGAGTTGAGAGAATGCCGGCGAAGGGCGGAGGCTTTCGGGGGCGAAGTTCGCGTGCTGGCGCGGACCGACCCGGGTTGAGGGGGCGGGTGCTGCCTGGCCGGGAAGGGGCTGACTCGACTCGTCGGTCTGACGCACTACTGTCTGGGGACGGAGAACGCGACCGGCGTGCGGGACGTTGACGCCTTACACCATGGGACTCCAAGACCGCGACTATTACCGCCGAGCGCCGTCCGGAACATCGGGGATGCCGGTGCTGTCGCGGTTTCGCCACCTGTCGTTCAACATGTGGCTGATCATCATCAATGTCGCGGTGTTCATCGTCAGCAATCAGATTCTGTCGGATTCCGGGGTGCTCAAGCCGCTGTTTTTCGGCTCGCGATCGGTGGACGTGGCGGTAGATTACGGGATGGTGTTTTCGCCGGAGCTGCCCGTCAGCGCGAGCGAACTTGCCAACGGGCGCGTGGACCGAAACTCGCGGTTCCCGATGCCGAACCTGCCGGGGGAGGCGTACGGGAATCCGATCTACAGCACGCGGTATGTTGACCAGGACGGTCGCCCGATCAAGATCGGATACAAGCGAGAGGGCTTTCTGCCGCCGCTCTATGCGTGGGGGCACTTCTCGACGGCCAAAGCGTTCGGCGGGGAGATCTGGCGATTCATCACGTTCCAGTTTCTGCACGCCAACTTTGTGCACCTGTTCTTCAATATGTTCGGTCTGTGGTTCGTGGGCGGGCTTGTTGAGCAGTACCTCGGATCGCGGCGGTACGCGGTGTTCTACCTGCTCAGCGGGGCGTGCGGCGGGCTCATGTACCTGCTGCTGAACCTGCTGGGGTCCGTCTTCGGGCTGCAACTGCCCGGCGTGTTGTTCAACGACGTGTATACGCCGCTGATCGGAGCATCGGCGGGTGTGTTCGCCGTGCTGATGGCGGCGGCGTTCATTCAGCCCAACGCGATTGTGCAGGTGTACTTCGTGTTCCCGATGCGTCTGCGGACGGCGGTGTACGGGCTCGCGGTGATTACGCTGGTCAATCTGCTGATGGGATCGCACAACGCGGGCGGTGAAGCCGCGCACGTCGGGGGCGCGCTGGCCGGGTTCTACCTGGTGCGGCGGCCGCACATCCTTCGATCCATCGCCGGCGTCTTCGGCTCGCGGGACGTGCCTTCGTCGCGTGGCGGGGCGTTTGCCGCCGCGGACTCGGCGTGGAGGACCAGCGCCCAGCGCGGCGCGCCGGGCGTTGACTGGTCGGTCGTGGACCGAGTCGTGAACAAGGCGCGGACGCAGGGGGTCGAGAGCCTGACGCCCGGCGAACGGCGGCTGCTGGCCAAAGTCCGCGATTCGCTCGATGGCGCGTGATCGGTGTCACCGGGTGCGTGCCCGCGCATCCAAGCGACGTGAACACTGTTGAACTCTCCGCCGCGATCAAGCGCACGTGTGAACTCATCCGCGCGGCGCCGCGCACGGGCCCCGCGCCGCTGGTTGGGGTATCGGGGATCGACGGGTCGGGCAAAGGCTACGTCAGCGCCCACATGGTTGAAGCCCTGGAGCAGCGGGGGCATCGAGTCGCGCTGATCCATCTGGACGACTGGCTCGCGACGCCGGAGTCGATGCCGCCGGCCGATGAGACCTCGGCCCAGCGCGAACCCGGAACGGCGTTCTACGAGCACGGGGTCCGGTTCGCGGAGTTGTTTTCGCACCTGGTCGATCCGCTTGTCGCGTCGCGCGGCATCGACCTGCGCGCTCGGTATGTTCGTCCGGACCGCTCCCGCGGGATCCGGCAGTTCACCTTTGCCCGGGTGGACGTGGTCATCCTGGAGGGGATCTTTATTTTTCGCCGAGAGTATCGATCGCGCTTCGACCTTCGGGTCTGGATTGAGTGCTCATTCGAGACGGCCCTGGAGCGGGCGGTCGAGCGCAATCAGGAGGGGCTGTCGCCCGATCGAATCCGCGATGACTACGCGACCATCTACTTTCCGGCGCAGCGTGTGCACGCGCGGCTGGATCAACCGCGGGCGCATGCGCACGCGAGCATCGTGAACGATCCGCGGCTGGAGCCGCGGGTGATCGCGCGTCGAGCACCGGCGGGGGATGCTGCTCGGGGTCCCGCCACGGGCTAGCCTTGTCGCTGCATGGGCGACCTGAGTTGGTACGCCATCACGATCGGCCTTGTCGAGTGGGGCATCCGCTTGTGCCTCATCGGGGTTGTCATCGCGCGGCGGCGGAACGTT
Source organism: Phycisphaerales bacterium (assembly GCA_050246015.1). GTDB lineage: Bacteria > Planctomycetota > Phycisphaerae > Phycisphaerales > UBA1924 > JTS-AC122. The sequence continues at coordinate 51,023 of JBFWWU010000016.1, forward strand.
TCGACGAAGTTGGCGTGGATCATCATCCTGACGGTCCTCCCGATCGTGGGAACGATCCTGTACGTGATGATCGGAGAGAACCGTCTTGGGTATCGGCGGCTGCGACGGTACGCGCTGCTGACACAGGGGATGGATCAGCAGGCCATCCGGCTCTGGAAACACCGGCATCAGAACTGGTCCGGGCAGGACGCGATGTACGAGCACATCTGGAAGTTGGCGACGACGGAGGCGGGGTTGCCGCCGCTGGCTGGCAACCGGGTGGAACTCCTCGCCAGGAATGATCGCCTGCTTGAGCGATTGACGGCGGACATCGACGCGGCGCGGTCGCACTGCCATCTGCTGTTTTACATCTACACGACCTCGCCGGCGTGTTGGAAGGTGAGCGAAGCCCTGATGCGAGCGGCGCGGCGCGGCGTGACGTGCCGGCTGCTGGTCGATGCCGTCGGGAGCAAACAGTTCCTGCGCGGGGACGAGATCACCAAGATGCGGCACGCGGGCGTGCAGGTGGTCGCGGCGCTTCCCGTGAACCCGATCCGGCTGCTGTTGTCGCGGCTGGACCTGCGCAATCATCGCAAGATCGTCGTGATCGACGGGCGCGTCGGGTACACGGGCAGCGCGAACCTTACCGACTCGTCGTTCCGCGCCGGGTGGAACCGTCGGGTGGGCTCGTGGATCGACGCGATGGCTCGGGTGGAGGGTCCGGCGGCGCAGGCGCTCTCGGTCGTCTTTTTGCAGGACTGGCAGGCGGAAATCGACAACGATTCGCGCGACGTCACGCCGTATCTGCCGGAGCTTCCGGCGGACGAGGTCGGCAGTTCGGTGTTGCAGGTGATGCCCTCCGGGCCCGGCGCCTCCCCCGACGCGATTCACCAGTTGATGCTGACGGCGATCTACGGGGCCCGTGAAGAGCTCATCATCACCACGCCGTACTTTGTGCCGGATGAAGCGCTTTGTCGAGCGCTGTGCGCGGCGGCGCAGCGCGGCGTGGCGGTGACGCTGGTGATGCCCCGGGAGGTCGATTCCCCGCTGGTGGCCGCCGCGAGCCGTTCCTCCTGGATCGATCTGCTGGGAGCCGGGGTGAGGATTTGCCTGTTCCGGGGCGGGCTGCTGCACGCCAAGACGTTCACGATTGATCGCCGGATCGGGTTCATCGGCTCGGCGAACCTTGACCAGCGGAGTTTCTGGCTCAACTTCGAGATCACGCTGATCATTTATGACGACGAGGTTGCCAGCGAACTCCGGTTCCTCCAGGTGGATTACATCGACCACGCCGACCACGTTCACCTGGATGAATGGCGGTCGCGTCCGCGCGTCAATCAGTTCCTGGACAGCGCGGCGCAGATGCTCGGCCCGCTCCTGTGACCCGGCAACGATGCCTCGGACTTTCAACAAGGATTCGCGATGCGCCTGCCTCTTTATCTGCTTCTTCCGATGTTGTGCCTGGCGCCGGTGAGGGCGCTGGGAACGCCGCCCGAACTGCTTACCACGGCTGAAAAGACGGACTACACCGCCACGTCGCGGTACGCCGATGTGGTGGAACTCTGCGACCGCATCGCGGCGGCGTCCGGGGGGCGTGCGGTCCGGCAGTCCTTCGGGGTGACCGAGCAGGGGCGCGATATCCCGTTGCTCATCCTCGCCGACCCGCCCGTCACGTCGCCCGCGCAGGCCCGACGCACCGGCAAGCCCGTTGTGCTTCTCTTCGGCAACATCCACGCCGGCGAGGTCTGCGGGAAGGAAGCGCTGGTCATGCTCGCGCGCGAGTGGCTTGGGCTGGATGGCGAGGGTGCGCCGGTGGACACGCCGGGCTCCAAGCCCGCCCCATCGTCCCCGCCTGAGCCCGGGCCGCTCAAGGACCTGGTCCTGTGCATCGTGCCCATCTACAACGCGGACGGAAACGAGAACATAGGCCCGATCGACCAGAAGCGCGCCGGGCAGAACGGTCCGTTCGCGGGCGACGGCGTCGGCACGCGCGAGAACGCGCAGGGCCTGGACCTCAACCGCGACTACGTCAAACTCGAAGCCTCCGAGACCCGCGCGATGGTCCGCTTCCTCGTCGAGTGGGACCCCGCCGTCGTCGTTGACACCCACACCACCAACGGCTCGCACCATCGGCATGTCATGACGTACTCGGGCCCCACCAACCCGGCGGGTGATCCCGGCGTGCTGGCGTACGTCCGCGACCAGATGCTCCCGGAACTCTCCCGGCGCTGCCTGGACCGGTACACCATGCCGCTGTTCCAATACGGGAACTTCGAGAAGGACAACACGCAGTGGACGACCTATCCGGATTATCCGCGGTACGGAACGCCGTACATCGGCCTGCGCGGGCGCATCGGGCTCTTGAGCGAGGCGTACTCGTACGCGCCGTTCAAGGACCGCGTGCTGGCGACGCGTGACTTCTGCCGGGAGATCGTGCGGTACACCGCTGAGAAAAAGGCGGAGATCCTCGAACTGGTGCGCCGGGCCGACGAGCGGACGATCGAAGCCGGCAAAGCCCCGAAGCCCGACGATCTTGTGGCGCTCCGCAGCGATGCCAAGGCCTTCCCTTCCAGGTTCACCGCGCTGGGGTATGAGGAGGAGGAGCGCGACGGCAAGCGGACGGCGACCGACCGGCCCAAGGAGTACGAGGTCGATCTCATCCACGATTTCCAGCCGACGCTGACGACGCGTCGCCCGTTCGCGTACCTCATCGAGCGTGAGCGCGGCCGGGACCGGATCGTGCCGATGTTGCTGCGTCACGGCGTGAAGGTGGAGGAACTGCGTGAAGACCTGGAACTCGACGCGGAGGCGTTAATCGTGGAGTCGGTCAGCAAGGCGATGCGCCCGTTTCAGGGGCACGACCTGATGGACGTGAAGACGTCCACGGCGGCGAAGCGGATGCGAGCCCGCGCCGGGATGTTTGTGGTGCGCACGGCGCAGCCGCTGGGAAACCTGGCCGCCTATCTCCTGGAACCGTCATCGGCGGACGGGCTGACGGCGTGGAACTTCTTTGATGACGCGCTGACCCTGGGCGCCGAGTTCCCCGTGATCCGCGTCGTCGAAGCGACGCCGATGCTGACCGCGCCGACGCGGCCGCTGGCCGACTACCGGACGTTCAACAAGCGGATCGACTACGCCGGGCTCGATTCGGGAGAAGCGCCGAACTTCGGCGGGAGCCCGCTGGGTCGGCTTCGCTGGCTTGAACCCGCCAAGGCGGGCGGCGCGCCGGCGGGTGAAGGCGCTCCCTCACCCGACGCCGACGAGTACTACGTGCAGGTCCGCGATGGCGGAGCATACCGCGTGAGCGCGCTGACGGGGCGATCCGAGCCGCTGTGGGATTTGGCGCCGATGACGCAGGCGCTGGGGCAGATCGCCTCCATCGGTCCCGACGCGGCCAAGTCGCTGGTCGGGCCGTTCATGAACATGAGCCCGCAGCGAGACGCCGCCGTCTTCACGCATGAAAACGACCTCTACTACGCGACCCTTTCCGGGACGGCGGCGCGACTGACGTCATCGCCCCAGGACGAGGAGTATCCCACGTTCAGCCCCGACGGGACATACATCGCGTTCATCCGTTCGAACGATCTCTGGGTCGTCGATGTCCGCACGCAGCACGAGCGGGCGCTCACCACGGGCGGGACGGACCTGGTCCGCAACGGCAAGAACGACTGGGTGTACTTCGAGGAGTTGTACAACCGTTCGTGGCGGGCGTTCTGGTGGAGCCCGGATTCGAAGCGGCTGGCGTTCCTTCAGGTGGACAGCACGCCGGTGCCGCGATTCAGGCTCCCGGCCGATCATGCCGAGCCGCGCGTCGTCGAGGACGCGCCGTACCCGGAGCCGGGTGAGCCGAACCCGCTGGTGAAACTCGGGGTGGTGACCGCGGCGGGCGGCGACGTGCGGTGGGCCGACCTCTCTGATTATCACGCGGGTCAGTTCCTCATCACCGGCGTGACCTGGCCGAGCGCGCCAGCCGACAAGCAGGACTCGCGAGTCGTGTGGTGTTATGTCCAGAACCGTGTGCAGACCTGGCTTGACGTGGTGTCGATCATGGTCGGCAACGGGCGCTCGACCCGGCTGATGCGCGAGACGACCGACGCGTGGGTGGAGCCGCAGGGCGAGCCGATGGTGCTCAAGGACGGCTCGTTCATTCTCGCCAGCGAACGCACGGGCTTTCGGCACCTGTACCTGTTCGACAAAGCCGGCAAACTGAAGAACCCGATCACGCAGGGAGAGTGGGAGGCTCGCTCGATCGAACACGTGGATGAGGACGCGGGGTACGTGTATTACATGGGGACCGCCGACGGTTCGATCGGGCAGAATCTCTATCGCTCGCGTCTGGACGGCTCGAACATGACGCGCCTCACGCGGCCGTTCGTGTCGCTCGAATCCAGCGCGGCCGATGCGTCGTCGCTCTCGGACGACGAACGCCGGCACGTCGAACTCGAGGTCCCCTCGCCCGATCGCGGAGGGTCGCACGCCGTGTCGTTCTCTCCGAGCGGTCGGTTCTACATCGATACATGGTCGGATCATCGCACCCCGACGCAGGTGGGGTTGTTCGCCGCCGATGGGTCGATCGTCCGCGCGCTGGACACCAACCCCGTGTACTCGATGGAGGAGTACGAGCGCGGGACGTTCGGGATGTTCACGGTCCCGACGCGCGACGGCTTCGACCTTGAGGCCACGGTGCTCCTGCCCCCCGATTTCGACCCGGCGCAGAAGTACCCGGTGTGGCTCATGACCTACGCCGGCCCGCACGCGCCCACGGTATCGGACACGTGGGGAGGCGGCCGTGTGGGCGATGAGGCGATGGCGAGCACGGGGCTCATCGTGTTCCGCGTCGATCCGCGAAGCGCGTCCGGGAAAGGGGCCAAATCCGCCTGGTCAGCCTACAAGCAACTCGGCGTGCAGGAACTCAAGGACCTGGAAGACGCCGTGGCGTGGCTGGCCAAGCGGCCGTACGTGGACGCGTCACGCGTGGGGATGTCCGGGGGCAGTTACGGCGGGTTCATGACCGCGTACGCCCTCACGCACAGCAAGGTCTTTGCAGCCGGAGTGGCGGTCGCGTCGCCCACGGACTGGCGCGATTATGACTCGGTCTACACGGAGCGCTACATGCTCATGCCGCAGGACAACCTTGACGGGTATGAGAAGTCCTCGGTGGTCGCCGCCGCCAAGGACCTGCACGGGAGGCTGCTGCTGGTGCACGGCACGATGGACGACAACGTGCACATGCTGAACACGCTCAAACTGGTTCGCGCTCTGCAGGCCGCCAACAAGCCGTTCGAGTTCATGCTGTATCCGGGCTCGCGCCACGGCGTGGGCGCGCCGCACTATCGCCGGCTGTTCCGGGACTTTATCCAGCGTGCGTTCGGGCTCTCCGAGGCGGGCGAGCCCGAGCCGGTCGCGAGGGAGCGTCCCCGGCGCGGGCGGCGCCCGCGCGGGCAGTAGCGGGGCCTGGATCAGCACGCCGCGAAGAACGCCACGAGGAAATCGAAGAAATCCTGGGAGTTGACGGCGCCGTCGTTGTTGAAGTCCGCGCCGGGATCGACCGCGAAGAAGGCGACGAGGAAGTCGAAGAAATCCTGGCTATTGAGGCAGCCGTCGTCATTGAAATCCGCCGGACAAGCGATGGGCGTGAAGGCGATCGTCAGGGTGACGCCGCAGAAGTCTCCCGCAGCGGACGTGCGCACGAGTTCCAGGCGGATGTCGTCGCCGCGGCAGACGTGGATGTTCTGAAGGGGGCCCGCGCCACCGGTACCCGTGGAAAGGTCGAACGGGCTGGCGCGATTGTACTGGTCGCCGGAGAAGACCTGCCCGGAGGAGAGCGAGGTGCCGCCGCGGTAGAGGGTCCACTGGTTGCTTCGCCCGATGTCGCGTCCCAGCCAGACGGCTCCGGAGACGGTGGCCAAGCCGATGCCGGGCGAAGTCCAGAACACGTTGGCCTCGCCGGACCCGACGCCGTTGCCCGGGTCCGTCGTGTGCACGACGATGTCGCCCGGGTCGAAGTCGTTATCGAACGCCTCGGCGCCGTTGGATTGGAACCAGAACGGCAAGCGAGTGTTGGCGTCCTCGGAGCGGGCCCACCCGGGCTGGAAGGTGGTCCAGCCGCCGAGGTTGCGCTGCCAGGCATCGACGTGCGGAAGCGGCTTGGAGCCATGGCGGTAGGACCACGCGCCATTGGGGTTGGACGTCTCGCTCCAGTCGGTGCGAAGGTCGTATACCTGCGCGGACGCATTCACCGCAAATAAGGCCGCCGCGCCGATGCACGCCACTCGTAGATACATAGTCGCCTCCTGGTGCCAAGCACCAGAGACTAGATTACCGCGCCGCCGGTCGGAATCAAAGCGAAGCCGGCGTGGAACCTTGAAGCACTCGGGGTCGGCGCGTTATCAGACTTTCCGGCACAGGCGTGGAAGGCGGGGCTATCGCGAGATCTTCAGGACGATCTTGATCCCCTCGCCGGACTGCATGAGTTCAAACCCCTTGGCGAACTGTTCCATGGGAAGTTCGTGGGTGATAATGTCGTCGAGTTCGAGGCGTCCCGAGAGCAGCAGCGCCTCCATCTGGTACCAGGTCTGGAACATCTTGCGGCCGTTGATTCCCAGCACGGTCGCGGCCTTGAAGACGACGTGATTGGTCAGGTCGAACGGGAAGGGCCTGGATGGGATCCCAAGCAGGGCGGCGGTGCCCCCGGGGCGCAGGGCGGTGAAGCCGTCGCTGATCGCCGGAGCGGCCCCGGACATTTCCAGCAGCACATCCACGCCGTCGCCACGCGTCTGGGTTCGAAGGTCGTCGATCCAGTTCTTGTCGTTGATCGCGTGGTAGGCCTCGACCGCGCCGAGTTTCTTGGCCAGCGCCAGGCGGCGCGGATCGACGTCGGTGACGAAGATGCGCGATGCGCCGGCCGCCTTGGCGACGGTGACGCTCATGAGCCCGATGATGCCCACGCCCGTGACCAGGACGGTCTTGGCGCTCACATCGGCGGCCATGACGGTGTGCACGGCGTTGCCCAGCGGGTCCAACACCGCGGCGACCTTATCCGGGATGCTGGGGTGCACGGGCCAGACGTTTTCTTCAGGGATGCTCACGTAGTCCGCGAAGCACCCGTCGCGATCCACGCCGAGGATCACCATGTCCTTGGCGATGTGCGCGTTGCCGGTGCGAGCGTTGTACCCGACGCCGGGCGAGATGTGCCCCTCCGCCGAGACCCGCAGCCCCGGCGCGAAGCGAGTGACGGCGGAGCCGACCTTTTCGATCACGCCGACGAACTCGTGCCCGGTCGTGATTCCCACCGGAATGCGTGAGGCGGCCCAGGCGTCCCATTCCCAGATATGCCGGTCGGTGCCGCAGATCCCCGCGTGGGTGACCCGGATGAGTACGTCGCGGGGGCCGGGTTCCGGGATGGGCTTGGCGGGGTTGAGTTGCAGCCCCTCGCCGGCGTGGTGCTTGTAGAGCGCGCGCATCGTGCGTGCGGCGGCCTTGGGTGATTCGATAGCCACGGGGCTGGTCCTTGCGATCGACGTCATGTGCGGCTTTCAAGGGAAAATGGTGCGCCGTGAAAGGATAGCCAGCACGAATCGAAACGGTCTCTTAGGCCCGGCCCGGGTAGTTTGACAGGTGGAATCGAGACACGAGTCTGTCCGGTTTCGACGCAGGAAGATACAGGCCGATTCCGGTTCCCGGGTTGTGCGGCAACCAGTTGATGAGGGAACTTGATCCCGGCACGTACAGGTGCTTTACTTCCGCCCCTATCCAAAGCGACTCGGGCCTCCCGGTCGTTTGGGTTGCATTTGGATGACAAGCAAACGTCCCGCGGATTCTTCAATCGAGGTATTTCATGGCGATTCGGATCAAGTCCCGCAGCGGCGAATCGACGGAGCAGATGCTGCGTCGCTTCAAGAAACTCTGCGAAAAAGAAGGCCTGGTCAAGGACATCAAGCGCCGCGAGTTCTATGAGAAGCCGTCTGAGCGGAATCGCCGCGATAAGCGCAAGTCGATCGCTCGCCGGGTCCGCGAGGCGGGTGGCGGATTCATCGGGCCGCGCGAGGGTGGGCCCGGTGGCGGCGGAGGCGGGCGCGGTGAACGGTCGTTCGGCGGCGGACGCGACGGCGGATCTCGCTGAGTTCCGGCTGATCCGTCAGTGATCCCCGGTCGGGTCCGCGCCGTTACGGCGCCTGATCCGGCCAAGCACGTTTTCGTTATCATGCATGTGCGATCGACTCGTTCTGATTCGTGGGGACCACGGGTCAGGAGCACATGTCGGAATCCGGCGATCCGCCGGCGTGGTGGCAGGTCTTTTGTCACCTTGAAAACTCAGGGCCGCTCCGGGCAGCGAGCGGAACGGGGCGGGGTGGTTGGGGGGGAGGATGAGGTGAGATCTCGCCGGGGCTGCCCGTCGCGGCGGCCCACGTGGGGAGCATGAGATGGTTGTTCAACAGATCACGGACCGAACTATGAAACCGATGCTGACTCGCTGTTCAGGACTACTCGTGGCGCTCGCCGTCATCCTGTCGTTTGCGTTCCCTGTCATCGCGATGGCCGCCGAGCCGGGCGCGGGGGAGCATAAGCCCGGCGGCGAAGTCAACATCGTCATGCCCGACCTGACGGGCAAGACGATCGACGCAACATTCCTGGGCGGTCAGTCGGGGCACAACCTCTTGTTGATCGGCCTCCTTGTAAGTGCGCTCGGGCTCGGGTTCGGCCTGTTCATTTACACCTCGCTCAAGAAGATGCCCGTTCACAAATCGATGCTCGACATCTCGGAACTGATCTACGCGACGTGCAAGGCGTACCTGTTCCGGCAGGGCAAGTTCCTCATGATTCTGTGGGCCTTCGTCGCCGCCGCGATGACGGCGTACTTCCTGCTCCTCGTCGGCGTGTCCGTGCCAGACATGGCCGTCATCCTGCTCTTCTCGCTCGTCGGCATCGCCGGGTCGTACGGCGTGGCGTGGTTCGGCATCCGAGTCAACACATTCGCTAACAGCCGGGCGGCGTTCGCGTCGCTCCGCGGCAAGCCCTGGCCCTGCCACGACATCCCGCTCAAAGCCGGCATGTCGATCGGCATGGCGCTGATCTCGGTCGAACTGCTCATCATGCTCGTCATCCTGCTGTTCCTCCCTTCGGAACTCGCGGGCAAGTGCTTCATCGGGTTCGCGATCGGCGAGTCCCTCGGCGCCGCGGCGCTGCGTATCGCGGGCGGTATCTTCACCAAGATCGCCGACATCGGCTCGGACCTCATGAAGATCGTCTTCAAGATCAAGGAAGACGACGCACGCAACCCCGGCGTGATCGCCGACTGCGTGGGCGACAACGCCGGCGACTCGGTCGGTCCTTCGGCGGACGGCTTCGAGACCTACGGCGTGACGGGTGTCGCGCTGATCTCGTTCATCATGCTGGCGATCTTGCCGGCGCTGTATTCGCCCACGACAACGACGCCGGAGTTCAACACGAACGAGCGCATCGTGGCGGTTGCGACCATCCCGGACGAACTGACGGCGATCAACAACCAGATCGAGAAGGCGTCAGGCGAGCGTGCCGTGGAACTGCGGGCGATCGTCGCGGCGTCACAGGATCCGGCGCGAGTCGCGACGGCGAAGAGCATTGTTGAGCCTGCGAAAGCCAAAGCGGGAACGGTTCAGGTCCAACTCCTCGTCTGGATCTTCATGATGCGCATCATCATGGTGGTCGCGTCCGCCGCGTCGTACTTCGTGAACAACGCCTGGGCCAAGGCCAAGTTCGGCAACGTGAGCAAGTTCAACTTCGAGACGCCGCTCACTTCCCTCGTGTTCATCACGTCCGGCGTGTCGATTGTCCTCACATACGTCGCGTCGTACCTGCTCATCCCGAGCATACACGGCGATACGTCGCTCTGGTGGAAACTCTCGACGATCATCACCTGCGGCACCCTCGCGGGCGCGCTCATCCCCGAGATGGTCAAGATCTTCACCAGCACGCATAGCAAGCACGTGAAGGAGGTCGTCACGTCCTCAGAGCAGGGTGGTGCGTCGCTCAACATCCTCTCGGGGTTCGTCGCCGGCAACTTCTCAGGGTATTGGCTGGGTCTGGCGATCATGATCCTGATGGGCATCGCGTATTACATCACGACGATCGCCGACCCCAGCGGTCACACGCTTGGGAGCCTGATGGTGGCGCCCGCGGTCTTCGCCTTCGGCCTGGTCGCGTTCGGGTTCCTGGGCATGGGCCCGGTCACGATCGCCGTCGATTCGTACGGCCCCGTCACCGACAACGCCCAGTCCGTCTTCGAACTCTCCACCATCGAGTCAATCCCCGGGATCAAGGACGAGGTGCAGAAGGGCTTCGGATTCTCTCCCGACTTCGAGCGAGGCAAGGAGTTCCTGGAAGAGAACGACGGCGCGGGCAACACGTTCAAGGCGACCGCCAAGCCCGTGCTCATCGGCACCGCCGTCGTCGGCGCCACGACCATGATCTTCGCGCTCATCGTCGGCCTGACGCACGGGCTGACGCAGAACCTCGACAAACTGAGCCTCATGCACCCGCCGTTCCTGCTCGGACTGATCGCCGGCGGGTGCGTGATCTACTGGTTCACGGGCTCGTCCACGCAGGCGGTATCGACCGGCGCCTACCGCGCGGTGGAGTTCATCAAGAAGAACATCCGCCTGGAAGGCGCGACCAAGGCCAGTGTCGAGGACTCCAAGAAGGTCGTCGATATCTGCACGCGGTACGCGCAGGCGGGCATGTTCAACATCTTCCTGGGCGTCTTCTTCGCGACGCTGGCCTTTTCGTTCTACGACTCGTACTTCTTCATCGCGTTCCTGGTCTCGACCGCGCTCTTCGGGCTCTTCCAGGCGATCTTCATGGCCAACGCCGGGGGCGCCTGGGACAACGCCAAGAAGATCGTCGAAACCGACCCGCTGTATAAGGGCAGCGGGCGAGGAAAGGGCTCCGACCTGCACGCCGCCACCGTCGTCGGCGACACCGTCGGCGATCCGTTCAAGGACACCTCGTCGGTCGCGATGAACCCCGTCATCAAGTTCTCGACGCTGTTCGGGCTGCTGGCGGTCGAACTGGCGATCAGCGTCAGCGCGAAGCAGGGTCCGGGCTTCACGCACGCCCTGGCCGCGGTCTTCATGGTGATCTCGATGTTCTTCGTCTGGCGCTCGTTCTACGGGATGCGCATCGGCGCCGCCGTCGCCGGGAAGTAGGCACTGGAGTTCGCGCGTACGCTCAAGCGACATGCGGGGATCACGCGCAAGCCGAGGCGGGGGGGCGCCGAGAGTTCGCTCGGGCGGTGGGCCGCGCCACCCGCGGCCGGGGGTCCCGTTTTTGTCCCCCGAATACTCGCGGGAGTCGTCGCGCCCGCTGCACATCCTGATCTTCGTGCTCCCGCTCGTGATCCTGTACGAAGTCGGCGCGGTCGTGTACCTCCGGCCCGCCGCGGGCATGGGCGGCGCCGGGGTCGAACAGACGATCAAGGCCCACCGGATGCTGGGCGACTTCTTCCACTCCTTCGGCGTGGCCGGCGTGTACCTCCCCGCCGCCGCCATCGTTACCGTGCTGCTGCTCTGGCACGTGCTGTCGAATGAGCGGTGGAAGGTCAAGCCATGGGTGCTGGCGGCGATGGGCCTGGAATCGATCGTGTGGACGCTCCCGCTGCTCGTGCTCAGCGCGATGCACGCCCGGGCGATGGGCAGCGCGACGCCCGCCGCGGCGCTGGCGATGATCCAGCAGCCCGCGGACGCCCAGGCCGAATGGGCCAGGCTCGCCTGGCAGGCTCGCGCCACCATCGCGATCGGAGCCGGGCTGTACGAGGAACTCCTGTTCCGTTTCATCGGCGTGGCGCTCTTGCACTTCCTGGTGCGTGACATCGGCAAGCTGAAAGAGGGAGTCGCGGCGACCATCGCCGTCGTCGGGGCCGCGATCGCCTTTGCGCTCTACCACCACACGCGGCTGGCCACCGGCGACATGGACTGGCCCAAGACGCTCTTCATCGTCGCCGCCGGGCTCTATTTCGGGATGCTCTACATCCTCCGCGGGTTCGGCATCGTGGTGGGGACGCACGCGATCTACGACGTGCTCGTGCTCGTCATGCTCACCTAGCGCCCGCTCGCGCCGGTATGAACACCTCGCTCGTCAGGCCAGCGACCTTGCGGGGTGCGACGCGCCTCATGGATGGGGGCGCGGGGGCGTCGGCGGATCGCCGAGTTGCCGGCCGCATTCCGGGCAGCGCACGCCCGCCAGCGAGTATCCGCAGGAGCACCGCGGAGCCCGGGCACGAGCGGCGACGACATGATGAGTGGCTTCGAGGATGACCCACGCGAAGAGACCGGCGATCGCCGCCAGCACGGTCGCGCGGAACTCGCCCTCGCCGTAATGTGTCAAGTTCCGCGCGAGCAGCGGCACCTTGAGTTCCGCGACGGCGAACACGAAGATCGACGCGGCGGTCACGAGTAACCAGTGTCGGTATCGCATATCGGTCTCCCGAATCGTGCCCGGAGCGGAACGGTTGGCATGAGCGTATCGAGGGATTCAATCACCGGCCGTCCTCTCGTGAGAATCTCTCGATGCCCGGCCCGTCCGCGAAGCCGAGCCGGGGCGCGAGGGGCCCGGGCCTCCTGTCTAGCGGAGCACGAGCGTGACGGTTTCCCGGGCCACGCAGCGTGCGTTCTGGTCCGTCCAGCGGCGCGAGACGATGCCGAATCCGTTCTTTACCAGCACGCGCAGCGACGCGAGGTTGTGCCCGGCGGTCGTGGCCATGAGCGGACGAGAACGGAACTCGCCGAGCATCAGCGCCACCGCCCGCGTCGCGATCCCCCGGCCCCAGTGCTCGCGCGCGATCCAATAGCCGATCGAATCGGCCCCCTCGTGCGGCGAGATGTTCACCGCCCCGACAACAACGGCATCCGCCAGGATGGCACGCGGCGTGACCCGCGTGCGCGTTCCATCGACATCACCGAGGATCTCCGCCCAGCGCGCTTCAAAGGTGGCCCAGTCCCGCGGTTTGGTGCCCGCTCGCTCGTTCGCCACGGGATCCAGTTCAAGGTCATAGAGCATCGGTACATCGGCCGGCGACGTCCGACGAAGTTCGATGACGCGCGGCACCGGAAGCGGCATGTGCCAAGCGTATGCGCCACCCCGCGTTCATCTCCGGCTCAACGGAGCCGTTTGCCACGCCGAGCGGTTCGTGCCTCAACGATCCTCAGCATGGGCGGCCGGACCCCGAAGCCGCGTTCCGGGCGCTGGTCAGTGCGGCCCCGGCGCGACGGTCTTGTTTGTCGAAGAAGTTCCGCCTGCCGAGAACCGGCACGAGCCTTTGCAACCTTCCGAGGCGCCAATGCCGACTGTGCTGCGCGCCGCCGCAGCAGCGGCGGGGTCTGGGCATCGAAAAATCGTCAGTCGGCGGTCTGTCGCGGTCTGGATGATCGCGGCGGAAGGGATACTGCTGGCGCGTCTGGCATTCGCCGCGATCCGAACCCGCAGGGTGCCGGAGTGGGGCTACGTGCCGCCTTCCCAGCGAGGGGCGGGCGCTGGCGCGGTCGAGCCAGCGCCGTTTGGAGTCGCCGTGGACGCGATGTTTCTTGTCGCCGCTCTTCTGTGCCTGGCAGCGGGGGTGACGCAGTCTCTGCGCCGATGCGGCTTACCCGGCGCGATCGCCTTGCCGATCGGGTTGCTTCCGCTCATCGTTACGGCCACGAGTCATGTTGTCATGGCGAGTGACATGCGCTCGCGAGCCTCCCAGTTCGACGCGGCGTGCTTCGTCAGTTTCATCTTCGGCGCTCCGCTCGCCCTCCTTGCGTTGTGCCTGCCCGCCGCGCCGTCGAAGCGCCCCGCCGGCGGCCCGTCAAAGTGATCCGCCGCGCAGCGAACTCCACATCGCGATCAACGGGTAGGCGAGTCCGACGAGTTCTATCAGCAGCAGCGCCGTCGCCACCGCGATGGTGCCGCGACGGACGCCGCGGTGGGCGCCGGGTGACGCCGGGCCCGCATTTCGCCAAGGGCGCCTGATGACAAGCAGCAGCGGCGCATAGAGAACGCCGAGCAGGAACACCAAGGGAACCGCCTGCCCGGGATTCGATCCGCGAAGGCTGCTAGAGACATTGAGCAGAAAGCGGGCGAGCCCCGGCAATCGAACGCCATAGTCCGAGTAAGAGCGCTCAAGCATCGGCGTCAGGACCGTCGGGACGAGTTGAACTACGACGAGCACCAGCAGGACAGGCGCGGCAAGCCGCAGGGCCGAACGCGCGATGTTCGCCGGCGCAATCCCGTTTCGCGTGTTCCTGGCAACCGAGGAGAACACCAAGATAGCCGCGGCGTTCAGCACCACCAGCAGCGCCATCGCCATTCCGGGCGGAATCTGCTCGATCAGCGAGGCGGGCGCCACGACGGCGCGAAGGAGAAACCGGGGCAGTCGCCATCCGCGTTGGCGAGCCGCCGCGCACGCGATCGCCAGCACCCCCCATGCGGGGACGCACAGCAGCCACGCCAGCGAGACCCGTTCGGCGAGGGACCATCGTCGGTCGTCAGCAGCGGGGGGAGTCGTCGGTGTCATGGCCAGGCTCGCAAAATCGAACGGTGCAGGAATGTTTGCCGGCAACCCCCGCGATGATGGTTGCTCCATTGCGGCCGCCGCGCCGACATTCAGACACGCGGCCCGCTCTGGCCGAGTTTCTCGATCGCCCCTCCCTCCCCGCCGTACTGCTCCCGCAGCGGCTCCACCACTTCCTTGATGAACCGCTCGGTCTGCTCGATGCTGCGGCCGATGTACTTCATCGGGTCCATGAGCCCGTCCCAGTTGAGTTCACCCGCGAGCGGCCCGCCCCGCGCCTTGCCCCAGAAGTTCTTGTCGGTCTTGAGCCGCTCGATGAGATCGTTGTCGAGCCCTTCGTCTTTCACGCGCTGACCCGCGGCTTGAGAGTGCACGCGGATCAGTTCGTGATAGTGTTGCCGATCCCCGCCGAGTTTCACGCACGCCATCAGGATATTTTCGGTCGCCATGAACGGCAGTTCGGCCATCAGGTTCTTCTTCACCATCGCCTCGTGGACGATGAGGCCGCTGGCGACGTTGTGCATCAGGTCGAGCGCGCCGTCGAGGGCGAGGAACGCCTCGGGGAGCGACAGGCGGCGGTTCGACGAATCGTCGAGCGTGCGTTCGAGCCACTGCGTCGCGGCGGTGTCGTAGGCGTTGCCGACGAGGTTCATGACGAAGCGAGTCAGGCCGCAGATGCGCTCGCAGCGCATGGGGTTGCGCTTGTACGGCATCGCCGACGAGCCGATTTGTTTGGTCTCGAACGGTTCGTCGAGTTCCTTGCGGTTGCAGAGCAGGCGGATGTCGGTGGCGATCTTGTGGAGGACGGAGGCGGTGGACGCGAGGTCGGCGAGGATTTCGGCGTCCACGACGCGCGGGTACGTCTGCGCGCTGAGCATGTAGGCGCGATTCGCATACGCTCGCGAGAGGTCGTCCGGCGACATGCCGCAGCGCTCGCGCGATCGGGGCTGGTAGTTGTGGATCTCCTCGTCTTCGTCGTCGATACGGGTGATCTCCGGATTCTGAAGCCGCTGCATTCTCCACAGAAAGCGATGCTCCAGTTCATCGATCAGGCCGCCCTCTCCAAGAAGGGCCAGGTACGACGCCTGGGTTCCAGTGGCTCCGCGGAGGCCGCGGTACATCGAGGAAAACACATTCGCCGAGAGCACGGCATCCCGCCGCGGCAGGAGATCATGCGCCCACTGCGCCGCGCGCCGCCCCACCGTCACCGGTTGCGCCGGCTGATAGTGAGTGAATCCAAGCGCTGGGATCTGCTTCGATCGCTCGGCCTCATCGCCCAGCGCCACCACGCAGCGATTGATCTTCGCCTCGACCAGCCCGAGGGCCCGCTGAATGATCAACAGGTCCGCGTTGCACACCACATCCTGGCTCGTCATCCCCAGATGGATGATCCCCTTGGCCTTCGGGCACGAGTCCCCCAGCGCGTGCACGTGGGCCATCACGTCGTGCCGCAGTTCCCGCTCGTACTTCTCGGCGGCGCGGATCTCGTCGTCGGTGATCCCTCTCTCCACGACGGCTCGCAGTTCCTCCACTTGCTCGCGGGTGACGAGTTCGGTTGAGGCGGATGCTTGATTGCTGGTTCGATCACTGGCGCGATCGGCCCTTTGAGTTGTCAGTTCATGCTGTGCCTCGGCGACGGCCAGCCAGATCCGCCGCCACGTGTTGAACTTGTGCCGCGGGGACCACAGTCGCAGCATCTCGGGAGAGGCGTTGCGTTCGGCCAGGGGACTGGTATAGGTGTCGTACGGGCTTGTCATCGTTGAAGCATACATCGTCCGGGCTTCATGTTCTGAGCAGTCCGGGCGCCCACATGTAGACTTCCTCACTCCTTTGCCTCGATATACACATCCACCACCTGCCCCGGGAATAGCCGGAACGGCGTCTTGCCCGTCACCTCAAACACGACCTCCACCACGCGCGTATCCACTCGCTCCGTCACCGAGCCCGTGAGCGTCACCTTCGGTTCCGCGAGCGGTTCGATTCGGACCATCTTCAGCGGGATCGCCTGCTCGCTCGCGCCGCGCACCCGGAGCACCGACGCCGCCCCCTCTCGCAGCCGCGGCGTGTCCTCCTCGTCCACCCGCGCCCGCACGTGCAGTGTCGATAGATCGCCGATGACCAGTGCCGCCGAGCCCGGGTCGGTGCTTTCCGCCCGGGCGAACGCGCCCGGTTCGATATTGCGCTTCAGCACCACCCCATCGATCGGCGAGCGCACCGTCATCCGCTCGATCAGGGCTTTCACCGCGTCCACGTTCGCCTGCGCCTGCCCCACCTGCGCCTCGGAGATCGCGATGTCCTCCGACCACGCCCCCGCCTGCGCCCGCGCCAGGTTTGTCTCGGCGGTCGCCAGATCCGCCTGCGCCGCTTCCAACGCGAACCGTGTCCGCGTCAGTTCCGTCGGGTTGACCGCGTTGTCGCTTGTCGCTTTCGACAACGTGTCGTACCAGAACTGCATGTCCGCCAAGCGGGCCTTGGCACGCGCGACCTCCGCCCGCAGCGGCGGCAGGTCCTCTTCCCTCGGCTGGGCCTTGAGACGCCCGAGTTGCGCCCGCGCCACCCTCAGCGCCGCCTCCTCGCGGAGCAACTGCGCCTGCAGATCCCGCGAATCAAGCCGAAACAGATCCTGTCCGACCTTCACCGACTCGTTCACGTGCACTAGCATCGCCATGACCAGCCCCCCGACCGGCGGCGAGATCGACACGTTCCGCGATTCCGCTTCAATCGATCCCGACGCCGCGATCCCGTTCGCGTACGGATTCACCGATGGGGCCGCCAGCGGCGGTGGATTCGGCGGCTTTTCCCCGGATGTAGCCACCGCAAAGGCGCCGATCGCCAAACCCACAAGACACAGCAGGATCGTGATCCACTTCGTCATGCAGGGAGCGTATGCGGACGATCATCGGCCTCGCCGGAACCCGACGTGCCCGAATGTGAAAACACCCGCCTGATAGGGTGGCATGCCCCACAGACATAGACAACGCTGCATCCAACACATGATCCGATTCAACACAGTCATTTGGTCCGGTTAGGGTCCCCCGGCTATACTTTCTCCGTTAGCCAGGATCGGAGGCTGACGGGCCGGGGCTCGTGATGGTCACGAGCGAGGCCACCCTTGTATCGAAACCGGCCTTCCAGAGCCACGACGGCGTCGGGAGGCCCCATTGAAGCGCCCTCATGCGTGAGCGCGGGCGTGGATGGCAGCGGCGTATTGCCCGTCGGGCATCCGGCCTCCTTCCACCCTCTTCCGATTCGTGCTCGTGCGGTGTCGCTGAACAAGAAGGAAGTGAGTCATGGCTCTCCCACCCGTCAACACCCCGTCGCAGCCCGCCGCGCCGCAGCCCAACTCTCTCGTGCAGGACCTGATCGAAGCGGGCATCCACTTCGGTCAGCGCTCCGCCGGCTGGAACCCCAAGATGGGGCCGTACATCTACGGCAAGCGCAACGGCATCCACATCATCGACATCAAGGAGACCATCAAGGGCCTCCTGCTCGCCAAGAAGTTCATCGCCAAGGTCGTCGGCGACGGCAAGGACATCGTCTTCGTCGGTACCAAGCGCCAGGCCAGGGCCGTCATCGAGCAGCGCGTCGGCGATGCGAAGATGCACTGGGTCACCGAGCGATGGCTGGGCGGCACGCTCACCAACTTCCGCACGATCCGCAGCCGCCTCAAGCGGCTTGAAGAACTCGAAGCCATCGAGCAGACCGACAACTTTGCGTCGTACTCCAAGAAGATGGAAAGCCAACTCAAGCGCGAGAAGGACAAGATCTTCCGCAACCTCTCGGGCATCCGCAACATGGACAAGATGCCGGGCGCGATGGTCGTCATCGACGTGCGTCACGAGGTCAACGCGTTGCGCGAGGCCCGCAAACTCGGCATCCCGACGATCTGCCTGATCGATACCGACGGCGACCCGGAAATGGCCGACATCCCCATCCCGGGCAACGACGACTCGATGCGGTCCATCGACGTGGTGATCCGCGAACTGTGCATGGCCGTTTCCGAAGGCAGGCAGCAGCGCGCCGCCGCCAAGGAAGCCGCCGACGCCGTCCCGGCGGGCGGTGACGCCGGCCAGGGCGGCGCTCGCCGTAGCCGGCGCTCGCAGTTCCGCGCCGACGACGCCTCGGCCTCGGCCGCGACCTCGGGCGAAGGCGATTCGCCCGCCCGCGCGGGCGATCCCGTCACCTCGCGATAGTTCCTGGCCCGGTCCCCGTCAAGCCCGCCCGAAGCCGTGCCCGCGGCGCTCATCGCCCGAACCGGCCAATCGCCGCGGTCTCAGGAGCCCTGATCCTGACGTGGCGATTCCAGCAACGCCCGACCAGCGGTCACGGCGGCACCTTCCGCGATCCGCCGCACCACGCTCATCTTCGCACACAGCGATTCCGGAGACTCTTCCATGTCCGACATCAATGCCAAAGACGTCATGAAACTGCGTAACGCCACCGGGCTTTCAATGATGGAGTGCAAGAAGGCGCTCACCGAGGCCGGCGGCGACTTCGAAAAGGCCGAGGATCTCCTCCGCAAGAAGATGAAGGGCAAGATGGACGCCCGCACCGACCGCGTCGCCGGCGAGGGCCGCATCGCGATCCACGTCAACGAAGGCGCGGGCACCGCGGCCATCGTCGAACTCCGCGCCGAGACCGACTTCACCGCCAAGAACGAAAAGTTCATCCACGTCGCCAAGCGCTGCGCTGAGATGGCTCTGGAGGCGCACGCCGGCGCGGTCTCCGCCACCCCCGAGATGAACACCCTCATCGACGACCTCCGAATCTCCACCGGCGAGAACTGCTCCTTCGCCCGCGGTCACAAACTCTTCGGCGAGACCGGCACCACCGCCTTCGGCCAGTACGTTCACCACGACGGCAAGACCGGCGTGCTCATCATGGCCGAGGGCTCCATCAGCGACGAGACGCTGCGTCAGATCTGCATGCACATCACCGCCGCCGTCCCGCGCCCGCTGGGCATCTCCGCCAGCGACATCCCCGCCAACGTCGTCGATCGCGAGCGCAAGTTCCGCATCGAGCAGGCGATGGAGTCGGGCAAGCCCAAGGAAATCGCCGAGAAGATGGTCGAAGGCGGCATGCGCAAGTTCTTCGAGGAAATCGCCCTGCTCGAACAACCCTTCATCATGGACCCGACCAAGAAGGTCAAGGAACTCGTCGGCGATAAGGCCAAGGTCATCGCCTTCTACCGGTGGCAGGTCGGCGAAGCCAACGCCTGACCCCGCCGACGCCAAAACACCCAAATGAGTGCTGTCGAGCCCCGCTGACGAGCGGGGTTTCTTTTTTCGCCATCCATGGTGCCTCGCGTCGTTGCCCGTCGGCGATGTCGGTGTAGATTTACCGTGCCCGCCTTGGATCGGACTCATCAATGAACAAACGCGACACGCACGGTGCCTGCTTTGCGCCGCGTTCGGCCATCGCGATCATGCCCGCGCTGGGCCTCCTCGCCGTCGTTTCCAGCGCCCGGGCGCAGCAAACCTACTACGTCGCGCCGCCCTCCTCCGGCGGCAGCGATTCAAACCCCGGCTCCGCCGCCGCGCCTTGGGCAACTCTCCAATTCGCCGCCAACCGCGTCGTCGCCGGCGACACCGTGATCGTGTGCCCCGGCACATTCGCGGGTTTCAACGTCGGCGAGCCGCACTCAGGCACCCCCGCCGCGCCGATCACCTTCCGCGCGATGCCCGGCGTCATCGTGAACACCGAAGCCGCTCGCTTCAACGGCCAGACGCACCACGCACGCATCAACCTCGACACCGTGTCGCACATCGTCATCGAAGGATTCGAAGTCGTCGGCACGAACGACCAGCGCAGCAGCAAAGCGGGGATCCGCATGGTCGCGCCCCCCGATTCAACGCCGGAGGAAGCGGGGTTCATCACCATCCGCAACTGCCACGTGCATCACAACGGGGAGTGGGGGGTCTTCTCCGGGCACGTCCACGGCATCACCGTCGAAGACTGCCTGATCCACGACACCGCCGACGAGCACGGCATCTACCTCTCCAACTCCGGCGACAACCACATCATCCGCCGCAATGTGATCCACTCCAACTCGTCCAACGGCATCCACCTCAACGCCGACGCCTCACAGGGAGGCGACGGCATCATCACCGGCGTCCTCGTCGAGAACAACATCATCCGAAACAACGGCGGCGGATCCGTCTACATCAACGCTTCGGGCGCCACCGTCACAAGCCCGGGCGGCGGATCCGGGATCAACTGCGATGGTGTCCGCGATTCCCGCTTCCAGAACAACCTCCTGGACAACAACCACGCCTCAGGAATCTCCCTCTACCGCATCGACGGCCTCCTTCCCTCCTCCAACAACGTCATCGCCAACAACACGATCGTCAACGGTTCCGCCGCCGACACCCGCGCCCGCTGGTGCCTCAACATCTCCGATGCCTCCACCGGCACCATCGTGTTCAACAACGTCCTGCTCAACTTCCACCCCTTCCGCGGGAGCCTGATCATCACCAGCGACAGCCTGCTCGGCGGTGCGGGATCGGGCGGCCTCTTCTGCGACTACAACATCGTCATGGACCGCTTCGACGCCGACGGCGACGATCCGGGCGGCAACCTCACGCTGGCGCAGTGGCAGGCGCTCACCGGCCTTGATGCACACTCGATCTCCCTGCCGCCATCGCAATGGGGAACGCTCTTCGTTGATCTTGCCGCGGGCGATCTTCGCCTGGAGAACCAGAGCCCGGCGCGCGACGCCGGCGCCCCCGCTCTCCACGTCGCCAATGCCCCGCCGTACGACCTGATCGGGACCCCGCGCCCGCGCGGCGAGGCGTTCGATATCGGCGCGTACGAATACACCTCGTGCCCCGCCGACTGGAACCGTGACAACGTCGTCAACTCCGCCGACTACTTCGACTTCCTCGTGGACTTGTACGCCGGGACTGGAGATTTCAACGGCTCCGGAATGACCGACAGCCAGGACTTCTTCGATTTTCTTGCCGCCTTCTTCGCGGGATGCGCCGTGTGACGGAGCCGGCCGGAGCGCGTTCGGCACCAGCCGCAAAGATTGCGCCGCCCAGTTTCCAACGATCTCATCCGTCGCACTGGCCGTTGATTGCACGTTCACCGAACAGCACGCAATCGAAGATTGGTGCGAATTTGAGCACGAGTTCTCTTGTCCAACCCCGCTCGGCGCGGTAGGTTGAAGTTTGACGGGTGGCATGCGCCGTGGCACGGTACCATCGTCCGGACGCACGCGGCGCATCCGTCGATCGTTCGATACTTCGCGCCAGCCCCGATAGGATCTTGTGATACCGACGCACGGCAACCGATGTGAACCCACGCACGCGCTAGGAGAACACACCATGCCGACCGGCACGCTTGCTCGTTCGTCGTCTCGCCGCTCGCCCTCTGGCGGCCGCACTCAGCATGTCTCTCCCGGCGCCGGCTCGGCGACTTCTCGATCTCGAAATGCCCGTTCCATGAATACGACTCGCCTCGATCAGGATTCTTCTCATCTGTCAGAGCCCGCTTCGCCCCGGACGGTCCGCGCCCCGCGCGGCATCGAGCGCACCTGCAAGACCTGGCAGGCCGAGGCCGCCCTGCGCATGCTCATGAATAACCTCGACCCCGCGGTTGCCGAGAACCCGGCGGCGCTGGTGGTCTACGGCGGGCGTGGCCAGGCCGCCCGATCCTGGGAAGCCTTCGACGCCATTGTCGCATGCCTGCGCAGACTCGAGCCCGACGAGACACTCCTGGTGCAGTCCGGCAAGCCCGTCGGCATCGTTCGCACTCACGAAGACGCCCCGCGCGTGCTCATCGCCAACTCCAACCTCGTGCCCCACTGGGCGACCCAGAAACATTTCGATGATCTGGCGCGCAAGGGCCTGATCATGTACGGCCAGATGACCGCCGGTTCATGGATCTACATCGGCACGCAGGGCATCCTGCAGGGGACCTACGAAACCTTCGCCGAGTGCGGGCGAGAGCACTTCGGCGGGTCGCTGGCGGGTCGCCTGTGCGTCACCGCGGGGTGCGGCGGCATGGGCGGGGCCCAGCCGCTCGCCGTCACGCTCGCCAAGGGAACGTGCCTGATCGCCGACGTCGACATCTCGCGACTCATCCGACGCAAGGAAGATCGCTACCTCGACGAGATCGTCACGGGGATCGACGACGCCATCGACGCCGCCGTCGCCTGCGCGGATGCCCGGCGAGCCATCAGCATCGGCGTGGACTGCAACGCGGTCGAACTGCTCGAGCGCCTGCTCCAGCGCGGCGTCACGCCCGACGTGCTCACGGACCAGACCTCGGCCCACGATCCCCTGAACGGGTACGTCCCCACCGAGATGACCGTCCACGAGGCCGAGGTCATGCGCGTCGCCTGCCCCAAGCAGTACCAGCGCCTCTCGCTCGCCTCGATGGAGCGCCACGTGCGCGCGATGGTCGAACTCCAGCGCCGCGGCGCGGTCACGTTCGACTACGGGAACAACATCCGCCAGCGCGCCCTGGATCAGGGATTTGAAGACGCCTTCGCTTTCCCGGGGTTCGTGCCGGCGTTCATTCGCCCGCAGTTCTGCCTCGGACGCGGACCGTTCCGCTGGGCCGCCCTTTCCGGAAACGACCGCGACATCTACGTCACCGATCACGAGATCCTCAAACTCTTCCCGCGAGACCTGGGTGAGTACGAATCCCGGCTTCACGATTGGATCCTGGGGTGCCACGCGAATCCGGACGCGCTGCTCGCGGGTGACTTCGATCGGTGCAAGCCCCGCTTTGGATTCCAGGGGCTTCCGGCACGCATCTGCTGGCTCGGTCTGGGACAACGCGACAAGGCCGGGCTGCTCTTCAATCGATTGGTCGCCGAGCGAAAGGTCTCCGCGCCCATCGTCATCGGTCGCGATCACCTCGATTGCGGGTCGGTCGCCTCGCCCAATCGCGAGACCGAAGCGATGAAGGACGGCTCGGACGCGATCAGCGACTGGGCCATCCTCAACGCCCTGGTCAACACCGCCTCCGGCGCGAGTTGGGTCAGTTTTCACCACGGCGGCGGCGTCGGGATCGGGTTCTCCCAGCACGCCGGACAAGTCATCGTGGCCGACGGCACCCCCGCCGCCGCGGCCAGGCTTGAGCGGGTGCTTACCAATGACCCGATGATGGGCGTCCTGCGTCACGCCGACGCGGGGTACGACCTGGCGCGTCAGTGCGCCGCCAAGCGCCGCGTGAAAATCCCGATGCCAAAGCAATAAATGACGCTGAATCTCACCGCCCGCCGGAATGCGCCGATCGTTTCGCGCACACTTCGCTCCCGCGCTGATCCAGCCCGGCGCTCCGTACAATCTTGTGTGACACGCGGCGCCACATCTTCTCCCTCCGACGCCGTCACGACCGCGAGCGCCATCGTCCTGCCGTCGCGCCGCGATCCCGCGGTCGCGTCCATCGCCCGGACCTGGCGCGAACTGACGTCCGGTCGCACGCGCGATAGCGGGCGCCGGCTCGGACCCGGCGAGCACACGCTGGTGGCGTGTTCCGGCGGAGCCGATTCCAGCGCGCTGGCCATCGCGCTCGCCGCCGTCACCAGCAAGATCACGCTCGCGCATGTCGTGCATGACATGCGGCCCCCGGCCGAGGCGTTCGCCGATCGCGACGCTGTCAAGACGTTGGCGTCGCACCTGCGCGTAGGGTATCTCGAAGCCGCCGTGAGTGTCCGTCCCGATCGACGCCGGGAGGCTGGGGAACCCCCGGCGCCGGCTTGCCGCCTCGCGTCGGCTGCCAACGTCGAAGACATCGCGCGCCGCCGCCGCTACGCCGCCCTTGCTCGGCTCGCTCAGGACGCCGGGATCGAGTTCATCGCCACCGCGCATCAGGCGCAGGACCAACTCGAATCACTCCTGATGCGGATCATGCGCGGCGCCGGTCCCTCCGGGCTCTGCGGCGTCCGGCAGCGACGCCTGCTGACACGCGCCGCCCAGAGCACGCCAGCCATCTGGCTGATCCGTCCGATGCTGCATGTGTCCCGGGCTGATTCCGAGCGACTCTGCGCCGCCGCGGGTTGGTGCTGGCAGCAGGACGCCACCAACGCCGACACCGCGCGACTGCGCTCGGCCCTCCGCGCCCGCGTAGTCCCCGAACTGCTCGCGATCGCGCCGGGATGCGACCGCCGCGCATCGCGCGCGGCGGACCTGCTCGCGGACCTGTCAGCGCACGCGAGCCGCGCCGCCGGCCGACTCGATCGAGCCGCACGCCGCGGCGTTCCACAGCCCCCCGGCTCGATCGTGTGGAGCCGCGAAGTCCTCTCGCAGGCCACCCCGATGCTGGTCGGTGCCGTCCTCCGGCTCGGGATGCAGCGTTTGGCCCTTGATGAACGCGCCGACCGACGCACGCACCGCGGTCTCCGGCAGATCGTTGACACGGTGCTCGATGGCTCGCCCAAGCCGCGACGCGGCTGCATCGCCGGCATCGAATCGCTCGTCTCCTCCACGCATGTCCAGATCAACAGGGAACTGCCCTCATGAGCGAGTCGGTGCCGCCCGTCCATCCGGTCCGAGTGGTGCTCGCGGGGCACTGCGTGCCCGATGCATACATGCTCAAGAACGCTGTCGAGCGCTTCCTCCCCGCGGCGTCCGTCGTCAGTGTCAACACCACCGCCGACCTTGATCGGGAACTCGTTGACGCTGATATCGTGCTGGTGAATCGACTCATCGACGGCTACTTCGAGCATTCAATCGGACAGGTGCTGATCCGAGCGCTGTGGGAGCGGGCGCCCCACGCCGCCTTCATTCTCATCAGCAACGTGCCCGAGGCGCAGCAGGACGCCGAGGCCGCCGGCGCCATGCCGGGCTTCGGTAAATCTGAACTCTACTCCGCCAAGGCGCAGCAGTGCCTTATCGCCGCGGCGGCCAGATCGGCCCGGCGCGAGTCATGATCACCATGCGCATCCTGCGTTTCGCTCGATGATGAGCCCGTCGGCACGCATCTGAACCGGCGGTTCGTCCGTTGTTAGTAATCATTTCTCCGTCATTGCCGGTACACTGACCGTCGGCGGCGCTTCCGGAGTTTTCGAGCCCTCTTCGCCGCGATGGGCTGGGCATTTGTCCGCATGACCTCGATCTACAGTTACACATCCGACTTCCGGCAGGAGTTTGAGGCCGAGACCAACTCACTGATGCGCCGGCGCTTCAGGTGGTTTGCCTGGTGTCACCTCGGGCTCTTCACCGTCACGCATTTTCTGATCCCCGCGATCAAGATCACCGTCGCCTATTCGCGTTTTCCCGCCGAGCAGGGGATGCAGCGGATCGAGCGCGTCCTCCAGAGCGACTTTGCCGGCCGCACCGGGTTGCTTTCGGTCGTGGCGCTGGGCGTCGCGCTCACGGCCATCTGCCTGGGCGCCATGCAGCACACCAAGAGCCGGGAATACCAGATCCGTCCCCTGGTCCTTTTCACGCAGTGGTTCTTCTTCGCCATCGGCGCCATCGACGTCGCCACCGCCGTCTTCATCCACGCCGTCGGGTTCCCCTGGCTCATCATGATCTCGCACGTCATGGCCTGCGCCCTGGTCCCTTGGACGCCCAAGCAGTCCCTGCGCCCCATCGTGCCGATCATCTGCCTGAACATCGCCGCGATCGTGTTCCTCAGCCGGTTCACGCTCGAAAGCAAGGTCGCCCTCTCCGTGGCGTCGCTCGCGGCGGTGGTCCCCGGGCTCGTCATCTGCGCCCTGCGCCATACCCGCCGACTCGACCGCTTCCAGTTGCACTTCCTCCGCACCCGCTACGGCCAACTCAGCCGCGAACTCGGTGACGCCCGCCGCATCCACGAGTCCCTCTTCCCCAAGCCGCTGCTTCGAGGAAACGTCCGCTTCGACTATCGCTATCTCCCCATGCGATTGATCGGCGGCGACTACCTCTACTTCAAGCAGTCCCTCTCCCGGCTCACCGGCGCCACCATCACCAACGCCATTCTCCTCGATGTCACCGGCCACGGCATCGCCGCCGCACTCACCGTCAATCGTCTCTACGGCGAGATCGAGCGCTTCTTCGCCGAACACCCGGGCGCCCGCCCCGGAGACGTCCTGGCCAACCTCAATCGCTACGTCAACCTCACCCTCGCCAACCACTCCATCTACGCCACCGCCCTGTGCGTGCGCATCGATCCCGCGTCCGGCGACCTCGAATACGCCAGCGGCGGCCATCCCCCCGCGTTCATCCGCGCCATTGACGGCTCGATCGATGAACTTCCCTCCACCGCCTTTGTCCTGGGCGCGGTCCCTCCCGACGACTTCCAGTCCGAGCCCGCGCGAAAACGCTTCGGGCCCGGCGACACCCTCATCGCCTACACCGACGGCGCGATCGAGGCCCGCAACTCCCAGGGTCGCATGTTCGGCGTCGCCGGCCTCCAACGTTTCATCGCCTCGTCCGGAAAGTCCGGCGTCTACACCGGGGGCTGGGCCCCCGCACTGCTCGGTGTCGTCGATTCCCACCGCGCCGGCGCCCCGCACGACGACACCCTTATCGTCGAAATCTACCGCACCGTCGGCCAGGATACCGACTCTTCCAAGCCCAGCGCATCGCGTATGCGCACCCGTGAATACATCGTCGTTCGCTGATGCACGCCCGCCCTCGCCGGGGACGCTTTCAGCGATTCTCAACCACCAGCGCGTGCCCATCCGGGTCCCGCACCGACATCATGTCCGGCGCGCCATCCCCGGTCGTGTCGATCGCTCCCGCCGTAATCCACCTCGCGTGCGCGGCCCGAGTCGATCGCTCGACCCCCGCGATGTCCGGCGTCGTCAGCCGCACTTCCCAGTGCCACAGGTCGCACGCCTTGGTGTCGCGCGGGAACGCCCGCCCATCGGAGGGCGCGAGATATTCCAATAGTTCGATTCCCGGACCACTGTCGGCGCGGAGCGCCGTGATCCGAAGCCGAGCGCCGAACACGTTGTTCAGATGTTCCTGCTCACTGCCGAAGTTCTCGCTCGCCCCGGCGACGCGCATGCCCAGCACATCCCGGTAGAACGCGATGCTCGCGTCCGTGTCACCCACCACGATCGCGGTGTGATCGATCCCCAGGAACAGTGACCCGCTGGGCTCCTGCCAGCGCGGATCCCCCTTCCCGCTGGGGAAGTGGATCACCTCCAGCACGTGGTCGTCCGGGTCCTTGAAGTAGAACGCCCAGATCCCACCCGCGTTCGGATTCGACCGCGGCAGCGTCTGCGGCCCGCTCGACGCGTGCCGCACCCCATTCTCCCGAAGACGCCGGTACGCCGCGTCCATGTCCGATACGACAATCGCGATGTGCTGGAACCACCCATCGTTGCTGCGTGAATCCACGGGGATCGGCCGCCCGGCAGGCGCCAGGTACTGCGTCAGTTCAATCGCCTCGCGCCCGATCCGCAGCCTCGCGACTCGCGCCCGCACTCCGAATACCCCGCGCTCCCGCTCGGCGTTGTCGCCCATGACCTCGGCCTCTGATTCGCGGGTGAAGCCGAGCACCTCGGTGTAGAACCGAACCGACCGATCCAGATCCGAAACGGTCACGCCGATGGACGCGACGGCGTCTACACCGCCCGTGCGTTGCGCCGTGCCCGCGACCGCAGCATCTCGCGGCGCCGGCCTCTCGCCCAGGCCGTGGGGCCACACCCCCGACCCGGCAAGCCAAAGCCCCGCCGCGCACAGCACGATGCGCATCGAATAAAACGAGAACTGCTTCATGAGGACTCCACCAGCAAGGATGTTCTATGCGTGCGTCAGCGCTTTGCTCACCATTCGCGAGGTCGCCGCTCGCGTCCCGAAGCGATCCAGCAGGTGATCGCCCACCCGCAGTGCGTTGGCCATGATCGTCAGCGACGGATTCACCGCGCTGCTCGATGGAAAAAACGATCCATCGACGACGTACAGGTTGTCCACTTCATGCGAGCGGCAATCCGTGTTCAGGACCGACGTGTTCGGATCGGTCCCGAATCGCAGCGTGCCGTTCTGGTGGCTTACCCCGCTCACGCCCAACTTCTGATGCAGAAACACCGGCGCCGGTTCGCCGCGGCTGTCGGCCACTCGGCGCAGCAACGACTCCAACTTCCGGCGCAGCCCGTCGTACGCCGCCCGATTCGTCTCGTGGTACGTGACCCGGATGCTCCCGTCGCCGCGCAGCGAGATCCGGTTGCGAGCCTCGGGCAGGTCCTCCGCCGTGATGAAAAAATCAATGGTCCGACTCTCCAGGTCCGCCAGGTCCGCGCCCGGCGGGGCCGACTCAGCCAGCCATGCCAGCGTCACCGGGTCCGGCTTGCCCATGAGTTGGATCGTCCCCAGAGGCAGTGATCCGGGTACGCCCGGATCACCGTAGTAAAAATCCGTCACGCCGAAGGTCTTCTGAAACGCCGAAGGATTCGGCTCGCGCGTGACCGCCACGAACAGGCCGTTGTTGTGCGTCATGTAGTTCCGGCCGACCTGGTCGGACCGGTTCCCAAGCCCGCCCGGGTGTGCCGCGCACGCCGACCTCAGCAGCAGCGCGGCCGAGTTGATCGCGCCGCACGACACCACCACCACCTCCCCGCGCGCGTCGAACGCCCGGCCCTCGTGCCGCCCGATCACACGCGTGACCCGCTCGCCGTTGCTGCTGCATTCCAGCCGCTCCACCAGGCCGTTGCGAAGCAGCGTCACGTTGGGATACTCAAGCGCCGGCCGCACTCCCACTACGTGCGAGTCGGCCTTGCACTCCGTCGGGTCCGGGTACCCGTCGAATCGGCTCAGGTGCACCGGCGCCGCCGAGCGCGAATCCTCTCCAAGCCGCACGCCCAGCGGGCACGGAAACGGGTTGCACCCCAGCGCGCGCAGGTCGCCCAACAGGCGCGCGATCCGTGGTTCGTGCGCCAGCGCCGCCCGCGGGTACGGCCCGCTGGCGCGCGGGTCGTTCGGATCCGCGCCGCGCTCCCCGTGCACGCTGTACATCCCCTCGGCCTGCGCGTAATACGGCTCGAACTCGTCGTACCCCACCGGCCACGCCGGCGAGAGGCCCCCGTGTTGCCTCACCTCCCCAAAGTCCCGCTCGCGCAGGCGCAGCAGCGCCGCCCCGTACACCTTCGTGTTCCCGCCGACGCAGTAGTGCGTGTACGGCGAAAACGGGCGATCGTCCTTGTCGAACCACGTCTCCGGCGCCAGGTACCGCTTCTGCTCCGCCACCGCCCGCGGATCCCAGTTCTCTCTCTCGCGAGGAATGAAATCCCCGCGCTCCAGGATCAGGATGCGCAGCCCCGACGGCGCCAGCCGATGCGCCAGCGTCCCGCCCCCGGCCCCCGTCCCGATGATGATGACGTCGTATGGATCCGTGATGCTCATTGCATGCTCCTATTGGCGCTGGTGTGCAGCGCGGGCCCTACCAGCCGCTCGTGCGCACAGTGAAAAGGTCACGTCTGCTGACTACCGAGCGAAAACTTCGCGCAGTACACGTGTTGATCCAGAGACGCGTACGCCGCCGCCGCGGACAGCATGCCCCCGATCGGCGCCAGGACGTAGACCCACATCCCCGTGAACCGCCGCGAAAACACGGCCGAGCCCAGCGTCCGCGCCGGGTTCATGCTCATGCCCGAATACGGCGCCTCCACCGCGATGTACACCGCGACCAGCGCGCCCGCGAACAAACCCGTGTACGCCGACGTCGGAGCGTAGTTGCTCGTCGTCAGCACGCACGCGATCAGCAGCGCCGATATCGCGAACTCGCCCAGCAGCGCCGCGCGGATCCCCCGCGCCGGCACCGTCGCCACGTGCATCACGCTCGGATGCGAGAAGACTCGCCGCGTCAACCCGGTCGGCAGGCAGCACACCCCGACTCCCACGATCCCGCCCACGACCTGCGCCGTGATGTACCCCGCGGCATCTCCCCAATCAATCTTCCCCAGGTACAGAAACGAGAGCGTGACCGCCGGGTTCATGTGGGCTCCCGAGCGCTGCCCCGGCGGCGAGTAGATCAGCGCCACCGCCGTCAGCCCCATGACGAGCCCGATGATCCCTCGCCGTACCGCCGCGTTCCGAAGCCCCTGGCGCACCGCCGACGACGGATGCTCCACGACCGCCGTCGTCACGCACGCCGAGATCATGAACGCGGCGAGCAAGCACCCCTCAATGATGTACTCCGTCAGATGGCGCATGATCCCTCCCTCGATCCCTCGATCCCTCGATCCCTTGATCCCTTCCCCATCTACCCCAGCGCGATCACGTTCTTGATCCCGTCCGTCGAAAGCAGCGGCGTCCGGTACTCCTGCATCGAGTACCGGCCGGTCATCAGACTGCGAATCACGCCCGGCCAGCGACGCTTGAAGTCCGCCAGATCCCGCAGCGCTGCCTCGAACGCATCCATCCCAGCGTTCACCGTTCCCAGCAGCACCTGGTTCTTCAGCACCAAGTTCCGCATGATCTGATCCGTGTCCACTTCCGCCGGCCCGCGAAGCCCCGGCACGCCCGTGAACACGAACGCCGCGTTCGGACCCATCTGCTTGAGCACTTCGAACGACAACCGCGACGCGCCCGTCGCCTCGTACACCACGTCGATCGTGCCGACACGATCAACCAGCCGGTCGATCGGCGTGTCCAACGCCGAGACATACGTCGCGCCGATCGACGACACGAGTCCGGCCTTGTCGCTCGCCGCGTCCTCCTTCGAGTACACGAACGTCGAGAACCCCGCGTTCGCGAACGCCATCGCCCCCAGCAAGCCGATCGGGCCCGCGCCCAGGATCACCGCATGATGGCAGTGCCCCGGCTTCTTCTCCCCCGCCAGCGGACACGACCACGGCAAACGCTGCTGCACCTGCCACACCTCGATCAGCGCTTTCTCCGCGATCGTCAGCGGCTCCACCAGCACCGCCACGTCCCGCAACTCCACCGGCACCTTCAGCAGGTACCGCTCGCGGTCCACCACGTACTGCGTCATGTACCCGTGACGCTCCTTGATCCCGCGCTCCGTGAACTGACCGGTATAGCAGAAGTCCTGCCTCCCTTCACGGCACGCGGCGCAGTCCTCTCGCCCGCACGGCCGGCGAACCGTCAGCACCGCCAGGTCGCCCGGCTTGAACCCCTTCACCTCGGGCCCCACCTGCACCACCTCACCCAGCGCCTCATGCCCGATCACCAGGTGGTCCGAACCCGCCGGCGGCGTGCCATAGTGAAACCCGCAGATCTCCCGGTCCGTCCCGCATACCCCGACTTCCAGCATCCGCAGTTTTACCTCGTCCCCCGACGTGACCTGCGGCTCCTCAATATCAATCAAACGAACCTCCCGCTCGCGCGGGAATACTGCCACGGCTTTCATCGTGTGCTCCGATAGTTGCTGATGATGCAGTCAACGCTCCGACCGCCGGCGATTGCGATCACGCCGCACCGCCTTGGCCGTCGGCGCGTGTTGGATGCCGGGCCGCCCGCCCAGTTTCGCTCTCGCGCACGAATCAGCGCCGCGAAACATCCACCACCGCCACTCCGACCACCGATCGTCCGCTGTCCGTGATGAAGTGATGCTCCGTGTTCAGCAGCGACACCGTGAACCCCGCCTCCGCGAGCCGCTCCACCGCCGGCTTCAGGTCACGCCTCCCCAGCGCATCCGGCCCGGAAATCCGGAGAAACACCGCCATCGGCTCACGCTCCCTTTCCATCTTCCTCCGCAGTTCGTCCAGCGTCAGCGGCGTGACCCCGGACATCGACTCGCGCATCCCGATCTCCCCGACCGCGGACACCGTGGTGCCCGCGTAATAATCCAGCGCCGGCGTCCGCAACTCGAACGACCCCATCCGCGCCGGATCAAGACCGAACCGCTCCACCGCCTCGCGCACCAGCGCCCGCGGGCTTCGCTCGCCGTAGTACACCTCGCGTCCATACCCATACCACCACGCCTGCGACACGGCCAGCACCAACACGATCGACCCAAGCGCCGTTCGCACCATCCTCGGCCGCCGCGATTCCAGGATCCTCGTCGCGATCCAGATCCCGCCCAGCATCGCGACCGCCGGCCACACCGGCGTCAGGTACCGGATCACCCCCTTCGTGCTCAGCGCAAACACCCACGACCCCAGCGCCAGCCACGCCAGCCCGACCACCCAGCCCGGTCTGACACGCGGCCGGTCCTTCCACATCCAAACCAGGAACGCCCCGCATGCCACCGACCCCAGCCCAACGCCATACACCAGCGCCTCGACATTCACCATCGCCGCCCCCGGCGTCAGCCAGTGCAGGTTGTCCTCGGCTTCGCCCATCGCCGCCGTCGTCGCCGCCTCCGTTCCGATCAGACCGCGCACCGTGCTCCACCACCACCAGAACACGAGCATCGGCACGCCGAGCACACCCACCGGATGCGTCCTGGTCAGCGACGCCCAGAACGCCAGCGCCCGCTGCGGGTGCGCCAGCCGTACCAGCACCGACGCCACCACCCCCGCCATCACCGCGTGCACGACTGCTCCGACGATCTGGCTCGCATGCTCCGCCCGCATCAGCGAGACTCCGCCCACCACCAGCCCCGCCAGCGCCGCCGCCGCCGTCACGACCCCGCTCCCCACGCTTCCGACCGGCCCGCATCGGCTCGCCGCGCCCCGCGGCACGACGCGGCCGCCCGGCAACCGATACCGCGGCACAATGAACCGCTCCATCGGCTCCCGCGTCAGCGCCGTCCACGCCCCCATCCCGCCGTACGCCCCAAGCGCGATCACCGCCGCCCCGGCCGGCCCCTTCGTCATCACCGCCGCCGTTGCCCCGATCGTCGCCAGCACTACCCCCGGCACATCCGTCTCGCCCCGCTCCAGGTGTCGCCGCCAACTCCGCCCGATCCCCCCGATCGCCAGCGCCACGCTCGGCACCAGCAGGATGTCAAGTTCCCCGATCCGGCTTGACCGTACGTACAGCACCCCCGTCGCCAGGCATAACCCCGCCCACAGCGCCGCCTCAGGCTCCCACGTTGCTCGAACACCCCGCGCGATCGTCGCCGGCGCTCCGCTCCACACGGTTTCCTCGATACCTCCGCCTGCGCCCGATCGCCGCCGTCCCGCGCTCAGCAGCGTCAGCACGCACCAGTACGTCGCCAGCACCCCCAGCATCCCGGATATCGCCACCACCGCCCGCAACTCAAACTCCCCTGTCCTCGCCCCGCGCGCCTCCGCCAGCGCCACCTGGGCCCAGTACATCATCGGCGGCTTGGCCAGGTACGCCCTCCCGCAGTTGGTCGGCACCGCCAGCGCCCCCGCCCTCCCTTCACGCCAGTTTGCCTGCATCTCCCGCGCCACCACCGCCCGCTGCGCTTCCTGCCAGTTCGTCAGACCGTGATTCGTCAGTCCCACGCCGTACAGCACCGCGCACACCGCCCCAAGCAGCAGCAGGTCCCGGCGTGTCGTGCCTCGCTCCATCGCGGAACAAGATAGCGGCCTCGCCGCCCCCCTTCGACCCGCCGCGCCGGGACCCGCTCCCCGACGCCTACTCTCTTTCGCGCGCCTCCACGCCGCCTCCGCTTATGCCCCAACCCAACGAACGCACGTCCATCAAGGTCCAGTCCGAACGCGCCGTCCTCGCCGCCGTTCGCCTCCCCGACGCCGTCTACGACCAGCGCGACCCCTTCGGCGAACTCAAGTCCCTCGCCCAGCAGGCCGGCGCCATCATCGTCGGCGAACTCGAACAACGCAAGCAAAAGCCCGAGCCCGCGACCTTCATCGGCTCCGGCAAACTCGATGAACTCAAGGGCCTCTGCGAACTCCTCGGCGCCTCGCTCGTCATCTTCGATCACGACCTCTCCCCGCGCCAGATCGCCAACATCGAAGAGGTCGTCGGCCGAAAGGTCATCGACCGCTCCGAACTCATCCTCGACATCTTCGCCAGCCGCGCCACCACCCACGAGGCCAAACTCCAGGTCGAAATGGCCCAGATGGAGTACACCTACCCTCGCCTCCGCGCCATGTGGGACCACCTCGAACGCATCGTCGGCGCCGGGGGCATCGCCGGCATCGGCACCCGCGGCCCCGGCGAGCAGCAACTCGAAATCGACCGCCGCCTCGTCCAGCGTAAAAAACTCGACCTCAAACGCGAACTCGACGACATCCATGCCCGAAAACGCCGCATGGTCCGCGAGCGAAAACTCGACCACTTCACCGTCGGCATCGTCGGCTACACCAACGCCGGCAAGAGCACCCTCTTCAACACCCTCACCGGCCTGGGATGGGGCCTCGGCGGCGCCTACGCCGACGATCGGCTCTTCGCCACCCTCGTCACCCGTACCCGCGACTGGGACCTCGGCGGGGGCCTGCGCGTCATGCTCTCCGACACCGTCGGCTTCGTCCGCGATCTCCCTCACCACCTCGTCGCCTCCTTCCGCGCCACGCTCGAAGAAGCCATCCACGCCGACCTCCTGCTCATCGTCCTCGACGCGTCCGACCCCGCCGCCGACCTCCAGTTCGACGCCGTCACCCAGACCCTCGATGATCTCCTCGCCGAGGCCGAGTCCTACGAGCGCCAGAGCCAGCAGTGGGGGGTTGCCCGATCAGCCGATGGGCCGCAGCACGGCCTCTCGCCCACCCGCGTCCTCCTGCTCAACAAAGTGGACCGCCTCAAGGACAACCGCGAAATCCTCGCCTGGCAACGACGAGCCGATTCCTCTTCCACCGGCTCCCCCAGCGGCCCGGCCGACTCCGCCCATCTCGCCGCGTGCATCCCCATCAGCGCCATCGATCCGGCCCACCCCGGACACGAGCAACTCCGCGACTTCGTCCGCTCCGCCGCACAGGGAGGCGTCCTCGACGTCACCCTCCGCCTCGCCCTCAAGGACGCCAAGGCCATCAACATCGTCGAGAACCGCGCGCTCGTCCTCGCCCGCGAGTACGACGACGGCTTCGTCCGCCTCCGCGTCCGCATCGGCCGCCGACAACTCGATCAACTCCGCTCCACCACCGGTCGCGCCGTCCAAGTCCTCGACCACACCCCCGGCGCCTGATCCTGCACCAAGGCATTCGGGTTGGCCCGAGGTCACCGACGTTCGATACTTCGACCGCCTCACCAATCAAGAGTTCCACGTTCCGCCTTGACCTTCTCTCAACCGCATATCCGGCGCTCCCACTCGAACCCGCCGACCCGACTCAGCCGCAACTCTTGCGAGGCGCCGCCGGCATCGGCAGCGACGACAACAAGACCCTCTGCCTCAGCGTCGGGCCCGAAGTGGTGAAGTTCCTCGCGCCATGATTGGCATCGTCTCCCTCGATGCCTCGATCCCTCTTCCCTCGATCCCTTCTTTCACCCCTGCGCCCGCGGCACGCCTACCACCGCTACTCCCAACTCATCCGCCAGCGCCAGCATCCTTGCCTTGTCGATCATGATCACGTCGCCCGCCGCCAGCGCCAGGCACCCGCCCCCGGCCGCGTGCAGGTTCTCGATCGTCGCCACGCCCACCGTCGGCACATCGCTCCGCCGATCGTGCCCCACTCGCGCCCCCTTGCACAGCGTCCACCCCGGCGCCTTGCACAACTGCGACACCCGCTCCATCATCCGGTCCGTCCCCTCCACCGCCTCCACCGCGATGATGTCACGGTCCCGCACCGCCACCGCCTGCCCGATGTCCAGCACCAGCGTCTGAACCAGCAGCGGCCAGGCAAACGCGATGTCGCCCCGCTGGTCCGGCGTCGGCTGCCTCCGGGTCATCACCCCCGCCTCCGCCAGCGAACTCTGAATGGGCGCCGTTGAATCGATCAAGTGCACTCCGCATCGGCCAAGTTCGTTCGCGATCGCCGCCAGCACCGCATGCGATCGCCGATCATGCCGCAGTTTACTGTACCACGCCACGATCGTGCGCCAGTCCGGCGCATTTCTGATGATGTTCCACGAGCTGTACATCATCTTCGCCTTGTCAACTCTTCCCACCATGATCGCATGACCAACCCCCTTTCTCTGGAGTAATCTTCCCCAGGTTCCCACCCGCAGTACCCCCACCGTGCGAAACGTCGAGCAAATCGACGGCAGCACCGGATCGAACTGGTTCGACAGCCCGAGTGCATGAATGGGGTGCCCGGCGGCTCGCAGCCCCTCCGCGATGATGATCGGCAGCCGGCCGCCGCCCGCGATCAACCCGACGGGAGCGGGGGGGCGGGGTGGATCCGGGAGTATGGTGAGTGGGGTCGGCATGCGTGCGTCGGGCCGGAACGTTCAAAGTCGTCTTCCGCTGCCCAGAAAACTCGGAAACTGACTGGAAAGTCCGCGAACTCGGCACCTTCCAGGGAAGAAGTATATCAATCGACCGCTCCCGCGGACTTTGAGCAATCCTGGCGCAAAACTGTCAGATTTCTCCCCGGCTCACGGGTTCGAATCGTCGGGTGTTCGCGCGCAGCAGCAGCGACGAGCCCAACATGCTCGGAATGCGGTGGAGAACAACGTTTTTCTGGGGTAGTCTTGTAGTTGAGAGAAGAAGATTGGATGGCCCCATGCCCGCTTTTGTATCCATTCTGGTCCTCCGTGCCGTGATGGGATCGCCGGCGGCCCAGCCGGTTCACGCGGCGTTTACCAACCCGGAAAGTTTCGTCGTGGTCAAGACGGTGGCCGGACCCGCACCCAGCCGCGCGCCGAGTGATCGAGTGCGGATTTCCCGGCCCAGCGAACTGATCGGGTCCGTCGCGTCAAACAGCGAGACCGGCGGCGCAATCGAAGTGCCCGCCAATGCACGTGCCGGCCTGGAAAACTCCTTGCTCTCGGAGGCCCTGAAGTCTCACGACTGCGATCTGCACGATGCCGTCGTCACCCGCGTCTACGGCGGGTACGGGTACCGGGGACCCCTTGTCCGAGTTCGCCGAGTCGGCGGATCCGAGCCCGGTCGGCGCGACGTGGATCTTTCGGACCGCTCGCCGTTCGGGGACTCGGCCGACGACGCGTACCGCCGCGCGCAGTTGGAGTTCTATCGCGCGACGTACCCCAGATTAGACACGTTCGAAGATGCGCACCGGCGCGCGCAACTTGAGTTCCACCGCTCGACCCTGACTCCGGCCAACCGCGGCCCGGATGGGCTTCGACGAGATTCGACGGGGCTTGGGGGCCCGGAACTGCGTCGAGAGCGCCCCCGCCGCTAAGTCGTCGAATCGCGATCATTTTCGACTTGATTAGCCCGGATCGTGCGAGATCTCGCACACTTGGTGCGATTGGTCCTCGGGGTAGATCCGGGCGGGTGGGTGAGGGGTGAACATGGGGGGAGGGGGTCCGAGGGGGATTGACTTCCACGATCAACTCTCGACTTCTCTCTCTCTCGCCAAGCGGCTTGCCGTGCTCGATGCGCGCGCAAGCCGCTTGCAATTCGAGGGAGAACCGGTGCCGGCCGCGGCTCGT
>JBFWWU010000017.1:0-86303 GCA_050246015.1 Phycisphaerales bacterium
CTGCGCGACGCGAGCGAGACCTACTGCCCTGATGAAGCGGTGACGGGGCGCCAGTGCGAGATCATCCGGCAGGCGAAGATCGACAAGGACACGGTGGGCGGGCTGGTGGAGGCGCATGTGCTGGGCGTCCCGCCGGGGCTTGGATCGACGATGGACTGGCGCGACCGGCTGGACTCGCGGCTGGCGGGGGCGGTGATGGGGATCCAGGCGTTCAAGTGCGTGGAGATCGGGTTGGGGAAGGACTGCGCGGCCCGGCCGGGGTCGGGAGTGCATGATCCGCTCAGGTTCGACGCCGCGAAGCGAGCGACTCACTCGCTGGGGTTTGTGCGCGAGTCAAACAACGCGGGGGGGATCGAGGGGGGGATGAGCAACGGCGCGCCGATCGTGGTGCGGGGGACGATGAAACCGATCGCGACGCTGCTGCGCGGGATGCCGAGCGTTGATCTGAACACGAAGCAGCACGTGACCAGCGAGTACGAGCGGAGCGATATCTGCGCGGTGTCGGCGGCGAGCGTGGTGATGGAGAACGTGGTAGGGTTCGAGATCGCGCGGGCGGTGCTGGAGAAGTTCGGCGGAGACACGCTGGGAGAGACAATGGACAACTTCCAGAGATTCATGCTGGTGGCGCGCCTGCTGCCGCTGGAGCCGGATACCGGGACGGCGATTGCTTAGAGAGAGAGAGAGAGAGAGAGAGAGAGAGAGAGAGAGAGAGAGTGAAGCAGGCGGGACGCCTGCTCCACGAGTGGAGAGGGAAGCGAAGACGAGAGGAGAGGAACGGGGGAGCAGGAGCGGGGAAGAAGACGCACGGGCGAAGCGGCGATGATCATCCGGCGGATACCCGAGGACTTTGCAGTCGAGGAAGAACTCGCGGCGGAGGTCGTGGGCTCGTGGGGTTCGGCGTGCACGCCCGAGACCCCGGTCGCGGTGTATGCGCTGCGGAAGAACTCGCTGACGACGCCGGAGGCGGTGCACTGGCTCGCCAAGTCGCTGGGAGTGCGCGAGGGGTTGGTTTCGCACGCGGGGCTGAAGGACAAGCACGCGGTGACGACGCAGCACGTCTCGGTGCGCGAGCCGGACGCGAAGAAGCGGGCCGCGCTGGCGGCGGAAGCGCGGGGCGACAACGGGCACGGGTGGTCGGCACGCCGGGTCGGATGGTGTCGCGAGGACCTGAAGTCGGCGGAGATCCGTCGGAACCGGTTCAGGATCGTGGTGCGGGATCTGACGCCGGCGGACGTGCGCGAGATGGATCGGCGGATGCGGCTGCTGGCCGATGCGCCGACGGGCGGCGGGGGCGGCCCGGCGCCGCTGGTCGTGGTGAACTATTTCGGGGATCAGCGGTTTGGTTCGGCGCGGCACGGGGGCGGGTGGATCGCGTCGCACCTGCTGCGCGGGGAGTTCGAGGCGGCTCTTCGGCTGGCGATCGGCACGCCGGCGCGGAAAGACACGGGCAAGAAGCGAGTGTTTTCGCGCGTCGCGGCGTCGGGGTGGGCGGCGGAGGGAGACCTGGTAGCATGGGCGGCGCTGGTCGAGCAACTCCCGCGGTGTCCGGAACGGCGATCGATTGAGGCCCTGGCGCGGGGGGGAACATTTAGAGAGGCGTTCGCCGCGCTGCCCGCGTTCACACAGCACATGAGCGTCGAGGCGTATCAGTCGCATCTATGGAACGAGATCGTGCGCCGGTTTGTGCGTTCGCTGGCAACGTCACCCGGCGGATCACACGATTCAGAGCGCCTGCTGACTGCGTCGGATTCGTACGGGGACCTGGTGTTTCCGGAAGCAACGCTGGTCACGGATGCGATGCGGCGGATGGAGTTGCCGATGCCTTCGACGAGGGTGTCGTATATCGAGCCGTGGAGGTCGCTGGTTGTCGATGTGCTCGCCGACGCGGGGTTGTCGCTCGATCGGCTCACGATACCGGGGATGCGCCGGCCGGCGTTCGGCGATGCGATGCGACGCGTATTCGCCGACGTGGACGAGATTGACATGTCGGGTCCCGGAGCGGACGAACTGGCGCGATCGAAGGGGCGGCTGAGGCGGACGGTCTCGTTCGCGCTGCCGCGCGGGGCGTACGCGACGGTGCTGCTGCGGGCGATTGGGTGTTGAGGTGCGGCGCGGGGTCGTCGCAAGCGCGGTACGACCGGCCGAGTGCCCGAACGAGAACAGGCCGGAATCCGCGGCATCGGCAGTGGCGATTCACCGATCGAGGAGTTATTCGAAGGTGACGTTGTTCCAGCGCTGGCGGGTGCCGTAGGTGCGGATCTTCTGGGCCCACTCGATCTTGCTGTCGCGTTTGGCCTGGCGGGCCATCTCGGTGAGCAGGGCGGTGTAGTAGTCCTCTTCGCTCACGCCGGGCTTGAGCAACCCGTTGACGCTTTTCTCGGCGAGGGGCTGGGCGTGGTTGTAGAGGGTCATGAAATAGGCCTTGTCTTGTTTGTAGAGGTCGGAATCTTCAAGTTTGGTCGTGCCCTCGGCCTTCCATTTCTTGATGTCGCCGGCGCGTTTGCTGGCGTAATACCCGAGCAAGCCGCCGACGGCGATGAGCGCGACCACGAGCAGAACGACGATGCGAACAAGGGGCTTTTTCATGGGTGACCCGAGGAGATTGGTGCGGAACCACGGAAGGGGGAAAGTGTAGGCGGGGGCGCGAATTTGGAAACAGCCAGCCTCGCCGCGCCAGCCGACGGGGACTACCCGGGGGAATCGACCGTTGGGCGACGATCCCGGAAGAGCGCGATGAAGAGGAACATGACGACCGCGGCGAAGAGGGCCGGGATGATCCAGATCATCTTCCAGTTCCGAACGTCGGGCGCGCCGGGGGACTGGGTGGTGTAGAAATCGACGAGGTTGCTGAAGAGGATGGCGCCGAGGCCCAGCCCGAGGCCTTGCGTGAGCAGCACGAGGAAGCCCTGGGCTTGGCCTCGGATTTCCTTGGGGGCCTTGCGGTCGACGTAGATGAACCCGGTGACGAAGAAGAAGTCGTAGCAGATGCCGTGGAGGACGACGCCGAAGATCGCCATCGACAGGATGTAGTTGTCGGCGGCGCCGGCGAAGAGGGCGTAGCGGACGACCCAGGCGAGCATGCCGACAGCGAGCATCCACTTGACGCCCAGACGGGCGAAGAAGAGGGGCATGAGGAGCATGAAGATGATTTCGGACATCTGCCCGTACTGCATGGTGAGGGTGGCGTTGAAGGGCGTGCCGCCGGGGGGCACGTGATGGGATCCGACGCCGTCAACAAAGGTGCGGGCGTAGGCGTAATAGCCGGCGAGGGGGATGCAGACCAGGAAGGAGCAGACGGCGAAGACGAGGTAACTGGGCTGGGCGAGGAGTTTGAGGGAATCCAGGCCGAGGATCTGGCGGATGGAGGTGTGCTTGCCCGCGCCGGGGGCGGGCGTGTGCGGGAGGAAAAAGGAGAAGAGTCCCAGGAGGAGACCGGCGGCGCCGGCGACGTAGAACTGAACGGGGGACTTGTCGCCGCCGTCGATCCAGGCAAGGTCGATCCCCCAGGTATTGAGGTTTCCCCCGACGACGATGCCGCCGACGATCCAGCCGATGGTGCCGAAGACGCGGACGAGCGGGAACTGCTTCTCGGGGGAGGACATGTGGTGGAAGCAGAGGGTGTTGGTGAGGCCGAGAGTGGGCATGTAGCAGAGCATGTGCGCGAGGAGCATGAGGACGAAGGGGTGGAGGAAGGTGAGCGGGGTGGCGGGGTCGAGCGAGGCGACGACGCCGGGGACGCCGAGCAGGACGGCCCCGCCGAGGAGGTGCATGACAGCCAGGACGCGCTGGGTGGGAAAGAAACGGTCGGCGATGAGGCCGAGGAAGAAGGGGGAGATGACGGCGGCGATGGGCCCGACGGTGTAGGCCCAGCCGGTGAGGCCCTTGAGGTTCTGCACGTCCATCCACCCGGTCATGGAGACGTACCAGGCGCCCCAGACGAAGAACTGGAGAAACATCATGGTGCTCAGCAGCGCGGTGGTGGCGGCGCGGGAACCCGCGGGGCTCGGTGCGACGGTGGCGGAGATCGAGGCGGGGTCGGACATTCCGGCTCCTTGCATCGGCCGGCGAGTCATGCCGCCGGTCCGCGGGATAAGAGCATACCCGAAGACGCGCCGCGGTGTCGAGTGGGCCGCGGCGGGGCATCGTGTCGCGCCGAGCCGGTGATAGAATCGGCCCCTATGCCGCACACCACCGCCGACATCGCGACGTTGTTCCCGAACCTGATGGATATCAAGGACGGTGGGCCCGGGGGGCTTCGCGACCGCGTAGCGGCGGTGTGGAACGAGGCCCTCACGACCGGCTGCGGGGGCAAGGGGTGGACGTTTGATGAGATTCGCGCGATCCCGTTCACGCTGCTGGCGGGGAAGATCGACCTGAGGTTTGTCGAGCACCTCAACAGTTGCTGCAAGCAGTGCATCGCGATCGCGGGCGTGCTCAAGGACGTCTTCGGCGCGCGGATCCCGGTGAACCTGGATTACCTGATCGCGGGCTCGCTGCTGGCGGACGTGGGGAAGATGCTCGAGTTTGACAAGAAGCCGGGGCCGGACGGCAGGCCCGCGCCGGTGAAAGGGCACTTCGGCGACATGCTGCGACATCCGTTCAGCGGGGTCGCGCTGTGCTACAAGCACGGGATCCCGGCGGAGGTGATGCACATCGTCGCGACGCACAGCCACGAGGGTGACAAGGTGGAGCGGACGATCGAGTCGTGGATCTTCCACCACGCGGACTTCATTGATTTCGACATCGCCAAGGTGCTGGGGAAGAAGGCGTCGTGAGTGAGGGTGCCCGGAGGGCGAGGGTGGCCGGGGAAGTGCAGCACGATGCCCTCTTTTGCCGATTGAAAGGGGTCCGTACGGGCTCGCGACGCGGCGCGGAGCGGGTGCCGGCGTGGCTACGCTTGGCTCCCGCCCGACCGGCATGACTCCGGCGCGCGGGCCGTGAAATCGCGGGGACCGCAGCCCAAATAACCGGTGCGGACCACGGTGCGGCATCCACGAGAACAGCATGAACACACCGACGGCCCCGTCTCTCCCCCTTCCTTCCAACACCACACATGTATCAGGCGACGTGCCTGAGCGTGCGCCCATCAAGAACGGGACGCTGCCCGCGGGAGGTCCGGCGGTGATGCCGGCGCCACGGCGCGGGAGCGCACCCGGCGAGGGGCGCCACGCGGGCCCGGCGACCCGCGGCGTCGGCCAGGCGGTGCGCGGGCGGTTCGCGTTCGCGCGAGAGTTTCTCAAGGAGCCCAAGGAAATGGCCGCGGTCGCGCCGAGCTCGCGGCACCTGGCGCGCAAGATGGTCGAGGGGTTCGACTTCGCCGGCGCGAGCGCCGTCGTCGAATACGGTCCGGGGCTGGGGACATTCTCCAACGCGATCATCCAGCGGATGCACGCGGCGGGGGTGTCGGGGAGCGACGTGGCGCCGGGCTCGTGCCGCTTCATCGCGATCGAGCGCAACGAAAAGATGGCTGAACTGTTCCGGCAGCGCCACACGCCCGGCGACGTGACGCTGTACTGCGATGACGCGGCCAACGTCCGGTCGATCTGCACCCGCGAGGGGATCGATCAGGTGGACTACGTCGTGAGCGGGCTGGGGTGGCCGAGTTTCAGCGATGACGTTCGCGAACGCATCCTGAGCGCGACGGCGGAGGTGCTGCGATCCGGGGGAGAGTTCCGGACGTTCGGCTACCACGTCGGACTGATGCTGCGGGGCGCGTGGCACTTCCGGCGCGTCGTGCGCCGGCTGTTCAGCGAGGTGACGATCAGCGAGGTGGTGTGGCGGAACATGCCCCCGGCGTTCGTGTACCGCTGCATCAAGTAGCGCGCGGCGCTACGAAAGCAGGGTGATGGCGAGGGTGAGGCAACCAAAGAGCAGGACGGCGGCCTGCACCGGGCGGTCGCCGGCGGCGAGTTCCGTGGGATCGTCATAGGCGCCGCGCTCGAGCATCACGATGCAGCGCAGCAGCCCGTAGGTCGCCGGGAGCATCGTCAGCCACATGAGATAGAAGCGGTGGCGCGAGAGCCAGTGCATGAACGAAGGGGGTTCGATGGCGGGGGCGGATGACGGCGCGGCAAGGTGCGCGGCGCCGAACATCGCGGCGCGGTCCTCGACGTAGCCGGCGTAGGTGATGAGCGTGGCGACGGCGGTGACGACGACGAGCATGCGGAGCAGGTCGTCGGTGTAGACGGCCTGGACGCCGCGGATCGAGGCCACGTCCGCGCCGGCGGCTTGCATGGTGCGGCGCTCGCCCAGGCGCTTGCCCAGCGAGAGGAACATGGCGAGGAAGAACGTGCAGTTGAGGAGCCAGGGGCTGGGCTCGATCCCGGTCGCGACGCACCCGCCGACGACGCGCAGCACGAACCCGCCGGCGAGGCTGATGACATCAAGGATGACGACGTGCTTGAGCGAGGCGCTGTACGCGAGCACGTTCACGATGTAGAGGCCAAGCGGAACCGAGAAGGCGGCGACCGAGGAGGCCGGAACCAGGACGAGCATGATCGCGGCGAGGACGAAGAGCGATGCCCCGAAGGCGCGGGCCGTGGCGACCGGCACCGCGCCGCTGGCGAT
The DNA here is from genome assembly GCA_050246015.1 of Phycisphaerales bacterium. GTDB lineage: Bacteria > Planctomycetota > Phycisphaerae > Phycisphaerales > UBA1924 > JTS-AC122. Next base: position 6,568 of record JBFWWU010000017.1, read on the forward strand.
GGGCCGGCGACGCTTGCGCGGGTGGAGCCGATCGGCGTCGCGGTCGCGGATGTCGTTGAAGACGTAGCAGGCGCTGGCGGCCAGGCCGAAGGCGACGGCGGCGGCGGCGGCGCCCAGCCAGTCCACGGGCTTCCCGTCCGCGTACCCGTAGAGAGGGCCGATGAGAACGAACCCGCACTTGGCCCACTGCTTGGGGCGCGCGAGCCTGAGGAGCGACCGCCACAGCGAGCGCTGGATCGGCTGGGCAACTGGCTCGGTGATCGGCTGGGTCATGATGATCGGACACGGAATAACCGGATGCACCGCGGAAGATCGTACTTCGCTCCGCGGGACGCCTGGGTTCGGTTCATTATCGGTTGAAGGTCGGTCGCGGCGTCAATCGGCACGGATCGACTTGCCGGTCGGCTTGCCGGTCTTGACGGCGAGGTAGAAATAGTCGACGTCGTGCTGGTCAACCGTCCCGTCGCCGTCGAGATCCACGGGCCGGGAGAGCCAACTGACGAAATCCACCGCGTCGACGCGGCCGTTGTAGTCGCGGTCGAACACGGGAACGTCAGGCGGATCGACCGGAGGGGTGAGCGCGTCGAGTTCGGCGATCGTGACGAAGGCATCGCGCCCGCCGGGAAACCCGAGCAACCGCACGCCGCGCGCCACCATCGGCGTCGCGAGGGCCCAATCGATGAACTGAAACGGACGCGCCGGGTCAGGCGGCAAGGACGCGAGGGTCGCGCCCGGGGGTGAAACCCACTGGCCGCCGATCAGCACCTGCACGCGCGGAGAGACAAGCCAGCCTCCCTGCAGGTCGGCGCGATCGAAATGGTTTCCTTCGATGAACCGGATGGTGTGCACGAGCACGTCCCGGGAGTACGTGACGCTGAACGCCAGTTCGATCCCCGGCGGATCGCCCGACCCCTGCGTCGAATAGAAGACTCGCTCCCAGTCGTTGGCTTCGACGCCGGAGAAGTCCGACTCCTCGGCGTTGCAGATCCGGGGCACGAGGCTGAAGCCGTAGTCATATGGATAGACGAAGGGCGGATTCGACGGGAGGGCGGTGGACGCCGCGGACACGGCGCCGCCGTCGGCGCGGACGCGCGCGTTGCTGCTGCGCATGCATTCGCGGACGCCGGGGTTGAAGAGCAGCGCGCTGTCGTCGACATTGGCGGCCAAGGGGATGGACGGGGGAAGGACCCATCGGCGCGTGAGCGGGTTCACGATCCCGCCCGCGGCGGTGATGCAGCGCTGCGAGATGTCAGCCATGCGCGAAGCCATCATGGTGAAGGTGTCCTCGGCGGCCGGATCCGAGGGCAGCAAGTCCGGCAGGGCATCGCGCGTGGGCGTGTGGGTGAAGCGGTCGGAGAGCGGCTGGCCCGGAAACTGCGCGACCAGCGCGTCGTAGCCGAGCATCAGGCCCAGGAGCCCGCCGAGCGTCGCGGGCTGGTTGTCGCAGTCCCACCCGGCGAGCGTGCCGATCTGGATGGTGCGGCGGAAGTCGCCGCGGCCGTAGAGGAGCGACATGATCCCCGTGGCGAAGTTGATGGACGACTCGCTCCAGCCGCGGTAGAAAAAGCCGTGGTCGCCGGCGTGCAACTGGTAGCGGTCGTAGATCCGATCGCGCGTGAGTTCCCAGTTGTCGGGATCGGGGTTTGAGAGAAACTCGGCGAGCACGAAGTCACAGACATCGGCTGACTTTGAGGAGTCGGGGATGAACCGGCGTGCCTGGCGAACCAGCCAGAGGACTCGTTCCGCGGGCGTGAGCGAGGCGGGCGCCAGGGTGGCGAGGGAGTACATGACGACGTAGGCCTGGCTGGCGTGGACAGCGTTGCCGTAGGCGGTCGTGCGGATGGGCAGGTCGGCCATCTCGAGTGCCTGCGCGGGCATCCCGGGGTTCATGGCGCCGAAGAACTCGGTGGTGAGTTGGGCATCGATCATGGTGCGGAAGATGTTGCAGGCGCCGAGGCTGGTGCCGGGGGGAAGCACGCCCCGCTCCATGAGCCCGCGGGCCGCCGCGTTGGAGATCCAGATGTGGTGGTTGACGTGGGCGCGCCAGAAATCGGCGATCTGAAGTCCCGAGAGCCGGGTGTCGTTCAGCGTCGTGAGCGCGTGCAGGTACACATATTCGATGTCGGTATCGTCGTCCGCGCGCCAAGGGTCCTGGAAGACGAAGTCGAGCGGCGGGTAACCCGGGGCGAGGACCTGGCCCCAGGCATCATCGGTGAGGAACGGAGGACCGACGTAGGCGTTCTCGATCGGCAGGCCGGTCCAGTTGCCGATGACTTCGCCGAGCCACATCGCCCGGAGCCGGTCTTCGTAGTCGCCGCGGTCGATGACGCGGGGGTGCGAAACCTGCGCGTCGGCCCGGTGGGCGGCGAGCAGGAACGACGCGACCGCGGCCACCACGACGCCAACGGTCCGGACGACCCTGCGGGTTGATCGATCGCGGGGCACTCCGCGCGACGGAAAACGTTCAAAGCGTGTCATGGGTGGAACCAATGCGAACCCTGATGGAGAAACGTCCGAAATAATCTCACGCATCCGAAGTCTACAACAATCGCGGACGATTCAAGCGTGAAAACGTGCCGATGCAGCCACCACTGCCGTCAAATTCCCGAACTCCTGCCCGCTCGACCCTGTTTCTCGTGATCGGGGCGCTGCCGCTGGTGCTGTACCTCACGGCGGCGATGCCGCTCATCGCGTCCGGGATACTCAACGGACGCTGGGGGGAAGATCAACTCAACTTCCATGAGCCCGCGATCCGCACGTTCGCATCGCAACTGCCCGCGCCGGATCTTCGAGATTACCTGTCGGCAACCACTCCCGGATATCACCTGTTCATCGCTGCCTGGTCGAAGGTCGCCGGAACCTCAACGGCGTCCATGCAGTTTGCCGGCGCATTGTTCACGGTCGCGCTCATCGGGGTGTTATCCACGGCGTGCGCGGCGTACCGGCGACACGGACGCGTGGCCAGCGCGACCGGTGATCCTGATCAACCCGGCGGCGACCCTGTTGAGATCGCCGTCGTCCCATCGATGGTCGTCCTCCCCGTCGTGTGCTCGATGTACGTGCTGCAATCGGGCGTGTGGCTGCTCCCGGACAATGCCGGGTGGCTCGGCGTGGTGGCGATGTGTGTGATCGCGCTGCGGTACCGGGCCGATGCGAGGACCCTGGGCCTGGCCGCGATCGTTCTGCCGCTCTTGATACTGGTTCGCCAGATTCATGTCTGGACAGCGGGACTGGCGTGGCTCAGCGCGTGGCTCGCCTTCCCGGGCAGCGTGAACGACCGGCGCCCCTTCTCCCTTCTCCCGCTGTTCTCGTCGCCTTCGAGGCGAACTCGCGCGCTCCTGCTGGCGGTTGTCGCGACCCTGCCCGGATTCGCGCTCTTGGCCTATTTCCATCAACTCTGGCACGGGCTGACGCCTCCAACATTCCAAGGACAATACAACGGGATGAACCCGGCGGCGCCGGCGTTCATCCTCGCGGTCTTCGGCGCGGCGAGCGTCTTTTTCGTGGGCTTCGTCCGGCATGGCCTGGGCCTGCTCTTGACGAAGCATCGCGTTGCGCTGGGAGTCGCGATCGTGCTCGGCGTGCTGGCGGGGGTGATCCCCGAAACCTCGTACAGCGTCGAAGCGGGCCGGTACTCCGGACTCTGGGCGCTGGCGACGAAGTTGCCGCTGCTCGCCGGCCGCACCGCGCCCGCGATCGTCGCGCTCGCCGCGCTGGGCTCGCTGATGCTCGCCGCGTGGATGCTCTCGCTGGAGTTCCGCGACCGCTGGCTGCTGCTGGGCGCCATGCTGGGGTTCATGCTCGCACAGTCCGCGTCGTTTCAGTTGTGGCAGCGATATTCCGAGCCGTTCGTGCTCATGATCCTGGCGCTCATGGCATGCCGGACCGCGCGGGCGACACGCGATGAGCGATTCGCCCGGCTGGCACGCGTGGCGGGCCCCGGCGGCCTTACGCTGGCGCTCGCGTTGCTATCGGCGGCAACGATCTACCGGGCGCCGCCGGCGAATTCATGGACATTTCCCGGCGACACAGCGGGTAGGGCGTCCGGCGCCGCACCGGCGAGTCCGGGGCGTGCTCCCGCCGATTGAATCCCCGCCGCCGCGCTTTTCATCTCCGCCGCCGCGTGCTCCCCAATTTGGACCACCATGACCTCATCACCCACCCAATCGAAACCGGCCCGCCGCGTCGCCCTGGTCACGGGCATCACCGGACAGGACGGCTCGTACCTCACCGAGTTCCTCCTTGCGCGCGGGTACGACGTGCACGGGATCGTTCGGCGCGCGTCGCTCTTCAACACCGCGCGAATCGATCACGTCTACCGCGACCCGCACGTGCAGACCGCCGGCGCCTCGATGACGCTCCATCATGGCGACCTGACCGACGCGAACGGGCTGGCGAAACTCATGCGGCAGATCCACCCGGAAGAGGTCTACAACCTCGCGGCCCAGTCGCACGTGCGCGTGTCATTCGAGATACCGATCCACACGGCGGACATCACCGGGCTTGGCGCGCTCAAACTTCTCGAAGCCGTTCGCGAATACCAGCACGAGACGGGCAACCCGGTGCGGTATTACCAGGCGTCGTCGAGCGAGCAGTACGGCAACGCGCCCGAGTCGCCGCAATCCGAGGGGACGCCGTTCCGCCCGCGTTCGCCGTATGCGTGCGCGAAGGTGTTCGCGCACGACTGCACGGTAAACTACCGTGAGGCGTTCGGGCTGCACGCGTCCTGCGGGATCCTCTTCAACCACGAATCGCCGAGGCGCGGCGAGACATTCGTGACGCGCAAGATCACGCGCGCGGTCGGGCGCATCAAGTTGGGGCTTCAGACGACGTTGTACCTGGGCAACCTGGACGCGCAGCGAGACTGGGGATTCGCCGGGGACTACGTGGAAGCGATGTGGATGATGCTCCAGCAGCCGCGGGCTGATGACTACGTGATCGCGACGGGCCGGTCGTTCACGGTGCGCGAGTTCGCGGAGCGAGCGTTCGCGTGCGCGGGGCTTGTGGCGAGGGACTTCATCCAGGTCGATCCGCGCTACATCCGCCCCGCGGAGGTGGACCTGCTGGTCGGCGATGCGTCCAAGGCGCGGCGGACGCTCGGGTGGAGGCCGGCCACGTCGCTGGAGCAACTTGTCACGATGATGGTGAACTCAGATCTCGAACTGGCCCGGCGCGAAAAGACGCTCCGCGACGCCGGGCATGTGACCGATCCAGCCTCGGCCGGATCATGACGCGCTCGCTACGGATTGAGCGCCGTCTCAAACTCCTTGGCGATCGTCTCCTGGAGCCCCGCATCGATCGCCTTGCGGAGGATTCGGCGGGCATCGGCCTGGCGACCCTCGGCCTGCATGATCACCACCTCGGTCAGGTAGCCCGACGCGGAGCGGGTCCGATTCGCGAAGGGCACCACGGCGCGCAGCATCCGGCGCAATCCTCGCGCGCCGTCCTCGACCTCCGCCGGCAGGACCGGCTTGGATGCCAGCGACGGATGCTTGTCATACACGAACTGCATCACCGCCACGGCCTCCTTGATGTCACGCGTCTGGATGAGCGCCAGGGCGAGCGACCGGGCGGCCTGCGCGTCCTCCGGCGACTTCGTCAGGTAGTCGCGGTAGAGCGTCACCGCCACTTCCGCGTCGCCGTCGCGCAAGGCCAGATCGGCTTTCTCCAGAGGCGTCAGTTCTCGCTCCGGCTGAGCGGGGGTCGCCTGCGGCGGCGTGTACGCCGATCCGCTTTGCAGGAACGGATCTGAGTACCCATACCCGATCACATACGACGGCGGGTAGTCGTAGCGGTCGTACCAGTAGCCCGGGTAGCCGTAGTCGATCCCGTAGCCCGAGCCGTAGATGGCGCCGGGCCAGTACGAACGGTGGTACCCGCTGTTGTAGTACGGCACGAAGGGGTCGCCGACGTGGAAGCGGAAGCGGAAGCGGTCATCGGCATAAGAACCGTCGAAATGGGTGCCGCCGCGGTGGTCGGCGCGATCGTGCCGATCGAACCGGTCACGATCGAAGCGGTCACGCGTTCGCGAACGATCGAAACCATCCCGGTGGTCGAGACGGCTTCCCGGGGTCGGGCGAATGGGTGAGGCGTGAGTGGACGGCGGCGGAGGAAGCAGCGAGCCTCTGATGCTGCCGATGGGGCGGGGCGCCTTGGATTTCACGCCGCCCAGACCCGTGCGAGGGGGCGTCGGAGAGACCTGTCTGGGTGCGACAGGCTGCATGCCGAATCCGCGACGTGAGACGCGATTGAGCGGAATGGACTGAGCCTCGACCGCTGTCGTAGCGGAGAGCAACACAATCGCCGAGGCACACAGAAGCAAGCGGGGAACTCGGGGCATATCACCCTCCTTCGATAGACCATCAATTCTACGTTCGTCAGGTAGCGCGGGATCATGGCAATTCGCTGCTGGGTGCTTGACTGTGTGGTTCGGGACTGCCAGGCACCAAACGGGGTAGCGCGTCGCCAAGGGCCGAGGAACACACAGATCCGTGGGAAGGCTCGCCGCTGGCACAGGAAACTGGACGGGGAAACTCACACGTGGCGCCACGAAGCGGGCAGCACGCGTACGTGAACTGAACGCGCAAGCCCCGAGCGTCGAAAGTACTCAGAGTGGTGGCAAGGGAGCCGTGCCGTTTGCCAGCGCTGCATGTTCGAAGGAGAGTGCATGCACGACCATCCATGAGTGCTGGCCGGCATGCCTCTTTTGGGGAAGGTTCACCACGACTCGCTATTTCAGGACGTCGTAGGTCTTGATCCAAACTTTCTGCGTCGTGTCGAGGCTGATGAGTTCGAAGGTCATCTGGTACCCCTTTTCGCCGGCGTCTCGCATGCTGTCGAGCGTGAAGGTCAAGTAGAAGTCGCCGATCCGCTCTGACTTGAGTTTCTTGAGGAACTCGGGGTCGGTGTACTCGTCGTTGCGTCGCGTGTCGCGCGCGGATTGCACGACTTCGCTGCGCTCGGTCAGCACGACGACGCCGGAGTTGAGAAACTCCTCTTCGATCTGGTTGCCCAGCATGGTCTCGGTGATATCGCGGGCATCGGAGTTATTCTTGATGCGGTAAAGGAGGATCGCCGGCTCGCGTCCCTGGGTGTTTCGGAAGTTCTCCCGCCACGGGCGCGCGAGCCCGTCGGCGCTGGCGGTGCGGATCGCACGTTTGACGTCGGTGAATGAGAGGTATCGGCGGGCTTCGGATGACTCGGGCCGCCCCCCGCCGGACGCGCACCCCGTCGTGAGGCTTGTTGAAGCGACCGAACAACCAGCAGCAACGATGAGGGCGAACAAGCGAATGGTCATGGATGCTCCGAAGTGATGGCGTGCGACGCGGGACGTGTACACGGGCGCCCAACAAACGGGCCGGGCAGGGATCGCTAGTCCGGCATGTACGTCACCACCGTCGCCGGCGCGCCGCTGGTGACATGAATCGGGCGCCACTCCGATGATACTTCGCGGCCTCCCGGCAGGGAGTAGACGATCCTAGCGCGGTCGGCACCAACTGGTGCCTTGACGGCGGCGACCCAGGCCTGTCCGGGGAGCATGACCCATGAGCGAAGATCGGCATGCTCGGTGAGGGCGATATAGGCGAGGCCGGCCAGGACGGTGAGCGCGGTCCAGCGGTCGTCCTTGCCTGACGCGTGCACGCCGTACGCGGCTCCGGCGACCAGGCCCGCCTTGATCGCGATCCGGGCGATGGTCCGCGCGTAGATGGCCGGCTCGGTGAGCGCGAAGTTCTCCGCCACCACAGCGCCCAGGTCCTCGACGAGTTGCAGGGGGTGTCGATCAAGCGGCGGCGCGGGTGCGGTGGCGCCCGGCTCGCTCGGCCCCGACGCGAACTCGATCCACGCGCCCGTGACGCGCGACGAGAGACCGCGGCGGATCATCGGGAAGGGAATCTCCGTGCGCTGCCCCGCGGCGAGCGGTGCGTCGACTTGCCGGGACTCTTTCACCGGTCCGCGGCCGCTGAACCCAATCGCGATCACGTCGAAGGAGTCCGGCGAGATGCTCCCCACGGTGTCAAAGGCGCCGGGGTTGATGGAACCGATGAATCGCTGCTGCTCGCCGATGGCCTGCCTGAGGCGCGTGGCGGCTTCATCCTGACCAGCGGGGTTGCCGTTCTTTGCGGCAACCAGGGCGGCGAGGTAGGCGCCCAGCGGGCTGGTGATGTAGTCGTTGCCGCGCGCACGAGCGGAGCGGAACCGATTGGTGGCGTCGCGGACGACGCCGGAGGTGTCGCCCGATTCGGCGCGCCGCAGATGTTCCTGCATGAACCCGCCGAGCGATTTGGACTTGTCGAGCATCCGGCGGGACTCGGCGGCGGCGTTGTTCAGGTCCCCCAGATGCAGGAAGCAGATCTGCTTGAGGACATTGACATAGAGGTCCTCGTACGGCTGGGCGGCGTACGCCGCGGCGGAATCGTTCAGAGCCCACTGCGCCAGGGCTTCGCCCCCGGTTCTGTCGTAGTTGTACGCGGTGTAGGTCTCGGCATCGTCGAGCAGCCCGACCGCGCGCTGGTAGTCACCGCAAGCCATGTTGGCCGAAGCCGTCTCCAATCGCCACAGCACGGCGTCGCGCGTCCCGTACACCTCGTCTCGCGTGCGCGGGTCTTCCAGCAAGTGACGCGCGTCGGCGTAGCGGCCCTGGGCATGCAGCATCTGCAACTGGCCCTGGATTGACTGGCACGCGGTGAGCGCCACGGTCATGAGCAGCATGACCACGGGGATCAGCGCCGGCGAGGTCGAGGCTCGATCGGACGGGCGATTTGAACGCGGGAACCACATGCAGCGTGAATGTAGCGCATGCCGTCCGGGCGCACCGCCCGGCGCGGATGCAGCGATGCTGCTTTACCGCCGGTCGTCCGTGATCCTGACATCAAACCGCGCTGGGTGCCCTCAGGCCGACCTGGCGGAGAGCAATCCCGCCAAGCGGTCGCACACCTCGGCGACCGTGAGGTCGAGGCCCGACACCACGGGCTCCGGGGCATCGCACCCGCTGATCTGCTTTTCGAGTCGCTGGCAGGCGGCGATGATGGTGGAGTGGCTGGGGCGGCCCATGCCGCGGGCGATGTCGGGGAAACTCAGGCGCGTGAGTCGCCGGGCCAGGTGACCGATGATGGACCGGGCGAGCACGACGCGGGGGTGTCGGCCGGTGCCGACCAGATCGGAATGTTCGACGCCGAGCAGCCGGATGGTCTCGGAGATGATCGCTTCGAGGCGCACGGGCTTTGCACCGGCGCCGGGGGGGAGGCTGAAGGCGCCGGCGCGTGGGGCCGGGGCCGGTGGGGCAGCGGCGGCGCCGGGTGACTCGGCGCGCCCGCCGGCGCGCTCGGGCAGGACGTAGAGGAAGTTCTGGAGCACCTGGCGCACGACGCCGGTGGTGACCTGAAGGGTCCCGGCCGACGGGGCATCGCCGCTGAGGCGGATGAATGCCTCGATGCGGGTGACCAGCCCTTCAAGTTCGCGGATTGAGAACCCGCGGGAGGTGGGAGCGTGCGGGGACGCGCCGCTCGCGCCCGGGGCCACGGCGCAGACGCTGGCGGAGAGAGCGCGAATGGCCGCGCGGTCGAAGACGAGCCCGCGCCGCTCCGCGAAGCGGGTGATGATCCGCTCGCACAGGTCTCGATCGGGGGCATCGATGCGGGCGACCATGCCGGACATGAACCTGGAGATCAGTGCGTCGCTGAACTTCTTGACGTGGCGCGGGTGCTCGTCACAGGCCAGGACGATGGTCGCGGCGCAGATATCAAGTTCGTTGAAGGTGTGGAGCAGTTCGGCCTGCGTGGCGCTCTTGCTCGCCAGGAAATGCACGTCGTCGATGCAGAGCAGATCGACCCGGCGGTAGCGCTGCCTGAATCGCTCCATGGCGCTGCGCGAACCCTTGGACGAGCCGGCGGGCGCGGCCGTGGCGCCAGCGGCTCGCGGGGAATCATGGAGGGCGGCGAGAAACTCGTTGGTGAATGCTTCGCCGGTGACGACGCGAACGATCGCGCCCGGGCGGCGCTGCTTGAACCGCAGGGCGATCCCTTGAAGCAGGTGCGTCTTCCCGAGTCCGCAGTGTCCGTGGATGAATAGCGGCCCGAATGAGCGAATCGGCTTGGCGCGGGCGGCGGCCGAGGGCGAACTTATCGGCGGCCGGTCGTCGCCGATCGAATCCGACTCGACCAGGCGCATCGCGGCGTCATAGGCCAGGCGGTTGCTGTCTCCGACGAGAAACTCTTCGAGCAGGTACCGCTCGCTGATCTTGGATGCCAACGGATCGCGGGCGGGGGCTTGCGGCCGGCGAACGCGCGACGGGGCGTGCCGGGTGGCGGTCTCGTCCGGGTCACGCTTGGGTTCCGGGGGAGCCAGCGGGGCGGCCTGGCTGCGCGCCGGGGGCATGGGCGTGGCCGAGGTGGCGACTTCGATCTGAAAGCCGTCCATGCCCGGGATGGTCGACGCCGCGGCCCGGAGGGCGTCCCCGAAGCGGCGCTCGATGACGGAGGCCAGGAAGCGCGTGGGTGCGGCGAGCGACAGCCGGCGCTCATCGATGCGCATGGCGATCTGTCCATCGAAGTACCGGGCGAAGGCTTCGGGCCCGATTTCACGGGCGACCTGCCCCCTGAATCGGCCCAGGAGTCCCGCGCCTTCACCGGTTCCAGCGCGAACGGATGCAGGGTCACGATCCACGGCCGGATCCGGCGAGTGATCCGGGTCTGCGCGGACGGCGAGTCGCGAGGGAGGATCCGTCGGCGCGGTCGAGCGGGTTTCACCTCGTCGCGCCGCACGCACATCCTGTCCGACCGCCGCGCGTGCGGCATCCGAAGCGTTGCGTCTCTCCAATGGAAGCCCCTCCGGCCGACAGAGCGACCGATGAATCAAACTCGTGGAACGCCGGTACACACTGACCCGGCGGCGCTGGCACCGGCAACGCACAGATGACGAGTCCATTCACGATTTCGAACCATCGATCGGTACGCACCCCGCCGTCAGCCTGCGGGCTAGGCACGACAACATCGTGGCACGCAAGAGTGTGCGCTCGTCGTGAATTGCCCGCGTGCTGGAACGTCGTCGGGGTCGCACCAAACCAAGTGACTCGGTCGGCCTTCTCCGTGACCGGTCAAGAGCGTAACGCAAGATCACCGAAAACTCAATCGGTGTTCATGAAGAATCTGTTTCCACACGCTCGCTACCCTCAGAAATGTCGAGAGTTGCGCGCGGCAAAAAATATTGTTCACGCGGGAGAGCCCACTCGTACACAGAGTGCCGAGAAACTGTGGACAACTTTGGCTGAGACTCGCGCCCCGCGTCACCACCGCCGCTTCACGGACGTCGCGTGCAGAGGTTGCGTAGCCTGAGTGACATAGACAACTCCATCCCACAAAACGACGAGCGCGGGGCGGCGAGGGCTTGCGCGGCCTTCACCTGATGAGTGCCGGCGCTACCGTCCTGCATGTCCGGCACGAATCCCACCGACCGATCGCACCTGCCGACCGAAGGCAGGAACGCCCGCTCGATGAATCTTCATCGGCTGAGCGTTGACGAGTGCGTACGTCTGATCGCGGATGAGGACCGCGCGGCGCCCGCGGCGGTGGAACGAGCCGCGGCGGCGATCACGGGGTTCATCTCGGCTGCCCTGCCGGGCTTTGCCGCGGGGGGCCGGCTGATTTATCTGGGCGCGGGGACGAGCGGCCGGCTGGGAGTGCTGGATGCCTCGGAATGCCCGCCGACCTTCTGTGTGCCGCCTGATCGAGTGATCGGCCTGATCGCGGGAGGCGACGCCGCCTTGCGACGGTCCAGCGAAGGCAAGGAGGACGATCACGCGGGGGCGCACGCGGAACTGGCGTCGCTGTCGCTGTCGGCGCGTGACACGGTGGTGGGGATCGCCGCGGGCGGAACCACGCCGTACGTTCTGGGCGGGCTGGCGTATGCCGCGGCGCAGCGGGATGCCCCGACCGGCGCTCGCCGATCGCCGGTCACGGGATTGCTGACGTGCGTACCGATCGACCCGGCGGCGGTTCCAACAGTCAAGCACCTGATCGTGCTGGAGACCGGCCCGGAGGTGCTGACGGGCTCAACCCGGATGAAGGCGGGAAGCGCCACGAAGATGGCGCTCAACATCATCTCAACGACCCTGATGATCCAGTGCGGGAAGGTGCACGAGAACCTGATGGTGGATGTGCGCGCGACGAACCAGAAACTGCGCGACCGAGCGGCGCGCATCATCGCGACCCTGACGGGCCTGGGCAGGGACGAGGCGCTGACACTCCTGGACCGCGCCGGCGGGCACGTGAAAACAGCGGTCGTGATGCACGCTCGGCGAGTCGGCGCTGATGCCGCCCGGCAACTGATCCTCGCCGCCGACGGTCGGCTTGACCGCGCGATCGATGCGCGCAGCCCGACCTGAGTCAGCATTCCCCGGCGCGAGCGGCGCCGGCGCTTTGGCGGCTTACATCCCGCAGCCGTAGAAGAACTTCGCCTCGGCGATCTTGTTGTTCTTGACGGTGTAGAGGGCGGTCTCGCTCATCTGCATGCGAACATTGGCCATCGGACCCTCGCTGCACGTGCAATCGAGGCACATCGGAACGACGAACTGGTCGCCGTTGACAATCGGTTTGCCGACAGTGGCGCCATGGACGGTGGTGGTCCTGTGGAACTTCTCCGCCGCTTTGACGACGTTGGCCTTGCCCTCGGTGATGCGCGGGCAGCCCGGGCCTTCCATCGCCTCGATGCTGCGCACGTTGTCCGCGTACAACTCGTTGATCGCGTCAAGATTCTTTCCGGCGGTGCACAGTTCAACGAGCCGGCTCGCGACCTTCTGGGTGGCCTGATGCTCGGCGGACAGCGGGGGCATCTGGAACGCTTCGGGTTTGGTGGTGGTGCTCATGAGCGAGTATATGAAGGGGCCCGCGTGATGACCGCAGGGGACCAGAAACTTTCATATTTCCGCCGCGATTTCGCGATCTGGCGGCCCCAATACCCGGTAGAGTGAACGATCGAGCGGAACGTCGCCGCCCCGATTCCGAGGAACCACCGAACGGAGGGCACGGGCGTGGGAAGCCTTTCAACGAGCACGACGCCGCGCGGACGCAGCCTCGCGCTGGCGCCGGTGTTGCGAGCCATCGTCGCCGCGTCGGCCGCGTACCTGATCGCCGCGTGGATGCACTGGACGCAGGCCGGACAGTTCGTGGTCGTGATCCTGACCGTGCTGGCGACGGTCGCCTTCGGCCATGCATCGGCGATCCTGCGCTGGAGTCGCGACACGCTGCCCGGGCAACTCGGCGCGGCGGCGGGGTGGGCGGAGCGATGGGTGACGACGCCGCATGACAAGGTCCGACGCCGCTGGACCATACTTCTGCTGCTGGGCCTGATCCTGGTGTTCTTCGGCGCTTCGCTGGTGTGGGGTGGGGGGCGGTCGCTGAGCCTGATGGCCTTGGCCCTGAGCGTCGCCGGTGCGGTGGCGTACGTCGCGAACCAGTACTGCGGCGGCGTTCCGTTCTGGCGCCACGTCATCGGTCTGGCCGCCGGGCCGATTGTCGGCGTGGCGGGGAACTACGCCGTGAACGCGACCGACCGCGACCGCACCGCCGAAGCCGTTGAAAGCCTCTACGTCGCCGTCGTCGAGAACACCGAGGCGGTGCGGCAACTCAAGACGACGATCGATTCGCAGAGTGAGCAGATCGGCGAGCAGACGCGGACCATCGACCGGCTGAACGGCAATATCGGCACGCTGAAGGCAGAATCGGCGTCGCTGCTGGACGCCGCCAAGAAGAACGAAGCGACGATGCAGGAGCAGTCGCGGAAGATCGATTCGCAGACGGGCACGATCGACGGATTGACCGCGCAGCTTGGAGAGGCCAGCAGCCAGATCGTGGCACTCAGGGCGGACGTGCGAGAGGGCAAAGAACGGAATGAAGAGCTGGCTCGGCAGATTCTTGACGCCGTGCAGGCCGATCGCCTGCTTCGCGCGCCGAATATCGGAACCGCCGCGATTCCACCATTGCCCAAGGACGCACGGGCGCTGCTCGAACACGTGCAAACGGCGGGCGACGCCCTCCTTTCGTACCGCACCGCCGTGGCGCTCTCGCGGTACGCCGACGCCGATCGACTCGAAACCGCCGCCGAGGCCGCCGCGCGGAAGCAGGGGCCCGCCGCGCTGTTCTGGTTCCACAGCTCCCGCGCCGATCGGCGCGGCGCCGAGGAGAAGTGGGAGGACTCGGCCAAGGACTACCAAGCCGCCGCCGCGATCCGCCCGCAGGACGCGCGCATCCGTCTGAACCTGTCGTTCACGTACTTCCAATACGACAGGATTGATGACGCCCGCGCACAGATGCGGGAAGCGGTACGCCTGTACCTCTTGGACAACCCCAGCGGGAGTGTTGACCTGGCGGAGGCTCTCTACGGTCTTTCTCTGATCGAACGACGGGCGGGAAACGCCCCGGCGGCCCTGACTCCCGCCGCCGACGCGGTGCGGATCATGGAGCAGCGCCAGGGGCCGGATTCTCTCCGATCCATCGAGTTCCACATGCAGCACGCGATGGTGGTCTCCGATCTCGCCGCCGCGAGCGACGACCGGGCCATGCAGGCCAAGGCCCGGGACGAGGCCAAAGAAGCGGCCCGCCGCGTCGACGCGAATCCGGACGCGGCGCCTGCTGACCGCGGGTCGGTGTACAGCGACTACGGCGTGATCCTCTTCCGGCTGGGCGAGAGCGCCGCCGCCGAAGCCGCGCTGAAGCGAGCGGTCGAGTTCTTCGACCGGGGCACCCCCCCGCCCCCGCTGGCGCTAGGCATCACGCTGAGCAGCCTCTCGCGGCTCCAGTTCGAGCGTGGGGCCGTTGAAGAGGCAAAGAAATCGATTAATCGGGCGGTGCCGCTGCTTGAAAAGGTCCTGGCCCCGGATGATGCAAACATGGTAAAGGCAAAGGCCCGTCAGAACGAGATCAACGGGAAGTGATCCGGGCGCTCACTCGACTGCCGCGGGAGACACTCCATCGAAGCCCCCGTGATCTGGTCGGAAGGGCTCAAGCTTCGGTGCTCGGCCGCGAGGATTCTCGGTGTCCCACTGCGCGAGCCGCACGCCTGGTGCAGCCCGCGGGCGGTGGCGGCGAAGATCCGCCTAAAGAGCCCGCGTATCAGTCCATGACGCTCAGCCATCAAGTACCACCAACAACTCGCGCCCGCTTCCAGCAAGCGGCCCCGCGCTTGACCTCGGCGCTCCTCTTCGCGCTCCTCCGCGCCCCGGGCATCGCCCATCGTGCCCGCCGAGCCGTGCAACAATCCGCCATGCCACGCATCACCCGCGCCGCCATCATCCAGGCCAGCACCCCCCCACCCCCCTCAGCCGGTGAAGCCACTTCGCTCGCCGCGATCAAGCACGCCGCGATCGAGAAACACCTCGTGCTCATCGATCAAGCCGCCCAGCGCGGCGCCAAGATCTGCTGCCTCCAGGAGATGTTCTTCGGCCCATATTTCTGCGCTGAGCAGAACCCGAAGTGGTACGACATGGCCGAGCGGATTCCCGACGGGCCGACGATCACGCTGATGCGCGAGCGGGCCCGGGCGCTGGGCATGGTGCTGATCGTTCCGATCATGGAAGAGGCGATGACTGGCGTGTACTACAACACCGCGGCAGTCATCTCCCACACCGGCGAGTTCCTGGGCCGCTACCGCAAGCACCACCTCCCCCACTGCTTGCCGGGATTCTGGGAGAAGTTCTACT
This sequence comes from Phycisphaerales bacterium, assembly GCA_050246015.1. Taxonomy (GTDB): domain Bacteria; phylum Planctomycetota; class Phycisphaerae; order Phycisphaerales; family UBA1924; genus JTS-AC122. The sequence continues at coordinate 22,259 of JBFWWU010000017.1, forward strand.
TCACGCCCGGAGACGGCGGATACCCCGTGTTCGACACGCCGTTCGGCAAGATCGGCGTGTACATCTGCTACGACCGGCATTTCCCGGAGGGTGCGCGGGAACTGGGACTCGCCGGGGCCGAGATCGTCTTCAACCCCAGCGCGACCGTCGCGGGGCTGAGCGAATACCTCTGGAAACTCGAGCAGCCGGCGCACGCGGCGGCGAACCAGTACTACATCGCGGCGATCAACCGCGTCGGCGTCGAGAAGCCCTGGAACATCGGCGAGTTCTACGGGTCCAGTTACTTCGCTGACCCGCGCGGGCAGATCATCTCGCAGGCGTCGCGCGACAAGGACGAGGTGCTGGTCGCCGACCTGGATCTTGAGTTGATCGCCGAGGTGAGGCGGGTGTGGCAGTTCTACCGGGATCGGAGGCCGGAGACGTACCGCAGCGTGGCCGCGATCTGAGTTTGCTACGCCTTGTCCTCTTCCCCCTCGCGCCGGAAGACCGCGACGATGTCCTCGACCGGCACGACGAACAGTCGGTTATCCCCCTCGAACTCCACGGGGATCGCGTGCTTGGGGTTGAAGAGGATCCGGTCGTACTTCTTCACCGGGTAGTTTTCGTCGCGGCCAACCTGCGCGGAGATGGCGACGATGCGCCCAGTCAGGGTCGGGATCTCGATCTTGTCGGGCAGGTGGATGCCGGACTTGGTCTGCTTCTTGTCCTCGTCCTTGCGGATCAGGACGCGCGCGCCGATCGGCTCGACAACTTCCAGTTTCGCCGCGGCTCGGTGGTCTTTGGCCATGCGTCACTCTATGCGAGCCGATATGGGCCGGATCGCGCGGGCCGGAAGGGTGCGACCAGAGTTGTTGGCGAGCATGGAGTGGACCGGGCGTCCCGCCCGGCGTGGTGCGTGGTGCGCGAGTTTCAACGGGCGGGACGCCCGCCCCACTGTTCTTTCTCACGTGCCAATCACTCGGGTCACACCCGCGGCATGGGCGCTATCGCTCCTCCAGCGTGATTGCCTGGCGCTTCCATTCCTTCATGAAGTCCTTCATCGTGATCTCGCGCCGGCCGTTCAGCGGGTCCCCGATCACCACGGTGTCGTCGCTGGCATCAAGCACCGGGACCATGTGCGAGACAAAGAACCCCCAATCGAGTTGCACCATGCAGGGCTTGCGGGCGTGCACGATCCCGCGCGCGTCCAAACGGTGGTAGACGGGCCGAAAAGGAGTGCCGGCGAGCTTTCGCTCCAGCGCCCAGATCGTGCGTGAATCCGTGGCTCCGCCGCCGACCTGCGTATAGGCCAGGCGCGCCATCTCGGTTTCGCTCGCGTCGATGCCGTGGGCGCGGAGCATGGTGACCATCGAGGCGGCGACGCAGGTGTACCCGGTGGTCTGCCGGCAGATGCCGTCGCGGGTCATCTTGGTCTGGCCCAGGTCGGGCACGCCGCCGCCGGGAAGGACCATCCACCAGCCGGCCTTGACGAAGTAGAGTGCGGCGACCGCGGTCAGCCAGCGCACGGCCCGCTGATCGGATGTCTTGGGCAAGTGCCGCGACGCCACGCCGAAGAGCATGACCGCCGGGATCGCCAGGCCGGTCAGTTCGATGCACGCGACCAGGGGCGCGCCCAGGGCATTGATGAAGAGCACTGGAAAGAACCGCATGAGCGGCCAGACTAGCAGGAGCGCGAGGCTCGCGATGCACACCCCGATCCAAAGCGGGCGCCTGGAGCGCGCGATCAGCGGCGCCGCGAAGAACACGGCTGCTGCTACGACCACTTGCACAATGAGTGCAACAATTGGAGTCACCGCCCACGATACGAACATCCATCCCGCGAAGTTGCAGGCGGAGCAGATTCCCCGGGGCACGGTGATCGCGGATTCCACCTGCAACCGCCGGCGATATCCCCGGCGGCACAGGCGGAACGCGTGTCTGATAAAGTGGCAATCACATGAACGACCCGGGAGACACGCCGCCTTCGTCGGCCATGAGTGACGCGATGACACCGGACGCGCGGGACTTGCAGGCGGCCCGGCGAGGGGGGGATGCCGGGGCGCTGGCGTTCGCCCGGCTGTACGACCGTCATGGCGCGGTCGTGCTGGCTCTGTGTCGTCGTCACGTGCCGCGGGGACAAGGCGGGGATGCCGAGGCCGACGATGCGCTCCAGGAAACGTTCATCCGCGCGTTCCAGATGCTCGACCGGGTGGACGACCCCGAACGCCTGCGCTCCTGGCTCTACGCGATCGCTCGGCGCGTGTGCGCGGAGCGGCGGCGAGCGGCGACCCGGCGCACCCACCACGAATCACTGGGGGCAACCGTCATGATGAACATCGCGATGGAGTATTCGCCCCTGCCGGGTCGCGGGAAGAACGAGGTTCATGGCGCTCTGGGCGGCCCGCCCGCCGACGGCGCGGCCCACGCCGAGCAACTTGCCCGGCTCGATCTCGCTCTGGACCGTCTCTCCGACAGTGAACGACTGGCGATCCATCTCTATTACATGGATTCCGACCCGATCGCGGCCGCCCGCGAGGCGCTCGGCCTTTCCCGCAGCGGGTTCTACAAACTGTTGTCGCGCGCCAAGGAGCACATCGCCGAACTGATGGGAATCACCGAGCCGGCGCATCCCCCCGCACAACAAACTTGAGTCTGCACTGAGATCTGTCCACGCGACACGTCACACTGAGATTGAACACGGGGAGGAGAACACGTATGAACGACGGCACCAACGACAACCTGAACCGAATCACACCCGGCACCGATGCCGCCGGCGGTGCTCCGCAGTCCGCGCCCGAACTCGAAGCGCTCTTGCGCCAGTGGCACGCGCAGAACGCCGCTCGCGCCGCCGCCGGCCGCGACCGTCTGCTCGCCGCCCTGCGCGCGGGGTCCGACGCCGCGCCGGGCGTCTCATCGGCCTCGTCCGATGCGTTATGCGATGCGGGGGCGGGGGCGCCCGCACCGGGGCGCATGACCCTCCCGTCGCTGATGGAAGAGATCGAGGGCCGCGCGCCGCGGTCAGTGTCCGATCACACCGTCATGCCGCACCCGCCGCACGATCGCCGCGGGACGGCCAATCGCTCCGTGCTCAGGAGAATCTTCATGAACCGGTATTCACCGCTCGCCGCGGCTGTGCTCTCACTCGCCTCGGTCATGGCGTACTTCGTGTCGATCAGCGGGCCCAGCGGTCTGAACGGGAGTCGCCCCGGCGACGGCGCGGGCGACATCCGGCTCGCCGTGGACAGCGAGAATCTCCGTCTGATCAAGCAGGCCTGCGAGGACCGCTACGTGATGGCGCCCGACGGCGGGCGTCTGGATGCGATCGACGGACTGGGGAACGTGCTGGGGCCGTGCATCCTCAAGCACACCGACGTGAGCGTCCAGGTCTCCGGCTTCCTCAGCCGCGTGAACGTCAAGCAGATCTATCTCAACCCGCACTCGGCCAAGGTCGAAACCGTGTACACGTTCCCGCTCTCCGAGCGGGCCGCGGTGGACCGCATGACGATGACGATCGGCAACCGCGTGATCGAAGGCCAGGTCAAGGAGCGCGCCGAGGCGCAGCGCATCTACCAGGAAGCCAAGGCGCTGGGGCGCGTGGCGAGCCTGCTCGAACAGGAGCGCCCGAACATCTTCACGCAGTCGATCGCGAACATCGAGCCTCAGGCCGAGGTGGCGATCGAGATTTCCTACGTGGAAGTGCTGTCGCCGCGCGACGGGGTGTACTCGTTCACGTTCCCGACGACGATCTCGCCGCGCTACATCCCCGGCGAGATGCGGACCTGGGAAGCCTCACCGCCTCGCCCGCGTCCCGAACTGCCCGAACTCCCGCCGGGGTTCCGTCCCCGCCGTGGGATCACGCTCATCGGGCCGGCGTCGGTGGTGGAGATGACCGCCGGGGACACGTCGCACTCGACGCTCCTGGCAACGGACCTGGCGCGCGAACTGGTCCGCGCCAAGCCCGTCTTCCCGATCCCGCCGACCCGCGCGACGGTGTGGTACAACTTCGTGGTCCGCTACGACGACGGATCGCGGGAAACCGGCACGCTCTACACCAGCGGCGCGGGCTCGGTCAACAACCGGTGGTTCTACTCTCCGGAACTGGCGCGGCGCGCGGGTAATCCGTGGCCGCCGGCGCCGATCGTCGAGCAGCCGATTCCAGACGGGCACCCTGGTGCGGCGCCGACGACCGCGGTCCCCGACGCCGACCGCATCACGCCAATGCCCGTTCGTCCCGATCAGCGCGCCGGGCACGACATCTCGATCACGGTCAGCATCGATCCGGGCGGCCCCGGCGTCTACGACGTGAGTTCCGGTTCGCACACCATCGCCACCCAGAGCGCGGGGGAGTTCCTGCGCCCGCCCGCCGGCGATGACGGCGCGGGCCGCGGCGTGCCTCGCGTCGCGGTGCGCCTCGCCGGCGAGCGCGACATCCCCAACCGCGACTTCAACCTGACGTGGAAGGTGACGAGTTCGATCGACCAGCCGATCGTGCTGACGCACACCGGCAGCAAGGAACAGGGCAACTTCTTCTTCGTCAGCCTGCTCCCGCCGGCCCGGGCCGAGGATTCCCTCGCCGTCCCGCGCGAGATCATGTTCGTGCTCGACCGCTCGGGCTCGATGAAGGGGTTCAAGTTTGAACAGGCCAAGGCGCTGATCGACGCGACGCTCGCGACGATGCGGGCGACGGACACGTTCAACGTGCTGTGTTTCAGCAACAACTTCGAGACGCTCTGGCCGACGCCGCGCCGCGCGACGCCGGAGAACCTCGCCGAGGCCCGCGCGTTCTACAACCGCGAGGGCGCCGGAGGCGGGACGGAGATGCTCAAGGTCATCGGCGCGGCCCTGTCGCCCGGCGTCGGCCCGGGGCAGCCCACACCGCCCCCTCCGCCGCCGATCCAGGTGATTTCGCCGGAAAACCTCGCCAACCTGCCCGCCGACGGGCGCGACGTCATCGTCGATGTCCCGCGAGGCCGGCTCGACAACCTGGACGATCAGGGCAACGACCGGCTCCCCAATCGCCTCATCCGGATGAACGGCATGCCGGACCTGAAGGTCCGCATCCGCAACAGGCTCTTCGCGATCATCGCGCCCTCGATCCGCCTGGCGGGCTCATGGGTCACCGAGAACGGCGAGCGGATCCTCAGCGTCACACAGGTCGACGCCGGCGGGAATGTGGACGGGGCGCCGCGCGCGGTGATCGAGCCCGCGCCCGTCAAGCCCATCCGCATCGTCGCGTTCATCACCGACGGCGAGATCGGCAACGACATGCAGGTCCTGGACGCCATCCGACAGCACCGCGGCGATGCTCGCGTCTTCTCCTTCGCCGTCGGCGATTCGCCCAACCGCTACCTCCTTGACGGGATGGCCCGCCTCGGGCGCGGCGAGGTCGAGTACGTCCCCCTCAACTCCGACCCCGCCCAGGTCATCAAGCGCTTCGCCCAGCGCGTCTCCACGCCCGTCCTCACCGACATCGCCGCACAGTTCTCCCCGAACCTGCGCCCGCTCGTCCAGCCCGGCGATACCTACACCGCCCTGGGCGGCGGAGGCGGGGCGGGCGAGCGCGTCAGCGACTTCGAGTTCATCCCCGACCTCTACGACCAGAAGCCCGTCATCATCGTCGGGCGTTACACCGCGCCGGGCTCGGGCACGCTCACGCTTTCGGGCAACACCGCCTCCGGCCCCTGGTCGCGCACCGTCACCCTCGACCTGCCCGAGAGCCAGCCGCAGAACAACACCATCGCCACCCTCTGGGCTCGCACCAAGGTCGAGTCCATCATGGATTTGAACCTGACCCGCGCCCAGCAGGGCACCATCGCCGCCGATCAGCGCGGCCAGATCGTCTCCATCGGCGAGTCCTTCAACCTCGTTACCCAGTACACGAGTTTCGTCGCCGTTGATCGACTCCGCGTCACCATCGGCGGACGGTCGCGCCTCGTGCAGATCCCCATCGAGTTCGAGCACGGCGCCGAATGGTCCGGCTACTTCGGCGGCCCGCCGCTGCGCCGAGACTATGACGACGCCTACCTCGAAGGCGGCGCCGGCATGGATGGCGTGGATCAGAACGGCGCCAGTCGGTTCGGCTCTTCGCTGAACTATGTCCCCGGCAACTGGGTCGGCACCGATATCGCCAGCGCCGCTCCCGGCTCGAAGGATGCGCCGCGTCTGCGCGTGGCGTTTGCATTCGATGAGGTCCCGCAAATTGACGTAGAGGCACTGCTCAAATCGGAAGTCAGCGCGCGGGCCCTTCAACCCGTGCTCGGCGATGCAGCCGTGGGGTTCGATCCAACCGTCGCGGTGGTACCCGGATTGACCCGTCTGGACGCGGGGACCAACGTCTTTTACATCGCGCCTCAGCCGCTGTCCAATGCCGCGGTCACCGACTACAGCATGATGAGCGCGCTGCGGCGTGAAGACATGCTGGTGAACAGCGCCAACACCCAGCCGACCTCCGGCGTTCCAGCCGAACGTTCACGCGCGTACGCCCAGCTCGGCGAGGCGGTCCGCGAGAAGCAGCGATCAGTGCGAACGCCCGGCGCCCCGGCCGATGCTGGCGGCGCACCCGCCGCGGGCGCGCCGGGCGCCGCCGCGACGCCCGCGAGCAAGCCGGATGCCTCAAAGCAGAGCAGCGACCACTTCGACTTCCGCGGGCGCGGGGCCCGTCGCGAAGAGCCTCGCCAGGGAGTCGTCCAGAGCCCGACCCCGCCGCCGGCGTCTGAGCCGGCGCCCGCCAAGTCGGCGCCTCCTCCGGCTCCTTCGGGCGGGGGCGCGGGCGGCCCCGCGCCGGCATCTCCCGCTGATCGCAACTCCACCATTGCGGAGAAGAAGGACGCCGCGCCGGCCGAGAAGGAAACACCTTCCGAGCGCAGCCCCCGCGACAGTGCAGGCGCCAAGCGCCCGGCAGACGCGAACGAAGCCTCTCCCGAAACAGGACAGTCCAACCGCCAGGACAAACTGAACCCCGCCGTCGATCTTGGTCGCCCGGTCAACGAGACGGCCCCGGCAGGCAATACACCGGCCGCGGTCGCCGATGCCCAGCCGATCTCACCCGCCGAGCAGTTGGGCCGGTTCATTGAGACCGCCCAGCGCGCCACCGACCCCGCCGAGCGCTTCAGCCGCGTGACGATCGAGCCCGCGGGTGATCAGGCACTCATTGATCGCTACCTCAACGACCTTGACGATCAGGCCCGCTCGGCGGTGGCGGCTCTGGAACAGGCAATCGCCCAGTCCGACGCGGCCGCCACGTTCGACCAGGCGATTGATGCCGCACCCACCGGTGTCCCTCCGGACGCCGGGGACAAGCCAGCCGATCCCGCCCGCACGTCGCACGACGCGGCCAAGACCGCCTCGGCGACGCCGGCTGAATCCGCCTCACTCCCCCCCGCTCCCGTCGTCCGCCCCGTTCGCCGCGAGGAAGTCGCGATGCATGTTGCTTCCCTGGCCAAGCGACACAGGCTCGACGACGCGCGCACCTGGGCGGCCACCTTCGCGCAGGTCGCTCCCGACTACGACATCGCCACGAAGATGCTCGCCGTGCTCAATGACGAGTCGTTCAAGGACTCGCATCGCGAGGCCGCGGTTGTCATGCTCGGCGAGCAAGCCGCCCACCAACTCGCCGCGCTCGTCCGCGAGGCGCGAATCCGCGCGGTCGTCGAAGAGTCGCTCGTTCCCTTCGCGCTCGGCCAGGGCTACCCGGACGTTCTCGGCCGGCTCTTCGACGGCCCGTTCCCCGAGCACGGCGTGATGATCGAGGGCGGCCTCGCCGTCAGCCTCGTGGTGCGCGATACCGAGGTAGACACGCTCAAGAAGTTGGGCGAGGCCGGGCTGCGCGTCGAATCGCACGACGCCGCCGCCCGCGTCGTCGTCGGCGTCATCCCGCTGGGCCGACTCGACGACCTGGCTCTCGTCCCCGCGGTGCGCAAGGTCGAGATGATGAGGGAATAGCGGCGCGACGGCAGGTGGCCCCGATCGTGACTGAATGTGCCACTGATCGTGGGCAGGGCCAGTGCGTGTGGGCAGACGCGAGGCGGGGGACACCGATCGTGCAAAAGCCACGATCGGTGGCACACCTGCACGTGCGGGCTTTCTACGATCTCCCGCGATGTCCATTCCTTCCGGGAGCGTTCATGTCGTCCTTTTACCAACTCGATTTTGAGAAGCCGCTGGTCGAACTTGAGCGACGGATCGAAACGCTCGTGAACCGGCTCGATCGCGTCGGCGCGGAAACATCAGCGCCGCCCGCACCCGCCGCGCCGCAACCAGACGCCCTCGCCCGCGCCGCGGGCCTGGCCGTCGCCGAGGCCGAGCCCGGGTCCCTGGACGACCCCGGCTCGTCGCCGGAAACGTCGAGCGATCCCGTCGCACTGGCCCGGCAGATCGACAACCTGCGCGAGCAGCACCGCGCGACGCTCTCGCATCTCTACGCCAACCTCTCCGCGTGGGACACCGTCCGCGTCGCGCGCCACCCCAAGCGCCCCCAGACCCGCGATTACATCGAGATGATCGGCAAGGACTTCTGCGAACTCCACGGCGACCGGCGCTTCGGCGACGACCCCGCCATGGTCACCGGCTTCGTCCGCTTCGGATCGATCAAGTGCCTCGTCGTCGGGCATCACAAGGGCCGCTCCACCGCCGAGAAGATCGCCTGCCACTTCGGGTGCGCCCACCCCGAAGGCTACCGCAAGGCACTCCACAAAATGCAACTTGCCGAGAAACTCGGCCTCCCCATCGTCACGTTTGTTGACACGCCCGGTGCGTACCCCGGCATCGGCGCCGAGCAGCGCGGGCAAGCCGAAGCGATTGCCGTCAACATGCGCGAGATGAGCCGGCTCAAGACCCCGATCATCAGTCTGGTCATCGGCGAGGGCGGCTCTGGGGGGGCGCTGGGCATCGCCGTCGCCGATCACGTCGCCATGCTCGAATACTCCTGGTACTCCGTCATCAGCCCCGAGGGGTGCGCCGCCATCCTCTGGAAGCAGGCCAATGAGCAGACCAACTCCGCCGCGGCGGCTTCGCTGAGGCTCACCTCCAAGGACAACCTCGAACTCGGGATCGTTGATTCGATCATCCCAGAGCCGCTGGGCGGCGCGCATCGGGATCCCCGAGCCATCGCGTCCGCCGTCGAACGCTGGATCGTCGATCGCATCCAGGAACTCAAATCACACAACCCGGCGATCCTCCCACAGCACCGCTACGAACGCTTCCGAAGGATGGGATCGCTCCTGGAAACCGCGTGATCGACCATTCTTGTCCGAAATCTCGGCATTTACACGACCTGAATAGGTGTACATTCGCGCGAAAACGGGGTACTTGTTCGTATCTCGTATGTAAAAGCCTGCTTTGACGTCGATGCGGGAATCCGCTAAACTACCAGACTCTTCGTTGCGTGAGGGCCGTTGCAGAATCCCGTGTGTGCGGCAGGGACTCACCCTTCGATGAAGTCTGGCACTCTTGGGCGTGCCCGCGATCACAGGATCTCGGCACTGGTTGTAAGCGGACTCCGTCATGCCGAGTAAGAGCGCGAAAAAAACAACGAAAAAGCACAGAGCATCGGCACGCACAGCGCCAAAGCCTTCGGGGAAGAAGTCGGCCAGGCCGTCGAAGAAGAGCCCTGCCGGGAAACGGGCCCCGGCGGCGTCGAGCAAATCGAGCAAGCCGTCCGCGGGAAGCGGTTCAAAGGGCTCGGCATCTCGCGGCACTCCGAAAAAGAATGGCGCCAGCGCGGGTCCGTCCAAGAAACCCGCCGCGCCGGCCCCCGCTGGCTCGTCAAAGACACCGGCGCCGAAGCACACGAGTTCCAAGGAGCCACCGGCGGCCCCTTCGGCGACCTCTTCCAAACTTGGGAGCGCCAGGAAGCCGAAGGTCAAGTCCAAGATCCAGATGCCGGTCGACCCGCTCTTCAAGCCCGGCGCGAAGTGGAAGCCGCTGATTCCGTCGGGTCCCAACGCCACGCCGACGGGTCTTGTCGGGCACCACGCCCACGGACGCGACAACGGGCGCGGACCGATCAAGTCAACGCTCGGCAAGCGGGACCTGGACCACTATCGCACGATCCTCCTGCGCAAGCGCGCCGAACTCGTGGGCGATATCCGTCACATGGAAGACGAGGCGCTGCGCCAATCCGGGAGCGGGTCACTCTCGCAGACGCCTCAGCACATGGCGGATCAGGGGAGCGATACCTTTGAGCAATCACTCTCGCTCGACCTGGCGGCCGTCGATCGCAGCCTGATCCGCGAGATCGACGACGCACTCAAGCGCATCGAAGACGGCACCTACGGCATGTGCGAGCGCACCGGCAAGCCGATCAACGCGATGCGCCTGTCCGAGTTGCCGTGGGCTCGATATTCCATCGAGGCCGCCCGCGAACTCGAGCGCCGACCGTACCAGGAGTGAACCTGCCCGAGTTCCTCTCTCTCCGCCTTTCTCCACCGGCCGATGGGACGTTTTTTACCGTGAGCGACACGTCTGCGGAAAGACCCGATGTTTCCTCGACGGCGGCCTCGCCCGTGTCAGCCGGTTCAGCCGCTCTTCGATCGGCTACGCTCTCGGTTGCCATGACGGCGGCAACCCCGACCGGCGAGCGACTCCCTCGCTCCTCGCTCCGCGCCTGGCACAGCAAGAAGGCCTGGTGCACGCTGCTGATCGTCACCGTCGGCTCGCTGGCCATCGATCTGCTGACCAAGTGGATCGCGTTCCGATCCATCGCCGGGAATCCGGTCGTCGTTCGACGCAGCGAAGTGCTCGCGCTCGCCGCGCAGGATCCGCGCTCGGTCGGTTCGCTGGTTCCCGTCCACGACCCGCTCACGATCATCCCGCGGGTGCTCGACCTGACCTTGGTGCTCAATCCCGGGGCGGTCTTCGGCGTCGGCCCCGGCAAGCGCTGGTTCTTCGTCGTCTTCACCGGCGTGGCGCTCGCCTTCGGGATGTGGATGTTCGCGCGATGGACCCGTTCACGCGATACGCTCGCGCACGCCGCGATCGGGTTGCTCCTGGGCGGCGGGCTGGGCAACCTCTACGACCGGCTCGCCCTGGGCTGCGTGCGGGACTTCCTGCACCCACTCCCCGGGCTCAGGTGGCCGGGCGGCTGGCGCCCCTTCGGGGGCGATGGTCAGATCTGGCCCTACGTCTCCAATATCGCCGACCTGCTGCTGCTCATCGGCATTGGGATGCTCCTGGTGTTCCTGTGGCGCCGACCGGATCCACGCGCCGCCGCGGCCCCAGGGGGCTGACCATCGTCACACCGCCAACGGCGTCGCTCCCCTGGCCGCCTGTGAGGTCGGGGGCGGCGTGATGACCGGCTCCTCGCTGGGCGCCAGCACCGCTTTGAGGTCGATCATCAGGTAGTCCGAGCGAGTGGGATTCGGCGGCGGCAGTTTGGCGCGGCAAGGCGGGAACTCCCGGAACTGCAGCACCTCCACTCCGACGATGCTGAGGTTGTCGTGAACCATGTGCGAGTGGCGCACCACCGCGCGCTTCCACGCGCTCGTCGCCCCGGCGCTCTCGACCTGCAACTCGATGAGCGAGTCCTGGGCCGGCGGATCTTCGCCCCTCCACGCAAACGCCAGCCCGTCGTCAGACGATTCCAGCAGCAGGGCCGTACGCGGCGACACCATGGACTCCGAATGGCGCCACGCCAGCACGTCGGAACGGCGCAAGCGGACCTGGCGACGAACTTCAGCAAAATCAATCCTGGTCATGAGCGGTTCTCCATTTCGGGTCCTGATGCCGGAACGGCCGGCCTCTCGGTCCCCTTCACCCAGCAGCAACCGACCAGCACGCCTTCATCGGATCGGGAATCGACGCGAACAACCCTGGCTCGCTCGCCGAACTCGGCCCGTCGACCGATAAGCCGCAGCGTCGCCCCTGGTCTGAACGCGCCGCCGGCATCCTGCACCAGCATCGCGATGCCGCTGCACGATTCGTCGGTCACCGTCCCGCGACGGAGTGGCCGCCCCGCTTGCAGGCGGATCGCCACGCCGACCTTGCAGGATGTCCGTCGGCCTCGTCGTGCGGAAACTCGCGGTGCGGTCGTCATGTTGCCATCTCCAGCGATTGAATACCGGGGCGCTTCCGAAACATCGCCGGGGACTCATCCAACTCAAGCCCCGCGCTCGGCAGGTCTCCCGGCAAAGCGTTGATCACGCGGCGGCCTGCTGCACTAGGTTGGCCAGCAGCGGACCGTGATCGACAAAGTGAGCCGTCTCGACCACGTCCGGATCGAACTGTCCCCCGCGTTCGCGCCGCAGTTCACACAGGACCTGCGAAACCGACCGCGGCGGGGAATACGGGCGATCCTCCACCATGGCGGCAAAGGCGTCGGCGAGCGTGATGATCGAGCGCGGGGTGCCTTCGCGCCGCGCCATCCCGGGCTTACCCGCCGCCGAGTCGTAGCGAAGGTGATGATCCGCGATGACCCGCACGACCGCGGAGGGCAGACCGAGTTTCTCGGCGATTTCGGATCCGAGCCGCGCGTGCTCGTCAACGAACCGCTTCTCGTCGTCGGACAACACCGACGCTTTGGCCAGGAGGGTCTCGGGGATGCTCACCTTGCCGATATCGTGGGCGATCGCGCCCAGCGCGATGTCGTTGAGTTCGTCCTGGCGGAGCCGCATCGCCCCTCCGATCGCGACCCCCAGCCGCCGCACCAGTTCGCTGTGAGGCCCGACGTGTTCGCGCTGCACCGTCCCGAGCGTGTGGTGCACCGCGGCCAGAAACGCCCGTACGCGATCCGCGGGTTCCGCGATCGCGCGAGCCGCCACTTGCTCCGCCACGGCCAGCATCTGCACCATGTGCGACGTGCACACCCGGTCCCGGCCCCGGTTCTTCGCGAAGTACAGCGCGTCGTCCGCCCGGCGCACCGCCTGATCCGCGTCCTCCCGGCTGCTCCCGACGGCGACACCAACACTGATCGATACCTCGATCGGACCCGACGCGACGACGGGGGGCTGCTCGGCCACCCCGCGGCGGAGAGAATCGGCGAAGATCCACGCCGCCGCCACGTCCTGCACCGGCATGATGATCAGGAACTCCTCCCCGCCCCATCTCACGACCGTCTCGTCCTGCGAGGCGGACTGCTGCAGCACCTGCGCGACGTGGCGCAGCACGCCGTCGCCCGCCTCGTGCCCGAACCGGTCGTTCACCGACTTGAAATGATCAATATCCACCATCACCATGGCTCGCTGCGTTCCCTCGGATTCTGAGCAGCGTCTGGCAAGCAGGCGAGCGGCGTAGCGGCGGTTCCACAGGCCTGTCAGCAGATCGCGATCCGCCGCACGCCGCAGTTCCCGGATGCGTCGCTCGGCGCGCCGGCGCTCCCGGGCCGCGCCGTCGGCCCGCGAGACCGCCCGGTCGATCGCCTTCCACAACAGCCCCGGGCAGATCGCGTCGTGCTTGGGCACGTAATCCGACACGCCGTGCCGCATGCTCTCGATCACCACGGACTGGGTGGTGCTGGAGGAAATAACAACAACGGGGGTGCCTTCAAGGAGCGGGCCGGCCTGCTCGAGAAGATCGCTCGCGGTGTTCGGACCGATATTGAAATCGAGAATGACGCACGAGTAGCGATCGTGCCCGATAGCGTCCAGAAAATCGGGCGCGCTCGCGACGATCTTGATCTCGATCGTCGGACGCCCATCCACCAGCGCACGAAGCAGCAATCGCTGATGGTCTGAATCATCCTCCACGAGGAGCAGTCGAGTATGTGACATGTGAGTATCCCTTGAGCCGGATCTATCTTCGGTGGATCACCGGCAAGAATTGAATCGCGTCGCCGGCGGCCACCTCGTCCCGGGGCATCGGATCGTGCGTATCCCGCTCAGCCGGTATGCTCTAGCCGCTATACATGTCTGCTTATGTGTAAATCTCGAAGGGCACCGGCTCATCTTTGAGTCAGCGACACTCAAAACTGTGCGATGCTGTGTCGGCGAGATAATTTGTAGCCGCGGCTCGCAAATGTTGTGGTCGCATACACGTGACCGTTCGATAGTGACTTTATTGCCGCACACGCGGCAACCACGCATGTTTACGACGCGCTTCACGCTCGTTCTGGTTGCGTTGGTCGCGGTGGGGACAACTGCGACCGTCGCCTACTGGTCGCGGCACGAAGCCGAGCGGGCCATCGTCCCCGAGCGACTCGCCCAGATGCAGGGGCACGCGGAGCGCACCGCCGCCAGGATCGATTCGTTCGTGAACCGCGGCGCCGCGGATGCCCGGGCGCTCGCCGCTACGCCGCTCGTATCGGCCGTCGTCTCCCATCACGTCTCCCTCGCCGGTGAGCGTTCGTCCGCGGGGCCGGATCGGCTTCAACTCGACCTGCTGGCCCAGCAGTTTGTCGCCGAATGCAGCGCCAAACCATGGATCCTCCAGGTGCGGCTCGTCGGCGCGAGGGAATCCGGCAAGGAGATCGTGCGGGTCGAACGGACCGCGGGTGACCATGCCGTACGCATCGTGCCCGAGGAGGAACTCCGAGACGTCGGGACGCGGCCCTACGTCCAGGCTGGGAAGAGGATTCCCCGCGGAGGCGTCCATATCGCGCCGTTGTTGCCTGATCCCGAGCGCGGCACGCTCGAACCGTCCGCTTCGACGGTGGTGCGTCTGGCAGCGCCGGTATTCGCGGCAGACGGCGCGGACTGCCAGGGCGTGATCGTGCTCTGTATTGACATGCGGTCCATTCTTAGCGCCACCGCGCCGATGTACGCAAGCGGGGCGCTGCTGGTGGTCGCATCCACGGGTGAGTACGTCCATGACTCGGGGCCTCCCGAGGCCGCGTTGGGCGTCGCAGGCAGCGCTGGGCGCTCGTGGAAGGATGATTATCCCGATGTCCCGGATCCGGCAAGCGCCCGGGTGGTTCGCACGTCCGCGGGTGAGCAGGTCGGCCTGGTTCGGCAACTCACGTCCCTCGAACCCGGCATCGCCGTCATCGAGAGCGTGCCGCTCTCGATGCTTCACCACCCGGTGGACTCGATCTACCGGATCAGCGCGTCGGTCGCGGGTGTCTCGCTCGTGGGCTCCCTGGTGATCGCATGGCTCGTGCTCGCGTCGCTGGTCTTCCCCCTGCGCCGCATGGCCGCCTCGGTCAGCAGGGCCGCCGAGCCGGACTGGGATCCGACCGGGCTGCCATCCCGAGGCGAACTGGGCGTCCTGACGGACGCGCTGCTGCACGCGATCAAGACGTCAAGGGCCCAGGCGGCGGAACTTGGTGAACAGATTGAACATCACCGCAAGACCGAGGTACAACTCGAGGAGCAGTTGTCGCGCGAACGAACCTACCAGGCCGTGATTGAATCCAGCGAGGACGCGATCGTGACCACGACATTGAACGGGGTCATCACGTCCTGGAACGGCGGGGCCGAGCGCCTGTATGGATTCCCGGCGAGAGAAGCAATCGGGCAGCACCTGGGCGTGCTCGCCCCGGAGGACAAGGTCCAGGAGATCGCCGAACTCCTGAGCCGGGTGAACTGCGGCGAGAGCATCAAGCAGTTTGAAACGATCCGCATCAACAAAATCGGCGAGCGGTTCGACGTTTCGCTCAGCGCCTCCCCCGTGCTCTCGCGCGACGGGACGCTCGCCGGCATCGCGCAGATCTCGCACGACATCTCTCAGCGCCTGGCCGCCGAGGAGCAGTTCCGCGTCGTGGTGGAGTCGTCACCCTCGGGCGTCTGCGTCGCGAACGAACGGGGAACGATCGTGCTGGTGAACCGAGCGATCGAGCATCTCTTCGGGTACTCGCGTGATGAACTGCTCGGGCAGAGCGTGGACATGCTCCTGCCCATGCGTAGCCGAGGCTCGCACGCGGCGCTGCGCGACGGGTACGTGAGGAACCCGACCGAGCGGCCGATGGGCGCGGGGCGCGACCTGTTCGGCCGCCGGAAGGACGGCACGGAAATCGCCGTCGAGATCGGGCTCTGCCCGATCAGCATCCGCGGCTCGGCGTCGGTGCTCGCGTCGGTGATCGACGTCACGGAACGTCGCAGGAGCCAGCAGCAACTCGCCTCGTACGCCGCGCGCCTGGAGCACAGCAACGCCGAACTCGAGAAGTTCGCCTACGTCGTGTCGCACGATATGAAGGCCCCCCTCCGCGGCATCGCGTCGGTCGCCGAGTGGATCGCGGCGGATCTTGGGGCCGTCGTCGATTCGGAGACGAAGGAGAACCTTGATCTCATGCTCGAACGCACGGGCCGCCTGAGCAAACTGATCGACGGGATCCTGAACTACTCCCGCGCCGGGAAAGTCGGCGCGGTGCCCGTTCCGATCGTCACAAAGAACCTGGTGCGCGACGTCATCGCGTCCATCCCCCTGCCGCCCGGGCGAGAAGTCCGCGTCGTCGAGCCCATACCGGACGTCCGGTACGACGACACCCAACTCCGCCAGGTCTTTCAGAACCTGATCGACAACGCGATCAAGCACCTGGGCAAGCCGACGGGCCAGGTCACCGTCAGCGGACGCGAGACCGACGATCACTACCAGTTTGAGGTGCGCGACGACGGCGTCGGCATCCCGGAGCGGCACTTCTCGCGGATCTTCGAACTCTTCCAGACGCTCAAACCCAAGGACGAGTGCCGCAGCGCCGGCGCCGGCCTGGCAATCGTCAAGCGGATCGTCGAATCCAACGGGGGCTCCATCCGGGTCGCCTCCGAGGAGGGCGTGGGAACGGCGTTCGTGTTCTCCATCCCCAAGGGCCCGCGCGAAACCGCGCTGGCCGAAGACCCTGTTCCTCATTGCCACCACGCATGAAACGAGACATCCCCATCCTGATCGCCGAAGACGATTCGCTCGACGTCAAGAACATCAAGCGCTCGTTCGCCGACAACCGCGTGCTGAACCCGCTGTACTTCGTGGGAAACGGCGAGGAGGCCCTGGCCTTCCTCAGAGGCGAGCCCCCCTACGACGGACCGGCGCGGGCGCCCCAACCGGGGCTGATCCTGCTCGATCTGAACATGCCGCGCTTGAGCGGCCTGGAGTTCCTGTCCTTGTACAAGGCGGATCCCGCGCTGCGCCACATCCCCGCGGTGATCCTGACGACATCGGACGAAGAAACGGATCTGGCGCGTTCGTACGAGATCGGGATCGCGGGCTACATCGTCAAGCCCATCGAGTTCGCCAGCCTCGTCGACGTGATCAGAACATTTGACCTCTACTGGTCAATATGCGAGATAGCCAATGAACAGCGAGCACGAAAAGGCTGATTCCGCCGGGCCCGCATCTGTTCACGGGTTGCGGCCGCCGCGATTGACCCCGCCGGACGCATCGCCACGCGGCGCGATTCATCTGGCGTGCATCGGGGTGTCGGGCCAGGGGCGAGGGACTCTGGAATCACTCATCACCGCGATCCCGCCGGAGGTCGGCGAGGCGTTCGTGACCGACGCCGCGACGCTCGATCGTGCCGCCTTTCTGGACCGCGTGGAGGCGCTGCTGTCGCGCGTCGGCCGGCCGCACGAACACCCGCCGGCGACGCCCATCGAGCCGCCGCCGGCGCACGAGCAGTCACCGCCGGCCGACGAAGCGGCGGCCGCGTCGCGTCAGGAGCCGCGCCCGGGCGCCGGCGAACCGCCTTCGCCGCCCGGCTCACCCAATCCCACCCTGACCGACCCCGGCGACCGGCCGTCGGAACTCGCCACGATCGCCGCCGAGCCCCATGACCTGCTACGACACATCAACGTCGGCGTCCTCATTCTGGATGCCGATCTTCGCGTCCGCACGTTCACGCCGGCGATCACCCAGGTGGTATCGCTGGCTGAGCACGACGTGGGACGCTCGATCGAGCATTCCGTCGCCAGCCTCGGGCCCCACTTCATCGCGGACGCCCGGCGCGTGCTTGCCACCGGTCAAGCGACGGAGCGCGAGACCCGGAGCGCTCGCGGAAACTGGCTGCTGGTTCGCATCCTGCCGCACCTCACGCACGCGAACCAGCCCAGCGGGGTGGTCGCGACGTTTCTCGACATCACGCCGATCAAGAACGCCAACGAGATGACGCGGACGGTGAACCACCAACTCGCCCATGCAAACACGGCGCTGAGTTCGCAGCAGGAGGAACTCGAGGACATGTTCTCGATCGTCGCGCACGACCTCAAGCGGCCGGTGCTCGCGATCGACGGGCTGCTGTCGCTGATCGAAGGGATGGAGCAGGCCGGCGCGTCCGCGTCGCCGGCGCCGCGCGATCCCGCTCATCCGGGCGATATGGAGATCCTTCGGCGGACCATCGCCGAGTGCAAACGGATGAAGCAGATGCTCGTTGACTTGGAAGGCATCTCGGGCATCCAGCAGCGGCCGATCGTCTACGAAACGGTCGCGGTGCCGCAGTGGCTCGACGACGTCGTCGCCCGCTTCACCGAACCGGCGCGCCTCCGCGGCGTTCTGCTGCACCGCGAAAGCACACCCGGCTCGGTCAACATCGCGCGCAGTTTCGTGGAAGAGATCCTCGTCAACCTGCTCGAGAACGCCATGAAGTATGGGTCCTCGAACCCCTCCCCGCGGATCAGCGTTTCGGCACGGGTGTGCGGGGAGTTCTTTGAAGTCACGGTCTCCGACAACGGCAAGGGCATCCCCCGCGAGCAGCACCAGAAGATCTTCGAGCCGTTCCGCCGGCTGGAGCCGCACGTCGCCCCGGGATCGGGGATCGGACTGCTCGCGGTCAAGCGCCTGGTGCACCGCCTGGGCGGGCACATCACGCTCGATTCCGAACCCGGCCGGGGCGCCACGTTCACCGTTCGTGTCCGCCTGGCCAGCGACTCGCGCGAACCCGCGGGCTCGTCGAAATCGCTCCAGGTGCTGCTGGTCGAGGATGACCTGCTGGACGCCCGCACCGTTGAGAGATGCCTGCGAGATTCGTGCCGGGTGACGCGCGCTCAGAGCATCAGCGAGGCGCAGCGCCGGCTCTCGCTCGAAGCCTTCGATGTCGTGCTGCTTGACCTCTCCCTCCCCGATGGACACGGGCTGGCACTGGTCAACCACATGCGGACAGTCGCGCGGATCCGCACGCCGGTGGTGATCATCACGGGCCACGGCGAAGGGCTGTCGCCCAGCGTCATGGACGCCATGATCGGCGCGTACATCTCGAAATCAGAGTTGAACCAGCAGCGCCTCTTGAGCGCCATACACCAGGCGCTCAGTTCGCCCAAGTTATCGCACTCCGTGCTCGGGTAGCGGCGATTCGGTCGCAACCACGCGGAATGCTGACCTCCGTCACACCCGGAGCGACACCCATGACCGGCCACCGACTCAGGATCCTGCACGCCGACGACGACGATTCGTTCCGCCTTCTCGTCGAGCGCGTGGCGACGGCGGACCCGCACCTGTCAACATGCTGCCGCTTCGAGTTCGTCTTCGACGGGACGGACGCCGTCGACTACGTGCGGGGCAACGGGCGATACGTCGATCGCGTCGCCTACCCCATGCCGCACATGATCATCCTCGATCAGCGGATGGTGCAGATGGACGGCGTGGAGGCGCTGCGCGAGATCAAACGCATCCCAACCGCCCTGCATATCCCGGTCTTCCTGCTCAGCACCTCAACACAGCATCACCTGCTTGAGGCCTGCTACGCGCTGGGCGCGTCGTTCTGCATCACCAAGCCGCTCGATTTCCAGCGGCTCCTCCCGCTGCTGTCGCGACTCGTTGACTTCGCGATCGATGTGCTCGAACTCCCCGCCGCCGAGCGGTTCTAGTTCTTCGACCAGGGCGTCACCATGGGACACCACGCATCACTGTCGGACCATGCACCGCATCTGGAGGCGCCGACCACGGACGCGGAGTCGCCGGACGTGCTGGCCAGCGCGGCGTACGCGCTCTCGCACGACGTCCGCGCCCCGCTCCTGACGATCCAAGGCTTCTCGCGAGAACTGGCGGAGAAGGGTTCCCTGGACCCCGACGGGCAGTTTCTGCTCCAGCGGATCATCGCCAGCGCGCAGGCCGCGCAGGATCGGCTTGGGGCGGTCATCGCCTATTCGCACATCGCCAGCCGCCCGCTGTGCCTGACCCGCGTGAACATCCGGCGTCTGATCGAAGAGGAGCTCGCCGGTTCGGCGTCGGCGCGCGGCGTCGGGGACGCCCGCGTGACCTGCGACCACCTGCCCGAGGCCCGCGCCGATCAGGCCTTGGTCACCACGCTGGTTCACCATCTGATCGACAACGCGATGCGGTTCCGCGCTCCTCAGCGCCCCCTCTCCATTTCGGTTTCGGCGCGCGAGTGCGGCGCCCTCAACGTGTACCGCCTGGGCGACAACGGAATCGGGTTTGCCCTGGGCCGTTCCACGAGGCTCTTCGAGTTGTTCAGGCGCCTGCACAACCAACAGGAGTGTCCCGGGCTCGGCTGCGGGCTGGCAATGGCCCGGCTCATCGCCGCGCGTCACGGCGGACACGTGTGGTGCGACTCGGAGCCCGGGGTCGGTTCGTCCTTTTACTTTTCCCTGCCGGCCGCCGCCCAGACATTCGTCGAGCCCAAACCGAGCGCCCCCGCGGGGTGCGAAGGCCGCTCGCTCTGCGTCATCGTGGTCGAAGACAGCGCCGACGATGAGCGGCTGCTGACCGCCGAACTGCGCCGCGCCGGCTGGGTCGTATCGTCACGCCGGGTCCAGACCGAGTCAGACTTCCGGCGCGAACTGGCGCTCGGAGCCGACGTGATCCTGGCCGATTACACCCTGCCGTCGTTCTCCGTTGAACGCGCCTTGCAGGTGCGAGCGCAGATGCACAGCGACGTCCCGCTGATCGTCGTCACCGGCACCATCGGCGAGGAAACCGCCGTCAACTGCATGAAGCGGGGAGCGGCGGACTACCTGCTCAAGGACCGGCTCGCGCGACTATCGCCTGCGGTCGAGCACGCCATGCGCGCCGCCGACGAGGCGCGCCAGCGCCGGCGGGCCGAACTGGCCCGCGACCGCGCTATCCGCGAACTCGACCATCGCGTGCTCAACAACCTGGCCGCGATCATCGGCCTCGTTCAAGTCGGTGCGGGCACCGGCGGCGGGCTTGACCAATCGACCGCCATAACGCTCGTCGATCGGATCCGCGCGATGGAGATCGCGCACCGGGAACTCGCCGCGCGGCACTGGCTGGGCGCCGATCTCCACTCGCTGCTCCGCCGCGCGGCGCTCTCGGGTAACGCGGATATGGCGCGCCGGCTTGATCTGACCTGCGACCAGACCGTCGTGGGTTTCAGAGCCGCCGCCAGCATCGCCTCCACCATCCACGAACTGGCGACCAATGCGATCCGGCACGGCGCCTGGTCGAACGACGCCGGCCGCGTTCGATTGTCGGCCTCTCGCGAGCCCGGCGGCATTCGCATGATCTGGCACGAACATGCCGGCCCGCCCGTCCGCACGCCGCCGGTGCCCAAACTCGGCGTCACGCTGATCCGCGAGCAGATCCCTCACGAGGCATCAGGCGCGGCGGAGATCCGCTTCGAGCCGGGGGGGGTCCGGGCGGAGTTCTGGATCCCGATTGTCGAGTCGGTGCCCGCCGGCGAACAGATCAGTTGTGGAGACGCGTGGCCGGACGAACTCTGGCTGCGCTGAGCCGCCGACGTGGGTCGCGCTGGTTGGTCGCCTGGACGTTCCCCGAAGCCGCGCGCCACGATCCGCTTCGGCTCGCGGATCGGGGCGCGGCCGACCGTCAATCGTTCCCCGCGCCATTTCCCGTTCCGCAGTCGTCGGCCGCAACCGCCGGGTGTACTCTGCTTCTCGATTTCCTATCTCAAGAGGATGGCGATGAATACCGAAACAAACCCCGCGCTCTCTCGGTGTCCGTTTCACGGCGTCGCGGCGTCTGCGGCCGGAGTTGGAACGTCCAACCGCGACTGGTGGCCCAATCAGTTGAATGTCGGGCTCCTGCACCAGCACTCGGAAAAGGCCGATCCCATGGGACCGGGATTCAACTACGCCGCGGAGTTCGCCTCTCTCGATCTTGGCGCCGTGAAGAAAGACCTCGCGACGCTCATGACCGATCCGCAGCCCTGGTGGCCGCCCGACTTCGGTCACTACGGCCCCCTCTTCATCCGCATGGCCTGGCACAGCGCCGGCACCTACCGCACCGGCGACGGTCGCGGCGGGGGCGGCACGGGCGCACAACGCTTCGCCCCGCTCAGTTGCTGGCCCGACAACGTCAACCTCGACAAGGCGCGGCGGCTGCTCTGGCCTGTCAAAAAGAAGTACGGGCGAAAACTCTCATGGGCCGACCTCATGATCCTCGCGGGAAATGTCGCGCTTGAATCCATGGGCTTCAACACGTTCGGGTTCGGCGGCGGGCGCGAAGACGTCTGGGAACCACCCGAAGACATCTACTGGGGCTCTGAAAAAACATGGCTCGGCGACGAACGCTACTCCGGCGACCGGGAACTCGACAACCCCCTCGCCGCCGTGCAGATGGGCCTCATCTACGTCAACCCGGAAGGCCCCAACGGCAAGCCCGATCCCATCGCCGCCGCCCGCGATATCCGCGAGACGTTTGCCCGCATGGCCATGAACGACCAGGAGACCGTCGCGCTCATCGCCGGCGGGCACACCTTCGGAAAGTGCCACGGCGCGGGCGATGCCAAACTCGTCGGCGCCGATCCCGAATCCGGCGCGATCGAGCAGCAGGGATTCGGGTGGGCGAGCACGCACAAGTCCGGCATCGGCTGCGACGCCATCACCAGCGGGCTCGAAGTCACCTGGTCCCGCACACCCACGAAGTGGAGCAACGACTACTTCGATCATCTTTTCGGCTACGAGTGGGAACTGACCACGAGCCCCGCCGGCGCGCACCAGTGGCGGCCCACGGGCGGCGCCGGCGCCGGCACCGTTCCCGACGCGCACGATCCGGCCCGGCGACACGCCCCCGCCATGCTCACGACCGATTTGGCTCTGCGCGTTGACCCCGCCTACGAGCGCATCTCGCGCCGCTTCCACACCAACCCCGGTGAGTTCGCCGACGCCTTCGCCCGCGCCTGGTTCAAGTTGACTCACCGCGACATGGGCCCGCGCTCACGCTACCTGGGGCCGGACGTCCCCAGCGAGGACCTCATCTGGCAGGATCCCATCCCGCCTGCCAATCATCCGCTGATCAACGCTTCGGACATCGCGAGCCTCAAGGCCAAGGTGCTCGCCTCGGGCCTGAATGTGGCCGACCTTGTTTCCACCGCCTGGGCCTCGGCGTCAACCTATCGCGGGTCGGACCATCGCGGCGGCGCCAACGGCGCACGCATCCGCCTGGCGCCCCAACTAGACTGGGAGATCAACCAGCCCGCTCGGCTCGCCCACGTGCTGGCCATCTACTCCGAGATCCAGCGCGCGTTCAACTCCGAAGCAACCGGCGGGAAACATGTCTCGCTCGCCGACCTGATCGTCCTTGCCGGGTGCGCCGGCGTCGAGCTCGCCGCGAGGGACGCGGGCGCGCCGACCGCGGTCCCGTTCACGCCCGGCCGGATGGACGCCTCGGCGGAACAGACCGACGCGGCCTCGTTCGCGGTGCTCGAGCCCCTCGCCGACGGATTCCGAAACTACGCCAGGCCCAACCTCGCCGCTCGCGCCGAGGCCATGCTCATCGATAAATCACAACTCCTGACCCTCAGCGCGCCGGAGATGACGGTGCTCGTCGGCGGGCTTCGCGTGCTCGGCGCCAACTACGCCGGTTCCCAGCACGGCGTGTTCACCGCCCGCCCGGGGTCCCTGACGAACGATTTCTTCGTCAATCTCCTGGACATGGGTACGCAGTGGCGGCCAGCCGCCGGCGACGCCCATCTCTTTGAAGGACTCGACCGCGCCTCCGGCGCGAGGCGCTGGACCGCCACGCGCGTGGACCTGGTGTTCGGTTCCAACTCGCAGTTGCGGGCCATCGCCGAGGTCTACGCCGCCGCCGATGCCCGCGAGACGTTCGTGCACGACTTCGTCGCGGCGTGGACCAAGGTGATGAACCTCGACCGGTTCGACCTGGCGACGCCGCGACCGGCAGGCTCGCGGTCGTGACCGGTGGGCTCTCACTCCGCGATGGCGTTCCTCGTCTCCGCCCGTCGAATCACGTGCATCCGGCGAGCCCGGCCGCCCACGGGGCCGCGACCATGCCGCCTGCGCGGGTGTGACCATCTGTTTTTCTGAGCCGAGCCGCGCAAGCGGTCGGCAAGAGCGCTCGGCGGCCCGGCGCGATCGAATGACGGCGTCGGCCATGAGACCACGCACGCCCCCCTCCCGGCCCCGCCCCGCCGGCTCGTGCCGGGCGGCTCAAGATGAAAACGGCATGGTCACACCCTCCCGCGCAACCCGCATGTCCATCGTCTGCTCCAGAGCCTACTATTGGCCCCTTCTTGTCCCCTCCCCCGCTTCCCAGGAGTCCCCGCGCGGCTCGCCGAGTGGTGCGTTGTTCGGGCCGACTCGCCGCCACCGATTGAACGAGTCACTCCACTCGTCGTTCCGGTCCAGTCCCCTCACCCCTCATCCTCATCCCTTCCCCCCATGAAAGCCATCGACACCCGCATCGGAATGGGCATCAAGATTGACGGCAAGTTCTGCGTGCTCGTCGGGTACGAGCACCGCACGCCCGGCAACCTTCGCGCCTTCATCCAACTCAAGTACCGCAACGTCCAGACGGGTCAGACCGTCGAGAAGCGCTTCAACCCGTCGGAAGAAGTCGAGGTGATCGACCTGGACCGGCGGACCATGGAGTACCTCTACAGCGACAACACCGGCGCGACGTTCATGGACATCGAGAACTACGACCAGGTCGTCATCCCGGCCAGCGTCCTGGGCGACGCCCTGAAGTTCCTCCGCCCCAATGCGCAAACAGTCGTCTTATTTAGCGAAGCGCGCGCGTTGTACGTCGAACTGCCGGCGTCGGTCGTGCTGGAAGTGACCGAGACGCCGCCCGGGATCAAGGGTGCGACCGTGACGAACCAACTCAAGGACGCCACCTGCGAAACCGGCCTGGTGACGCGCGTGCCCCCGTTCATCGAGATCGGCGAGCAGATCAAGGTCAGCACCGCCGACGGGTCCTACTTGTCGCGAGCCTGATCGCTCACGCCGGCCCGTCTCCGCGGCTCATGGCGACCCGCTATCCCTTCAGCCGCTTGTTCACCATCCCCCGGATGAAAAAGTCCCCCACCCGCGGCAGGAACGTCGTCACCGACATGCCGAACCGCACGAAGTGCCCCTTCGCGCCAGTCCACACCTCCGGCACGGGCCGCCGAAGGCATCTCACCGTCACACCCGCGACGAAATCCGCCGACTGAAGCAGCCGATCCGGCGTGTGCTCTACGAGTTTCGACACGCCCGTGCGTCCCTTGACCTGATCGAAGAACTCCGTCCGCGTCCCGATCGGGTGGACGCTGGAAACGTGGATCCCCTGCGGCTCGAGTTCCAGCCGCATCGCACGCGATATGTGATTCTGCGCCGCCTTCGTCGCCGAGTACGCTCCGTACCACGGCAGCGGCATCTTCGCGACACACGACGAGCAGATCAGCACGTGCCCCCGAGGAACGCCGCTCGACTTCATCATGTGCGCCAGCGCCGGGCGGACGGTCGCGAGCGTGCCAAAAAAGTTGGTCTCGAAAATGTCCCGCATCTGCCGGTCGGTCATCTCGTGGATCGGCGCCTCCACGCCGTACCCCGCGTTGGCGTACACGGCGTAGAGTCCGCCGAACTCTCGCGCCGCCGCGTCCACGAATCCCTCGCATTCCCCGGGGACCGCCACGTCGCATTCCTGCACGAACACCCGCGCGCCGGGACACTCGGCGCGGATGCGGGTCGCCACGGCGTCGAGCCTGTCGCGCCGCCGCGCGGAGATCGCCACCGGCATCCCCGCCCGCGCGCACGCCAGCGCCGTCGCCGCCCCGATGCCGCTGGACGCCCCCGTGATTGCGATCGGTTTGCCAGACAGGTCAATCATGACGGCAGCGTATGCGAGGCAGCCGCGCCCAACGCTCGCTACTCACCCAGCCGCTTCGGCCACACGTCGTCCGGCGGGGGCGGGTCCGGATTCCCGTCCGGGCGGATGTGCGCCAGCAGCGTGTCCTTCTGCTTGTCGTACATGACCTGCCCGTTCACCACCGTCCACCGCGCCATCGTCATGTAGTGCAGCATGTCGCCGTCGGCGATCACGAAGTCCGCGTCCTTGCCCTCCTGGATCGATCCCACGCGCGCATCGATCCCCAGGATCCTCGCGGCGTCGAGCGTGATGGCCCGTAGCGCGAAATCCTCCGGCAGCCCGCCGCGGACCGCGAACGACGCTTCGAGATTCAGTTGCAGCAGGTCGCGCCCCCCAAGCCCGCCGAAGCCGACACCAGGAAGCGACGGGATGATCGCGACCTGCACGCCATGATCATGAAGAATCGCGGCGTTCTCGATCGTCCCCCCGTTGGGCCGCAGCAGCCGCGGATCGGGATCCTGCCGCGTTCGGGGCGTCACGATGCACGCGATCCCGGCTCGCGCGAGGCGGGGCGCGATCGTCCACGCTTCCGTCGCCCCCCGGATGACCCACTTCCCCCCATACTCCTCCGCGAGTTCGCAGATCTGGATCAGGTCGTACATCGCGTCGGCCTCGACCAGCGCGGTGGTTTCGCCCTTCATCAGCCGCAGCGCCAGCGCCGCGTCGCCGCTCTTGACGTCCTTGTCGTCCGGAGCCTTGGCGTCGGGGTTCCGCGACTTTTCCTGTTCATGGTCCCGCAGATCACGCAGGTACGCGCGCGCCTTCTCGAACCCCGCTCGCAGGCGCCGCTTGCCCCCGGGGTCGTTCGCGCGGAACCGCACGTTCTCGAAGATGTTGCGCCTGATTGAAATGTCCTCGACCGTTCCGAACGTGACTTTCGCCGCCGTGTTCTGGGTCACCAGCGTCGTCAGTCCACCCGCCAGCGCCGCGGCGGACTGCAGCGAGTACACGTCCGTCGTGTCCTCCGGCGGCTCGCCCCCGATCACCGTCAGCGATCGCACCGCCACGAGCCCCGGGTATACGTGGTACCCGGTCGCGTCGAGCACCTCCGCCTTCTCCGGGATGCGCGCCTGCCGCCCGATCTCGTGGATCTTCCCGTTCTTGCACACGATCGTCGCACCCTGAAGCGTCGGCCCCGACACCGTGTGCACCGTCGCGCCCTTCACCACGAACCATCGATCCGGCTTCGGGGGCTTCTTGTCCTTCTTCTGGTCCTTCGAGTCGTCAGACTTGGCAGCGGGGCTCTCCGCCGGGGGCGTGCCCGGCGCGGGCGCGGGGGGTGGACCGGGGCGCGGCCGAGGCTGCGGCTGCGCGCCCGCCGACATGACCGCTGCAAGCCAGATCGCCGCCGTCGCCAGCGCTCCCGCCCGCGCCCCCCGCCACACGCGATGCGTCGATGTTTCCGCCGGATTCGTCATCGCGCCGTCTCCTTCTCCCATGCGATCTTGCCCAGGATCATCACCCGAGTCACCGACGCTGTCGGGTCCAGCGGGTCGCCGTTCAGGAACACCAGGTCGGCGTCCTTGCCCTTTTCGATCGAGCCGAGTCGTTTATCCAGCCCGGCCGCTTTCGCCGGATACAGCGTCATCGCCTTGAGCGTCGGTCCCCGCTCGCACCCGGACCGCGCCATGTCCGCCGCCTTGGCCCGGAAGTTCTCCAGTTCTGACGCCGTGTCGTTCGCCGGCGCATACGCCACCTCCACTCCCGCGAACATCAACTCCCCGGCGATGTTCAACCGCGTGACCGTCTGCGGCAAGCGGTACATCGCCGGAGGCATCACCACCAGCGGCTTCATCTCCGACAGTTTCGGCAGGATGTAGTTGTAATCGCCCGCGCCCGTGAACCCGCCCAGGTAATACATCGGATTCACGTCTTCATAGTCCTCCAGCACGTCCAGCGCGTGCAGGATATCCGACGATCGATTGACCTCCAGCATGATCGGCGGCACGCCCGCCTTCTTCTCAAGCAGGTCCGCCAGCGCCTTGTACGCCGGATCAATCTCGGGGATCTTCGGCTCCTGCTCGCCCGGCTTCGCCTCGGCCGGCTTGGCGTCGGGCGCAGGCGCCGGCGCGGGACTCGGCTGCGGGAGCGGGGGCGGACCCGGCGTCGGCGCGGGTGGCGGCGCGGGCTGCGGTCCCGGCGCCGGCGTCCCCTCCTTCTTCTCCTTCTCCTCCGCCGCCTTCTTTTCTTCCGCCTCCTTCTTCTTCGCCTCTAACTCCTTCTTGGCCTTCTCGACCTTCTCGATCTCGCTCCTTGCCTTCTTCAGTGCGTCGCGCAGGCTCTGCTTGTCCCGCGGCTGCGAGTTCATCGTGAATCGCAGATACCCCGGCCCATCGATCACCTGCTCGTCCGCCGAACCCCCGGTGCGGAATATCGCCGGCAACCCGGGCATCCCAGATCCATTCGGAATCCATACCGCCGCCGTGAATCCGTTCCGGATGAACGTGTCAAAGTCGATCTTGCTCGGCCGCACTTCGCTTTCGACCTTGAAGTTCCCCTTGATCCCCGATCGCTGCCAGGGCGGCGAATCCGGCCTCGCGTGCACGTGCACCATCCCGGGCATCACCGTCTCGCCGGTCGCGTCGATGATCTTCGCCCCCTTGGGGTGCTCCAACTTCCGCCCCACCAGCCGGATCTTCCCGTCCACGATCACGATCTCGCCCTTGGGGATGTCCTCGCCGCTCACCGTCACCACGTGTCCGGCTTTGATGACGACGACTTCTTCATCTCCCGACGACCCGATCACCGGCAACGAGGCGCCAAGAGACAGCCCCGAGAGCACGACGCCGAGAATGGTTCCGATTCGCTGCCGCACGTGTGTTCTCCCGATCTGCCCGCCCGGATCGCTTGGTTCTTCGATCCCGTCCTATGGAGCCGCCCCCTCTACCAGCGCTGTCCCTCGCGCCCGTCGCTCACGATCTTCCCGTTGATCACCGTGATCTTGCACTGGCTGCGCGGATCGATCGGGTCGCCGGTCCACACGCCGAAATCCGCGTCCTTCCCCGGCTCGATGGATCCGACCCGCTTCTCGATCATCAGCGCCGACGCCGGCACCGACGTCACCGCCTTGAGCGCCAGGTACGGCTGAAAACCGAACCAGCAGTTCATCGCGGCCTGGTACGGCAACTCTTCCTCGGGGATCACCGGCGCGTCGGTGTTGATCCCGATCTGCTTCACGCCCCCCTGATGCCACCGCGCCGCGATCCCGTTCATCCGCCGCTGCGTGCTATCAAGGAAGAACGCCCGCGGCCCGCAGATCGTCTTCACCATGTCCTCGCCCACGTCAAGCACGTTCCTCGCGTTCTTCCACCCGTCGAACGTGCTGTGGTCCAGCACCGTGCGCACCTTGAACTTGCGCGCCATCATGTCGATGCTCGTCATCACGACCTGGTAGATCTGCGTGTGCATCGACGCGATGTACTCCTGCCGGAACAGCCCGCGAAAATCCTCGAAGATCGGGTTGTACTCCGGCTTCTGCGTCGTTTGCCCCTTCTCGTACGCCTCCCACGCGCGGTGATAATCGAGCGCCCGTTGCAGCGTCTGCCGCGTGTTGTAGTTCATCATCGACCGCCCCACCCCGTACCAGTACCGTTCCGGGTTCCCCGCCTGCGCGATCTTCAGCGACCCCGGCGATTTCATCACCATCTCGTCCACCGTGTCCCCGGCGAACTTCACAATCGTCCCGAACCCCGACATGTTCGTGCCCGACCCGGGGATCAGCAGCGCCGACGTCACCCCCCCCATGCGGGCCCGCTTCACGTCGTCGCTCTCCGGCACCACCGTGTCCAGCGTGCGCAGCCCAGGGTTCGTCAGGTAGACCATGTCGTTCAGGTCCCGCAGCGATCCGCCCGTGTGGTTGTGGCAGTCGATCAGCCCCGGCACCAGCCAGCATTCGTCCATCTCAATCGTGCGGGCGTCGGCCGGGATCTTCGCCTCCCGGGCCCTATGCACCGACTCGATCTTCCCGCCGCGCACGATCACCACGGCGTTGTTCACCACCGTATCCTTCGAGTCCATCGTCACGACCTTGCCGACCCGGAAAGCCAGCACGTCGTCCGCGGCGCGCAAACTCGCCCCGGCCGCGCCGACCATCGCCGATGCCAGCACGCCGAGCGTCCCCAAGCCCCGACTTCTCCGGAGCACGCCTCGCATCGCCTGCCCGCACCGCCCCGCGAACATCCCGACGTACTTCATCGTGTTCATCGTTCAACCTCTTCCCCACCCACGATCACCCGCTTCACTTCGCTGCCCGGATCCAGCGGATACCCCGAGAAGATCACCAGGTCGCCTTCCTTCCCCGGCGCGATCGAGCCGATCCGCGATTCAAGCCGATACGCCCGCGCCGCGTCGATCGTCAGCGCGCTCAGCGCCGCCTCCGGCGACCACCCCTGCCGCACCGCGTACAGCGCCACGCCCGGCAGCGTCCTCGCCCCATCCTCGGCGTCGCTCTGCATGGCCACCCGCACCCCGCTCCGGCTCAGGTCATCCAGTTGGTTGTACCAGTCATGCTCCTCCCGCCTCAGCACGCCGGGAGGCGGAACCACCGACACGTTCTTCTCGCTCAGCCGCTTCGTATGCAACTTCGCGTCCGGCGCCCCCACCAGCACCACCGGCAGATCATTCTGATCCACCAGATAGTCCAGCACCGCGTCGATCTGCTGATCGCTGGTGCACGTCACCACTACCGGGATCTTCTTTTCCAGCACCAGCCGCATCGGCTCGAGCGACTCGTCCGCCTTCGGCGGCAGCGGTCTCCCATCCTTCCCCGTCGTCTTGCGTCGCTTCGACGACGCGATCTTGAACTCCACGTCCCCCTTGTCCGTCCGGCGCATCTCGAAGTTCACCTGCAGCCCCTGGAACGAAATCGTTCCCGAGGCGTGATCGTCTCGATCGATCGTCCCCTCGAACGTCGGATACCCAAGCCCCCGGCTCTCGATCTCCAGTTTCCCGCTGATCTTCTTCCCGTCCAGCGTCCCCGTGATCTTGAACTCCATCGGCACCGGCGGCTCGATCAGCCGACCCTCGAACTGCGTCCCCGTCAGTTTGAACTGGATCGTCCCTTCCCGCTCATCCGCCGGCGGGATCGGCCCGCCGAACAACCTCGCCCGCCACGTCCCCGTCAGCGGATCCGCGACCTTCGGCGCCGCGGGGGCTTCCTCCGCCGTCTCCGGCTTCACCGGTTCGAGCGTCCCCTCCGCCTTTTTCTTCTCCCACTCCGCCAGGTCCTTCTCGTACTTCTTCCACGTCTCAAGATACTTCTTGCCGGCTTCGATCCTCGGCCTGAACCGGTCCCCGATCGTCAACGGATCGGCGTCGCTGACATCGAACGCCACGCCCGCCGTCGGCGCCACCACGCGACGATCGCGTGAAACGCCCGCGGTCTTCACCGCCGAGATCTGCGATCCCTGCCCCGCCGCACGATACGGGGCCGCCATGACCGTCGTCACCCCCGCCCGCGCGACCCGAAGTTCCGACACGTCCGCCGCCCCCACCAGCCGCGACAGCGAATACTCCGCGCTGAGCGGCGAGTTGTCCCCCTCCAGCCCAAGATGGCCGTACGCATCGATAAACCCGGGCGTCACGAACGAATCGGGGCCCGCGTCGATCACCCTGGCCCCGCGCGGCACGCCCACGCGCTTGCCCACCTGCGAGATCTTCCCATCCTCGATCAGCACCTCGCCGCGCTCCAGCCACTGCCCGGGCCCGAGCCAGATCGTCCCGGCCTTCACCACCATCGGGGGCGGCGCGGGCGCCGCGGGCCGTTCCTCCCCCATCGCCTCGCGCCGCTCGCGCATCGCCGGCGAATACGCCAGTTCGCCGTCCACATACACACTCTGGATCGCGGCTCCAGCGCCCAGCGGGTCTCCGCTGAGGATCACCAGGTCCGCCCGCTTCCCCGGCGCAATCGACCCCACCTGATCCGCCACCCCCAGGATTTCCGCCGGGATCCGGGTGATCCCCGCGATAACCTGTTCCCGGCTCAGCCCCGCGCGCTGCGCCGTCGCCGCCGCCAGCATCAGGTTCGCGGCCGACTCCCCCGGCCCCACCCCGATCGCCACCTTCACCCCCGCGAGTTTCGCCAGGTCTTGGACATCCGGATCCGCCTCGTCTGGATCGTTCCCGAGGTTCCGGCCCGGCGCCTGGAACGCGCCCGGAGCCGTATACACCAGCGGGATGTTCATGTCGCGGAACTGCTTCGCCAGCGCCGCCGCCTGCTCGCCGCCGACGACGTACCCGCGCCGCTTGTTCTCCGCGAAAAACGCGATGGCCCCGGCGATGTCCGCCGATCGCTGCGCTTGAACCCGCATCGGCAGATTGTCGCGCCACGCCCTGGCCAGCGCCGCCGAGTTCGCGTCGTACTCCGCACCCGCCGGCGGGTTCAGCGCCGCCTCGATCGCTTCCTTCACCGCCAGGAACTGCCCGATCCGCGACGTCGGCCTCTGCCGCACCGGCGGGTTGATCGCGTTATCCGACGACGGCGGGACCAGTTCCTTGACAACCAGCGGCGGCGACCACGCGCCCGCTCCCAGGTTCAGCGTCAGATCCGCTTCATCACGGAGTATTCGTCCCGACGGCGCGCCCCCCAGCCGGACCACGCCCCCGCGACCACTCACCAATCGGTTCCACCCCGGCGACGCGTGCATCGTCGTGACGCCCGCCGACAGCAGTTCGCGATAGTCGTTGTACGCCCCGAACGCATCCGTCGCCTTGTACGCCGCACGCATCGATTCCGGCGCGTTCGACGCCGGCCCGGATGAACTCGCCGACACCAGCCCCGGCATAACCGTGGCGTCCGGGCAATCAATCACTCGAAGGTCCGGCGGAATCGGCACGTTCTTCCCCACCGCCACCACCCGCCCGTCGCGCACCACGATCACCCCGTCCTCGATCACAAACGGTTGGCTCGCGTCCGCCGTGATGATCCGCCCCGCGCGAATCGCCAGCGACCCGCCGTCCGCTCTGGCTCCACTGCCCACGCAGAGCACCGCGGCCAGCGCGCTCAGCACGACCGCGAACACGCCGAGCGCCGATCCGGACCGCCCGGTCCACAAAAAACATCCAGTGCGCCGCATCACCGCGTCCCTCCCTCGTTCGCCGAACCGGATGCCGACGTCCCGGGCGATTCGGGCTTCTTCTCTTCCGGCGGTGTGCTGGGCCGCTGTCGACGACGCCCCGGTCCGCCCGCGCCCGGGCCTCGCTCGCCCGCCGGACCCGCCCCATCACCCTCCTTGCCCGCATCCGGCTTGGGATTCTCACCCGCCGCGTCGGCCGGTTTGCCCGCCTCGTCCTTCTTCTCACCGGCCGCCGCTTCCGCTGCTTTCTTCTCCTTTTCCCTCGCATCGACTTTCCGCTCGAGTTTCAGCAGTTCGTCCAAGCGCACGTCCTTCTCCCGGTCATACGCCTTGATCCCGTCGATGTACACCAGTTCGACCCACGAACTGAAATCCAGCGGATCCCCCGAGAACGCCACGATGTTCGCCGTCTTGCCCACCTCCAGCGATCCCAGGCTGGCTTCCAGCCCAAGGAACTTCGCCGGGTTGAGCGTGATCGACTCCAGCGCCGCCTGCCGCGGTATCCCGTTCCGCACGCACGTCGCCGCCTGGTACGTCAGGTACCGCTCGGCCATCGACGAGTTCGGATTGGTCTGCAGCGCAAACGGGATCCCCGCTTCGCGGAACACCCCAGGCACGAACGTCTCCTTGAGTTCGCCCGTCAACTCGTCTCGCTCGCGGTAGTACAGGTTCTCGTCGAGAACCACCGGGCGCTTGGCCCGCTTCAGTTCGGCCGCCGCCTTGTAGCACTCAGGCCCCAGCACGAACACCACCTTGTCCATGATCTTCTGGTCCGTCGCCAGCCGGATCGCCGGGCCGACGTCCATCGCTTCCCCGCAGTAGATCCACCCCGACAGGTCCCCGCGGCGCAGCCGCACCAGGTTCGCCTGCCGATCGTCGTAGTCCTCGTCCTTGATCAGCTCCTTGCCCCGTTTGCGTGCCTCGGCGACCGAGACGTCCATCTTCTTCTCGTCCTTCTTCAGCTTCTCTTCGTACGTCCGCTCCGCGAGCCGCTCCAGCGATTCGTCCAGCCCCTCGAATGCTTCCCGCATCGCCGCCATCTGCTGCATCCGATCGAACCCGCCCTTGGGCGAGGTCGAGAGCTTCATCGCCACGTCCGGCGCCACCGTCATCTCGTCCACCGTCATGCCAATCGGCCTCACCACCCGGCTCACCCCGCCGATCACGCAGTCGTTCCCCACGATCACGTGCACGCTCGTGATCCCGTCTCGCAGCGAATCCTCAAAGAACAGCCGCGACGGGTCGATCGCGTCGTACACATTCAAGAACGGCGTCACCGCCACGTTCTCGTTCGGCACGTCCAGCCCTCGCGCCGAATGCGGGTCGATCAGCCCCGGCATCAGCACCTTCCCCGCGCAGTCCACCTCCATCGCGTCGTACGGCACCGTCACGTCCGTCCCGATCGCCGCGATCTTCCCGTTCTCGATCAGCACCGTCCCCTTCTCGATCTCCGATCCCACCACCGGGATGATCCTCGCGTTGGTCAGCGCGACCTTCTTCGGCGGGCTCGGCGGCTCCTTGATCGGCGCCGTCTCCTGCGCCGTCGTCACGCTCGCCAAGCCCATCACGCCCGCACACATCACCGCTTTCACATTCACTCGACTCATCGCGAGGGTCTCCTTCGCGGCTTTCAACCGTCTCGTCCTGCTTCCACCGGCGCCCGACCCCCGCCCCCGACGCCCGCTTCCTCTTGCTGCAACACCACCCGGTCATTCACGCCGGCTTCCGCGCCCCTGGTCCCCACGCCCGTCAAACACCACCTTCCCCCCCACCATCACCACCACCGGCTGCGCCGTCGCGTCCAGCGCCTCGCCGTTCCACACCACCAGGTCCGCTCTTTTGCCCGTCTCAACCGAACCCGTCACATCCGCGATCCCCAGCATCGTCGCCGGCGTCAGCGTGATCGCCCGAATCGCCTCTTCACGCGAAACGCCAGATTTCATCGCGTACATCGCCTGCCGCGCCAGCCCGTCTTCCTCCCGCAAGTCCTGCGCGCTCAGCGCGGTCGGTATCCCCGCGTCCAGCAGTTCCTTCAATGTCGTCAGCCTTGCTCCATCCGTCTCGCTGCTGCGCTGGCGCGCGCCGCTGGGCGTCATGTACAGCGGGCCGAAGATCACCGGCACCTCCGCCGCCTTGAGCTCGTTCAGGCACTTGTACGCCTCCGTTCCCTCCAGGAGCGTAAAACTCAGTTTCTGCTCCCCGGCCAGACGGATCGCCGTCAAAATATCCGACTGCTGCCTCGCGTGCACCCGCAGCCTCACCTTCCCGTCCATCAAATCCTTCAACACCGGCAACGCCTCAGCCGGCGGCGTGTCCGCCCCGCTGGGCGTCTCCCCGCGCGCCCACTCCTGCGTGTCAAACAGCGCCTTGCGGAACACCCACGTCACCCCCATCCGCGTATTCGGCCGCCGTGTCCGACTCGACACAAACCCCCGAAACGGCGGCGAGTTCCGCGTCCCCACGCTGTACGGGTCCGAGCCCATCGCCGCCTTCACATCCGACTCCAGCGATACCACCCGGTCCCGCATCGACCCCGCCGTCCGCACGATCGCGCCGCGCGGCCCGATTACCGCCGACGAATCCGGCGACACGAACACCGTCGTCACCCCCGCCCGCGCCAGCCGATCAAAGTCCGCTGATCGCAGATTCACCGAATCAATCACCCGCGTGTGCGGCACCACCTCGCTCGACGCCTCCGTCTGCGACCACTCCTGCGTGTTCACCCCGGAGATCAGGTTCTCCACGTCCTGGTACGTCGGAAAGCCGCAGCACGGGCAGATCTGCCCCGGCTCCAGCGTCTCGTGCATGTTCGCCAAGGCGCACGGCTCGGCGCCCGAACACGCAAAGCAGTCCTCGTTGCGCCGGTGGTCATGGAACATCAGCGCCAGCGCGCTGGGCCCCTGCGACTGCGGCGCCTCCCGCGGCGCCTCCCCAATCGAGCCCCGCGCGCCCCTGGTCGATACCAGATCCCGCGCCTCCACCATCGCGTTCGCGTCGATCAGCCCCGGCGTCATCGATCCCTTGGGCACATCGACCACCGTCGCCCCATCCGGGATCGGCAACCCCGCTCCAACCGCCGTGATCTTCCCCCCCTCCACCACCACGATCGCCTTCTCGATCGTCTTCCCGTCCCCCACGTGCAGCACCCCGACCTTGATCGCCGTCACGCTCGGCGTCTTCTCCTGCGCCGACGCCGCCGCTCCCGACAGCGCCACCACCCCCGCCGTCACCGCCAGCGCTAGCGCCTTTTGCACACTCCGGCCGACCATCAGTTTCACTTCACGGAACATGGTTCGCTCCTTTCGCCGAGTCGCTCGGCGGGGCTGAATACACACGAGTTCCTTTCACGAATACTCCCAGCACCCGCGCGTCCAACCGCAGCGGATCCCCCGAGAAAATCACCAGGTCCGCGTCCTTCCCCGCCGTGATCGAACCCACGCGATCGGCCACCCCGGCGACCTTCGCCGCCGTCAGGGTCATCCCCAGCCGTGCCTTCTCGGGCGCCATCCCATATCGCGCCGCCAGCGCCGCTGTCGCCCGCAGTCCGGCTCCCTCGCCAGCGGGCGTGCCCGCGCAGAACGCTACCTCCACACCCTCCTTTGAATACGCCGCCGCCGCGCTCAGCGTTCGCGCGCTGGATGTAAACGTCAGCGGACCCACGATCGCCATCGCCCCCTCTCCGGCGATGTCCCCCGCAATTTCGACGCCGTCCCCGTCATGCTGGATCACCGGCGTCACGCCGAACTCCCCAAACGTTCGCTCGGCGCCGTCCACGTCTTCGATCGCCGCGCACTTCACCACCGCGCCCAGTTTCTTCGAGACCACCCGCGACAGCCGCGTGTCTCCCTTCCCCTCTTTCCCCTCCTTCAGCGCCATTCGCAGCAGGGAAAGCGATCCGGGACGCGACGTCGGCTCCCGATCCGCGTTCCACACCGCCGGCCCCAGTGAAAACACCATCGGACCATCGGTCCGAAGCGCGTCGATCCGCCCGTCGCTCGAATACGTCCGCACCGTCGCCGCCGCCCCGCACACGACATTCGTGTCCGCCGGCGTCACCATGACGCTCGTGATCCCCGCGCGAAGCGCGTGGCTCAACTTCCGGTCGCTCGCGTCGATCGCGTCTATCACGCTCAGTGCCGGATCCACCGGATTCAGCGTCTCGCTCGTATTCCCGTACGCTCCGAGCGACGACCCAACGTCGATCAACCCCGGCGACAGCACGGCGGAATCGATCCGGACGTACTCCCCTTCCCCGCCCGCCGGCAGTTCGCTCGCCGGCGCCACCCGCTCGATCTTCCCGTTCACGATCACGACGCCCATCTTCTCCGCGAGCGTCCCGTCGGGCATCACCATCTTCCCCGCCACGATCGTCGTGCGCTCCTGCGCCATCGCCCCGGCGCACGCCCCCGCCGCCAGAAGCCCCACCACCGCCGCTCGTACCAGCGAAGTCATCATCGGTCTCCTCCTTCGCCGGCCCCGGCCCCCTCCCGCGCCGCCGCCTCTTCCGCTTGATACACCAGTTCGCCCCCGACGTACACCATCGCGACGCGCGATCCAGGGTCCAGCGGGTCGCCCGTCCACACCACCACGTCCGCCGGCATCCCGACTCGCAGACGCCCGCACGTCTCGCTCACCCCAAGGAAATCCGCCGCGTCCGCCGTGACAAGCCGCAGCGGATCTTTCGCTTCCCGGCCCGCGCCCTGCACCGTTGCCTGAGCGTTGAGCAGAATGAACCGCGACGCGGCCCCCGAATCCCGCGCGCCGATCGCCCCGCTCCCCACCACCCAGTCAACCCTCGACTCGCTGAGCATCGCCGGAGCGTCGGCGCGGCGCCGTGCCAACTCGTCGTTCACAAACACGTCGCGACCGATCGCCGGGCCGAGTACGACCGGCGCCTCGGCACGCTTGAGTTCTCGCCCCACCAGGTAACTCTCCGCCCCCCCATCGATGATGAGCCGAAGGTTGAACTCGCGCGCCAGGTCGATCGCATTCAGAATGTCCTCGCTCCGCTGCGCCCGCACTCGCACCGGAACCTCACGGTCCAGCGCCTTGAGGATCACTTCCGACCGCGCGTCGCGCGACGGCTCCGCCGGCTTCTTCAGTTCGTCGTTGCTGTTGCCCCCGCCCGACGGCGCGCTCGGCGGGCTCCCGGCGCCAGGCGCCGGCGGTCCCTCACCGCGCGGACCGCCCCGCGGACCCCGACGCGGCCTCGGATCCGGCTGCGCCGGGTCCGCTCCAGATCCATCCCACGCCCCCTCACCTTCCGCCACAGTCGTCTTCGGAGTCTCCTCCGGCTTCGGGCCGGGCGCTGGCTGGTCGTCTTTCTTCTCCTCCGGCTTGGTCGGCTTCGTCCCCCCACCCTCCTTCTCCGCACGCTCCTTCACCTTCTTCTCGTAGTCCGCCAACTCCTCTTTGTACGTCTCCAGCGCCTCGCGATAGTCCAGCGCTCCCCGCAACTGCTTGCGCACCCGGTCAAACGTCGCCAGCCGCTGGATCGGCCTGTCCCCGGAGCCCATGTCGATGCACAGCGCCGCTTCTTCGAGCGCCGCCTTCCCCGCCCACGGCCCGTTCCCGGGTTCCAGACGAACCACCGATCCCATCCCCGTGATCCCCCCGCCCGAGCGCGGCGAGATGTACACCGCCGTCACCCCGTTGCGCACCGCCTCCTTGAATCCCCTCGTGTCGTAGCGGTCAAATGAATCGATCGCTCGGTTCATCGCGTCCGCCGGCGATACGTTCCCACGCGCGCTCGACACCGTCATCCCCAGCGCCCCATCCACGTCGATCAGGCCCGGCGTGATCGTCCACCCCTTCGCATCGATCACCCTCGCATTGTCGCCGGCTGGCACCTCTTTGCCAATCTGCCGGATCACGTTCCCCTGCAACACGATCGTGCCCCCCTCGATCGGCTCGCCCGCCATCGTCACGATCCGCGCATCCCGCAGCACAATCTCAGGCTGACGCCTCCCGAATCCCCCCTGCGCCAGCGCGCTGCCGGTCCCTATGAGGCATGCGAACATCAGCGCGCCGGCCCACGCCCCGCGTCGTGCCATCGTTTTCGTCGGTCGGCCCATGGCGATTCAACCCTCTTGCTCGCCCCATCCCGTCGCATACGTCCATCCCTCGCACACGCCACCCCCCATTGCGGGCATGCCGCCCTCCGCGCGAGCCGATCCGGAGTGTACCGCACGCGCGCCACTTCGTGCACCGCTGACCCATGTGGGAATCCTGCGCAACCACCGCGCGCCGCTTATACCCCAACTCAATGACGCGGTTGCGAACAAAATCCGTCACCGCGCCACCTTCACGAATCGGGTATCCTCTTCCCGCGACCTCCTCCAAGAACGGAACACCATTCATGGCGATCTCCCCTCCCGCGTCCTCGCCTCCCACCGCTCCGGGGCCCATCCCCACTCCTTCCGGCCACCCCAAGGGGCTCTACCTCCTCTTCGCCGTCGAAATGTGGGAGCGATTCTCCTACTACGGCATGCGCGGTCTGCTGATGCTCTACCTCATCAGCGTCTTTTCAATCCATCAACTCAAGCCCGGCGTCTACACCAACGTCCTCACTATCACCCAGATCCAGGACGTCGAAGGTCAATCCACACCGAGCGAACTCGCCACGGAATCCCGTTCCTTCCACATCCTCGTCGGTCAGCCGCCCGGCTCCACGCCCCCCGAGACGACCCCAAGCCCCGGCACACTGCCCCTGACCATCCAGCGCCTCTCTCCGGTCCTCGCCCCCGATCCAAACAATCCGGGCTCGCAGACCTTGAAGGAGTGGACCCCGGACAGCAGCGCCGCCAGCGCCGAGCCCGTCGTCATCCACGCCCAGACCGGCACGAAACTCACCGACGCCCAGTCCACCTTCAAATATCGGATCACCAACCCCACCGACCAGCCGATCAAGATCCGCGCCGGCATCCTCCGGTCCGACAACTCACGAACCTACTTCACCGTCAACGATGAACCGGGCGACATCGTCATCGAGGTCAAGCCCGAGTCACGTCTCACGCCCGACGACAAGCCCGTCGAACTCACCATCGCCACCAACAACCATGACAGCGGGCGAAACTGGTCCAAGCCCACCGCCGCCGTCCTCTATGGCTGGTACACCGGCCTGGCCTACCTCTTCCCCATCCTCGGCGGGATCATCGCCGACAAACTCATCGGCACTCACCGCTCCATGCTCGTCGGCGGCGTCCTCATCGCCCTCGGGCACATCATCCTCGGCATCTCCGGTTTCGGCGACCTCGCCTACGACCGCCAAGGCATGGCCCTCTTCATCATGGGCCTCGCCGTCATCGTCCTGGGCACCGGACACTTCAAGCCCTGCGTCTCCGTCATGGTCGGCCAACTCTACCCCGCCGGCGACCCCCGCCGCGACGGCGCCTTCACCATCTTCTACATGGGTATCAACCTCGGCGCCTTCATCTGCGCCTTCGTCTGCGGCACCCTGGGCGAAAAAGTCGGCTGGCACTACGGGTTCGCCTCCGCCGCCGTCGGAATGATCCTCGGCCTCGTCGCCTACATCATCGGCAAACCCGTCCTCCTCAAGGGCATCGGTGACGCCCCCAAGCCCAACCCCGGCGGCGCCAGCATGCTCTTCCTCGTCGGCTCCATCGTTGTCTCCGCCCTCTTTGCCGGTCTCTACTACATCGGCACCCTCGCCAAACTCGGCGAACTCATGGACTCCATCCAGGCCCGGCCTGTTGTCGCCTGGTCCATCATCGCCGTCCTCATCGCCGGCATCCTCGCCTGGACCGGCTGGTTCCTCTCCATCAATCGCGCCGAGGACCGCGGGCCCGTCCTCACCATCTTCATCTTCATGCTCTTCAACGCCTTCTTCTGGATCGCCTTCGAACAGGCCGGCTCCAGTATCAACGTCTTCACCAAGAACAACACCGACCGCATGCTCGGCTCCTTCGAGGTCCCCG
Organism: Phycisphaerales bacterium; assembly: GCA_050246015.1. Classification (GTDB taxonomy): domain Bacteria; phylum Planctomycetota; class Phycisphaerae; order Phycisphaerales; family UBA1924; genus JTS-AC122. Next base: position 63,129 of record JBFWWU010000017.1, read on the forward strand.
CCACCTGGTTCCAGTCCGTCAACGCCGGACTCATCTTCATCCTCGCCCCCGTCTTCGCCGTCCTCTGGACCCGCCTGGGCCGCCGAAAACTCAACCCCAGCCAGCCCGTCAAGATCGCCCTCGGGCTCATCTTCCTCGGCCTCGGCTACCTCTTCATGGTCTGGGCCGGCAAGATCGCCGTCGGCGGCGTCGTCAAGGCCAGCATGCTCTTCGTCCTCCTCACCTACTTCTGGCACACCGTCGGCGAACTCTGCCTCTCCCCCACCGGCCTCTCCTACGTCACCAAGGCCGCACCCGTCAAGTTCGTCTCCCTCCTCATGGGCATCTGGTTCGTTTCCAGTTTCATCGCCAACCTCGGCGGCGGGCTCATCGCCGCTCAGGTCGAAGCCATCGAAAAAGGAACCCTCAAACTCCCCTGGAACTTCGGCGGCCAAGCCGACTTCTTCTTCCTCTTCGTTGTCACTTCCATCGGCGCCGGCGTCGTTATCCTCCTCCTCACGCCCCTCCTCAAGCCCATGATGCGAGGCAGGGATGCGTGACATCGCGAAAGCGCCGTCCCGGCCGGTGGCCTTCGTCCTCATATTCGTCGCGGCGGCATACTCGCTTTCACCGGTGTTGTTTGGGATGAGCGCAGCGGCTTCCGCATTCCACCGGGGTGGTACATACTCCCCCGGTGATGTCTGGGACACATGCACGGCGGCTTCACGTCGGGATCCGCTCGCATCAGCGCATCGATGGTCTTGATCGTGAACGCCGACTCGATATGTCCCGGCCGCACATACACAATTCCCGCAAGGGGACGCCGGGCGACAATCACGAGCGAGCCAAAATCGGAATCGTGCGTCAACACAACTCGCTGGGCTGAATACGCCGCTGACAACACGGCATCATCCGTAGTCGCGGCGACACCCGCTTCCTTCGCAGACACGATGTTCCAACCCTGGACCTGAGGTGATCGATCACCACCGGATCAAAGTTCTCGTCAGCAAGAAAAGTGAAGTCGATGAGTTTCACCCCGCCAGCCTCTCGTTCAGAAACGTGCTGTTTTTCAGTGAATGGGCGGCAAAGAGCACCGCTTGCTCGACACCCGCGAGTGTCAGTTGCGGATATCGCTGCACGATCTGGTCGTGTGTCGCTTTGCTGGCGATGAGTTCCAGAATGAACTCCACACTCAGTCGAGTGCCCTTGATGCACGGCTTTCCACCAAGAACCGCCGGATCCGCGCTGATGCGATCAAACATGAGGACACTCCACAAAAGTATTTTCCGCAAGGGTTCGATCAGCGTCCGCCGACGATCGCGAGTCAGTCCGCCGATTGCGGCCAGTGAGCCGTTGCCTTCGCCACTCGCCTCACACCCCCAGCGACATCCTCACCGCCGCCTGCGCCAGGAGCGCGTTCGAGTCGTACAGCGGCAGCGGCGCCGCCTCCTCCGTGAGCAGCAGCCCCGCCTCCGTGTACCCCAGCACCACCCCTTCGCACCCTCGCTGCCCCAGGTTCAGCAGCACCGCCCGCAGTCGCTCCCGCGATTCCGCCCGCACCACCCCGTGCACCAACTCACGGAAAATAATCGAGTCGATCGACGCGATATCCGGCTCATCAGGCACAAACAACTGACACCCCCGGATCCCCAGGTGCGTCTGGTACGTTGACCCCAGCGTCACCAGCCGCGTCGCGATCAGCCCCACCGCCTTGCGCCCGTCCTTCGCCACCGCCTCCGCGACGACGTCCGTCATCGACAGCCACGGGATCTTTGAACCGTGCTCCGCCAGGTGCACCGCGTTCTGCATCAGGTTGTCCGGCGTGATGCAGAACTCCGCCCCAGCCGCCGCCAGCACCTCCGCCGACCGACGCAGCAAGGCACCCACCGTATGCCAATCAGACTTGAGCGCCGCCTCCAGGTACTGCTCGAACGGCTCGTTGTGCAGCGTCACGCGCGGGTGCCCGCTGTCCCCCACCAGCCGCGAAGCCGTCCGGAATATCTCGCGGTAGCACAGCGCCGACCCTTCCGGACTGACCGCGGCGATCCCGATGTGCTTGGGCAATGGCGCCTCCAGTTGCGTGCGCGCCGCCGTGCGATGGGCCCGACGCCGAACCGATGCTCGATATCGTGCCCCACGCAACCCGATGAGTCAACCTCCGACGCCCATTGGGCCTCACACCCCCGCGACGCCGACATGCTCCACCCCCGCGCCCCCGCTCCTATCGTCCCTCATGCCACGCGACGCCTTCGACATCCTCGGTGTGCCCGCGCGTTTCGACCTCTCCCCCGCCGCGATCCGGTCCGCTTACCTCGCCCTGTCCGCCAGGCTCCACCCCGACGCCGTCGAACCCTCGGCCGCATCCGATCCCGACGCCCAGGCCCGCGCCGCCGAACTCAACGCCGCCAAGCAGTCGCTCGACGACCCGGAGTCTCGCGCCGATCTCCTGCTTCGCCGACTCGGCGGTCCCGCCAAGGAACAGGACAAGTCGCTCCCCGCCACCTTCCTCGCCGAGATGCTCCACACCCGCGAGCTGATCGAAGAGGCGCTGCAATCGCGCGACGACAGCCGCATCGACCCCTGGCGCGACTGGGCCGCCGATCGTCGCCGCCGGCACATCGCAACCGTCGGCGAACTCTTCGCCGCCCTCGACCACCCGGCTGGCCGGCTCGCCCCCGACCTTCGCGCCGCTCATCTGCGCTCCATCCGCGCCGAACTCAATATGTGGCGCTACATCGAGCGCCTCATCGAGCAACTCGAACCCCACTGAGCCCCATCGCGCCAGCGATGGGTCCGGTATGCGTTCCCCGCATCACCCGCTCATCACCACCGCGCGAAGCACCACGCTCGGCGTCTCAAATCGCACCCACGCCCCTTCCGCCGCCGCCGCAGGCACCACCACCGTGCGTCCCGCCCTCATCGGCACGTCGCCCCGATCATGCTCGACCGCTCCCGCTCCCGACAACCACATCAGCACCATCGCCCGCGCCGGCCCGGGCGCCGATCGTCGCACCTCAAGACGTGCGCCCGGCTCGCCGCGAATCTCGTCAACCACGAAGAACCCCGTTGACACGAGCCTCGAGACCGTCTCGCCGGGCGCTCCCCTGCTCGCCTCCCGCGCCGGCCCGAACGTGATGCACTCCATCGCCGCGTCCACATGCAGTTCACGCCCCGCACGCCCCCAGTCATGCACTCGAAACGTCGTATCGCTCGGCGTCTGCACCTCCGCGACCACCACCCCCGCGCCCAGCGCGTGCACCGTCCCGCTCGGCAGGTTGTGCATCTCGCCCGGTATCGCCGCCGCCGTCTCAAGACACTCAATGATGCGCGATCCGTCCCCCTCCCGCAGACGCTCCCCGAACTCCTCTCGGGTCACCCCGGCGCGAACCCCCTTGTAAATCACGCTCCCCGGCTCCGCCTCCACGATGTACCAGCACTCCGTCTTGATGTGCGCCCCGGGGTGCGCCTTGGCGTACGCGATGCTCGGGTGCACCTGCACCGACAGGTTCTCGCGCGCGTCCAGGTACTTCACCAGCAGCGGGAACGACCGATCTCCGCTCGCCTCCCCCAGCATCCCGCGCTCGCCGAACGCGCTCATCGCATCGTGCAGCGTCTTCCCCGCCATCGGCCCGTTCTCGATCATCGACCGTGCCGCGGCTCCTCCCGCCCCCGACGGACTGGTCTGCTCCAGATCCGCGACTTCCCACGATTCACCGATTCTCTCCCCGGCCTTCACCGCCTTCCCCAGCCGCGCCAAGCGTTCGCCCCCCCACACCTTGGGCATCAGGATCGGCTTCAGGATCAGCGGGTATGGACTCATGCCTTGATGCCGCATGCCTCGATGCCTTCTCCCGCCCACCCCCCTCTCCCTGCCTGCCCCACCGCGCGAACCGACCTTTCCCGTTAGCCCTCGCGCGTGGACCGCTTGTCCACCCCAAGAGGAGACCGCTTCGGCTCGCCGTCTCGCCGCGGATACAGCCTCGGCGTCCGCGTGGTCTTTTCGAGCACCACGATCTTCCCGGTCGGCGTATCGATCGTCTGCACGTGCCGCACGCCCAGCAGACCCATCGCCTTCTTTGCCTCTTCCAGTTCGTCCGCCGCCCGGGCCCCCTTCACGGCCAGCACAAACCCGCCCGGCTTCACCAGCGGCGCGGTCAGTTCCGTCAACACCGCCATCGGCCCCAGCGCCCGCGCGATCGCCACGTCGTACCGCTCACGATGGGCCCGATGATCCTGACCGGCCCGTTCGGCGCGCTCGCACACCACACTCGTGTTTGAAAGCCCAAGCCGCCGGACCGCTTCCGTCAGAAACTGCGCCTTCTTCCCCGTGGCCTCCAGCAGCGTCATGTGGATCCGCGGCAGCACCACCGCCAGCGGCATGCCCGGCACCCCGCCGCCCGTGCCCACATCGATCACTCGGATCCCGCCGCTGGATCCGCTCTCGGGTCCTTCGGGCGCCCCGTCCTGCGCGACCTGCGCCAATATCGGCACCAGGGTCAGCGAATCCAGGATGTGCCGGTTCCACGCCGCCGCGGGATCCGTGATGGCCGTCAGGTTCAGCCGCTCGTTCGCGCGAAGCAAGATCGCCAGGTAGAGCCCGAGCCGCTCCACGTCCCCCTCCTCAAACTCAACACCGAGTTCGCGCGCTCGCTCGACGAACTCGGGCGGCGGCGTCAGGGCGGTGATCGAATCGTCCAGATTCAGCAGCGGCTCGGAATGCGGTGAGGGCTTCGTCATGCGGCGCCGGGAGCGTAGGTTCGGACGCGCCGGGCCGGACGATCGCGCCGTTGGCACGGCATTCGCGGATTCCCTCGGGCAAACCCCGCCTACTTGGAGGATGACATGTCGCTTCGAGCAATTCTTGCCGCTCTCTCGCTCGCGTTGCCCGTTTCGTGCGCGGTGGCGCAGGTCCAGCGCGCCGGTCAGGACCCGACGGGCGCCGCCGATGGTGGAGCACCCCAGCCGCTCAACGTTCCCACGATCAGCATCCACCAACTCGTGCGGATCGAGGGGCAGGCCGAGAGCCAACTCCGGGGGCTGGGAATCGTGACCGGCCTTCGCGGGACGGGAGACTCCGGGCAGGAGTCCGTCCTGGCGCGCCCGCTCGCGGAGTTGTACAAGAACAGCGGCAACCCCATCCCCGACATCAAGGCCCTCAACAAGTCCAAATCGGCGGCCATCGTCTTCCTGTGGGCCAACATCCCGGAAGAAGGCGCTCGAAAGGGGGACAAGTTCGACGTGTATGTCAAAGTCGGACACACCGCCAGCAGCCTCGAAGGGGGCATGCTGGAGATTTCGCCCCTGCTGGGTCCCAAGCCGGGGCAAGGAGTCTTCGGGCTCGCATCAGGGCCGATCACGATCGAGAATCCGGCGTTCCCGACGGTCGGCAAGATCCACGGCGGGCTTCAACTCCACGAAGACATCCGCATGGACAAGGTCGGGCCGAAGTTCAATCTCATCGTGCGACCCTACTACCGGGGGTACAGCACGACGACGATGCTCGCGCAGCAGATCAACGACTCGAACTCTTCGCTCGAGGATGAGGACGTCCGGGCGGATATCGCCGTGGCGCTGGACGACATGACGATCCAGATCGTGGTTCCGCCTGAAGAGCGGGCGGAGCCGACGAACTTCATCGCAAACCTCCTGGAAAAGCGGATCAGCCACGAACTCTTGCGTCTGCCGGCGACGATTGTGTGCAACGAACGGGAGGGAACGATCGTGGCGACGCCGAACGTGGAGTTTTCGGCGGTGGCGACGGCGCACAAGGACCTGATCGTGACGACAACGACGCCGGCGGTGCCCCCGACGGCGCAGAATCCGCGCGTGGACAAGACGAACTGGGTCGCGGTTGACCGCCCCGGGCGCGCGAGCCAGCACGCGAAGGTGCAGGACCTGCTCAACGCGTTCAACCAGTTGGACGTGCCGGTGCGCGACCAGATCGAGATTCTGAAGTCGATGTACCGATCGGGGCGGCTGTTCGCGCGGCTGGTGATCGAATAACCCGCGGTGGGGCTTGGTGAAGCATGAACGATGGTTTGATCCAACCTGTGGCGGCCTCATCCGAGCGATCGGCGGCGCCCGCGCGGCTTGCGGGCCTGCAGGAGGACTTCGCGCGGATCCTGGGGCGCGCCCGCTCGGCGGCGCCGGACAACCCTGAGGCGGCCCGCCAAGCCGCGGAAGAGTTCGTCTCGATGTCGCTGGTGCAGCCGCTGCTGGCGCAACTGCGTTCCACGAACCATGCGGCGGCTCCCTTTGCGCCATCCACCGGAGAGACGCAGTTTCGGCAGATGCTCGACGCGCAGATCGCGCACGACATCGTTCGCGCGAAGCAGTTTCCGCTGGTCGACGCGGTGGCACGCAAACTGCTGAGCAGGAGCCAGGGGCACGAAACCCCGGAGCGTGATCCGGGGCGTGAACTGGACGAGTCCCGGCGGCCGGTTGTGCCGGCCGTCGCAAGAGCGACCGGGTTCGCGGATGGGCCTCGATAGACGACACGAGCGGGCAGGATGCCCGCGCGGGCAACAGGCGCGGAGCGGACATGGAAGCACGGCAACACACGAGCGATCGGCATGGAAGCCACGGAACCCCTTCGCGCAGCGTCGCAGGCGACGTGAAGGGAGTTCGGGGTGCCCGCACGGACGCGGGCCTTTCGTGCGAGCGTTCCGCGGGCGGCGAGGCCGACCCGGTGCGGCTGGAATCCGCGATCGCGGATCTGGAGAGCGTGCTGCACGACCTGATCGTGGAACACGAGCAACTTCTCACGCTGGCGGGCGCGCAGAAGGCGGCGATCCGCCAGGCCAACCCCAGCGCGATGGGCCCGATCATCGAATCGCAGAACGCGATCGTGCAGCGGATCGCGGACCTCGAGAAACGTCGTCTCACGATCGTCGCGACGCTCGGGGAGCGCCTGGGACTGGCGGGGAACGGCGCGAGGGTCGATCGGCCGACGCTGGCGTGGCTGGCCGGGGGTCTGCCGGCGGGCGTGAGCGATCGCATCGCGCGGATCGGGGCACGGCTGCGAGAACTGCTGCGCCGGCTTCAGCAGGAGAACGCCGCGCTGCGCGAGGCGGCCTCGGCGCTGGCGACGCACATGGAGGCGGTGATGCGTCAGATCGCGGGCAAGTTGTCGCACGCCGGGCTGTACGGACGCCAGGGCACCGTGGAGACGCGCGTGCAGGTGATGTCGGCGCTGGACGTGCGGTCGTGACGTGGCGCCGGGGCGGTGTGGGATCGCACGCGGGAGGCGCGGCGTGTCGCGGGAACTTGGACAGGAGGTCAACGGATGCCCCTTGCAGCGTCACTTCAGATCGGTCGCAGCGCGCTGACGGCGAGCCAGGTCGCGATCCAGGTCACGGGCAATAACTTCGCCAACGCGGCCACACCGGGGTACAGCCGGCAGGTCGTCGGGCTGGCGCCGACTCGGGAGACGCGTCTGGGGGCGGCGCTGCTGGGGCGCGGGGTGGAGGTGCAGGGGATCCGGCGGCAGGTGGATTCGGCGCTGCTGTCGCGGCTGCACAACGGGCTCTCGAATGAAGCAGCGGCCGCGACGGATCGCGAACTCCTGTCACAGGTGGAATCCACGCTCAATGAACTGAGCGAGAACGACCTCTCATCGGAGTTGTCGCGGTTCTTCAACTCCTGGTCTGAACTGGCCAACAGCCCGGGATCGACCGGGGCGCGGTCGCTGGTGGTGCAGCAGGGATCCACGCTCGCGGGGTTTGTGCGGAACCTGCGGCAGGACCTGGGCAACATCCGCACGCAGATCGATCAGCAACTCGACGCGAGCGTGACGCAGGCGAATCACCTGTTGTCGGAGATCGCGACGATCAACACGAACATCGTGCAGGCCGAGGCCGGCTCGTCGGTGGCGAACGGGCTGCGCGATCAGCGCGATTCGCTCATCGCGGAACTGAGCCAGTATCTTGATGTCACGGCGGTCGAGCAGCCCTCGGGCGTCGTGGACGTGCTCGTCGGGTCGCTGCCCGTGGTGCTCGCCGGGGACTCGCGCGGGATCGAGCTGGTTCGGGAGTCCACCAGCAGCGGGCTCAACGCGTACGTGCAGATCCAGAATCCGCGGCAGCGGCTGAACGTGTCCAGCGGCCGGGTCGGGGCGCTGCTGTCCCAACGGGGCACGCTGGTTGATGACACGATCGCGCGGCTGGATCAGATCTCGTCGCAGATCATCTTTCAGGTCAACCGGGCGCACAGCGGCGGGTACAGCGCCGCGCCGCTGACGAGCACCCGGGGCACCACGGCGATCGACATCGCCGACGCGACACGAGCGTTCAACGACCCGGCGAACGTGAGTTTCCGCGACCTGCCGTTTCATCCCACGACGGGCGGGTTTCTCGTGACGGTGAAGAACACCGCGTCGGGCTCGACCGAGACGGTGCGGATCGACGTGGACCTGGACGGGATCAACGCGGCCGGCCAGCCGGGGTACGGGGACGACACGTCTGTCACCGACATCCGCGATGCGCTCAACACGGTGGCGAACCTGACGGCGACGGTGAACAGCGACGGGACGCTGAGCATCAACGCGGCGCCCGGGTTCGAGTTTTCGTTTGCCCAGGACACGTCGGGCGTGCTGGCGACGCTGGGCGTGAACACGTATTTCACCGGGACGGATGCGACGAACATCGCGGTTCGGCCGGAACTGTTGGCGCAGCCGGGGCTGCTCAACGCCGGGCGCGTGGAGGGCGGCACGCCGAACGACAACGGGGTGGCGGGCGCGATCGCCGTGCTCCAGGACGAGCCCAACGCGGCGCTGGGGGGCTCGACGATCCGCGGCTCGTGGCAGGAATCGGCGCAATCGATCGGCCTGCGGACGAGCGCGGCGGCGTCGCGGGCGCAGTCCACGCAACTTGTGCGCGAGAGCCTGGAAGCGCAGCGGGCGGCGATCTCGGGAGTGAGCGTCGATGAAGAGTCCATCAATCTGCTGACGTACCAGCGGCAGTATCAGGGGGCCGCCCGGTTCATTTCTGTGGTGGATGAACTGACGCAGACGCTGATCAACCTCGTCTAGCAGCGAGCGTGGGTCGCGGGCGGTTGGGATGAACAGAAGGCCGCCGGGCGAAGCAAGCGGCTCAGGCCTCGGGCGTGATCGAGAAGATGAGTGGCACGGGAGTTGCGGTAGAGCACCACGATGTCGTCGATCCCATCCAACCTGAGCCGGGCGCCGAACCTGCTGACCTCGCAGGTGCTGGCGTCGCACATCAACCGGACGAACGTGAGCCTGCTGCAGGTGCAGGCGCAACTTGCCTCGGGCCGGGCGATCGAGCGCATGAGCGATAACGCGGTGCGCGCGACGGCGATCGCGACGCTGGATGATCATCTTGAGCGGCGCGAGCAGCGGATGTCGAACCTTGACGCGGCGGGGGACACGCTGGATTTTCTTGATGCGACGATGGGCGACGCGGTGGACCTGCTGCGTGACGCGCACGCGATCGCGTCGAGCCAGATCGGCGTGGGTTCGGACGCCCAGACCCGGCGGAACCAGGCGGTGGTCATCGAGTCGATGATCGAGCAACTCGTGAATCTCGCGAACCGCGAGACGCGCGGCGTGCACATCTTCGGGGGCAGCCGGGTGACGACGCCGCCGCTGGTCGGCGTGAGCGGCGGGTACCGGTACGTCGGCGAAGGGCAGGGGCTGTTCACCGACCTGGACGTGGGCGAACGAATCCCCATCACGCTCGGCGGCGACAACGCGATCGGGGAGACGTCGGTCCGGCTGCAATCGGCGCGCGACCTTGACCCGGCGCTGACGGGGACGACCCGCCTCGCGTCGCTGGGCGGAGCCAGGGGGCTGGGTGTTTCGCGCGGCAGCGTGAACGTCTCGTTCGCTGGCGGGCCGGTCGCGACCATCGATCTCTCCCAGGCGGACTCGGTGCAGAATGTGATCGACTCGATTACCGCGGGGATCCGGACGTACGAGAGCGACAACGGCGTGACGATCCTGGGACCGGGCGGGGTGTCGGTTTCCGGTGGAGCGATCTCGATCGACGTGGTGGGCGGGACGCCGAACCCGGCGCTGACGTTCTCTGATTCTGGCGCGGGCGTGACGGCGGCGGACCTCGGGCTGTCGCAGTCGGCGTACAGCGCGGCAAACCCGGCGGGGGCGGATATTGCGCCTCGCCTGACCATGCAGACGCCGCTGACGGCGCTGTCGGGGGTCACGGTGCCGCTGGATTCGATCCGGGTGCGAATGACGTACTCAAGCGGCTCGTCGGCGTGGGACATCGACCTCTCGGGCGCGCAGACGATCGATGATGTGCGGCGATTGATCGAAGATGCAGCGCCGGGGGTGCGGGTGCGCATCAATGACGCGGGGACCGGGATCAACCTGTATAACGAGGTCGCGGGCCCGGGCTTGTCGATCGAGGAGATCGCGGGCGGCGCCAACACGGCGACGGAGCTTGGCATCCGTTCGTACAACGCGCAGACCCGTCTCACGGAGTTCAATGACGGCCGGGGCGTGGGCTATATCACCGGCTCGGTCGATCCCGTCACGGGGCTGCCCGACCCGGCGCGGGATGTCGATTTCTGCATCAATCTCGGCAACGGCGACAAGTTCACCGTGGACCTGCGGCCGCAGGACGTGGTCAATGTGCAGACATTGATCGACCGGATCAACCAGGAAGCGCAGACGGCGGTCTCGAACGGGGATATCCCGGCGGGATCGTTCCGGGCGGAACTGACGGACGGCGCCAACGGGATCGCGTTCCGGGATCTGGCGAACCTCGGGCCGTTTGTGATTGAAACGCGGAACAACTCGCCGGCCGCGGGGGACCTGGGGCTCACGGGGGGCACGTATGACGCGGGGAGCGCAACGTTTGTGGCGCAAGATCGAGCGACGGTTCGGGTCCAGAACATCCTGACGACGCTGATCGACCTGCGGGATGCACTGCGGAGCAACAGCAGCGATGGCATCACCCTTGCTGGGAGCCAACTCAACCAGCACCTGGAGCGAGTGACGGCGACGCAGGCGCTGGTCGGGGTGTACGCCCAGCGAGTAGACCTGGCGCGGACGCGGCAGGAGAACCTGAGCCTTCAGGACCAGAGCATGAAGAGCGAACTGCAGGACATAGATTTCACGGAGGCGAGCATCCGGTACAGCGCGCTGCGGACGCAGTTGCAGGCGGCGCTGACGGTGGGCGGGCAATCGCAGTCATTGACATTGCTTGATTTCCTCGGGTAACCCGGGGATTCGGAATCAAACCGGGCGCGTCGACAGGCCGCGCGTCCGGGGAGACAGGAAGTCGCCCGGCGAAGGAGCCGGGGCCAGCACGGAACGGTCAGGCCTCAACCATGGAGCGCGCACATGAACGTGCGGACCACTCGATTCGGAGACGTGGAGATCGCGGAGGATCGCGTGATCACGTTTCCCAAGGCTCTCCCGGGGTTCCCGGAGCGTCTGCGTTTCTGCCTCCTCGAACCGACCGAGGACGCGTGTTTCTTCTGGCTGCAGTCGGTGGACGACCCGACGCTCGCGTTCGTCGTGACGGACCCGGGCTGGTTCTTCAAGGATTACGCCATCCCCCTGCGCGCCGAGCAGATGCAGGAACTGGGGCTGGCGCGGCTGGACGACGCCCAGGTGTTCATCATCGTCAACAAGGTTGACGGCGAACTCACCGGCAACCTGCAGGGCCCGATCGTCATCAACACGGTGACGCGCCGCGCCGAGCAACTTGTGCTGGCCGACCGCAAGTGGTCGACGCGGCACACGCTCCCGAGCATGCAGAAGCCCGAGCCGGTGCACGCCCTGGCGGCGTCGGCCTGACGCACGCCCGGCACCCGACCGCACCCCCATGTCACACGCACGCGCGACATCTTCTCGCCGAACTTCGCCGACGGAGCGTCGGGAGAAGCCGCGCGGCGCGCTACCGGTGTCTACCGACTCGCCCCGAGAACGCGATCCACGGGGCCGGGTCGAACTTGACGGATGCGACCACGGAACTTCCACACACCACACACGGTCCTGTGCCGGCCCGCCGCCATTGAGCGCGGGCGCAAAGGAGCTGACCGATGCTGGTTCTCTCACGTCTGCGCGACGAGACGATCATGATTGGCGACGAGATCGAGATCACGATCGTGGATATCCGAGGCGACAAGGTGCGCCTCGGGATCAACGCGCCGACACGCGTCTCCGTACACCGCAAAGAGGTGTACGAGGCGATCAGGCAAGAAAACTCACACGCCGCGCGGGCGGCGACGACGGAGATGGACTTCCCCTTGCGGGCGGCTTCCCATCCATCCGCCCCGCCCGCTGCCGCCCCACGCCCCGTCCCGACGGCCGCGACGCCGAGGCGAACTGCTCAGCACGCGCCGGTCACGAGCCTGCCGCGTCCGAGCGCTTCGTCCGCGCTTTGCCCACCCCACCCCGCTGCGTCCGCGCGAACGCTGGCCGTGCCGGCTCGCGCCCAGACGGTGGGAGGGTCGATGATGCGAACCCGGCGGCGCGACGGCCCACCCGACCGGGCCCCCCCGCCCCCCCCGCCCCCCCCACCCGCCACGTCGGCGCCGCCTGGCTCGGCGTGGCCGGCAGCCAGCGCGGAGGCATCGCATGCGTGAATGAGCCCGCGACCTGTCCGAACAGCGTCACCTTCTCGGGATCTCCCTGGCCACGGCGCATGGGGACCCCTCACCGCACCCCGCCGTATTTCACTACCGAACGCCACGTCGCCCTTCGAGTCATTCGTCCCACGGGCAACGGCGGCGAACGGAACGACGACCACACGTAGCCTCAATCAAGGAGGATTGCCATGGCTAGGATCAATACGAATGTCTCGAGTCTCCTGGCGCGAGCGAACCTGAACCGCGCCAACGATGATCTGACCGTGCGACTTCAGCGGCTCTCCACGGGCCTGCAGATCAACCGCGGGGCGGACAACCCGGCGGGCCTGATCGTCTCCGAGCGCCTGCGCTCGGAAATCTCGGGGATCAACCAGGCGGTGGACAACTCCCAGCGCGCCTCGTCGGTCATCGCGACGACGGAGGGGGCGCTGGCGGAGGTGGCCGACCTGCTCAACTCGATCACCGCGCTGGTCGTCGAGGCGGGGAACACCGGCGCGATCTCGGACGAGGAACGTCGCGCCAACCAACTCCAGATCGACTCGGCGATCGACTCGATCACCCGCATCTCCAACAGCACATCATTCGGCGGGCTCAAACTCCTCAATGGTGAACTGGACTACGTCCTCTCCGGGTTGGCCAGCGACGAGATCACGCAGGCGAGGATCAACGGCGCGAACTTCAACGGCCAGCCGCAGGTGCAGGTGAACGTCCAGGTCATCGCGTCGGCGCAGACCGCGAACCTGTACCTGAGCGCGTCGACGGGCCGGTTCGTATCGACGACCACGATCGAGGTGGCCGGACCGCTGGGGGTCCAGTCGCTGGAGATCCTGTCCTCGACCCCGCTGGCCGAAGTGGTCGCCGCGATCAACACGCTCACGGGCGCCACGGGCGTCACCGCGTCGCTGATCAATCCATCCGATGCGACGTCGGGCATGGTCTTCTCGTCGCAGGACTTCGGGTCGGGCGCGTACGTATCGGTGCAGCGCCTGCAGGGGCCGTCGGATGGCGGCTGGCTCCGGACGCTGAAGTTGGGCGACGCGGACCAGGTGCCCGGGACGTTCTCGTTCTCGGACCCGACCACCCTGGCGCTGCTCACCCGGTCCAACCGCGACACGGGCCGAGACGTGGATGCCATCGTCAACGGCGTCCGCGCCAACGGGCGAGGCCTGCGCCTCTCGCTCCAGAACTCGACCTCGCTCAGCATGGACCTGCTGCTGAGCCAGACGACCGGAACCAGCAACGGCGCGACGACCTCCTTCTATATCACCGGCGGGGGCGCGCTCTACCAACTCGGCGGGCAGATCAACACGTCCCAGCAATCGAACATCGGAGTGCAATCCGTGGCGGCAACACGACTCGGCGGCACGCTCATCAATGGGGAACTTCAGTTCCTGTCCTCGCTCAAATCGGGCGGCACGAACGATCTCCGGTCGAAGAACTTCTCGGATGCCAGCAAGATCCTGACGTCCGCCGCCGACGAGGTTTCGCTGGTTCGCGGACGACTCGGGGCGTTCGAGAAGAACACGCTGGATACCAACGTCCGCTCGCTCCAGATCGCGATCGAGAACCTGACGGCGAGCGAGTCGCGGATCCGCGACGCCGACTTTGCGGCCGAGACCAGCGCGCTGACGCGGTCGCAGATCCTGACCAGCGCGGGGACGTCGGTGCTGGCGCTGGCGAACTCGCAGTCGCAGCAGGTGCTGCAGTTGCTCGGGTAACGGTCGCGATTCCGATAACACGTGACTCGCACGTGAACGGTGTTTCTTCACCTCTCCCGCTCGCCCGCGGGAGAGGTTTTTTTCGCGGTTCCGGGAAAAATATGTGGACCGGAGATGATGTTGACTGAACGCGCGTCCGTCACCACCCGATCTCATGGGCTGCACACTCGCCATAGGCAGGCGAGAGCAACTCGCGCCCGGTACGGATGCCGGGCCAGGGCCGAGTACCGGCCTTGTCACGGCAAGCCGCTCGTCGCGGCAGCGTCCCTCGCGAAGGGAGGCGCCCCCCGTCGGGGCGCCAGTTACGCAAGTGCACGGAGGACACCATGAGTCGGATTAACACGAACGTCCAGTCACTGATTGCCCAGCGCGTGCTGGGCTTCAACAACCGGTCGCAGAACCAGTCCTTGGAGCGGCTGAGCACGGGTCTGCGGATCAACCGCGGAAAGGACGACCCCGCGGGCCTGATCGCGTCGGAGAATTTGCGCGCGGAGAAGTCGAAGATTAACGCCGCGATCGCGAACGCGGACCGGGCGGACCAGGTCGCGAACATCGCCGAGGGCGGGTTCCAGGAGATCAGCAACCTGCTGACCGACCTGCAGGGACTGATCACGACGTCGGCGAACGGCGCGGGCCTCTCGCAGGAAGAGAAGGAAGCCAATCAGCTCCAGATCGACTCGATCCTCCAGACGATCGACCGGATCTCCGACGCGACGAGTTTCCAGGGCAAGAAACTGCTCAACGGCGGGTTTGACTACTCGACCGAGAGCATCGACGCGGGCGTCACCGACTACAAGATCAACGGCGCCAAACTCACCAACGGGGACGACCTGGCGGTGAAGGCGATCGTCACGACCTCGGCGCAGCAGGCCGGGCTGTTCCTGTCCACGGGCGGGAACATCGACCTGGGCGGCGCGGTGGGCTCGACGTTCACCATCGAAATCTCGGGCGCGCTGGGCTCTCGCGAACTCTCGTTCGCCTCCGGCACCACGCTCTCGGACATCGCCGAGGCGATCAACTCGTTCACCAACGTCACCGGCCTGACGGCGACCGCCTCGGGCACGGGCCTGCGCCTGGACTCCGAGTCCTACGGGTCCAACGCCTTCGCGTCCGTGAAGGTCATCAGCTCGGCGAACATCCAGGGCACCGGCGTGGGCGTCTACACCCTCGAATCCGACGACACCAACACCGCCGACACCTCGACGGGCGTGGCGTTCTCGAACAACGGCGCTCGCAACGGCATCCGCGACGAGGGCCAGGACATCGTCGCGACCATCAACGGCATCCGCGCGACCGCCAACGGGAAGACCGCCAGCATCAACACCGACTTCCTCAACATCGAGATCACCTTCGACGACACCACGGCGACGACGCTGGGATCGGTCGATGCGCTCACGATCAACGGCGGCGGCGCGGACTTCCAACTCGCCGGCAACGTGGACATCGCCGGCAAGGTGTCGCTGGGCATCCGCGATACCTCCAGCCGCAAACTCGGCAACTCGTCGCTGGGATACCTGGCGGACTTGGCGTCGGGCAAGTCGCTGAACATCATCGATTCGTCGGACCTCTCGGATGCGCAGAAGGTCGTCGAGGAAGCGATCCGGCAGGTGTCGTCGGCCCGCGGACGGCTGGGCGCGTTCCAGAAGAACACCGTCGGGGCGACCATCCGAAGCCTGAGCGTGGCGTTCGAGAACACCGCGGCCGCCGAGTCGCAGATCCGTGACGCCGATTTCGCCAGCGAGACCGCGGCGCTGACCCGCAGCCAGATCCTGGCGGCGGCGTCGACGAACGTGCTCGCCTTGGCGAACCAGCAGCCGCAGGCCGCCCTGCAGCTCCTCGGATAAGCCGACGCTGAGCGTGTGAACTCCTCTTCCCGCCCGCTGCTCTTTTCGAGCAGCGGGCGGTTTTCATTTCGGAGCGGGGGCCGAGGATCCGCCCGCGTGCGCTCGAACGCCAACGGGTCCGGGCTACACTCCGAGGCTGTGGTCAGCGCATCCTCAACGCCATCTCGTCGCGACCTGTGGAACGTGCTGGCGAAGTTAGCGCCGGTGGTGGCGCTGGTGCTGCTGGTGGTGGTGCTGTGCATCTTCAGCGAGCCGTTCCGCAAGCCGGAGAACTTCGTCAAGATCGTGAACCAGTGGTCGTTCGTAGGGATCGTCGCGATCGGGATGACGTGGGTCATCATCGTGGGGGGGATCGATCTGTCGGTGGGTTCGATGGTGGCGCTGCTGGCGGGGGCGGGCATGATGGCGATGAACCGGGTGTACGCGCAGCAGGTGCTGGACGCACTGCCGGCGGAACTCAGGTCCACGACCGCGCTTGCCGATGTGCTCATGGTCGCCCCGAGCGCCGTGAAGGACGCGGTATCGATCTGGCCGGCAGTTGGAGCGGGCGCGGCGATCATGCTGATCGGGGGCGGGCTGTTGGGGCTTCTCAACGGGCTGGGGATCACGGTCGGGCGGCTGGCGCCGTTCATTGCCACTCTCGGGACGATGGCGATCTATCGGTCGCTGATCCTGGCGCCGACGCAAGGGTCGGAGATTCGGGGCGCGATCCCGGCGTTCGGGGAGTTCGCCGCGCCGCAGCACGGGGTGGTGATCCCGCTCATCGAGTCGTCTCGCGGGAGGCCGCTGGTGGCGACATGGCCGATCATTCTGTTCTTCTCCATCGCGGTCGTCGCCGAACTTTCGCTGCGTTGTACGTCGTTCGGGCGGCAGACGCTGGCGATCGGCGACAACCCGGCGGCGGCGCGGTACGCGGGGATCCGCGTCGGGCGCGTAACGACGGCGGTGTACGTGATGAGCGGGATCCTGTGCGGGGTCGCCGCGCTGCTCAACGCGAGCCGTTTGAACTCGGTGTCGTCTTCGCAGACGGGCATGATGTACGAACTGGACGCGATCGCCGCGGTCGTGATCGGGGGGACGTCGATGCGCGGGGGATCGGGCTGGATCATCGGCACGGTGGTCGGCGTGCTGCTGCTGGGGGTGATCGACAACATGCTGCTGATGCTGGACGTCAACACGCACCTGCAGGGGCTCGTGAAGGGCTGTATCATCATCGCCGCGGTGCTGTTCCAACGATCGCGCGCGGCACGGTAAACCAGAGCGGCACTCAGAACTCAAGGAGCACCCATGTCAAAGCTTGTTTCGATTCTCGCGGTCGCCGGCGCTGTCGTCGGGGTCTCGTTGCTCGCAGGCCTGTCGTCGCCCGTTGAGGTTGCAGCGACGAAGGTGGTGCAGCCCGCGAAGAAGAAGTACAAGATCGGCGTGTCGGTGCCGGCGGCGGATCACGGCTGGACGGCGGGCGTGGGGTACTGGGCCAAGCGGGCGATGGACCTGTATCCGGACGTGGACTGGGTCTACTCGACCGCGACGACGCCGGACAAGCAGATCGCCGACGTTGAGGGGATGGTCACCAAGGGAATCGACGGGCTGGTGATCCTGGCGACGGAGTCGGCGCCGCTCACGCCGACAGCCAAGCGCCTGCACGAGCAGGGCATCTTCATCGTCAACGTTGACCGCGGGTTCCTGGAGCCGGTCGCGGACATCTTCCTGGAGGGAGACAACAAGGCGTTCGGGCGCAAGAGCGCTCAGTTCGTGGCGGACAAGATGCGCAAGGAAGGACGCAAGAACCTGGTGATCCTCTCCGGGATCCCGTGCACCGTCGATTCCGACCGAGTGAACGCGGCGATGGAGGTGTTCAAGCAGTACCCGGAGATCAAGGTGCTGGGGCAGCAGCCGGCGATGTGGAACCGCGAGAAGGGGCTGAAGGTCATGGAGAACTTCCTGACCAAGTACGACACGATCGACGCGGTATGGGCGCAGGACGACGACATCATGATGGGCGCGCTGCAGGCGATCAAGGAAGCCGGGCGTGAGAAGGAGATGTTCATCCTGGGCGGTGCGGGCATGAAGGAAGCGGTCAAGATGGTGATGGACCGGGACCCCATGGTTCCGGCGAACATCACCTATCCGCCGAGCATGATCGCCAGCGGCATCCACCTGGCGGTCAGCGTCCTGCGGGACGGGCACAAGGCGGAGGTGATGAAGTTCATGCCCCGGCACTTGATGATCGACGTCGAACTGATCACGCCCGAGAACGCGAAGGAGTACTACTTCCCCGAGTCCGTGTATTGACGCGGGCGTGTTTTAATGGAATGATGGCTGTTGTCGCTCCGCGGCACATAGCGGCCAAACACAGAACGGGCTCCGGCCCGTTTTTCTTGTTCGATCCGAGCGACGCTGAAGTCGCGCGGTGTTCTTGGCGGCGGCCTGTGCCCGCCGCGACTGGCTCGGACCTGGAATGAAAGCGATCGAAGAGTTCACACCGCAGTCCGAGTTTGTGCCCGCCGGGCTTCGCGCGGGCGAGTGGGCGTCGCTCGAGCCCCTGTACGCCGAGTTGCTCCGGCGTGATGCCGGCTCGCCGACCGCGCTGGAGCGGCTGATCCTGGATCGCAGCGACCTGGACGCGGCGGCAGCGGAGGCGGCCTCCGAACTCTACATCCGCATGACCTGCCACACCGACGACCCGGTGCACACGCAGGCCTATCTCGATCACGTACAGGCCGTGCAGCCTCCACTGAAAGAGGCCGGCTTCGAACTTGACAAGAAAATCGCCGGGAACCCGCACATCGCCGGGCTCGACCCGGACCGGTACTTCATCTACCTGCGCAACATGCGATCGGGCATCGACCTGTTCAGGCCGGAAAACGTCCAGATCGAAGTAGAACTGGCGACGCTGGCGCAGGAGTACGCACAGATCTGCGGCGCGATGTCGGTGGAGTTCATGGGGCAGGAGCACACGCTGCCCCAGATGAATGTCTATCAGGAAGACCCGGACCGGGCGGTGCGGGAACGCGCCTGGCGCGCGGTAGCCGAGCGGCGGTTCCAGGATCGCGAGCGGCTCTCGGCGATCTTCGACACGATGGTGAGGCTGCGGCACCGCATCGCGCTCAACGCCGGCTTCGAGAACTTCCGCGACTACTCGTTCCGCGCCAAGCGACGCTTCGAGTACACCCCCGCGGACTGCGCCGGATTCGCCGCCGGCGTCGAGGCGACGGTGGTGGCCTCGCGCCGAAGACTTCAGGAACGGCGCTCGGCCGCGCTGGGCATCACATCGCTTCGTCCCTGGGACGTGGATGCGGACATCCTGCGGCGACCCCCGCTGAAGCCGTTTGCAACGGCCGGCGAACTCATCGAGCGAACGAGCCGGGTGTTCCACCGGATGGAGCCGATGTTGGGGCGCATGTTCGATTCGCTCCGCTCGGGCGGGTGTCTGGACCTGGAGTCGCGCAAGGGCAAGGCGCCGGGCGGGTACCAGGCCAACCGCGACTGGTCGCGCCAGCCGTTCATCTTCATGAACGCCACCGGGGTGCAGGCGGACGTCGAGACCCTCCTGCACGAGGCGGGGCACGCGTTCCACGCGATCCTCTCGCGACTGGATCCCATTCTCTCCTACCGCTCGGAGATCCCCCACGAGTTCTCCGAAGTCGCGTCGATGAGCATGGAACTGACGGCCCACCCCTTCATGGACGAGTTCTACCCGTCCGGCGCCGGCTCACGCGGCGATTCCGACCGCTCCCGCCGCGTGCACCTGGAATCGCTCAACCAACTCTTTCCCATCATCGCGAGCGTCGATCAGTTCCAACACTGGGTCTATGCGAATCCGGATCATTCTCGCGCCCAGCGAGCCGCGGCGTGGACCGCGATCCACAACCGCTACGCCGGGCACCTGGACTGGTCGGGAATGGAAGAGATGCTCGGCGTCTCGTGGCACCGCGTGCTGCATGTCTTTGAAGTCCCGTTCTATTTCATCGAGTACGGGATCGCGCAACTCGGCGCGCTTCAGTTCTGGCGCAACTATCGACGGGACCCGACCGAGGCGATCGCGCGCTACATCGGGGCGTTGGAACTCGGTGGGTCGCGAACCATCGCGCAGCTCTATGCCAGCGCGGGCCTGACGTTTGACATGGGGCCGGGCATGATCGCCAGGCTCTGGCGCGACGTCGACGAAGAACTGGGCAAACTCGCGGAGTAGCGTCTACCCCCGCCGGCGGCGCATCATCGCGCCGAGCCCGAGCACGCCGACGGCGCCCGCGGCCGGCGCGGGCGTCACCACCACGTTGTCAACCTGCCAATACCAGTTCCAGTCGTTCTCATTCGGGTCGTAGTAGTGAAAGCGGAACTGGACTTCCTGGCCCGCGAAGTCGTCCAGGGCTACCACGACGGGCTCGCCGATCGGATTGCCGAACGAGTCGCCGTGGTCTTCGTTCCATCGGAGCAGGTTGATCCACGTCCCCGATTCCGAGCCGACGAGCCGGATGTCCAGGTCGGCGAAGTCGCTCCCGGCAAGGTTCTGGTAGTTGCTGAGGTAAGACAGCGTCAGGCCGGATTCGCTGGGGAGCAGGAGGTGCGGCGTGAGGAGGGCGATGTCGTATTCGATCCCATCGCCGGGGGAGTCTGAATCCGCCATGGCGGCGGTTCCGTCGGCGCCCGTGTAGTTGTCGTATGTCATCGGCGAAGTGAGGCCCCAGGTCAGGGCGCTCCCGCCGGGCTGGTAGTCCTCGATCGTCCACGCGGCCGGGATACCGGCGTTGAAGTTCTCGTTGAGCACGTCGGCTCGGGCTTCGCCCCCGAGCCACATGGCGCCGGTCATCACGGCGATGCGGGCAAGCGGCACACCGGCGCGGCGATCCCGCCGCGACACTTCTGGCGTCTTCATATCTTGACTCCCATTGACGAGCGCGGGGCCTGTTGGATCGCGGGGACGCTCGCGTTCGCCCCGACGCGGGCGCCGGGCACACGCCGGGGCCGCGCCTTCCGGATACACGCAAAGCATGCCTCGCCGCTTGGGTCGCACCAGTATTCGGGGGTGCGGAAGAGGTCGGCGGATTCCGCCTATGTCGGCCGCGCCGTTGGGGCTGGTCCGAATACTCATCAGCATCACGCGCGGCCGCCCGGCACGTACCTGTCAACACCGCGATCGGCGGGCGAGCCGGGTTAGCATGTTCGCGGACGCGGGCGCCGCGGGCCCAATCACGAGGCATTCACGCTATGTCAATGAGTTATCGAGCCCTGTGCAGCGACTTCTATGTCAACCAGCGCGTCGCGCTGAAGATGGACCTTCCCATGCGCCGCGACACGGTGCTGGCGATGTTCGACCGGGTCCGCCGCGAGCATCCGTGGATGGAGCGCTTCCGGCGGTACCAGCACGAACTCTCGCTTGAATCGCGGACCCCCGCGGGTGGGGACACGCAGCAGCAATGGCTCGCGCTTCGCAAGTCGAGTGTCCGCTCCGGCAGCGTCAACCCCGAGAGCCCCGAGGATGCGTTCCGACTCCACCGGCTGGTGCTGGAGATCTCCCCGTACTTTCTGGATATCTCCGCGCTAGACATCGACTACGTTGAACTGCTGTTCGGGTTTGACCTGACGGCGATGGGGAATCACGACGCGATGGCGTTCAACGCGCTGCTGCGGTCAAGCCCGCTGGCGCACTTCGCCGACGCGCCCGGATCGATTGTGCTGGAATGCGCCCCCGTGCTGGGCATCGCGCTCGACGAGGGGTGCACGCTGCAGGCGCAGGTCGAGGTGAAGACGCGTTCGTCCGCCCGACAGGTGAAGACCGGGGAGTACCGCGAGGAGCCGCTGAGCATCTATCTCACGGTGCGCAAGTACGGCCCGATCGACGATATCAAGGACCTGGCGAAACTGCAATCAATGCTGATCGAACAGGCAGAGGAACTGATCGCGTCGCGGGTCGTGCCGCATGTCCTGATGCCGCTGCGCGACATCATCGCGAGCGGTTGACCGGGCCGCGCTGTGTGAGCGCCCGGCTCCCCGCGCCGGTCGTAATGGCGGTACGGGCGGCGTCGATTCGGATCGCAGCATCACCCGCCTCCCCGCAGCCGATCCAACTCACTCTCCAGGTTGTCCCTGGCGCGCCACTCGTACTCCCGCTGACAATACGGCGTCGCGAAGATCGAGCGCCGCTCCAGCATCCGCTCCAGGAACGCTATCCGCCCCGTCCGGAACTGCTCATCGCTCGCGAACGCGAACTCATCGCGGATCGCGCGGCGGTACTCCTCGTACTCCACCGGGTCGCTCCCCAGGATCGCCAGGTCGATGTCCGAGATCACCGCCGGGTCGCCGCGCGCCGGCGTCTCGTGGTGCCGCGTCACCGCGATCAACTCCCGCACACGCTGCACGAACTCGGGCCTGCACCCAAGCAGCGCGGCGACCATCCCGGCCGCGTCGGCGCTTCGCTCCTCGTTGTCGGGACGCTCGGCGATGTACACGCTGTCGTGCAACCACACCGCGAACTCCACCGCGTCCTTGTCGTCCGCCAGCAGGCGCACCTCGTCGAACATCTTCAGGCACGATTCGATATGCCGCAGGTCGTGGTACGCCCGCGGCGGATTGGAATACAGCGTCCTGATCGTCTCAAACGTCAAGTCGGCCTCGTCCGCCGAGCGGAACGCCCCCACCCGCCCGCAGAGTTGTGCCCAGCGCTCGCGCATGCCGGGCCAAGTGTACGGGACCGATAACCGACGCCGCGCCCGCCCGATCCCTGCCCGGCTATTCCCTGTCACGTCCACGAATGCCCTTGGTCAAGTGCATCGTCGGGCAGACGGCCCGACCCTGACGTGCCGCCTGCCGATAGAACGCAAACGTGCCACGGCTTGGCGTCCTCGACAAGCCGTGTCTTCGCAACGGTGATCGGGATACAAGACACGGCTTGGTTCAAAGGCAACCAAGCCGTGGCACCAGCAATGAACCGTGCCACCTGCCGATTGAACGCAAACGTGCCACGGCTTGGCGTCCTCGACAAGCCGTGTCTTCGCAACGGTGATCGGGATACAAGACACGGCTTGGTTCAAAGGCAACCAAGCCGTGGCACCAGCAGC
>JBFWWU010000018.1:0-85021 GCA_050246015.1 Phycisphaerales bacterium
CGAGCCGCTCTCGCACATGCGAGAGACTCACAAACACATGCGAGAGCCGCTCTCGCACATGCGAGAGACACTCAAACACCTGCGGGAGCGGCTCTCGCACATGCGAGAGACTCTCAAACACATGCGAGAGCCTCTCTCGCACATGCGGGAGACTCTCAAACACATGCGAGAGCCGCTCTCGCATGTGCGGGAGACTCTCAAACACATGTGGGAGCCTCTCTCGCATAGGCGCGGCCTCTTCCGGCCGGGAGCGTCCCCCTGCCACCGGATGCTGCTCCTTGCGCATCCGGTGCGACGCGGTGCGGTCGCGCGCCCCTCCCGGCACCGGATGTGCAAAGCCACATCCGGTGGCACGCGTGTCCGGTGCCGCCAGCCAAGGCCACATCCGGTGGCACGCGTGTCCGGTGCCGCCAGCGGGGTGGATGAGTGGGGGGGGGGAGGGGGGGAGGGGGGGGATTGGGGGAGGGGGGGGGGTTAGACGGCGGCGCGGCGTTCCTGGGTTGCCAGACGCAGGATGTTCGCCTGGGTCATCTCGTCCCCGCGCAGTTCGCCCGTCATGCGTCCGCCGCAGAGCACGATGATCCGGTCCGAGAGCGCGAGCAGTTCGGGCATCTCGCTGGAGACCAGCAGCACGCCCGCCCCCTTGTCGGCCGCGTCGCGCACGAGGCGGTAGATCTCGGCCTTGGTTCCGACGTCGATCCCCCGCGTCGGCTCGTCGAGCAGCAGGACCCGCGTCCCCCCTCCCATCCACCGCGCGATGAGCAGTTTCTGCTGGTTTCCCCCCGAGAGTTCATTGGGCAGCGACGCCGCCGACGCCGCCTTGATCTGGAACGAGGCGATCCGCTCGCGCACGTGCCGGCGTTCAAGCCCCAGCGCCCGCACGCCGAAGCGAGCGAGCCTCGACATGAACGGCATCACGATGTTCTCGCCGATGCCGAGCTGGAAGAAGAGCCCCTGGAGTTTGCGGTCCTCGGGGACGTACCCCATGCCCGCGCGGATCGACGCCTCCGGCCGCCCCCGCGGGATCGTCTCTTCCCCCTTGTCCGTCCGGCACGTGACCGTGCCGCGGGCCCGCGGGTCGAGCCCGAAGATGGCGTCGAGCAGTTCCGAGCGCCCCGACCCCACCAGCCCGCCCACGCCCACGATCTCGCCCGGGCTCAGCGCCAGCGACAGCCGCTCGAGTTTGCCCGGCGACCAGATGTCGCTCACGCGCAGCAGCGGCGCGTGCGGCAGCGGCTGATACGGATGAACACCCCCCCCCCCCCCCCCGCCTGCGTCCCCGTCTCCCCGCCCGTCCCCGTTTCCGCCGTTTCCTTCTCCTTCTCTTCGCCCCCCGGGGCCGTCGTCGCCGCCGCCGATGCGGATCACGCGCCTCGCCGGCACGTCCAGCCGCCGCCCGATCATCTGCTCGACCAGCGCCGGCTCGTCGATGTCCCTGACGTTGGATGTGGCCACGAACCGGCCGTCGCGCAGCACGCTCACGCGGTCGCACGCGGCGAAGATCTCACCCATGCGGTGCGAGACGTAGATCACCGTGATTCCCTCGCCGGCCAGCCGCCGCACGATCGCCAGCAGCCGCTCGACCTCCGCGATCGAGAGCGAACTCGTCGGCTCGTCGAGCACGATCACCCGCGCCCCCCCGCCTCCCTCTTTTCCCCCCGCGCCGGCACCCGCGTGCCCCCCCGCGTGCCCCCCCGCGTGCCCCCCCGCGTGCCCCCCCGCGTGCCCCCCCGCGTGCCCCCCCGCGTGCCCCCCCGCGTGCCCGCGCGAGCGGGATGACGCCGAGGACTGCCGATCGTCCAGCGCGCCGGCGATCTGCACGATCTGCCGGTGCCCCGGTGAGAGCGATCCCAGCGGGGCGCGCGGGTTGATCCCCGGCTCCAGCGCCGCCAGCAGCCGCGCCGCCCGGTCGTTCATGACGCGGCGGTCCAGCAGCCCCAGCCGATTCCGCGGCAGGTCGTGCAGGCACAGGTTCTCCGCCACCGTCAGGTTCGGGCACTGCGCCAGTTCCTGGTGCACGAGGCGCACGCCCATGTCGAAGGCGTCCTGGAGCGAGCCCGGGCGCAGGTCGTGAGTCCCGTTCCCCGCCGAGATGGTGACCACCCCGGCGTCCTGCCGGTGCAGCCCCGCGATGACCTTCCCCAGCGTGCTCTTGCCCGCGCCGTTCTCGCCCATGAGGGCATGGACCTCCCCCCGGCGGAACGAGACGCTCACGTCGTCGAGCGCCTGCGTGATGCCGAAGCGCTTGGAGATGTGCCGCGCCACGAGGAAATCGTCCGGGGCGACGGCCTGGCTCGCGGCGGTCTCCGGGGCCGATGATGTGGGGCGAGGTGACACCGCCGCATGATACCCCAAGCACGCGATGCGGAAAAGTTGCGGCCGGTGTCCGAGTGCGATCAGGTGTGCGGGTGTGCGGGTGTGCGGGTGTGCGGGTGTGCGGCTGTGCGGCTGTGCGGGAATGCTGGTGTGCCACCGATCGCTGCTGTTGAGCGATCGGTGTCTTCGGGGATGATCAAAGACGCCGATCGTGCACAGGCCTCGATCGATGGCAGGCGCGCTGCGCCGCCCAGACTGACTGTTGGCGGGAGGCCGTGATTACAGCGTCCCCAGCCTTCCGCCGTCCACGGGCAGGTTGATCCCATTGATGTACGCCGCGGCTGGGGACGCGAGGAACGCCACCGCCGCCGCCGTTTCTTCCGGCTCGGCGAACCGTCCCGCGGGGATGGTCGCGCGCAGTTCGTCGGCGACCTGCTTCTCGCTCACGCCTTGTTTCTTCGCACGCCCGGCGATCAGCGCCGACAGCCGCTCCGTCGCGGTGTACCCCGGCAGGACGTTGTTGACCGTGATGCCGAACGGCCCGAGTTCGCCCGCGAGCGTCTTGGCCCAACTCGCCACCGCCCCGCGGATCGTGTTCGACACCCCCAGCCCCGGGATCGGCTGTTTCACGCTCGTCGAGATGATGTTGATGATCCGGCCGTACTTGGCGTCCTTCATCCCCGGCACCAGCGCCTGCGTCAACAGTTGGTTGCAGATCAGGTGCGCCTGAAACGCCGCCAGGAACTGCTCCGGCCCCGCGTCCACCGCGGTCCCCGGCGCCGGCCCACCGGTGTTATTGATCAAAATGTGAAACGGGCGCTCCGGCCGGATGTCCGTCCGCACCGCTTCCCGCACCGACGCCGGATCGCCGAAGTCCGCCGCGATCCAGTGGTGCGTCTGCGTCGGGGTGCACGGCAACTCCGCCGCGACGGCCTTGAGCCGCTCGACATTGCGCGCCAGCAGCGTCACATCCGCGCCCGCGGCGGCCAGTTCCACCGCGCACGCCAAGCCGATGCCCTGCGTCGAGCCGCAGACCAGCGCCCGCTTTCCCGTCAGATCAAGTTTCATGCCCGAGCGTAGGGGCGCTCGAACTCACTTGGCGACCGTCGCCGCCATCTGCTCGCGAGCCTTGGCGTCCAGCGCCTCGAACTTCGCCTTGCACCCGGTGCAGCAGAACCCGATGTTCTTCCCGCCCGCGCTCACCACCCCGGCGCTGGGGTTCACCGGATTCTTCGAGTACGGGCACACCGTGTTGTCGGCCATCGCGCCCATCGACTTGTCAGAACTCGCCGACGCTTCCTTCTTGTCGCTGGCGCAGCCCGCCACCAGGGCCATCAGGCAGAGCGAAGCCGCCGCGACGATCATCTTTCGGGTCTTCATTGGCAAATGTCCTTGAAAGAGGTGCATGTTCCCGCTGGAGAGGTCATGATATCAACGTGAGCCGTGGGTCACCACCCCCTCAGAAAGTGCCTCCCGCGGCGGCTCACACCATTTTGACACCATCCCGCCCTCACGTCGAACCTGATGGAACCCAACCGCGTGGAATAGGTAGATACAGTGGGGCGAATCGGTACTCTCTGCCCGCGCGCGCGGCGCGAGAGGAGCAGACGGCCGCCCCGCCCGGGTGGTCGGACGAGCGGTTTGACCCGATAATTGAAGAGGCGTTCCCGACCGGTTCCACGCGTCGGGCAATGAGGTCCAGATGAGTTCACACACCAATCGAACCGAAGCGGACGGGCGGCACGGGCACATGTCCGCCTCGCTCGCGTCGATCCGCCTGAGCGCCAAACTCCTGCTGCTGGCGACCGCGTGCGCGGTCCTGATCGCCGCCGCCGTCGGCGCCGTCATGCTCGCGGGTCTCACTGACTATGTCCTGCGCACCCCGGCGTGGCTTCGCATGTCGCTTTGGGCGCTGGGTGTGGTCATGCTGGCGCTCTACGTCCGTCGCCGCATCGTCCCCGCCGGACGATTCGCTCCATCGCTCACCGAGATCGCGCTGCGGGTCGAGCAGTCCGAGCCCGGCCGACGCGCCGGCCTCCCCGGCCTGCTCGCGTCCGGCCTGGAACTCGGCGCCGATCGAGCGCCACCCCCGCCCGTCGTGGCCCAGGCCAGTGACCGCTTCGCGCACGTCTCCCGCGCGTCGCTGCTGACGCCCGGGCGCTCGCTGCGCGCCATCGGGCTCATGGCTCTGGTCTGCATTCTTGCCGCCGCCGCATGGACCGCCACCCCGACTCTCGCCGCCATCGCCGCCAAGCGCATCGTCACCCCGTGGTCCGGCGCCGAATGGCCCAAGCGCACCGAAGTAGCCGACGCCACTTCAAACAAGCCGCACCCGCGAGGCTCCGGGTTCGTCCTCCGCGCCATCCTCAAAAAGAACCACTCACTCTTCACGATGAACGACTCCGGCGCGGACGCCCGGGTCGTCGGCCGCTTCCGCGTGATCGTGGACGGCAACCCCTCCTCCACTCGCCGCGTGCTGCTCACCAAGCAGACTGGCCGCGCCGCCCGCGAGCCCGACGGCGATGCCGACGCCGTCTCCGTCCTGCCCCAATCGCCCCCGTCCGCCTCGTCCACCAGTTCCCTCTACGAATACCTCATCGAGCCCTGGGGCCTGACCCCCGCCGGCGAGCACGCCGCCGCTGCCCCCGCCAAGGTCGAACTCGAATACTGGTTCGAGACCGACGACGATGCCACCGCGCCCGCCCGGGTCCTGCTCGTCGAGCCACCCGCCATCACTCACGCGTCGCTCTCTCTCACCCCCCCGCTGTATTACATCGCCGGCGGCGACCCCGCTCTTGCCTCGGCTTACCCCGTCTCCCCCAGGCTCATCGATCTCGGCGGCGGCGCGGATGAACGCGCCGCCCCCAGGCCCATCCTCCGCGGCTCCCGCGTCGAACTCACCCTCGCCCTCAACAAGCCCTTGCCCGGCGCCGCCGGTGATCCCGTCGAATGGGCCCGCGCCACCCTCGGCTCCGACATCGCCTCCATCCTTCAACGTGCCCAATGCGCTTCCTCCGCCGATGCCGCCTCTAGTTCCCTCACCGACCGCGAACTCGCCGTGCGCTGGATCATGGACCAGCCCGTCAACGTCCAGGTGAACCTGCTCGATGAGCACGGCATCGGCAATGTCGAGACCTACGGGTACCGATTCGACGCGCTCGAAGACAAGCCCCCGCAGGCCAGCGTCACGCTCCCCATTGAGGACAAGACCGTTCTCCCCACCGCCTCACTCGATCTGCGCGCCGAAGGCCGCGACGACATCGGGCTCACCAGCGTCGCGCTCTGGCAGCAGATCGCGCGCCCGCCCGCTGACTCCTCGGGCGTTCCCGCCGAACCCGTCTCCGACGCCGCCCCCATCGCCACGCAGCAGGCCTCCCCCTCCGTCGCCTCGCCCGGTCCGGATTACGCCGGCGCATTCTCCGTCCCCGGTTCGCTCCCCCCCCGGCTCGACGTCGGCGCCCGGCTTGACCTGGGCACACTGAGCGTCGTCCCCGGCGACGAAGTCTGGCTCACCGCCCGGGCCGCCGACGCCTACGAACTCCAAGGCGACACCCACCCGACCACCGTTTCCTCCATCCGCCGACTCCGGATCATCTCCCAGGAGCAGTTTATCGAGCAGGTCTGGGCCGAACTCGCCGGCGTCCGGCGCGCCGCGATCGCCATGGCCGAGGACCAGCAGCGACTGCGCAGCGAGACCGCTCGCAACGCCGAGGCCTCCCGCCTCGAGCGCTCCCAGGCCGCCATCTCCGACCGCATCGCGCGCGAGGGCCAGGCGCTGGCAAGCGTCGAGTCGCGCATGCAGGAGAACGGCCTGCGCGACCCGGAAATGCAGGAGATCCTCCGCGATGCCAAGGACGCCCTCGACGACGCCGGCAAGTCGTCCGTCCAGGCGGCCCAGAACCTCACCCAGGCCAAGCAGCGCGAGCAGCAGTCCGGTTCCCCCGACGCCGACTCCCGCGACGCCGCACAGGCCGATCAGAAGGACACGCAGGAGAGCCTCGAACAACTCGCCGAGCGCTTGGATCAGGGCCAGGACCTGTGGTCGATGAAGCGGGCCGTCGAGAAACTCCTCCAGGATCAGAAGGACCTCAAGGCCAAGACCGCCGACATCGGTCGGCAGACCACCGGGCGACGCCCCAGCGACCTGACCGCGCCGGAGCGTGAATCCCTCCAGCAGGCGTCGCAGGAGCAGCAGGGCTTGGCGCAGCGCGCCGCCGAGGCGATCCAGAAGATGATGGACGCCGAGCAGAACCTGCGCAAGAACGACCCCGCCGCCGCGGACGCGATGAACCAGGCCACTCGCCAGGCCCAGCGCGACCAACTCCAGCAGAAAATGGAGCAGGCTGCCCAGCAGGTCCAGCAGAACCAGACCAACACCGCCCAGTCCCAGCAGCAGCAGGCGATCGAGTCGATGGAGCAGATGCTCGATCAACTCCAGAACACCGCCAAGAACCGCGACGAAGTCCTGCGTCGCCAACTCGCGACGCTCATCGAATCCCTCGAAGCCCTCATCCGTGATCAGGAAGGACAACTCGACGCGCTCACCGAGGCCCTGGTCAAAGGCGACCCCAAGGCGGCGGGCCTCGATCGCGGCATGGTCCGCCTCCACCAGAACACCCTGGGCGTGCTCGACGAGGCTCGCCGTGCCGCCCGCGAGATCGCCCCCGTCGCCGACCTGATCGACGAGGCCGCCGCCGCCCAGCAACAGGCCGTCATCGCGCTGCGGGCCGAACCCATCAAGGCCGACCAGGCCCAGCAGAGCGAGGTCGCCAGTCTGGACAAACTCAAAGAGGCCAAGGAACTCGCCGAGAAACTCGACCGCGAGGCCCGCAACCGCCAGACCCAGCGCCAGCGCGCCGAACTCAAGAAGGCCTACGCCGAGGCGCTCACGCAACAGCTCGCGCTGCGCCAGGAGACCGACGCGCTCGTGGGCGTCGAAGCGACACGCCGAACCCGCGCCGAGGCCCGCACCCTCGGCGAGCGACAGCGCGCGATCCAGGACTCCCTCGCCAAA
The DNA here is from genome assembly GCA_050246015.1 of Phycisphaerales bacterium. GTDB lineage: Bacteria > Planctomycetota > Phycisphaerae > Phycisphaerales > UBA1924 > JTS-AC122. The sequence continues at coordinate 7,331 of JBFWWU010000018.1, forward strand.
CTCGAATCCCAATCCAAGGAACTCTCCGACGCCGTCATGTTCAGTTTCGCCCACAAACGCCTCGACGACTCCATGGGCCGGGCCGCGACCACGCTCGCCGACGGCGTCGCCGACCGTGTCGTCACCCGCAACCAGGACAGCGCCGTCCGCATCCTCCAGGCCCTCATCGAAGCCCTCGATCAAAAGAAGGACGACGACGACCAGTTCCGCCAGCAGCAGGACCAGCAGCAGGGCAACGGCAATCAGAATCAGAACGGCCGCGTCCCGCTCGTCCCGGATTCCGCGCAGGTCAAACTGCTCCGCCTGATGCAGCAGGAAACGCTCGACCTCACGCGCGAGGCCGACGCGAGCAAGGACGCTTCCCTCACCGAATCCGTCGGTCGCCTTCAATCAGACCTTGCCCAGCAGGCCGAGGCGCTGATCCGCAAACTCATGGAAAGTCAGGGCGGCCCGCCGCCCGGCGGCCCCGAGCCCGACATCAACCCCGGCGCGGGCGATAAGCCCGCCGATCCGCCTCCCGCCGGCGCGTCCGCGCCGCTTGGCTATCCCCAGCCCCAGCCCGAGCCCAAGCCCGCCCCTCCCAAGCCCGACCCCTCGAGCCCGCCGGTCTCCCCAGCGCCGGCGTCCGACCCAAAGTCTCCACCGCCCGCTCAGCCCGACCCCGATCCCAAGCAGCCCGACAAGCCCAAGCCCGATCAGCCCAAAGACCCCGGCCTCCCTTCGCTCGATGACCTCCTCGGCACCGGCGATAAGACCCGGCCCGGCGACAAGCCCCCCGTCGATCCGCTGGATCCGAACTCCGCCGACCTTGAACGGCTCCTGACCGGGCGGGAGATCGGCGACGCCTTCAAGCAGGCCGTCGCCCTCATGGGTGACGCATCCAAGCGGCTCGCCGATGCCAAGGACACCTCGCTCACGACCCAGCGCGTGCAGGAGGGCATCGTGCGCCGGCTCGATCAACTCCTGTCCAGCCTCGAGCAGATGCAGCAGCAACAGCAGCAGCAGAGCAGTTCCAGCCAGCAGCAGCAGGAACAGCAGCAGCGCAACGTCCCGCAGCAGCAGCAGCGCGACCAGCAGAACCAGGAAAACCAGGGCGAAAACAAGGGCCAGGTGATCGAGCCGCCGGCGCGCCGCGACGCGCCGATCCGCCCCGGCCTCGACGCCGCCCGTTCCGCCTGGGGCAAACTGCCCGACCGCGTCCGCGACCTGCTCGTGCAGGGGTCCAGCGACCGCTTTAGTTCGATGTACGAAGCGATGACCGAGGCCTATTACAAGAAACTCGCGGAGCAGGGGAAATCACGATGAAGCCGATCGCCCGTCTCGGTCCAAACCGTTCGGAACACGCCGCGCCGCGTCGTCCATTGCGATGGGCGACGATCATCTGCCTGCTCGCCCCGTCCTTCGTCACCGCCGCCGCACCGGCCTTTCAACCCGAAAAGCCCGCCGCTCCCACGCCGGCTCAGCCCGACAAGAAACCCACCCCTCCCGCCCCTCTCACTCCCCCCCCCGACCAGCCCACCAAGCCCGCTCCGCCCAAGCCCGCCGACGGCGCGGCCCCCATCGTCACGGCCCAGAACAACGCCCTCGCCGACGAGATCACCCCCGAACTCAACGCCGCCATCGCCAGGGGACTCGAATCGCTCGCCAGCGAGCAGAACGAAGACGGCTCCTTCGGCGGCGGACGCTATAACAAGAACGTCGCCGTCACCGCGCTCGCCTGCCTCGCCTTCATGGCCGACGGCAATCTCCCCACCCGCGGCAAGTACAAGAACATCGTCAAAAAAGGCCTCGAGTTCGTCCTCTCCAGCAGCGCCGAGACCGGGCTCCTCGCCGCCGATACCACCAACGGCCCCATGTACGGCCACGGCTTCGCCACCCTCTTCCTCGGCGAGGTCTACGGCATGACCGGCGGCGGCGGCGAGACCGAACTCTCCAAGCGCACCCACGAAACCCTCGTCAAGGCCATCAACCTCATCGTCAAAACCCAGAACGACGAGGGCGGCTGGCGCTACAACCCCGTCCCCTACGACGCCGACATCTCCGTCACCATCTGCCAGATCATGGCCCTCCGCTCCGCCCGTAACGCCGGCATCGAGGTCCCCAAGGACACCATCGACAAGGCCGTCGATTACGTCCGCAAATGCCAGAATCCCGACGGCGGATTCAAGTATCAACTCCAGACCGGCATGAGCATGTGGCCCCGCTCAGCCGCCGGCGTCGCCAGCCTCTTCTACGCCGGTATCTACAAGGACGAAGCCATCGACAAGGGCCTCCGCTATCTCCAGGACAATGCCTCCCCCGGCACCATGGGACAGGGCGCCGCCCACTACTTCTACGGGCACTACTACGCCGTTCAGTCCATGTACCTCGCCGGCGGCGAATACTGGGCCAAGTGGTGGCCCGCCATCCGACAGGAACTCATCACCCGTCAGCAGACCGACGGCTCCTGGCCAGATCCAAGCGTCGGACCCAGTTACGGCACCGCCATGGCCCTCATCATCCTCCAGATGCCCAAACGCTTCCTTCCGATCTTCCAGAAGTAGTCCTTTTTCCCTCCACGTTCAAACTCTTCCCCTGGGACGCCCGGTCTGGTCGATACCCTTCCACCGCTCCGATGAACCCCCCCTCCAAATGCTCCTATCGATCTCCCCTCCGGGCGGCCTGCGGCCTCGTCCTCGCCGCCGGCGCCGCCGTCACCGCTCTGGCCCAGTCTCCCGAACCCACCACCTTCGCCCTGCTTGATCGCCAACTCAACGAACAATCAATCGAACTCCTCTCGATCTCCGCGGACCAGATTCACTTCCGCGACGCCGCCGGTCAACCCCAATCGATCCGCACCCACGACGCCGCCGCGCTCCTCCCCGCGTGGTGGAGTCCGCGCACCAGGCCCACCGACTCCTTCTCCGCCAGCGTCGTCCCCGTCAAAAAGGCCCCATCAACCCTCGGCGTCATCGAACTCGTCGACGGGCAGCGCCTCGGCGTCCGCCTCGCCACCGACGCCTCCCCCGACCCCGACACCCTCTACTGGGAATCGTCCCTCTTCGGCCGCCTCAACGTCAGGCTTGATCGCGTCCGCCGTCTGCGCTTCTCACCCGTCCCGGCCACCACCGCCGCCCCGCACGCCTCCAAGGATGACGTCGTCGTCCTTCAGAACGGCGACCGCCTCGTCGGCCTCATCGACCGCATCGGCCCGACCGTCAGCATCGAAATCGACGGCCGCGTCGTCGATACTCCATCTCGCCAGGTCGCCCAGATCGACCTGGTCAACCCCCCGCGCCCGCCCGCCGGATCCCGGCTCTGGCTTACCGATGGAACCGTCGTCGATGTCGCCGGGTTTGTACCCGACGCCGGCGCCTCGCCTCCCGGCTCGCTCAGCATGCTCCGCGTGGAACTCCTGACCCATTCCTGGACGCGCGCGCCCCGGCTTTCCCTTTCCCCAGCCCCCACCGACCAACCCGCCCCTTCCGCCAAGTCCCGGGACAGCACCGCCCCGGGAAAGCTCTCGCTCTCGGCCTCCAAGCACCCTTCGCCAACTCCCCGCGCCGAGCAACCCGCCGACGCCCCCGTCGGCACGATCAAGCCCTCGCAACTCGCCGCCTTCGCCCCGGATGTTCAATCCCTTTTCGCTCTGGCTGCCTGCACCATCCTCCGTCAGGCCCCGGCCGCCGGGCGCCCCGCCCTCCCCGCATCCGAGCCCGTCACGCTCTCCTGGGCCGGCGCGCGATTCGACGTTCCGGCCGGCCTTGGCATCGCGGGCGCCCTCTCTTTCCCGCCACTGGACGCCGCCGACATCGAACTTCCGGGCCCCATGACGGTCGAGTGGGACGTTCCGACCGGGGCCGTGCGATTGGCCGGCTGGGCCGAACTCCCCCGCGAGTGCCGCACCTGGGGAAACTGCCACCTCGTGCTTTCTCTGCTCAAGCGTGATGGATCAACCAGTTCACCCGTCCCGCTCTTCTCCGCCGCGCTGACCGGCGACGTTCCCATCGCCGAGTTCAACCTCCTTCTCCCCAGCGAGCCCGCCGGCGCCGACCCCGCCGCCTACGTCCTCCGAGCCTCGCTCGATGCCGGCGAGCGCGGCCCCATCCAGGACCGCGTCCTCCTTCGACGCGTCCTCTTTCTCCGCGAAAACCAGAACAACAAGTAGCCCCCGCCGCGATCGTGCCCGGGCGGACCGCGCGCCATCACCGCGCCCGGGCCCGGACGCCGCCGCGCCGATCGTCTATCCTGCACGTCGGTTCACCCTCCCAGGTTGCCTCCTCCTATGACCACTCCGCAGACCATCGCCGTGACGGGCGCCACCGGCTTCGTCGGCCGCTCCGTCGTTCGCGCCCTCCTTGCCCGCGGACACCGGGTCCGGGCCTTGGTCCGCGCCGCGTCCAAGGCCCGCGCCGTGCTCCCCCGCGATCCTCGCCTTGAACTCGTCACGGGCCACGTCTTCGACGGCACATCCCCCGCCGCGCTCGTCCGCGAAGCCGACGCGCTTGTTCACCTCATCGGCATCATCCGCGAGGTCCGCGGCGGGGGCGAGTCCGGGCCCCAGACCTTTCAGCGAATGCACGTTGACGCCACCCGCGTCATCCTCGACGCCTGCATCGCCGCCGGCGTCCCCCGATACCTCCACATGTCCTCGCTCGGCGCCTCACCGGACGGCAAGGCCCTCTACCAGCGCTCCAAGTTCGAGGCCGAACTGTTCGTCCGCCGCAGCGGCCTGCACTGGACCATCTTCCGCCCCTCCCTCATCCACGGGCCCGACGGCGAACTCGTCCTCATGATCCACGACATGGCCGCCGGCCTCGCCCCACCCTGGTACTTCATGCCCTACTTCGCCCGCGAAATCGTCGATACCTCGGTCCCCATCGGCCCCTCCAGGCTCGAATCCGCACATGTCCAGCCGATCTGCGTCGACGACGTCGCCTGGTGCTTCGCCGAGGCGCTGCAGCGCGACATCACCATCGGCGAGATCTACAACCTCTCCGGCCCCGACACCCTCACCTGGCCCCAACTCATGGGCTTCTACCGCGACCGCATCCCGGGCGCCAACACCAGCATGCCCATCGCCGCCCTCCCCGGCAACATCGGCGCCTTGGCCGCCAAGGCGGCCAACTTCATCGGCGCGGGCTCGCTCCTGCCGTTCGACGAGGGACAGGCCCTCATGTCCATGCAGGACTCCGTCTCCGAGCACGAAAAGGTCCACGCCCACTTCGGCTTCACCTCCAAATCCTTTTACGAGTCCGCCCAGGTCTACGCCACACAGATGCAGACGACGCACTGACACGCTTGGTGAGTGCTCGTGGAGCGGACGCCCCCGCCTGCTTCTTCGCATTCTCACTACACCAACTAGTGGAACAGGCGTCCCGCCTGTTTCTTCCAACTCTCATCCCCGCTTCCCACGCGCCGGCGGTCGCCGACATCAGCACCCCGCGAAGAAGCGGCCGAGGAACTCAAAGAAATCCTGTGAGTTGATCACGCCGTCGCGGTTGAAATCCGCACTCGGATCCAGGGAAAAAAACGCGCCCAGGAAATCGAAGAAGTCCTGCGAGTTCACCACCCCGTCGTGGTTCACGTCCGCCTCACACGCCGATCCCAGCGTCGCGATCCACCCCTCGAAGAGCCCGTTGTAGATCCCGTTCCCGGTCATCGTCATCCCGTCGGCGCTGATGCCGAACACATCCTGTAGCTGCCACCCCGTAATGTCGATCCCGATCGACGGGAAGTACGTGTTGAGGTCCACGAGCCCCAGTTCCTCGGTCCACAGAAACGCGTGCGACTCGAACCCCGTCGTCGCCCGCCCGCCCACCCGCGATCCATCCGCGCTCACGGCGTACGCGATCGACAGACTCGCCGGAAAATCGCTCGGCAGCGCGCCCAGGTCCCGCATCCCCTCGCCGCGCGTCCACCGGAACGCCCGCTCCCGCGCTGACGTTCGGCTGAATCCCACGACCACCGACCCATCCGCGTTCACGCCGAACGCCCGCGACACCGTCCCGCCCGACAGCACGCCCAGGTCCTCCATCCCATCCGCCTGTGTCCAGCGGAATGCTCGCTCCCCCCCGGTCACGCCGCTCGCGCCCACCACCACCGAGCCGTCGGCGTTCGTCGCGCTCGCGCTCGACGACGCGCCCCCCGCCAGCGTACCCAGGCTCACCATCGGCCCGGCCCCAACTCTCCGGAATGCTCGCTGCCCCCCGGTCGTATCCCCGGCGCCCACGATCGTCGAGCCGTCCGCGCTGATCGCGTTGGCCGCCGACCACGTTCCCATCGGCAGGACACCCAGATCTTCCAGGCCGTTGCTGGTCCATCGGAACGCGTGCCCGGTGGTCGACGTCGATCCGACGACGATCGTCCCGCTCGCGTTCACACCCCACGCGTACGACGCGCTCTCGCCGCTGAGCGTTCCGAGTTCCTGCAAGCCGCTCGCGGTCCAGCGAACCGCGCGGTCGCCCAGCGACGTGTCCCCATACCCGACCACCGTTCGTCCGTCCGCGCTCAGCGCGTACGCCTGCGACAGCGTGCCCGTCTGGAGCGTCCCGATCGCTCGAATCCCCGGCTGTGCCACCGCGGCGGATGCCATGCACGCCGAAATGAATGCTGCCATCTGACCGTATGTACCATTCATGCCGCGCCTTCCAGGTAGGATCTCGCAGCAAATGTACCACACGCCACGCCCGTGGCAACCCCCGGCTTCGCTTGGGCGCCAGCATGCTCGCCCAGCCCTGGGTGATCGTCCGTCAGCACCCAGCGAAGAAAACACTCAGGAACTCGAAGAAATCCTGCGAGTTGATCACCCCGTCGTGTGAGTAGTCCGCCGCAGGACGCTGGTCGAAGAAGGCGGCGAGGAAGTCAAAGAAGTCCTGCGTGTTGAGGTACCCATCGTAGTTGAAGTCCGCGTCGCAGGCGTGGTAGACATAGGCCCGGCCTCGCGCCGTCCCGTTCCCGCACGGGCCGATGCCGCATTCGCCGATGGCGCCGATGACGATGCTTGCTCGTCTCGCGGAGTTTGCAAGCGCCGCGACAGTACCTCCGAAACTGCCGTTCCCTGGCGGATTGGGCCGAGGATCAGGCGACAAGAACGTTCGCACGATTGCGCCGCTGCGCCCCGAGACGACGCAGGCAGCACCCGCACCATACGGGAAGCCCGGATACGTCACGGAGTAGTCCCCAATCAGCAGATCACCGGCGCCGTCGCCGTCCAAGTCGCTCGTGCCCCGCAGCCCGATGCTTCCGAACGCGGACCAGGAGTTGCTCGTCGAGCAGATGGGCGTACCGACCGCGTAGAGCCAGTTGCCGGTTCGGCCTGAGAAGATATGCACCACGCCGCGCCGCATGTAACGGCGCGAACACTGTACGTACGGCGACTCTTGGTCAGATCCAATCGCGTAGTCGCCGAACCCGTCGCCGTCGACATCAGGAATCCCCGTGACGGTGCGACCGAACTGCCAACGCGGAACAAATGGTGAATCGATGATGCGGATTAGTTGCCCAGTGCCGCCGGAGTACAGGAACGCGCGGCCCCGCATGTCGTCCCAGGGTTCATCGATCGTGTGGTACTTTGCGCCGACAAGAACGTCACCCAAGCCGTCGCCGTCGCAGTCGGGAACACCAGCAACGGCGCTTCCGAAGTTCGAGAAGGGTTGATCAGCCTCGATCCTGTGGATCTGCTCGCGAGTCGCGCCGGAGTAGACATAGACAACCCCCTGCCAGCGCCCGATGATGATGTCCGCGACGCCGTCGCCGTTGACATCGGGCACCGCGTCGATGCTCGCCCCGTACCCGGTGGTGTTCGTAAAGGTGTGAATCGGCGTGCCGTCGGCGCCGGAGAAGAGATAGACCATCCCGTAATCTACGGCCGCAACGAGGAAATCACCGGCTCCGTCGCCGTTGACGTCCGCAATGCCGCACACCGCTGAGCCCATCTGTATGGGAGGCAGTCCCGGCGGCCAGACTTGGTACCGCAGTGCGCCCGTCGCACCAGAATATACAAAGGCAGTGCCGCAGGTGCAGTACGTTCCGTCGGGACGATACGTGCCATCACTGCTAATAATTACGACGTCTCCGACACCATCGCTGTCCGTGTCTGGGATACCTGTTCCGCCGCCGTAGACTGTTGATGGTCCAGGCTCGGCAAGTATGTAATACCACCCCGCATTCTGCGCGTGCGCTGCCACTGTGCAGACAGCAAGCGCACCCAACACAACGACTCTAGAGATATCGGAATGGCGTGGCATAGCAATGCCCTTCATTATGGTCACGGACACGCCGCATCTGTCTGGTTGTATCTCAGTAAGGTGTAGCGCATCGCGGTGCCGCCCAGCGGACTGAATCCGAGCGTGTTGCTGTAGATGTACACCTGCCCGTCGTGATCGATCGCGTTGTAATATGTGACGCGGATTGCCCCGCCAAAGTCGTCGCCGTTGGCGGCACCGTTGTGGTAGAGTTCAATGTACACCGGGTTCGGCGGCGGGGAGATCCAACGAAGTGCCCCGTCCTGCTGGTACGAAAGCCCCAGCACGTCGAAGTTGAGTCCGTTCTTCGTCTTGCCGCAGATGTAGATATTTGCGAGTTTGTCAATCAGCATGTCGTGAGGTCGGTCTTCCCCATGAACCGCTGGGTTGTCGAATACTCGGTCGCCGAGCGGGTGTTCGATCGGGTTTATCCACGGCAGAGAAAACGCATCTGGATCATTCGGAACGGCGGCATCCCCCAACTCGAATCCATATGCAAGTGTCGCAACGTTGTAGTTAGTCCCAACCCCACCCCACGCCGACCCCGTCACAAAGATCAGTCCCAGGTCGCATTGCGACGTGAGGCACCTCCCGAACACGACCTTACACCGCCTGATCGGTCCCATTTCCCACGCCGTTGTACCAGATGCTCCCCTTCTCGTGCGACAGGTCCAAGGGGTACGAGATCGTCCAGTAGTCGTCGTTTGCCCCGTTGTTGCCGTTGGAATACCTCGTCACGAAGATCCGTCCATACGTCGTGCCCGCTTTGTAATCGAGCGAAGTCGCATAGTCATTGCTCGTCGGGAACGCACTCGGCTGCGACCGGATCGTGACGAACTGCGTCGGGTCAGCGAGACTTACCCGAGCCGTCAAGTAGTCGTTCTTGCTCGTCGCGTTGAACGACCACCCCGTGACGTACAGGTAGTCGCCCCCCGGCACCTGCCCGCCGCCCTGCGGATCGCCGGTCTGCCCCTCGACGTACATGTCCGTCAGAACGTCAGAACCGTCGGAGCCGGTATTGTTGTACCTGAACTCTCCCCACGGGGCGATGCTCGCGCCATCGCTGGCCCGATAACGCAGTACGAGATAGTCCGGTCCCGTCGATGCGCCTGTAATCGGATGGCCGCCCGCGGACACCCCGGCGACGTATACCCAGTCATTCGCGAACGTGATCTTCACGGGGTAATCATAGCCGTTGACGGATGCATTGTTGTACGTCCGCTCCCATAGCACCGCGCCGTTGGACGCGTCATAGGCCCCCGTGTAGATGTCTACGCCCCCAGTGGCTGAGACAAACCGTGCCGTCACAAATACACGAGACGGTTCGTATCCATCCGCGTCCGAAGCGATCGCGACTCCCTGCGCCTTGCTGATGGCGCCAGCGGGCACCCTGAACGCCGTCCACGTTCCCGGGCCTGATGTCGAACCGTCGGCGGCAATGCGCCGAGTCATGACTCGGCTCGTCGGCAGCACGCCATAGGTATCCTGACCCGTCACAAAGATCGGTCCACCCGGCTTGCCCAATGTCCTCTGATGTTGTCACAAGCATCGAGAACCTCCCCGGCTCATTCGACGGCGGCGCGCCGTCGAAGTTCGTTGCCCACGCCGACGCCACTTCGGCACATGTCTGACCCGCAACTGACGAAGAGGCACAACCGATACCGACAACGACCAACCCTACCAACGTGTGTAGCCGCGTCCCTCACTCCTTTATCTTGAACTTGTTCTTGACGGAGTCAATGAGAGTGGTATCGCGGGGGAAAAAAAGTCAAGCGAAATCCGTGATTTCGCTTGACAATTCTTTGAAATGATCCCGTTCCCGTGGCGACTTGTTACGGCTGAAGTCGCGTGCACGCCCATTCGCTCGCCGCGCGATACCCATCCGCGCTATCCACAGTCGCCGGTTCTAGCCGCCGCTCCCACGCGGCCCGATCGTGCAGCCGGCCGACGCTTCCGACCCACAACTCCACGCGTGTCGGCCAGAACCGGTATCCGCCCCAGTTCGGCGGCCTCGGAACCTTCGGGGAGTCCGCGCCCGTTCGTGCTCCGTCGCGTTCCAGATCCACGCCGAACCGCCGTTCCATGTCGTTCAGTTTCGCCAGCAGCGCCGCGCGGCTGTCGATCGGGGTACTCTGCGAACTTGCCCATGCCGCGACCCGGCTCATCAGCGGACGCGACGCGAAGTACTCATCGCTTTCTTCGCTCGGTGAAATCGTAACGTACCCCTGCATCCGCACCTGTCGGTCCAGTCCATCCCAGTGAAAGCACACCGCCGCCTTCGGCCTAGCGCGCAGTTCTCGCCCCTTCCCCCCCTCGTAGTTCGTGAAGAACACCAGGCACCCGTCACCCAGCAGTCGCTTGCACAGCACGATCCGCACATTCGGCGTCCCATCCTCCCCGATGGTCGCTAGCGACATGGCGTTCGGATTCGGCTGCACCGCCAGCCGATGCGCGTCATCGAACCACTTCCTGAAGATCGACAGCGGCTCGGCGGGGAGCGGTTCCGGCAGCGCCTGATTCACCGCCGGCGCATCCGACTGATCGGCGTTTCGCATACGCCCGACTGTAGGAAGCGACACTGCTTCAATAATTTACAGTTTCATGTCGCGCCACGCCGGGAACGTCGCTCGCCATTCTCGGACCATCGCGGGGTCAATCCGGACCGATAGCACCGCTTCTTCGTCTGCGAGTTCCCCCAGGATCTCACCCTTGGGCCCGACCGCGATCGATCCGCCCGAATAGGTGAGCGCGGGATCGCTCCCCGTGCGATTCACGCCCACCACGAACGCCTGGTTCTCGATGGCGCGCGCGATCAGCAGCGTCCGCCAGTGCATCGCCCGCGGCGCCGGCCAGTTCGCTCCGATCACGTACATCGTCGCCCCGAGCGACAGTCCGCGCCGGAAGAGTTCAGGAAATCGCAGGTCGTAGCACACGGCGGGACAAATGGTGACGGGTTCGCCCCCGCCGCACGTCCACGAATACGTCAGAACGGTGTCTCCTCCCACGAACCGTTCGGTCTCCTTGCCGTACGAGAACGGGTGGATCTTGGCGTATTCCGCCTGAACCGATCCATCCGGCCCGATGATCGACGCCAGGTTGCGTCCCTTTCCGTTTGAGTCCACCACCGTGCGCGCTCCGTGCACGAGGGCCTGACGCTCGCGCGCCAATCGGCTCAGAAACTCAATGGTTGTGCCGGTTGATGCCAATGTTTTGCAAGATTTCCCTCCCGCATGACACATTCCATCCCCGGTGGCGTCTGTATTGAAGGAAAAGCCCGTGTCGAACATCTCCGGCAGCACGATGAGGTCGCCCGCCGAAATGTTCGTTGAGTCCAGCAATGAGCGCACGCGTGCGAAGTTCTGCTCCTTGTTCTCCCACGCGATGTTGAGTTGGACCAGGTGAGCGCGCACGGCTGATTCCTGTAGACAAAGGTGAATGGAGACAGACGCCGTCGGGGTCAGCGAAAAAGACTGTCAGAATGACAGACTCTAGGTCGGCGGGCGATGAGTACGTCCGCGGATCAATCGCTCGCCAATCCACGCGCAAAGTGGGCGCTGGCGTGTCAGGAATGTGCAGTTCATGCGGAAAAGCAGGTGTGAAATGTGTGCGAAACTCGGAGTGAACAGAAAAGCGCAAACGGGTGATGCGGCGGGCAGTCCACGGCCGATCACACCGGGCGCGGAAACGCGCCACGAGCAATTCCCAACAAGGGCCCGGAGGGGCACGGATCGCCCGTCGCACAATCTTGAGAAAGGAGCGGAGGGGATGAGTTCCATCGAAACCTGCGCCGGCGCACCCCGGTTGAATCGAAACAAGGATGTCATGAGACCCATGCCGAGCGCGACCATGGATGTGCTGAACGAGTTCTTCGAGGACGCGACGGAACTGGACCGCCCGGTCCTGCAGCCGCGTGTCCTTCTGGCGAGCCAGTCGCCGCGCCGGCGCCAGTTGCTGCTTGAGTACGGGATCGAGTTCGAGACCGTTTCCGCGAAAGTGGATGACGGACTGCTGGTCCGCGGCGGCGTGTCGCCGAGCGAGTGGGTCGCGGCGCTGGGCTACTTCAAGGCGGCGGCGGCGATGCGCGACCTGGGCGAGTGGCCCTACGCTCCCGGCGAGGTGATCATCGTCGGGGCCGACACCATCGTGCTCAAGGGGAACCAGATCATCGGGCAGCCGCGAAGCGCGGTTGATGCCGAGCGGATCCTCCGCCTTCTGGAAAACGGCTCTCACAGCGTGCTGACGGGCGTCGCGATGATCGACGCCGGGAGCGGGCAGCGCGACATGTTCGTTGATCGCGCCACCGTGCAGGTCGGCGAGATCGGTCACGACGCGATCCGCGCGTACGTTGATTCCGGCGCCTGGCGCGGGAAAGCCGGCGCGTACAACCTGCGCGAACGGCTCGATGCTTCCTGGCCCATCACGTACTCGGGCGATCCGACGACGATCATGGGGCTGCCGATGGGGCAACTCAAGCGACGCCTTGTCGAGTTCGCGGATCGATGCGCCAAGAGTTCGCTCGTCTGATTCCCTCCCTCAAAGTTAACTCATACCCGCGGGCCCGGGGGTCAATCCCGGGCCCGTTGCGTGTCGGCGCGCGGCGGACCGAGCCAGCGTTGAGACGGTGGATCATCGCCCGGCTCGGCGGTTCTAGAGTTCTTCATGAGAACGTGGCCGCTTGTGATCTGGTTCGTGTTGTGCGGGGCGATGCTCGCGCCGCGCGCGGGCGCGCAGCCGTCCGCGCTCAAGGCGATCCTCGATGAACATGTTGAGTGGCTCTACGAGGAAGATCCGCTCGAAGCGGTGCGCCGCGGCGAGGAGCGGTTCTGGGGACGAATGCGCGACGAGAGCCCGGCGGCGTACAACCGCCGCCTGGAACAGGTCCGGGATCGTCTGGCGCGTCTCACGGCGCTGGCACCCGAAGGCTTGAGCGAGTCCGAGCGCGTCGACGCCGACCTGCTTCGATATGAACTCGAGCGGTACATCGACGGCGCGCGGTTCCACGGCGAGCGGATGCCGCTGGATGCACGCAGCGGGCCGCAGGTGTGGCTCCCGCAGTTGGGGACCACGCTGCCGGTGCGGACCGCGGCGCAACAGGCCGGGTATGCCGCGACGCTGGAACAGATCTCGCGGCAGATCGACGAAATCATCGAAGAGATGAGGCTCGGCCTGGAAGAGGGGCGCGTGCCGCCGCGGGCGGCGATGATCGGCGCCGACGCCGCGGCCGGCTCGCTGGGTTCGAGCGACTTTGCCGAACATCCCACGCGCAGCCCGTTCTTCGACCCGCTGCGGGCGCTCCCGCCGGAGGATCCATCGGCGTCGCGTGCCCGCGAGGCGATCCGGACCAAGATCACGCCGGCGTTCGCGCGGCTGGGTGCGTTCCTCCGGGATGAGTACATCCCGCGCTGCCGCCAGAGCATCGGCGCATCGGACTCGCTCGACGGGGCCGAGTGGTACTGGTACCTGTTGCGGGGTCACACGACCACGCCGCTCACGCCGAGCCAGATCCATGAGATCGGCCTGAAGGAAGTGGCCCGAATCCGCGCCGAGATGTTCGACGTCATAGCGCGCTCTGATTTCCGCGGGAAGTCGTCGCTGAGCGGCGATCGGCTCTTCGACGCGTTCACCAGTTATCTGCGCCACGACTCGCGCTTCTACTACACCGACGCCGCCGACCTGATGTCCGATTACCGCGCCCTGTGCAAGCGGATCGACGCCGAACTTCCCAAGTTCTTTGGCACGCTCCCGCGGAACACCTACGGCGTGCGGGAACTCCCGCTTATCGCCGCGCGGACCTCGCCCAGCGCGTACTACTACCCCGGTTCGCTCCGCGGCGGCGTGCCCGGGTACTTCATGGTGAATACGTACGAACTGAGCCAGAGGCCGAAGTACGACATGGTGCCGCTCGCGCTCCACGAGGCGGTGCCGGGGCACCACCTGCAAGGCGCGCTGACGCAGGAACTCGAGGGCGTCCACCCGTTCCGGACGTTCACGGGGTACACGGCGTTCGTCGAGGGGTGGGCGCTGTACGCCGAGCGGCTGGGACTGGAGATGTCGGACGCGGACGCGCCCGACGCCGACCGCACGGGCACGAGCGACGACGACCGCGCGCTCTGGGGCGGGCGCGGCCTGTTTCGTTACGCCTACGACGATTTCGGGCGACTCAGTTTCGAGATGTGGCGTGCCTGCCGACTCGTCGTTGACACGGGCATCCATTCCAAGGGGTGGACGCGCCAGCAGGCGATCGACTACGTGATGCAGAACACGGCGCTGAGCCGGCTGAACATCGAGCGAGAAGTCGATCGGTACATCGGCTGGCCCGGGCAGGCGTGCGGGTACAAGATCGGCGAACTCAAGATCCGCGAACTCCGCGAGCGCGCCGAGCGGACGCTGGGGGACCGGTTTGACATCCGCGCCTTCCACGACGCGGTGCTGGGCGCGGGCGCGCTCCCGCTGCCGGTGCTCGAAGCAAGGATCGATCGATGGATCGCCGCGGGCGGCCGGCAAGGCGGCGTGCCGCCGGAGCAGGGCCATGCCCGCTGAACGCTGGCATCACCCGGCGTGCTTGGACGACGACGAACTGCTCAAGCAGTGCGACGTGGGCCGGGGCCGATCGTCGGGCCCCGGCGGGCAGAACCGCAACAAGGTCGAGACGCTGGTCTACATGACGCACGTGCCGTCCGGCGTCGAGGCGCACGCGGGCGAACGCCGGAGCCAGATCGAGAACAAGCGAGTCGCCCTTCGTCGCCTGCGGCTGGCGCTGGCGACGGAAGTACGCACCGGCGTGCCGATCGGTCTGATCGGCTCGGCGCTGTGGCGTTCACGAGCGAGCGGCGGGAAGATCGCGTGCAGCCCGGGACACCACGACTATCCGGCGCTGCTCGCCGAGGTAATGGACGTGGTCGCCGACGCGGGGTGGGACCTTCGGAAGCCCGCGCTGCGCCTGGAGGTCTCCTCGAGCCAACTCCTCAAGTTGATCAAGGACCATCCGCCGGCGCTGGTGGTTCTCAATCAGGAGCGTCAGAAGCGGGGGCTGCACCCGATGAAGTGAGCGACGGGGCACGGAGCGGGGATCGCCGCGCGCTGGCGCTAGTCCGCGATATTGACGTCGATGCCCATGGCGCGCAGTTTTTCGACGGTGGCGGGATTGGCCTGGGTGTCGGTGATGATGTGATCAAGTTCACGCACCTGGCCGAAGAACTCCACCGCGCGGACCCCGAACTTGGACCCGTCGATGAGCAGGTAGGCCTTTTCGCACAGGTCGAGCATGCGCCGCTTGATGCCGGCGTGTTCGTCGGCGGTGACGCTCAGGCCGCGTTCCAGGTCCAGCCCCTTGCACGAGAAGAAAAGTTTGTTGATGTGGAAACGTTCGAGCGTCTGCTCGGCGATCGGGCCGACGTACGACAGCGACGGGGCATCGAGCACGCCACCCGTGGAGATCACCCGGATGCGTGAACGATCAGCCAGGATCATCGCCACCGCGACGGAGTTGGTGACGACGGTCAGCGAGAAGTCAAAGAGCGCCTTGGCGAGTTCGCCGGCGGTGGAACTGGCGTCGAGCGCGATGACGTCGCCGTCGGCGACGTACCGGGCGGCGAACTCGGCGATGGCGCGCTTCTCCTGGATATGCACCGTCTCGCGGATCCCCAGGGGGAGTTCGCGCCGGTCGTGTTCGATGGTGACCGCTCCGCCGTGGATCCGCTGCAACTTCCCTTCGTTGTCGAGGCGCTCCAGGTCTCGGCGGATCGTCTCCTCGGTGACGGCGAGTTCCTGCGCCAGCGCCGCCACTCGTACGCTTCCGGCGCTCTGTACTTTCGAGAGGATGACTCGGTGCCGCTCTTTGGCGAGCATGGTGGGTTCTCATAACAAGAGGACAGAAGCGACCGGATTCATGTGAGATTTCGTTGATCCAGTTGTGATCGTATCGGATAATGTTGAAATCGTCAACGGATCACGTTGATTCACAAGCCCGAACTCAGAAAACTCCAGCGCGTGTGTTGGTTCACAGAGGGTTGAGTAAGCCATGAGCAATGTGCGAAGCGGGATGACCCATGTGACGTTCGGGTGGGACGACGCCGCGGCGTCGAAGATGGACCCGGTCGCAAGGCTGGTGTATCGATCGAACCTGTTGGGGAGTGATCAACGGATTACGAACACCGGCGGAGGGAACACATCCGCGAAGATTGTGGAGAAGGACCCGCTGACTGCACAGCCCGTGGAGGTGCTCTGGGTGAAAGGCTCCGGGGGCGATCTTCGGACGAGCACGAGGGCGAACTTCTCGTCGCTGGAACTGCCGAAGGTGCGCTCGCTCAAGCAGGTGTATGCGAGTTCCCCGGTCAAGGGCGTGAAGACCGAGGCGGAAGATCGCATGGTCGGGCTCTACAACCACTGCACGTTCAACCTGAATCCCCGGGCGTCGTCGATCGACACGCCGCTGCACGCGTTTGTGCCGTATGCGCACGTGGATCACATGCATCCTAACGCGGTGATCTCGATCGCGGCATCCAAACGAGCCAAGGAACTCACGAGCGAGGTCTACGGCGACGAGGTGGTGTGGACGCCCTGGCAACGGCCCGGGTTCGAACTCGGCTTGACGCTGGAGAGGATCTGCCAGGACCGGGGACGCCGGGTGCGCGGGGCGGTCATGGGCCAGCACGGGCTGATCAACTGGGCCGACGATGACAAGGCGTGCTACGAACGGACGCTGGACCTGATCGAGAAGGCGTCGCGGTACATCGAGTCGAAGGACCGCGGCGACGCGACGTTCGGGGGCGCCAGGTACGGGGCCATCACCCCTGAGCGGCGCCGGGAGGTGCTGCTGGAGATCCTCCCCTGGCTTCGCGGGCTGGTCTCCGGCGCCGGGCAGGCGGGCGGCGGGAAGCGGATGATCGCCACCGTGCACACCAGCGACGCGCTGCTGCGGTTCGTCGCGAGCGTCGATGCGCCGCGACTGGCCGGGCTTGGAACATCCTGCCCCGATCACTTCCTGCGGACCAAGATCAAGCCGCTCTTCGTGGATTGGGACCCGGCGGCGGAGACCATCGAGGCGCTGCGGGCCCGGCTGGTCGAGGGGCTCGGGCAGTATCGGAAGGACTACGCGGCGTACTACGAACGCTGCAAGCGGCCCGACTCGCCGAAGATGCGCGATCCCAACCCCACCGTCGTCCTTATCCCGGGCATCGGGATGATCGCCCTGGGGAAGGACAAGAGCGAATCGCGCGTCACCGCGGAGTTCTACGCGTGCGCGGTCGAGGTGATGCGCGGCGCGGAGGCCATCGACGAGTACATCGCGCTCCCGCAGCAGGAGGCGTTCGACATCGAATACTGGCTTCTGGAAGAGGCGAAACTGCAGCGCATGCCGGCGGAGAAGGAGTTCGCCCGGTGCGTGTGCGTGGTGGTCGGCGCGGGCGCGGGGATCGGCCGATCGGTGGCGCACCGGCTGGCTAAGGAGGGAGCCCACGTCGTGTGCGCCGACGTGAACAAGGACGCGGCCGACGCCACCGCCCGCGAACTGACTTCGCTTTACGGCGTGGGGATCGGGGTGGCAGGGACCGGGGTGTCGGCGTGCGGGCCGGCGATCGCGGCCGGCGTGGACATCACCTCGCGCGCCAGCGTTCGCGCGATGCTCGACGAGGCGGTCATGGCCTATGGCGGGATCGATCACGTCGTCGTGACGGCGGGGGTGTACGTCCCCCCGGACGCCAGGGGGAACATCAGCGACGACAAGTGGAAACTGACGTTCGATGTCAACGTGATGGGGGCGTACTTGGTCGCGGACGAGTGCGCGAAGGTGTGGCGCTCGCAGGGGCTCAAGGGGTCGCTCGTGCTGACCACGAGCGTGAACGCCGCGGTCGCCAAGCGGGGGAGCCTCGCGTACGACACGAGCAAGGCGGCGGCGAACCACCTGGCGCGCGAACTCGCGGTGGAACTCGCGCCGCTGGTGCGGGTGAACGCGGTTGCGCCGGCGACCGTCGTCGAAGGCTCGACCATGTTCCCCCGCGACCGCGTGATCGCGTCGCTCACGAAGTATTCGATCCCATTCGCGGCGGAGGAAACGACCGAGTCGCTGCGCGCCAAGTTGGCTCAGTTCTACGCCGACCGCACGCTGCTCAAGTCCCCGATCACGCCCGCGGACCAGGCCGAGGCGGCGTGCTTCCTGCTCAGCGACAAGAGCGCCAAGACCACCGGACAGGTCATCTCGGTAGACGGGGGGCTGGCCGAGGCGTTCCTGCGCTGAGAGCACCGTGCGGGCGCGCCACGAGTGTGACCATGCTATTTACATCTGAGCCGCCCGGCGCGAGCCAGCGGGGAGGGGGCGCGCGGTCTCATGGCCCACGCGATCATGCGATCGCGCCGCGCCGCCGAGCGCTTCCACCGACCGCTGGCGCGGTTCGGCTCAGAGACACGCTGGCGCGGTTCGGCTCAGAAACACTGATGGTCACGCCCGGCGCCACCGCTGCCGCTGCGATCCCGCTTCCGGCGCGTACACTAGCCCAGCGGAGGCGACCACATGGACCGAGCAGTCATCGAGCAATACGCACAGGGGGCGGACGATCTGACGCGCGCGATCGAGGGCCTGTCCGGCGCCGACATGAACGCCCGTCCCGTGCCGGACACCTGGAGCATCCAGGAAATCGTGATGCACATGATGGACAGCGACCTGATCGCGTCGGACCGCATGAAGCGCATCATCGCGGAGGACAACCCGCTGATCCTCGGGTACGACGAGACCAGGTTTTCTCAGCGGTTGCACTACGACAAGGCCGACGCGAACCTCGCATGCCGGGTGTTTGCGATGAACCGGCAGATGACCGCCGCGCTGCTCCGGCTGCTTCCCGATGAGACGTTCCAGCGCACCGGCGTGCACAACCAGGCCGGCAAACTGACGCTGGCGCAGATGGTCAAGGGGTATCACGACCACTTGCAGCACCACCTCAAGTTCCTGCACCAGAAGCGGCGACTGCTGGGCAAGCCCGCGAACTGAATCAGAGTCTCATGGCCAAGCGCACGACGAAAACCCCGACCCCGCCCGCCGACGAGGCCGTCGTGCGCGTGGCGCTGCTGCACGGCCCCGAGCGGTTTGTTCAGCACGAGTTCACGCAGCAACTCCGCGACGCGCTGGTGAAGACCCACGGCGAGGTGGACGTGCTGACGTTCGACGGCGAATCGGCGTCGCTCGCGGACGTGCTCGATGAATGCCGCTCCATCGGGCTGATGCAACAGCACAAACTGGTGATCGTGGATCACGCCGACCGGCTGCTCAAGGCGGACGACGACGCCGAGCCCGGCGCCAAGCCGGCCAAAGGACGCGGGACTCGGGGGGCGCGCCCGCCGCGAGAAATCATGCAGCAGTACGTCGAAGCGCCGGCGGAGCAGGCGACCCTGGTGCTGCGCGCCGACCGGTGGCACCCGGGCAACCTCGACAAGGCGATCGCGAAGGTGGGGCTTGTGAAAAAGTGCGAGGCGCCCAGGCGTGAAGACGCGGTCGCCTGGGCCATCGAGCGGTGCAAGGCCGCGCACGGCGGCGCCATCGACCCCGCCGCCGCGGACCTGCTCGTGGAGCACATCGGGTGCGAACTCGGACGCCTCGACTCCGAACTCGCCAAACTGGTCATGGTCAATCCCGGCGCGCCGATCTCGCTGGATGTCGTGCGCGAGATGGTCGGCGTGACGCGCGAAGAAGAGATCTGGACGAGCCAGAGCAAACTGATGACGGGCGATCCGGCCGACGGGCTGAACCGGCTGCGCGACCTGATCGAGATCTCGCGGGAAGATCCCGTCCCGATCATGTTCTCATATATTGATCTGGCGCGGAAACTGCACTCGCTGTCGCGGTGCATCAAGCAGGGGGAGAATCCGCACGCGCTGGCGGGGGGGATGCGGCTGTGGGGACCGGCCAAGGACGCCATGATCGTCGCCGCCAAGCGGTACCCGCCCGCGGCGTTCGCCAGGCTGCTCGCGGACGCGGTCGCGGCAGATTCGCGGCAGAAATCGAGCAGCACCGACGCAGTTCGTGCGCTTGAGGTGCTGACGCTGCGATTCGCAAGCGTCTTCGCCGCGGCGCGCCGATAGCCACAGCGCACGTCAGATCGAGCCCACGGCCGCCGTGGGGTGTCCGCGGCATGGCGTGCCGCCGGGGACGCGCGGAATCCGCGCGGCGCCCGGCTGGTCGTCATGGCAGGAGGCCACCGCATGGAACGTCACGCCGGTCGGATGGGAAGGTGCGCACGAACGGTTCTGCTCACGGCGGGGATCGCCGCGGGCGTGCTGTGGGTCAGTGGGGGAACCGGCTGCGCCGGGAAGCGGCGCGCGATGAAACAGAAGGAAGCCGAACTGGCGCGTGCCGCGGCCAGTGATGAAGCGCTGGATCTGGCGACGCTGGCGAAGCAGGATTCATCCGTGCGGGCGGTCCTGGATGCGCAGGATCCCAAGACCTGGACGGACGCGCCCGTTCCCAAGTCTCAGCGAACATCGGGCTCGCCGTCATCCGCGCGGCAGATCTATAGCGAAGAGCCGCTTGTGCTGAACGAGCCCGGCGTCGCGCCGGCGAGCGCGGCGGACCCGGGCGCGGCGGGAACACGATCTCGGGGCACGCGGCTGTCACGCAGCGCGGACGCGCCGCCGACAGCCGCGCCGGCCGGCGCGGAGGCATCGCCCGAAGCGCCGGGCCCCGGCCGGGAACTCGGCACGAACGAAACGGTCGTCAACGCGCCGGTTCAGATCATCCCCGCCGCGACCGTGTCGGCGATCGACGCGGCGAGCCTGACGCCCGCGGCGCTGGCCCGGACGCGAGCCGCGCTGGCGGTCGAGATTGCCAGGTCGGTCCGCGCCGAGTCGCCGATCGGTTCGCCGTCGTACCGGGAGGGGATCTCCCTGCTCGCGCTCGACACGATCGAGCCGGGCAGCGTGGAAAACGACATCGGGCAGTATGTGCAGCAACTCTCACCGACCGAGCGGGCGTCGTTTGAATCCGTGCGGCGTCTGATGAAGTCCATTTCGGGGCAGGACGGGTCGGGCGCGCCGGCGAGCGGTGAGTGGGAACCCGGGCGGGTGCGTCAGGCCATCGAAGGTCATCTGGTGAGCGAAGCGGGCAGTGAGCCGGTGGCGATCCGCACCGCCGCGCTGTGCACGAGCGTCGATGGATTCGGACGGTACACGCCGTACGCATCGACCACATTCGTGCGCGGGTGGACGACGCCGGCGATCGTGTACGTCGCGCTGGACCACGTCGTGCAGAAGCCATCCGCCGCCGGGAGTGATGCGGGGTGGTCGATCGACCTGGTGCAGACGGCCAAACTGTACCACGATTCGGATAGCCTGGTCGTCGTGGACCTGGGCGAGCAGGCGGTGCGCGACGCGGCGCGGGATCAACGCCGCGACCTGTGCATCGCGCGCCGGATCGACCTGCCGGCGACACTGTCGCTCGGAAAGTACAACCTGAAGATCGCGGTGCGGGACCAGGGCAGCGGCGCGACGGCGGAAGCGACCATCCCGATCCAGATCGTGGCCGACCCCTCGCTGACCTCGAAGTAGCCACGCGGCGGCGTCGGAGTCGAATAGGATTGGCCGCATGTCCACTCCGATTCCTCGGACCCCGGCGAACCGATTCGGGCTTGAGTATCGCGCCGAAGCGGCGCGGCTCGGTCCGCCCGTGACTTCCATCATCGATTTCCACACCCACATCGGCGGGACGGCGTCCAGCCGGATCTTCGATGAAGTACGCCGGCTCTTCGGCGTCAAGCAGGTCTATTCGATGACGCAGTTGCCGGGCGTCGAGGCGGTCCGCGAGGTGCTCGGCGATGCCGTCCGGTTCATCGCGTTCCCGACCTTCAGCGACCCGGATCGGCACCGGGCGCACCGGCAGGGTTTTCTGGACGCGATCGAGGTCTTCCGTGCCAAGTACGATTCCCGCATCCTCAAAATATGGAACGCGCCGCGATTGCGGGAGATCTTTCCCGGCCAAGCCGGGGTTGACCTGGTCGAGGTGGACAGCGAGTGGCGGGTGAAAGCGTGCGAACTCGGCGAGCGCCTGGGGATGATGTTCATGATCCACATCGCCGACCCGGATACGTGGTTCCGTACCCGCTACAGCGACGCGACCACGTTCCGCACCAAGCCGGAGTTGTACGCCGGGTTCGAGCGGATGCTCGACCGGTTCACTTCCCCGTGGATCGCGGCGCACATGGGCGGCTGGCCGGAGGACCTTGGCTTCCTTGACGGGCTGCTGACGCGGCATCCGAATCTACACCTGGATACATCCGCGACCAAGTGGGTCGTGCGAGAACTCAGCAAGCACCCGCGCGACGAGGTGGTCGCGTTCTTCGTCAAATGGGTGAGCCGCGGCAGGCTCATCTTCGGTTCCGACGTCGTCGTGCAGGAAGACCACCTGAGGCCGCACAAGACAACGGCAAGCCCGATGTCGGACCTGGCGGACAGCCCGGGGGCGGCGTTTGACCTGTACGCGAGCCGGTACTACACGCTGCGGACCATGTACGAAACCAGTTACGACGGCGAATCGCCGATCGCCGACCCGGACCTGATGATGGTCGAGCCGGCGAAATACGACCGGATGTCCGCGCCGCGTCTCCAGGGTTTGGGCCTGCCGGCGAGCGTGCTGCTCGATTTCTACGCCGGCAACGCCGAGCGGCTGATGGCCTCACGGTGATGCGGCGGTCCGGCGGTTCTACTGGCAACCCGCGGGCGGCTGGAAGAAGCAGACCAGGAAATCGAAGAAGTCTTGCGAGTTGGTCTGCAAGTCCATGTTGAAGTCGGCACTGCCGCTGAAGAACCCGGTGAGGAAGTCGAAAAAGTCCTGCGAGTTGACGCCGCCCATGTGGTTCCAGTCGCAGGGACAGGCGGGGACGCACGGCCCCGAGGCGCACAGGGTGCCCGCGCCGCCGAAGGTGCCCCCCGCCGTCGTGCAATCTTCGGAAGTCAGTTCGAGGCACGCGCCGGTGGCGAAGCAGCAGCGGCCGGTGGGGGGGAGGCAGGTCGTCGGACCGCAGGTCGTGCCGTCTCCCTGGTAAGCGCCCGCGGCGACGGCGCAGTCCGCGGCGGTGAGGAGCAGGCAGTTGCCGTTGCCGAAGCAGCAGGCGCCCATTGGCTGCGGGCAGTTCACGCTGCCGCAGACGGTCGCGTTACCTTGGAAGGTGCCGCCTTGGGCCTGGCACGAGGCCGGGCTGACCGGGCCGATGCAGTTCCCGTTGGGAAGGCAGCACGCGCCCATCGGGAAGCAGATGTAGGTAGCGCACATCGAACCGGCGGGCCCGGAGACGCCGCCGGCCGCGGCGCAGTTCGTCGGCGTGAGGTTCAGGCACCCGCCGGTGGATTGAAAACAGCACGCCCGCGGGGGCTGCGGGCAGTTCACCTGCCCGCAGGTGGTGTTGTTGCCCTGATAGGATCCGCCGGCCTGCGTGCACGAGGACTCGGTGCGGATCTCGCAGACGCCGGTTGGCAGGCAGCACGCGCCCATCTGGGGCTGGGGGCAGTTGACGGATCCGCAGGTGACGTTGTCTCCCTGGTACGTGCCGCCTTGATTCACGCAGTCCGGGGACGACGCGACGATGCAGTTGCCGGCGGGCAGGCAGCAGGCGCCGACGACCGAACTGCAGTTGACGGATTCCCAGGTGACGCGGATGACCCAGTCCCCGGAAGGCCGGCAGAAACTGGCGAGTTGGCTGAAGCGCGCCCACCCGCCGTTAGGCGGGCAGCCGAACTGTCCGCAGTTCACGCCGAAGAGCCAGTTGTTCGCGGGCTGCTGAAGCCCGCTGGTGTCGGTGGTCGGGAAGGCGTTGCAGCAGGTTGGGGGAGCGGTGAAGCAAGGATTCTGCGTCTGCTGGTTGTGCATGTTGATGATGTAGCCGACGGTGAAGGAGTGGGACCCGTCGCCCGGGGCATCGATGATGATCTGCTCGGGGTCGCCGGGGTCGACGGACACCTGGACATTGACGCCGTTGGTGCCTTGCGGGATCACGATGTGCGGCAGGATGACATCATCGGAGTCGTACGAAGCGACGAGGGTGCCTGTATTCGGCGCGCCGGACCAGACTCGGATACCCCACTGCGTGGTGGTCTGCTGCGTCGAGTTGCTGGTGGCGAAGATCATCTCGGCGAGATTGATCTTGATGGGAAAGGCCGCGGCGGGGATGGTGTACTGCGCGGCGGCGATTTCACTTTGCGCAAAGCCCGCCTGCACGACGAACGATCCGCCGCCAAAGTTCGCGTCGGTGTGCGTGCTGATGGTGTCCGGGCAGTCGCCGCGGGGCACCGGTCCGGAGCCGGGGGGAGAAGCATGGAGCGAGACCGGCGTGAACTGCACCTGCAACGGGGTGAAGCGAGCCTGGCGTGAGACGCTTGGGGCGCCAGGCTTGGACGAGGTCTGCGCGGCGGCGGAGAACGACAGGAACGACGTAGCCGCCACCATCGCGATCGTCGCACAGCGGGTCACAAGGCGAGAAGCAGGCATGAGAGGTCCTTCGAGAAATAGGAATCGCTCGGCCCCTGAGCGGCAACCGTCCGAAAACCAATCAGAAGTCGAAGCCACGACAACATTGTGCCTGAAAACTCGGAGGGGTGCAAGCCGCCGACGTGTTCGGGCATGAACGAGCAAGCGACGGGCGGTCCAAGAACAGACGCCCAAGACGAATTCCCGTTCGCACGCCGCGATTATCCGGTTGCTTGGGATGGTGTGGTTCTCCACCAGTTCGGCGGAACTCCCGGCGCTGGGGTGCGTACCGCACTGGTTCCGACCGGGATGTAGCGTGCGCCCGAGGTTCGGCGATCCGGTATCATGCAACGTTCCCGACACGGATCACGGGTCGATCCCGCGGTTTGGGTGCTCCAGAGGCCAATGACGATGGCGTCGGCGTACTCGGCGGAGTACGGTTTCGCCTTCCGCGTCGGGAGCGCAGGGTCGGAGGGGGTGGGGAGGTGGGGGGGGTGGGGGAGCACTACACCAAGGTATCGATCGCCATGCTGGACTCTACATCGACAACACTCGGAGCGGGGTTCTTTCTGGTCTCGTTCTGGAAACCCGTGCTCTTGCTGGTGCTCTTCATCCCCTGGGCGATGGTGATCTCCAAGATCTATGACAAGCACGCCGCCCGGTTTCACCTGGCGCGCCGCCAGTGGAACGTGTTCCACCTCGGCATGGGCCTGCTGGCGGTGCTCGTGTACTTCCTGCTCCCGCTCCCCAGCGACTTCGCGTTCATCGCTTCGTTCTTCGCGGCGGGGGCGATCTTCGCCGCCAGCCTCATCACCTACGCCTACGTCGCCAACAAGGACGAGCGCGTGCCCGAGAAGTACCACATCCGCCTGAACATGGCCAAGATGTCCGAAGAGACCAAGGCGGACAAGGCCAAGGCCAAACTGCAGGCGACGGTGAAACTCGCGATCAAGCAACCCGACGAAAAGGGCAAGTACTCGATCCTCGTCACACCACCGGTGGCCGAGACGCCGGAGTTCGAGGTGCGCGTCGCGGCGGAGAACATCCTGCTCAAGGCGGTCGAGGCCCGTGCCTCGCAGATCGACATCGCCCCGGCCAAGGATCCGCAGCAGTACGCGGTGTCGCACCTGATCGACGGGGTGCGGCAACAGGCGGAGGTCCTGCCGGCCCCCGCCGCGCTCAAAGTCATGGACTTCTGGAAACTCGCCGCCAGGCTCGATGTCAACGATCGGCGCAAAAAATTGTCGGCGCGGGTCATGACGGAACAGGAGACGATCCGCCGGCTGCTGCACGTTTCGAGCATCGGTGTCGCGGGGGGCATGCGGCTGACGATGGTGATCGATCCCGAAGGCGCGGTCAACAAGAAACTCTCCGACCTGGGCCTGCTCGATTCCCAGCTCTCCGAGCTTCAGAAGATGGTCGAGGAGGAAAAGGGCACGGTGCTGCTGGGCGCCCCCCCGGACGCCGGGCGGACCACGACGCTGTACACCATCCTCAAGGCGCACGACGCGTACGTGCGCAACGTGCAGACGGTCGAACTCGAACCGCAGTTGCAACTCGAAGGCGTTCGGGCCAATGTGTTTGAGCCCGAGAAGGAAGGGGCCGAGTACAGCACGCTGGTGCGCTCGGTGCTCCGTCGCGACCCGGACGTCGTCGGCGTGGCCGACTTCTCCGACGCCAACACGGCCAAGGAAATCGCCAAGGCGGACCAGGACCGAACGCGCACGTACCTGTCGATGCGCACCGACAGCTCGCTGGCGGCGATCCAGACCTGGATCAAGGCCGTCGGTGATCCGAAGCAGGCCGCCGAGCCGCTCCACGGCGTGGTCTCCAACAAGCTGATCCGCCGGCTCTGCCCGAACTGCCGCGTGGCCTATCCGCCCCCCGGGGACATGCTCAAGAAACTTGGCATCCCGGACGGAAAGGTGCAGCAACTGTTCAAGAAGGGCGGACAGGTCCTGATCAAGAACAAGCCGGAGGTGTGCCCGGTGTGCAAGGGTGTCGGGTATCAGGGGCAGATCGGCATCTTCGAGGTATTCTCGATCGGGCCTGAAGAGCGGCAGTTCATCGCGTCGGGCAATCTCAATGGGCTCCGTGCTCAGTTTCGCAAGAAGGGGCTCCCGACGATTCAACAGGTCGCGATCAAGTACGCGATCGATGGCGTGACCAGCGTCGAGGAAGTCATGCGGGTGACGGCCGACGGAACAGCCGCGGCGACGGCCGGCGGGGCGGCGCCGACCGGCACCGCCAGCAAGGCGGAATCCGCCAGCGCGTCGGCCTGACCGTCACACCGTACTGGATGGCAACACAGGAGACTTGACGATGTGGGTTTTCGTATTCGGGACGATCGGTGTGCTGATCCTGGGGTGGGTTTGGGCGTCGCGCGGGTTCTTCTCGGCGTTGATCCATCTGCTGTGCGTGCTGATCGCCGGCGCCGTCGCGTTCGGGCTCTGGGAGCCGATCGGGTACGCCGTGCTCGGCGCCGCGGGATCGAGGAAATGGCTCATCGACATCGCCTGGGGGATCAGCCTGGCCGTCCCGTTCGCGGTGGTGCTCGCGATCCTTCGCGTGGCGATCGACAAGGCCCTGCCCTTCAACACCGACCTGGACGGCACCAGCAACCTCATCGGCGGGATCATCTGCGGCGCCATCTCCGGCGTGATCTCCATCGGCATCGTGACCATCTCCGTCACCAACATGCGCATCAGCACCGAGTCGGTCAAGTTCCCGATGGTGGACTACGACACCAACGGGTCGATCGTGAAGCAGTCGGGGTGGCTGACGATCTACCCGCGCATCACCGCCGATCTCTACGCGTTCCTGTCTCGCAACTCGATGCGCACCCAGACGCCCCTGGCGACGTGGCGCCCGGACATCGCGTACGAGGGGTCGATGCTGCGGACGAGTTTCAACGACGGGACGTCGCGATTCGCGCTCCCGCCCGGCGCGGTGGCGGTCGAGAAGCGGTACACGATCGGGATGCAGGAGACCGGGCTGGAGGTCAAATCGTTCCTGAGCCCGTCGCAGACCGTGACGCCGTTTGATTCCAGCAACCCGATCGGGTCGAACGACAAGGGGTACTACGTCGAAGGGTACGTGCTGAAGTTCAAGAACTCGGCGCGCGAGACCGACGGGCGCGTGGTCGTCGGCGCGTCACAGGTGCAACTCATTGTTCAGTCCCCCGACGAAACGCAGTCCAAGACGTTGTTCCCGGTGGCGCTGATCTCGCAGTCCTCCGTGAAGGAGGGCGACGAGCGGGTCCGGTACTGGCGGTGGGGGTTCAGCAGCCCGCGGACGTACATCGCGTCGGTAGGCGGCGCGGACGACCCGCCGATGGCGGTGGAGTTCCTTGTTCCCAAGGGATGGAAGCCGCTGAGCGTGAATGTGAAAGGCCTGCGGTTCCTGGTGGACGACATGCCTCCCCCGCAGCAGTTCAAGGACGCCGCGCAGCGGATCGAGGCGGTGAAGCGCTACGAAGTCGTCGCGCTCCCGGCGGGCGCCAAGGGCGCGCGCGGCCCGCGTGACTGGCCGGGCGGCACCACCGGCCTGGCAACGGCGCCCTACCGGGTGGACACCCGCGGCGAACGAGGCCCGCTCGCGCCGATCAACATGATCGACACCCTGCCTTTCGGGCTGATCCTGTCGGCCGACGACAAGCGGGGCCTGAAGACCACGGGCGACCGCAACACCATCACCGAGGGCGAGGCGCGGTTCAAGAACTCTGATCTGCAGGACATGCGCGGGACGCCGCAGACCATCCAGATGCGTCAGATCTTCGCGGAAGACAACACCGTGATCGTGCAGGTGAACATCTCCAACGACTCGCCGATCGCGTACACCAAGAGCAAGTTGGCCATCGAGGGGATCGGCGCGCCGGTCCTGGTGGATAACCTCGGGCAGCGGTACTCGGCGATCGGGTACGTGTATCAGGATGCCACGAGCGTGTGGATCCGCGTCACGCCGGGGCAGCCGATCGGGGCGGTGGCGGATCTGCCCGACGGCGGACCGAACCCAAGCCGCAGCGACCAGAAGTTCGTGCTCATCTACCGAGTGACGACGAACGTCAAGATTACGTCGTTCAACATCGGGACGAACACGGTGGCGAAGATCGAGCCCCCGCTTGAGACCAAGCGATTCTAAAACGAGCACCCTAACACAAACAGGAAAGACGAGCCGGGGAAAGCCCCCGGCTCGTTTTTTATATAATTGGGTGAGGGACGCATTTGCACGAACGGAGGATTGGGTAGACTATTTTGCCGGCCGCGCTGTTGGAGCGCGGCACGGTCGCACGTGGAGGACGACTGTGGTCCTAAGCGGAGCGGCTGGTCTTGGCCGGGGCGTGCCCGACGCGCCGGTCAGGAAGTCGAATCACGTTGAGTCGGGCGAGGTTCTAGCGGTGAACATTTACGTCGGAAATCTGCCTTATACGACCACGGACCAGGAACTTGAATCGCTGTTCGCTCAGCACGGCCAGATCACCAGTGCGCGGGTGATGATCGACCGCGAAACAGGTCGCTCGCGCGGGTTCGGATTCGTCGAGATGGCCAATGACAACGAGGCCCGCAACGCGATCCAAGCCTTGAACGGCCACCAGATGAACGGACGCCCGCTCACATGCAACGAAGCCCGACCGAAAGAGCAGCGCGGCGGTGGGTTCGGCGGCGGTGGCGGCGGAGGCGGATGGCGCGGCGGTGGTGGTGGCGGCCGAGGGGGCGGTGGCGGATACGGCGGCGGCGGCGGGCGACGTGGCGGCGGTGGGGGGGGTGGGGGGTACGGCGACCGCGGCGGCGATTCCGGCGGCGGCTGGTAAGCCTCGCTCCTTCTCTGCATCCACAACCATGCCCGGGGACCTTCTCCCCGGGTTTTTTCTTGCCCGCGACGCCCGCGGCTCGCGCGCCGCCCGTGCCGCCCGGACGCTCGCGTCGAGCCGACATAGAGTTGCCGCGCGGCGTCGTCAGCACGACGGCCCGCACGATCGCTGCCTCGGGTCCACAAACCGGTGGCCAACGAAGGGCCGAATCTGGATCGCGCATGGAAACGCCCGCACCTCATGAAGTCACCCAGTTGCTCGCCGCGGTCAGCGAAGGCGACTCTCACGCCGCGGCTCAGTTGCTGCCCCTGGTCTACGACGAACTTCGCAAACTGGCCAAGTCGCGGATGGCGCACGAGCCGGCGGGCGGCGCGGGGATGACGCTCCAGCCGACCGCGCTGGTGCACGAGGCGTACCTGCGCCTGCTGGGAGACACCCAGGTCGGCTGGGACAACCGCGGGCACTTCTTCGCCGCCGCCGCCCTTGCCATGCGCCGCATCCTGGTCGAGCGGGCCCGAAGCCGCAACCGGATCAAGCGCGGCGGCGGGCGGGCCAAGGTCGAACTCAACGAAGCCCTGCTCTCCACCGAGCCGCCGTCGGACGAACTCTTGACGCTCGACGACGCGCTGACCAAACTCGAGCAGTACGACAAGCGCAAGGCGGAGGTGGTGATGCTGCGGTACTTCGCGGGGCTGAGCATCGAAGATACCGCGGCGGCGATGGGGCTTTCGCCGGCGACCGTGAAGAATGAGTGGATGTTCGCCCGCGCGTGGCTGCACCGCGAGGTCGCCAAGGACGACCAGGGCGGGGCGTCGCAGGAATAGCGGGGGGGCAGACAGGCAGGGAGCCGCGTGCGAAACGACAGGCAACGACTCGTGGAGGAGATCTTCGTCGAGGCGGCGAGCGCCCCACCGGACGCGCGTGCGGCGATCCTCGACCAGCGGTGCCGCTCGGATCAGGCTCTGCGCGACGAGATCATGTCGCTCTTGAGTGTGCACGAGGAGCAGACGGGGGTGCTGGACGTCCCGCAGCCGCTGACGATGGGGGTGATGAAGCAGATATCGGGCCTGCTGCGGACGGACGACGCGCAGTTGCCCGCCGACGGCCGCATCGGCGCGTACCACGTGCTGCGGGTGATCGGGTCCGGTGGGATGGGCGTGGTATACCTGGCCGAGCAGGAGCGCCCGCGGCGGACGGTGGCGCTGAAGGTGATCCGCCGCGGCGTCGCGACGCCGTCGCTCCTGCGACGGTTCGAGCACGAGGCCGAGGTGCTGGGTCGGCTTCACCACCCCGGGATCGCGCAGATCTACGAGGCGGGTGTGGCGGACTACGGGTTCGGACCGCAGCCGTACATCGCGATGGAATACGTCGATGGCCGGCAACTGCTCGAATACGCGGAGGTGAACCGGCTGGGGACGCGAGAGCGGCTGGCGCTGGTCATGCGGATCTGCGACGCCGTGCAGCACGCGCACCAGCGCGGGGTCATCCACCGCGACCTCAAGCCGGCGAACATACTCGTTCAGGCCGAGGACACGACGCTGCAGGCGGTGACCAAGGCCGAGACGCGGTCGCTGGCGATGTTCGCCGGGGTGGGCCAGCCCAAGGTGCTGGACTTCGGCGTGGCGCGGATCGCCGACGGACGCCCGCAGGCGACGACGATGCGCACGAGCGTCGGACAACTCATCGGCACGCTCGCCTACATGAGCCCCGAGCAGTTCGGAGCGGACACGCGAGAGATCGACACGCGCACGGACGTGTACTCGCTGGGCGTGGTGATGTTCCAGTTGCTCACCGGGAAACTGCCCTTCGACGTCGCGAACCGCGCCCTGCCCGAAGCGGTGCGGATGATCAAGGACGAGGAGCCGACGCGGCTTTCGACGGTCAACAAGACCTTCCGCGGCGACCTGGACACGATCGTGTACAAGTCGCTGGAGAAGGACCGGAACCGCCGGTATCAGTCCGCCGCCGAACTGGGCGCCGACATCCAGCGGTTCCTGCTCGATGAGCCGATCGCGGCGAAACGAGACTCGTCGATGTACCTGCTGAGCAAGAAACTGCGCCGGTACCGAGGCGTGATGATCGCGGCTTCGATCGCGCTGGTCGCGCTCGTCGCGCTGGCGGTCAAGTCGTTCATGTCCGCGTGGGAATACAAGGCGATCGCCGCGGCGGAGAAACTCGCGACGGATTCCGAGCGGATCGCCCGGGAGCAGGCCAGTTCGCTCAACGCCCGCCTGCGCGAGGAACTGGCCGCGTCGAACATCGAGCGTGGTCGGCTCGAGGCCGCTACCGGAAACGTCCTGCTCGCCGAGGACGTCCTCTGGCCGGTCTATCTCGGCAGCGAAGGTTCGCGCCAGGCCAAGTGGGCGCTGTGGGAGATGTACTCGCGTTTCCCGTGCGTGCGCAGCACGCCGCTGGGGGGCGAAGTCATCGCGTCGGCCTTTTCGCCCGACGGGTCGCAGGTCGTCGTGGTCATGCGCGATCAGTCGGTGCGGGTGCACAGCGTGGAGGACGGGAAGCGGGTGCGGACGATCCAGGGGTTGCCGAGAGGCATCACGCAGGTGTCGTACGCGCCCGACGGGCGCCGGCTCCTCTTCGGCAGCGGGTCCGGACTTGCGACCATCGTCGAGTTGGATTCCGATCCGCCCCGGCTGACACCCCTGAGTGACAAGCCCGTCCACGCCGGGGCCGTCACCGCGTCGTGCTGGAGTCCCAACGGGCGGTATTTCGCGACCGGCGGGCGCGACAAGTTCGTGCGGGTATGGAACGCCTCGACCCTGGAACTGCTCAGTGAGCAGTCGCACGGCGCCGAACTGAAGGCAATCGCCTTCTCGCCCGATTCCATGCAGGTCGCTACCGGCGGGTTCGAACTGGGCGGGAACACGCCGATCAAACTGTGGCAGGTGCCCACCGGCGTCCTGGCCGATGAGTTCGATGCGCAGTCGATGGGCGTGACGGCCCTGCGGTTCTCGCCTGACGATGCGCAGTTGCTCGTCGGGTTCTCCACCCGCCTGCTCGGCGTGATCGACATTGAATCGCACGACATGCGGGTCCCGTCGACCAGGTTCAACTGGGCGGTGAACTGCATCGACGTGAGCCGGAACGGCGCGCGGCTGCTCGCCTGCGGCGGCGCGTCGCCGATGGTCTGCCTGCTCCCCTCCGGCGACGAACTCATGCAACTCGCCCAGCACGAGTCCTATGTGTGCTCCGGGAAGATCCTCAGCGGCGCGGGCGCCGCGACGCTCTCGTATGACGGGACGCTCAAGCGATGGGATGCCCGGAAGGCACGCGGGATGCTCGGCGTCGGCGGGTTCGGTTCGTGGTGCTTCGGTACCGCCTACTCGCCCGACGGCAAAGTGCTCGCCGCCGCTTCCGGCGACGGCACCATCGTCCTGGCGGACCCCGAATCGCGCAAACGCATCCACACCGTCTCGACCGGGCCCAACGTGCGCACGCGCCCGGTCCTGTTCTTCGAGAACGGCGCCAAACTGCTTGCCGGGAGTGACGACGGGCTGGTTCGCATCATCGACGTGACCGCCGGGCAGGTGCTTGACACCATCTCCACCATGCCGGCGAGGATGGAGATCTTCGCATTGGCGCTGCACCCGGACGGGCATACGCTCGCCGCGTCGTGCGCCGACCGCTCCGTGCGCATCTGGGACCTGCGCGACAAGAAACTGGTGCACACGATCACCGGGCTGTACGACCGCTCGGAGGGGGCCGTGTTCACCCACGATGGAGAGCGGCTGATCGTCAGCGGCGCGCCGTCGGGCGTCAACGTGTACCGATCCCGCGACTGGTCGCTTGATCAGAACCTGACCGGCTCGGGCCAAGCCTGGTGCGTCGCGATCAGCCCCGACGGCACTCGCCTGGCCGCGAGCACATGGGAAAACAACATCGACTTGTGGGAGGTGGGGACGTGGAAACGCCTCCCCAGCCTGGCCGGTCACCGTGGCCTGTCGTCTACCGTCGCGTTCTCGCCCGACGGCGCGCTGCTCGCCTCGGGCGGTGATGACGCCACCGTTCGCATCTGGGACATGCAGACCCTGCGATGCCTGGCGACGATCGAGACCGCGCACGGCGAATCGACCGGCCTCTCGTTTCATCCCAGCGGACGCTACCTCACCACCGGGTGCCAGAGCCAGATGGTCGTGACGTGGGATCTTGAGAAGAACCTCGACTGCATCGATGGCAACCTCGCCTTCCAACTCCAGCGGGTCGAGTCACTCAAGCAGAAGTCGCGGTAACCAGACTACGCCTTGCCGGCGACGTACGGCATGATCTGCACGAGCATCAGCGTCGCCAGCACCAGCACCAGGATCCATATGAGCGCCGCGTCCAGCACGCGGATCTTGAAGTACGCCCACAGGACCAGGAACAGCACGACAAGCCCCATCGAGCCGGCGATCCACTTCTCCGGCCAGTTCAGATCATCGGGGATCATCCACATCGTGGCGCGACGCGCCACGGCGGGGAGCATCAGCATGCCGATGATGTCGAACCACGTCGGCTCGGGCTGGTCCGCGCGCCGGCATCCCCAGCGGATCAGCCGACCGCAGCCCCAGAAGTACGAGATCGCCAGCGCGATGGCAAAGAGCGTAATCATGGCGCGAGCGGGGGGGAGCGGGGGGTGGGGGGGGTGGGGGGGGTGGGGGGAGTCAGCGGCGCTCGGCGCTTCGCTGTTGTCGGTACTTCTCGCGGTACTTCTTTTCGAGTTCCGTCTGCTTGTTGGAGAGGTCGATCCGCTTTCCCTGGATGAATGCCATGTCGATCCTGGTCGTCAGTTCGAGGGGGTTGCCGTCGGTGACGATGAGGGTGGCGGACTTGCCGGGGTCGATGGAGCCGAGCGACTCCGCCGCTCCGAGTATTTCCGCCGCCGACAATGTGACGCTGCGGATCGCCGCGTCCATGTCAAGTCCGTACCCAACCGCCCGCCCGGCGTTGTAAGGCAGGTTGCGCTCGTGAGGCGTCTCTTCGCCGCTGGCCAGGCACCACTTCACGCCCGCCGCTTCGAGTTTCGCGGGGATCGTGAAGGGTTCGTCGAACGCGGCGTCGTCGCGGCGCGGCATGGTGTGCACCCCGGTGAGAATCACGGGGACGTTGTGACGCTTGAGCAGGTCCGCGGCCTGCACCGACTCGCGTCCGCCCACGATCACGCCGCGAAGTCCCATCCGGTTGCAGAACTCCACCGCCGATGTGATCTGGTCGTAGTCCTGCGCCATGATGAACACCGGCGAGCGCGGATCGGGGACCTGGGGGAAACTCTGTTTGTCCGGGCCGCCGGGCGCCTCGCGACCGTCGGCGGCGGCTGGCGGGAACACGTTTCGCATCGCTTCCCAGCGCAGATCGGTCGGCGCGGCGGCATCCGTCGGCGCCTTGGCCCTCGCGTACGCACGCGCCATCGTGAACGTGTCCTCGATCCGCTGCATGTTCTGGCGGATGTTCTTCAGTTGCTCTTCATCCGACGTCTGCATCCACCAGGCACTGATGGGGCGAGACATCGGCCAGTTGACGATCACCCCGGCATCGTCCTTGACCGTCATGTCTTCCCACGTCCACCCGTCCAGCACCAGCACGCTGGCGCGCCCCGGGATCGTCCCACCGGTGGGGAACACGCCCGCCGCCAGGATCCCGTTGGAGCGTGTCACGGGGATCAGCGTCGAATCCGGGTTGACACCGACGGCGGCGCGGACTTCCGGCGACACCCCCCCCGAGCCGACCTCGCTCATGTCGTTGGAAGCCCGGACCGTCGCGATCTCTGTGAGCCCGAGTTGTGAGTACGCCGCGATCATGCCGGGGAAGACGTGCTTGCCCGAGCCGTCGATGATCTGCACGTCGCTGGTGAGGCGCGGCAGGGCGGCCGCCTCCCCGACCCCCGTGATCTTCCCCTGATCGAAGATCACGTACCCGGACTCAATCGTCTTTCCTGATACCGTGTGCACCACGGCGCCGGTGATGGCGACCGGCTTCTCCTGCGCCGGAGCCTTCATGACCAGGTCCTGTGCCGGAGCCGCGCTTCCCATCGAAACGGCGAGCAGCGCGGGACACAGAACTCGACGCAGCAAACATGTGGCGTGCAGCATGGCCTTCATGGTATCAGTCCCCGCCTGCCCACGCACGCCCCGCAGTCAGCGAGGCTCGCTCGCCGGCGACCACGGCTCGGTCTGCAGTTCGGTGATCGTCAGATCCGCTCCCTGGAAAACGACGCGCTCATTCGGCCCGGGCCCGGCGCCATCCCGCGAGTGGTACGCGATGAGCGCACCGGCGGGCGGGGTGGGGGGGGTGGTGGGGGTGGAGGGGGGGCGACCGGGCAGCCGCTTGCCCGAGGTGTCGTGCGTCGGGATCGGCCATCGACCCGTGACGAGATACACGCGCGCCGCTCGGGAGCCGTTGAACGCCCCTTGCCATAGTGGCCGGCCCGGGTGTCTGGCGAGTTCCGCGAAGAAGTCGTCCCACTCCCGGCTCTGCGGCTTGTGCAGCGTAATCGGCGCCAGAGCGATGATCATCCCCGCCGCGACGGCCGCTGGAACCGCGACATCGCCGGCTCGCCGGGCCGCGCGGCGCACGACTCGCGGCGCGATGTTCACGATCCACAGCGCGCTGAGCCACGCGGCGGGGGCGTACAGCACCAGCAGGTAGCGCGGCCGCTTGTCGGGGAACGCGCTCAGCAGGACAAACCAGCCCAGCGTCCAGATCGTGAGCAGGGCCGCCAGCCCGGCCACTCGCGAGAGTCGCTGGCGCCGCACCAAGGCGACGAGGGCCAGGAGGCAGGTGAGGGCCCATGGCCACCCAGAGGCGGCGAGTTCACGCACGTAGTAGAAGGCGCTGGCGGCGGAACGGTTGACGTTGTCGGAGTCCCCCGCCGCGCGCTCCGCGATTTCCTTGCCGAAGTACTGCGTGGTAAATGCCTCGCCGTGCAGCGCGATCATGCTGACGTGCCACGGCGCGGCAACCAGGAGCGAGGTGACCAGGCAGACCAGCGGGGCGCGCCACCACCGCGGGCGTCGCTGGACAAGCCCCGCCGCCGCGAACATCGCCGGCGCGACCAGCCCCAGGAGCGGCTTGGTCATCAGCGCCGCGCCGACGAAGACGCCGGCCCCAACGGCGCTGCCCAACCACCGCGCCCGCGCCGGTCCCGCGCCGCCCACGCTCTCCAT
Source organism: Phycisphaerales bacterium (assembly GCA_050246015.1). Classification (GTDB taxonomy): domain Bacteria; phylum Planctomycetota; class Phycisphaerae; order Phycisphaerales; family UBA1924; genus JTS-AC122. Next base: position 43,961 of record JBFWWU010000018.1, read on the forward strand.
CGAGTCGCCCGGACCACCCGCCGCCAGCGACCGGGCTTGACAGGCCAGCGCGCCGAAGAGGAACATCGCGTTCCACATGTCCAGCGACACGGCGTGCGCATGCCGGATGAACTCAAGCGTCGTCGCCAGGACGAGCCCGGCGGTGAGGGCGACGCGCGGGCCGCACGCCCGCCGCGCCGCGTGCACCAGCAGCACGATGGTGCCGGCGCCGGCGAGCACCGTCGGAAGCCGCGCCGCCCACAACTCCGGCCCAAGCGCCCACAGCAACGCGCCGTGGATCCAGAACGCCAGAGGCGGCTTGTTGAAGTACGCCACGCCCCCTTCCCGTCCTCCCACACCCATGAGCGTCCATAGCGCCGACGAGTTGCCCGACGCGGCGTCGGACCACGCCTGATGCGCAATCGCCGCGTACCACCCCGTGTCCACGCTGAACTCCCCCTGGTGAATCTTGGGCAGCGCCAGCGCCAGGAACACGACCACGGGGATGAGATAGAGGCGCCCCGCGGGACCCGCCCAGTGAAGCGACAAGACGTACCGGGCCGCCCGCGACGCGCCAGAACGTGAAGAAACGGGCGCGGCCCGAGCATCAGGATCCGCGAGCCCGGGGCGCGGCACGCTCACGGCGTAGACCCTGTGCCGGGCGCGCGAACCGCATCGCTGATCGACGCCGGCGACGCAAACGGAATCGGCTTGCCCCCCGCGTCAACCGACACAAGCGTGAGGCTCGCTTCGGTGACGGGGACAACTTGGCCCGTGAGAAACCGCTCCGCCTCCACTTCAACGTGGACGGTCACGGAGGACGTGCCCGCGCGGACGGTGCGCGCATAGAAACACACCACGTCGCCCAGATGAACGGGCTTCTTGAACTCGACGCGGTCGAGCGCGACGGTCACCCAGCGGTGCACGCCGTGACGCCGCGCCTCGACAAACCCGGCCTGATCGATGTAACTGAGGATCACCCCGCCGAAGATCGTGCCGTACTGGTTCGTGTCCCTCGGCAGCGTGACCACGCGCAGCGCGAGCCGGCGGTCGGGGTGGAGGTGCGTCGGCGTCGGCGGGGGGGTTGAGGGAGAGGGGGGGGACATGCGGGAGGGTACGTAGGCCGCTCAACCGCCAATGAAGACCGCGGTGAGGAAATCGATGAAGTCCGCGAAATGACCGGCGGTCCCGGTTGAAATCAGCGGGGGGTAGGAGACACGTCGGACGATGATGACCGACGAAGCCGGGCCAGCGTTGAGGCGCGACTCCCGTGTCCTCGCTCGTTACACGCCGCCGTCCACGGGCGTCCACTTCGCCTCGCTCCGGCCGCTGGCGATCGTCGTCTCGATGAACTTCACCCCGCGGGCGCCGTCGTTGACGTTCGGGAAGTCCTGCTCGCGCTGCGCCGGCAAGACCCCCGCGGCACGCTGGCGCATCGCGGTGAACGCCGCGGCGTAGATATTGGCGAACGCTTCGAGGAACGCCTCGGGGTGCCCGGCGGGGATGCGCGTGTTCCGCTTGGCCGCTTCGCAGAGATACGCGTTGCCTCGGCGCAGGACTCGTTCCGGTTCGCCCAGCGGTCGGTGAACGAGTTGGTTGGGATCTTCCTGGCGCCATTCGAGCGAGCCGCTGGTGCCAAAGACTCGGATGCCCAGGTCGTTCTCGTGCCCGATCTCGACCTGCGAGGCGATGAGGACACCGCGGGCCGATGGGATCGCGGCGGGCGCGGACGCCTGCGGCGCGACGCCCGTCCCACGAGACGGAGTAGGAAGAGCGGGAGAGTGGGGGGGGCGCAGGCGCAGCAGCAGGTTCGCGTCGTCATCGAGTTTGCGACCCGCGACGAACGTGCACAGGTCCGCGCAAATCGCGTCGATCTCCAGCCCCGTGATATAACATAACAGTTGTTCGGCGTGCGACCCGATGTCTCCGATCGCGCCGCCCGCGCCCGACCGCTTCGGATCGGTGCGCCAGTCCGCCTGCTTCTGCCCGGTGGATTCAAGGTTCGTCGCGAGCCACCCCTGGTTGTATTCGACGATCACCTTTCTCACCGCGCCGATCGCACCCGTCGCGACCATGTGCCGGGCGTGCTTGACCAGCGGGTACCCGGAGTAGTTGTACGTGACGGCGAAGACGACCCCGGTGGACTCGACCGCGCGGATCAACTCCCTCGCTTGGTCCGACGTGTGCACCAGCGGCTTGTCGCACACCACGTTGAACCCGGCGGACGCGAACGCTCGGGCAATCTCGAAGTGCGTGTCGTTCGGCGTCACGATGCTCACAAAGTCGATCCGCTCGCTCGGCGCTAGCGAGAGTTCGCCGTCGAGCATCGCTCGCCACGACGGGTAGTTGCGCCCGTCGGCCAGCCCCAGTTCCCGTCCTGATGCGATCGACTTCTCCGGCGTAGACGAGAGCGCGCCGGCGACGAACGCCGCCTGGTGGTCCAGGCACGCCGCCGTCCGGTGCACCGCGCCGATAAAGGCGTCCTTGCCCCCGCCGACCATCCCCATCCGCAATCGCGCGTGACTCATTGTGCACCTCCTGCGGCGACGAGCGCCGCGGCGATCATATGATCGGGACGCATGAACGCCATCCGATCAGCCCGTCTTCTGGCCCTCCCGCCATTCCTTTTCGACGAGATCGACCGCAAGAAGCGCGAGCGCCTCGCCGCCGGCGCGGACGTCATCAACCTCGGCGTCGGCGATCCCGACCAGCCCACCCCCGGTTTCATCGTCGAAGAAATGAACCGCGCGATGCGGGATCTCGTGAACCAGCAGTATCCGGCCGTGGGCGGCGGGCTCAAGGTCTTCCGCGAAGCCGCCGCCCGATTCATGCACACACGCTTCGGCGTCACGGTCGATCCCATGCGCCACATCGTCGCGCTCCTGGGTAGCAAGGACGGTATCGCCCATCTGCCGCTTGGAATCACCAACCCCGGCGACACCATCATCGTCCCCGACCCCGCCTACCCCGTGTACGAGATCGGCGCGGTGCTGGCCGAGTGCCGCGTCGCCAAATCCCCCGTGCGGCGCGAAACCGGGTGGAAGCCCACCTTCGCCGCGCCCGGCGGCGCCATGGAAGGCGTCGATGTGGCCCGGTTGAAGCGCGAGGGTTCGCGCGCCCGGCTGCTCTGGGTGAACTACCCGAGCAACCCGTGCTCGTCTTCCGCGGACGTCGCCTTTTACGAGCGCGTCATCGAGTTCTGCGCCGGCGCCGCGACGATCACCGGCGCGCCCCTCATCGCCGCCTCGGACCTGGCCTACTCCGAACTCTACCTCGACGGGCCCGCCAACAAGCCGCCCAGCATCTGGCAGGCGCGCAACGCCAGCATCGACGAGACGCCCGCGATCGAGTTCCATTCCCTCAGCAAGACGTTCAACATGACCGGGTGGCGCATCGGGTTCGCGGTCGGGCACGCCGACGTCGTCGGCGCGCTCAACACCGTCAAGAGCAACATGGACTCCGGGACGTTCAACGCGATCCAGGCCGCGGGCGCGCTCGCGCTGGACCGGCACGACGGGCCCGAGGTCCAGCGAATGCGAACCCTCTACCGCGACCGGCGCGATGCGCTCGTCCCCGGGCTTCGCGCCATCGGGTGCGAAGTCGATGTCCCCGACGCGGGTTTCTTCGTGTGGGCACGCACGCCAACGGGAAGCGACGGCTCGCGGGTGGATTCGATGACGTTCGCCGCCAAGTGCCTGGAACAGGCCGACGTCGTCGTCGTCCCCGGCGGCGGGTTCAGCCCCGCCGGACGCGAGTACTTCCGCGTCGCGCTGACCGTGGATTCCCCGCGGCTCCGCGAGGCGACGCAGCGCATGCGCACGATCGAGTGGTGATCGGCGTGCGAGCGAGGCGAGAGGGCTCCGGATTCCCCGGCATACGCTCGCGCGGGTTGCCCATCGTCTCCTGATCGGCGGCGGCGCGGATCATTTCCGCGACAGCCCGCCGGCGAACGCTCCTGACGTCCGGTAGATCCATGAACCGCTTGAACCTGCCCGTGCCGTACAGCAGGCCGGCCGGATCGGGCAGGCTCGCGCCGCGGATGAACGACATCACGACGCGCCCGCGCCTGATCTCAAGCATGCAGATGTTGCCGCCGATCGATTTGAAGTACGCACGGTCGTGGAAGTAGCAGATGACGCCGAACTTGATCGCCTCGGTCGCGCTCGGGACCAGGCCGAGCACCAGCCGGCGCGCCGCCATGACCACACGACGAGCCTCCCCGGTCACCTCGGCCAGGTGAACGGCAAACTCGGTCGGTGTGAGGCGCGCCGGGTTCATTCGGCGTGTGTTGCTCGAATCGATCGGCCCGCGGGCTACCGCGCCCGCGCGCCGAACGTCACGTGGGCCTCCGCCCGGATCGTCACGAAACCCGGCTCGACCGAGCCGTCGAATCCGCCCTCCGCGGGCGCACGCGACATGCTGTTGGCCATCGTGTTCATCCACAGGTTCGGCTCCGACGACGTCGTTGACGCCTCGATGACGCAGTGGATCCGCATGTCAAGCGCCTCGGCGAGCGTCTCGGCTTTGTCTCTGGCCGCCTTGGCCGCCAGCCGCAGCGCCTCCTGGCGCGCTTCCAGCGCCCCGCTGATCTCGAAACTCACCCCATCGATCCGGTTCGCCCCGGCGCCGGTTGCCGCGTCGATCACCTTCCCGACCGCCTTGGGATCGTCCACACGAACCTTCACCATGCTCGAGGCGTCGTACCCCAGAAGAATCCGCTGCTGATCCCCCCCTTCCCACTTGTACGCCGGCGTCAGCCGCACTTCACTCGTTTGGATCTGCATCCCCGAGATCTTCAGTCCGTCCACCGCCTTCACGATGGCGGCGATCCCCGCACCCGCTTTGTCAGACGCATCCTGTGCTCGGCGGTCCCGCATCTCCACACCCACGAACACGACCGCGTAGTCCGGCCGGCGCTGCACCTCGCCCGTCCCGCTCACTCGGATCACCGGGCGGTCATCCTGGATCTTCACCGGCACGGCGGCGGTGACGTCCGGCTGAACCAGCCCGGAACGGCCGGTCGGCGCGACCACACCGCTCGCCGACACCATCGACAGGCTCGCTGTGCCGAGGATCAAAGCGCAGGCAATCGAGTTCATGGTCGGGTTCCTTGCAGGTGGGTGATGATGCTCCCGTTCAGACGCAATACCGCGCCTCGCGCGGCGAGCGTGACGATAACCGTGTTATTGAACCCTTCCAAGCGTCGCCGGGCCCACAGGCCCCGAACTTTTCTTATATCCATATTTCCGGATGGACGGATGAATGGTACAATCAGGGGAGTTTGTGGCTTCCCCGCTACGGGCTCGCGTGTGGGGTTTCGTGCGTCAGCCGATACACAGTGCCAGTCAGGAGCCAGCCACGTGCCCGATCAAACGCCGAGCCGATTTCTTGCGGAACTCGCACGCCGAACCCTCGTTTTCGACGGCGCGATGGGCACGTCCATCTACTCCAAATCGCTCAGCGTCGAGCACGATTACTGCGGCTGCGAGAACTGCACGGACATCCTCGTGCGCACCCGCCCCGACGTGATCCAGGAGATCCACGAATCGTTCCTGGCCGCGGGCGCGGACGTCGTCGAGACCGATACCTTCGGCGCGAACAAACTCGTGCTCAGCGAGTTCGACCTGACTTCCGAGACGTTTTCCCTGAACAAGCAAGCCGCGGAGATCGCGCGGGCCGCGTGCGCGAAGTTCGCCACCTCGGACAAGCCGCGCTTCGTCGCCGGATCGATCGGGCCGGGCACGAAACTCCTGACGCTGGGGAACACCACGTGGGACGTGATGCTGGATTCCTACCGTGAGCAGGCCCGCGGGCTGATCGCCGGCGGGGCCGACGTGTTGATCATCGAAACCTGCCAGGATCTCCAGCAGGTCAAGTGCGCCATCAACGCGGTGCTGCAGGCGATCCACGAGGCGGGTCGCACGCCGGCGCAGATCCCGATCATGGCGTCGGTCACGATCGAGACAACCGGCACGATGCTCGTCGGCACGGCGATCGAGGCCGCCGCCACCGCGCTGGCCGGGTATCCCATCATTTCGCTCGGGCTCAACTGCGCCACCGGGCCCACCGAAATGGCGGACCACATCCACTGGCTGGGGCGCAACTGGAGTGTCGCGGGTGGTTCGGCCCACGCCCAACCGCGGCTGCCCCGCTACATCTCCTGCATCCCCAACGCCGGCCTCCCCGTGCTGGTCGATGGCCGCACCGAATATCCGCTCCGCCCCGAGCCTTTCGTCGAGGCCGTGTCGAAGTTCATCGAGCGCGACGGCGTGCGGATCGTCGGCGGGTGCTGCGGGACGACGCCCGAGCACATCCGCCAACTCGCCCGCCGCGTCGAGCAGATCAACCGCGATCGGGCCCGCGAGCACGCCCCCCCCCTCCCCCCGGGCCCGCTCGGCCCCGACGCAGCCTCCCGCGACGCTTCGCCGAGCGACGGCGCGTGCACCTCCCTCTACTCGCGTACCGAGTACCGCCAGGACAACTCGATCCTGATCGTCGGCGAGCGCATGAACGCATCGGGCTCCAAGAAGTTCAAGCAACTCCTGGAAGCCGAGGATTGGGACGGGATCGTGTCGCTGGCCAGGGAGCAGGTGAAGCACGACGGCGCGCACGTGCTGGATCTGAACGTGGACTACGCCGGGCGCGACAACGCCCGCGACGCGGCCGAAGTCGTCAAGCGCGTCGTACGCCAGGTGGACGTGCCGCTCATGATCGACTCGACGCAGGTCGGCACGATCGAAGCCGCCCTCAAGCACGCCCCGGGCAAGTGCATCATCAACTCGGCGAACTTCGAGGACGGGAACGAGAAGTTCGACCATATCTGCGGGCTCGCCCGGACCTACGGCGCGGCCCTGGTCATCGGCTCGATCGACGAAGACAAGGAAGCGTCCATGGCGCGCACCGCCAGCCGCAAACTCGCCATCGCCGCGCGCGGCTTCGAGCGCGCGACGGGCGTCCATGCCCTGGCCCCCGAAGACCTGTTTTTCGATCCGCTCGTGCTGCCGATCTCGACGGGGATGGAATCCGACCGGCGCAGCGGGCTGGAGACCATCGAAGGCGTGCGCCTCATCGCGCGGGAGTTCCCGCGGTGCCAGACGGTGGTCGGCCTGTCGAACGTGTCGTTCGGGCTCAAGCCCGCCGCGCGCGTCGCCCTGAACTCCGCCTTCCTGCACGAGTTGCAGGAGGCCGGCCTGACCTCGGCCATCGTCCACTTCTCCAAGATCCTGCCGCGGAACAAGATCGCCGACGACGTCTGGCATGCGGCCCTGGATTTGATCTACGACCGCCGAGAGGCCCCGGGGGGACCGAAGGATCCGCTCCAGGCGTTCATCGCGCTCTTCAAGGACGTCGAGGGATCAGGCGCCGCCAAAAAAGAAAAAAAGGTGCTCACGCTCGAAGAGCAACTCCGGGCGCACATCATCGACGGCGAGAAGGAGGGGCTGCGCGAGTCGCTCGACGCCGCCATGCGACGCTACAAGCCCCTGGACATCATTAACGACCACCTGCTGGACGGCATGAAGACCGTCGGGGAACTCTTCGGCTCGGGGCAGATGCAGTTGCCGTTCGTGCTTCAGAGCGCCGAGGTGATGAAAATGGCGGTGTCGCATCTCGAGCCGCACATGCAGCGCGTGCAGGGAACCAGCAAGGGCACCATCGTCCTGGCGACGGTCAAGGGCGACGTGCACGACATCGGCAAAAACCTCGTGGACATCATCCTGACCAACAACGGGTACACGGTGCACAACCTGGGGATCAAGCAGCCCATCGCCGACATCATCAAGGCCTGGAAGGAGCACCAGGCCGACGCGATCGGGATGTCCGGGCTGCTGGTCAAGTCCGTCAACGTGATGGAGGAGAATCTCAAGGAGATGAACGCCGCCTCGCTCGACCGGCTCCCGCCCGTGGTGCTCGGCGGGGCCGCGCTCTCGCGCCACTACTGCGAAAGCACGCTGCGCCAGACGTACGAGGGCGACGTGTTCTACGGCAAGGACGCCTTCGACGGGCTCCGCGTCATGGACCACATCATGGGCGGCGCGACCGCGACGCTGAACCGCGAGATCGACGATCGCCAGGGAAAGCGCAGCAAGGCCGAGGAACTCATCGTCAAGGCCCGGCGCGAGCGGGCGTCCGCGCCGCCGCGGCGAATCGACGAAGCCGGGGCGCCTGCGCCCGCCGCGGGGTCCAGCGCCACGCGCCTCGCGGAGCGTGCGCGAAGCGACGTCGCCCACGGCGCCCCGGTCCCGACGCCGCCGTTCTGGGGTTCGCGCGTCGTGACCGGGATCGACCTCGACCATGTCTACCCCTTCATCAACCCCGTCGCGCTCTTCCGCGGGCAATGGCAGGTCAAAAAAGGCGCGCTCTCCGACGCGGCGTACGACGCGCTGATCCACGAGCAGATTACCCCCGTCTTCGATCGACTCAAGCACGAGTGCAAGCGCGAGAAGATCCTTCAGCCTGCGGTCGTCTACGGGTACTTCCCCTGCGGCGCCGACGGCGACGACCTCGTGATCTTCGATCCCGATTCCATCACCGAGGCCGCCGGCCCCGGCGCCGCGCCCCAGGCCCCCGCCTCGCTCCGAGAGATCGAGCGATTCACCTTTCCGCGCCAGCCCGACAAACGGCGGCTGTGCATCTCCGACTTCTTTCGCCCGATCGAATCTGGCGAGCACGACGTCATCGCGATGCACTGCGTCACCATGGGCCCGCGGGCGACCGAGGTCGCGCGGGATCTCTTCGCCAGGAACGATTACACGCAGTACCTCTACCTCCACGGCCTGGGAGTCGAGACCGCCGAGGCACTCGCGGAGTTCTGGCACAAACGCATCCGCCAGGAACTCGGCATCGCGTCCGAGGATTCCCCACGCGTCCGCGAACTGTTCACCCAGCACTACCGCGGCTCGCGGTACAGTTTCGGGTACCCCGCCTGCCCCGACATGTCGGATCAGCAAAAACTCTGGCGGCTCCTGAAGCCCGAGCGCATCGGCTGCACGCTCACCGAAAACTGGCAGATCGACCCGGAGCAGAGCACCAGCGCCATCATTGTGCATCATCCGGAGGCCAAGTACTTCAACGTCTAGGCCGCGATCTTGAGCGAGTGTCCCACCCGCTCCGCGCGGAGTGCCGGGTGGGTAGCCTGCTCCCGGAGTTCATAGGGGGTGACGACCCGCCATTTCGGTGCGTTGCTCAACCCGCGTTCCGAGGTATAATTTGTCGTATGCCTACTCCCTCCGGGCACATGCCGTCCTCGATCGCTCCGTTTTTCCGGGGGTTGGCGTCGGCCAAAGTGCGGACCGTGGCGGAGCCGGTATCAAAGGCACGGGTCGTCTCGCTTGTGCTGGACCTGCTGAGCCGCGACCGCGCGATGGCGATGTCCGAAATCGCCGCGGCTGTGCCAAGTGTTCCGGTCCCCGAGTTGTCCGATATCGTCCGCCAACTGGTGGATAGCGGCATCTGCGAAGCGCTCCCGATGCCGCGCGACGAAGTGGCGGTCCGGCTGACCGATCGCGGCTGGAAACTCGCCTCCTGAAGCGCGTCCGCGCACACCGACCCGACACCGGGGGATCCAGGCATGACTTCATCCGGACTGCTGCTCGCTGCCCAGACCAGCGCCGCGCTTGCCTTGTGGCCCTTTTATCTCCTGGCCGGCCTGATCGGCGCGATCGCGGCGTCGATCGAAATCGCTACGCGCTTCCGCGACGAACCCGTCAAGGCCCTCTCGTACCGCGAAAGCATCGCCTATCTCACGGTGAACTTCCTGGTCGGCGCCTTGGCCTTCCAGATCGCTTGGGCCTCCCAAGCCTCGCCCTCGGCGGACCAGGCGCCCATGTTCGCCTCGCTCGCCGGCCTCGGCGCGACCATGCTCATCCGCGCCAAGGTCATCACGCTGAAAATCAGCGGGCAGGAAGTCGGCATCGGGCCCGGGCTCATCGTCGACAAACTGCTCCGCGCACTCGACCGACAGATCGATCGGCGCCGGGCGCTGGATCGAACAAACCTCGTGCAGTCGTCCATGGCGGGGGTGGCCTACGACGACGCCAAGGCCACGCTCGAAACCCATCTGCTCAGGGCGCTCATCACCTTGACCAAGGAAGAGAAAGAGGAAATCGGGCGGCTCGTCGGTGAAATCGAGGAGAGTCCCCGGTCGGATCAGGAACGAGCCATGTCCATGGGGTACCTCGTCCTCGACATCGCCGGCGAGAAGTTCCTGCGCCGCTTCTTTCCGCCAACGGGTTGACGCCGCTGCCGAACACCGATCGCCAAGCGACGATCGAATACTTCCTTCATTTGCCACGCAATCCCCTAAGAAAACCCCGCGCTGCCTGACGCAGCGCGGGGTGGCTTTGGTCCTCACTCGGATACCCGTTCGCCCCGCCTTCAGCATCCCGGCGGCGGACTGAAGAAGCACACCAGGAAGTCAAAGAAATCCTGGCTCGTCGTCGCCCCGTCGCCGTTGATGTCGCCTTGCCCCGCGAAGAACGAGACGATGAAATCGAAGAAGTCCTGCGAGCCCACGACCCCGTCGTGGTTCCAGTCGCACGGGCACGGGTTCGGGCCGGGGATGTAGTTGCCGCCCCGGAATCGGATCGGCTGCGGCGGGACGCCGTCGGGGTTCACCCCGAACACGTCGAACAGTTCGATCTCGTTGATCGGCGCCGTCGCCTGATTCGCGAGCAGGCGCAGAGACGTCCCCATGACCGGCTGCGTCGAGCCAGACGGGGTAAAGAAAAACGGCTGATCGAAGTCGAAGAAGAAGCACGGCAGCGGGAACGGCGGCAGTTTGCCGCACCCCCCGATCGGCGGCACGATCCCGCCCGGCGGGCCCTGCACCACCCCCACGTTCCCGTTCGGCCTCACGAACGACGCCACCATCTGGCTCCCGTTGAATACATCGATGCGGACCGTCGGCGACCCGACCGACATGAAGTCCGCGTTCGCGTCCAGGCAACTCTCAGGCCGACCCCACAGCGCGGCGTCGCCCAGCGGCCAGTGCCCCGAGTTGTTCCACGGTCCCCAGGCGCGCAGATTCAGGCAGCGCCCCGGCACGTCGAGATTCAGCGGATCGGTGTCCAGATTGAGCCCAATCCCCGGAACGTTGGGAAGATCGAACGACACCCCGTCCTGCCCGCTGGAGCCGATGTTGCTCACCAGCAGCCCCAGCGACAGCGGATCAATCTGGGCGTGTCCGAACGCGCTGACCAGGATCGGCGGTACGGGCGGCGACAACCCGTCCATGTCCGGCATCTCGATGCAGATCGAGAACGTCCCCGAGTTGATCGTCCCGTTCGGGATCCCCACCGTCACTTTCACGCGCCCATCAGGCAGCGGCTGGATCTGGCACTCGACCGTGACCGGCGGATTCTGTTGCCCGAAGGCGCAGCGGATCGTGTCGCACAGACGATCGGCGCACTCGACGACCGACCCGCCCGTCCGGAACCGCACGCACGTGCGCAGGTCGTGGAAGAAGAACGGGACCCCGTTCTGCACCCCGTGCAGCCGGTTCCACATCACCAGTTTCTTGTTCGGCGGCCAGTCCCCTTCCAGGAACAGGCACAGCCGACCGTTGACCACCTCGCCGTAGACATAGCGAGTGTTCGGCGGATCCGGCAACGGCAGCGGGACAAAGTTGTTCGGCGTCGTCGCCGCAGGCTGTCCGGTCCCCCGCCACGCCCACGTGTCCAACGGGACTTCGACAAACACGTCAAAGAACGCCGGGCGGAACGGGCCGCGAGTCCCGTCACCCAGCATCAGCATGATCGGCCCCGGCGTCGCAGTGGGAGGGACCGGGCCCAGGCGTGCGGTGATCACCGTGTCGTCCGCGGTAAGCACGTCCAGGGGGATCAGGTTCGGTCCGTTCGGCACGACGCAGCAAATGTTGTCGGGGTTGTTCCCGAATCCCGAGCCGACGATCGTGATGATGTCGCCGACGTGCCCCTGCGGCGGCGTGAAGCCGTTGATCACCGGCGCCGGCGAACAGTTCACCTGCGAGCACAGCGAACCCGGACCGTTGAACACCCCGCCCGCCGCCTGGCACTGCGCCGCCGTCAGTTGCTGGCACACCGTACCCACGCAGCAGGCGCCCGTGATCAGGATTTGTCCGCGGATCTCGCCGCCGGGGAAGTTCTGGGTATGCACGTTGATGTACAGGCCGTTGTTCAATAGCGCCGCGGCCTGTGCGGCCGTCAACTGAAAGGTCCCGCTTACCGGCGAGCCGTTGGGAAGCGGGACGATCACCGGCCCGTTGGTCCCCGCCGGCGCCTGGTGAATGTGCGCCGCCGTCTGCGGCGACGACAACCCGCTGAACTGGTACATCAGCATGATCTGATTGGTCGCCGTGTTGAGCGTGGCCATGCCGGTCCCGGTCGCCGGCGTCGGAACCGGGGGCACCTCCTGCGCCCCGTTCATGGTGATCGAGAACACCGGCCCGGTCTGTGCCAATGCGGCAGCCGCCAGCGCGACGCCGCAACACGCTCCCAATATGGAAACGTACTGACGCATACGAGTCTCCTCTTGCTGCAAACGATCCAACGAGACACACCCGGCGCAACGCGCAACCGGTTCATGAGCCGCGAACGTCAAACTCACACGTACCGCGCACCGATAGCATCAGAAATCCTCCCACGTGAGAGTCCCATCCTAACGGAAACGCTCTCAAGCGCAAAGATAAATCTCGCGCATCTACGAACGCACTGCGAACGTCCGCGCGGCGATCCCCCAAGTACCAGAATCACTCAGTTTCGTCGTCCAGCACGTCCACAAGCTGCTCCCCGCGCTCACGCGCGTGCAGCCACGCCACCATATCACGCGGCGGCTTCCCCATGCCCGGCGTGATCCCGCGCTTCGTCGTCGCAAGAAACTCCGCGAGTTCCATCACCGGCGGGCACGCCGCACCCCGCTCCCGCAGCGTCGTGATCGCCTGTTCTCGCGGCATCGGCCGACGTAGCACGTCCCGGAACGCACGCCGTAGTTCCGTGATGTGCTCCCGTGGAAATCCATGGCGACGCAGCCCCACCTGGTTCAGCCCCCCGATCCGGTTACGTTCGTTCACCATGCAGAACGGTGGCACGTCCAGCGACACCGCGCAGTCCCCAGACATCATCACCAGACGCCCGATCCGGCAGAACTGATGGATCACCGCGTTTCCACCCAGCGTCACGTTGTCCCCGACTTCCCCATGCCCCGCCACGCCGGCCCCATTCACGAACACCACGTTGTTCCCTACCTTCGCGTCGTGCGCCACGTGCGAGTTCACCATCAGGAACACCTTGTCACCGACCCGGGTCGGCGTGTGGTCATTGCTCGCCGCGTGCACCGTCGCATGCTCTCGGATCAGGCAGTTCTTCCCAATAACCACCCCCGCCGTCTTGGCCCCCGGCGCAAACTTGTAGTCCTGCGGCTCAAACCCGATACATGCAAATGGATACAGGATCGTGCTCTCCCCGATCGTCGTCGGCCCGTTGATGTAGTTGTTCCCCATCAACCTCACCCCCGATTCCAGCCGGACTCGACCGATGAGCACGCAGTACGGGCCGATCTCAACCCCCGGAGCCAGTTCGGCGTCCGAGGACACTGTCGCAGTCGCGTGAATGGAAGCCATAGGGGGCAATGCTAGGTGTGCGGCGACGATCGCGAAGGACCCGCGCGCGGGGGAGGCATCTCAATTCCCCCGCCCGGGCCTATTGCAATTTGGGCAGAGTGCGGCATTATTTGACATTCGGCTTACCCAAGACGACGCCTCCGGGTACATCTGATACATGCCTTCCCACGGGCATCGCCTCGCACAAGGAGTCCATCATGAAATCAGCCGCCGCACGAACACTCCTCGCCCTGGCGATCGGCAGCGCGATCGGCGCCGGTGCGAAGGCCGCCCGCGGGCAATGCGACACCCAGGGACCCGACGTCATCGTCGGCGTCCTCGGGCCCAGCGTCGCGAACTACTCCAGCACCGGCGGCGTCGAGGCCTTCTCCGTCAATGCCTCCCTCTGCAACGTCGGGAGCGAGCACCTGGACTTCAACGGCAACACCAGCGCCCACCCGATCATCGCCCAGAATCTCTACCGCTACAAGGTGGTCGCCGGCGCCGGCCGCTTCGAGCAGATCGGCATGAGCTGGTGCTTCCACACCTTCCTCGCGCTCGCGCAGAACACCTGCTGCGCCGATTGCCAGCCCGGCGCCACCTGGCAACTCGGCATCCACTGCGGTAGCGCCGAGACCGCTTCCATCATGGGTTCCACCCAGGCCCTCGGTCCCAGGCACCAGGTCAACGCCGCCACCGGCGTCTTCCCGTTCCCGCCCGCCAATCCGACCCAGCCCGATTCGCTCGCGCGCCGCCTGCGCGCCGCCATCAGCGACGTCGATCCGTCCCAGCAGGGGGGAGGCCGATATTTCGTCGAACACATCGTCGTTTCTTCGCACGACGCCTCCGCAGGAAACTCCTTGAACAACGCCAGCCACCGCGAGGCCGTCCTCTCCGGGTCCGGCTCCGCCTGGAACATGTCGATCATCGGGTCGGTGCAGCAGCAAATTCCCGCGATCATGGCCTGGCCCGCCGCCGAGCCCGGCGTGTCGATCTCCGTCGTGGATGTCCCCGGAGACGGCCGGCTCATCATCGCGGGCAAGGCGACCGAAATCGCACCCGGCGCGTGGCGCTACGAATACGCCGTCGAAAACCTCAACTCCCACCGCAGCGTCCGCTCCCTCGCGGTCCCCATCGACCCCGCTTCCCCGCCGACGAACATCGGCTTCCACGACGTGTCGTACCACTCCGGCGACGGGCCCGGCAACGTCAACTTCGACGATGCCGATTGGAGAGCGACCGTCGGATCCTCGATCGTCTGGAGCACCGACGCCGAGACTGACAACCCCAGCGCCAACGCCCTGCGCTGGGGAACCCTGTACAACTTCCGCTTCGATTCGTTCGTCGCCCCCGCCGCGGGCACGCTCACGCTCGGTCTCTATCGCCCCGGGACCCCCGACGCGGTCACCGCCGGCGGCCTCCCCGTGCCCGCCGCCGCGGTCTGCGCCGCCGACTGGAACGACTCCGGCACCGTGGATTCCCAGGACTTCTTCGATTTCCTGGCGGACCTCTTCGCCGGCGACGCCGACTTCAACGGCGACATGATCACCAACTCGCAGGACTTCTTTGACTTCATCGCCGCTCTCTTCGCCGGGTGCTGACCGTCGCCCCCGCTAGGTTTCTCGGATCGCGTCCAGCCCCGCGATCAGCACGCCCGTATCCGCCAGTTCCACCACGGCGCACGCCGGGCTCCCGCCCGTCGGCACGGCGAGCCGGATCACCCCCGCCGCGACCTTCTTGTCGTCCCGCATCGCCTCGATGAGCACGTCACTCGGCGGGAGCCCGCTGGCCCGCGCCGGCAAGCCCGCCAGTTCGAGCATCCCGCGCACCCGATCGGCCGTCCCCGCGGCGCTCACGCCCAGGCGCTCGGCGCACACGGTCTCGGCGACGATCCCCAGCGCGACCGCCTCCCCATGCGCCGCCCCGATCACCGCCTCCACCGCGTGCCCCACCGTGTGACCCATGTTCAGGACCATCCGCCCGCCGTGGTCGCCGCGCTCTTCACGCGGGTCCGCGTGCACCACCCGCGCCTTGATCGCGACGTTGCGCGCCACAAGTTCCACCCACGCCCCGGCGTCGCCCGAACGCACGCCCGGCATCGCGCTGCGCGTGAACTCCAGCAGCGACGCATCCCCCCAGTCCGCCCCCAGCAGCGCGTGCTTGATGCACTCGGCCAGACCGCTGCGGAGTTCCCGCGCCGGCAGCGAACGCAGCATGTCCACGTCGCACAGCACCAGCACCGGGTGATGAAAACTCCCCGCCATGTTCTTCTTGAGCGCCCCCGCGACCGTCAGGTTGATCCCCGTCTTGCCCCCGATCGCCGCATCGACCATCGACAGCAGCGTCGTGGGGCAATGGACCACCGGCACGCCGCGCCGGTACACCGCCGCCGCGAATCCCGCGACGTCCCCCACGATCCCGCCTCCGAGCGCGACGATCGGCTCCCCGCGCTCCAGCCGGTGCCGAACCCCGGCCTGCAAAATCGCCTCCAGCGTCGCCAGCGATTTGTCCGGCTCCGACGCGCGCACCGGGCATTCCGCGGCGATCACCCCCGCCCGGTTCAGCGAGTCCCGAGCGCCGGCGACCAGCCCCGCCGGCACGTTCGCATCGGCCACCAGCAGCGCCCGCCGCGCCATCGGCAGCAGCGCGGCGCATCGACTCCCCAGCGATTCAATCAGCCCCGACGCCACCACCACCTCGTACGCCGCGCCGGGTGACTCGAGCGCCAAGACGGAAATGGACCGGATCGCGGGCGTCACGTGGCTCAACTCATGTGCTCCGCAGCCCCGTCCGGTCCCGCGAAACCTGGTCCGCACGCTCCCACGGCACCCGCGGCGCGTCGCCCCACAGCATCTCCAGATCGTAATGCGCCCGCGTGTTGGGCTCGAAGATGTGCGCGATCACGTCCACGCAGTCCAGCACCACCCACGTCGTCCGATCGTCCACGTTCCGCCGGAACGCCGGATACCCCAGCCCCTCCGCCGCCTGCGCCGCGTCATCGCTCGCCGAACGCATCTGCCGATCCGACGTCCCCGATGCGATCACGATGAAGTCCGAAACGCTCGACATCCCCGTCACGTCCAGCACCGCGATGTCCGTGCATTTGTCGTCGTGCAACACCCGCGCAATGGCAATGGCGGCCTCGCGAGCCGCATTCTTGACGGATGGTTTGGTCGATTGGGTGGGTGTTGGCATTGAGTGGACTGATTCCTGTAGTCGCCCCGCCCGGCCGGGCATCAAGGATAGTTCAGGCCAGCCTCAGCGGGAAGTGAATCCCGACCTTTCCAGTCCGACATCATCCTTCGCCGCCATCAGGTATTTTTCGGTCGCCCCGCCTGCCTCGCACCCGTATGCGGGTTATGCTGTTGCCTGCATGATCGCACCCGGTTCGGACAGCCCGGCGACATCGGCTCCCAGCGTAGCCGCTCGCGCCTCTCAGGCCCGGGATGAACGCCCCCTGCTCGACGTTCGCGATCTCTGCACTCATTTCCCCATCCGCTCCGGCGTGCTCCAGCGCGTCACAGGCCACGTCCGGGCCGTCGACGGCGTCTCATTCTCCATCGGCACCGGCGAAACCCTCGGACTAGTCGGCGAATCCGGGTGCGGAAAGACCACCGTCGGTCGAACCCTCCTCCGGCTCATCCCAGCCACTTCCGGCAAGGTCTTCTTCGACGGCCGGGACGTCTACCAGGCCCGCGGCGCCGAACTGCAAGCCCTCCGCCGAAACATGCAGATCATCTTCCAGGACCCCGGCGGCTCGCTCAACCCCCGCATGCGCATCGCCTCGATCATCGGCGAGCCGCTGCTCGTCCACGGTATCGTCCCCCCAGGCGATCGCGCCCTCCTCCGGCACAAGGTCGAAGAACTCCTCGAACGCTCCGGGATGCCCCGGTACGCCGCCGACCGCTACCCGCACGAGTTCTCCGGCGGGCAGCGCCAGCGCATCGGGATCGCCCGCGCCCTCGCGCTGCAACCCAGGTTCATCGTCTGCGACGAACCCACCTCCGCCCTTGACGTCTCCATCCAGGCTCAGATTCTGAACTTATTGACGGATCTTCAGCGTGACTTCGGGCTCTCGTACCTGTTCATCAGCCACGACATGGCGGTGATTCAGCACGTGTGCAGGCGCATCGCCGTCATGTACAAGGGCAAAATCGTCGAAGAAGGTTCACGCGAAGATATCCTGCGTCGCCCACAACACCCCTACACGCAGTCGCTCCTCAGCGCGGTCCCCGAAACCGATCCGCGCCGAAAGAAACAGCGCGTCGTGTTCGAGGGTGGTGCGAGGTAATGATCGTGAAGCAAAGCGGTATCACTGTGCAGCGGACGTCCCATGGCGTGGACACCGCGCCCCCGCAGTTCCCACCCCCCGGCGTGTTCCGCATCGCCATCATCGGCGCCGGGTTCTCCGGCTCCATGCTCGCCCTCCACCTTTCCCGTGCCGCACGCCCCGACCGGATCGAAGTCCTCCTCTTCGAGAAGTGCGGTGTGTTCGCGCCCGGGCTGGCCTACGGCCAGGCCCGGTCCACCAACCTGCTCAACGTCCCCGCGGGGAACATGAGCGCCCTCCCCGACGACCCCGACCACTTCCTCCGCTGGGCTCAGCAGCGCGACGCCCACGTGACCGGCGGTGATTTCCTCCCCCGGCGCTTGTACGGGCAGTATCTGCGCGCGGTCCTCGATCACGCCGACGCGGCCAACCTGTGCCGCGTCCATGCTGACGTCCGCGACGTCACCGAGCAACCCGACGGGTCGTTCGACCTTGCCGCCTCCGACGCCCGTCGCTGGCGCTGTGACAGCGTGGTGCTCTGCGTCGGCAACTCCCCCCCCAGCCAGGCGTGGCTCCGCGGCGTCGAGATCTCTTCTCAGGAGCCCCTCGCCACCCTCGTGCAAGATCCCTGGGCCCCCGCCGCCCTCGACGGGCTCGCCGCCGGCGACGCCGGCGAGCATCAAGACGTCCTGCTCGTCGGCGCCGGGCTCACGATGGTGGACATCGTCACCGAACTCCGCGCCCGCGGTCACAAGGGAGTCATCCACGCCCTCTCGCGCCGCGGCATCCTCCCCGCCGCCCACCGCAGCCCCAGCCGTCCTCCCGCTCACCGAGCGCCGCTCGTCGATCTCTCCGCATGGGATGGACGCGCCAGATCGCTCGTGCGCCTTGTGCGCGCCGGCATCTCCTCCGCCGCCGCCAGGGGCGTCAACTGGCGCGAGGTCATCGCCTCGCTCCGGGGCGCGACGCCCGACATCTGGCGACGCATGAACCCTCCCGAGCAGGACACGTTCCTCAGGCATCTTCGGACCTACTGGGACGCGGCCCGGCATCGGCTCGCGCCGCGCATCGCCGACCACATCGCCGCCGAGATCGACGCCGCCTCCCTCGTCCTCCACGCCGGTCGTATCCGAACCATCCGCCCCGCCGGCGAAGGCGTCGAGGTCTCCTATCAGCCCCGCCGGCGCGCCGCCAGCCCCCTCCATCCGCCCTCGCTCCAGCGCCTGCGCGTCGCTCGCGTCATCAACTGCACCGGCCCCGAATGCGACATCAACCTCATAGGCCTCCCGGTGATCGACGCCATGTTGCGCCATGGCCTCATCCGCCCCGACCGCCATCGCATCGGTATCGATTGCACCCCAGAGGGCCAGGTGATCCGAACCAGCGGCGACGTCAACCAGAACCTGTGGGTGCTGGGCCCGGCCCGGCGCGGGGCGCTCTGGGAGACCACGGCGGTGCCCGAACTGCGCACTCAGGCCGCCTCTCTCGCCCAGACGCTCGCCTCGCGCGCCGCGAACCGGCGCCCCGCCACCCCGATCGTTGAATCCAAGCCAGCCGCCCACGAGCAGCCCGCCGCCTGACATCTTCCCCGCACGCTACCCCTTACACGGTTACGATCGCCGAGTCCGGGCGGACATCCCGGGCCGCCTAGATTGCGAAGGACACGATGAAGTACGACGCGAACATCCTTGAGGCCGTCGGCCGCACCCCCCTGGTCAAACTCAACAAGGTCGTCGGTCCCGACGACGCCACCGTGCTCGTCAAGTGCGAGTACATGAACCCCACCGGCTCCATCAAGGACCGCATGGCCGTCTACATCCTCGACCAGGCCGAGAAACGCGGCCAGATCAAGCCCGGCGGGACCATCGTCGAGAACACCAGCGGTAACACCGGCCAGGGCGTCGCCATGTGGGCCGCCGTCAAGGGATACCGCTGTGTCTTCACCATGCCCGACAAGATGAGCATCGAAAAAGTCAACATGCTCAAGGCCTTCGGCGCCGAGGTCGTCATCACCCCCACCGATGTCCCGGGAGATTCCCCCCAGCACTACGTCCAGACCGCCAAACGCATCGCACGCGAAACCCCTAACTCCTTCTACGTCAACCAGTACCACAACCACGACAACATCACCGCGCACGAACTCTCCACCGGCCCCGAAATCTGGGAACAGACCGCCGGCCAGTTCGACGCCTTTGTCTCCGGCGCCGGCACCGGCGGCACCCTCTCCGGCGTCGGCCGCTTCCTCAAGAAAAAAGCACCCCATATCCGCGTCGTCGGCGTCGATCCCATCGGCTCCGTCCACTACCACTACTTCTACACCAAGACCATGCCCACCCCTCACGTCTATAAGGTCGAGGGCATCGGCGAAGACATCCTCTGCGACGCCATGGACTACTCCGTCGTCGATGAGTTCCATCAGACCAACGACAAGGAAGCCTTCACCATGGCCCGACGACTTGTCCGCGAGGAAGGATTCTTCTGCGGCGGGTCCAGCGGGTGCAACGTCCACATCGCCGTCAAACTCGCCAGGCAACTCGGAAAGGGTAAGACCATCGTCACCCTCCTCCCAGATTCCGGCACCCGGTACATCACCAAGTTCCTCCAGGATTCCTGGATGCGCGACTACGGCTTCCTCGGGTCCGACCGCGACCTCGGCCTCGTCGAAGACATCCTCAAGACCCGCCCCAAGACCAAGGTCTTCACCATCGTTCAGTCCACCCCAGTCGCCGACGTCATCAGGCTCTTCAAGGAGCACGGCGTCTCACAACTCCCCGTCCTCGATGAGCACGGCCACCCCATCGGCATGGTCCACGAAGTCGATGTCCTCCGCGGCATGCAGGCCGGCTCCGTCTCGCCCGCCAGCCCCGCCAAGTCCGTCAGCCACCCCATGGGCGGCCTCATCTATCCCAAGGCTCGCATCGAGGAACTCTTCCGCATCTTCGAGACCGATCAGGTCGGTGTCGTCGTTGACAACAACGTCATCGTCGGGATCGTGAGCAAGGTCGATGTCCTCGACTTCATGACCAAGCGATGAGCCGCGGCGCCCAGCGCCGGCCCCCTCGGTCACCTCGAACCAGCGCCCAGCGCCGCTTCCTCTAGGATCGCCCGGACCGTGGCCCCGAATCCGTTCCCCGTGCCCCCCCTGGTCCCCGGCCCGCGAACCGGCGACGTGAACGCATCCAGCAGCCGCGCGCCAAACTCGGGCCCCTCCCCCGACCTCGCCACGATGATCGGGTGTGCCCTCGACAGTTCTCGGGTGACCGCGCAGTCCACCGCCACCAGCGCCGCCCCCGATCGTGCCGCCGACAGCAGCATCGCCGCCCCGGCCGAGGCCCTCGGCTCCGCCCCGCCACCGGTCTCGCAGCACGCCGGCGCAATCACCGCATCGCACACCCGGCACATCTCCTTCAGCGATCCCGACCACTCGCGCAGCGACCAGCGACGCGAGTGATGCCGCACAAACCGCGCTCCCCGCCGCGCACCCGATATCCCCACCGGCGCCACGCCCCCCACCTCAATCCCCGCCGCGAACATCAACCCCAGCACGAACGCAAACCACCGTGCGTCGGCTCGCTCCGCCGGATCAGCCAGAAGGCCGATCAGTTTCCCCCGCTCCGATACCCCGGCGGCCCGGCGAACGTCATCGCCGATCCTTGCTCTCTCGCTCGCCACCCCTCCCAGATCCGCCGGCGCGACCCGAACATCGAACGCTCCGGCGCCGCGCCACGCCCGTGCGACCGCGTCGCCGAACGCCACCAGTGTGCTGCTCTCAGGAATCGCGCCGCGCGCTCCCGCCCGGGGCACGTCTGTTTCCACGATCACCGCCGGCTCGCCCCCCGGCGCCAGCCGTCCCCACGCGCGGGCCGAGCACTCGCCCCACGCGCACACCAGCGCGTCCCCGCCGAGCCATCGTGCGTCGCGCGACCAACCCGTTGAACCCCCGGCCCGCCGCTGGCGTCCAACGCACCCCGCCGGTTCCATGCCGTACTCCCGCGCCCGGTTGGCGTCCCGTCCATCGCCGACGATGATCACCCGTCCCCGGGCGCCCGCCGCCTGCGCATCCGCCAGCGCCGCCAGCGCGCCCTCACCCGCCTCCGCCGGTTCAACAATGTGAAGAATCCGGCGCCGGTCCTCCGGATCAGCCGCGGCACGCCACGCCTCAGTCATCGATGCGGCCGTCCTGTTTGCGCTGGTCATGCTTGACGAACAGGTGCGCGATCGCCAGCCCCACTCGATCCGCCAGCGACGCGTACGCCGCCTCGACCTCGCTCAGCGTCTTCGGCGGGTTCCCCTGCCGCTGCGGCGCGCTGACGCTGAGCACGTAGTTCCGCTGCGGCGGCGCGGGCCAGAGTTTCTCTTTCTTCGCGACGTCCATCACCTTCACCTGCACCACCGCCGCCGGTTGGTACGTCTGCCCGTCCGGCGTCAGCGAAAACGACACCATCAGCGCGCTGATCACCACCTCCGCTCCCACTTCTTCGCCCAGTTCCACAACACCCCGCGGCTGGCTTCCCTTCTCCCGTTCCGCCAGCGCCAGCATGTCCTGCGACGAGATGACCACTTCGATCTTCGCGTCATCTAGCAGCACCCGCTCCGCCGCGACGCCGATCCGAACCCGGTTCACGCGCGAGTTGACCACCGGTATCCGGTCGTCGATCAGCACCACCGTCTTCTTCTTCGGATCAAGTTCGTACAGCGCCGGCACCTTCTCCGGCCCCGCGATCAGGTACGTCGCCCCACCGACAATGTTGCAACTCGCAAGACCGCACGCAGCCGCGACCAGCACGACCGCGAGCAACGCCGTGAGCGCCCCGTGAGTTCTTCGCGCGGTGAAAATGCAAAGGCAGTGAGTCATGGATCCTCTCGGCTACTCCAGTTCGGATTCGACGTTCTTCTCGGTGTGGTCATAGAACAGCCACGAGATTCGGTTGACCAGTTTCTTGGCGAGCTGCACCTGCACCACGTCGCCCGACATCTGCGCCGGTCCCAGCGCGCGCTCGTTCTGTGGAAACTGCGATCTCACCTGTTCCTGGAACACAAAGTTGTCGTTCACGATCCCGTCCGATTCGATCACGCCCACCTTCGCCGTCGCCGAGCCCCGCCACAGGTATTGATTCCCCGGCTCATGCAGCCGGAACTCCATGATCTCCACCATGACCAGCCGTTCCACGCCCAACTCTTTGGCCAGGTCGTCCAGCCGCATCACCGACCAGCGCGGGTTCTTGTACTGGAACGCCATCACGTCCTGCGGCTCGATCCATCCACTGGCATCGCAGTTGTCCGCCAGGTACTGCCCGACCGTGGACGTGATCTGTCCGACCAGCATCGGATAGTCCGCTTGGATCATCCGGTCCGCGCTCACCACCACCGCGAACGACTTCCCCGCCAGCCCCGTGTACTTGGCCTTGACGTCGTGTGAACCCTTGAGTTCCGAAGCCCGAAGCATCGGCGCAAAGATGCACCCGGAGAGCGCCAGCGACACGCCCGCGACCATCCCCGCCGCCACCATCCCGCGCCAGCGCCAGCGACCTGCAACAATGAGTCTGCTCATCAGTCCGTGCTTTCGTTCGAGGCGTTCCTACCGGCGCCACATGACGGCGGTGAAGATCCATGATGCGAGCCACACGCCCGCCACCAGGAACATCGCCCGAGTGGTAGCGATCTTAGCGACCTGCTGCCCAAGCCGCGACCCGAACACCGCCACGTGCAGCGCACCCCAGAATCCCACCGCGACGCCGATCGCCAATAGCGCCCCGAACGGCTGGGTGACAAACCCCCTCCAAGGCTCCCGATGCGCCACGTGCGAGAACGCCGTCGTCATCCCGCACGTCGGGCACGGCGAGCCCGTCGAAACGTAGAACGCACACGCCGGCAGCCCGAGTTGCTGGTGCGTTCCGTGCCCCTCCGCCGCCGGCGTCAGGCTCGTCCCCACGATCATCACCGCCAGCAACGCCCCAGCCATGAGAAGCGCAAGAACTCTCTGTCTCCACCCGGGCATGGGCCACCATTCGTCCGCCACCCCCGTCGTGGATCCACTCTCCCTTTCAGTTTTCCGCTTCACTGTGGCGGATCGTCACGAAACTGTAACAGAACCCGGTCTTCCCCTGTCCCGCTCGGGACCCAGAGAGTCACGCCGACTACCCTCTGCTACCGATACAACCTCCGCGATTCGCTTCACTTCGGGAACACTTCATTGGAGATTGCAATGATGCGCTTGGGTCTTGTTCGAGCGTGTGTCCTGTCCGCCGTCTGCCTGCTGGCTTCTTCCGTCGGCGCTCAGACCATCGCCTTTGACACCCTCCTCCGCGAAATGGTCAACCGCGACGCCGTTCTCAAGTTCCCCGACCCCGCCTTCACCGTCAAGCAGGTCTCCAGCGGCGACCCCAAGAGCACCTCCCCCTCCGACGCCGGCACCTGGTTCGCCAACGACGACAAGAACCACTTCGTCCGCATCGACGACAACACCGCCGTCCCCGGCGGCAAGGAGTTCGTCATGATCGACGCCGACGGTCCCGGCGCGATCGTCCGCCTCTGGTCCGCCAATCCGCCCGACGACAGCACCCTCCGCTTCTACGCCGACGGCGGCGCCGAGCCCGTTCTCCAGGTCTCCTTCCAGGGTTTCACCGACGGCCGCTGGAAAATCGTTGAGCCCCTCTCTTCCAAGAAAGCCAAGGGGTTCAGTTCCTACCTCCCCATCCCCTACGCCAAGCACATCAAGGTCACCTGCGATAAGGACGGCTTCTACTACCAGATCAACTACCGCACCTACGCCCCCGGCACCACCGTCCAATCCTTCTCCGAGGCCGACCTCGACAAAAACAAGTCGCTCATCGATGAAGTCCAGGCCGGTCTCATCAACCCGCGCGCCCCCTTCATGGATCCCACCGATCCGCTCACCAAGGAGACCTTCGAACTCGCCCCCGGCGCCACCCGCACCCTCTCGCTCCCCCCCGGCCCAGGCGCCGTCCGCTACATCGCCATGGGCGTTCGCATCCCCGACGATTCCCCCAGCAAGCGCGCCCTCGCTCTTCAGAACATCGTCATCGAAGCCGAGTTCGACGGCAACAAGACCGTCTGGGTTCCCCTGGTCGCCTTCTTCGGCGGCGGCGTCGGTCACACCCGCTACGAAGACTGGTACCGAAACATGCACCCGGGAAACTACCTCCATTCCCGCTTCGTCATGCCCTACAAGTCCGTCGGCAAGATCTCCCTCACCAACACCGGCAAGACCTCTCACACCTGCGTCATGAACATCGTCACCAAGCCCTTCGCCTCGGGCTGGGACGATCGCACCATGTATTTCCACGCCGCCTGGAAGTTCGAATACCCCATCCACACCAAGCCTGCCGCCGGAACCAGGGACTACAACTTCGTCGAGATCCAGGGTAAAGGTATATTCCTCGCCGACAACCTCTGCGTCATGAACCCCGTCGGTGAATGGTGGGGCGAAGGCGACGAAAAGATCTACGTCGACGGCGAGACCTTCCCCTCTCACTTCGGTACCGGCACCGAAGACTACTACGGCTACGCCTGGGGAAGCAACGAAACCTTCGAGCACCCCTTCCACGCTCAGGTCCGCTGCGACGGCAAGGACCTCGGAAATAACTGGGGTTACACCGCTCTCACCCGCACACGCTCCCTCGACGCCATCCCCTTCACCAAATCCTTCAAGTTCGATATGGAAGTCTGGCACTGGAAAGAGTGCGACATGGCCTACGGCTCCACCGTCTACTTCTACGCCCAGCCCGGCGCCACCATCAACATCAAGCCCATGCCCGAGGAGTCCGCCAAGCCCTTTGTCGAGCCCCCGCCACCCCCCGCGCCCCCACCCGCGCCCAAGGCCGCGCCTTGATGTCCTGCCTCACCGGCCCGGGTTCGATCTCGTCGCGTCCCCCGGCGCCCCCGCGTCCTCAGCCGGCACCTCCCCCGTCCACGAACTCCGAACCGCGATCAGGTACTCGTTCAACTCCGCCTGATTCTGAATCAGTGTCTGGAGCAGTTCATACAGCGCGTGCTGCTGCCTTTCACCCGATATCGACCGCACCTCCCCAAGCCGTTTCAGCAATTCCTCCTGCGACTGCTGCATCTTCCGTTCCATCGTCGCCAGCCGCTGCACGTTCTGTGTGAACTTCGCCTCGTCCTGAGGGCTCTGAAGCGCGAACGGTCGCGGCAGCAGCGTCTTCTTTCGATCCAGCGGCGTCCGCTTGTTCGGGTCCTCGTTTCCCGGCTGTGAATCCTTCGGCGACGGCGCCGGATTCGACGGCCGCGGCGCCGGATCCGGCGGTTGCGGCTGCCCCGCCGGTGTCCCCGGCTGCGCCAGCGTCAACCCCCATCCCGCCGCAAACGCTATCGCCGCCGCCATCACGGTGCTGGTCTTCGTACGCATCGGCATCTTCCTTCATGCTGGCTTGCCGCCCTCCCTCTATCCCTATATCCGATGTGGTCATGACGCCCCCATGAGCCGACCATGAGAGATTGGTCATACCCCGCGCCCGGCGTACCCCCAAACCACGCTTCACGTCGCCCCGCGTTCAATGCCCGGATCCCTTCCGCGCCCACTCTCTCCCCATGCACACCCGGTTTTGGTACACTTGATGGTCTCCACGCCACACACACTCACCTCAGGAACCCACTCCCATGGCCGGCATCAGCAACGCGAAACTCTTCGGCAAACTCAACTCCGTCGGGTACAAGTCCGCCGAGGGCGCCACCGTGTTCTGTAAACTCCGTGGCAACCCCACCGTCGAGGTCCAGCACTTCATCACCCAGATCCTCCAACTCCAGGACACCGACCTCCACAAGATCATCCGCCACTTCGGCATCGACCCCGCGCGCCTCACCGCCGACCTCACCGCTTCACTCGAAAAACTCCAGCGCGGCTCCTCCAGCGGCATCGACTTCTCCCACCGTCTCCTCAACTCCATGAAGGCCGGTTGGATGTGGGCTTCCCTCCTCTACAACTCCAACCAGGTCCGCACCGGGCACTGGATCCTCGGCATGTTCAAGGACGACACCCTCGAAACCGTCCTCCCCGGGCTCAGCAAGGAGTTCGCCAAAATCAAGGTCGATGAACTCTCCGACAACTTCTCCAGGATCACCGCCGGCTCCGTCGAAGACAACCTCAGTGCCACCGATGGCGGCGTGAGTGGGGGAGTCGCGCCCGGCGAGGCCAGCGGCGCCATCGCCCCCGCCGCCCTCGGCAAGCAGGAAGCCCTCAACCGCTTCACCGTCGATCTCACCGAAAAGGCCCGCAAGGGCGAGATCGACCCCATCGTCGGCCGCGACGAGGAAATCCGCCAGGTCGTCGACATCCTCATGCGCCGACGACAGAACAACCCCATCCTCACCGGTGAAGCCGGCGTCGGCAAGACCGCCGTCGTCGAAGGGTTCGCCCTCCGCATCGCCGCCGGCGACGTACCCCCGCAACTCAAGGACGTCGCACTCCGAACCCTCGACCTCGGCCTCCTCCAGGCCGGCGCCAGCATGAAGGGCGAGTTCGAAGAGCGCCTCCGAAAAGTCATCGAGGAAGTCCAGGCCTCCCCCAAGCCCATCATCCTCTTCATCGACGAGGCTCACCAGTTGATCGGCGCGGGTGGCGCGGCGGGCCAGAACGACGCCGCCAATCTCCTCAAGCCCGCACTCGCCCGCGGCACCCTCAAAACCGTCGCCGCCACCACCGCCGCCGAATACCGTAAGTACTTCGAGAAAGACCCCGCCCTCACGCGACGCTTCCAGGTCGTCAAGGTCGAAGAGCCCACCGAGGCCAAGGCCCTGCTCATGATCCGCGGCATGGCCAGCACCCTCGAAAAGCACCACCGCGTGCAGGTCCTCGATGAAGGCCTCGAAGCCGCCGTCAAACTCTCCCACCGCTACATCCCCGCCCGCCAACTCCCCGACAAGGCCGTCAGCCTCATCGACACCGCCTGCGCCCGCGTCGCCATCGGGCAGCACGCCGTCCCGGCCGAAGTCGACGATACCCGCAAGCGCATCTCCGGCCTCGAAACCGAACTCGACATCCTCGACCGTGAAGTCGCCGTCGGCGTCGATCACACCGCCCGTCGCGCCGACGTCGCCGCTCGCCTCGAAGCCGAGCGCCAGCGACTCGCCGACCTCGAATCCCACTGGAACAAGGAAAAGGAACTCGTCCAGAAGATCCTCGACATCCGCGCCAAACTCCGCGGCGCGACTCACCCCGTCGAGGGCACCGGCAGCAAGGTCGAAGCCGCGACCAAGGATGCCAAGCCCATCGCCGCTCCCGCCGCCAAGCCCGCCGAACTCTCGGCCCCCGACCGCGCCGCCGCTCTGGATGAACTCAAGAAACTCCAGACCCAACTCGATGACCTCCAGGGCGACCGCCCCCTCATCCTCCCCAGCGTCGATGCCGCCGCCGTCGCCGCCGTCGTCTCCGATTGGACCGGCATCCCCCTCGGCCGCATGGTCAAAAACGAGGTCGAATCCGTCCTCAACCTCGCCTCAACCCTCAAAAAACGCATCATCGGACAGGACCACGCCCTCGAAGCCATCGCCAAACGCATCCGCACCAGCCGCGCCGGACTCGACAACCCCAACAAGCCCATCGGCGTCTTCATGCTCGCCGGAACCTCAGGCACCGGAAAAACCGAGACCGCCCTCGCACTCGCCGAGACCCTCTACGGCGGCGAGAACAACGTCATCACCATCAACATGTCCGAGTTCCAGGAGGCCCACAAGGTCTCCACCCTCATGGGCTCCCCCCCCGGCTACGTCGGCTACGGCGACGGCGGCGTCCTCACCGAGGCCGTCCGCCGTCGCCCGTACTCCGTCGTCCTCCTCGACGAAGTCGAAAAGGCTCACCCCGACGTCCACGAAGTCTTCTTCCAGGTCTTCGACAAAGGCTGGATGAAGGACTCCGAAGGCCGCGACATCAACTTCCGAAACACCATCATCCTCCTCACCACCAACGCCGGCTCCGAACTCATCATGAACATGTGCAAGGACCCGGAACTCATGCCCGACCCCGACGGCATCTCCAAGGCCCTTCGAGATCCCCTCCTCAAGGTCTTCCCCGCCGCCCTCCTCGGACGAATCGTCACCATCCCCTACTACCCCCTCTCCGACGACATGCTCAGGAACATCATCCGCCTCCAACTCGGCCGCATCGAAAAACGCATCCGCCAGAACCAGAAGATCCCCTTCTCCTTCGACGATTCCGTCGTCAATCTCATCCTCTCCCGCTGCACCGAGCGCGAATCCGGCGGCCGCATGGTCGACGCCATCCTCACCCACACCCTCCTCCCCGCCATCAGCACCGAATACCTCTCCCGCGTCCTCGAAGGCCGCGACATCTCCCGCGTCCATGTCACCGTCAACGACAACGACTTCGTCTACAACTTCGATTGACCCCGTTGCCTCACCGCCACCCTCCGGAGTCCCCATGAGCGGTATCTCATGCACCGAAAAAGACGGCGTCATCGTCGTCACCATCGTCACCGCCGCCTACGGCCACGCCGGCCAGCACTGGCGCGATGTCCTCGATAAACCTAACCACGGCGGCTACGGCAAAATCTACATCCAGCGCGACGGCGCCAGCCAGCGCCGCCGTATCGCCTGCTGGGAACTCTCCGGCCTCCACGCCGGCAACCCCGCCGCCAATCTCGACGAGTGCCCCGGCGCCATGTTCATCTGGAGCAACCAGCACAAAGAGCCCCACGTCGAGCCCCTCTGCGCCACCGCCAACCAGAAACTCGGTCGAGACCTCGGGGCCCACCTGCGAAAGTTCAAGCAGGCAACCCCCGCAGACCTCTGGGAGGTGAAGTTCAGGTTCCTCTAGCCCGGGCCTCGCTCGTGCCCGTGCTCTCCGCCCGCGTGCTCCTGCTCGTAGTGTTCCTTGAGCGGATCGCTCGAAAAGTCGCGCGTCAGGTCGTGCCACACCGTGTGCACGTGATTCGCGTTGTTCTGCGTGTTGTCGTACTCGATCACGAACGTCGGCCCGCGAACCCGGTAATAGTGCCCCTCCCCGCGCGTCGTCCCGCCCGCCCACGCGAACCAGATCTTCTCCACGCCCGCCGCACGGATCCGCTTCAGTTCCGACGCGGCCAACTCCCGCCGAAGATTCCCGGCAAACTCCTCCACGATCGCCCACAACGCCTCCCGCTGCGCCCCCGTCATCCGCTCCGCGCTCAGCCCCACCGCCGGCGCCGCGTCAAACTCCCGCCCCGGCATCAGCATGATGTCGGCCGGCGCGTTCTCCGCGATCACCGCGCTCCGCCGCTGCTCCTCATCCAGCAGCCCCAGCAGCGCCCGCCCAAGGTCCTCCTCCGCCCCCAGCACCCGCTGCCCCGCTTTCACTCCGCTCGGCGCCGACGCCGGATTGCTCCCCATGAACGCCGGCGTCACGCTCGTCACCACTTCCCCGCTGCTCGTGAAGTTCAGCGACAGATGGTGCCCCTCGATCTTCCAGCCCCAGGGCTTCCCCGCGGCGCCGCCGCCCCCCGCCCCCGGTTCGCCGTAGATCGTCACCGTGTACTTCCCCGGATCGCGCCCCGTGTTCCCGTTCTCCATCTCCCGGAGCAGCAGTTCAAGATCGATGATCGCGTTGGCCTTCAGCATCCCCTGCGATGACAACGCCGATCGCAGCAGGTCCTGCACCAGCCCACGCTGCGAGTCCGTCAACTCGCCCAGCGTCACCCCCGGGCGCGATCGCGGCACGAAATGCCAATCCCGCCGCGCCGCGTCCTCAAACCCCAGCGACACCTTCTCCCGCAGCGCGCCCGACATCGAATCCAGCAGCGCCCGCGCGGCCCGCGCCATCTCCCCATTCATCACCGCCCGCGCCGGCTCCCGCGACGGCCGAAACCCCGTCGCCATCACCAGCGCCGCCGACACTCCAAGCACCGCGACCACTATGCCCCGGGCCATGCGATCCTCCTCGCTTCTTCGATTCGTCCCCACTCACTCCGACTACTTCACCTCCGCCGACGCCTTCGCCAGACGCTCCCAATCGTCGTACCCGATGACGTGAACCACCTGGAATCCGCCCCCGGGTCCCCCGCTTGGCGTCAGCACCAGCGCGCCCCCTTCTCCAAACTCGTTCAGGTCCAGCCCCGTCGTCTTCGTCATCTCCTTCTGATGCGAAATCACCACCGTGTTCTTGCCCGCCTCGGGCGCCGTGCTCAGCAGCGCCCGCCGCTGTCCCACCGAGTCGTCGTCCTGCCCCATCACCGCGTTGTCGATCGTGAACCGCCCGAACGCACGCTGCGCCGTCTCCTTGTTCCGGCAGAACGGGCTCGTCAACACCGCCCCGACCGGGATCCCGATCTGCTTGAACCACTCCCCGATCTTCCGGGCGTTCTCGCGCCCGCTCTGGCTCAACTGCCGCTGCTTCGCGCAGTCCTCGAAGTTGTTCCCCTGCTCGTCCTTCTGCGTCATGTCGGTCTGCGCATGCCGGAGCGCCAGCACGTACCCGCCCTTTCGCAGCGACCGGATCAGGTCCGCGTCGTCCGCGAACGCCTCGATCATGATCGGCACCTCTTCCACCACCGGCGCCGCCGGCCGCTTCACCGGCGCGATCGACCGTGTCGGCGTCGGCGCCGGCGGAGCCTTGCTGTCGCACCCCGCCATCACCACGATCACCGACGCAAGCGCCGCCATCCCGCTCCGCTTCATCAGTCGATTCCTCATCATGCCGGACCTCCCTCTCTGCCGTCACCCGCCCAGCCGTCACTTGATCTTGTCCGCGTACTTCGCCGGGTCATCCAGGAACTGCGCCACGCAGTGCTTGCAGCAGAATCCCACCACCCTCCCCTGATACACCAGCGCGAACTCTGCATCCACCGCCTTCCCCGACACCGGGCACACCGCATTCACCGGCGTCAGGCTCGCCGCCCCCGCCCCCGCCCCCGCCGCTGCCACCGGCGCCCCCGGCGCGGGCGCGTCGCTGCTCAGCGCTAACTCCGGCTCCACTTCCAGCGCCGTCGTCGTGCCCGCGTCGCCCGCATTGAACCCGACGCCGCTGAACCTCGCCCGCAGCGCCGCGACCTCCTCTTCGCTCAGGCCCGTCTTCCACACATACACCTTCTTCAACCCCGCAAGCCGCTCCAGCGTCTCCGCGATCTTCCCCGTGACACCGGTACCCGTCAGGATCAGTTCCTCCAGGTGCTCAAGGCCCGCCAGCCTCGCCACCCCGGCGTCCGTCACCCCCGTCGCCGACAGGTTCACCCGCCGAACCTCCTTCATGCTCGCCACCAGCCCCAGCGTCGCGTCGCTGATCCGCGTGCGCGCCAGATCCAAATCTCCCACGTACTCCGCCACCGGACGCAAGAGACGCTCCGCCGCCGCATCGTCGATCGTCGGCGCCACCGCCGCGAAACTGATCACCAGCAGGTTCGACTCCCGCGACACCGGCTCCACGTGCACCAGGCTCGCCCTGATCGCCGCGATCGCTTCGTCGCTCGCCCGCCGTACCGGCGCCGCCGGCCCCCCCGCGCCCTCTCCCCCCACACGCGGCGACGACCCCGCGCCCCTCACCGTCAGCGGCGCCCCTGCCTTCACCCACTCTTCGATCGCCCCGATCTCCTCCGCCGTCAGCTGCGCCTTGCTCCGCGGCGGCATGTGCTCCTCATCATCCAGCGGCAGCCGCAACCGCCGAACCAGTTCGCTCGACGCCGCATCCCCAGGGATGATCGCCGGCCCGTATTCGCTCCCGTCCATCAACGCTTCCGCCGAGTTCAGCGCCAGCCCGGCTTTCTGCCGCTCGGCGCCGTGGCACCCCACGCACGCGCGATCAAAGATCGGCTGGATCGCCACCGCAAACACCGAGTCCGCCGCCGCTCCCGTCTCACCCGCCCCTCGAGTCTGATTGACGCCCCCGCCGCCCCCCGCGCGACTCCCCGCCCGGAACGGCTCGGTCAGGAAATCCGCCCCGTGCGTCAGGCTCGCCCCGAAATGCCCCGCCGGCACCAGCACCGCGCACATCAGCACCAGCGCCGTCCCATACCCGCGCACCTTCCCGACCTGTTGCAGCACTGCCGCCATCAGCGCCAGCACCCCCGCCGATATCGCCAGCCACTTATGCAGGTCCACCACCTCTTCACGATACCCGCCTTCTTCATGCAGCAGCAATCCGCTTCCGATGCTCGCCCCCGCGCTCACCACCAGCACCCACGCCAGCGTCGATCGCACCGCCCGCGGCAACCCCCGCTCGCCCGACTCATTCCGCGGCCCAATCCCCACGCGGGCAAACACTTCCAGGCTCGCCAGCGCGATCGCTATCCCGATCGGCGCATGCAGCACCATCGGGTGCAACCGCCCAAGAAACTCAACCATCGGCTCCATGCCCGTAGTGTAGTGGAAACCGCCGCCGCGAGCGACGGCGTCGGGGATGGCCGGGGCCCGGGTCGCTCCGGGGGGGCGCTCGGGATGGGGGGATGGTGGTGGGGGGCCTAGCGCCCAGCCCTCGACATCACCTGATCAATCATCGCACCGATCCCCTCGAACACCTCGTGCGGCTTCGCCTCCCCGTACATGTACGCCGGCGACGTATACACCCCCTGCACCTCGTCCCCCAGCGACTGCGTCACCGGCTTCACCACGTGCGACGCCCCCATCTCCTCCACCGCGTGCGACGCGCCCCCTTCCGACCCCACCGTCACCCTCACCCCAGGTCCCCCCGCCCGCTTCCCAAGCACCCTCGCACCGATCACCGGCGCGATGCAGCACATCCCCACCGGCTTCCCGCTCGCGTGAAACTCCTTCACCACCCGCTCCACCTCGGGGTTCACCACGCACGCCGCGCCCGCTTCCGCGAAGTTGCACAGGTTCTTCGCCGCTCCGAACCCCCCGGGGAACACCACGGCGTCAAAGTTCGACGCCCGCAACTCCGACAGCCGACCGATCTTCCCTCGCGCGATCCGCGCCGATTCCACCAGCACGCTCCGCTGCTGGTCCATCGGCTTTCCCGTCACGTGATCCACCGCCCCCACCCGGATATCCGGCGCAAAGCACGACACCGCCGCACCGTGCCGCGACAGGTGCACCAGCACGCTCACTGCCTCGTGGATCTCGCTCCCGTCCAGGTACCCGCACCCGGACAACACCACCGCGACTTTCGACATACCGCACCTCGTGCGCTCAGCGCCTTGCAGATGAGTCTCTCCGTACAGCATAGTGCCCCGATCCCCCCGCCGCCCCCGCCGCACTTCAGTTGGATTGTCCCCTCTCGCGCACTATCGTTGCTCGATTCGCTACCAACGACCCCGAGCATGATGATGACCAGCACCCATCCAACCGGCTCCGATCCCGCCTCTCCATTCCCCGGCCCGAGGCCAAAGGAGACCATCCAGGACATCATCGTCTCCGTCGTCATCGCGTTCACGCTCGCCTTTGTCTTCCGCGGGTTCGTCGTCGAAGCCTTCGTCATCCCTACCGGCTCAATGGCTCCCACCCTCATGGGCGCTCATGAACGCATCCGCTCTCCCGAGACCGGTTACACCTGGCCCGTCGGGCCCTGGTACGCCGCGAGCGGCACCGACAACGAGTACAAGCCCGTCCAAGGCAAGGCCCCCGACCTCCCCCTCGAACTCCACGACCCGATGACCGGCGAGGAACTCATTCGCAAAGACGTTCCCCGAAAGTCCGGCGATCGAATCCTCGTGCTCAAGTACCTCTACATGCTCATGGAGCCGACTCGCTTCGACGTCATCGTCTTCAAGTGCCCCTACAAGCCCGCCGACAACTTCATCAAGCGGCTCGTCGGCCTCCCCGGCGAGGAACTCGCCATCGTCGACGGCGACATCTTCTTCCGCCCCGCCCCCACGCCCGACTCCAGGATGCACAATCCCGACGGCTCCCTCAAAAATCCCTGGGCCGACTCCGATTGGAAAATCGCCCGAAAGCCACAGCAGGTCCAGGACGCCACCTGGCAGACCGTCTTCAACTCCGACTTCGCGCCCCGCGGCAGCGTCGTCAGCGTCAACAACACCTTCGCCTCCCCTTGGACCTCAGATCAGTCCGCCTGGAAACTCGACGGCCGCCGCTTCCAATACCCCTCCAGCGACGCCACAGAACTCGTCTGGGATTCCAACAAGCCCAGGCTCCGCTTCCGATACCACTCCCCGTACCCCGAAATCTCGTCCTTCGATGACTTCTGGGAGATCAACGACCGCTACGCCTACAACGAAACTCCCCAGACCTCCTTCCAGCATCAGATCATGCGCGGCGGCCCCTTCCGCCCCTTCTTCCCCGTCTCCGATATCCGCATGAGCGCTGGCATCGAACCCGCCGCTCCCGGCCTCTCCGTTACCGCCACCATCGCCGCCAGGTCCCACGAGTTCCAGATGGTCATTGCCGGGTCCACCTGCTCCCTCCGAATGCGACATGTGCGCGATCCCGACTATAAGACCGTCGCCCAGGCAACCATCTCAGAACTCTCTCCGGGAGACGTCACCAACCTCCAGTTCGTCCACGTTGATCAGTCGCTCCAGGCCTGGATCAACGGCCGGAAAGTCGCCGCCGCCGACTACAACTGGGGGCCCGACGAACGCATCCGCATGGCCACCCAGTCCACCGTCGATGAACTCCTCAAACGCGAAAACGGCAGCGGTCTCGATGGCGACCTCGCCTCCATGAAGAACATCTTCGAAGAACGCTCCATCTACCAGAAGCCCCGCATCTCCTGGACCTTCAGCGGCGCCCCCGTCACCATGCACCGCGTCCGCGTCGATCGTGACCTCCACTACACCTCCACCCTCATGCCCCAGTCCGGCGTCCCCTCCCGCGGCTCCACCCCCAAGAAACCCATCCTCCTCGGCAAAGATCAGTTCTTCGTCTGCGGCGACAACAGCCCCGCCAGCCACGACGCCCGCGTCTGGGACGCCCCGGACCCCTGGGTCCAGCAGATCGACCCCACCCCCGGCGTCGTCCCCAGAAAACTCATCCTCGGAAAAGCCTTCTTCGTCTACTACCCCGCCCCCACCTGGGTCTACGGCCGCATCCCCGTCCCCGACTTCGGACGCATGCGCTTCATCTGGTAACCTTCCCTCACAACTCGATGCCTCGTTGCCTCTTCCCTTGATGCCTGCTCCAGCATCAATCTCCGCGCACAGCGTCCGCCGCGGCTCATCGCCACCGTCCCGGCTGCCGTAGCATCCCGCATGCCTACCGCAACCTCGCCCGGCTCCCGTTTCCGCGCCCTCATGGAAGCCGGCGCCGTCCAGGTTCCCGGCGCCTTTAACGCCCTCTGCGCCAAAGCCATCGCCCACGCCGGCTTCCACGCCTGCTACGTCTCCGGCGCCGCCACCAGCGTCGCCGCCGGCGTCCCGGACATCGGCCTCCTCTCCCTCGATCACTTCGCTCGCACCATCCGCGAAGTCGCCGACGCCTCACGCCTCCCCGTCCTCGCCGACGCCGACACCGGCTTCGGCGAATCCGAGTGCGTCCGCCGAACCGTCATCGAGTACGCCCGCGCCGGCGCCGCGGCCCTGCACATCGAAGACCAGGTCTTCCCCAAACGCTGCGGACACCTCGACGGCAAAAAACTCATCCCCATCGACCACCAGTGCGAAAAAATCGCCGCCGCCGTCAACGCCGCCAGCGACCTCTCCCCCGACTCCGGCTTCATCATCTGCGCCCGCACCGACGCCCGAAGCGTCGAGGGCCTCGACGCCGTCGTCAACCGCGCTCACGCCTACATCCAGGCCGGCGCCCACATGATCTTCCCCGAGGGCCTCCAATCCGAAGAAGAGTTCACGCTCATCGCCCAGCGCCTCCGCCCCAGAGGTGGGACCGGCCGCGGCGCAAGCGGTGAACTCGGCCCGTACCTCCTCGCCAACATGACCGAGTTCGGCAAAACTCCCATCATCCCCTTCCAGCGATTCGCCAAAATGGGATACGCCTGCGTCATCTATCCCGTCTCCATGCTGCGCGTCGCCATGGGCGCCGTTTCCCGGGCCCTCTCTACCCTCAAGCACGACGGCTCCGTCCACCGCCTCCTCGACGACATGCAGTCACGCGACGAGTTGTACACCTTGATCGGATACACGCCGGGGAAAGAGTGGGACTTCCCGGCCCCGTGAGCGTGTGTACGTGGCAGTGGCCATGGTGCACCCGGCGCCACTCAGCCTCCGGTGACGGGTGGCAACGTGTCGGTTCGTGCCGACGGCAGCGACGGAACGGCTTGCAGCGGCTCCGGGCCGGGCTGACCAGCCAATCTGTTCAGCATAACAGTTGATGGTTCGCGCTCAGGCAATCCGCCAGTTCCGTGGCGCATTGTCTAAGAGTGCCGCCTCTGTCGCCGGTGAACGATGTCCGTTCTCCAGCGCGAACGCCGAGCCGAGTCAGGATCCTCCGCGACAAGCACCCGTGCTCCAGGATGACCTTGAGTGTGTCGGATCCCGCGGACGCCGGCAGCATCGCCGCAA
Organism: Phycisphaerales bacterium; assembly: GCA_050246015.1. GTDB lineage: Bacteria > Planctomycetota > Phycisphaerae > Phycisphaerales > UBA1924 > JTS-AC122. The sequence continues at coordinate 81,177 of JBFWWU010000018.1, forward strand.
GCAATCGCCACAGTTCGCGAGCCCGCATCGGCGAGTGGGTATCGACGCCGACGGCGCGCAGGTAATCAAGGTCTCCGATCACGGCTTCGTCCGCCTCACGCACACAGCAGAGAAAGATCTCGTGCAGTCGCTGGACCGGCCACGCGCGCCGAGCGCCCGCGCCTCCTGCCCGCTCCGCGGCTTCGGTATTCACCAGCCGCTCGACCAGCCCGATCACCGCCCGCGCGATCCCGATATCCGCCGCCGGACATTCCTGCACGTCGATCACCCGGATTTCGATCGACCCACGCGTGAACCGCGCGATGCACCCCCGCGCATTCGCCCACTCATGCCGCAGCACCCCAGCCGGATCCAGCGGCGACAGATCATGCCAGATCCGCTCCAGGATCTCCTTCCGATAATCACTTTCCGTGTACACCGGCTCGGGAATCACCTTGCCGGCGACCGACGGCACCCGCTTCGAGTTGTGCCGATACACCTCCAGCCGATTATCCATCAGCCCCGTCGCTCGCCCTTCCATGATCGGCGAACTCGCCGCCAGCGCCGGCAGGATCGGCAGCACCAGCCGGATCGCCGCGTGCAGCCTCCCGAACTCCTCGTCCCCGCTGAACGGCAGGTTGATGTGCATCGATTGCAGGTTCGCCCACCCGTGCCCCTTGCACGAAAATATCCGGTCAAACGCCTCGTACACATCCTTGTACCCATGCGGCCAAATCTGCATCTCCTTCAGCGGATCCATCCACATGTGCATCGCTGCCGGCAGCAGGCAACACCCGCTCCCCTCTCCGCCCGCCCCGATCCGCGACAGCATCTGGTTCGCCCTTTTCACGTTCGCGTGAAACTCATCGCCGAGTCCATCAAGCGTGCGAACCGGGTGCGCCGTCTTGAACTCGATCACGTGCCGCGCCAGTTCGTTCGACCACCCGATCGCCCCGGCTTGCCCCACGAACTCCGGGTCGCTCTCGGCGTTCCCCTCCCCGGGCGCCACGCCCCGCGACGCCGCGTCCGCCGCCGCCAGCAGTTGATCCGCGACCGGCGCTACGTTCATCGTCCCCCGATCGACGATCATGTACTCCAGTTCGACCCCGGCGACCTCGAAGAGATGAAACGGCTGGTGCGACACGCGGTGAGGGTAGCCGCGGTGCCGAAAAAACCAAGCGAGGCGGACCCGTCAGGCCCGCCTCGCTCCGTTCTTCAGTTGTGGTTCTACCTCCGCCGGTTCAGGACGACCACGAGTCTAGTGGAGCGGGCCTGGAGCGGGCGTCCCGCCCGCCTCTTCTAATGGCGTTGGAGAGTCAGCACCCGGTAAAGAAGCATGACAGGAAATCAAAGAAGTCCTGCGAGTTCGTCTGCCCGGATCCGTTGAAATCCGCGCTCCCCGCAAAGAACCCCGTCACGAAGTCAAAGAAGTCCTGCGAGTTCAGCATCCCGTCCCGGTTCCAGTCGCACGCGCACGGCACGCTGCACGCCACCTGAATCACCGCGTCCCCGCCCGGCGACGACGGGATCAGCCCGCCCACCCGGATCGTGTACTGGAACCCTTGGATCACCGGGAACGACACCCGGGATGTCACCGTGCTCCCCGCGCCGCACGGCCCGCTCGCCGCGTCGTCGTTGCACGCGATCGCCGATCCCGGATTCGCCGGACAACCCGTCCCCAGGTACACCGCCACCACCGTGTCGAACGAACTCCCGCACGTATCCACCGTCACCGTCCCGTTGCACGTCGCGGCGTACCGGTACCACACGTCATTGTTGATCTGCACGCTCCCCGCATTCCCCAGGCAGTTGCTCTCCGTCGGGCCGTCCGTCGTCGCCTTGCACGTGCTGACCATCGTCGTCCCGTTCGTGATCACCGCCGCGCTCGTGCACGCGTTGTTCGCCGGCGCCGTCGGCGACCAGTCGTTCAGCCGCAGCGTGTACTCCCCGCTCGCCCCGTTGTACCCCGACACGCGGATCAGGTACCGCGTGTTCGCCGTGTAGTTGAACGTGACCAGCGAATCGCGCCCGAACCCGCTCGCGTCGTCGTTGCACACCAGCACGTTCGACGCCCCGCCCGCCACCGGGCAGTCCGTATGCACCGACAGCACCGTGTCGTACCCCGACCCGATCGTGTCGATGATCACGTTCCCGCTGCACGTCGGCGTCCATGAGTACCACACGTCCGGCGAACTCCCCGACGAGCCGCACGGGTTGAGTTGATACGACGCCGTCGCCCCCCAAGTGCACCCGTAAAACTCCGGTCCCGCCGCTCCCAGTTGACCGATCGCCGTCGCCCCGTCGCACGTGTCGTTGCCCGCGTTCGTCCCTCGATCAAACACGTACGCCGAGCCCGCGTCGCTCGTCCCCGCCGGATCGTCCAGCATGTCGCCAACGACCGTCACATCCGGCCCGATCGCGACCGCCGATCCGAACTGCCCCGTCAGCGGCCCATCCGGATCAACCAGCCGCGATTCCTGGTACCACGTCTGCCCGACTCGCTTATACACGTACGCCGCCTTGTCGCCGTACGCACCCGCGATGAATCGGTCGCCGAACGACATCTTCACGCTGTAACCGAACCGTGAGCCCGGGCCGCACCCCGTGCCGATCAGTTTCTGCGTCTGCACCCACGCGCCGTTCTCGCGGTGGAACACGTACACCGCCCCCGCCGACGGGAACAGGTCCTGGTAGTTCCCCTCCGCTCCGACGATCATCCATTCATCATTCATGTCCACCGCGGAGCCGAAGCGTTGCCCACCCGTCGCATCCTCCGCCACCACCGGCGTCCCCCAGTCCCACGCCCCGCCCGTCTTCTGGTAGAACATCACCACCCCGCACCCCGCGATATCGCGCTGGTGGTCATTCCCACCCGGCGCCCCCGCCGCCGCCCTCCCGTCCCACATCGCCACCGACGCCCCCAGATTCGCGTTCGGATCAGTATCAAACCCCACCAGGTGCCGGTACGTATCCGCCGTCCACGTGCTGTTCACCAGTTTGAAGAAGTTGATCACGCCCGCGTACGACCCGCCCTGCGCATACGCCCGCGGCGCGCCCGACACCAGCGCGTTCGAGTACGGATCAATGTCCACCGCCGACCCCGCCTTGCTCCCGACGCTCACCAGCAGCCCCTGCAGCACCGCCTCCTGCTGCCACCCGTTCTGCGTCGGCGCGAACACCACCGCCGCCCCGATGCCCGAGTAGTCCGGCGCGCCCACCACCAGCCGCCCGCCCTCGAACGCCAGCGCCGCCCCGAAATGCGACCCGTCCAGCGTCGCCGAGTGCGTCAACTTCGTCGAGTACGCCCACGGCGTGTTCGCCGAACGCATCCACAGGTACACCGCACCCGCGTTCGTTCCCCGCGCGTTGTCATCGTTCGGCGCTCCCATGAACAGCCGATCCCCATACAGCGCCACCGCCGAGCCGCCGCGATCATCCAGCGCCCGGTCCGGCGAATAAAACTGAACGCTCGTGCACTGCCCCGGCGCCGATGCCGCCACACTCCCCAGTGCCGCCACCGCCGCCACTGCCACGTGATTCCGGTTCATTGATAGTCTCCTTCCCCGCGGGGGAATGTCGATGCGGCGTCCATCACCGCTCGCCCGAGCGGCCGATGCGTGTTCCGCACGTGTTTGTTCCCGGCACACGGACGCACCTGCGCGCCCCGTTGTCGCCGGACAGGTTCTCGTTCTGCCCTCAATGCGCCGTCCGCCCCGCCACCGGCTACAGAAACCGAGCGCCCTTCCCGCCATTCCACCCTCCCCGCGCCCCCCCGACCCCCGGCCACCTCCCACGTCGCCCCCGCTCGCCACCCCGCATTTAATCCTCCCCACCAAAGGAACGCGGATGTGCTCGGACCCTCATCA
>JBFWWU010000019.1:0-84095 GCA_050246015.1 Phycisphaerales bacterium
ACTGCTTGACAGCCACGCAATGGATAAGCACTGGCCATATGAGCTTATCGGTCCAGGGCAGACTGGTGGGGGAACCACATATCGAATTTTGAAAATGCGACTTGGGGGCGGGAACTGAGGGCCTATAACCTGAAGATGGCGTGAGATCACACCTATCTAAGTTGTTGATAGGTCGGAATTTACGGTTGATGGCTGGGGGATGAGGAGAGGTTCGCGCGAAACGAGCCGCGAAAGAGAAAATCTGACAGATTCCTTGACACCCCAATGCGCGTGATGTATCTTCTGGGCGTCGTTGTTGTGTTTTCTATGTGCCCCTCCATATCTGAAGGAGATATCACGTGAAGAAACTTGCTTTGTTTGGTATTCTCGCCGTCGCGGGCGCTGCGGGCAGCGCTGAGGCTTTCGAGTTCCGCTGCCGCTTCGTTGAGCGCGTCGGGAACACGGACGTCGTCCTCGCCGGCAACACGATCGATGCCACGAACGGCCTCGCTCGTCGTATTCGCATTCAGTTCGGTGTGTTTGATGACGCGGCGGGCGCGGCTCCGGCTGGCGGTTTCGTCGGCTGGAACGTCGGCACGCTGGCGGTGAGCGGCGCGGCCTCGAACTCTGACGAGACCCGTACTCCGGGCCGTCTGGCTCCGTTCAACTTCGGCCCCGGTCCCAACGCGAACGGCAACCCGCCGCTCCCGGGTGGCGATCCGTTCACGATGCTGACGGAAATCGACAACACCCTCGGCACGCAGTCGCCGATCTGGGTGTGCGATGCGAACGGCAACGCTCCTCCCCAGCCGGCGGCTCTGGTTCGTGGTCTGAACACGTTCGTCTCGACGTTCGAGTTCACGATCAACCCGGCCGACATGGGCGCTTCGAGCTACACCGTGACGGCGGGCGGCAACCTGATCGGCGCCACCGAGTGGCGTACGGTCGGCAACCCGACGCCCCCGGACTGCGGCGATCCGGCCGACCCGGCTGACGATGTCCCGGGCGCCGTGACGTACGCTCCGTTCCCGACGACTCCGCAGGCGTTCAACTGCGTGCTGAACGTCGAGATCATCCCGGGCCCCGGCTCGGCTGCTCTGCTCGGCCTCGGCGGTCTGCTGGCGGCTCGTCGTCGTCGCTAAGCGACACGACGCAAGCCCCGGACCAGCAAGTGCGTTCTCCTTGCTGATACGGTGAGTGCATATCAAGAACCCCGGCTTCGGCCGGGGTTCTTCTTTTTTTGATCCAGGATTTCGGGAGTGGAGGTCAGGAAATTTCGACGTAGCGCCGGGAGGCGGCGCGGTCGCGGTCGTCGATGGCGACGTGGACGCGCATTCCTTTGCGGAGGAGGGCGCTGACGCCGCGTCCGGTGGAGACGAAGACGTGGCGGATGAACTCGGCGGCGGGATCGAGGGCCGTGCCGGGCGGGAGGGTGAGGCGGATGAGTTCGGCGTGATCAGAGAGCCAGCGGGAGACCTTTTCGAACTCGTCGGAGGCGCGGTCGCCGACGTCGGCGACTTCGAGCAGGAGGTGGAAGCAGCCGCGGGGATCGAGGGAGAGGACGAGGCTGGGAGCGTAGGGACAGCGGGCCTGGATCGGACGAAGGCCGGGGACGCTGGCGGCGAGGAGGAGGGTGGATTCGAGCGACTCGAGGAACTGGGGAGTGGGGGCGTGGAGCCCGTCGGGGGGCGGCGAAAGGGACGTGCGAAGCGGGCGAGACTCGGGGGGCGAGGTGCGAAGGCCGGGCTGTGAGAGTGAAGCGTTCATGAGGGGCATGGGAGCGGGCATGGCGGCATCGCGGGCGGGAGGAACGACCTGAGGCGGCGAGAAGGATGAGCGGAGGTGGAGGAGTTCGGCGGGGATCTCCGCCGCGGGGGATTCACGCGGGCCATCGAAGATCATGACGGACAGAGCGGACGGAGCGGTCGGGTCCAGGCGGATGTGGTTGCGGACCGGCAGACCCAGGAGGAGAGAGGCGGCGGAGCAGAAGCGATCGGCGGCGGACTTGGCGGCGGCGTCGGACTCGCCGAGGGTGACAAGGCGGACGTCGCAGCGCGGCTTGGAGTCGGCGGCGGTTCGGCGGCCCAGTCCGGCGACGAACATGGTTCGGACGGAGCGGAAGGCGGCGCTGATCGAATCGGAATCAGGGGCCGCGATGATGGTGACGGCGTCGGCGTCGATGGTGGAACCCAGGGCGGCCTCGCTGTGCGGATCAGGGAGGAAGACCCAGTGACGGATGTGGGGAGCGAGCCGGCGCAGGGCGTCATGGACCGACCGAGGTGGAGCGGCGTCGAAATCGGGGATGCTGGCGGGGTCGGCGGAACAGGCGTAGACGCGGCACGCGGGCTCGACGAGACTGAGGATTCCAACAGGCAAGCGACGGGCAGACGCGAGGCTCGCGGCGTAGGAGCGTGCGGCGTCCAGAGCACCGGAGGCCAGGTGCGAGACGACGAGGCCTTCGAGGGTCGGGGTGGAGGTCGGCGCGGGGGCGGAGGCGGCGAGGGAGGGGGAGTCGGAGGGGGAGAGGGAGGGGGAAGGAGAGTCGGAGGGAGAGCGATCGGGCTCGATCTCGCCGAGGAAGAGGTGGGCGATGGCGTCGTACTGGTCGGAGCGGGGCGCGAGGGAGGGACTGGGGTCCGGGGATCTGGAGGTACGGGAGGGCGTAGGGTGAATGGTGGAGGTCGAGTCCATTCGGCGCTCCAAAGCACACAGGCCAGGACGGAGTGGTGAAGGGGGCAGAGCCGGGCTCGACGTGGCGGTCAGACGGAGGCAGCCAGGTGAGAGGCCGGCTGGTCGGGGACCAAGACCGAGGGGACGGGGGTCCCGAGCATTTCGTCGGCGATCTCGCTCATGAGGGAACTGGCGCTGAGAGCGGTGGGGGGCGGGGCCGGAGCATCGGGGTGGGCGAGATCGGGCTCATGTCGAAGGGCGGGCTTGTTGTCAACGAGCCACTGGGCGAGGGTGCGGTAGTCGATGGCGCCGGCGGAGTCGGGGGCGTATTCGCCGATGGACTGGCCGAAGGAGGCGGCTTCGCGCAAGCGCTGGTCGAAGCGGATGGGGGAGGGGATGAGTTTGGCGCCGAAGCGTCGGCGGAGTTCGTCGAGGAGTTCGGCGGCCATGATGCTGTCGGCGTTGTGGAGGGTGGCGAGGAGGCGGTAGGTGGGGGAGGCGCCGAGTCGGCGGGCGAGGGCCTTGATGGTGTTGACCTGCTTGGTGGCGCCCTGGAGGGAGAAGAAGCCGGTCTCGACGGGGATGAGGACTTCGTCGGCGGCGACGAGGGCGTTGAAGGCGAGCATGCCGATGGCGGGGGAGCAGTCGATGAGGCAGATATCGTGGGAGTGGCCGAGGTGACGGAGAACGCGAGCGAGGCGCGTCTCGGCGCCGGGCTGGCCCGCGAAGTCGCCGCGGCTGGCTTCGAGCCCGGCGAGTTTCATCGTGCTGGGGGCGAGGTCGAGGTTTCGGCTGACCCGCCAGAGGAGCCGATCGTGATCGAATGGGCGCGGGGGATGCTGGGCGAGGGCGAGCATGGCGTCACCGATGTGGACGTCGATGCGTTGCTCGGGGATGGCCAGGCCGGCGGCGCAGTGACCTTGAGGGTCCATGTCGACCAGGAGGGTCTTGTAGCCGGCGGCGGCGAAGATGCCGCCGAGGTTGATCGCGGTGGTGGTCTTACCGCATCCGCCCTTTTGATTTACAATTGCAATAGTGCGCACGAATCGCTCCTCGAGTCATGGAGGACAGAGACGGCACGACACCCCCCGGAACGACAAACCCTGCCGGATTTGGTGGCGAACGCACACCGAGAGTCACTATCGGACCATGATACTGGTGAGCATGAAAGAGCCCGAAAAGGTTGCTTTTTTTCGTGACATCAAAATAAATGATGGACGCGCGCGGAGAAGTCGGGGGTGCACGGCGCGTCGTGAGCGGTGGGTGGGAGTGGTGATGGAGCGGATGAAATCGTGAGACGTCGCGCTGCGCTGAGGAGGTCGCAAGTGCTTGTGAATCAATGACTAAGTGAGGGAGGTCGGCGGCGTGCGACACGGGGACGTATGGCGCGGGGCGAGGAGGGCACGGGCCGCCCGGAGCGATGGTCGGCGGAGCCGACTTCGTGGGGAGTTCGCAGAGAGAGGTCCTTGAAGGAGCGGCTGAGAAGATAAGGTTCTGGCGACAACGTTATTGCGGCGGAGGGCGGAGGACGGCGAACGCCCGCGAACACCGTGGGAGGAAGATGCAGCCGGAGCAGCGGATGGCGCGCATCGGGGGGCGTGGGCGGGTGGGGTGGATCGGGGAGGAAGAGGAGCGATGAGCAAGAGATTTCGGCCGGGGCGTGCGCGAACGGCGCATTGTTCAGCGGGGGGCGGCTGCCGCGCGTTGATCGCGGCGGGAAGCAGCGCGGCCCGGCTTGGCGAATCGGCAATAACATGAGCCGAAGCGTGGGCGATTGGTGCGAAGTGGAGGACGCGCATGCCGGCGCGATCGACGTGCACGCGGGGGGGGCACGGAGAAAGGAAGTCCAGATGACCGGACATTCAGGCAGCGTGCAGCGCTCGGGGGGTCGAGCGGAAGGCTGGCGGTCGGAGGCCCAAGGGGGAGCGACTGAACGAGGCATCATGGGACGGGACGGGACGATGAGTGCGGCGCGTGGGCGGCGGGCGCCGCGGAGGTCGATGCGGGCGCTGCCGGTCACGGAGGGGGACGCGGAATGCGTGGTGCGAATCGGTGAGCCGGGCACGTATTACGTCGATCGGGCGATCGGATGGGAAGTGGGGAAGCACGGGATCGTGATCGATTCGTGCGGAGTGTGGATGGACCTGAATGGGTACGAACTGGTGGGAGGGGAGGGGTCGCGGAGCGGGATCGAGGTCAGGGCTGAGGCGGGCGCGGTGATTCGGGGTGGGACGATTCGCGGGTGGGGCGAACACGGGATCGACGCGAGCGAATCGGCGTGCACGCGAGTGGAAGCGGCGCGGTGCGTTGAGAACGCACGGGACGGCGTGCGACTGGGGCCGAGCGGCTTGGCGGACGACGTGATGGCGTGCGACAACGGCGGGGCGGGGATCGAGGCGGGGGCGGGGTGCACGCTGCGGGATTGTCAAGCGTTTTCGAATGCGTCGCACGGGCTGGTGTGCGAGGAGTCGTGCCGCGTGATTGATTCGTTGGCGACGGCGAACGCGGGGGACGGGATGGCGCTGGGGGCGGGGTCGCAGGCGCGGGGGTCGGCCTCGCGGCACAACCTGGGCAGTGGGTTCCGGGTGGGCGAACTTGGGTCGTTGATCGAGTGCGACGCGATGGGGAACGAGGGGGACGGGATCGTGGTGGGGAGTGACGGGGTGGTGATGCGGTGCCGGAGTCATGGGTCGCGGCGGGGCGCGGGGATCCGGGTGAAGGGGCAGGGGTCGCGCATTGATGAGAACACGTGCCTGGAGAACCGAGTGGGGATAGCGGCGGAGCGGGGCGGCAACATGGTGACGCGGAACGCGATCGGGGCGAGTGTCGAGGCGGCGATCGACGCGGCGCCGGGGAATCGGGTGGGGCGGCTGGCGGGGCCGCCGGGGTCTGCGCAGGGGGACGCGGGGTGGTCGAACGTAGTCCTGTAGAACGCTGGACGCTGGATTTCGGGCGGGCCGACGGGGAGGGGCTGTTCAGGAGATCGGGTCGGACTCGCCGAGCGACGCGGCGAGTCGGCGGACGGCGAGTTTGAGTTGCTGGACTTCGGATTCGAGCGAGGCGATGCGTTGTTCGAGAGCGGGGGAGGCGGGGCCGGGGGGAGCGGCATCGACGGTGGTATCGGAGTCGAGGAGGGAACCGTGGTGAGGGGCGTCGAGCGGGTGGAGATCGGGGCAGAGGAGTTGGACGTAGCGTTTGGCGCGCTGGCCGGGGGCGGGGTGGATTTCCTTGAGGAGCGGGCCGGTGGGGACGGAGCGGGAGCACAGGCCGTTGATGAGTGATTGGGTCTGCTCGATGGAATCGAGCGGGTGCATGCGGGAGGCGTGGGCGCGGAGTTCGCCGATGGCCTGGGGGCCGCGGAGGAGGAGTTCGGTGAGGATGACGAGTTCTTCGGTGGAGACGCCGAGGGTTTCGCGGGCGACGTGACGGAACTTGGAGACGCGGCTGCCGGAGAGCATGGCTTCGCGGACGAGGGATTTTTTGCGGAGGCCGTCGATGGCGTCGAAGACGCGTTCCTCGGAGAGGTTGGTGACGGGGTCGCGGTTGTTCTTCTGGTTGCAGGCCAGGACGAGGGAGTTGAGGGTGAGGGGGTACTGGGCGGGGGTGGTGAGGGCTTTTTCGACGAGGACGCCGAGGACGCGGCATTCGTCGCGTGTGAGGGGGAGCATGGGGGAGAGTGTACGAGGGGGGAACTCGGCCGCCGCTGGGCGGCAAGTCCGCGTGGTTCTTCCTTCGTGATTGGGTTGGCCTGCTCGGCGCGGGTGTAGTCCATGATCGTGGCGCCGCATCCTGACCCCCGACGGTGCCAAAGGATGTAGTCCCGCGCGTCAGCCCCGTGACAAATCTCGATACTCCATGGAAGGTGCGTTCTGCGTGCCCCGTTCCTTCGCCCCGCCGGGTCGAACCAGGAGGCAGCGGCGGCATGGTTCGCCACGAGTTGCGCTCGCGGACTCGCTCCACTCGTGGCTACACCCCGGCGCCCCTACCGGGGCGAAGACATGTGCCACGATGATGGAAGAGCACCCGCTGGGGCGACAGGATTGCGAGGGGAGGAAGAGGCCGCTATAGTGCGGCCCGCATTGGGAAAAGTGGTTGATCGGAGCCGCGTGGTGTCGCGGGCCGGGTGCGGTTTGTTCGGGGCTGGGGGGGTGGTGGTGATCTCTCTCGCCGAAGGATGTCAGTCAATGAGCGTGACGAACAAGGGACTGGAAGGCGTGGTGGCCGCGGATACGAAGATGTCGTTCATCGACGGTGAGAAGGGGGTGCTGGAGTACGTGGGGATCCCGATCGACGACCTGGCGCGGAACTCGTCGTTTGAAGAGACGGTGTATCTGCTGTGGAACTTCCGGCTGCCGACGAAGGGGGAACTGGAGAAGTTCAAGGGGGATCTGAGGTCGCGGTATTCGCTGCCCAAGGGGATGCTGGGGCACATCACGTCGCTGCCGAAGGACGCGCAGCCGATGCACATGCTGCGGACGATGGTGTCGATGCTGAGTCTGTACGACGCGACGCCGAACGCGATCGACCTGGCGTCGGCGCGGGACAAGGCGCTGAACATGCTGGCGTGGGCGCCGGCGATCGTGGCGGGGTTTGACCGGTATCGGCGTGGGGAGGGGGTTGTGGAGCCGAACAAGAATCTGTCGTTCGCGGCGAACTTCCTGTGGATGCTGAACGGGAAGGAGCCGACGGCGACGATGGAGCGGGCGTTTGACGCGTGCATGATCCTGCACGCGGATCACGGGCTGAACAACTCGACGTTCACGGCGCGGGTGATTTCGTCGACGCACTCGGACATGTATTCGTGCATCACGGGGGCGATCGGGTCGCTGCGGGGTCCGCGGCACGGCGGGGCGAATGAAGACGTGATGAAGATGCTGGGGCAGATCCCGACGGTGGCGGACTGCGAGGGGTTCATCCAGAACAAACTGGACAAGAAGGAACTGATCGCGGGGTTCGGGCACCGGGTGTACAAGGCGTACGACCCGCGGGCGACGTACCTGAAGACGCTGGCGAAGCAACTGGCGACGGACACGGGGAACGTGGCGTTGTACGAGAAGTCGCAGGCGATCGAGCAGGTGATGCTGCGGGAGAAGGCGGCGAAGGGGATCTATCCGAACGTGGATTTCTACTCGGCGACGACGTATCACTGCATCGGGCTGAAGTTGGACTTGTTCACGCCGATGTTTGCGCTGTCGCGGATCGCGGGGTGGGCGGGGCACGTGATCGAGGATCTGTCGGACAGCCGGCTGTATCGACCGACGGCGAACTACGTGGGGCCGCACGCGGCGCCGTATACGCCGATTGAGAAGCGGTGACGCAGAGATGGAAGAGGTCACGTGACGGCGTGGCACGGTGGGAAGGTTGCTCGGTGCCAACGGCTTTCCAGGACCGTGCCATTCGGTGGCCATCCGGTTGCACAGCGATCTTGAGTTGGGCGCTCGGCGTTCGTTCTAAAGCCAGTTCATACTAGAGGTGGGGGGAAACAGGCGGACTCTGCCGGGCGGGACGCCCGGTCCACTGCCCATGTTGCCAGGCCTGGATTTCATCCGCGCTAGCCTGGGCCGGATGTACCATTGGAGCGATGGGTCAGATGCGCGGGCTGTTTGGAGAGGAGGGGGAGCCGCTGAGCGTGGCGCGCGGCGGGTGGTTTGCGCGCGTGGCGGTGGAGCGAGGGATCGATTCTGGGGTGTTGACGTACCGGTGTGAAGAGCGGCTTGGGGTGGGGGAGCGGGTGGTGGTGCCGCTGGGGCGTGGGAACAAGAAGGCGGCGGGGATCGTGGTGGCTGCGGGGGGCGAGGAACTCGCGGGCGGGTTCGATCTGTCACGGATCAAGGGGATCGCGTCTCGCTCGGGAAGCGGTCTGAGCGAGGAACTTGTGGAACTCGCGCGGTGGATGAGCGGGTATTACGTGTGCCCGCTGGGGATGGTGATGGGGACGATGATGCCGGCGGCGGTGAAGAAGGGCGTTGGGGTGCGGATGAAGGCGATGGTGGAGGTGGTGCCGGAGGGGGAGAGGCCGGAGGGAGCGGAGGGGGCGCTGAAGAAGCGGGCGGCGGCGGCGTGGGCGGCGTGCCGGACGGTGGAGATGGAGGGGGTGGATGCGCGCGGGTTGGCGGATCGGCTGGGGCTAAAGTCTGCGGGGGCGGTGAACCAACTGGTGAAGGCCGGGCTGCTTCGGGTGGTGAGAAGGCGGGTGGTGGTGGCGCGAGGGTGGCAGCATGCGGGGGCGGCGGGCGGAGAGGGGCGAGCGATACCGGAGTTGACGAGCGAGCAGGCGCGGGCGGTAGAAGGGATCTCGGCGTCGCTGGGGACGTTCGGGGTGCACCTGCTGCACGGCGTGACGGGGTCAGGGAAGACGGAGGTGTACCTGCGGCTGATCGAGGGGGCGTTTGATCGAGGGGGTGGAGGGGGGACGGCGATGGTGCTGGTGCCGGAGATCGCACTGACGCCGCAGACCGCGGAGCGGTTTGTGAGCCGGCTTGGTCACGCCGGGGTGGCGGTGCTGCACTCGGGGCTGAGCGCGTCACAGCGAGCGGCGGAATGGGCGCGGGTGGAGGCGGGGAGCGCGCGGGTGGTGGTCGGGGCGAGGTCGGCGGTGTTCGCGCCGCTTCGGGACCTGCGGGTCGTGGTGGTGGACGAGGAGCACGATACGTCGTACAAGCAGGATCAGTTGCTGAGGTATCACGCGCGCGACGTGGCGATCAAGCGGGCGCAGATGGCGGGGGCGACGGTGGTGCTGGGATCGGCGACGCCGTCGCTGGAGTCGTGGGTGCATGCGAAGTCGGGGAAGTATGGGTTGTGGAAGTTGTCTCGGCGTGCGACGGGGGCGGCGATGCCGACGGTGCGGGTGATCGACCTGGCGAAGGAGTGGATCGAGCAGAGGCAACTGGAACGCGCGGCGCGGGCGACGGGGGAGGGAGTGAGCGGGCAGGGGTGGCGTGGGCCGCACTCGATCGGGCCGACGCTGGAACGGGCGGTCGGGGAGGCGCTGGGCGCCGGCGGGCAGGTGATGCTGCTGCTGAACCGGCGTGGGTTCGCGAACGTGCTGGTGTGTCCGAGCGAGCGGTGCGGGTGGCGGCTGCGGTGCGATGCGTGCGACGCGACGCTGGTGCTGCACCGGCGTGCGCGGGCGGAGCGGGACGGGGCGCAGGATGTGCACGAGCGGTTGTCCACGCGTTCGGTGGACTCGGAAGCGATGTCGGCGAAGGGCGGGTATGTGCGGTGTCATCACTGCCTGGCGGAGAATCGGACGCCGACCGTGTGCCCGGCGTGCGGGCGCGGGGTGCTGATGCTGGGAGCGGGGACGCAGCGCGTGGAGGACGAGATCGCGGCGAAGTTCGGGGGGCTGCTGGGGGGTGGGTATCTGCGGCTGGACTCGGACACGATGAGTTCGGCGCGGGATTATTTTGAGGCGCTGGGGCGATTTGCGCGCGGCGAGGCGAGGCTGCTGCTGGGGACGCAGATGATCGCGAAGGGGCTGGACTTTCCCAACGTGCGGCTGGTGGGGGTGCTGAGCGCGGATACGGCGCTGTGGCTGCCGGACTTTCGGGCGGCGGAGCGGACGTTCCAACTGGTGAGCCAGGTGGCGGGGAGGGCGGGTCGTGGTGAACGCCCGGGCGTGGTGATCGTGCAGACGTATTCGCCGGAGGAGCCGGCGATCGTGCACGCGGCGAAGCATGACTACGAGGGGTTCGCGGAGGAGGAACTTCGGACGCGGCGGCGGTCGGGATTGCCGCCGGCGGGGAGGATGGCGCGGATCGTGGTGCGGGACGAGTCACTGGCGGAGGCGGAGAAAGCCGGGGCGCGGCTGGAGAGGGAACTTCGCGGCGCCATGGGGCGATTGGGATTGTCGGATGACGTGAAGGTGCTGGGGCCGAATCCGTGCGCGATCGCGCGGATCGCGGGGCATCACCGGCTGGAGATCGTGCTCATGTCGCGGACACGGGCGGCGATTCAGAAGGTGCTGGGGGAAGTGCGGTCGCGCGGAGAGGTGTCGAGCGACAGCCGGACGGCGATCGACATCGATCCGGTCAGCCTGATGTAGTCGCACGAGGGGGGGAGCGGACCTAGGATGCGTCCCGCGTGGTTGGCCGGGAAAACCGGGCGGTGCTTTCGGTATTGATTCGGCAGCGGGACCGGGGAAAGGGGACGGCGCTTGGCCGGGGACGGGGGGCATTTAAGGATCGCTTCACACATGGGCATCACGACTCCTTCCGATCGCGTCTATTCCGAATCTCACGAGTGGCACAAGGTAGAGGGGGAGATCGTCACGCTGGGGTTGACGGCGTTCGCCGTGGATCAGTTGACGGACGTGACATACGTGCAGATGAAGCCGGCGGGGACGAAGTTCAAGGCGGGTGAGAGCATCGGCGAGGTCGAGTCGGTGAAGACGACCAGCGACGTGTACAGCGCGGTGGGAGGGGAGATCACGGAAGTGAACGCGGCGGCGGTGGAAGATCCATCGCTGCTGAACACGGATCCGTACGGGAAGGGGTGGCTGGTGAAGATCAGGATGAGCGATTCGAGCGGGCTGGGCAGGTGCATGGACAAGGCGAAGTACGACTCGACGAGTCACTAAGCGGATGGCGAGCAGCCGGGGGCGGGCGGGTGAGAAACAATGAGGTCCGGACGCGGCGAACGTGAGAACCGGGAGGGGCGGGGGACGTATTGCGGGATCAGATTCGGGTGGCCTCTCTCCCTGCCGGATCGGCAACTGCATGAAGAACGCCGCTGTACAGCCTGTCGTGGAAACGAATGGGAAGGGTGGGAACGGGGCGGCGCGTACACGTGTTCGAGGAGGGGACGCGGGAGCGGGAACGGCGTCGTCGCCGATTGTTCGGTGCGTGAACGTGCACAAGAGTTATCGGCTGGGTGACCGGTCGGTGGCAGCGCTGCGCGGGGTGGACCTGGTGGTGCCGGGGGCGGGGTTCTTCGGGATCATGGGGGCGTCGGGGTCGGGGAAATCGACGCTGCTGCACCTGCTGGCGGCGCTGGACAAGCCGGATGAGGGGGAGGTGTACATCTCGGGGCATGCGCTGCACGAGATGGACGAGCGGGGGCTAACGATGTTCCGGCGGCGCGAAATCGGGATCGTGTTTCAGCAGTTCAACCTGATACCGACGCTGACGGCGCGGGAGAACGTGGAGTTGCCGGGGCTGCTGGCGGGCGAGCGCGAATCGGACCTGCGTGCGCGGAGCGACGAGTTGCTTGGCGCCCTTGGGGTGGGCGAGCGGGCGGGGCACCGGCCGGATGCGCTGTCGGGAGGCGAGCAGCAGCGGGTGGCGATCGCGCGGGCGCTGCTGTTTTCGCCGCGGGTGCTGCTGGCGGACGAGCCGACGGGGAACCTGGACTCGGTGAGCAGCCAGAAGTTGTGGGACCTCTTGGGTCGGGTGGCGCGGGAGCAGGCGATCACGGTGCTGATGGTGACGCACGAGCCGGCGGCGGCGGTGAACTGCGAAAAGATCTTCGTGCTGCGCGATGGTCGGATGAACGGGGAGATTGTGACGGAGGGACTGGATGCGGCCGGCGTGGCGTCTCGCTATCAACACCTTGTCCGAGCGGCGGAGTAGGACCGCGCTGCTGATCAGCACGGTGGCGCTGTGCGCGATGCTGATCGCGGCGGTGACGTGCGCGATGGCGTCGATGAACGCGGGGATCTCGCACCGGGTCGGGGTGACGGTGGGGAACGCGGACGTGAGGCTTCAGCACGTTGGGAAGAAGTTGTTTTCGCTGGAGGCGATGCGTCGGCTGGAGGGGATGGCGGGGGTGGAGCTGGTGGTGCCGCGGGCGCAGGACTCGCTGCTGCTGGAGAACCCGGGGAAGGAGCGGGATTTTTCGCCGATCGCGTACGGGGTGATGCCGGACCGGGAGCAGCGGGTGAGGCCGAGGGAGGTGCAGGAGGGGCGGCTGGTGGAGCGGGCCGGGGAGATCGTGCTGGACCGGACGTCGGCGCGGACGCTGCGGGCGGGTGTGGGGGACGTGGTGAACGTGCAGCGGTTTGGGGAGCCGATCAGCCTGAAGGTGGTGGGGATCATCGGGACACAGTTGCTGGGGGGGTTGGCGCGGCCCGAGGTGTACGTGACGCTGGAGCAACTCGGGACGATCAACGGGTGGGAGGACAAGGCGCGGGAAGTGGACGTGGTGCTGAAGAAGGGGGCGAAGCCGGAGGAGTTTGTCGCGGCGCACGCGGGCGAGTTCGACCAGTCGCTGGTGCTGCGGACGACGCAGAAGATCACATCGGGGCTGGATCAGAGCATGCAGTCGAGCCAGATCGGGATGTCGCTGGTGTCGTCGCTGGCGTTCCTGGCGGCGTCGTTCATCATCATGACGGGGATGACGACGGGAGTGACGGAGCGGCAGCGGGAACTGGCGGTGGTGCGGTGCATCGGTGGGACGCGGTGGCAACTGGCCGAGTCGCAACTGTTGATCGGGCTGCTGATCGGGGTGGCCGGGGCGGTGATCGGGGTGCCGGCGGGGATCGGGGGGGCGGCGGTGCTGATCAGCGCGTTCCCCGAGCAGTTGCCGGTGGGGTTTGTGTTCTCTGGAGTCGGGGCGGCGCTGTCGTTTCTGGGAGCGGTGGGGTCGGGCATCGCCGGGGGCGTGTGGCCGGCGGTGCTGGCGTCGCGGACGAGTCCGCTGGCGGCGCTGGCGGCGCGGTCGCGGACGCCGAGGATGAGGGGCATCGTGCTGTGCGTGGTGTTCGGAATCCTGGGTGCGGGGATACACGCGGCGGTGATCGGGCTGAACCGGAATCCGTATTACCTGCTGTACGGGGATGCATTCGTCGGGATACCGGCGATGCTGTCGGGGTATTTTCTGCTGTCGGTGCCGGTGACGCTGGTTGCGGCGTGGGTGTTGTCGGGGGTGGTGAGCCGGATGTTTGGCTTGCCGCCGAGGCTCTTGAGACGGACGGTGCGGGCGACGCCGTACCGGCACGGGTTCACGGCGGCGGCGATGATGGTGGGGCTGGCGCTGCTGGTGGCGATCTGGACGAACGGGAGAGCGGTGCTGAGCGACTGGCTGGGGACGCTGAAGTTCCCGGATGCGTTCGTGTTCGGCCGGAACCTGACGACGCAGACGCAGGAGAAGATCGAGCAGATCCCGGGAGTGACGCGGACGTGCGCGATCACGCTGCAGCACATGACCCCGCCCAAGGGGCTGTGGGACATGGCGAACCTGCGGAAGAACGAGACGAGTTTCATCGCGTTTGAGCCGGACGCGTTCTTTGACATGGCGGAACTGGTGTTCGACGAGGGGAACGCGGCGGAGGCCAGGCGCCGGCTGAACGCCGGGAACGCGGTGATGGTGGCGCGGGAGTACAAGGTCGCCAAAGGGATCGGCGTCGGGGACACGATCGACCTGACGTATGAAGGCAGGACGTACACGTTCGACGTGGTGGGCGTGGTCAACTCGCCCGGGCTGGACATCGTCAACAGTTTCTTCGACATCGGCGAGGACTACTTGCAGCAGTCGGTGTCGGCGGTCTTCGGGTCGCGGAAGGACCTGAAGGAGAAGTTCGGGAACGATGCGATCAACCTGATCCAGATGAGCCTGGCGCCGGGCGCGGACGACGCGGAGGTCATCAAGCAGGCGCAGCGCGTGCGGGGGGTGATCTCGGGCGGGTCGGCCAAATCGATCAAGGAGGAGATCAGGAAGTTCCTGAGCACGTCGATGCTGGTGTTCTCGATCATCGGGGTGTGCTCGATGCTGGTGGCGTGCTTCGGGGTGGCGAACCTGATCGTGGCCGCGATCCAGATGAGGCAGTTCGAGTTCGGGGTGCTGCGCGCGATCGGGGCACAGCGGGGCCTGGTGGCGCGGCTGGTGCTGGCGGAGGCGGTGATCATCGGGGCGGCGGCGTGCGTCGTGGGGACGGTGATGGGGATGCAGGGGGCGTGGGCGGGTCAGCGGGTGAACAGCCTGCTGCTGGGGATTGAACTTCGGCGATGGACGCCGCCGCTGGATGCAACGGCGGCCGGGTGGGCGGCGGTGCTGCTGATCACGCTGGCGGCGGCGGGACCGGCGGTGTGGCGGCTGGCGCGAAGGCAGCCTCGGGAGTTGCTCGGGGCGATGAAGGGGTGAGTGAAAGCAGGGATCGAGGGAAGAGGGATCGAGGCATCAAGGCATACCATCGACGGAACGGCAGGCGGGACGCCTGCCCCACTGCCCCACATGAAATGAAACACTTCGCGGAGTTCACACATGACACGGCAACTGGCATCGGTTGTTTCGCTCGCGTGCGGTTTGGCGGTTGCGTCGGCGGCGCTGGCGGACGGTCCGATCCGGACGCTGCTCATCACGGGGCACAACAACCACAACTGGCAGTACACGAGCCGGATGCACGAGGACACGCTGGAAGGGTCTGGGCGGTTTGACGTGGACGTGACGGACGACCCGCACGCGGCGCTTTCGGACGCGGTGGAGGCGAAGAAGTACCAACTGTTTGTCTTGGACTACAACGACAGCCACGAGCCGAAGCGCTGGGGCGAGGAGGCGGAGAAGAACTTCGTGTCGGCGGTGAGCGCGGGGGCGGGGGTGGTGGCGATCCACTCGGCGAACAACGCCTTCAAGGGGTGGGCGGACTACGAGAAGATGCTGGGGCTGATGTGGCGCGAGGGGACGGGGCACGGGAAGTTCCATGCATTCGACGTGATCTGGGTGGATTCGCAGCACCCGATCACGGCGGGGCTCGGGACCATGACGGCGCACCCGGACGAGCTCTATCACAACCTGGTGAACAGCCAGAACGCGACGTATCACCTGCTGGGTCAGGCGATGTCGGCAAAGGAGAACGGCGGGACGGGGAAGAACGAGCCGATGGCATTTACGCTGGAGTTCGGGAAGGGGCGGGTGTTCGCGACGCCGCTGGGGCACGTATGGAATGGATCAGACGAGCAGAAGGCGTCGATCTCGGACCCGGCGTTCAAGACGCTGCTGTGCCGGGGAGCGGAGTGGGCGGCGACGGGTGAGGTGACGCTGCCGGTGACGTGGTATGACCGCAGCACGGCGAACACGCTGAGCATTCACGAGAAGCAGGAGGGGTGGAAACTGCTGTTTGACGGCAAGACCGCCGCGGGCTGGCGCGGGTTCAAGAAGGACGCGTTCCCGAAGGAAGGATGGACGGTTCGCGACGGGATCCTGGTGCACGAGGCGGGCAAGGGAGGGGGCGACATCGTGACGGCGGATCAGTACCAGGACTTCGAGTTTGCGTGCGACTGGAAGGTGGCCAAGGGCGGGAACTCGGGGATCATGTACCGGTGCACCGAAGATCACACGTATCCGTGGGAGACCGGGCCGGAGTGTCAGATCCTGGATGATGCGAACCACGCGGACGGGAAGAAAGCCAAGACGCGTGCGGGGACGCTGTACGACATCATGCCGTGCGCGTTTGATGTGTCACGCCCGGCGGGGGAATGGAATCATGCGAGGATCGTGGTGAAGGGTTCGCACATCCAGCATTACCTGAATGGATTCAAGGTGGTGGACATCGACATGGGGAGCGAGGAGTTCAAGAAGGCGCACGCGGCGAGCAAGTGGCCGGGGATGCCGGACTACGGGAAGCGGGAGAAGGGGTACATCGCGCTGCAGGACCACGGGGACGAGGTGATGTTCCGCAATGTGAAGATCAAGACGCTGCCGTAGAGGAGTTGCGGGGCGGGATTATCGTTTGAGCCACGCATGGAGGCGTTTGGCATCCCACGTGTTGATGCATGATTCTGGGGTGACCCATCCTCGGCGGGCGGTGGTGACGCCGAAGCGGAGGTTGTCGAAGTCGGCGGGCTCGTGGACGTCGCAGTCGATGGCGATGAGGCAGCCGGCGTCGATCGCGCCCTTGACGTGTGAGTCTCGCAGGTCAAGGCGCATCCAGTGGGCGTTGATTTCGAGCGCGACGCGGTTCTGGTTGGCGGCGGCGTAGATCTCGGCCATGCTGGGCGAGAGGCCGGGGCGTTTGTTGATGAGGCGGCCGGTGGGGTGGCCCAGGATGCGCACGAGCGGGTGGGTGACGGCCTTGAGGAGGCGCTTCGTGGCGGTCGCGGGGTCCTGCGAGAGCGCGGTGTGCGGCGAAGCGACGACGATGTCGAGCATGGCGAGGAGGTCGTCGTCGTAGTCGAGGGAGCCGTCGGCGAGGATGTCGACCTCGGAGCCGGCGAGGAGGGTGATGCCGTCGATCTGTTTGCGTGCGGCGTGGACGGCCTTGATGTGCTGGCGGAGGCGATCGGGAGGGAGGCCGCCGGCGATGGCGGAACTCTTTGAGTGATCGGTGATGGCGAGGGTGTGGAAGCCGCGGGATTTGGCGTGGCGGGCGATCTCGAGGATGGACATGACGCCGTCGGAGGCGGTGGTGTGGGAATGGAGTTCGGCCTTGATGTCGGCGAGTTCGATGAGGCGCGGGAGCGGCGCCGCGGCCGTCGCGAGATCCTCAGTGGAGCGGGCGTCCCGCCCGGTGGCGGTGCTTGTTCGAGCGGAGGGCTTCGTTGAACGAGTGGAACGCTTGGACGCAGGGTTACGCTGAACTGGGCCGGAAGAAGGAGCGGGAGAGACCGAGCCGGGCGGGACGCCCGGTCCACTGTGGTGGGAGAGGTCGAAGAGTTCGATCTCGCCGCGGTCTTCGCGGAGTTCGGGCGGGATCCAGTGGACGCCGAGTGTGGCGTAGACGTCTTCTTCGGTCTTGCCGGCGACGGGGTTGATGCCTCGCTTGTGCGGGGGCTCGGGGTGGTCGTCGTTGGGGAAGAGACCGTACTCGCTCAGCGTGAGGCCCATCTTGAGGGCGCGTTCGCGGAGGCGGACGTTGTGCTCCTTGGAGCCGGTGAAGTACATCATCGCCGCGCCCCATGAGTCGAGAGGAACGACCTTGAGATCGACCTGCACGGTGGGCTCGGTCGTGGGCGGCGGTGTGGCGGCGGTCTCGGCGGCGACCTTGGGATCCACGGCGTCGCGCCCCTTGACGACCAGCGCGGAGCGGACGCTGCAGCGCGTCTCGCCGGAGGCGAGCACGTGTCGCACCTGCGGGAGGGAAAGGAAGGCCTTGCTGACGGCGGCGGGGTCGGGGGTGGCGACGAGGATGTCGATGTCGCCGATGGTGTCCTTGCCGCGGCGGAGTGAGCCGGCGTACATGATCTGCTTGACGGCCTTGTGCTTGCGGAGTTGTTCGACGAATGCTTCGGCGACAGGGAGGGCGCGGCCGAGGGGGAGGCGCTTCTCGCCTTCGACCATGAGGGCGAGGGAGTCCTTGAGTTTCTGGACGGCTTTCTCGCCCATGCGCGGGAGATTGAGGATGGAGCCGTCGTCGATTATTTTTTTGAGGGACGGGAGGTCGGTGACGCCGGCGTCTTGCCAGAAGAGGCGGACGGTCTTGGGTCCGAGCCCGGGGACGTCAAGGAGGGGGAGGAGGCCCGGTGGGACCTTGGCGGTGAGTTCGTCGAGTTCCTTGATGGCGCCGGTGCCGACGAACTCGATGATCTTGTCGGCGATCTTGGGGCCGATGCCGTCGATCGCCAGGAGGGCGCTTCGGTCGGCGGCGAGGGCGCGCATGTCGGCGGGGTGGCCTTCGATGGCGCGGGCGGCGCGCTCGTTGGAGATGGCGCGGAACTTGTCGAAGCCGAGGAGTTCCTGCAGTCGTGCGATGCGCGCGAGGCGGTCGGCCAGCTCCTGGTTGGTGCTCATGGGGCGGGATGGTAGTGCCGGGCGCGGGGAGCCGAGATCAGCGGGCGGTCGGGGTTGGTGGACGGGGGGATCGACCACCGATCGGGCAACGGCCCCGGTCGGGGGCGTCGCTGAGGCGGTCAG
This sequence comes from Phycisphaerales bacterium, assembly GCA_050246015.1. Lineage (GTDB taxonomy): Bacteria > Planctomycetota > Phycisphaerae > Phycisphaerales > UBA1924 > JTS-AC122. Next base: position 18,433 of record JBFWWU010000019.1, read on the forward strand.
CAGCCGGCGAAGAGCCCGGTGAGGAAGTCGAAGAAGTCCTGGGAGTTAATGGCGCCGTCGAGGTTGACGTCGGCGGCCTGATTGAGCGCGAAGAAGGCGGTGATGAAATCGAAGAAGTCCTGGGAGTTGACGCGGCCATCGTTGTTGAAATCGGCGATGCAGACGAAGGAGACGTGGGTGGCGGTGACGCCGTTGCCGACGCGGAAGGCGTTGCTTCCGAAGTGAGAGACGCGGATACGGACCTGCTGGCCGGAAGAGAGGATGGTGGAGACTCGCGAATCGAGGGTGCTGCATCCCGGGGTGAACCCATCGTCGTCGCAGGCGAGCTGGTTGGCGATGGTTCCTGGGCAAGCGGAGTGAATCGAAACGACGGTGTCGGGGCCGGAATCGACGCCGGCGTTGTTGCGCGAGCCGCAGAGGTCAACGGTGAGTCGTCCGGCGAACGGGGCACTGAACCGGTACCAGATATCGGGGTTGGTGGCGGAAGACCCGCAGTCGGAGGACCCATCGTTGGAGGCGCAGAGGAGGTTTCCGATCGCGGTGTTGCCGCTCAAGAGGACCTGGGCGGCGGCGCAGTTGTCGTTGGCGGGGGGAGTGCTGGAAACAAAGTTGAGGTTGAGTTTGAAGTCGCCGCTGGCGAGGCGGAATGCGGCATCGCCGAAGTGAGTGACGCGGATGAAGACGCGCTGATTGGCGACCATGGCGACGGAGACGGCGGAATCAACGCCGGCGCACCCGGCCGCGCCGGCGTCGTCGCTGCAAGCGAGTTGGTTGCTGGCGGTGCCGGGACAGGCGGAGTGTATGGACAGGACGGTGTCGCTGCCCATTCCCGCGCCGCCCAGGTCGCGCGAGCCGCAAGTGTCGGCGTGGAGGGTCCCGTTGCAACGGGCGACGAAGGTGTACCAGACGTCGCGGTTGTTGTTGGAGGAGCCGCAACTGGCGGTCCCGTCGGGCGTGGCGCGGTGGAGGTTCCCCTGCACGCTCGCGCCGTTGACGAGTTCGATCGCGGCGGCGCAGTTGTCGTTGTCGGGGCGCGGGGCGGGAGTGAAGCGGTAGTTGTTCGGCGGGGGCGGGTTGTTGGTGTTCAGGCAGTTCGGTCCGCACTCGCCGCCCGCGCCGGTGTAGTTCTCGATGCCGGTCGTGGCGTCATCAGCCGTGTCCGTGGCCCAGTCGGTGGAGATGTGGAGTTCAACGATGTCCGACGTTTCGTAGAGTTTGACCTGGAAGAAATGGAACTCCGTGGTCGAGCCGCCGAGTCGAGAAACCGAGAACCACTCGACGGTGAATACACGCTGATCGATGGCGCCCTCGGTCTTGTAGGAAACGCGATCGGCGGTTCCCTGATTGGTGTTGACGATCAGGTCGTCCCACCACGGGGCGGCGAACCCATCCGGGTCGGTGGCGTTGGGGATGGTGTCGTTGGAGAAATCGATGCCGTCGAGGGCGCCGTTGCCTTGCTGGAAGAACGAGATGTACCCGTTGGTGGAAACGCGGATCATGTCGTTGTTGTCGGGGTCCTGGCAGTCGTAGGAGAAGAAGATCGGGAACCCGGTGGGGATGTCCGCGGACTCGTCGTCGAATCCGTTGGCGACCCAGATGTCGGTCTGGCCGGAGAGGTTGGTCATGCCGCGCGCGAACGCGGTGCGCGTGTAGCACCCGCTGGGCTGCCCGCCTCGGGGCTCGAACTCCTGCATGGGCTCGATGGCCTGGATGGCGCCGAGGGTTTGACCGTGGCGGATCGCGAAATCGCGCACGCGTGGCGGGTACGAGGAGGGCGCATAGACGTAGTTGAAAAGCGCCTGGTTCGCGAATCGGATGTTCTCGTAGTAGTGGAGGTAGTCGAGCACGCCGCGGGCAACGAAGGGATCGACGATCGCGGGGTCGTCCAGGTCAACGACCTGGTCGGCGTTGATACCTCTGGAGAGGGCCTGGCCGAGGAAGTTGGCAAGGATGCCGGCGGACTCGGTGTCGTCGCGCCGGGCCGCGCGGTCGAGCCGCAAGTCGTCGCGTGCCTGAGCGATCGCGTCCAAGAGGGCATCGACGTCGGGCTGTGACCACGCGGGGAGTCCGGGGGTGTCGTTGACGATGACGTTTCCGAGGGAGTCGGTGCGGACGTCGTCGGTCAAGCCATCGGGACGTTCGAGGATCCAGTCCCCCGGGAGGTGGTCGGAGAAGGTGCGGCGGAGCCACTCGCCGCGGGCAACGTCAAGCCCGGCGGGGGCCTTCTTCGCGTCGAGCAACTCTTGGAGTTGCGCTTGGCTGAGTCGAACTCGCTCGTCGCGGTAGACGCGGCGGGCGCCGGAACCGATCACTTCGGCGCGCAGGTCGGATGGACCGATCGGCTGCGCGACGATGCCGCGGGCCGTCCAGCCGATTGCGATTCCAGCGGCGACGACAACGATCGGTGCAACATTTCTCACACAACACCTCCACGGCGGCCAGGCAAGCAGCAGCACCCGGCGTCGGACAAGGCGGCCAGGCACTCAGGGGGCCTGATGCAATATACATGCGCTCGGTGCCGGCACCACTATTCGGCGACGAACGACGGGTGAAAAAAAGCCGGAGGCGCCGTGGGGGGCTCGTGTCGCCGCATCCGAGGGAGGGCGAGCGGCTACTTGTTCATTGGTTTCCACAGACCGAAGCAGGTGCCTTCAGGATCCTGGATCCACGCGAAGTGGCCCATGCCGGGGACCTCCTGGGGAGGGATGAGGGTCTTGCCGCCGAGGGACTCGGCTTTCTTGAGGTAGGCTTCGAGGTTGTCGACCTGGGCGTAGATGGTGATGTAGTTGTGGGGAGGGTGGCCGAGAGAGTGGATGTGCCCGCCGATGCCCCCCCCACCCCCCCCACCCCCCCCACCCGCCCCACCCGCCCCACCCGCCCCGCCGGTGGCCATTCCGGCCTGGGTCATGTGGGAGGTGCCGAAGGTGTCGAACTTCCAGCCGAGCAGGTCGGCGTAGAACTTTGCTGTCTTGGGGGCGTCTTTGCAGCCGATCTCGAAGTGAACAACGGGGGCGGGCATATGCGGATTCTCCTTGGGCAAAGGTGGAGCGGACGTTTCGTAGCGACTTGATGTGCAATGCAGACGCCAACGGTTCTGTTCCCGGGCGGGACGCCCGGTCCACTATTGAGGTGAAGCACTAGGGGACGTTCGGGAAGAGTTTACCTCGGGATTCGTTGTCGGCCGCTGAAGAATGACGATAAACAAGATCGTGATAGAGGAAATGGGATCGAGGGATCGAGGGATCGTGGGATCGAGGGATCGAGTGGGCCGGAAGTCGGATGATGACGAGGTTCTTGTCGGCGGAGTCACTTTGGGGCCGGTGACTGGTACGATCCATCATGAGCGATCCCGCGACTCCGGCACCTGCGGAGCCGACGAATCAAGCAACGCAAGGAAGTGGCACCAGCGCCCTGCGCGGCGATGCGCACCTGGCGTATGCGGACGCGCAGTTGTATCTGCACCCGCAGACGCTGGCGCGGCTGGGGACGATGGAACTACGGGCCAAGATGATCGTGGAGGGGGTGATGAGCGGGGCGCACCGGTCGCCGTATCACGGGTTCAGCGTTGAGTTCGCGCAGCACCGGCCGTATGTGGCGGGGGACGACATCCGGCACCTGGACTGGAAGGTGTACGGGCGCTCGGACAAACTGCACCTGAAGCAGTATCAGCAGGAGACGAACCTGGACCTGGTGGTGCTGGTCGATTCGTCGGGGTCGATGGCGTACGGGTCGCGCTCATTCGAGGAGGCGTCGGGAGCCGGGCGGACCCGGAGCCCGGACGGGCGGGGCAACTGGTCGAAGTTCGACCACGCCACGGCGCTGGGGGCGGCGCTGTCGTACATGGCGCTGCGGCAGGGGGACCGGGTGGGTCTTGGGATCTTCGCGGATGAACTCCGGGCGATCATCAAGCGATCGAGCGCGATGCGGCAGTGGCGGCTGATCGTGGCGGCGCTCTCGACGCATCCGGTGGATCGTCCCACGGACCTGGGGCGGGTGATCGATCAATCGCTGGGGCGGCTGACGAACCGCTGCCTGATCGCGATCATCAGTGATTTCTTCATCGATCCGGAGGCGTTCCGGTCGGCGCTGGCGCGGGTGAAGCACCGCCGGCATGACGTGGTCGTCTTTCAGGTGCTGGACCGGGCGGAGACGGAGTTCGACCTTCGGGACCAGGCTCCGTTTGAAGGGCTCGAAGGCGAGCCGGTGCTTCGGATCGACCCCCGGGCGATCCGCGAGGCGTACTTGGAATCGATCAACACTCACCTGCAACGGATCGAGCGAATGACCAGGAGTTTCGGGTTTGATTATCAGCGGGTGAGCACGCACGACTGGCTGGGGCCGCCGATGGCGGCGTTCATGGCCCGGCGGAACGCGCAGATCAAGAGGAGCAAGTTCGGATAACGGATGTCGTTTCTTCACCTCCAACTTGCGCTAGCCGGGTTCGCGTGCGTGGCGATCCCGATCATCATCCACCTGCTCATGCGTCGGCGGCGGAAGCCGATCATGTGGGGCGCGATGCGGTTTTTGCTGGAGGCGTACCGGAAGCAGCGGCGGAAACTGATGATCGAGAAGTGGCTGCTGCTGCTGACCAGGTGCCTGCTGGTGGCGGCGATCGCCGGGGCGGTGGCGAGGCCGCTGCTGGGTGAACTGCTGGGCGGGTCGAGCGGGCGGACGCTGTATGTGGTGATCGATAACAGTTTGGCGGCGCAGGCGCGCGGGGGAGACGGGCGGACGGCGTTGGAGCGGCACAAGCAGACCGCCGCGAAGTTGCTGGATGCGCTGGGGGCGATCGGCGCGGGGCACGATCGGGCGGCGGTGGTGGCGCTTGGCGCGCCGGCGGAGGGGGTGGTGCTGCCGGCGTCGGCGGACCTGACGAGCGTTCGCGGCTCGGTGGACGCGCTGGATCCGACCGATTCACGGGCGGACGTGGCCGGGGCGTTGTCGGCGGTGTCGGCGGCGATCGAGCGGGACCGGAATGATCCATCGGGGAGGTGGCGGCGCGGCCCGGTGTATGTCGCGCTGCTGAGCGATTTTCTGATGGGGTCGTCGGACACGGGCACGGCGCTTGGGAAGTTGCCCGCCGAGGTGCGGGTGCTGGCGACGGAGCCGGGCGAGGCGCGGGCGAACGTGCGGATCGTGGGGATCGAGCCGGAACGGTCGGTGCTGGTGACCGGGACGAGCGGTTCGAGCGGGCCGGGAGAGGCGGGAGAGGGAGCGGCGGCGACGGGGATGCAGATACGGGTGCTGCTGCGCCGGTCGGGGCCGAGCGTGGCGATCGCGGAGACGAGCCATCTAGCGGTGTCGATGTTGACCGACGAGGCGGGGGGAAGGCCGCAAGTCTCGCGAGGGCAGGTGCGGTGGTCTCCCGGGCAGGAGTCGGCGACGGGCGTGGTGCAGTTGCAATCGCCGGCGCGGAGCGCGGCGCCGAAGCGGTCCAGCAGCGGCGTGAGCGTCGTGCAGGCGACGATCGAGCGGACCGAATCGGCGGCCGGCACCGTCAACGTGGTGGCGGGTGATGACGTCTGGCGCCGGCCGATCCCGGTGCGCGAAGCGCTTCGGGTCGGAATCGTGTCCCCCAGGCGGTTCGGTGACACGGAGGGAGCGGACCGTCTGGACCCGGCGGACTGGGCGCGACTGGCGCTGAGGCCGGGCGACGGGGCGGGGGTCGAACTCGTGGAAGTGGACCCCAGCGCGATCGATGGGGCGCGATTGGCGGGGCTCGACGCGGTGGTGCTGGCGCGGCCGGACCTGGTGCCCGGGGGCGGATGGCGCCGGCTGAAACTGTTCATCGAAGGGGGCGGGCTGGTGATGCTGTTCCCGGCGCCGGTCGCGGGCGCGCAACTGTGGACCGATGCGATGACGCAGGAAATGGGGATTCATCTGAAACTGGCGCGGGAAGCCAAGACGTACGGCTCGCCGGAAAAGGGTGAAGCGCCGATGACTCTCGCGGTCGTGGCGCCTCCAGCGCCGGCGAGCGACGGAGCGGGGACAGGGAACGATGGAAGCGCGGGCGGGAGAGCGCGGGGGGTGACGGGAGGGAGGGATCTGCTGGGACTGATTCGCGGGGAACTTGATGAACTGCTCAAGCCGGTGAGCGTGTGGCAGACGCTGCCGATCGAGGGCGCCAGCGCCGGCGAAGGGACGACGATTCTGTCGCTGGCGGACGGCTCGCCGCTGGTGTGGGTGACGAGCGTGTCGGACCGGTCGCGCGGGGGATCGGACGGGCCGGGGGAGACGTCGGAGGCCGCGGCGCCGGGGGGTGAGAAGCGCGGGGAGCCCGCCCGAGGGCAAGACGCGACCGGCGGTGGATTGCTGGTGTACTTCGCGGCGGCGCTGGACCTGAGGTGGACGGACCTGCCGGCCAAGCCCCTGGTGGTGCCGCTGATTCAGGAAGTGCTGCGCGAAGGGATCGGACAGTCGCATGGGTCGTGGTCGGTGATCGCCGGGGCGTTGCCGGTCTTGCCCGAGCGGACGGCGGAACTGCGAGTGGATCCGCGGGCGGCGCGCGGAGAAAGTGGCGCGCAGGACGCGGAGCATGAGGGGGTGGTGGCGGTGGGTGAATCGGGGGCGGCGACACTGGCGCTGCGGCGCGCGCAGCTGTGGCGAGCGGTGGATGACCGAGGGTCGGTCCGGGCGATCCTGGCGGTAAACGCGGATCCAGCGGGCGGGGCGACGGACGCGAACGACCCCAGCGCGGTGAAGCGCTGGCTGAACGAGGCGTCAGGAAGCGGACCAGCCGCGGGCGGCGGGGTGCAGTGGTTATCGCAGGAGGGATCGGCGTCGAGCACGGAAGGGGCAAGCGAACCATCGGTCGCGCCGCGGGATGTCTTTGCGCAGAGCGGACAAGGAAAGGACTTCTCGCTGGCGCTGCTGATTCTGGCGCTCGGGCTTGGGGTGTTTGAGGTGCTGCTGGCGCGGCGCTGCAGCCATGCGGCGGTGATTGACTCACCTGGCGCGATGAGAACGGCCGCGGGCGGCGTGAGCGCGATGGGAGGGGTGTCATGAACGAGTTCCTGCGATGGGCGCTGGACCTGAAGTCGCTGTCGTTCGGGCAGGACGGGGTGGAGTTCGGGTTTGCGCGGCCGCTCGCCACGTGGGGATGGGCGCTGGCGGTCGCGGGGGCGGGGGCGCTGGCGTGGTGGAGTTATCGAAGAATCGAGGGGCCTCGGGCAGCGCGGGCGGTGCTGGGCGTCGGGCGGGGACTGGTGCTCCTGCTGCTGGTGCTGCTGATCTGCGGTCCCCGGCTGATCAAGCCGAACGAGACGCAGGAAAAGGACTGGGTCATCGTGCTGGCGGATCGATCGGCGTCGATGACGATCAAGGACGCGCCGAGCGGGGCGGGGGCGGAGGGCCGGACGACGCGGGAGGCGCAACTCCGCGAGGCGCTGGCCCGTTCATCGCGGATGTGGGAGCAACTGGGAAAAGACCGCACGCTGGTGTGGCTTGGGTTTGATGTCGGCGCGTTTGAGTTGCCCAAGGCGCCGGCGCCGGACCAGGGGCCGGATTCGACCGGCGCCTGGTCGCTGGATCAGCCGATGGGACGGCGAACGTCGATCGGACGATCGCTGGACCAGGCGCTTCGGCGAGCGGCTGGGCGGCCGGTGTCGGGGGTGGTCGTGCTATCGGATGGTCGATCGATCGACGAGCCGTCGCGCGCGACGATGCGGCGGCTGGAAGCGGAACAGATCCCGGTGTACGCCGTGCCGCTGGGGAGCGCGGAGCCGGTCACGGACTATTCGGTTCGGCGTGCCGAGGGCCCGCGCAGCGCGTTCGTCAACGATTTCATCCCGATCGACGTGGAAATCGAGCGGCTGGGCAAGGGCGAGGGGTCCGGGGAGGCGAAGGTGCAACTCATCGACCGCGCGACCGGCGAAGTGCTGGACGAGAAGGACGTGACGTTCCAGCCTGTGCCGGGCGCGGGGGCGGCACGGGGCGCGGCTCCTTCCGACAAGGCGCCGGTGCGCCCGTCGGCGTCGCGGGTGACGCTGACGACCAAGGCGGAGCGTGCGGGGAAGCCGGACTGGAGCGTGCGGGTCGTACCCTCGTCAGGGTCGGACCTGGTGGACGAGAACAACAGTTCGAAGGTATCGCTGGAGTTGATCGATCGGCCGCTGCGGGTCGCGTACTTCGACGGGTATCCGCGATGGGAACAGCGGTACATCAAGCAACTCCTGGTGCGGGAGCGTTCGATGCGCGGGACGTCGATGATCCTGGCATCGGGGCGTCGATTCGTGCAGGAGGGGGACGAGGCGATGACGACGCTGCCGCGCTCGCCGGAGGAGTGGCGCGAGTATGACGTGATCATGATCGGGGACGTGCGTCCGGAGATGTTCACGGACGATCAGTTGCAGCAGATCAAGGACCACGTGTCGATCGATGGGGCCGGGTTGATCTGGATCGGGGGAGAGGGCGCAACGCCGGGGGCGTGGCGAGGCACGGTGCTGGCGGACCTGCTGCCGTTTGTTCTCTCGGGGGGGGAGGGGACGGGGCTGCCGGTGTGGGAGGGGCCGGTGACGATCACACCGACGCCGCTGGCGAATCGGCTGGGGGTGCTGCGGCTGCTGCCGGCGGAGGTGGAAGGGTCGTGGTGGCCGGCGGAGATCGCGGACCCGGCGACGGGGTGGAACCAGTTTCAGTGGGCGCAGCGGCTTGAGCCGGCGCTGCTGAAGCCGGCGGTGGAAGTGCTGGCGCTGGCGCGGAGCGCGGGCACGCCGATGCGCACGCTGGACGCGCCGGCGCCGGGCGAAGCGGGCAACGGGGATACGTGCCCGCTGCTGGTGTCGATGCGGTTCGGGGCGGGGCGTGTGCTGTACCTGGGGACGGATGAGATTTGGCGCTGGCGGTATGGTCGCGGGGAGTTGTACGCGGAGCGGTTCTATTTGCAGATGCTGCGGATGCTGGGGAGAGAGAGCCTGACTCGCGCGGGGAAACTGGCGAGCCTGAGCGTAACGCCGGCGCGTGCGGAGGTGGAGCAGGCGGTGCAGGTGCGGCTGGAACTGATCGATCAATCGCTGATCGACGCGGCGCCGGCGTCGCTGCGGATGCGGATTGTCCGAGAGGGGGCCGTGGACTCGCCGCGGGCCGAGGCGGGGAGCCCGGCGTCCGTGGACGAGACGTTCGCGCCGGTGGAACTGGTGCTGCTGCCCGAGGCGGGAGAGGGGGCGGGCGCGGCGAGCCGGGTGCCGGGCGCGCGCGGTGTGCGAGCCTACGCCGCGACCTGGATCGCGACGGAATCGGGGCGGTACCGCGTCGAGGGGACGGACCCGCTGCTGGTGGGGATCGGCGCCGGGGGTGTCTCGGGTGCGGGGACGCTGAGCGCGACGACGGAGATCTGGCTGCCGGATGATGAGATGCGGCGTCCCGAGGCGGATCATGCGACCCTGGAACGGCTGGCGCAGGCGACGGGCGGGTCGATCATGTCGGCGCGGGACCTGAACGACCTGCCATCGCTGCTGCCCAATCGCGAGTTGAGGCTGGCGGGCGAGCCGGACATCGAGACGCTGTGGGACACGCCGCTGGCGCTCTTCCTGCTGATCACGCTGCTGACGCTGGAGTGGGTCGGGCGACGGCTGATCCGGCTGGCGTGAGGTAGGCGCGCTGGAAAACCGGCCATATCATCGGCATGCGATCGTGGCGAGCGATGTCGGAATCGATCCACCTGCCGGCGATGGGGCTGTGGCTCGGGTCGGTGGTGATGACCGGAGCGGCGGCGGGGGTGCTGTTTCCGAAGATGAAAGGGCTCGCGCCGACGATCCCGGCGTACGGGGCGTACACCGGCGAGCACTGGCGGATCGCGGCGGGGACGCCGGCGGCGACGCTGTTTGATATCTGCGACGGGATCCAACTCGGCTGCGCGATGATCGCGGCGGTGTCGCTGATGACGCTGGTCTACGTCGGCAAGGCGCCGGTCCGGCGGCCGGCGATGCTGGTGCGGATCGGCGCGCTGGCGCTCGCGTTCGTCGCGCTGGGGTATCAGTTGTTTTTCCTGTCGCCCGGGATGCGGACGAATCTGCTGGCGTTCTGGATCGCCGCCAAGGAAGGGAAGAACGAGGCGGCGGAGGTGTTCCGAGCGGCCTTCGACGCGGCCCATCCGAAAGCGACGGCGGCGCTGGCGGCGGTGGCGGCGTGCGTGCTGGTCTCGCTGATCACGGGCGCCTGGTCGGCGGCGACGCACGACGAGGCGGCGGCGCGGCACGGCGGGCGCCGGGCGACGACGCCGAAGACCGTCATCGAAACCCCGCTCCTGGCGAAGAATCCGCGACTATGAGCCGCACGCGCCGCTCCACGCCCAAGACCAGCCCAGCCGCCGCGCGGCGGGGCTCGACTCCGCCCGGGCCGGAAGGCGCGCGGCCGGATCGAGCGGGGAAGTCGGTCTCGCTGCCCGTCGTGTCGCCCGCAGAACGACGGCGGGCCGCGGGGCTGATGAGCGCGCTGGAGGCGGCGTATCCCGACGCACACTGCGAACTGGCCTACTCCAGCCCGCACGAACTGCTCGTCGCGACGATCCTCTCAGCCCAGGCGACGGACGTCGGCGTGAACAAGGCGACGCCCGCGCTGTTCGCACGGTTTCCGAATCCCCGGGCGTACGCGGCGGCGTCGCCCCAAGAGATCGAGCCGTTCATCAAGTCGATCGGCCTGTTTCGCAACAAGGCCAAGGCGATCCATGCGGCGATGACGCAGATCGTCGAGCGGTTCGGGGGCCAGGTGCCGCGCACGATGGAGGATCTCCTGACGCTGCGGGGAGTGGCCCGGAAGACCGCCAACGTGGTGCTGGGCAATGCGTACGGGATCAACGAGGGGTTCGTGGTGGACACGCACGTTGAGCGGCTGGCGCAGCGATTCTGCCTGGTGGAGCCCGGCACGAGGACGCCGATGATCGAGCGCCGGCTGATGGCCCTGTTCCCGCGCGAGGCCTGGTGCGACCTGTCGCACCGGCTGATCTGGCACGGGCGGCGGGCGTGCAAGGCGCGGCTCACGGGGGGCGCGGCGTGCGGGGACCATCCGATCTGCAAGAAGTTCGGGACGTGCTGTGAGCACCGCCGGGAGCGTGCCGGCGCCGGGCGGCTCAAGAAGACGTGATCGCGCGGCGCGCCGCTGCGACGTTGGCGCGAAGGTGATCCGGGCTGATCGTTCCGACGACGACCGAGGAAGCGGCGTCGCGGGCACCTTGAAAAATGAAGGCGAACGGATCGACCGGAGCCGCGGTGGTGGTAGGCCCCAACGAGTCCGGCGCGAGGTGGCCGGATTGGAACGCTTTCTTGATCAGCACGCCCACGCCCCGGGCGTGCGCGGCCCTGATGAGGTCGAGTTCGTCCACATATGAAGGATTGAGGGTGCACATGAGCACGTCGCACCAGTGGGGCTTGGTCGCGGGGCTGATGGCGGCGAAGCCGCCGGCGGCTGATTTGATGCTGATCCCGATGGCACGGACGAGGCCTCGATCTTTGAGCAAGCGGAGGGCATCGATCGCGCCGCGGTCGGCGATGATGCGTTGGTCGTGGCCGTCGGAGTGGATCAGGACGATGTCGAGGTAGTCAGTGCGCAGGCGCGCGAGGCTGCGCAGGACGCTGGCGTGGACGGCCTGGGCGGAGAAGTCGAAACGGGAAGCGCCCGAGCCGCCCGCGAGCGAGTCGAACTCCTCGCCGACTTTTGTTGAGATGATCCACTGCTGGCGCGAGCCGAGCCAGTTGAGATGGTGCAGCGCCTCGCCGAGGCGCTGCTCGCTGACGCCGTAGGCGGGCGCGGTGTCGATGAGGTTGACACCCACCTCGGCGGCGGTGCGCAGCAGGATCCGAACGTCCGCGTCGGAGGGCAGGTCAAAGGGTCGGGGGTACTTGACGCCGGTGTTGCGACCGATTTTGACGGTGCCCAGACCGATGGGGCTGACGAGGATGCCGGAGGAGCCAAGAGGTCTCAGGGAGTCCATGGCACCTCCGATCGGTCCCAGGGATAGGCAGCGATGAGCGAATCCAGATCGGTGTCGGTGGCGCGGAGCAGACCGGAAAGGGGGCCGGCTGGATCGGCAGCGCCGGTGACAACCGGAGGCATCATCGCGGCGATTCGTTCGGCGACGAGCGGAGCGAAGGCGAGCTTGGTGGGCCATGCCGAGATGACGTTACCGATGGCGGCGATGACGGGCTCGTCGGGCCGGTCGCCGCGGGGCGTCAGCCCCTCGGCCCGGTCGACGCGCCAGGTGGCCCACTCAGGAGCGAGCGAAGCAAGGTTGAGCCAGGGGAGACAGGCGGCGAGTTCCTGCTTCGCCGCGGCGACCTGCTCGGCCGGGGAGCGCGAGACGCCGAGTTCGGCGAGTTGGCCGCCCACATACCACACGGCGCGGCCGGTGCGGTCGCGCGCGGTCGTGATGGTCACGCGGGGCTTATCGCTGAGGCCGACGCAGTGTCCGAAGATGGCCGGGAGGTCGGGCGCGCGCAGCATGACCATGTGCAGAGCCCGGCGCTGCATGCGTGGGGGCTCCTGCCCGGCGGGTGCATCGGCAAACGTGCGGGCAATCAGCGCCGCGTTGCCGGCGCCCGCGGCGAAGATGTAGCGGGCCGCATGAATCGTGATGGGAGACGATGCGTGTGCCGCGGCGGTGTCGATTCCTCCCCCTGTTCCACCCCCTTGGCGACCATCGATCGTGATGGACGCGATGCCGCGGGAGGCATCCCCTGTCGTCCCTGTGGCCCCCCCACTGCTCGCGCCGGGATGCAACGGGTGTATGCGCAGCAGGTCGGCCGCTCCGCTGCGCAGCGCGAGGATGCTCCGCGGACCAGCCAGCCGGATGAGCGCGCGGATGATTTCGCCCACGCTCAGAACGGGCTCGGCCACGCGGTAGACGTCGATCCCGGCGGCGTGATCGAAGGGGGGTGGGCGCTGGCCGACGGCCAATCGCTCGACGGGCGTGCGGATCACCTTGCTCGCCGCGGCTCCGGCGAGTCGCGACGCCACCCCCGGGGTCGTCCAGAGCAACTGCGTCTGGCTGAGGACGGCGCGAGCGGGATCGAGGAACGGTCGAAGCGGAAGAACCGCGCCGGGAAGGTCGTTTGCGTCCGCGGCATCACGCAGGGAGCGTTGCCAGATTTCGGGCATGGCGGCGATGGCGCGCGAGGCGGCGGCGGCAGCGCCGGAGAGGGCGTACTTGATCCCGCCATGGATGATGCCTTGTGAGGCGAGCGTTTGTCCGTCGGGCCCGCCGCCGAGGGTGTGGAGTTCAATCAGCGCGGCGCGATAGCGCAGGCGTCGAAGGTGCGCGAGGGTCCAGAGTCCGGCGATGCCGCCGCCGAGGATGCAGGCGTCGAGTTGGATTTCGCGCGGGGGAGGTGGAGGGGGAGAAGGTTGTGGGGGAGGCACGATGATTCCGATTATTGCGGCATCGTGCGGCGCGGACATTCGGGGGGAGATGGCATGGGTTGGATTGGGTATCCGACGTGCCACGGCTTGGCGTCTTCAGCCCCCAAGCCGTGTCTCGCGGAGTCAGTCGCTGACCAAGACACGGCTTGGCTCAAATGCAGCCAAGCCGTGGCACGGAGTGGCAAGGCATGCCACCGGCCCGGGACGGTTGAGGAACCAAGACACGGCTTGGCTCAAATGCAGCCAAGCCGTGGCACGGAGTGGCAAGGCATGCCACCGGCCCGGGACGGTTCAGGAACCAAGACACGGCTTGGCTCAAATGCAGCCAAGCCGTGGCACGGAGTGGCAGCCAAGCCGTGGCACGGAGTGGCAGCCAAGCCGTGGCACGAAGTGGCAGGCGTTCCACCCGCCGCGGCGGGCAATACGATTCGGCATGGCCCTCACCGACTTCACCATCATCCGGCGGAGCATGTTCACGCGGCTGTTTTCGACGATCACGACGGTCGCAACGGTCGCGGTCGCCGTCGCGCTGATGCTCGTGCTCCTGTCGATGCGGGATTCAGGGCAGCAGGCGTTCGAGCGCGGCGCGGGGAACGCGCACCTCCTGGTGAGCCGCGATGGCTCGGCGATGGAGTCGATCCTCAACGGCCTGTACTACGCCAAGCCCCCACAGGCGCCGATCACGTGGAAGGAATACGAGCAGTTCGCGTCGCGCTTCCCCTTCGAGTGGGCCGTGCCGATGCAGCAGGGCGACAGTTACCGCGGGTACCCGACGCTGGCGACGACGCCGGAGTTTTTCTCGGCGTTCCGCCCGGCGACCGACCAGCCGTGGGAACTGGCCAGCGGGGAGTATTTCACCAAGGAGTTCGAGGTCGTGGTGGGGTCCGTCGCGGCCAAGGGAGCGGGGATCCGGCTCAATGACCGGCTTGTGCTGACGCACGGCGCGGGGGCGACCACGGCGAGCGTCGGCGGGGGCGCGGGCGCCGCGCCCGCTCCGCACGTGCACGACGAGTTCAAGATGAAGGTGGTGGGGATCCTCAAGGCGACGGGCACGAGCCACGACCGCGCGATCTTCATGAACCTGAACACGTCGTGGATCCTGCATGCGTTTGATCGGCGCGAGCGGGCGGAGATCGCCGAGGGCACGGCGCACGCGCACGACGAGCACGAGCACGACCATGATGAGCCGCCGATGAGCGCGGGCGACCTGACGGATGAGGACCGGCTGATCACGGGGATTCTCGTCCGCGTGGCCGCGCGTCCAGGGAAGGACGCGACCGCACTCTTGCCGTCGGTGTTCGACACGCTGCGCCGCGACAAGTCGATCACGGTGGCGGCGCCGTCGGACCAGGTGCGGAAACTCTTCCAGATCGTGGGCGGGATCAACCAGATCCTGATCGCGATCGCGGCCGCCGTGGTGGTTTCCAGCGGGATCGCGATCATGCTCGCGCTGTACAACTCGATGGAACAGCGGCGAAGGCAGGTCGCGATCCTGCGGGTGCTGGGGTGCAGCCAGTCGCGTGTGTTCGGGCTCGTGCTGACGGAATCGGCGCTCATCGGCGTGCTAGGCGTGCTGGCCGGGGCGCTCCTGAGCGTGCTGGCGGGGTTTGTGATCGCGGAGATGCTGCGGGCGCGCATCGGGATGGTCGTGCAGCCGGCCTATGCGCTGGAGTGGGTGCTGCCGGTGTGCATCGGGACCATCGCGCTGGCGTGCCTGGCGGGACTGGCGCCGGCCATGATGGCCTATCGGACGTCGGTGGCCACGCACCTGAAACCGGTGACGTGAATTCCGTCCGCGGTTATCCCGACGGAGGGCCGCTCTCGCACTGAGGGGTGTGGTTTGCAGAAAGACAAGTTGTGGCCCCGCGCGCGCCGGTTGGCATGCGGCGGTCGGAGACTCGATGTCACGGGGCGGGCCGGATCGGCGAGGCCGACGGTGGGGCCTTAGCATCCACGGTGGATCCGGAACGCCGAAAGCGTGCTGAGCAGATCTTCGAGCAGGTTCGGGACCTGGACGACTCCGCCCGCGCCCGCGAGATCGAACGGCTGATCGACGCCGACGCCCCGCTGCGGGACGAGGTGCTGGCGCTGCTGCGCTGCGAGGCGGAGGCGCCGGCGTTTCTCGAACTCGAACCGCTATCGATGGGCCGGATCGGGGCGTTTGAGGACGTGCTCGCGCCGCGGGCGCTTCCGGAGCGAGTCGGGTCGTTTCAGGTGCTGGGGCTCCTGGGCGCCGGGGGCATGGGGATCGTGTACCGGGCGCGATCCGCGTCGCCGCGCCGATTGGTCGCGCTCAAGGTCATCCGGTCCGGGCTGGCGAGCGGGCCGATGCTGCGGCGATTCAAGCACGAAGCGGAAGTGCTGGCGCGGCTCACGCACGCGGGGATCGCGCAGATCTACGAAACCGGCACGGCGGACGCCGGCAGCGGTCCCCAGCCGTACTTCGCGATGGAACTGGTCGAGGGATCCGGGCTGCTGGACTTCGCACGTCAGCGGTTGATCGGCGTCCGGGAGAAACTCGAACTCGTCGCGCGTGTGTGCGATGCGGTCCAGCACGCGCACGAGCGCGGGGTGGTGCACCGCGACCTGAAGCCGATGAACATCCTCGTGGATGCGTCCGGCCAACCCAAGGTGCTGGACTTCGGCGTAGCGCGGCTGCTGGAAACGGAACTGGGGGAGTCGCGCGACGCCATGATGACGATGAACACCGGCGCGGGGCAGATCCTCGGGACGCTGGCGTACATGAGCCCGGAGCAGGTGTGCGGCGACGCGGCGGCGGTGGACGCGCGGGCGGACGTGTACTCGCTGGGCGTGATCCTGTATCAACTGCTCAGCGGACGACTCCCCCTGGACGTCTCCAGGGCCGGGCTTTCCGAGGCGATCAGGTTGCTGCGCGAAGGGACGCCGGTGCCGCTGTCGGCGGGCGACGCGCCGATGCCGCGCGACATCGACCTGATCGTCTCCAAGGCGATGCGAAAGGAGCCCGCCGAGCGGTACCAGAGCGCGGCGCAACTCGGAGACGACCTGCGGCGGTACCTGGCGGACCGGCCGATCCAGGCGCGGCGCGCGCGGCCCATCTACGTGCTCCGCAAGTTTCTGTCACGGAACTGGGCGATCGTGTTCACGGCGGCGCTGGCGCTGTCTGGGCTGGCGCTGGGGATCGCGGGGGTCGCGTGGCGCGCGGGTCTGGCGGCCGGGGCGCTGGCGATCGCGAGCATCATCGCCGGGCTGGGGTCCACGCTGTGGCAGGCCGACCGCGCGAAGAGGGCGGCGACGCGGGCGATGATCGAAGCCGGGCGGGCGGCGAGCGAGGCGGACCGCGCCAGCCGCGCGGCCAGCGACGCGCTGAAGGAAGCCGCCCGCGCCAGCGCGGAATCGGATCGTGCCGCGGCGGAGCAGGAGATCGCCCAGGCCGTGTCGGGGTACCTGGCGCAGTTGCTCGAATCGGCGGACCCCGACATCGGCAAGAAGCGCGAAGTGACGGTGAGAGAGATGCTGGACCGCTCGACGGTCGAGTCGCTCGCGGCGGAGTTCCAGGGCAAGCCCCGGGTGCTGGCGAAACTGCACGGGGTGATCGGCCGGGCGTACGAACAACTAGGCGTGCTTGACAAGGCCGATGTCCATTACCGAGCCGGGCTCGGGGTCACCTCGGCCCAGCCCCACCTGGACACGATCGAGCACGTGTCGGCGCTGAATGACCTGGGACACCTGTTCAAGTTGCGGGACGCGTTCGAAGAGAGCGAGCCGATGCTGCGCGAGGCCGCCGAGCGCGCCCGGCAGGTGCTCGGGCCCGATCACGTGCTCACCATCGGGTGCACGATCAACCTGACGAGCGTGCTGCACCGGCGCGAGCGCTTCGCCGAGGCCGAGGAACTGCTGATCCGGACGACCGAATCCGCCGAGCGGACGCTGGGGCCGCTGCACCGCACGACGATGGTGTCGATGAACAACCTGGCTTCGGCGATGCGCGAGCGGGGAGACCTGGCCGGCGCGGTCGCGATCCGCCGGCGCTTCCTGGAGCGCGCCCGGCAAGCGTTCGGGCAGGACCACTCGGCGACGCTCATGGCGATGAACAACCTGGCGAGCGACCTGATCGACGGCGGGGATCCCGCCGGCGCCGAATCGCTGCTGCGCGAGACGATCGAAGCGCGCCTGCGCCTCCTGGGCGCGGACCACCGCTCCACGCTCAACTCCCGGTGCAACCTGGCGCAGTGCCTGCGACGGCAGGGACGGCTTGATGAGGCCGAGGCGGAGATGCGCGAGGTCATGCACCGGGCGGCCGCGACGATCGAGCCGGGGAACATCGATCGAGCCAAGTTTGAACTCGAACTCGGACGGATCCTGAAGCAGCGGGGCTTCTTTGAAGTCGCCGAGGGGATGCTGCTCGACGCCCACCGCGCGTTCGAGCACGGCCTGGGCGTCGGGGGCAAACGAACGAAACAGGCGGCCGAGGAACTTGCGGAGTTGTACGCCGCGGCGGGCCGAGGGGAAGAATCCCTGGCGTGGAAAGAACGGAGCAGGTCATGAGCGATACCGGATCAAGCACGCCGGAACTGTTCGCGGTGGCGATTTCATTGGATCCCGCCCAGCGCGAGCGGTACCTAGATGAAGTGTGCAACCGCGACACGGCGATGCGCCAGGAACTGCAGCGGTTGATCGAGTCCCACGAGCGGGCGCACGATTTTCTCGAGTCGCCCCCGATCGAGTTGTCCAAGAGTTCGGTGTTGCTCGGGGACGACGAAGCGGTGCCGGCAAAGATCGGCAACTACCGGATCCTGAAACTACTGGGCGCCGGCGGCATGGGCCGGGTGTACCTCGCCGAGAGCGAGAAGCCGCGGCGCCGGGTGGCGCTGAAGGTGATCAAGCCGGGGATGGCGTCCAGCGCGATGCTGCGTCGCTTCGAGCAAGAGGCGCAGGTGGTAGCGCTCCTTCAGCACCCGGGGATCGCGCAGATTTTCGAGGCCGGCACGGCGCTGGGGAGCGCCGGCCCGCAGCCGTACATCGCGATGGAGTTCGTCGACGGCCCCGTGCTGACGGAATACATCAGGCACAAGCACCCCGACGTGCGGGAGAAGTTGTTGCTCGTGTGCAAGGTATGCGACGCGGTGACGCACGCGCACCAGAAGGGCGTGATCCACCGCGACCTCAAGCCTGCCAACATCCTGGTTGACGCGGCGGGGCAGCCCAAGATCCTGGACTTCGGCGTGGCACGCCTCACCGACCCCGACACGCGGACCCAAACCATCCACACCCACGCGGGGCAGTTGATCGGCACCCTCGCCTACATGAGCCCGGAGCAGGTCGCCGGCGAGCCCGGCAACATCGACTCGCGGTCCGACGTCTACGCACTTGGGGTGATCCTGTACGAGATCCTCACCGGGAAACTCCCGCACGACGTCAACCAGCGACCGATCCCCGAAGCCATCCGCATCATCCGCGAGGACACCCCGACATCGCTCAGCACGCTCGACCGCGGGTACCGCGGCGATATCGAGACGATCGTCGGCAAAGCGCTGGAGAAGGACTCGGACCGGCGGTATCAATCGGCCAAGGAACTCGCCGACGACATTCGCCGATCGCTGCGCGACGAGCCGATCGTCGCGCGCCGCCCGAGCACGTGGTACCAGTTCCGCAAGTTCGGCAAGCGGAACAAGGTGCTGGTCGGCGGGGTGATCGCGACGTTCGCGGCGCTGGCGATCGGGATGCTCGCCGCGATCTCGCAGGCGCGGGCGGCGGAGGTGGCGCGCGTGGACGCCGTCGGCAAAGGCAACGAACTCGCGATCGCGCTGCGCGAAATGACCCGAGCGCGCGCCGAGGCGGACAACGCCAGGAACGACGCGGTCAGCAAAGGCGAGGAACTCAAGGAGGCCCTGGAGCAGGCGCAGTCGCACCTGGAAGTGGCGCGCGGGCTCAACACGTTCCTGGAAGGCATCGTGAGCGCCCCGGACCCGGATCAGCACCTGGGGCGTGACGTGACCGTGCTGGCGGCCCTGGAGCGCAGCGAGCGCGACCTGCAGGAGACCATGCCGACGCAGCCTCGCGTGCGCGGAGCGATCATGCGCACCATCGGTCAGACGTACCGATCGCTCGCCGAGTATTCCAAGGCCGAGCAGTACCTCCGCGACGCGTACGAACTGCACCGCGAGGCCTTCGGCCGGTTTCATCCCGAGACCATCAACTCGCTGTCGTCGCTGTGCATGCTGCTGTCGGAGTTCGGCAAGCCCGAGCAAGGCCTCGCGATCGCCGAGCCGGAATGGAACGAGTTCGTTCTGCAGGCCGACGAATCCGACGAGATCTACGCCGTCTTTGCGTCCGCGATGAGCGCCCTCTTTGCCGACGTCGAGCGCTTGCAGGATGCGCTGCGGCTTGCCCGGTCGGCGGCGGCGCAGCGCGAGCAAACGCTCGGCGCGGACCACCCGACCGCGCTCAACGCCCGCTACGCCGTCGCCAGGCTCCTGTCACGCCTGGGGGAATACGACCAGGCCGTTGATCTCAAGCGGCAGATTGTCGAGGCACACCGCGCATCGAAGCGCCCGGCGTCGATCCGCTCGGTCATCTGGTACGTCGGCCTGGGCAACGACCTGCAGGACCTCGGCCGGACCGAAGCCCTGGGCCCGCTGCTGGACGAACTCGTGCCGATGGCGCGCCAGATCTTCGAGCCCGAGCATCCGGCCATGCTCGCGGTGGAGAACTTGCAGGGGTGCTACCTGATCGAGGAGGGGCGAGCGGCGGAAGCCGCCGCGGTGCTGCAATCGGTCGCGGCGCGGCACCGCCTGGGGCAGACACCGGATATCGATGGACTCGTTCGCGTCCTGAGCAACCTGGGGGCCGCGCTGCGAGAACAGGGCAAACTCCAGGACGCGGAAGCCGCCTTCCGCGAGGCATACGAGCGGGCCACGAGGCCGGGCGTCCGGCCCAACCGTGCTCAGCTCGCGGCGATCAACAACTACATCACGGTCGTTCGGCTTGAAGGGCGATACGCCGACGCCCTCCCCCTGGCCGCGCAGCTCGTGCAGAAAGCCGAGCAAGTGCTCGAGCCGGGCGATTGGACGATCGCGGCGCACCGCTACGGTTACGGCGTCTGCCTGCTCGCGACCCGGCAGCCCGAAGCGGCGCAGGAGCAGTTCCTGGCGTCCGAGGCGGTCGTCAGCAAACTGTTCAGCGACGACGACGAGCGCGTGGTCTCTGTTCGCCGGTCCCTGGTGAACCTGTACGAACTCTGGAAGAAGCCCGAGGAAGCGGAGAAGTGGCGTGGCAAGTTGCCCGAACGATTCCGGCACGATTGAGACGCCCGCGCCGGCGGATCCGGGCTCGCCGAATCACGGCGCCCGCGCCGCCGATGCTCCGGCGCCGCCGGTTTCGTTCGCCCAGGCAACCCGCGCCTGGCTCACCATCGGGCTGCTAAGTTTCGGCGGACCGATCGGGCAGATCGCCGTCATGCACCGCATCGTCGTCGACGAGCGGCGATGGATCTCGGAGCGGCGATTCTCGCACGGGCTCAACTTCTGCATGCTCCTGCCCGGGCCCGAGGCCATGCAACTCGCGACCTACATCGGCTGGCTCATGCACCGCACGCTCGGCGGCATCGTCGCCGGGCTGCTGTTCGTGATGCCGGGCGCCCTGGTCATGCTCGGGCTGAGCATCGCGTACGTCACCGCTCGGGACGTTCCCGCGATCGCCGGACTCTTCTGGGGGCTCAAGCCGGCGGTGCTGGCGATCGTGGGCGTGTCGATGTATCGCCTGGGGCGCCGAACTCTTCGGGGCCCGGCGCACGTCGCGATCGCCCTGGCCGCCCTGATCCTGGTCGGGCTTCTGGGGACGCCGTTTCCGCTGATCATCGCGCTGGCGGGCGTCGCGGGGAGTGCCGCCAGGCTTGGAGCATCCCCCGGGCCGGGCGGCGGTTCCGCGGCGGGTCCGACCGAGAGCCGCCGCGTCGTGGACGACGCGATCGAGCGTGGCGCTCTGCCGCATACTCGGCCATCGGCGCGGCGAGCCGTGGCCTGCCTGGCCATAGGCGCCATGCTGACGCTCGCGCCGGTGCTTGTCCTCGTCCTGACGCGCGGCGCCGACGATCACTTCGCGCGTCAGGGGGCGTTCTACGCGCGAGCATCGGTGATGACGTTCGGCGGCGCGTACGCCGTGCTGTCGTACGTGGCCCAGTACACCGTCTCGACCCGGGCCTGGCTCTCGACCAGCGAGATGATGGACGGCCTGGGGCTCGCGGAGACCACGCCGGGGCCGCTGATCCTGGTCGTGCAGTTCACCGCGTTCGTTGCGGCCCACCATCATGCACCGGGGATCCACCCCATCGCGGCCGGCACGCTGGCATCGCTCCTGGTGCTGTGGGTGACCTTTGTCCCCAGTTTCACGTTCGTGCTCGCCGGGGGGCCCTATGTCGAGCGGCTGCTCCACGTACGCTGGCTTGCCGGGGCGCTTGCCGGCGTGACGGCCGCGGTCGTCGGGATCATCCTTCATCTCGCGTTGACATTCGGCGCGCACACGCTCTTTGCTGGATCCACATCGCTCTCGGCCGGTGCCGTTCACCTCCGTGTGCCCGTCCTTTCGACCTTCGACCTGGCCGCGGGTTGCCTCGCCGTCGTCTCCGTGGTCGTGCTGGTCATCTGGAAGCGCAGCACGTTGATCGTGATCGCCGGGGCGGCGCTGGCCGGGGCGGCGATGCAGGTGGTTCGATAGCGCGGAGGTGACCTCTGCCTTTCTGAGCCGGACCGCGCCAGCGGTCGGTGCGAGCACTCGGCGGCCCGGCGCGATTGAAGGATGGCGGGCGCCATGAGACCACGCTCCCCTCCCCGCCCCGCCCCGCCGGCTTGCGCCGGGCGGCTCAGATGGAGCGGCCCGGATCGATCTACGATCAGGCATGTCACGTGAAGAGGCCGCTGCCGCCGGATCGGCGATGGAATATGTGCTCGGAACGGGGCGGGACGAACTCGAGCGGCTCGGGCTGCAGCACCAGTTGTGGTCAGACGCCGCCCATGCCCTGTGGCGCCAGGCCAGGATCCGGCGCGGAATGCGGGTGCTCGACGTCGGGTGCGGGCCCGGCTACGCGTCGTTCGAGCTCGCGCAGTTCGTCGGCTCCGAAGGCTTCGTGCTGGGCGTCGATGAATCTCCCAACTACATCGCGTTCCTCAACGCGCAGGCGGGGCAGCGACACCTGCCGCAACTCCGCGGTGCCGTGGGCGACGTGCAGGAACTCGCCCGCGTCGGCGCGGCGAGCGGGTGTGAACTCGGCTCCTTCGACCTGGCCTACGCGCGGTGGGTGCTCTGCTTCGTCCCGAGGCCCGAGGACGTCGTTCGAGGCGTCGGGGCCCTGCTCAAGCCGGGCGGGCGATTCTGCGTCAACGATTACTTCAACTATCGCTCCATGACGATGGCGCCGCGCCGCGAGTCACACGAACGCGCGGTCGCCGCGACCATCGCATCGTGGCACGCGCGCGGGGGCGATACCGACATCATGGGCCGGCTCCCGCGGCTGCTCAAGGAGCATGGATTCCGCGTCGATCACATCGGGGTGCACCAGCGCCTCGCGCGCGGGGGCAACGGGGGCGACACCATGTTCCACTGGCCTGATCTCTGGTGGCGCATCTACGCTCCCAAACTCGTGCAGATGGGTTATCTCGCCAAACTCGATCAGGAGCAACTCTTCCGCGACCTTGACGAGGCCGCACGGTCGGACACGGATTTCCTGGTGGCCCCGCCGGTCTTCGAGATCGTGGCGACGAAGATCTGACCCGAAGCGTGATGGCATGACGAGGGCGAAATCAGACCATTCCGCGCCGGCGTACGCGTGGCTTTCACCCGCCGCCGCGAGCCGGTCCGCCGCGATTTCGGTGCTGCGGATCGTCGGTGACCCCCAGGCCGTCTTCGCCGCCTTGTCGATCCGAGCGGTGGCGCCCGGCGAAGCGCGGCTCCGAGACCTTGGCGGGATTGACGCCGCGGTCGTGGCACGAACATCGTCGGGGGAGGTGTTCATTACACCGCACGGCGGGGTCGCGGTCCGGCGCGCCGTCTCGAACTGGCTGGAGGCGCGCGGGGTGCGCGCCGCGCCGGCGGATGCGCCGGCGTCAACCATCTTCCCCGAGGCCGGGAGCGACCTGGAAGCGCGGATGCTGCGGACGCTCGCCCGCGCCGCCAGCCCGCTCGCGATCGACCTGCTGCTCGATCAGCCCCGGCGGTGGCGGACGCTTGGCATCGAGAGCGCGAGCGACGCCGACCGATTGCCGGAGGATCAGTTGAGCGAGATCCGCTCGAGGTCCGCGCGATTGAAGCGGCTGGTCGTCCCTGCGATGGTGGTGGCGATCGGGCCGCCGAACATCGGAAAATCAACCCTCCTGAACACGCTGGCGCGTCGGAGCGTGTCGATCGTCGCGGACGAACCGGGGACCACGCGGGATCACGTCGGGGTGTACCTTGACGTGTGCGGCGTGGTCGTGAACTACATCGACGCGCCCGGGATCGGGACGGCGTCGAGCGACATCGACCGGGACGCGCAGAGAATCTCGCTCGAAGTCGCGGCCCGCGCGGATGTGTTGGTCCTCTGCGCCGATCCGACGACGGACTTCATCGATGTGGGGTCGTCGGCAACGACGCTCCGGGTGAGCCTGCGGAGCGACCTGGGGGCGCCGCGCGGGGGCTCGGAGGTCGCGGTGAGCGCGGCGCGCGGGGAAGGCATCGAGGTGCTTGTGAGCCGCTTGGCGGAGGCGGCGGTTCCCCGCGCGGCGCTGGAGCATCCCGGTCCGTGGGCATTCTGGGAAGCGGGCGCGGCATGATCGTGGTACTCTCGCGCTGATATGCGAACTCTATTTACCCATCCGCCGAGGCTGCCGCTCATTGCTCCATCGATCCTATCGGCGGATTTCGCTCGGATGGGGGACGATTCACGGGAGATTCTCGCCGCGGGAGCGGACCTGCTACACCTGGACGTGATGGACGGGCACTTTGTGCCGAACCTCACGATGGGCCCGGACCTGTGCAAAGCGGTCCGGCGAGTGTTGCCGGAGGCGTTTTTGGACGTGCACCTGATGGTGACGGACCCGGCGATGTTCGTGAAGCCGTTCGCGGACGCGGGAGCGGATCACGTGACGTTCCACGTGGAAGCAATCGACGAGCCGCGCGCGCGCGAACTGATCGCACGGATTCACGAACTGGGGATGACGGCGGGGGTGGCGATCAACCCCCCCACTCCGATTGATGGCGCGCTGAAACTGCTGGACTGCGCCGACCTGTTCCTGGTGATGTCGGTGAATCCCGGGTTCAGCGGGCAGGCGTTCATCGCGGAGGTGCTGGACAAGGCGCGGGTGATCGCGGATGAAGCGCACGCGAACCAGCGGGTCGAGATTGACGGCGGCATCAAGCCGGAAAACGCGGCGGCGGTGCTTGACGCGGGGTGCGACGTGCTGGTGGCGGCGTCGGCGATCTTCTCGCGCCCGGCGGACCAACGGGCGGGCGTGATTCAACGGCTGCGGGGTCGATAGTCCTGGCGGCATGCAAACCGGGAGAATGCGACGGACCGGGGGTTGCTTCCGGAGATTGGCGCGCGGATCATCCTTCCCATGACCAAGGCCATCCTGCGCTGGTCGATACCACTTTTCGGGCTGCTCGCGGTCGGGCCGCTCGCGGGGCTGTGCACGATCGGGCTCCGGGCGCGAGACGGGTCGGATTCGGTGACACCGATGCTGGCGGCGTCGCCGGTGCTGGGCATCGGGATGGGGCTCGCCGCGGTGTTGATCGCGGGGGGATATGGGGTGATCGCGACGTGGGTGAACGGGATCAAGTCGGGGCTGTTCACGACGGGACTCGTGCTGGCGTGGGCGACGTGGGGCACCGGGAACATGGACGACATTTTGCGCCGGAGTCAGTCGAGCGCGGAGCTGTGGAAACTGGGCGCGGAGGGTGTGATCTTCGGCCTGCTCGGGCTGGGGCTGGCGCTGGTGCTCTGGAACGTTCACGAGCGGCGGCTGAAGATGTCGGTGACGCTGCCGGATGCGGGAGCGGCGGCGCCGACGGTCGCGGTGGCGGAGCGTGCCAAGATCCGCTCGCAGTTCATAGCGGCGGCGGGGTCGTCCACGGCGGTGATGGCGGCGGTGGTGTGGATCGCCGCGACGGAGCCGACGAAGGGGCAGGCGCTGGCGGCGGCGACGATCGGGGCGATGCTCGCCACCGCGGCGGGAAAGTGGGCGGCGCATCATGCTCCGATGGTGGCGTATTTCGTGGGAGCGGCGGTGCTGGGTGCGGCGGCGCCGATCGCGGCCAAGTTCTACCACGGGACGGATTCGGGGCTGGTGAGAGCGGCGCTGGGGGGAACCCTGTTCCCGCTGGCACGACTGGTGCCGATGGACTGGCTCGCGGGGGGGTTCATGGGCGTGCCGATGGGGCTGAGCATCGCGAGCGGGTTGATGGAGTCACATCAACACCAGCCGCATGCGCAGGCGTCGTAGGCGTTGTGAACGGGCGTGAGATCCGATCTGGAATGAGACGATGGGCGCGACACAGTCTCAGACATCCCGGCCGCTGGTGGGGATCATCATGGGATCTCGCTCGGACTGGGAAACGATGCAGCACGCGGCGGGGATGCTGAGTGAACTGGGGGTGACGTTCGAGACGCGGGTGGTGTCGGCGCACCGGACGCCGGACCTGTTGATGGCGTACGCGGCGGAGGCGGAAGCGCGGGGGATCGAGGTGATCATCGCGGGCGCCGGCGGGGCGGCGCACCTGCCGGGGATGGCGGCGAGCAAGACGGTGCTGCCGGTGCTGGGTGTTCCGGTGGAATCGAAATCACTCAAGGGAATGGACTCGCTGCTCTCGATCGCGCAGATGCCGGGGGGGGTGCCGGTGGGGACGCTGGCGATCGGAAAGGCGGGGGCGATCAACGCGGCGATCCTGGCGGCGCAGATCCTGGGGGTGAAGCACGCGGAAGTGCGGCACGCGGTGCGGGTGTGGCGGGAGAAGCAGACGGCGGCGGTGCTGAACGATCCGGACCCGAGCAAGCCCGGACCGGCGGCGGGTGGAGGAGGAGCATGAGCGCGGCGGCGAAGGGACGGGGTTCCAAGACGCGCCGAGCGGGCGCGAAGCCGGGGAAGGTGGTTGGAGTGCTGGGGGGTGGTCAACTGGGGCGGATGCTGGGACTGGCGGGGATTCCGCTGGGGCTTTCATTCCGGTTTCTGGACGTGGTGAGCGACGCGCCGGCGGAGGCGGTGGGCGACCTGGTCGTCGGCGAGTCGTTCCAGGAGGCGGGGGCGCTGCGCGAGTTTGCGCGTGGCGTGGACGTGGTGACGTACGAGTTTGAGAATGTGCCGGCGGCGTGTGTCGAGCGGCTGCGGACGATGGGAGTGGGCGTCGAGCCGAACGGGGAGGCGCTGGCGACGGCGCAGGATCGACTGTTGGAAAAGCGATTGTTCGAGCGGGTGGGCCTGAGGGTGCCGAAGTATTCGGCGGTGGATACGCAAGAGGAACTGGAGCGAGCGGTCGAGGAGATTGGGTTGCCGTGCGTGCTCAAGACGCGTCGGATGGGGTACGACGGCAAAGGACAGAGGGTGCTGAGGACGGGCAGCGACGTGGGGGGCGCTGTGGCGGCGCTCACGAAGGGTGGGCACGCGAAAGATGGTCGCGCGGGCCAGATCGTCGAACAGTTCGTGAAGTTCGATCGAGAGGTGTCGATCATCGCGGTGGGCGGGGCGTCGGGGGAGGGCGCGATGTATCCGCTCGCGGAGAATCGGCATGAGAATGGCATCCTGAGCACGACGAGAATCCCCGCGAGGAGCATCAGTGCAGCGGCGCGGCAGGATGCTGAGAAGAGTGTGTGGCGGATCGTCAAGACGCTGGGATACGTCGGCGTGCTGGCGGTTGAGTTCTTCGTGAAAGACGGGGTGTTCTACGCGAACGAGATGGCGCCGCGGGTGCACAACTCGGGGCATTGGACGATCGAGGGGGCGATGACGAGTCAGTTCGAGAATCACCTGCGGGCGATACTGGGGTGGCCGCTGGGGAGCACGGCGGCGCGGGGAGCGTGCGTGATGCACAACCTGGTGGGCGTGATCCCGGGGATGGAGGAGATGCTCGCGGTTGAGGGCGCGTGCGTGCACCTGTATGGAAAGTCGGCGCGGCCCGGGCGGAAGGTCGGGCATGTGACGTGCATCGGAGGCGACGACAGCGCGGTGGAAGCGGCGAGTCGGCGGATGGAGCGGATCATCAAGCGAGCAACATGATGCGTGCGCTGACGATCCGAGGGCCGGATCGTCTCATGGATGGCACGTGCGGGATGTCGAGTCGCCACAAACAGAGGACGAAGGTTCATGAACGAGGCGATAGGCGTTGGGCACGCGGCGTCCGGCGAAGACGATGCTATGGTCACGAGTATGCTTGTGTCCTCATGCTGAAGATTGACCTGCACACACACATCCTGCCCGAGCGCTGGCCCGACTGGACGCAGCGGAGCGGGTATCCGGGGTGGATCCGGCTGGACCATCACTCGGCGTGCTGCGCGCGGATGGTGCGGACGGAGAAGGACGGGTCGGTCACGTCGTTCCGGGATATCGAATCGAACTGCTGGGACCCGGCGGTCCGGCTGCGGGAGTGCGACGCGCGGATGGGGCAGGCGAGCGTGCAGGTGCTGAGCACCGTGCCGGTGATGTTCTCGTACTGGGCCAGGGCGCAGGACGCGCTGGACCTGTCGCGTCTGCTCAATGATCACATCGCCGGCGTGTGCGAAGGTGCGCCGCCGGCGCCAGGGACCTCGATCAAACGGTTTGTCGGGCTGGGGACGATTCCGATGCAGTCGCCGGGACTGGCGATCAAGGAGTTGGAGCGGTGCGTGACGCCTCGGGAGCGCGGGGGGCTGGGGTTTCCCGGCGTGCAAATCGGGACGAACGTGAACGGGGCGAACCTGGACGACGCGGGGGTGGTCGATGTGCTGGGGGCGGCGGAGTCGCTGGGGGCGTGCGTGTTCGTGCACCCGTGGGAGATGCTGGGGCGAGATCGGATGGCGAGGTATTGGACGCCCTGGCTCGTGGGGATGCCGGCGGAGACGTGCCTGGCGATGTGCTCGGTGATTTTCGGGGGCGTGCTGGAGAAGTTGCCGAGGCTGCGGATCTGTTTCGCGCACGGCGGCGGGTCGTTTGTGCACACGCTGGGGCGGATCCAGCATGGGTTCGAGGCCAGGCCGGACCTGTGCGCGGTGGCGAATGCGAAGGGGCCGAGTGAATACGTGGCGCGGCGTGATGCGGGGGGCGTGAAGCCCGCGAGGTTCTACGTGGATTCACTGGTGCACGACGAGCGGGCGCTGCGGTACCTGATCGAGGTGATGTCGGCGGAGCGGGTGGCGCTGGGGAGCGACTATCCCTTTCCGCTGGGGGAACACGAGCCCGGTCGGATGATCGATGGGATGCGCGATCTGGATGTGCCGACGAGGGAGCGGCTGCTGTCGGGGACGGCTCGTGAGTTCCTGGGGGTGTAATGGGTTGAGTCGGGAGAAGGCAGCGAGGCAGGAGGCATCAAGGCATCGAGCGTCAGATACGGATGGTGCGTTCGGTGGGCGAGAGGGTGGCGTTGACGGCCCTGAGGTGCTTTTCGTAGCCGGCGCGGCCCATGAGGCCGAAGGTGGCCTGCTTGCCGAGTTCGACGGCGGGCTGGTCGTAGGTGTTGATGCCGAGCATGAGGCCGGCGTAGGACGTGACGACTTCCCAGAGGTAGATGAAGGCGCCGACGTGGAAGGCGTCGAGCGTGTCGAGCGTGATGGTGAAGTTGGGTCGCTGGGACTCGACGAGGGCGTATTCGGTGGCACGTTTTTCGGCGGCGAGGAGCCCGGCGAGGCGAGTGCCTTCGAGGTACTGAATGGCCTGAACGCCCAGGCCGGTGGGGATGGGGAGGTCGTCGAGGAGACCGGGGTCGCCGGGGGAGGTTGGGTCGTTTGCGGGGGCGACATCGACGAGGCAGAAGACCTTGTCGTTGGGGCCTTCGCGGTAGAGTTGGACCTGGGAGTGCTGGTCGGTGGTGCCGAGGGCCTTGATGGGGGTGAAGCCGGCGTAGACGGTTTCGCCGGTGAGGGAGTTTTTCTTGCCGAGGGATTCAGCCCAGAGTTGGCGGTACCAGTCGGCGAGGAGGTAGAGGGGATTGCGGTAGGGCATCATGACATGATTGGGCTTGCCCTTGTTGGTGCCGAGTTCGACCAGGAGCATGGCGATAAGGGCGGCGGGGTTGTGCAGAAGGGTTTCATTGGAGCAGGGCGCGTCCATAGAGGCGGCGCCATTGAGGAGTGCGGCGATATCGATGCCGGCCATGGCGGCGGAGAAGAGGCCGACGGGGGAGAGGACGGAGAATCGGCCGCCCACGCCGTCGGGGACGGGGAGGGTGGGGTACCCCTCGGCGTCGCAGATCTTTCGCATGGTGCCCTTGCGCTCGTCGGTGATGGCGACGACGTGCTGGTTGGCGGCGGACCCGCGGTGCTTTTTGAGCAGGTCGCGGATGATCATGAACTGGGCGGCGGTCTCGGCGGTCTCGCCGGACTTGGAGACGACGTTGAAGACGGTTTGTTCGAGTTTGGGATCGGAGAGGAGGCAGAACTGGATGACGGAGCCGAAGTAGGAGGGGTCGACGTTATCGACGACGAAGATGCGTGGGCCGGGGCGGGCGTGCATGCCGAAGTCGGGGGAAGCGAGCGTGCCGGCGGGCCCGCGGGGGAGGAGGTTGTAGGTGGAAGGGTTGAGGGCGGCTTGGAGGGCGATGTTGCCGAGTGCGGAGCCGCCGATGCCGAGGACGACGAGGTTCTCGGTGCGAGGCTGGTACTTGGCGACGAGGTCGTTCACGGATTTGAGGTAGGAATCGCGGAGCGGCGGGAGAGGGAGTTGGCGCCAGACTTCCCAGCCGCCGGCGTCTGGGGAGGTGTGGCGCGACTTGGCGAGGGAGCGGGTGAGTGCGGCGACGCTTGGGGCGATGTCGTCGGCGGGGTCGAGAAGAGCGGCGTCGAGGCCGTGCGAGCCGACGCGATCGGCGAAGCAGTTGGCGAAGTTGATGGT
The DNA here is from genome assembly GCA_050246015.1 of Phycisphaerales bacterium. Classification (GTDB taxonomy): domain Bacteria; phylum Planctomycetota; class Phycisphaerae; order Phycisphaerales; family UBA1924; genus JTS-AC122. The sequence goes on from JBFWWU010000019.1 coordinate 48,807, forward strand.
GAGCATACGGGTAGGGTACCCGAGATGGGTCGGGGAGTGGAATGGGCGGCGTGCCGAAGCGATTCCGAGCGACTACCGCGAGCACACCAAAGATCACCAACCGAGTTGTCTACGTGCGTTGTTTACGCCGAAGCACGGTCTGAACAGGCAGATTGACGGGAGGAGCGTAGTCCACGTAGAGCTCATCAAGGTACTTCGCGAGTTCGATGTCCTTGTACGACGGCCTGAATCGGATGTCCCATCCTGTAAGCCACACGGTCACATTGCGCCAGACATTTTGCCATCTGGGGTGATGGTCCTTAATGTCGATCCATCGTGCCGCCACGATCATGAAGTGCAAGGCTTCTTGGAAAGTGGTGAACATGAAGTTCTTCTTGAGTTCCGTGGCCTCAGGGTGCTCTGCATTCTCGCCACGAACGATGGACCAGCCATCAAGCGTTGATGAGGCCGAAGCAAGTTCTTGAGCACCCAGCGGTTGTACGTTATCCATCGGTGGTGGGTAAATGACTTGCGTAGACACCCTGGCCAATCCGAGGGTTGGATCAGCCAGTCGCTTGATGATGTCGGTAACATCCGACCTCCACGCGTTGGGCCGGAAGACGGCGCGAGCGCAATCATCAAGTCTGTCCAGAGGCTTCGGCAAGCGCGCGGATGGAGCCAGCAACTTCGCGATCTTTGCCGAATCAATCCCGACCAAGACTGGAACGGTGAGTACATCCTGTTTGTGCTCAAGTGCGTACTCGATTTCTCGTCTTACCCAGTCCTTTGGATCATCGATTCGCCTGGTGCTATGAGGTCCCTTCCCATACCAACGCGGGCCGATCAGCACCAACATCACTCTTGCTCGCTTCAGTTCGGAAAGGATGGTGCTGCTTAGTTGATCCCCGTACTGCACCGCCTCATGGTCGAGGAATACCACACCGGACTGAAAGTTGGCACTCAGATGGTCCGCGAGCATGCTGGCGTCGCTCTTTGTGTCGTCCCAGCGATGATTGATGAAGATCTTGTTCCTGAGCGTCTGCATTCAATGCTCCTACAGGTTTGGTGATCCACGAACGCGCTGGATCAATCTGGCCCGCTCGGCAAACGAGCCTCGAATCAACCCGGCATCGGAAATCTCTGGCACAGGGCCCGGACCTCGGCGCGGACCTTGGCGCACTCGGCTTCGTTGCCGCCTCCCCCCGTGCCGAGCACTCGGTCGATCCATGCGGCGATGGTGTCCATGTCGCGTTCGCGGAGGCCGCGGGTGGTGGTGGCGGGCGTGCCGAGGCGGACGCCGCTGGTAACGCGGGGGGGTCGCGGGTCGTCGGGGATGCCGTTCTTGTTGCAGATGATGCCGGCGGCTTCGAGCCACATTTCGGCGTCGGCGCCGGTGAGGGATTCACTGCGGCGGCGAAGATCGACGAGCATGAGGTGGTTGTCGGTCCCGCCGGAGGTGATGCGGTAGTTGAGTTTGGTCAGGGCGGCGGCGAGAGCCTTGGCGTTGGCGACGACCTGCTGGGAGTAGGTTTTGAACTCGGGGCGGAGGGCTTCGCCGAAGGCGACGGCCTTGGCGGCGATGATGTGCATGAGCGGGCCGCCCTGGATGCCGGGGAAGAGGGCCTTATCGATTTTTTTAGCGAGTTCAGGGTCGTTCGTGAGGATGAGGCCGCCGCGGGGCCCGCGGAGGGTCTTGTGGGTGGTGGTGGTGACAACGTGTGCGTGAGGGAAGGGGGAGGGGTGGACGCCGGCGGCGACGAGTCCGGCGATGTGCGCGATGTCGGCCATGAGGAGTGCGCCGCATTCGTCGGCGATCTCGCGGAAACGCTTGAAATCGATGATGCGCGGGTAGGCGGAGTACCCGCAGAGGATGGCCCTGGGCTTGTGTTCGAGGCAGACGCGGCGGACGGCGTCGTAGTCGATTCGCTCGTGCTCGCGGTGTGAGGCGTCGTAGTGGAGCGGGTAGTGGACGGGCCGGTAGAAGACGCCGGAGAAGTTGATCTTCATCCCGTGGGAGAGGTGCCCGCCGTCTTTGAGGACGAGAGAGGCGAAGGTGTCGCCGGGGTTCATGATGGCCATGAAGGCAGCGGCGTTGGCCTGGGCGCCGGAGTGAGGCTGGACGTTTGCGAACTGGCAGCCGAAGAGTTGCTTGGCGCGCTCGATGGCGATGGTTTCGATCTGATCGTGAAAGACGCACCCGCCGTAGTAGCGGGCGCCGGGGTACCCCTCTGCGTACTTGTTGGTGAGGCACGTGCCCATCGCGTGCATGACGGCGGGGGAGACGTGGTTCTCGCTGGCGATGAGTTCGAGGGTGTGCTCCTGGCGATCGGCCTCTTTGTGGATGAGGTCGGCGACGGCGGGGTCGGAGGTGCGCAGGAGGGCGATGACGGATTCGGTGATGGGGTCGTGAGACATGTTGGAAGGAGCGTAGCGGGTTCGGGGGGCCCAAGGCCGGCGGGCGCGTGCGGGCCCGGAGAAGGGCTACGGTTGTGCGAGCCGGAAACGCACGTGTTGTGACGACCCGCAGGACGCGGTCGCGGCCGCCTCGCCACCGGCTGGGACAGTGCGCCGGGACATCGATCATCGAAAGGGACTTGGTGTGATGAGCAAACCGGACGATCGGGTGCGCCGTTTGAAGGTGTTGCGGGCAGGGAGCCTGGCGGTGCTGTGCGTGAGCCTGGCGGGATTTGTGATGAGCGCGAACCACCGCATCGTGCTTTGCTATCGAGGCACCGCCGCGGGATTCAGTACCGGGTGCTTCGTCGCCGGCGCGGATGTCAGCGGCGGGACCGGCCCGGGCATAGGGGCGGGGCCTGTGCGGCTGGAATACACGCAAGCATGGAGCGACGGCTTTGCATCGGCCTGGCGGCCGTTTCGAGCCGGGGGGAGGCGAGGGTGGTGCGCGGTGTTCCCGATGTGGCAGCCGTTGGTGCTGCTGGCGGGTCTCACGGCGTATTCGCACGGGGTGCTGGTGGGCGAGCGCCGGAGCGATCGGAACTCATGCCGTCGCTGCGGCTACGACCTGCGGTCGCTGCGGGGAAAGCCCGGCGCGGGCGCGAAAGCGAGCCGGTGTCCGGAGTGCGGCGAACCGTTTCACGCGGACGGTCGGGCACCCGCCGCGCCGGTCCAGACCTGATCGCGAATGAGGATACAGTTTCACGGTGTACCGCGAGGAGGGGAACAGGAGGACCAACATGCCCGGCTGCACTGGAACGGTCACAGCGAACAACAACACGTACAAGTACATGGAAGTGTCATACGGGAAGCAGCGCGGGATCAGCATCGCGCTGCAGGGGACGGCGGGGACGTGCTACGAGTTCAAGTTGTCGCCGAATCCGCATGACCTGCGGGCGTACAACAAGAAGCAATCGAAGTTCTATGAGGAGATCGCGAAGGACATCGTGACGAACTGGCCGCCGACGGTGGGGACGACGGTGACGGGGCTGGGAGAGACGTTCACGCTGACGACTCGCTGAGCACGGCGCCGGTTCTCTCCGGCGGCGGCCACGGATGCGGCGCAAGAAGTGCCGATGAGGCGGATCGCTCGAACCCGTGGCGCGGCGGCGTGCCCTGGGGGGATGTGCATCGGCGTCCGCGATTGGCGCGATCAAAGTTTGCTGGACGTTCCGGAAGCACTGAACCAGCGCGGATGAACGTCCGATGACACACGACGAGCCGGGCAGTGATGCTCGCTTGCTCGGGTAGTCGCAGGCACCTTGATCCGCTGAGGGAAGACAGGCGTGAGCACAAAGATCCAGGACATTCTGAAGGCGGCGATGGACGCGGACGCATCGGACGTGCACCTGATTTCGGGTCATCCGCCGGTGATGCGGGTGCACCAGGTGATGACGCCGATGGATTTTCCGGTGATCCAGCCGGAGACGGCGCGGGAGTACCTCAACGAAATCGCGTCGAAGGAAGCGGTCGCGACGTTTGAGAAGAACAAGGACTCGGACTTTTCGTACTACGCGCCCGGGCTGGCGCGGTACCGCGTGAACGCGCACATGCAGCGGGCGACGGTGGGGCTGGCGATGCGAGCGATCAAGACGAAGGTGCCGCCGCTGGCGCAGTTGAATCTGCCGGACGTGATCGCGCGGCTGACGTACCTGCCACGCGGGCTGGTGCTCGTCACGGGTGACACGGGGTCGGGCAAATCGACGACGCTGGCGGCGATGATCCAGGCGATGAACGAGCGGTACCGCAAGCACATCATCACGCTGGAAGACCCGGTGGAATACGTGTTCCAGAGCAACCGGTGCGTGCTGGAGCAGCGGGAACTTGGCGCGGACATGCCGAGTTTCGCGTCGGGGCTGAAGCACGCGCTGCGTCAGGATCCGGACATCATCCTGGTGGGCGAAATGCGCGACCTGGAGACGACGGCGCTGGCGATCTCGGCCGCGGAAACGGGGCACCTGGTGCTCTCGACACTGCACACGGTGAACGCGTCGCAGACGGTTGAACGAATCATCGACATGTACCCCGGGGCGCAGCAGAACCAGATCCGCTCGATGCTGGCCAACACGCTTCAGGCGGTGATCAGCCAGACGCTGTTCAGCCGGATCGACAAGCCGGGGATGGTGCCGGCGGTGGAGGTGCTGCTGTGCACGCCGGCGGTCCGGAACCTGATCCGCGAGGCGCGGACGTTCGAGATCCCGAACGTGATCGAGACGAACCGGGCGATCGGGATGACGACGCTGGACACGGCGATCGCGGAGTTGTACTTCAACGGCATGATCAGCCGGGAGGACGCGATCGCGCAGTCGGCGTACCCGGACAAGCTGGAGCGGCAACTGGTGGCGTGACGTGGAGCGGGCGATCGGGGACGAGCGAGTCCCGAGGGCCGCGTGTGCAGCGTGTCGTTGATGCTTCGAGTGCCGATTCCCCCATCGCGAATCCCATCCCATGGCGAACTATCGATATCAAGTCAAGACGGCGAAGGGCGAACTGCAGGTCGGCGTGGTGCAGGCGGAAAACGCGGCGGCCGCCTCGATGGTGCTGCGCGGGCAGGGGCTTCGCGTGATGTCGGTGTCGCCGGTGCAGGCGGCGGAGCGCGGGTCGCTCTCGCAGCGGATGAAGGAGTTGAACGCCGGGAAGCCCAAGACCAAGCACGTGCTGGATTTCACGACGCAGCTCGCGGTGATGATCCGGGCGGGCATCAACCTGCGGGCGGCGCTGGAAGGGATCGCGGACCAGACCGAGCACGCGCGGTTCAAGAAGATCATCCTGGGGCTCAAGGCGGACGTTGAGTCGGGAAAGCAGTTCTCGGAGGCGATCTCGCGGCACCCGAAACTGTTCAGCCCGCTGTACGTGAACATGGTGCGGGCGTCGGAGATGTCGGGGTCGTTCGCGGACATGCTGAACCGGATCGCGGCGTACATCGCGCAGGAGATCGAGACGAAGAAGATGGTGATCGGCGCGGCGATCTATCCCGGGATCATCGGGACGATGGCGGTGAACGTGACGGTGTTCCTGCTGACGTTCGTGCTGCCGAAGTTCGCGGGGGTGTTCAAGGGCAAGGAAGACATTCTGCCGTGGGCGACGAAGTTCCTGATGGGGCTGTCGGCGTTCATGGTGAGTTACTGGATGTTCGTGGTGGGCGGGATCGTGGCGGTGGTGGGCGGGATCTGGGCGTTCGCGCGGACGGAGGTGGGGTCGCTGGTGTTTGACCGGATCAAGTTGGCGGTGCCGGTGGTCAAGAGCATGTTCCGCGCGCTGTACATCAGCCGGTCGCTGCAGACGATGGGGCAACTCATCAACGCGGGCGTGCCGATGCTGGACACGCTGGCGATCACGGGGGACATCTCGGGGAACTCGCTGTATAAGCGGATGTGGCGGAGCGTGTACACGAGCGTGAAGCAAGGCAAGAAGATCGCGGCGCCGCTGAACAAGACGTCGCTGCTGCCCAAGTCGGTGTCGCAGATGATCTCGGCTGGGGAAGAGTCCGGAAAGTTGGGGGAGGTTCTGGACGAGATCTCGGCGTACTACGCGAAACTGCTGAAGGACCGGATAAAGGCGGTGACGTCGATGATTGAGCCGATCATGATCATTGTGATGGGCAGCGTGGTCGGGTTCATCGCGATGGCGATCATCCTGCCGATCTTCAAGATGAGTTCGATTGTGAAATAGCCGATAGGGACCGTGGAGGACGCCGGGTCGGTGCGGCCACGGGTCGATGCACCCGTGGGATGCCGGCTCGCACGTCGCGAGCGCCGAGCGCGCGGCCAGACGGCCTCGTCGCCGGTCCCGCGGCTGGAAAGGAGCGTCGATGCGTCTTCCCCCCCTCCCTCCACTCCCCCCCCATGTGTGCCCGGCCCGGTCCCTCGCGGCGTGCACTGGGCGCCGGCGTGGCTTCACGCTCCTTGAAACGGCGCTGACGACCGTGATCATCGGCGTCGGGGTGCTGGCGCTGCTGGAATCTCAGCAGGCGTTCATGCGGTCCAACAACTGGTCCACGCACTCGGCGACCGGGACGTATCTGGCCAATGAAATCCGTGAACTGACTCGGCGCCTGAAGCGTCACGACCCCGTGACCGGCCTGTGGCTGCAGGTGCAGGGGGGCACGTCGACCGTGCACGGCTGGGGGCCGGACTCGGGGGAAACCGTCGTCACGGACTTCGACGACGTGGACGACTTTGACGGGATCACCTTCTCGGCGGAGGGGACGACGGATCCGAGCGACGGGGACCTGCCGGGGCCGATCGACGCATTCGGACAGATCATCCCGGAGATCCTCGCGGATGGGACGGTGCTGGCGGACGAGAATGGGCGGCCGCTAGCGCTGCAGGGGTGGCGTCAGTCGGTGTTCGTGGACAAGATCGACCCGTACGACACATCGGTGATCCGGGCAACGGGGTACCAGGAGCCGCCGGTGCCGCCGGATTTTCCGGGGCTGGCGGTGGACAAGTTCCCGCTGCGGGTGACGGTGATCGTGAGTTATCAGGGGCCGAATGAGACGGCGGCGACGGAGGTGGCGAAGGTCGTGTGGATCGTGCCATAAGCGGCTTGAGAGGTTGACGACGGGCATGGATCGAGCAACTGCGGAACGTGCGAGCACCACCATGAATCAGTCACAAGTCACTCGTGAACGTCGGGCGGGCGGGCAGGCGGGTCGGCCGGCGCGGCGACGATTGCGATGGACCCGGCGGGGCGTGGCGTCGGTGCTGGCGATGATGTTCGTCGTGCTGTTCGGCTCGCTCGCGGTGGCGATGGCGATCGTGAGCAAGGGCAACCTGCGCACCGCGCAGACGCACCTGCACGTCCTTCGGGCGATGGGGGCGGCGGACACGGGGATGGAGATCGCCAAGGCGCGGCTGCTGGAGGCGACCAAGCGGTTCATCATGGACCGCGGACAGGTGGACGCCGATCTGGGCCCGAAACTGTGGAACGGGACGTGGAGCATCTCGGACGGTCAGTCGCGGGTGCTGCCGACACGGGCGGGGTATGCCGAGCCCAGCGCGCCGGCGGGGATTGCCCAGGCACTGGCCAACGCGTTCAACGCCGACGCGAACATCGTGTCGGTGGCGGGTATCTCGGACGATCCGGAGATCCATGAGGCGCCGGCGACGGCGGATACGAGCGTGTACGCGGCGACGGGGTGGCTGACGTGCCCGGCGGTCGCGATCGACGCCGACGCGGGCGTTTCGACGAACCACCCGGCGGCGTATCAGGTGACGTACGCGCCGCTGGCCAACGGAACGGACATCCGCATTATCGTGACCGGGTACAGTTCGATCGGGTCGCTGGGAGGGACGGACTATCAGTACGGGGGCGGGGCGTCGCGGGACTCGTACCGGCCGCTGACGCGAGTGATCCAGCAGGACTTCCGGATTACGAAGCAGCACGAGCACGCGGTGCTGAGCCCGAGCCGGATCATGATCGGGAAGAACGTCCACGTGACGGGCGACCTGGGCGGGCGGTACACGGACGTGGCGCAGAACGACGGGCACCCGATCGTGATGCGGTCGGATTTCCAGCACGTCAACGCGACGCTCGACGCGAAACTCAACGCGTTCTATGCGGCGGTGGCGGCGTCGGACGGCGACAACGACAACCGGCTGCGCGGCTCGCACCCGACGGAGGGCGCGGCGATCCCGTCGTCGTCCACGGACTACGACGGGGACGGGCAGCCCGACAACGCCTTCGCGGACGCGACGGGTGACGGGTACGTCGATGAGTTCGACATCTTCCTGAATCACTATGACCGGAATCATGACGGGAAGGTGGTGCTGTCATCGCGGCTGACGGCGGGGACGCCCGCCGAGGGGTTGACGGTCGAGTTTGATGACGACGAGGACCTGGCGCTGCTGCTGGACTCGAACAACCCGGACCGGAACCGCAACGGGGTGTACGGGTTCCTCGACGCCAACCGCAACGGCACGTGGGACCAGGGCGAGACCATCCTGGACTATGACGCGCGAACGGCGACGTACGCGGACCGCGTGCTGGGGTGGCGCGACGGCGTGATTGACCGCAAGGACGCGTACACGAAGATGAACGGGAAGATCGTGCTGTCGGCGACGCAGGGGGCGTGGACGGCGGCGCAGGGCGACTATCACCAGTTCATCCAGGGTGGGATCCTGCCGGAACTGGGAGACGCGCCGCTGCACTTTGGAGCCGGGAGCGACGAACTGCCGGAGATCACGGCGTCGTCGTTCAGCGCGAACACCGCGCTGTACAACGCGGCGGACGGGGCGGCGTTCGCGACGCAGGTCGCGAGCCAACTCGGTGTGGCGGCGACCGACCTGCCGACGTACGTGGAGTCGTCAACCAACCCGGCGGAGGCGAGGTACTTCCGCGCTGACCTGGACGACGCGACGGTGTACTCGATGACGGGCCGACATCTCTACGAGCGGATGCCGTTCAACGCCCCGGTGCAGGCGTATTCGGACTGGTACATCCGGGGGCGGTACGAGAACATGGTGTTCCACGACGTGCAGATCCCGGAGGGGACCAACGCGCTGTTCATCAACTGCACATTCGTGGGGGTGACGTACGTGCGCACGTGCACGGAGAACGCGCACGAGAACTGGACGCTGTATGGGAAGATGGAGTGGAACGCGTCGCAGAACCGCCCGATCGCGGTGACGACGCCGCTGGATAAGAGCGACTTTGCACGGTACTACACGGGGAACCCGGTGGACGGTCCCGCGAACTACGACGAGTTCCCCGATCCGCCGGTGATCCACGGGGTGACCCGCACGGGCGCGGCGCGCAACACGAAGTTGTACAGCAACAACATCCGGTTCCACGACTGCCTGTTTGTCGGATCGGTCGTGAGCGACACGCCGGAGGAATACACGCACGTGCGCAACAAACTCCAGTTCACGGGCTCAACGCGGTTCGCGACGCAGCACCCGGACCGGCCGGACGATCCGGACCTGAATCCGTCTGCGGCGGACCTGGTGCAGATCGAGAAGTCGTCGATGATGGCGCCGAACTATTCGGTGGATATCGGGCAGTTCAACAGCCCGACGGACTCGTTCGTGCCGGCGGAGGGGGAGACGGCGCCGACGCCGCAGAACGTGAAACTGTCGGGCACGATCGTGGCGGGCGTGCTGGATGTTCGCGGGAACAGCGAGATCGATGGGTCGCTGCTGCTGACGTTCATGCCGGTGGCGGGGGAGGGGCCGCTTCAGCACAACGGCGAGGCGGTGGGCAACCCGGCGGGGTTCAACTGCACGCTGGGGTACTTCGGCCCGGACGACGGGGACGGGGAGTCGCTGGACCCGAACACGCTGCCGGTGGTGGACGGGCGGCGGGTGGTGGGCTGGGATACGGACGGGGACGGGATCGCGGACGTGCCGCACGATCAGGCGCGGCCGAGCGGATCGGCGGCGGTGCCGTTCTACGGGTACGGGCGCATCGAACTGAAGTGGAATCCGAACCTGCCGATGCCGGACGGCATCATGCTGCCGGTGAACGTCGTCTCGATTTCGACAACCTACCGAGAGGGCCGCCATTGAAAGCCGTGGGAGAACAGGTCGGATCGCGCACGCGGGGCTTCAGCATCGTCGAGATGCTGATCGCGCTGACGATCAGCGCGATGCTGCTAACGGCGACGCTTGGCGCGCTGGATGCGTCGTGGCGTAGTTACAAGATGACGACGGAGTCGGCGTCGACGCACGTGGTATCGCGGATCGTGGTGTCGCGGATCCTGGCGCTGATCCGGACGGGGACGCAGTTTGGGCCGTATCCGGCGGACGTGCTGGACGCCAGCCAGAACCCGGTGCCGGACAACCACGTGCTGGAGTTCGTGGCGGAGTCAGACCGACTGGCGGGGAACGAGAACATCGTGACCCGGATCGAACGCCGGGCGGTGAGCGGGCGGACCGACATGTACGAACTGTGGTACATGCGCCTGGACAACTCGACGGAGCCGGCGACGCTGATCGACGAGCGACCGATGCTGCGGAACGTGCGCGAGGCGCTGTTCATCCTGGAGTACGCCGCGGGCCCAAGGCTGATCCGCGCGACGCTGGACCTGACGATCCAGCCGAACGACGAGCAGGACATGAACGTCGGAGTCGGGGGTGAGACGCCGACGATTCGACTGGTGGCGTCGGCGGTGCCGAAGCAGTTCGAGGAGTAGGGGCGCCGCCTCCCGTTCGGAGGGCGCGGCGCATACCCTGCCGTGTATGTCCACGCTGCTGGAACTGCCCGAACGCTTGCTGCCGCTGCAATCGCTGATCGAGCGATCACTGGCGCGAGTGGATCGGGTCTTTGACGCGCAACTCCAGAGCGACCTGCCACCGGTGAACCGCTTGTGCGAGCACGTGGAGCGGTACCGTGGCAAGATGCTGCGGCCGATGCTGGTGGTGCTGAGCGGGCTGGCGGCGGATCCGCGGTCCGGGTGCGAGGACTCGGCGGTGACGGAGTCGCATATCGCGGTCGCGGCGGTGTGCGAGATGATCCACATGGCGACGCTGGTGCACGACGACGTGCTCGACGAAGCCGACACGCGGCGCCGCGGCTCGACGGTCAACCGGCTGCATGGGAACGAGGCCGCGGTGATCTTGGGGGATTACCTGTTCTCCGCGGCGTACCACCTGTGCTCGACGATCCCGGGGGACGCGGGCCGGCGGGCATCGCTGCTCATCGGGCAGACGGGGATGACGCTGTGCGCGGGCGAACTGCTGCAACTCGATCGTCGCGGGGATTTTTCGCTGAGCGAAGAGGTGTACTTCGACATTGTCCAGAGGAAGACGGCGTCGCTGATCGCCGCGGCGTGCAGCCTGGGCGCGTGGTTGAGCGAGGGCCCCGGCGGGCGCATCGCCGGCTCCCTGCACCAGATCGGGCTGAGGCTCGGGGTGGCGTTCCAGATTCAGGATGACCTGCTGGACCTCATGGGAAAGCAGGAAGTGGTCGGCAAGAGCGTTGGGCGCGACGTCGTGCTCGGGAAGATGACCTTGCCGGTGATCCACCACCTCTCGATCGCGTCGGCCGGGGAGCGGGGGCGGACGCTGATGAGGCTGCGGGAAGGGAGCGACGCGCTGGCGGAGCGCCTGCGCTCGGCGCTGTCCTCCACGGGGTCGATCGACTATTCTCGCGAGGTAGCGGTTCGGCTGGTGGACGAATCCAAGCAGTCGCTGCTGGCCATGGCGGATTCGCCGGCGCGGGACTACCTGATGATGATGGCGGACGCGATTGTGAACCGGGCGTTCTGATCAAGCGGGGAAGGCGAGCGGGGTTTCGAGGCGCGAAGCGGGCTCTAAAGCCCGCTCCAGGGTCAACCTGACCTGCTAGAAGATGCGCGGGGCCGCGCCCTTCGCAGGGCGTGACTACGATTGGGTCGCGCGGCGAACCAAGCGCCAAGAGCCGCCTGCAACGGCAGCGGGCGTGATCGCCGGGACGCACGCACGATCCAACAACCATCGGGGCCGGGATCAACCGGAAGGGGGCGATAAGGAGTCATGACATGCTGAAGATAGGTTTGTCCGTCGGACTGATTCTCTCCCTGGCCGGCGCGGCGAGCGCGCAGGAGACACCGGCCACCCCCGCACCGGCGAAGGAACCGGCGGCGAAGCAGCCCGCGGCGAAGACGGAGCCGTCCCTGAAGGTGGGCGACAAGGCGCCGGCGCTGAGCGTTGAGAAGTGGGTGAAGGGCGAGCCGATCACTGGGTTTGAAAAGGGGAAGGTGTACGTGGTGGAGTTCTGGGCGACCTGGTGCGGCCCGTGCATCGCGCAGTTCCCGCACCTCTCTGAACTCCAGTCGGAGTACAAGGACAAGGGATTGACGATCATCGGCACGAACATCTGGGAGGATGCTCACGGGATGCCGCCGTATTCGGACGAGACGCTCGCGAACGTGAAGGACTTCGTGAAGGAGCAGGGGCCGCGGATGGAGTACCACGTCGCGTACGATGGCGGCACGAAGGCGATGGACAAGAACTGGATGAAGGCGGCGGGCCGCAACGGGATCCCGTCGGCGTTTGTCGTCGATCAGAACGGGGTGGTGGTGTACGCCGATCATCCGATGTTCCTGGACGTGGTGATCGACGACGTTCTGGCCGGGAAGTGGGATCCGAAGACGGGCTCGGAGAAAGTCAAGAAACTTCAGGACGACTACATGAGCCTGTTCCGCAAGTCTCGCACCGACGCCAAGGGCGCGCTGGCGGACTGGGAGAAGTTCGAGAAGGATTATCCGAAGTTCGCGGCGCATCAGTCCGACATGAAGTTGCGGCTGCTGATGAGCGCCGGGGAATGGGACGAGGCGTACAAAGTGATGGGCAAGCAGGTCGACGCGGCGATCAAGGCCAAGGATTCGGCGCAACTCAACGCGCTGGCGTGGGGCATCGTGGATCCTGAGGCGAAGGTCGAGAAGCGCGACGTGGACCTGGCGATGCGGGCGGCGAAGGAAGCCGTGCAACTCACCAACGAGAAGGACGGCGCGATCCTGGATACGCTGGCGCGCTGCTACTGGCTCAAGGGCGACAAGGCCAAGGCGATCGAGACGCAGAAGAAGGCCGTCGCGGTCGCGACCCCGCAGTTCAAGGACCAACTCGAAGAGACGCTCGACGAGTATCAGAAGGACGCCAAGTAACCGATCGGGTTGAACATACAGATTATTTCAAGGCCCGCGGACCGCCTGGTCCGCGGGCCTTTTTCGTTCATCGCTCGTCGCCAACCGCTGGGCTGCCCGGTGTTCGGGAAGACGTTTGCACGGGCTCGCGCTACTCGGGGCGGTGCCGCGGGGCGTGCGCGGCGGCGTCAAGGACGGCGTCTTGCACGGAGAAGAACGCCGCCGAGTCCGGCTCGATGCGGATGTCGGGGAGCACGGCGTCGGTGCCTGGGGCGTCAAACCGGAAGAACTTGGTGGAGTACTGCACGATGAGTTGGGAGTTGGGGAGGCGGAAGGTGCGCACCTCGCCGTAGCCGTTGGGAGTGCCCCCGGTGGGTTCGCCGACGAGCCGCGCCCCGGCGACCGAGCGGAGCCGGGAAGCGTTCATCATGGCGGAGGAGAAGGTGTTGCGGCCGATGAGGGCGAAGAGCCGGTGTTCTTTGCCGAGGTGATCCCGGCGGGCGAGGTGGTCGATCAAGGGGGAGAGGAGAGCGCTGTTGCCGCCGCCGTTGCGCCGGAAATCGACGATGACGCACTCGACACTGGAGGGTTTCCTGGTGAGTTCGCCGTCGAGGGCGGCGATGGCCTCATCGGAGAACTGAGCGACGGTCTTGTCGCCGCGGTCGTTGCAGGTGTCGTACCAGATATAGAACGATGAGAGGTCGGGGAGCACCTGGAAGCCGTATGGCGCGCGGCGGGGCTGACGGCTGATCGGCACGGCGGCGGGGTCCGGGCGCATCGCGATGGCATCGGGCGTGGGCTGCATGGACAGAGGAAAGAGACGGATGGTGGTCTCGGCGCCGGCGGCGTCGGCGAAGGTGAACAACGCGGAATCCGCGCCGGGAACAATGCCCAACGCGGCGAGCGATTCCGCGTCGCGCAGGTCCTGAACGACGTGATTTCGACGGCCGAATTCATTATCGTGCGCGCGGAGCGTGGCGACGAGTTCGATGGCCTTCTCCAGCGGGGTGTCGCCGAGGCGGACGAGGCGCTGCGCGAGCAAGGCTTCGTGCTGCTTCGGGATGGCCGAGAGGAACACGCCGTCGGAGAGCCACGCCAGCCCGAGGAGATAGGGCTTGGAAGGTGGAACGGCGGACTGGGCATCGCTGGAGATCATCGAGTGACCGTCGCCGATCAGCGCCACGAGCCTCTTGAGTTCGACGACGAGTTGCTGGTCGGACTTTTCCGGAATGATCGCGCGGATGTCGGCGGCGCGGGCGTTCCATGAGTCCTGGGTGATCCTGAAGAAGGCGTTCTTGTGCCCGGCGGGAAACTCCTTGAGCAGGGCGTCGAGGTCCTGGTTCCACCGGGCAACCCGGTCGGCTTCCGGAACCGGCTGGAGAACCGGCGCGGACTCGGGCTGAACGGCGACCACGTTCCCGCCCGCGGCAAGCACGATGCCCGAGCCGAGACTGACGAATCGGAGCCAAGGGCGGATGATCATGAGCAAGGTCTCCCGGAGAGCATGGCATCAAGCAAGGCGTCGTCCGCCGGCGGCCTGGAGAAGATCCAAGCGAGAATCGCGCGGAAGAAAGGTGTATGAGGGTTCATTAGGATTTTGTTGCACGCGGACGTGAGCGACGGCGCGGATCTTGCGTTCGAGTCTAAGGTACGATGCACGCGAGGATGCTACGTGGCTGGAGAGAACCCCCCAACCCCGCCCGAATCACCGACGCCGAATGACGTGCCTACGGATCCGATTCCAAGGGGCGGAGAAGGTTCGGGTGGCCCGGTGGAGGTGCCTTCCGGGCCGACGGGAGGAGAAGGCGGGTCCGGCGGCGGGTCTGGGGTGTCGCCGCGATCAGGGAGCAAGCGGTCGGATCGGGACTTGATCGAGGGGGCGCTTCGGGCGGCGCAGCCGCGGAGCAAACATCCGATCCATGAGGACGTGTTGCCGCCGGCGGATGCGTTCCCGGGGTACGAGATCGTGCGGGAGATCCACCGCGGTGGGCAGGGGATCGTGTATCAGGCGGTCCAGAAGACGACGAAGCGCAAGGTGGCGATCAAGGTGCTGCACCTTGGGCCGTTTGGCGGATCGAAAGGTCGTGCCCGGTTCGAGCGCGAAGTGGCGATCCTGGCGCAACTCGAACATCCGAACATTGTTTCGATTCTGGACAGCGGCATCACGAGCGAGTCGGCGGGGAAGCAGTGCTTCTACGTGATGGACTACGTATCGGGGCAGACGCTGGACGCGTTGCTGGCGGGGTCGGCCTCGAGGCCGGTGCCGGACACGCTATCGATGTTCCTGAAGATCTGCGACGCGGTGAACGCGGCGCACCTGAAGGGGATCACGCACCGGGACCTGAAGCCGTCGAACATCCGGGTGGATCACAACGGCGAGCCGCACGTGCTGGATTTCGGGCTGGCCAAGATCGTGACGGGTGAGACGGTCCAGGACGCGCAGCACGTGCAGATGATGTCGATGACGGGACAGTTCATCGGGTCGCTGCCGTGGGCGAGCCCGGAGCAGGCCGAGGGCGCGCCGGCGAAGATCGACATCCGGTCGGACGTGTACTCGCTGGGCGTGATCCTGTATCAACTGCTGACCGGGGGAAAGTTCCCGTACCAGGTGATCGGGAACATGCGGGACGTGATGGAGAACATCCTCCGCGCCGAGCCCGCGCGCCCGAGCACGGTGCGAAAACAGATCAATGACGAGGTCGAGACGATCGTCCTCAAGACGCTTCAGAAGGAGCGCGAGCGGCGGTATCAATCGGCCGGGGAACTGGCCAAGGACATCCGGCGGTATCTGTCGGGCGAGCCGATCGAGGCGATGCGCGAGAGCGGGTGGTATCTGGTGCGCAAGACGGTTCGGCGGCACAAGGTGCTGTGCGGCTCCCTGGCCGCGGCACTGGTCGTGGTGCTCGCCTTCGGCGCGTATGCGTACTGGAACGGGAAGCAACTCAAGCGGCTGGCCGATGACAAGGAGGCGGCCGTGACGCAGCGCGAACAGGCGCTGCAGGACAAGATCAAGGCCGAGGAGGCCGCGAGCGTGATGCGCCGGCTGTACGACGTTCGCACGGCGGCCGGGCGCGACCTGATCCGTAAAGGGCTGATCGAATCGAGCGAACTCATCCGCAACTTGGTGGGGGCGACGGCGACGCGCGAGTTGCTTCTGGCGAACTCCGCCGCGTATCTCGAAACCCTCCGCGATCAGTTGAAAGACGACGCCGACTACCTGACCGACCTGGCGCAGGCGCATGAACTGACGGGGGATCTGCGGGCCGGGCTGTACCTGCCCAGAATCCGCAAGGACGGCGTCACGCAGCAGGGCGCGGCGAACTACGCGGAGGCGGCGCGCCTCCGGCTTGAACTGCTCGGGAAGGACCCCGGTAGCCCGGGACGGCTCGAAGCGGCCGCGCGTGCAATCCGGAAACGCGCCGATTCCAAACTCGTTTCGGCGGCCTATGCGGACGCCGCGGCGGACCTCCGGCAGTCGCTCGCGTATTTCGATCAGGCGATCGCGAACGCGGCGGCGTCGGGCCTGGCGGCGGGGGATCGCACGAGATTGGAGGATGGCCGAGCGGGGGCGATCCTGGCCATCGGTGACGTGTTGTTCATTCAAGCGCGGCGAGAGAGCGACGCGGGGAAGTCGGCTGAACTGTCGGGGGAGGCGCAGCGGAACTATGACGCCGCGGAGGCCTACTGGAGGGCTCGCCTCGTCGCGACGCCTGGCGACCAGACGGCGGCACGGTCGCTGGGAGTCGTGCTGGACAAGAACGCGGCGGCGCGAGTCGAGTTCGGCCGGGCGCACAAGGCCAATGCGGAGCGGCTGATCAAGGCGGGGCAACTCGATGAAGCCGCGGCCAAGGCCGGGCTGGCGATCGGATACTTTGACGAAGCCCAGCGGCTGGCGTCGGCGGCGCTTGAGACCTTCTCGGGCCTGCTGGCGGCGAATCGATCGAATGCGGTTCTCAAGCGCGACGAGTACCTGGCCCATCACAATCTTGGCATGGCGCTCATGTACAAGGCGCAGACCAACGCCGCCCTGGCCAAGGCCGATGCGCGATTCGGCGACCGGGCCCGCGAGGCCGAGTCGCAGCACACGGCGGCGCTCGCGGCGTTTTCCGCCGCCCGGGACATCACCGACCGGCTCGCCTCGGCCGATGAGGACAACATCGAGGCGCAGCGTGACCTGGCCATCTGCCTGAACAAGGTCGGCAACGAGCAGCGCGACCTGGGAGACCTCGCTCACGCCAGAGAGACATTCACTCGGTCGCTGGGCATCCGGCGTGAACTGTTCCGGACGGATCCGACGCAGCAGCAGCGCCGCGACCTCGCCGTCGCCCTGTATAAGGTGGGTGAACTCGACGCCATCGAGAACAACTGGGCATCGGCGGCCAAACTGTTCGACGAAGCGGTGACTCACTTCGAGCAGTTGCTGAAGGACGAAGTGATCCGGCCCGAAGACGGAACACTCGCCGAGATGCGTTCGGCCCGGGACACGGCGAGACGGAACTTGGGTTCTTGAACCGTGATGAGAGATCCCGCAACGCCCGTAGTTTTCCCAGGTTCACACCAACGATCGGGGGTCAGGTTTGACTCATTCTTCCATTGGGGTTCTTACGGAAATGAGGTAAGATTGTGTTGGAGATTTCGAGTATTCCCGTGGGGAAGCGACTGAGAGAGGTGTTCATGCCGCAGGTTTGTGTACGTCGTGTTGTCGCGTCGGGTGTCACCGCGCTTGGGCTGCTCGTCTGCGCCGGGCAGGCGCTGGGGCAGACGGATACGCGGTGGAACAACGCCGCGGGAGGCAACTGGTCCGTCGGCGCCAACTGGGACAACGGCGTCCCGAGCGGGAACTTCAACGCGATCATCGACCTGCTGGATCCGGTGGACGGGTACACCGTCACGATGGACTCGGGATTCTCGATCGTCGGATTCTCGCTGACGTCCGCCGACGCGATCCTCGATCTGACCAACAACACGCTGACGCTTAGCGGCGCGTATGTCCAGCAGAGCGGGCTGGTGCGCGGCACGGCGGCGGGCACGGGCACCATCCAGACGGGCATCGGCCAGTCGGCGACGCTGCGCGATACGACGTTGCTGAACGTGTCGTCGCTGCAGAGCCGAGGGACGCTGACGATCGATGGATCGATGCTGCTGGACGTGTGCGACACGGGGATCGACCACTCGGGCACGGGCTGCACGTGGTCGGGCACCGGCGACATCCGCATGGACGGGGCATCATCCTGGAACGTCGGCGCCACGGGGACGTTCTCCATTCTGAGCGATCAATCGCTCTTTTCGATGAACGCGCCGGGGAGCGAGCCCGCGTTCACGCTGAACGGAACGATGGAGAAAGCCGGTGGGTCCGGCGTCACGTTCGTGAACAACGTCGCGATCACCAACAACGGCACGATCCGCGCGGCGTCGGGCACGCTGCGGTTCAACAACACGACCAACTTCAGCGCGGGCGTGCTGACCGGCGGCGCCTGGAACGTCGAAGCCGGCGCCACGCTCGACCTCATGGGCCTGAACATCACGACCAATCGCGCGAGCATCACGCTCACGGGCGCGGGGTCGGCGTTCTCGCAGATCAACGCGCTGGCGACCAACGACACCACCGGGACGTTTTCCCTCGCTGGCGGCCGGAACTACACCGCCGGCGCGTCCGCGTTCGCGAACGCCGGCATGCTGAGCATCGGCACGGGAAGCACGTTCACGGTCTCGGCGGGGAACTCGTTCACGAACACCGGGTCGGTTTCGGGCGGGGGCACGCTGCTCGTCAATGGCACGCTGAACATCCAGGGCGGGACCTACTCCAACGTCACGGTGCGGAATACGTCGACGACGGATATCTCCGGCGCCGCCGACGCGACAGGGATGGATACGACGTTTCAGTTCCAGGGCTCGGGCGTGGCCTGGTCCGGCACGGGCGACATCGTGCTCAACGGCACAAGCAGCGTGCTGAACGCGATGGGGAGCACGTTCACGATCAACAACGCCGAGCCGATCCGTTCCACCAACTCACCGGGCACGTTCCCGGTGTTCACCAACGATGGCATGCTGGTGGCGACGAACACGACACCGGGCACGACTTCGTTCTCCAGCGTCCGCCTGAACAACGCCGGCACGATGCAGAACCCGGGCGTCGTCGAGGTGCAGGGGGGACACACGCTCGCCGCGCCGGATGTGGTGAACGTCGCCGGCGGGATCCTCACGGGCGGGCGATGGCGCGTGGTCGATGCTTCCGTGCTCGATTTCGGGGCGCAGTCGATCACCACGAACCGGTCGGACGTGATCCTGCGCGGCGGGACGGCATCGGCCCAGTTCCCGCGGCTGCAAGGCTTCCTCGCCACCAACGACACGGCGGGCAAACTTACGCTCGAAGCCGGCGAGTCCTATACGACGGCCGGAAACTTCACCAACCTCGGCACCATCACCGTGGACGGCACGCAGGGCGCGTCGGTCTTCACCGTCCCCACCGGCTTCACCCTCACGAACTACTCGACCGTCAACAAGAAACTCACCGGGGGCAAGTTCATCGTCATCGGCGACGGGCGCGCCTCGGGCGCCATCGAGGCGCCGGACCTGGACATCGAGAACATCGACGCGGACGTCGATCTTTCGGGCGTGGGCTCGAACCTGGTCAACACCACGGCGCCCGATCCCAATGGCCTGCGAAATCTGAACACCGTCGACAACAACGGGAAGTTCACGATCCGCGACGGGCGCGGGTTCCTCACGATCGGCAACTTCACGGTGAACCCCACCGGCGAACTCGGGGTTGGCATGGGCAGCGAGTTCGAGGTCCCCATGGGATCCGCCATGCTGACGAACTTCAACCAGGGGACCGGCGAGTTCAACGACGGAACGTTCACCATCCGGGGTGGGCGATTGATCGCGCCCAACGCCTTTGCGCGGATCCTGAACAGCACGGTCACGCTCGATGGGCCCGACATGCAGGTCGGGATCTTCCGGCGCGAGGGGCCTGTCCTGGTCAATGCGTTCAACGTGCTGGAGCGCATCGGCTCGCCCGGACGCAGCGGCAACCTGACGATCTCAGGGGGGTACCAACTCGATCTCATCCCGGGTCAGGATCACAACCTGACGCTGCTGCCCGGGTCAGCCTTGGCGATCGGCACGTCGAGTTCACCCGGCGGGCGGCTGCACATCCCGCGCGACGTCGAGTTCCCCGAGATGCCCGGCGGGGACTTCCTTCAGAGCGGTCAACTGACCATGTTCGGCGGTCAGTTGCAGGTCGAGGGCAACTGGCTCCAGACCAATACCGCGGACACCAGCCTGGCGCTGTCGCAGGTCGCCGTCGGCGGCGATTTCGTGCAGGACGGCCTGCTCAGCATGACCAACAGCAACGTGAACGTCGCCGGCATGTTCACGGTGCACGGCATGCTCGCAGGCAGCGGGACGTTCACGACCGGCTCCGGCGATTTCATTCTCGACGACGGCGTGCTCAGTCCCGGCATGTCGCCCGGGGTGCTGAACTTCGCTGGCGGGGACTTCGTGTTCATGCGAGGCCGCCTGGCGATGGAGATCCTGGGCCCCGTCGCCGGCTCCGGGTACGACCAGATCAACATGTCCGACCGGCTTCTGTTCCCGGGGGTGGATGAGAAACAACTCGTCGTCACGCTCGGCGACGGATATATCCCGGCGCTGGGCGCGACCTTTGACCTGGTGACCTTCGCGGATGGTCGCGTCGGCGATTTCACGGACGTTCGGTTGCCCGACATCGGATTTGGCCGATCGTTCATGCGCATGGACACGATGTCATCGGTTCGGCTGGTGGTGGTACCGGCGCCGGCGAGCATCGCCGGCGTGGTCATGCTAGGGATCTGTGCGGCACGCCGAAGACGGATCGCCCGCTGAGCCGGAGTGTTCTGGGGCGAATCGGCGGGGCGCGGCCGCTTGCCTCACCCGGGAGGCCCGTTATACTTCCCCTCCCAAATTCCGCCTGAATCCAGACTTTTTCACGCGATTATCCCAATGCCGACGATCAACCAACTTGTCGCCAAGCCGCGCCGCCCGGTTCCTGTGAAGTCGAAGGTGCGCGACCTCAAGGCGTGCCCACAGAAGCGCGGCGTGTGCCTCATTGTCCGCACGACGACCCCCAAGAAGCCCAACTCGGCGCTTCGGAAGATCGCCAAGGTGCGCCTCTCCAACGGGAAGGAAATCACCGCGTACATCGGCGGCGAAGGGCACAACCTTCAAGAGCACTCGATCGTGCTGGTACGCGGCGGGCGCGTGCGCGACCTTCCGGGCGTGCGCTACCACATCGTCCGCGGGTCGCTGGACTGCCTGGGCGTCGAGAAACGCAAGCAGGGGCGGTCGAAGTACGGCGCCAAGAAGGGCAAGTAAATCCAAGCCGGATCGCGCGAGCGATCGGCGTGTTCGTGTTCAAACAGGCAAGTAATCCGCTGAGCCATTAGCCGGGCTCATCGGGTGAACGACGGGAAGCGGGCCATGGCCTGCTTCGCCCCGAGCCAACAGGAGATTCAATATGGCAGGCCGCTGGACCAAGTCCGAAACGCAGCTCCGTCCCGATCCGAAGTTCAACGACCGTGTGCTCTCGAAGTTCGTGAACTGCGTGATGCAGGACGGGAAGAAAGCCGTGGCGCTGCGGGTGTGCTACGACGCGCTGGACCTGATCCAGCAGAAACTGGCGAAAGAGACGGATCCCGAAGCGCCCAAGAACGCGATCGACGTGTTCCACCGCGCGATCAACAACGTGAAGCCGTTCGTCGAAGTGCGGTCCAAGCGAGTCGGCGGCGCCAACTATCAGGTTCCGATTCCGGTGAACCAGCGGCGACAGCAGTCGCTGTCGTTCCGGTGGCTCCTCGAAGCCGCGCGCGGCGAGAAGGGCCGGCCGATGGCGTCGAAACTCGCCGACGAGTTGTACGCGGCGGCCAAGGGCGAAGGCAAGGCGATGACGACCCGCGATCAGACGCACCGCATGGCCGAAGCCAACCGCGCGTTCGCGCACTACGCGCGGTAACTCACCAGCCGATCCAGCCACGTGACCGAAGCCGCGGTCTGGGCCGCGGCTTCTTTGTTCTCGTGAACGCCCGCGAAGCGGATCAGTTACCGTACCGGACTTCCTTCGCGCCGAAGTCGTTGCCCTTGAGCCCTTCCCGCGTCCACTGCTGGTAGCCGTTGACGTATTCACCCGGCGCCCCTGAGCGCGTCGGCGGCTCGTACAGCGTGTTGGGTGTGTAGTGAATCCGCGTCGGTCCAATGCTGCCCGGGTTGTTCGGATCGAATCCGCGGTTGCAGTCTCGCGTGCTGCGCTCGACGACCGACGAGTCCCAGAAGAGCAGCGGTTGCACTACCTCTTCGTAGGCGTAGAAAAAACGGCGCTTGCCGGTGTGGTTGCCGTAGCGGTCGTAGACGGCGACCTTGGTGTTTGGGAAGACGACCTCGGAGATCTTCCGTTTTCCCAGGCGGGTGCGGCCGTCGCCGGCGTAGTAGGTGCCGTGCGACGGTCCCTGCGAGACCGTGATGGGACCATTCCCCTCTCGGCGGTCGGGCGAGAACGCGGCGGGGACGAGGCAGTACGAACTGCTGTACGGCCAGCGGTGCTGGGCGTTGGAGTTGCCGGCGGGGCGCTCGGTGAGGGCGAAGAACGCCGCGCCGGGATTCTCAGGGCTTGAGAGAACGGCATCCTGCCAGGCCAGCCGGACGCGGTCGTCGGGGCAGACGACCATGCGCTCGGGGAGGCGCTGCTGGAGGTAGTCGTTGAGCGCGAGGTGGCTGTAGAGGATGTGCGGAATCCACCCGTCGATCTGAACGATGTCTCGGCGGTCGGCGCGGAAGCGGAGGATGGCAACGGCCTGATTCGCGGCCGCGGCGTTGTCGCTCCCGGCCGGCGAAAAGGTGTAGGTATCGTCGGAGTTGGTGTTGAGGTCCTGGACCGACCAGGTCCGCCCGCCGTACCACGTGAACGAGGCGATGTTGTCCTTGAAGTCCGAGGCATAGTTGGAATACGCGATCCCGAACTCGTGCTGATTGGAATGGCAGGTGGATTTGCGCGCGACCTTGCGGGCCTCGCCCAAGGCGGGAAGCAAGAGCCCGATCAACAGCGCGATCACCGCGATCACGACGAGCAGTTCGATCAGCGTGAAAGCACCGGCCACGGATCGTCGGAATCCTCGCATGGGAATGCTCCGTCGGCGCATGCGCCGCAGAACGCGGCGCGTGCTTGGCCCCCGCTCTCCCCCTCTGCCGCCAATCTACCCGAAAGGGGACTCGCTTGCAAGGCGATTTTCGAGCAGATCCGCCGCGCACCGGCGACCGGCTTGCTCGACCGGCGGCAACGTGGCTACCCCCACGCCCCCGCCCTCCGCACCCTCCATCCCCCACTGCCGCGAGCCCGACGCCGTCTGGGTTCGCCTCAATCATGTGCCGGGATGATGCAGTTCCCGGATCGCCACTCGATCACTTCGGGCGAACCCTTGGGCATGTCGTGGTAGATCCATGACGAGACACCCCGCAGCGCGACTTCCAACTCCTGCTCGGTGACACGCTGGGGGGTCGCGAGCAGGGCCGCGGCCGCCCGCTCAGCGATCTCGGTGCCCACCCATGTCTGCGGGTCGTCGCTGTCAACCCAATCCACGCGCTCGCCGAACATGGTCAGAAAGAACGCGGAACACAGTGGGCATCGCCGCACTGACACACCGAAGTGGCTTTCATCGATGATCCGCGCGACCGTTGGAGCGCGAAGGATCGCGCGTTTGGCCCGGCGCGGATCGGAGTGACGACATTCGCACGGTACCACGGAACTCGACGTCATGGGTGACCCTCCACAACAGGCGTTATTATCGCCACACTCGGGGGCGGAGCGCGATGCCGACGTTCGCGCGATCGGCCCGGGAGTCGTCTGAGAATCGCGGGCGATGGTCCCAGAACGCCGCTGTGGCGACGCTCCACGAGATTTATTCCGTGCGCGCGGGCCGCCGCGGAGCGGCCGCCGTGCCGGAACGATCCGTTTCATAGCGGGCGCCAAGATCGGTGGCATAGTTGACGTGTCCTCGCACTGACGCGAGGTCACTCGCCCGACACGATCAGAAAGGACTCTGCCAATGAGTATTCGGACCCTCTTTGCCGCCGCCCTGCTCATCGGAACCGCCTCCGCCGCTGCTTCCGCCCAGACCGGTACGTTCACGATCGACTGGAAGGTCAACGGCGTCGAAGGCGTCACCGTCGCGCCCGGCGCGACCGTCCTTGTGACCGGCACCGCGAGTTGGGATCCCGCCGCGTTTGGTCTGGGCGGTACGCAGTTCCGCGTCAACCTGACCGACTCAAACCTGACTGACGTGCTGGTGTACAACGAGACGATGGGGCTGGGGCGCAACCCGCTCCTCCGGCTCACACCGCAGACGCTGGTGGACTCGGTGACGGGCACGGGCCGAGCGATCACCGCGAGCGCCAACGCCGTGATCGACGCCGCGCAGGCCCCGCAGTTCATCAACCCCGGATTCAGCACCGCTAACCCGATCCAGGTGTTCAGTTTCATGTTCACCGCCGGCGGCGCGGGGCGGACGATCAACATCGGCTCCGAGATCCTCGGCGCGACACTCCTGTCCAACTCCTTCGGGCAGCCGGTTCCGACGCAGTACCAGCGAGTCTCCGACGGCGCCATGATCCAGATCGTTCCCACGCCCGGATCGTTCGCGCTGCTGGGCGTCGGCGGCCTGATGACCCTTCGCCGCAAGCGTCGCTGATCCATCGCCTCTTGACCTTCAACCTGAAGACCTGACGTCTTTCATGCATTCTCCTTACTCCTGTGTGACTCCTGTTGTTGTTGCGACCACAACCACCCCGGGCTGGCGCCCGGGGTGGTTGTTGTTCGTCGGGGCGCCCGGTGGCCCAGCGACTCCAGTCCGCGTGCCGATCGCCGCGGTTCGCGGGAATAACCTTACCCGTGAGATCGTCTGGGTCGAACATCTCCGCCCCGGCTGGGCTCCTGGCGATCATGTGCCTGAGCCTGTTCGTGCTCGGCGCCTGCGCGAGACAACCTTCGACGCACGCCGGCGCAGGCGCGAGCGATGATGTTCGCATCGTGTCGCTGTCGCCCGCGGCGGCGGACATCGTGCGAGCGCTCGGCCTGAGCGACGAGATCGTCGGGCGGAATTCCGCCGACGCATGGACGCACTCCGACGTGCCGACGTGCGGCGAACTGGGCCGGATTGACTACGAGGCACTGCTCGCCGCCAAACCGACCATCGTGCTCGTGCAGGAGCCGAGCATGCCGGTTCGCCTACAGGCGCTGGCGCAGCAACACGGCTTCCGGGCTCTCAACCTTTCGCTGCTGACGCTGGACGACATTCGAACCAGCGCTCGACAAATCGGGGACGCATTGCCCGCGGCCCGGCGCGGGCCCGCCCGGGACGAACTCCGGCGTGTCGAACACGCGATGGACGCCGCGTGGTCCACGGCAGACGGGATCTATCCCGGACGCGTGCTTCTGCTGGCGTCGGTCGATCCGCCGGCGGCGCTTGGTCCGGGTTCGTTTCACGCTCAAATCGTGCAGCGCCTTGGGGGAACGTTGATCCCGGCGAAAGGGCCGCCGTACATCACGCTCGCCGCGGAGGATATCGTGGCGCTGGCTCCGGATGGAATCATCCTGATCCTCCCGCGCGATCCGACCGCGCCGGAGACGTCGGAGGATTCCGGGGGCCGGGACACCACGGCTGGCGACGCCGGTCGGGCGACTCAAGCGATGCGCTCGCTGGGCACGCTCAATGTCCCGGCGATCCGGGTCGGCCGCGTGGCGCTGATCGATGATCCCAAGGCGCATCTTCCGAGCACGGCGATGATCACGCTGGCGGAAGAAATCCGCAACGTCTTGCAGCGCTGGAACGTGGATGGGCACTGAACCGCGAACCACCACCCCTGCCGACGGGTGCGACGGACACCGCAACCCGATGGAATTCGCCCTCCGATTCGCTACCATCAATCGTGACACGCGCCGGAGAGGTGGCCGAGAGGCTGAAGGCGCTGGTTTGCTAAACCGGTGTAGGGACTAATATCTCTACCGGGGGTTCGAATCCCCCCCTCTCCGCTTGAGCGGGAGACTCGCGCGATCGGGTCTCCCGCTTTGTCGTTTTGACCGCGATTTCCCGCGAGATTCCGCGAGTCTTGAGTGCCGAGAGACGCGGGGTGGCGCCGGCGCGGTCGCCTCTGGGCCGTTTCCCCCGAAAAGTCTCTCGGGGCCGATTTCGGCAGTTCAGAATTCGCGGGTTGACCTACTCGGACCTCGGTGCCGGTTGGCGCGGGATGAGATGCCGCGACGAGACCGCCGGGAGTTCCTCGCCATCGCCGAACGGCCCGTTCACGGACGGTAGTGTTGTCACATGCTGGAGGAGTCGACCGCGAGGCTTAGGCGCCGATGGCCTGGGCTTGGCGCGACCAGTCCAGGTGTTGAGCGGCGCGGAGCAGGTCGGCGAGAGTCACGCTCGACTCGAGCGCGCCTGTGAGGACCGACCGAAGGATTGATGGGCTCAGGTGGGTCAAGGTGAGGATCGAGTGGACCCGGGTGGCGGTGAGACCCGCCCGCTGCGCGACCGATTCGACCGTGTGATCCGTCCGCAGCAGTTCGCGGCGCCAGGCGAAGGCGAGGCCGACCGCGCGAACCAGGTGGTCTCGGGCCACCGGGCGTCCGTCGGGTGTGACGGTTGTCAGCAAATCGTGACCATCGGGGCTGAGGAGCACGCGGCGTCCGTCGTGGCGCTTGATCTGGATGTGGAGCGTGATTGCCAGGTGCTGGCCACGGTCTTCGATCTCGGGTGTGAACGGGCACGCTGGAACCGGGCTGGTACTCTTGCGCGCGGGGCGATTGGTTCCTAGCTCGCGTGCTTCGTCAACGCAGGCGGCGATCCGGTTGTGGACAAGCTCGACGGTGATCCGGTCGGGCGCGACCATCACCCGATGAACGACCTCGCGAATCCAGCGGTCTCGTGCCTCGGGCTCTTGCCCGCGCAGATCGGCGTTGTGCTGGTTCTTCAAGTGATCGAGCACAAGGCCGCGGATCAGGTCGTCGATGTGCGCCGCATTGACCGTCTTGATCGGGCAGGTCTTGAACCCCTGCTTCACGGCCTTCTGGCTGACGTAGTAGCGGACGATGCGCCGGGCGTCGGCGCCGCGGGCGCTAAGTACGTCTTTCCGCTTCGAGACCGGGCGCTGGACCGAGCCCGGGCTCATCGCGTGTCCCTCGAAGGTGCGGATCTTGCCCTTGAGCAGGTGCGTGTGCGTCCACTTCTGGCATGACTCACGCTCGATCGTTCCCATCTTGGCATGGACCTGGTCCCAGATGGCCTGATCGACGATCGCCTCATGGTGGCCCTGATAGACGTCGGTCTGTTTGGGGACGCTCTGGTTGTTGCGGCCTCGGGTGTGGGCGATCTTGCCGATGTAGACCGGGTTGGTCAGGACTCTATAGAGGAACGCGGCGGTGAGCGGTCGTCCGCCGTGCTCCTTGCCGCGGCTGCTGATCCAATGCTTGGTGGTGTGGCTCTCGGCGTTGAGCTTCGCGGCAAGGTCGACCAGGGAGCCGAGCTCAAGGTAGCCGTTGAAGACCAACCGGATCAACTCGGCTTCGGGCTGGATGACGCGGAGTGTGCGGTCGTTCAGCACGAAGTCTGGGTCGCCTTGTCGTGGCAGCCGGTAGCCCAAGGGGGGTTGGCCGCAGACCCAGACGCCCTTGCGCTTGGTCGCCGCGATCTTGTCGCGGATGCGCTCGCCCGCTACCTCGCGCTCGAATTGCGCAAAGGAGAGCAGCATGTTCAAGGTCAGTCGCCCCATCGAAGTCGTGGTGTTGAACTGCTGGGTGACGGATACGAACGAGACGTTGTGCTCATCGAAGGTCTGCATGAGCTGCGCAAAGTCGGCCAGCGACCGCGAGAGGCGGTCGACCTTGTAGACCACAACCACATCGACCCGTCCCTTGTGGATGTCGTCAAGGAGGCGCTGAAGACCGGGACGGTCGGTAGAACCGCCCGAGTAGCCGCCGTCGTCGTAAGCAGTGGCGATGGCGGTCCATCCCTGGTGCTTCTGGCTCTTGATGTAGTCGATCCCGGCCTCTCGCTGGGCGTCAAGAGAGTTGAAGGCCATGTCGAGGCCTTCTTCGCTCGACTTGCGCGTGTAAACGGCGCATCGGACGATCGGTGTGGTCATGAGTGTTCACCTTGGTTGCGGCGCCGGCGTTGTTTGTTGCCCGGCTTCGACTGTTCGCCACTGACACCCTCACGCGTGGTCATGCCAAAGAACCGCGGCCCGGACCAGCGTGTCCCGGTGATCTCGCGTGCGATTTCGCTGAGGCTGCCGTAGGTCTGATCGCGGTAGCGGAACTGGCGTCCGCCATCGAGCACATAGACCTCATACCGGACCCCGCGCCAGACGCGAGAGAGTCTGGTGGCCGGAGGGAGATCGCTGCTCGAAGTTCGGACGGTTGAGGCCGCGCCCCGCGATCGGCGCTTCGTCGCTGGCGTATGTGCGTCGTCGCGAACTTCGCCATTGCTCGGCACACCGCCCTTGGTCGCGGTGCGGATCGCCCGATCGAGCAGCCGCCTTGTCTCGGCGTCGAGGCCGCCGTGGACGCGTTCCTGCGCCCCCCATGCCAGTTCGCGGATGAGCAGCCGCTTCTGCGCCGGCGGCGCTGCCCGGCCCATGTGTTTCGACCACAAATCGCGCAAGTTCGCGATGGAAAGGTCCGCAAGGCTCTCGACATCAATGGCGCCGGCCCGCGTCTCGCGTTGTCCGTCATCAAGCCGCGCAGGTCCGGGATGCTGGGCTTTCGGTTCGTGCTTCACGATCAACTCCCGCCGTCATCTGGGACCTCGCGCCCGTGACGCTGATCCCGTTCGGCGCACACACTGAGCCATGCGACTGCGGAGAGAGCAAGGTGATTCGGCGGACATCGCCGCAGAATCTGAGCTCCCGGGCTCCGCAGGGTCCGGAGCGCGGCGCATGGCCGGAGTAGCTCCAGATGGACCTTGCCTTCTTCGTGTGTTGATGGCCCTATCGGTCGCGTGTCGGCAACGTCGCCGGCCACGCGTTACCGCGGCACTGTGCCGTGATCGTCCTCAACCGAAGGAGCATCCGATGGGTACGAAGAAGTCAGGAAGTGGGAAGAACAAGAAGGCCGGCGCCACTACTAAGGTCGCATCGGCCGCGGGCACCGAGAAGGCGCGGAAGGCAGCGATCGCCGAGATCCAGCAGCGATTGGAAGGCAAACCGAGCGCCGTCAGCGACGCGAGCAAGAAGGCGGGGAAGGCGCCCAAGGCCACAAAGGCTGTCAAGCCGAAGCGAATGAGCGCCCTTGATGCCGCAGCACAGGTCATCGCTGGCGCCAGCAAACCGATGCGCGCCAAGGATCTGATCGAACAGATGGAGGCCAAGGGTCTGTGGAAGAGTCCCGGCGGAAAGACGCCCGAGGCGACGCTTTACGCCGCCATCATCCGCGAGATCGCGGCTAAGGGGGCCGACGCTCGGTTCAAGAAACACGACCGCGGCCTGTTCGTCGCGGGCAAGCGACGGTAACGATCCGCTGCATAGCGCCGTTTCGCGATCACCCCGGCCAAGCCGGGGTGTTTCTCATGTGGCCCCACGCGATGAATGGTTTATCCCTGCCTCGTCCGTTGCGAACGCGAGCGAGCAGAATGGAGTATCCTGACAACCCTTCATGGCTTCTAGTTGCGCCTGGATGACCGGGCGGCCTTCCATCCAGGCGCTGTAGCGGGTACGATGCCTGGATGCCTGCCGCCCCCGCCATCCAGACAGACGGTATCCGTCCACGCTTCTCCGGTCACGAGAGCTTCCCGCTCCGATTCGGTTGGCTCGCTAAAGGCGTTCGATTCTGCCGGCAGCGTCCGAGTGGATTCAGCGCGGACGCGGACGCGATGGTCGATCTCGGCGTCGGCAAGAACATGGTGAGATCGATCCGCTTTTGGGCGTTGGAGGCGGGCATGATCGAGGCCGGCCCCGCGGGTCGATCCTCACGGACTCCCTCGTTGCAGCCGACTTCGCTCGGTGAACTGCTCTTCGAAGAGGATGGTGAGGATCCCTACATGGAGGATCCGGCCACGACGTGGCTCGTGCATTGGCAACTCGCGTCTCGGCCGCACGGACCGACCACGTGGTATTGGTTGTTCAACCTCCTGCGATCTCCAGAGTTCACGAAAGACGACGTGCTCCGCGAGATCCGTCAGTTGCAGGTGCGCAACGGATGGGCCGCTCTCTCCGATGAGACCCTTGCCCGGGATCTTGATTGTTGCCTTCGGTGCTACCTCCCATCGGACTCGGACAGGAAGCTCTCCGGGGAAGATTCGCTCGATTGTCCGTTAGCCGAGCTCGACTTGCTGCGTCGCGGCAGCGAGCCGGATCGGTACACGCTTGCTCGGGCGACACGGCCGGGACTCTCTACCCGTGTCTTCGGCTACGCGCTGCTGGAGTACTGTCGCCACGGATTGCCGAGCAACACTCGTGCCGTAGCCTTCGATCAGATCGCGTACGCGCCGGGCAGTCCGGGACAGGTGTTCAGGCTCTCGGAGAACGCTCTCGCCGACAAGCTCATGTCGCTTGAGCGCGATACTCGCGGCGCCATTACGTTTGGATCGACTGCGGGCTTGAGACAGGTCTACCTGCGGGAACTCCCCGATCATCCGTCGGAGTTACTCCGCACATCAAAGCGGAGGCGCCATGCCCATGCCTAAAAACCGCCGCCGCGTCAACTCGGTCCCGGGTTTCCGCCGCTCGGCAAACATCGAGGCCGACACGGATTCGCCGCTCTCTCGCTACACAATCACGACGTGCGCAAAGCGGGCGTTGGATCGCGTCCTAGCCACCCTTGCGGGCAAGCACTCTGGTCGGGCTTGGACGCTGACCGGGCCGTACGGCTCGGGCAAGTCCTCCTTCGCGCTCTTTCTTTCCGCTCTGCTGGGCACGGAGCGAACGCCACACCACCGCGAGTCGTTGGCCTCACTACGGCACGCATCGCCCGACCTCGCGCAGGAAATCGGCAAGATCCGCCGGGGCGGACGTGTGTTTGTGCCCGTGCTCATCGCAGGCGCTCGCGAACCACTCTCCACCGCGGTCCTGCGGGCTGCTCGTGCCGCGCTGTCTGCGTGCTCATCACGTCCTGCAAAGGCATTGCTCGCCGACCTTGACGACAAGGGCCGCAAGGCAAGCAAAGATCCGGTGCAAGTTCTCGCTGCCGTGCATGACTGCGTCGTGAACAAAGAACCTGGAGTATCGGGAACACTTGTGATCTTTGACGAACTCGGCAAGCTGCTCGAGTTTGCCGCAATGCATCCGCGGGACTCAGACGTCCACGTGCTCCAGCGGCTGGCCGAGCATGCGACAAGAACCGATCGCCCGATGCTGTTGCTCGGCATCTTGCACCAAGACTTTGCGGGCTACGCACGCGATCTCCCCGCCGCGGATCGAGCCGAATGGGAGAAAGTGCGGGGACGCTTCGAGGACATCGCCTTCGACGAACCCGCGGACGAGACGCTGCGGCTGCTGGCCGATACTTGGCAACGGACGGCGCCACCGGGCATACCCACGAACGCTCGATGGCGGCCCATCTGCGAATCCGCCGCGGCACTATCGCTTGTCCCTCGGGGGATGGAGAAGGCCGAGGCGACGAGACTGCTGACGGCGTGCCGTCCCCTTCACCCTCTGGCCGCTCTTTTGCTCGGGCCGGTGTTCAAACGGTTTGGTCAGAACGAGCGATCCGCCTTTTCGTTCCTGCAATCGAGCGAACCGTTCAGCCTGCGCGACTTCATTGCGCGTTCCGGTGCCGACGCCGTCTTCGGCGTCGCTGATCTCTACGACTACTTGCTGGCCACCATCGGCGACGCGCTGCTGTCCACGCGCGACGGCAAGCGTTGGGCCGAGGCGATCGACTTAGAGCGCCGTCTCACAGACCTTGATCGCGGCAGCGTCGCCGTGCTCAAGACCATCTCGTTGCTCGGCATCGTGGGCCGGTGGTACGACCTGGCGCCATCGCCGGAGGTCGTGCGCTATTCGATGACGCCGGCCATGCGGTCTGATGACGTTGACATGGCCCTGGACGAGCTGAAGCGCCGTTCGGCGATCGTCCTGCGGAAGTACAACAACACGCTCAGCCTTTGGGAGGGGAGCGACATCGATGTCGAAGGCCGCTTGAGCGCCGCGAGGTCGGCGGTCCCGGTCAACGCCGGCACGGTGGGCCTGCTCCGTGAACATTTCCACGCGAGACCGGTCATCGCGCGGCGGCACTCGTTCAGTACAGGCACGCTTCGTCACTTCGCCGTGGAGTACACGACATGGGACGAACTCGCGAAGAAGCTGTCCGGCGTTGACAGTGCGGACGGACGCCTCCTGCTCGTGATTGACGATCGTTCCAATGGCCGCGAGGCCGAGGCAATCGCTGCCGTCCGCGATCAACCCGAGGTAGTCCTCGTCATTCCTTCCAACAGCCGGGAAATCGGCTTCCTTGCTCAAGAGGTTGCGTGTCTCGCGTGGGTTCGCCACAACACACCAGCGCTCGCTGGCGATTCCGCGGCACGACGCGAACTAGAGGCTCGCGACGGGGACGTTCGGCGGCGGCTGCAGGGGGAGTTGTCCAGCGCGCTCTGGGGACATGGGGCGCGGTGTATCCATCAGGGACGCGACTTGGATATCTCGACTCCGCGCGATCTCAATGAAGCGCTGTCTCGCATATGCGACGATCTGTACGGCGACGCCCCCGTCATTCGCAACGAGATCATCAACCGACGCGAGCCTTCGTCATCGGCGGCTGCGGCGCGGCGCAATCTGATCGAGAAGATGCTTCTGAACCCCACACTCCCAGACCTTGGGATTGTCAAGAACCCACCCGAGCGGAGCGTGTACCTGTCCGTACTGCGTTCCCTGGGGCTGCATACACAGGGATCGGCCGGCTGGCACCTCACCACCGATGGTCGCTGCGCGAAGCAGCATGCAGGCGCGCTCTTCAAGGCGATCCGTGAGTTCTTCGAACGGGCCGAACAAGAGCAGCGTCCGGTGCTCGACTTGTTCCGGCAGCTGCAGTCTCCCCCGTTCGGCATCCGTGCCGGTGTGCTTCCCATCATCGTCGGCGCGGCGCTGATCGCCCACGAGGCGGAGGTGGCGCTGTACGAGGATGGAGCCTTCGTGTCGCAGCTGACGGTCCCCATCTTCGAACGTCTGATTAAGGAGCCCGGAAACTACCGTATTCGCCGGTGGCGAGTGACGGGAGTGCGTTCGGCCGTCTTCCTGCAGCTCGCCGAGATGCTCGGCAAACAGGGATTGCCGGATCACGTTGGACGGCAGGAGGTGCTGGAGGTCGTCAAGCCCCTCTTGCGGTTCGTCCGGAAGCTCGACAAGTACACGCTCAACACCCGCTCGCTGCAACCAGAAACGATCGCCGTGCGGGATGCGCTGCTCACGGCACGGGAACCGGATCAGCTCCTCTTCACGGTACTACCGAAGGCGTGCGGCATTCCCCCCTTCGAGAGCTCGAGGCGCGACCGAGGGGCGGACGTCGACCGGTACCGACGCGCTTTGCAGGGAGCCGTGACCGAGCTTCAGCAGGCCTACGAGCGGCTGATCGCGGCGGTGCATGCGAGCCTTACCGAAGCGTTCGGCGGCACCGGCACACTGGCTGAGACGCGTGTGACACTCACGCGTCGAGCACGAACCGTTCGTGATGTCGCCCACGACCCCGATCTCAAGAACTTCGTCACCAGGCTCACAGAAGAGTCTGGCGACGATCGGGAGTGGATCGAATCGCTGGCCTCGCTGCTCGCCGGGGTCCCCGCGTATGACTGGCGAGACGAGGATCGGGCGAGGTTCGATGTGGCGCTCATGCAGCGTGTCCGGCGGCTCCGGGCCCTCGAGGTGCTAGTGTCCGATACGGGACGGAGCGCGCCCGACCCCGACATGCACTCGATTCGACTCGGGATCACCGCGACCGCCTTCGCCGATCGCGAGATTGTGCTACACGTCAGGGCGTCAGACATGCCCGAAGTCGACGGTCTTGCCGAAGCAATCCTTGATCGTCTGGGGGACCGTTCACTCAACGGACATCGTGATCTGGCGCTGGCCGCCATCGCCAAGGCTGCACACTCGCTGCTGGCCGGCAAAGCCCAGCAGCAGCGACAGCCGCAGGAGGCCCTCGCGTGAGCACCAAGGTACGGCACATCGTCTCGCTCTCGGGTGGCAAGGACAGCACTGCCCTGGCGATCTACTTGCGAGGGCGGATCCCCGACGCCGAGTACGTCTTCTCCGACACGGACAAGGAACTCGAGGAAACGTATGACTACCTGTCTCGCCTCGAGGCGTTCCTCGGCAAGAGGATCGTGCGGCTCAGCGCCGAGCGCGGCTTCGATCATTGGCTGCAGCAGTACGGTGGGTATCTCCCTTCCTCGCGGATGCGCTGGTGTACCAAGATCCTCAAGATCAAACCGTTTGAGAAGTACATCGGTGATGACCCGGTCAGGATGTACCTCGGGATTCGCGCCGACGAGAACCGCGGAGGCTATCGCCCCTCCAAGCCGAACATCGAGCCCGTCTATCCGTTCGTCGAGGCCGGTTTCACACTGGCCGACATCCACCGCATCCTCGAGGAAAGCGGCCTTGGATTTCCGGATTACTACTCCTGGCGTACGAGGTCGGGATGCTACTTCTGTTTCTACCAGCGCAAGCACGAGTGGGTCGGGCTCAAGGAGCACCACCCGAATCTCTTCGAGAAAGCCAAGGAATACGAGAAGATCGATCCCGAAACGGGCCAACGGTACACGTGGAGCGAACGAGAGTCCCTTGCCGAGCTTGAGCAGCCCGATAGGGTCGCCGAAATCAAAGGGAAGATGACACGTCTTACGGTGTCGGTCGCGCACCCCAAAAGCAAGGCGCTCGTGGACGTGCTCGACGATTCGCTCGACGATGACGACAACCTCCCGTGCTCGTTCTGCCATATCTAATCAGGGCACTTCACTTCGTACGGCGTCAAGGGCGCCGAGGACGGTGATGGTCGGCACCAGCACGCGGGCAACCGCCTTGGTGGTAGCCCGGATCTGGTCATCCGCATCGTCCCGCTCCTTGAACTCTTCCCAGAGCGAGACACCGATGAGCACAAGCCCATAGATGAACCGGCGCCGGATGACCTCCCGGTCATGTTCGGGCGAGCGAGCCAGCGACGCCTTCAAGAAGCGGTTGTCCACATTCACTTTGGCGATCAGGCCGTGGTCGACATCCCGCAGCACGGCAAGGCCGCTCTCCGGGCCAAAGCCCTCGGCTTCCCACTCGGCCTCGGAAAC
>JBFWWU010000020.1:0-76978 GCA_050246015.1 Phycisphaerales bacterium
CCCCCCCCCCCCCCCCCCCCCCCCCCCCCCCCCCCCCCCCCGAGAGTGATGTGGTATGACTGATGGCGCGGCATTTACTTCGCTGGGGATCTCGCTGGCGCTGGGGCTGCTGGTGGGGTTGCAACGTCAGCGCAGCGAGGATCGGCTCGGGGGGATCCGCACGTTCGGGCTCGCGACGCTGCTGGGAGCGGTCGCCGGGCTGCTGGCATCAACCACGAGCGAGCACGGGACGCCGGCGCTGGAGCCGGCGCTGGTGTGGATCCCTGCGGCGGGGCTGCTGGCGCTGGTGCTGGTGCTGATCGGACGCGAGTGGTCGCGGTCGCGGGCCGCGGCCGCGCCGGTGAAGGGCGACGCGGTCGTCGTCTCCGGGCCGGACCAGGGGGTCGGCCGCCCCGATAATGGGTCGCGTGACGTAGGGGTTACGACCGAACTGGCGATGCTGCTGATGTACCTGGTCGGGGTGCTGGTGGCGACGGGGCCGCATTCGGTGGCGGTGGCGCTGGGGGCCGGGGTCGCGGCGCTGCTCCAGGCCAAGCCGACGCTGCACCGGTTCGCGGCGCGGCTCGGGGAAAAGGACCTGACGGCGATCTTCCGCTTTGCGCTGATCTGGCTGGTGATCCTGCCGATCCTGCCGAACCGGACCTTCGGGCCGTACGACGTCATCAATCCCTACACCACCTGGCTCCTGGTGGTGCTGATCGTCGGGATCAGCCTGGCGGGGTACGTGGCGTACCGGCTGGTGGGGGACAGGATCGGCAACATCCTGACCGGGCTTCTGGGGGGGCTGGTGTCGAGCACGGCGACCACGGTGAGCGTCGCGGAGCGCAGCGCGGCAAGCCCGAAACTGGTGCACGCGCCGGTCCTGATCGCGCTGCTGGCCGGGGCCGTGATGTGCGTGCGGGTCGCCGTGATCCTGGCGGTGGTGGCCGGGGAGCACATGGCGACGCTGGGGCCCCCGATCGGGATCGTGTTTGGGATCTCGGCGGCGGCGTGCTTCGCGGCCTGGCTGCGGGCCCGGCGGACCACGACGACGATCCCGCCGCAGGAGAACCCCACGGAACTGAAGCGGCCCATCATATTCGTGGTGGTCTACGTGGCGGTGCAGTTCGCGACGGCGGCGGCGAAGGACTGGCTGGGTCAGAGCGGGCTCTACGGCGTGGCGGCGGTCTCGGGGCTCACGGACATGGACGCCATCACGCTGTCGGTGGGACGGATGGCGTCAAGCGGATCGGCGGACCCCGGCCTCGCGTGGCGCGCGATCGTCATCGCGATGATCTCGAACATGTGCTTCAAGTGCGGGATCGTCGCGTGGCTCGGCTCGCGGGCGATGTTCCGGACCATGCTGGTGTACACGATCGCGATGGCCGTGCCCAGCGCGGTGGTGGTGTGGGTGTGGTGAGCGCTCGCGCCACCGCGATCGACGCCGCGCCGCACCCTGGTCGGTTGGTGCTCAGTCAGCGGACGGCCGCGCCGCATTCGGGGCACGGCGCCTGGTCGATCAGGCCGCGCCGGTCGTATCCGCAGCGGATGCATCTCCCGCGTCGCCGGCGGCGAGCCGCCCGGAGCGCTGCCAGAGAAGAAACACCGGCGGGTATGGCGACCACGACCGCCACAAGCCAGAGCGGAATGGACACAACCCGCGACGTCTCGCCGGCGCCGGTGGTGGTGTACCAACCCGTTCGGCCCAGACGCCACTCGTCCCAGCGTGACAGGTGCCACTGATCGTCCCATGACCGGGTGCGCGATGGGGAGTACGGACGCCAGAACCACGACGCGGTGCGGCGGGCGTAGCCCGAGGCGTCGGAGCCGATCGGAACGACGGCGCTGATCGAACTGGAACGCGTGAACATGACGGCGCCGCGGTCGAGCATGCCCACGCGCCGGGTGCCGTGCAGTTCCTGCATTCCCGACGCGGGGATCTGGACCCAGGTGTTGTCCTGGCTCGTCCAACCTGCCTGCTTCCAGTAACTCAGGAGCAGCAGCGAGAGTGCCAGGAGGGTGAACGCGATTGATAGACGGGTGAGCACGCGGCGCATGGGGGTGGATCGTATCGAGATGACACGGTGGGGGACGTCCGGCGCGGCGCGTTCGTGGCACTACAAGGCAAGACAAGACAGGGTGAGTCGGGGGGGGGGGGAGGGGGGGCATGAGCGCGAGGGCTGACCGCTACGCCCTGAAGATGGATCCGAGCCTCTTACCGATCAGAACGGACGCGCCGACCAATGTAACGGTCAACAGGGCCATCCCCCAGACGCCCATCGCGCTGGCGATGTGCGGGCCATCGCCCAGGCGGTTCAGGAAACTGAAGATCATCTTCGTGATCGGGTAGTGCTGCTGCTGCTGCGCGAGCAGGAGCGAATCGGAGACCTCGAGCATCGCGAACGAGAACGCCAGGAGCGCACCGGCAATCAGGTTCGCGGCGATGAGCGGGAGAATGACCCGGCGGACGGCCGTCACGCGCGAGGCGCCCAGGTTCATCGCGGCCTCTTCCAGTTCGCCGGAGGTCTGCTCCATCCCCGCGACCGCGGAACGCACGATGTACGGCAGCCGCCGCACGGCGTAGGCGATGATGAGCAGCGGGATCGGGTTGGGCGTGGCGCCGACGACGGAGATGACGCCTTCGAGCGGGTCGCCACGCCCGAAGGGCCAGCGGAGCGTCATGGCGATGTACCCGAACGCCATGACAAGGCCGGGGACGGCGATCGGCAGCATGGTCAGCGCGTCCAGGAGCCCCCGGCCGCGGATCCTCGTGCGAACGATCAGGTACGCCACGAGGATGCCGATGAACAGATCGAGCGAAACAGCGGCGGCGGCGAGTTTGAGGGAAGTCACGATCGAGCCGAACGCCTCGGGGCCCGAGAGCGCGACCTGGAAATGCGACCCGGTGAACTCGCGCGGGATCACGGAGCGGTACCACTGCCCCGTGCCCGAGAGGGCGGTGAGGATCACGCCGAAGTGCGGCATCAGGGCCAGACAGGAGACGCCCAGAAAGAGGAGTGACGCCAGCGCGCCCTGCACCGGCGGGAGCGCGGTTTCTCCGCCCGCGCGCGAGGCCTTGGAATACATCGCGTACCCCTTGCGGCCGAAGACCGTCTTGCCCAGCAGATAACTCCCCACCGCCGCCGTCAGCATGATGAACGTGAGCGCGTACGGCTGCTGGGACGTCTCGACTTCCTTGAGACCGTTGTAGATCTGCACCGGCGTGGCGGCGCGGAAGTCGAAGACCAGCGGCGTGCCCAGTTCCGTGAGCGACCAGATGAAGACGATGGTCGCGCCGGCGAAGATGCCGGGGCGAATCAGCGGGAGCGTGATGAAGATAAACCGTCGCCACCCGCCCGCGCCGACGTTCTCCGCCGCCTCGTCGAGCGCGGGGTCAAGATTGGCCAGTGCGGCGGAGGTGTTCAGGTAGATGATCGGGTACAGCGAGAGCGCCTGCACCACGACGATCCCCCAGAACTTCGCCCGGCCCAGGATGTCCAAGTCCGTACCGAGCAGCGCATTGAGCGCCCCTTCGCGCCCGAGGATCATCTGCATGCCGATCGCGCCGACAAACGGCGGGAGGATGAGCGGCACCAGCACGATGGCGCCGAACACGCTCTTGAGCGGGAAGCGGTATCGCGCGGTGAGCACCGCCAGGGGAAGCGAGATGAGCGTCGCCAGCGTCGTGGTGCAGGCGGCGATCTTCGCCGAGTTGACGAGCCCCTCGATGGTGGATGGGTCGCGGAAGACCAGGGCGACGTGCCGGGTGGTGATGTTTCGGCCGCGGATGATGTCGCCCAGCGTCACGCCCCGGGTGACGTCAACAGCGAAAGCCCCCTGGATCGTGAGGAAGATTGGGTACAGCAAAAAGACGCCCAGCAGCGCCAGGAGAACGGCGAGCAACGCGTAGTGCGTAGTGTGGCGCGGGAGGCGGGGCATGGGGATGTCACCGAGCGTGCAGTGTAGCGGCGGAGGAATGCCGGCACGAACGTGGCCGCTGAGCCGCCCCGGATGGCGGGTTTTCGATTGCAGTGTCCGTCCGCCTCTGATAGACTGCGCCCATGCAATCCAAGGCAACGACGGTTGAGCAGTACCTCGCCGAACTCCCACCGGACCGGCGCGCGGCGATCGAGCAGGTACGGACGGTGATCCTGAAAAACCTGGACCGTGGGGCCGACGGGAAGTCGGGGTACCAAGAAGGGATGGGGTACGGCATGATCGGATATCACGTGCCCCATCACGTCTACCCGCCGGGGTATCACTGCAACCCCGAGATGCCGCTGCCCTTCGCCGGACTGGCCTCGCAGAAGAACCACATGTCGATCTACCTGATGACGGTCTACGGCGACGGCGGACACTGGCGCGAGTTCACGCAGGCCTGGGCCAGGACGGGAAAGAAACTCGACATGGGCAAGTGCTGCATCCGGTTCAGGAAAGTGGAGGACCTGGCGCTCGATGTGATCGGCGAAGCGATCTGCCGCACGCCCGTCAAGCGGTACATCGAGTTCTATGAGAAGGCGATCCTCGCGAACAACCAGGCCGCAGCGGCGCGCGCCTCTGCGAAGAAGGACGCGGCCAGCGCGTCCCGACCCAGCCCAAAGAAGAGTTCTGCTGGAACGACCCCAACAGCCAAAAAGTCGGCCAAGAAGTGGCCGAAGAAATCGGCCAAGACGCCGACACGAAACGTGACGAAAAAAGCGACGAAGAAGGTCGGGAAGAAGAAAGCCGGGAGTTCGTCCGGCCG
Organism: Phycisphaerales bacterium; assembly: GCA_050246015.1. Lineage (GTDB taxonomy): Bacteria > Planctomycetota > Phycisphaerae > Phycisphaerales > UBA1924 > JTS-AC122. The sequence goes on from JBFWWU010000020.1 coordinate 4,724, forward strand.
GCGGGCCCAAAAGCGAGCGACGAAGCGATAGCGCCGGACGCTGGCCCGTGGAAGGAACGGCGTCTAACGGCGCGTCGGTCGAGCGGGCGGCGCGGGCCGCCCAGGAGTGCCAGATGACCACAGCGAACCGCCGGGATCAGGATTCGCCGGCGAGCACCGAAAGCGGTGCGTGTTGTTCACCCGGGTGCGGATGTCGGCCAGCCCCGACGTCGCCCGCGGCGCAGAGCACGCGGTCTCCGGCGCCCACGCGACGCGAGTTTCTGCAAGTAGTTGGCACGACGGCGGCGGTGATGGCGCTGTCGAACACGCGGGCCATCGCCGGGCCCTTTCAGCCCGGAGATTTCACATCGCTCGTCCCCGCCGACAAAAAGTTGTCGCCCGAGTGGATTCGCTCGCTCTTCGAACGTGGCCAGCCCACCGTCTATTCGCTGGCGCGCGATGAACTCAAATACATCGGCATGCCCGTCGGCGGGATCTGCACCGGCCAGGTGTACCTCGGCGGCGATGGAAGGCTCTGGCACTGGGACGTCATGAACCTCGCAGCGCCGGCCGGGTGGAGCGACTCCAGAGGCGGCCACTACGCCAAGCCCGTGATGCCCTCCTCCCCCATCGAACAGGGCTTCGCCCTGCGCGTGCGTCCGGGCGAGCCGGAGCCCGCGGCGCCCGTCGTGCGATACCTCGACCAGCGCGGGTTCACCCACATCACGTTCAAGGGGCAGTACCCCATCGGGGACGTCTCGCTCGCCGACCAGGCGCTGGGGATCGAGGTGGCGATGGAGGCGTTCTCGCCGTTCGTGCCGCTGGACGAGGACGCCTCGGAAACGCCCGCCATTCTCGTCACTTGCACCGTGAGGAACACGACCAGCCACGCGCTGACGGTGGACATCGCCGGGTGGCTGCAGAACCCCGTGTGCGCGGGGTGCCTGAAGGACAAGCCGGAACTTCTCGCGCGGCGCAACTCGATTCGGCGCAGCGACGAGTCGGTGACGCTCGAATGCACGGCGGGGCCGCTGCCTGAAAAGAAGAAGGACCTCAACGCACGGCCCGAGATTCTCTTCGAGAACTTCGAGCAGCCCACCTACGCCGAGTGCATGGGCCGATGGACCGCCACGGGGACGGCGTTCGGCGACGGGCCGCTCGAAGCGGCGAAGCGCCCCTCGTACATGGGGCCCCTGAACCAGCAGGGCCGGTACACCGTCAACACGCACAACACCCGGCAGGGCGAGGATGTCGTCCAAGCCGACACGCACGTCGGGACGCTCACGTCGCGCGAGTTCACGATCGAGCGCCACTACATTTCCCTTCGGCTTGGCGGGGGGAATCATCCGGGACGAGAGTGCTTCAACGTGCTGATCGACGGTGCGGCGGTGCGGAGCGCGACGGGGCAGAACTCGAACCTCATGAAGATCACGAACCTCGACGTGCGCGAGTTCGCCGGACGCAAGGCTCGCCTCCAGTTGGTCGATGGAGCCACGGGCGCCTGGGGACAGATCGGCGTCGACGACATCGTGTTCTGCGATGAACCACGCGACGAGCCCTTCGTGCTGGAGGAGCAGCCGGACTTCGGATCGATGGCGCTCAGTGTGTTCGGCCCCGGACAGAAGACCCGCGGCGTGCCCTCCATCGTGGATGACCGGATCACGCCCGAAGCGGTATTCAGCGCGATCGATCAGAAGCCCGGAACCGCGTCGTCCGCCGGCCCGGCGCCCATCGGTGCCGTCGCTCGCGAGATCCAGCTTACCCCCGGCGAATCCCAGTCGGTGACGTTCGTCATCGCCTGGCATTTCGTGAATCCCAACCGCGAACAACTCGGTTTCCTCACCGGCATCGAGACACTCAAGCGAAGTTACTCCAGGCGGTTCACGTCCGCGGCGGATGTCGTGCGCCAGGTCACGCACAATCGCGCCACGACCGCCGACCTGACGCGGCGCTGGCGCGATACGTGGTACGACTCGACGCTCCCACACTGGTTCCTGGAGCGCACGTTCATTAACGCCTCCATCGCCGCCACCCAGACCTGTTACCGTTTCGACAACAACCGCTTCTACGGCTGGGAGGGCACGTACTGCTGCGCGGGGACCTGCACGCACGTCTGGCAATACGCGCACTCCCTCGCGCGCCTCTTCCCCGCCCTCGAACGCTCGGCCCGCGAGATGGTCGATTACGGCCTCGCGTTCAACGAAGGCGGCGCGATGAACTATCGCGCCGAGGCCCACCGCATCGTCGCCCACGACGGGCAGTGCGGCACGATCCTTCGCGCGTATCGCGAGCACCAGATGTCCGCCGACCATGCGTTCCTCACGCGGATCTGGCCGCGCGTAAAGCAATCGATCGAGTTCTTGATCCGCGAGGACAAGGACCGCGACGGCGTGCTGGAAGGTTCGCAGTACAACACCCTCGACGCCGCCTGGTTCGGGCCCATGGCGTGGATCTCGTCGCTCTATGTCGCGGCGCTCCGCGCGGGCGAGGCGATGTCCCGCGAGATGGGCGATGACGCCTTCGCGCGAGTCTGCGCGGACCTGGCGGCCAACGGCGCCCGGACCATCGAGACCTCCCTGTTCAACGGCGAGTACTTCATCCACAAGCCCGACGCGGCCCACCCCGAGGCGAACAACACCAACAACGGGTGCCACATCGATCAGATCTTCGGCGCCAGCACGGCGCGCCAGGTGGGACTCGGGCCGCTCTTCGACGCGCACAAGACCCGATCCGCGCTGCGATCACTCTGGAAGTACAACTTCACGCCCGACGTTGGGCCGTATCGCGACGGGATGAAGGACCGCATCAAGGGCGGGCGGTGGTACGCGATGCCGGGCGAGGGCGGGCTGCTCATGTGCACCTTCCCCAAGGGGGGCGATGACCTGGCCACCGGCAAAGGACGCGACGCCTGGGCCGCCGGGTATTTCAACGAGTGCATGAACGGCTTTGAATACCAGGTCGCGGCCCACATGATCTACGAGGGGCTCGTTCAGGAAGGCCTCGCGATCACCCGGATGCTGCACGACCGCTACCACGCATCGCGGCGCAACCCCTGGAATGAGATCGAGTGCAGCGACCACTACGCGCGTTCGATGGCGAGCCACGGGGTGTACTTGGCCGCGTGCGGCTTCGCGTACCACGGACCAAACGCAGAAATCGAGTTCGCGCCGCGGCTGACGCCGGAAAAGTTCAAGGCGGCGTTCACCGCCGCGCAGGGTTGGGGCTCCTTCTGCCAGGACGCATCCCCCACGTCCCACGACGCGTCGATCACCGTCGCGCACGGGACGCTCCGCCTGCGGGAACTTCGGCTCGCCACCCTCGCCGACCTCTCCGCGCGGGAGTGGCACGCCACCCTCGACGCCGACCCGCTTGACTGCGCCGTCTCCGCGCACCCGCGCGACGACGACCGGCCGGGCGTGCGGCTCCGCTTCTCGCGGGATGTCACGGTGCGGACGGGGCAGCGCCTCAGGTTCGCGACGGCGTGACCGGCTTCGGCGCCATCGCGGGCCCGGGCCGCCGGCCGGCGGCTCCAGGTTCAGACGGATCCGGCGAATCGCCTAAACTTGGGCATGTCGTACACCGTGCTGGCCCGTAGGTATCGCTCGAAGTCGTTTGACGAGGTCGTCGGGCAGGAGCAGATCGCCCGCACGCTCCAGAACGCCATCACCCACGGTCGCGTCGCGCACGCGTATCTCTTCTGCGGAACCCGCGGCGTCGGAAAAACCTCCACGGCCAGGGTCTTCGCCAAGGCCCTCAACGCGCCCGGCGACCAGCCCAAGGACGTCGCCGACGCCATCATGCTCGGACGCGACACCGACGTCATCGAGATCGACGCCGCCAGCAACAACGGCGTCGAGCAGGCACGCGAACTCATCGCCAACAGCATCTATCGTCCGCTCCGCGGTCGGTACAAGATCTACATCATCGACGAGGTGCACATGCTCTCGACCGCGGCGTTCAACGCGCTGCTCAAGACCATGGAAGAGCCCCCCGACCACGTGGTCTTCATCCTCTGCACCACTGAAACCCACAAGGTGCCGGCCACGATCCAGAGCCGCTGCCAGCGCTTCGACTTCCGCAACATCCCCACCGCCCGGATCATCGAGCACCTCGGGGCGGTGGTCAAGCACGAAGGCCTGATCGCCACCCCGGAACTGCTGCACATGGTCGCCCGCCTCGGCAACGGGTCGATGCGAGATGCGCTGTCCCTGATGGACAGGCTCATGGCGTCTGGCGAGAAGCAACTGACGCTGCCGCTGCTCCAGGACCTGCTTGGATTGCCCGACCGGGAACTGGTAAGCCAACTCGTGCGGACCATCGCGGGCGGGGAGGTTGCCGGCGCCCTCAAGGCCACGGGCAACCTCCTGGGACGGGGAATCTCGCCGGAGCAGTTGCTGGGCACGCTCGCCGACCACTTCCGCGACCTGATGGTCATCTGTTCGTGCGGGAAAGAGACCGACCTGGTCGAACTGTCGGGCGAACTGCGCCAGCAGGCCGTGGAGGAGGCGTCTCACTTTGACGCGGCGGGGCTGGTCTACATGATCTCGCTCTGCGAAAACGTGTCGCGCACCATGCGATCCAGTTCGTCGTCGCGGGCGCTGCTGGATGCGGCGATCGTGCGACTGGCGATGGCCGAAAAGTTCGCCGACGTGACGGCGGTGGCCATGGGCGCCGCCACGAGCCCCGCCGCCAACGGCGCCCGCGCCGTCGTCACGCGAACCGGGAGCAGCGCCGCAAAAAAAGCCTGACGGCGGATGGCGAATCGGGATCGTCTCCACCGGCCGCGGGTGGGGATGGGCCCCGCGCCACGCCGCCGGGAACCCAGCCTGATGCCGCCGTCCTGCGAACGGCGCGCGCCGTGCCGACGGGCGGGATGATCGCATCGAGCCAGCCCGCGCGGATGACGCTCTCGCCGCCCGCGCCGGCCCCGGCCCCCGCCGACCTGTCCGCAGCCCCCGGCCCGGTGGCGCCGCCGTCGCCGGCGTCGAAGTCGTCCGCCAGCCAGAGCGATCCCGCCCCCAGCCCGGGCGAGGATCCGACCCAGCATCCGCTGGTCAAAGGTGTTGTCGAAAAATTCGCGGCGAAGATCATCGATGTTCGGCGGAAGGACCAGTAGACCGGACGGGCACGCCAACGCCGGGCGCGAGTCGCTCGCACGTCACCTCAGGAAACAACCATGCTCGATTCTCTCAAGATGGCCGGGACCCTCGCGGGGCTGATGAAGAACAAGGAGAAACTCCGCGAATCCGCCGAGCGGGTGAAGCAGCGCCTGGGCGAGATCCGCGTCGTCGGCGAATCGGGCGGTGGGGCGGTGCGCGTCACCGCGGACGGCCGGATGCACGTGCACGCCGTGGAGTTGATCCCTTCGCTCGCCGCCCACCTCACCAGTGAGCCCGCCGGAAGGCGGATGGCCGAATCCCTGATCGCCGAGGCGGTGAACGACGCGATCACCAAGGCGCAATCGCTGGCGCAGCGCGAGGTAGCAAAGGAAGCCGAATCGCTCGGCCTGCCGGCCATGCCCGGGCTCGAGGGACTGCTCGGGGGCTGATTGGTTGGGCGCACGAAAAAGGCAGGCCCCGCCTGCCTTGTGCGTGCGAATCGGATGTGACCGCAGGCCAGACTCAGCCGCCGCCGCCACCGCCCCCGCCGTCTCCGGGCTCTTCGACGGGCTGACGCCCGCGTGGACCTTCGAGCGGTCGGCCGTCCTGGCCCGGCGCCGGAATGGCGATCTTGGGACGAAGCGATTCCTCGCCGTGCTGCGCCGAAATCGCGAGCCGCCGGTACGTTGAATCAACGCGGTCTCCCTCGGGTGATCGAACGGCGATCGCGCCGCTGCTGTCGCGGAGGAATACGTGCTGCTCGGTACGCGGGCGACCGGACTCGATGTCGGTCAGCACCGCCGTCGGCGCCACCTGCAGCATCACCGCGTCGTGCGAAACCGGCACCTGCGTGTACATCACCTCGGCCTTTGTCTCGTCCGGCGTCCCGGGCGACGGCGGCGGGACCGGCGTGTTGCGACCTCGCTCGCCGGGAGGCATCGCCATGTCCGGCGTGCCCCCCGGTGAGAGCATCGCGACCTGCTTGGATAGGTCCGGCACCTTCACGTCGGTGATCAGCATGTCCCCGGGCTCGATATTCACGCTCCCCTTGCGCCAGAAGCCCCAGCGGAAGATGTACACGTCCGCGGAGGCGCGAGACCCGCGTGAGACCGCGTCCTGCGACGACGCATTCGTGATGAAGTAGTACGACTCGGCCTCAACGCTCACCGGCGCTGACCATTCGGAGGGCGCGCTGGTAATAAACGGCAACTTCTGCAGCGCCTCCTGATCGGGCGTGCCGGCCACGACTTTCCCATAGACCGGATTGTTCAACGTCAGCGACACTCGATAGCGGTACGTCTTGCCGCGGATGACGGTGACGTCGTGCGCGAGGATCTTGGCGGCGGGATTGTCCAGCAGCGGCAGTTCCGGAGCGTCCTTGGCCTTGGGCGCGTTGGGATCCATCGCGGGATCCGTGGGGTTCACTGCTTCGGGTTCCAGTTCGACGCCGCGCTTGCGCCACTGCTCGATGACCTGCGTCCGCTCGCGGTACAGGCGTTCAAGCTTGTCTTCGAGGGCCTTGATGCGCCGGGCCTTGGGATCATTGGTGTTCGGCGAGTTCGGCGGGCTGACCGGATTCGGACGCCCCTTCCCACCCGGTGGCGGCGGCGCCGGCGGACGTCCGCTGTCAGGGGCTGCTGGCCCGGAATCCCGCTCCAGTCGCTGCTTTTCTTCCTGGACCTTGGCGATCTCGGCATCCTTCGTCGCGAGTTGACGCTCCGCCCGCGACTTGTCGTCCGTCGCCGGACCGCTGACGGCTTCGGCTTCACGCAGCGCCACCGCCTCGACCGGCGCTACCCAGTCTTCGCCAAACACGATCTCGTAGTAACTCGGTCGGCGGATATCCGCCGCCTTGGCCCTGGCTTCAAGCATCAGCGGCCTCATCGCTTCGGCCCCGCCCGTTGCCACGCCCTGCATCTGCTTCATCAGGCTCGGCCGGCCCGGCATCGGAGCGACCGGCTGCGGGCTGCTCCACGTCCCGTCGGGCTGAAGTTCCTGCCGTTCCAGATTAACCGCCAGCACCTGCGTGTTGTCGGCGTTCCACCAGTGCGCCGGGAGCGCTGATAGAGGGCCGGTCCCGTCGGGATCCTCCTGCATCATCCGCGACAACTCGGCGCCGTTGAATGACGTCTCGATGCTGACCGCCGCCTTGTCCTTGGGCAGGGGATCCGGCGGCAGGATCGCCGCCACGTCGGGCTTCCCCGTGTACTCGATCGGGTTGATGGTCGCCAGGTACGAAACCCCCACCGGCTTTTCCGGCGCGGGCGGACTGATCCGCGCGTACATGAACGACTGCATCCCCGCGGGTGCGCTCTCTTCGCTCGGCACGCCGATGCGCCCGCGCGTGTCTCCGAACGACGCCGCCAGACGCTTGCTCGGAGCGACGCTCGTCAGCCCTTGATTGAACGATTCCTGGACATTGGTGCTCTTGGGCATGGCGTCCATGAAGTCGCTGAGTTCGCGCGGGGTGGCGCTGGTCAACTGATCGTGCACGAGCCGCGCCTTGTCGCCGATGGCGCTCATCGCGCTGTCGATCGGCACCTCCTTCGGCTTGGACTCCAGCCCCGTGAGTTTGATGGTGGTGGAGCCCCCCACAAACTGCACGGCGATCACCCCCAGCAACCCGACGCCGAAGACGCCGACGATCACCTTCTCGACGTTCTGCTCGATCCAACTGATTCCCTTGACGCCCATGATGAAACCCTCTTGCTCAATTGTCCGCGAGACGCTGGAATCGCCCGGTCTTTCAGCAACTGTTTGGCCCGGTTCAACCGCCGCCCCCGCCCCGCCCGGGGTCCGTCGCGGCGGGCTGCTCGAGCACCATCATCGCTCGCTTCACCGAGACCGGCATAAGCGGTACGGTCCAGGCTCGCAGCCAGAGCGTCTCGATCGTGATCGTCGCCTTCGCCACCGGCTCGTCCCCGTAGTAGTACCCTTCTCGCAGATCGTCCGCGGCGTTGTATTCCTCCATGTCGATCCGCAGCACCGTCATGAAGTTCGTCCGCGCCAGCGCGTCGTAGAACGCCGGCAACTTCTGCGGCGCGACCACCGCCTCCAGCGTGCAGGTCCGCACGTCGTAGAACTGATTGTCTGCCCGGCTGGAACGCCCCGTCACCGAAACCGACGGGTCGAGCGGGACCGGGTTCTTTGCCTCCGGCTGCGCTTCCGTGCCATCCAGCGGCGGCGGATCGTCCGGAATGTCGCCGAAGGGTGGAGAACTCACCGAAAACTTCAGCACCCGCTTGACGGCGGACCCGGCCACCCCCTCGGGTTCTCCCGCGGCACGCTGCGCGTTCCCCAGCGCGATCGCCGAGAAAACATCCGCGGCCACCCAGTACCGCATCTGCCAATCCCACATCGTCGCCAGTGACGGATCCTTCGGAGCGTTGTCGAACGGCGGAATGTCCAGGAATGACTTCATGTCCGCGTAGAACGAGAGCGTCATCGCCTGCCGCCGGTACATGTTCAGCCGCTCGGTGAGCAGTCGCTCCTTCACGGTCTGATCCTGATCCGGCGTCAGCGAGGTTTGGCCGCTCTGCGCGAGCAGCGCCTGCGTGTACGTGTCCTTGGACTGCTTGAGCAACTCGCCGATGCGGGAGGCGTCCGGTGGCGCGCCCGCGCCAACGCTTTCAAGCATCTTCTGGTGCGCCGTCAGGAAATACGCCCGCCGCATCGCGTCCTGGCTCACCTGCTTGTTCCCCGCGCCGTACTTCGGGAACACCCCCGCCTCCAGGGGCCGGCGCCGCTTCTCGCCTTCGCCCTGATTCAACTTGACCGCTTCGGACCCGACGCCCGACGACTCCGCCTTGAGCGAATCTCGCCGCGCCTGGATGAACTCGATCGTCTTGCGGTTCAGCGGCGCCTGCTTCTCGAACAGCTTCTCATCGGGCTTGCGCACCGACGGGACCGTGTAGTTCACCGAGAACGAACTGAACTCGCTCAGGTCCTTCTGCGCCTTGGACTGGTGGTCCTTCACCAGTTTGGCGTGCATCTTGTTGCTGAAGTAGTACCCCGTCGGCGCGGCGACCAGCGCCACCCCGCTCAGTACCAGGATCAGCCAGTTGGACTTTGCCCAGGTCCCAAAGCTCATACGCCACCTTCCTTGTCCGAAGTCTTGATGTACGCTTCCCACGTGATGATGAAGTACGAGACCGTCGAGCCCGGCTTGAACACCGGGGGTGCCTTGGGCAGCGGAGCGAGGTTGTCAAGATTTGTCTGACCGCCGGCGCCGCCGGGTGAACCGGCGTTGCTCGACGCCCCTGGACGCAGGCCGTTGACCAGCATGTCGTCCCACGTGAAGCCGTTGCTCTTGTCGGGCAGGCGGCTTTCATCGCGCCCCTTGCCACGGTTGCCCCCCGTATCCGCCGGCGGCACAAACCCCGGCGTGACATTCAGGTTATTGTCCGGCTGCGTGTTGTCCGCGATCTTTTCCGTTCGATCCAGTCGCCACTCGACGTGGTGTATGTCGTAGGGCACCAGTTCACGCCCCGGGGCCGTGTTCTTCGCGTTGTCCGTCAGCCACTGCCACACGGCGTCGCGGATGAACTCCACCGCGTTGGGATCATCCGGGCCCTTCGTCTGCGCCGTCGGCCGGGTCGTCGCTACCTGAAGCGTCACGATCACGCGCGGAGGCCCCTCGCCCCGGTAGAACTTGGGATCTTCGCCCGCGGGAACACTCCCGTCCGGCGTGGCCGCCACGTCAGGGGCCGGCGGCGGCGGGGCCGGTCGGTTCGCCTCCGGCGTGCCACGCTGCGGAGCCGCGCCCCGCCCTTCGGGTTGGAAGTACGGCGAACTGTCCGCCGGTGCGAACGGTGCGTACTCGTCCGACGCGCCCTGACCCGTGTATTCAGTCTGCAACTTCACGAACCGAAGCCCCTCGGGCGACCCGCCCGCATCCCCCGCCTTCTTCGCCATCGAGTCCGCTCGCGCCATGATCTTGCCCACGTCGTCCGTGACCCATGGAATCACGTTCCGCCCGTCCAGCAGCAGCAGCGTGTTCGCGGCGTTGTAATCCGGGACAAACGAACTATCCACCTGCTTCCACATCCCGTCCAGTTCCCGCTTGGCGCTCACCGCTTGCTGGATCGACGAGGGTGTCCGGTCAGCCGTGATCTTGGCGTTGTCCAGGAAGAACTTGAGGAAACTCGCCCCGCCCGCGACCAGCGACAGCGCCGCCGCGATCGCGAACCACTTGGTCTTGCCCTTCCACATCGCGTCACGCAGCACCGCCGTCGGAACCAGGTTCGCGTTGATCGCCCCGTACCCCAGTCCCTGCAGCGCCAGCCCGTAGGCGGTCGCCAGATTGAGCGTGGCGGCCTGGAACTCGCCCGACTGCGGACCGTCGAACGACAGCCGGCTGAACTGCGGGAGTTGCACCACTTCCATCTGCAACTGCTGCCCAAGGTACTTCTTCAGCCCCGGCAGGTTGAACGTTGATCCGAAAACGATCAGCCGCGTGAGGTTGGCATCGCGGTGCAGCGACTGGTAATACCCGATCGACCGCTGTACGTCCTGCGCCAGGTTCGAGAAGACCGGCCGCATCGCCTGGAAGACGTGCCGCGCGTGCTTGCTGGTCTCCGCCTCTCGCTTGAGTTTCTCCGCCTTGCTGTACGTCAGTTGGAACGCCTCCACCAGCGCCTCGGTGAACTGGTGCCCCCCGATCGGGAACGTCCGCACCCAGACACGCCCGGCTTCAGCGACGATCAGGTCCGTGCTGACCGCGCCGACGTCCAGGATCACCGTTCCCGGCGTCGTGTCCGAGAAGTTCAGGTCATACGCCACCGCGTTGAACACCGAGATCGGGCTCACGGTCACGTAGTTCGGCGTGATACCCACGTCGCCCCACGCCGCCAGCCGCTCCATCACCGCGTCCCGACGCATCGCGAAGATACCGACTTCCAGGTCCGGAGAGTCCTTGTTCGCGAACGTCTGGTAGTCCCACTCGACCTCTTCCAGTGGAAACGGGATCTGCTGGCGCGCCTCGAACTCCACGATGCTGGCCACTTTCTTCGGCTCCACCGGGGGGAGTTTCGCGAAGCGGGCAAACGCCGAGTTGCCAGGGACCGAGATCGCGATGTTCTGGTTGCTCAGGTCGCGCTGGCTCACCAGTTCGCCCAGCGCCACGCGCGTCGCCTCACCCACGTCAAGATCCGGCGTCGAAAGCACTTTCTTGTGTGGGATCACCAGGAAATCGAGCACCTTGAGGTTCTCGCCGTCGGCTTGCAGTTTCAGCGCCTTGATCGCGCCCGAGCCCAGTTCGATGCCCCAGCAGACGTTGGATGATGCCATGGATCAATCCTCGGTTACCCCTCCCCAGTCCTGACGCTCGCGGCGTGATACACGCCGCTTACACCCGTGCGAGCGCCCCGCGCTCCCGGCGCCGGCGCCCACTTCCCTTCATCATTGTCCCACATGGCCGTTCAGTGCGTGCATTCCACCAGAATCTCATGACGAACAAAAACGCGGGGAAAACACTAGGCACTCGACAAGCCGTTCACGCATCCGCGGGCGGCCGATTTGTCCGACACCGCCACCGCGCGACCCTTTCCACCGAACGCGCCGCGCGCACGACGCCGCCCGGCCTCCTTCAGCCGCTCACCCTCCGATACGCCTGCCGCTCCGCTCGGTTCCGTCCCTCAGTCCCGATCTTCGGGCTCACCCTCCGAGTCGCCCCCGTCGAGTTCGTGCCGGTCCATCCGAACGGAAGACACAACCGTTACCAGGCAGATCCCAACAAGCACCCACCAGCGCTCCCGAGGGACCTGCACCGGTGTCACATGCGACGGGAACACCCACACCGCGACGTGATACCCGACAATCAGCAGCGCCACGGCTACCAGCAGCCGAGACGCCTCGCTGACCTCTCCCAACAGGGGCAGCCGAATGCTCCTCTGCATTCCGCCGGCCTCGGCGTGGCGCCGCGGCCGTGTCTTCCACAGCACGATACCCCCGACCACCACCAGCAGCACGCCCAGCGCTGCCTGGATCCACTGCGTCAACGTGAGCGCTTGCAGGTACGACATCGCGGGGAAACGCCTTGGAAAGCCGGCGCGACGACGACTCCCACGACCGGGGTCCTATTGACCCTTCAACACGCCGACGAGGGCTTCAAGACCGCCCCGGAGTGTCTGACGCGAGACCGCGAAACTCAGCCGGAAGTGCGTGTCTCGGTTCGAGAAGACGCTCCCGGGCACGATCATCACCTTGCGATCCAGGCACCTGAGGAAGAACTGCTCCCCCGACATTCCCAACTTGGCGGGGATCCGTGGAAAGGCATAGAACGCCCCGCCGGGCGAGACCACTTCGGTGACCTCGCTCAGACGCGAAACGACCTCGTCGCGGTGTTGCTCGTACTCGGCGACGTTCGCCGAGACATCCACATCCAGCGCCGCCACCGCGCCCACCTGCAGCGGATGCGGCGCGCAGACATACGTGTACTGTTGTAACTTCGTCATCGCCGCGATCAGCGCCGACGGTCCGACCGCGTAGCCCAGACGCCACCCCGTCACGCCGTAGGTCTTCCCGAACCCCCGCACCACCAGCGTGTTGTACAGCGAATCCGGCAGCCGCGCCGGCGACGGACACACCCGCCGGCCTCCCGGGTGAACCCCCTCACGGGAATCCGAAAACGTGAACTCGTCGTAGATCTCATCCGAGATAAGCAGCACGTTCTTCCGCCGGCACAGGTCCAGCAGGTCGGCGCATTCTCGCTGCGTCATCACCACGCCGGACGGGTTGCCGGGGGAGTTGAGCAGCACGATCTTCGTGCGCGCCGTGATGAGCGGCTCGACGCGCTGCGCCGTCATCTTGAAATCAGGGTACGTGTCGCACCGCACCGCCTTGCCCCCCGCGAGATTGGCCAGGTGCGGATACAGAACGAAGTACGGATCCGGGATGATCGCTTCGTCGCCCGGACCGATCAGCGCCAGGAACGCCAGGACGAGCGACGCCGAAGTGCCGGGACTGACCAGCAGCGCGGGAACGTCCGGGTGCCCGTTCGGCGGGCCGGGGTCCACGTTCCAGTTGAGGTCTCGCTTCAAATGCTGCGCCAGCCGATCGCGCAGCGGCTGAATCCCCTGTGTCACCGTGTACCCATTGCGGTCCGCGTTGATCGCCTCGACCGCGGCGCGCTTCACCGCGTCCGGCACCGGGAAGTTCGGCTGCCCGATCGAGAAATCGAACTTGTCCTTCAGCCTCGCGCCGATCTCGAACACGCGCCGTATACCCGATGCGTCGATCGCTCGCGTCCGGTCCGCAAACAGGCGTTCAAAGTCCATAGGTCATCGCCATCGTGCAACGTCTCCCAAGTGCACACGGACCGCTGCTCTTTCGATGCCCGCTCGACCAACCGCGCGCGTCACTTCTTCGGCACACGCGTCTTGGCTAGCCCCAGCGCCTTGTCCTTGTTCACGTCGAACTTCTTCTCCGCCACCAACTTGCTGATGCGCTCGGCGCGGGTGAACACGCTGCGGTTCGTTCCCGAGGTGCTCTTCGTGCGAAGTGATGGATCAAGACTCATGTTCGGATTCCTGTTGGAAGGCGGCTTGAAACCCCGTTGGGGCATCGGTTCGTTTTAGAGGAAGATGATCTTTGGCGCGCCGACCGCCCATGGCTACGTCCGCGCTCCCCCGTGAGCGCACATCGCCGACGACGAATGAACATCGAACACCATCCGTGTAGAATGACCCGCCGGGACGCTCTTTCCCGCCGCGGCCGGTCTTTCGAAAGTACTTCCCTATATGAACAAAAACCTCATCATCCCCATCGTCGCCGCCGTCCTCGCGTTGGCCGCTTGGCTCATCTTCCGCGGACACTATGAAGGAAAGAAGCAGCAGTGGATCCCCCCGCTGGCCACCTTCGTGGGGGTCCTGATCCTCGGGAACATCGGCATGGGCTTCGTCCAAGGCATCCGCGAGGCCAGCCGCTCGGGCGGTAAGAAACCCCCGAAGGGTTGAGGCGTGCCAAAGACACGGGTCCCATTGCCGCGTACCCCTGCGAGTCTCCGTCGGCCCCTCAAATCCCCAATGACCTCCATATGATCCCGAACCGGAAAATCACCCAGATCATCCCCGCCGAAGGCTGGCTCGCCGTCTATGACTTGGGCTCCGGCGACGTCGCGGATGTACGCACCAGGCCACTGGTCTGCTGGGCACTGGTCGAGGACCTCGGCGAGACCAAAATCATCGGCGTCAACGCCGAGCAAGCCGCGGGGCACGCCGACTCCGGCACCTTCCTGGGCTTCGCCCGCGTGGGCGAGAGTCTCAGCCGATTTCGCCGGGAGTAACCGCCCCGGGCACCGTGCGCCGCACGCGGCGTGCTCGCCTTCGCTCCTCCTTGGCTTCGGGGTTCGCAAACCCGATCTCAAAACTCTTCGGTGCACGCCTATCCTGCTCGACCACCAGCAAGGAGCCAGGTCGATGGCCGCTCCCCTCGTCGATGCGAAGTCCGCGCAGTTCGTCTCGCTTCTGGACACCTGCCCCATCGTCCCCGGCGCCACCGTGAGCAAACCCCTGCTCAACGCGCCCGAGGGCAAGGCCGTCATCTTCGCCATGGACCAGGGACAGGAAATCAGCGAGCACCGCGCCCCCTTCCTCAGCACGGTGCACGTGCTGGACGGCAGCCTGCAATTCGCGGTGGGCAACCAGGAGCGCCAGATGGGGCCGCACGACTGGCTCCTGATGCCACCCAACGCGCCTCACCGCCTCACGGCCCTGGCCCCCACGCGATTCTTGCTCGTGCTCTTCAAGCAAGCCTGATCCGTGTCCTCGTCTCCTCTCCATCATCTGTCCCATCAACACGGCGCACGTGCCAAGCGGCGCTCATGCGGTGCGTGAGCGGCGGTGTCTCATCGAGCGTGCCGGGCGCACGCGGATCGATCCGCCCCACGCACGCACGTCATAGACTTCCGCCATGAAGAACGGGCGCATTCTTGTCGCTGTGGACGAGAGCGAGATCGCGTCGACGGCCGTCGTCGCTGCCGCGGACCTCGCCGCGCGGCTTCGCGGCGAACTCGCACTCGTAACCGTCGTGGACCCCAGGGACGCCGCGGCGGTCGACGGCGGACCTCCCGCTGATGAAATGCTCCGCCTCTTGCGCGACGAAGCCGAACGAACGTTGAAGGCCGCTGCAAATGACGCCGCCGCCTGCCCCCCGACGCACCGTTTCTTGCGCGAGGGACACCCCGGACCCGAAGTCTGCGCCTCCGCTCGCGAGTGGGGCGCAGACATGATCGTCATCGGCTCCCACGGCCGCGGCGGCCTCACCAGGCTCCTCATGGGAAGCACGGCGGAAGCAGTTATGCGCCACGCCCCGTGCCCAGTCCTGGTAATCCCCGCCTCTTCGTGCGCAGCGCATTGACAAGCCACCACTTCTCAAAGTCGTCTGTTTGAACGGCACCTTGGATGGCGCCTTTGCCGTGTGTACAACGGAAAAGCCCTTCGACGTGCTCGTCGAAGGGCTTTACTCTCAATCAAGTCGGGGTGAGAGGATTTGAACCTCCGACCTTTTCGTCCCGAACGAAACGCGCTACCAAGCTGCGCTACACCCCGTCTGGTGAACCCCATTCTAGCCGTCCTTGGGCCGCGAGCAACCGCCTTCGCGTGCCCGTCGCCGTCCCCGCCGCTCGCCCCCGACGCCCTAACCCGTGTTTCACCTTCTCTTCATCGCGATTGCCCATCTACACACGCATGAAGATCCTCGCCGAAACCGCACACCGCGCGGAACTCCACACGCCGGAGTCGATAAACCGGCGGATCCATCGCCAGACCCAGCGCCGAATCGCGGCCCTCACCGGGCATCCCGATCGCATCCGGCGTCGACTCGCCGAACTCGATCGCGAGTGGGACGTCGAACGCTGGCTCGAAACAGGCTCCGCGTCCCTCACCATCTCCGGGCTGATTCTCGGCGTCGCCGTCAACCGGCGCTGGCTCCTGCTGTCCGCAACCGTCCAGGGCTTCTTCCTGCAGCATGCCCTCCAGGGGTGGTGCCCCCCCCTGCCGCTCTTCCGCGCACTCGGCACCCGCACGCAGCGCGAAATCGAATCCGAACGCCACGCGCTCAAAGCCCTGCTGGCCCAAAGCCAGGACAACACCGACGACGAACCGTGAGACCGGTCAGGTTGCCTCGCATCCGCCGAATGCCGCCTGTTGCCAGGCCTCCCACCGCGGTGCCTCCCGCGCGACCGTGGCCGGCCCCTCGTCGCCGTACAGGTAGAACGCCAGCGCCACCATGCTCGAACCACCGCAGTTGAAAGCGCCCAAGGCCGCGACGCCCGGCCCGGGCTTCTCGATCCGCAGCAGGGCGTCGTATGGATTCTCCGTGTAGTACTCCACGACGCCGCTGAACGCCGGAACACCCTCCGGCGACGTCCATCGCTGCCCCACGCGCACGCCCTTGAGCCCCAGCGCTCCGGTCGCCGCTTCCCATCCCTGCGCTTCGGAGCCCGCGACCGGAACGACCCACTTCATCCCCGTCGAGCGCTGCCCGCGGAAGTGCGTCAGGTAGATCCGCAGAGTCCGAAGGAAACTCGGCCATGCCGCCGCGCCGGCTTCCAACTGGTTGTCCCAGTCATCCGTGCTGGCAAAGAGACTCTGCACAATGCGGACGATGCACCTTCCGCCGGCGCGGGCTTCGACGCTCCACTCGCTCGCGATCGGGGGCGACCCGGGAACCATCCCCTCGGACTCCGAGGCCCACTTCAGCGGCGGGTTCCACGCCGTCACCGCTGACGTCATCTCCATCCCCGGGCCGAAACTCATCTTCACCGCGACGGGCTTGCCGCCCTTCTCCTCAAACTCGGTCGGCGCCAGCCACGACGAGATGCCCGGCCCCGTCGCGATCGCCTGCCACACTTCCTCGGGCGTCCCCGGGACCTCGACTTCGACCTGAACGTAGCGACGCCCGGACACTTCCTTCTTCACATTCATGATGGTTCCTTCGGATTGGATTTCCCGGTTGACACCTGCGGCAACGGGTGCGCCACAATCACCAGACGATGGGCCCGGCCACCCGGAGCGCGTTCATCGTGGTACTTCGAAACCAGCCTCGTCACCGCCTCGGCGAGTTCCTGGCTGAACGCCGCCCGCTCCGCCGGCGACCGAAAGCAAACCTCCGTATCCACCGACAGCGTCGCCAGACGCTTGCCCGCTTCCCGCGCTCGACGCACCAGGTCCCCCACTTCACGCACGATGCGCGCCCCAAGCGCGATCAGGTAACTCGCCGACAGCCGGTCCTGCTCCCGCTTGGGATCGACCGCGACAGGCCCCAGCGCGCGGGGTGACACCACATACGACGTCGCCGTCGCCACCAGCAACCGCTCCGTCAGCCCCCCCCACTTGCGTTCCTCCGCGAGCCGCACCAGCCCGTGCCCCTCCAGCGCGTGCAGGTGATAGTTCACCTTCTGCCGCGTCAACCCGACGCGCGTCGCCAGCGTCGCCGCCGACGCCGGCTCCGCCAGTTCAGACAGCAGCCGGCTCCGCACCGGCTCCAGCGCCACCGCCGCCGTCTCAGGATCATCGATCACTTCAATCCCGATCATGTCTACACCATACCATTGACAACTTTTATTGTCAAGTGGGACATGCAGATTTTTCCAGCCGTTCAGCAGATGTCCGCCACGCCACGCCGGGCGCACCTCCGCGCCCCGCCCGATGTCCTCGCACGATCACGGCTCGACCAAGCCCAGGCCCTACCGCACCGCCCGCTTGAGTTGCTCGCTGTCAATCTTCACCATCGTCATCATCGAGCCCATCGCCTTGCCGGCCTTCACCGGGTCCGGGTCGGCGATCAACTCCATGAGCAACTTCGGATCGATCTGCCACGACACCCCGAAGTGGTCCGTGATCCACCCGCACGCCACCGGCTTGCCCCCCGCCGCCACGAACCTGTTCCAATATTCATCCACCTGTGCCTGCGTGTCGCAGATCACGGCGATCGAGATGCCCTGCGTAAACGTGAACGAAGGCCCCCCGTTGAGCGCGACGAACTCGCGTCCGTCGAGCCTGAACTCCACGGTCATGACGCCGCCCGCTTTGAACGGCGCCCCCGGGCCAAGGTCCGGGTAGTGCGTGATCCGCGTGACCTTCGAGTTTGGAAAAACCGTCGTGTAGAAGCGCGCCGCTTCCTCGGCCTGATCGTTGAATGTCAAAAACGTCTTGATGTGCGGCATGACAGACGTTACCAACTCGCGCCGGGCCTGTCCACTCGATCCGCCGCCGCACGGACCAGATGTTGGGCGCCAAGAAAGACAGCGGCCTCCCCCACCCACCCCAGCCGAAGCGAGGCGGAATTCACACTGAGTTCATGCACGGGTTAACCGGCGACTGCATTCTCACACGAAAACCGCTGCGTCGCTCGAAGCGCCCGCGGGTGTTGCCTATTCCGGAGTCTGCCATGCCCAGCGCCGATCGTCAACAGTTGGAAGCCTGCGCACATGTCTGCCACGAGTGCCAGGATGCCTGCCTCCGCACCATCGTGCATTGCCTTGACCTAGGTGGCCCGCACGCGTCGCGCGAGCACCAGACGCTGCTCACGGACTGCGCCGCGATCTGCGGACTCTCCCACGGCTTCCTGCACCGTCAATCGGCGCTGCACGCTCACACGTGCCGTGCCTGTGCCGAGGTCTGCCGCGCGTGCGCCCAGGACTGCCAGCGCGTCGGCAACGGGGACCGCGTCATGCAGGAGTGCGCGGCGACGTGCCGGCGCTGCGCCGAATCGTGCGAGCAAATGGCCGGGGCGGGCGTCTGAACCAGGTGTTCGCCGGCCGTGCGACCCCACGCCTTGGTCCTCCCGACCACGCACCTTCTCGATCGTCACTCCGCCGGCGTCCGCACCGACCCGCCGCCCGCCCTAGAGTTTTGCCGAATGCCGGGCAAAGCCGCCAAATCCTCCAAGCGTGCGCCGGCCGTTTCGACGCCGCGCAGGGGCGCCGCGGGGCGGGGAGCCGCGACCCGCAAGCCCGCCGCGCGATCAACGCACGGCGCTTCATCGCCGGCCGACGTGGTCTGCTTCACGGCGACCCTTCAGAAGCCTCGCACGCCCCAGACGCCCGATCACCCCGGTGACTCCGCGTGGACCTTTCTCCTGGTGCCCCGGGCCGCCAGCGCCAAACTCCCATCGCGCGGCATGGTCTCCGTGGTCGGTACCATTCAAGGCTCCCCCCTCCGCACCACCCTGCATCCCGACGGCAAGGGCGGGCACTGGCTGAAGGTGGATCACGCCCTCCGTACCACCGCCGGTTTCAACCCCGGCGACGTCGTGAGCGTCCAAATCTCCACGCTCCCCCCCGGTGACGAGCCCGAGCCCGATGTCCCGCCCGATCTAAAGCGCGCCCTCGCCGGCGCGCCCGGCGAACCCGGCGACAAGGCACGGGCGACATGGAACGACATCACCCCTGCCGCGCGACGCGACTTCATCTTCTGGATCTCCTCGCCAAAGAAGACCGAAACGAGGATCAAGCGCATCGCCACCGCGTGCGACATGCTCGCCAAAGGCAAGCGCCGCCCCTGCTGCTTCGACCGATCAGGGATGTACAGCAGCAGCCTGAGTTGCCCCGTCGCCGACGAGGCTCCGTAACGGCAGCCCGCAGGGTCTCACCTCGAAGCCCCCGCGTTCGATGTTGAACGCCGCCCACGACCCATAATCCCTCTCTCCCGTCCCCCCGTCCGGCGTAGCATTCTCCATCGAGTCGCCCACACTCGACCTTCGTTCATAAACCAGTCCCGCGCTGGAATCTTCGAGCATGTCAGGCGCATCACCAACCTCGCCCAGGTCTCCGTCGGCGATCTCGCCGCCTCCTCTCAGTTCTGGAACCTCTCCGTCGCCCTCACCCCCTGGAACGGCATCAACCTCTACGGCGAAAACACCTTCGGCAACCAGGTCCAGGTCGCCTGGTGGGTCCCTCAGTTCGGCGCCCAGTGGCGCTCCGAATTCCTCACCGCCACCAACTACACCCCCGTTGGGATCTACCCCCGCGGCACCCTCACCGCGTACTCGTCATCCTGGGGCGGCCTCAATGTCGCCCACATCAACCCCGATGGGCTCGTTGAGGTCTACTGGTGGTCCCCGGCTTCCAACCACTGGACGCGGGAGATCCTCAACCAGCAGGTCGATTCGCACCTGCGACAGTTCCGCGCCGTCGATCGTCTCCAAAGCGCCGTCTCCCCCGCCGGCGAGTTCAGCCTCTTTGCACGCGATGAACTCGGTTACGTCTTCCGCTTCTTCTGGGATCCCAGCCATCCCTGGCGGCTTGAGCGGATCTGATACACCCGGCCCGTGATCCCGGCGGCCCGGGCGCGCCCTACCGCTCCGCCGCGTCGCACAACTCCGCCTCCACCCGCGTCTGCCCATTCCACGTCGAGAGTCGCGGCTCCACCACCATGTCGAGCATCGCCCCCTCGCGAAACCGTTCCGCGTACGCGCCCCAGTTCCAGCCAACCACGCGCATCACCCCGCCGATCTCTCCCGCGCCCGGTCCCGTTTCCTCCTGCTTGCTCGCCGATCGCTTCACTAGCAGCGAGACGTGCTTCCCGTGCGACCCCAGCATCCTCGGCCCCGTCGCCAGCCGAACCCCCCGCACACGCACACGCACCGGCGAGTTCCCGCGACCGAACGGCCCCACCCGCTCCAGCGCCCGCAGCGCCTCGTGCGTGAACTCCCGCACCTCCGCGTCACAATCCACCCGCAGCCGCGGCGTCAGCCGCTCTCCCGCGATCGCCCCGCTCGCGTACTCCACGAACGCCGACGTGAACCCCTCCAGCCGCTCCGACCGGATCGACAGCCCCGCCGCCATGTCGTGGCCACCGAACCGCTCCAGCATCCCCGCAAACCGCTCCAGCGCCGCGTGCAGGCTGAACCCATCGATCGACCGCCCCGACCCCTGGCATGTCCCGCTCGCGCTGCACATCAGGATCGTCGGCCGCCCAAACCGCTCCACCATCCGCGAGCAGACGATCCCCACCACCCCCGGGTGCCAGCGCTCGTCCGCCAGCACGATCGCGTGCCGACCCGGCGCGATCATCCCCGCCGCCTCCGCTCGCTCGCACGCCTGCTCGAAGATCTCCCGCTCCACCGCCCGGCGCTCGTCGTTCTGCCGCGAGAGCATCGCCGCCAGTTCCTTCGCGCGGGCATCGTCGGCCACCGTGAGCAGTTCCACCGCCGACCCCGCATGACCCAGCCGCCCCGCCGCGTTCAGCCTCGGCGCCAGTTTGAACCCAACGTCGGTCGCGCTCACCGCTTCACCGTCGAGCCCGGCCGCGTCGATCAGCGCCTGCACGCCCCCGAACCGCCGCGCGTGCGCTCCGCTCGTCCCCACGTGCCGCAAGCGCGACAGCCCGTACCGCGCGATCACCCGGTTCTCTCCCACCAGCGGCACCACGTCCGCCACCGTCCCCAGCGCCGCGTACGCCAGCAGATCCACCAGCAACTCCCGCGTCTGCGCGTCCACCTTCCCGCTCGGCGCCGCAACCAGTCTTCCCCCCGCCGTGTCGCTCACCACGCTCGCCTCCGCCGACATGGTCGCCAGCCGCCACGCCAGTTTGTACGCCACCCCGGCTCCGCACAGTTCGCCAAACGGGTACGCCGAGTCCGCCCGGCGCGGGTGCACGACCGCGAATGCCTCGGGCAACTCGCTCATCGACGACGGCGGGTTGTGGTGATCCGTGATGATCAGGTCTACCCCGCATTCCCGCGCCCGCCGCGCCGGCCCGTGGCTCCCGATCCCGCAGTCCACCGACACAATCACCTTCGCACCGTCCCGCGCCAGCGCCGCCACCGCCTCCTCTTTGAGTCCGTACCCCTCTTCCAGCCGGTGCGGCACATACGTCCTCACGTTCGCCGCCCCAACCCCGCTCCCGGCGCCTCCGGCCAGCGCCAACCCGCTCCGGCTCGCCAGATGCCCGAGCATATGAAACAGAATCGCGGCGGCCGTAATCCCGTCAGCGTCATAATCCCCGTAGATCACGATCCCTTCGCCCCCATGCAGGGCCTCCAGCAGCCGCTCCGCCGCTCGGTCCAGTTCCGGCATCAGCGACGGATCGTGCAACTCCGATAGCCTGGGAGAAAGAAACCGCTCCATCGCCCCGGCCTCCCCGTCCGCCCCCAGCACGCCGCGCGACCGCAGCACACGCTCGACCAGCGACTCGCCCGGCACCTCCCGCGCCTCGCTCATCACCCAGATGGACCGAAATCCCTGCACGCCTCAAGAGTACCGCCCTCGACCCCTCCTCAGACCATCGCCACCGACATGTGCGCCACCCGCATGTGTGACACCGTGCCTGCCACGATGCGCGCCGCCCGCCACGTACAGCCGCCATCGGGGCCCCCCGCCGGACGACGAGTCCGCCTGTTTCTTTGATGCCGCGAACTACGGACATCCGCTCAGAAACGCCGTGAAGTAATCGAAGAAGTCCTGCGTATTCACCGCTCCGTCGTGGTTGAAGTCGGGGGAGTACGAGATCGGGCCGCCGAAGAAGGCTACGATAAAGTCGTAGAAATCCTGCGAGTTTAGCACGCCGTCGTAGTTGTAGTCGGCGGCGCAGGAATGGAGGATGTAACCGCGGGCGGGCTGGTTACAACTCGCGTCGCATCCGTCCTGCGAGAAGATGAGCAAGTCGGGACGCCCGTCGCCGGAGGTGTCGGGGAGTAGCGTCGGCGTATACCCGAAGTCGCCGATGGCGAGCGGACGCGGCCGCGGCGAGACGATGGTGCGGTAGAGCTGGCCGGTGTGGCCGGAGAAGATGTATGACACGCCGGCGTGGGGCGGATAGCCGGGCGGGGTCTCCTGCGGGGCGGAAACGAGGATATCGCCGAAGCCGTCGCCGGTGATGTCGGGGAGGCCGAGGACACCACGACCGAAGGTGCCACTCTGAGTAGGGCGGGGCGAGAATAGCGAGTACAGAAGCTGTCCAGTCGCTCCCGAATAGACGTATGCGGCACCCGCCGAAGTCGGGAGTCCTGGAGTATCTTGATAGTACGCGGTCACGACAAGATCGCCGCTGCCATCGCCGTCCAAGTCCCCAACGCCCGTTATGTACTGTGCGAAGCCGCCATATAGCGCGTCGGCGCTTGGATAGATCGTGTATAGGTGCAATCCGGTCGCACCCGAAAAGACATGCAGTGGAATTGTGTTATTGCCTTCGGAATTGCGCTCGTTCGCCCGGAACGCAAAATCGCGCTCGCCGTCGCCGTCAAGGTCTGGGACCACGCAGCCCAAGTATGCGAAATAACCGCCAGAGCGAGGCGTCGGGGAGTGAACCGTTGTCAGGACTTCCCCGGTCTGCACGGAGTAGATATACCCGAGTCCGGTCGTGCCGTCTGCGTATGGCGCGCCGATGAGCAGGCGCTCAACAGGTCCAAGCATCGGATCTTCAAGCGGCGCCAGGACCAGACCGAATGCACCCCCCCCACCCGGCGGATAGGTGAGCGTGCGAATCACCGTCCGCTCGCTCCCGGAGATGAGATGAACGTACCCCGCGCTGCCGAGCGGTTCGCTCACGGCGAAATCGCCCGCGCCGTCGGAGTCAATATCGCCGAGGCTGGTCACAGCGAAGCCGAACTCCCCGAAACCATGCAAGATGGGAGCAATGATAATCTGAAGCCTCTCTCCAGTGTGACCCGAGAAGACATAGCACCGTCCCGCATCGCCGATCAGAGGTGTTCCTGCATCTTCGATGGGAGCGCCCACCACCACGTCCCCAAAGCCGTCGCCATCCAAATCTGATATCCCAGCAACACCAGATATCCCAAAGCCGGAAGTCCCGAATGACCCCACTTGGTACGGTGCGATCGTTGAATACGACTGCGCGTGCGCGGATATCACTGGCATCAGCAGGAGTATCAATGCCCTGATTGATGCATACAGGTTACGAAAACCCCCGCGCCAACCGGATCGACCCGTGTACATATGTACTCCAGACTTTCACGGAGAATCGACAAGAGCAGGACTTGTCGTCGAGTGACGCAATATCGCACTCACGGCGGGATCAACTGGTCGTACCGGACGACAGTGTAGCGTTGCACCTTGGCGCCGCTTGCGTTGAGTTCGGTCGCTTGACCGAGCACGCACACATCGCCGGCATGGTTTACAGCGCCCGCCTCCACACCAACCAGCCGAACCGCGACGGCAAAGTCGGTACCATGAGCAGCGCCTGAGTAGAACTCCCAGTTAACTGCGATGTTCCCGCCAACAATCCATCGCTGCATGCCGAAGTGATCGAGACTGTATGTGACATGATCTTCCAATACACCGGCACCGTTGTATGACTTGCCCGCAAGGTAGATGTTGGCATCCTTGTCAACGAGCATGTCGCTCACGCGATCCTCGGCCTGATTCGGTACATTGTCATACGCGTGGGTCCATGCCAACATGCCATCCGGCGCGTTGTATTTGTGCGTTACGATGTTGTATCCTGTCGCCACTCCACCCCAACTGTCCCCGGCAACGAATACACCGCCGTCGGGGTGCCCGCTAATACCACCATCTGCCCCACATCCGACCCGCTGAAGCCGCCGTCGTAGATTTGACGCGAGGGCCAGAGAATCGGATCATTCGTCGCGAAGGACTCGCTGTACGCCACCGTGCAGTAATCATTATCTCCAACCGTTGACGATCCGCCACTGACTTTGCAGTTCGTCGAGCCGGTGACGAACACCCGTCCGCCTCCGACGGCCATCGCCGTCGCCGCCTCGTTCCCTGACACCGCCGTGCCGGCCCACATCGCCAGGTCAAACCGCGTTGCCGCGGCGAGTGAGCCGTCGCTCGCGTTGAATCGCACCACGGCGTAGTCATTCCCCGTCGTCACACCCGCCGAAGTACCCACGACCGTCACGCTGGAGGCGTTCTGCGTCAGCATCATGTCGCTGGTCGTGTCTTTGCCGTGCGCCGGGCCGTCGTAGCGCGCGACAACCGGGAACCCAACCGCGTCGTACCCCCACAGCGAGTTGCCGAGTCCCGCCGCGCTCCCGTCGAGCTTCATGACAATCAGGTCGAACCCGGTTGATGCCCCGGCGACTTGGCCGATCGAATGTCCGGCTATGTAGACCGCGTTCCCGCCGCCACCGCCTCCTTCACCGGCGCCTCCCGTCGGTCCGACCCGAATCAACACCGGCACGTCGTCCTGGTTCGCCAACTGGAGTTTGTTGTTGTATCGGACCTTCCAGATGATGTGCCCGTCGGTCGATGGGTTGGAAGGTGTGTTCCAGTAGGCGACGACGACGATGTCCTTGCCGGCGCCCCCCTCGACGACGCCGACGGCGTAGATGATGCTGCCGAAGTCGCCGTCGCCGGCGATGCAGACGCCATAGAAGTCGGTGGCGTCGTCGTAGGTGTACTGATCGAACAGTTTCGCCGTCGTCGTTGACGCGCCATACAGCCATCAGACCAGAAGCGCCCCACGGCTGAGCAGAGCGTCCGGTGACAAACATTTCTCCCGTGGCGTTGTCGCCCCCCTGAAAAGTCTGCCGAGTGTGTAACGCGAACCGCGTCGGTGGAACCACCGGCGCACTGTCGCTCATCTCCCGGGGTGATTGCGCGACCTGAATCACAGGCACGCTCTGTGCCAAGGTTGGTGTGCCGACCCCAAACGCCCAGAGCGCAAGGACCGACAAGGACCGACAAGGACCGACGAGGACCGCTTCATCTTATTTCCCCGGCAAACAACCACCCGAACCGCAGACCCGAGCGGGTCCGATCTTGGTTTAGATTACCCTACTCTTGCCGGAGTTGTCAAGCAAAATGCCGCCACAAGGCGGCAAGTTCATTGTCGGTGCCACGCGCGCAACCCGGGATCTACCGGCCCGAGTCGGTCCCCGTCGCCGCGACCTTCTGCCCCATCGCCCGCAGCGCCCGCGTGAACTCAGAGGCATTCGTCATGTCCTCCGAAACCCCGAGAAGAGCGGCCCGGCATCGCGCTTTGGCGCGCGCGACCTCGTCGCTCGCGAGTGGTTCCCTCGGTTGCCCGGCCTCGTTCGGTCCCGACGTGTTGTTTGAGCTTTTGGATTCCACGGTGCTTCCAGTTGTTGACAGTGGACACTTCCACTCCAAGCGACCGGGCCGCGTCTTCGTAACTCAAGCCTTCACAGACGATGAGCCGGACTGCTTCCCGTTCGCCGCCGCTGAGACTGTTCATCGCCGCGGATACGGTCTGCGGCTCCATCTCATCGGCTTCATTGTACGGGGCGGTCTTGGCCCAGTTCGCCGGGAGTGATTCCCGGCTCAGCCGATCGCCCACTCGCTTCCACCTCTCCAGCCGGCGGTACCGGCGCTTGAGGAGGTTGTCGGCGATCTTGATGAGATAACTCACCGAGACCTCTTTGTTCTCAAAATCTTCCAGAGAAAGCAGCCGAAAGAACACTTCTTGCGCCACTTCCTCTGACGTCTCGGGGTCCGCGTGCTTCCGAACGAATCCGTAGACCCGTTCGAATGAACTCTCGAAGAGTTCCAGCACCGCTTCCCGCTGTTGCTGCGTCGCCATCCGTTTGCTCCTGAGCAGCCTTGGCTCATTGTCTCGCGCGAGAACCCGGTCCGGAATGATGGCGACGACCATCGCCGCACGCCGCGCCGTACCTGCCCATGCGAGAACGCTCGATCGGTTACACAATCAAGTTCGGAGGCCGGAAGTTCCCACCAACCGGCTGGCGCCCAGCACGAAACGCTGAGCGTGGGTCACGTTACTTGACAATCGACAGGCTGTCAACAATATCTGCCAAAATGCCACACAAAATTCCGGATCGATTGTTGAAAGAACATTCGATTCGGTGGATTTTCTTCACGCCGTTCTCATCGGCATCTTTGTTTCACTTTGATCGCTTCGCTTGATTGCTCGCGAGCCATGGACGGTTTCGCGCAGCATCTGCGCGTTCTCCTTCGCGCGGATATCCCACCAGCGTGACACGGATGCGTCGCGCGCTGCCTCCTCCGCCCGAACTCCCGGTTCCGGTGGTGCGGCATCGGCGTACGAGGTTCCGCATGGACTGCTCTCGGCTCGCCACGGACGGCGTGGATAACTCCCCTCTCTCGCTCACTCACTCCTTCACTCAGGTCCACTCCCTCGACCTCGACATCGATGCGATGCTCGGCGATGCCGCCGATCGATCCCGCGCCGCCATCTCCAATGAGCCACTCCCCCGCGCCCGCGGCGCGGAAGTTCGACGGGTCTCAACCTTCGTCCGTTGGCATTCAACCGCCGCGCTGCGCCAAAGCGCGTAAGCGGCGTTCCTCCACCCCATCAGACTCCTTCTTCGCCTCGGCTGGTGATGACGCGAAATGTTGCCGCGCCATCGTCAGCCGCGGTTATTTTTGATCACGTCTGCTGCGACCAGTTCACCAGCGTTCGGCGTCGTTCTGCGGCGCGAGCGGCCAGACCTTGCTCGGCACACCGTTGATCGTCGTGCCGCCCTGCACGTTGTCCGTCACGAAGTTCAGGAAGTCGTGCGGGAAGTTCAACTTCGGTGTCGAAAGTTCATCCAATCGGCGAGATTGCTCGGGCGAAAGCCGCACGTCCAGACTGCCGACGTTGTCTTTGAGTTGTTCCAGCGTTCGCGCGCCGATGATGGACGAAACCACGCCCGGTCGATTATTGACCCACGAGAGCGCCACCTGCGCCGGCGAGGCCGAGACCTCGCCCGCGATCGCGATCAGTTCATCCACGAGCGTGTACACGCGGTCATTCAGGTGATTCAGCACCCACGGACTCAGGGCCCGTCCCTCGCTGGGCCGGGAGTGTCTCGTGTACTTGCCGGAAAGAATCCCCCCTTTGAGCGGTGACCACGGCGTCACTCCCATCCCGAGTTCCCTCGCCATCGGCAGCAGGTCCCCCTCCACCGTCCGCTCGATCAGCGAGTATTCGATCTGGAGCGCCACCAGCGGCGTCCACCCCCGCAACTCCGCCAGCATCTGCGCCTGCGTGCACTTCCACGCGGGCGTATCGGAAAAGCCCAGGTACCGCACCTTCCCGGCACGCACAAGATCATCAAGGGCGCGCATCGTCTCGTCCATCGGCGTGAGTTTGTCCCAGAAGTGCATCCAGTACAAGTCGATGTAATCCGTCTGAAGCCGGCGGAGCGACTCGTCGCAGGCGCTCACAATCCCCTTGCGGTGTGCCCCGCCCCCGTTGGGATCCCCCGGGAACAGGTTGCCCATGAACTTCGTCGCCAGCACCAGCCGGTCTCGCTTGGCGCGATCGCGACCCAGGTGATCGCCCAGGATTTTCTCGGAGTGCCCCTTTGTATAGATGTTGGCGGTATCGATGAAGTTGCCACCGAACTCGATATAGGCGTCAATGATGTTCTTGGACGCGTCAACATCCGATCCCCACCCCCACTCCATCCCGAAGGTCATCGCACCAAGGCACAGGGGCGAAACGCGCAACCCCGAACGACCGAGTGTGAGGTAGTGATTGAGAGGCATACGGAACGGTATGCGTCCTTCAATCGCGCGAACATGGCATCGGGGCCTGCGACGAGCGCCCAGCGCCGAGGAAACGACCGACGAGCACCCGGCGTCAGGAAGGCGTTGATCGGCCCGGTCGTGTGACACGCGCCGCGTGCATCCTGATCAGGCAGCCAAAGTGCCGACCGCGTCGAGTGATTCCGGAAGCGAGCGGGGGAGGCGACGTGAACACCCCAGCCGCCGCGCCGCGCAGCGTATGCCAATGTTTGCCGGCGGCGAGGCCCGCCGTCTTGTGCGCCCACATCCAGCCCAGCACAAGGCCGGCAAGTCCGCTGAGCCCGCGCCCGTGACGCCGCGCGGTCCAGATCCAGTTGCGGGTCGCAAGGAAATGCCAGCGCCGGCTCTTGGCGGCGGCCGCGGGGCTGTCGTGCCAGACCACCCAGGAAGAATCGAAGTACACCCCTCGCGCGCCGGGCTGGGCCAGGATCTTGAGCGCCAAGTCCGTGTCATTGCGGTAGAGGAAATATTCCGACTCGTACCCGCCCACCGCCGTCCATACCGATCGGCGCACCAGATTGCCGCACCCCATGACCGGCCATCGATCGCTGATCCGGGGCGTGCCCGCCTTCTCACACCGGGCGAACGGCCACTCGGACGCCTTGGTAACGGGATGAAGCGGGTGCAGCGCCACGGCGTCCACGTCCGCGCGGCGCCGCAGGAGCGACAGCGCGCTCGTCAACACGCCCGGTTCGGGCCAGGCGTCGTCGTCGAGCACCAGCACGAACTCGCGGCCGGCGGCGTTCACGCCCTCGTTGAGCGCCGCTACGCCCATGTTCGTTGCCAGCGGCACGACCGTCGCGCGCGGACACGCCGCCCGGGCCGCGTCGGCGGACCCGTCCGCCGAGCCGTTGTCCACGACGATGATCTCGGCGCCGCGCAGTTCCGCCATCGCGTCCAACCGGGCCAGGGTCGCGCCGAGCATCTCGCGCCGGTTGTAACTCAGCACGATGATCGACAGCGACTCAGCGTTCGCCCGCGCCTCGTCATCGCCGGCGTGCTCCGCCGCCTGCTCCAGCGGGACCGGCCCGGCATCGCTGATCGTTGCGCGGATCGCGAGCGCCGCGCCGCGCGCCGAGGCCGCCGCGGCGCGGGCCAGGATCCTGCACCGATCGACCGCGGCGCATCGCCGCACGACAAAGCCGGCCTTCTTCCCGGGAAGGGCATCGGGAATGACCTGAACCGTCCACGTCCCCGCGAACATCGAGTCGGCGATGTGCTTGGCGTGCACGATCGCCAGCCCGGGCGTGCCCGCGCCCAGGGCCCGCGCCGCCATCGCCGCCGCGCGACGCCGCCCGTCTACGAGCGGTTCGGTGATGTTGAGCGGGGCGCCGGTGCGCGCCGTGACGCCCCGCGGCAGCAGCGCGTCGATCGACCGGATCTGATCCGTAAGCGTCTCCAGTTCGCCCGCGGCCAACTCTCGCAGCACTCGCGCGTGCACGACGATGCGGCCCGAGCCCCCGCCCAGATCCCGCAGCGCACCGATCTCCGCGAGCCGGCTCGCGAGTTGATCCAGTGGAGCGAACCGCTCATGCTCGACTCGGTCAGCGGCGGCGGGCCCGGCCAGGCGATCCGATCGCGCCGCGTCCGCCAGTCCCCGAAGGTGCAACCGGGCCAGGTCGCCGCGGCCCATGAGTTCACACCCGACCGCGCGGCGGACCTCTCGCATCCCGCGCCGCACCTTCACGCGTAGCGCCAGTTCCAGCGTGCGCAGCGGGCCGAGTGCGTTGCGGGCGACGTAGTACCGCGCCGCCAGCGCGAACCGATCGAACTTCGGATGCAGCACGATCGATCGACTCGACGCGAGCACGCGCTGGCCCGTGGCGCGCCCCATGCGGATGAACCAGTCCACGTCGTCCGCGTTCAGGAACACGTCGGGCATGAGCCCGGTTCGCCGGATCGCGCCCGCGCGCACGAGCACGCTGCACGCCGCCGCGTATTCGCAGTCCGTTTCAGGCGGCGCTCCCCCCACGCCGCGGAGCACAGGATGAAACCGGCCGTCACGCCGGCTCACGCGACCGCCCACCTCGAACACGCGCCCCGTCTCCGGATCCGCCACCGCCGACCCCACCGCGCACGCATCCGGTCGGCGGAGCATCGAACGAACCAGTTCCACCAGCGTGTCCGGCTTCACCCGCGCGTCGCTGTCAACGAGCCACACGAAGGCGTGCCGATTCACACCGCCGGGCTCGCGAATCACTTCCGACACCGCCTGCCGCAGCCCCGCGTTGAACCCCCCGCTCCCGCCCAGATTGCGCTCCGATCGAATGACATGGCACGCGATGTCGCGCGGCAGCGACGCCGATGACCCGATGTCAACGGCAATCGGCGGCGTGCTGGCGTTGTCCACGACGACCAGCGAAAGGTGAACCGCGAAATCCACGCGGCGTGAATCCTCACCCGTCCCCTCCGCCCCCACTTCCGCATCGGTTCCAGACCGTTCCAGTTGCCCCATGTCCGCGAGGAGGTTCGCCAAATCGCCCGGCCTGTTGAAGCACGGAATCACGCCCCGGACCGAAAGTTCAACCGATTCACGCGCAACGGGCGCCGCGTCGTCAAGCCCGTCGCGGATCCGCGATGACCCGATATCTTCCACTGACGCACCAGGCCAGTGCGCCGAGCCACTCGCGGCCGACGCGGCCGCGCCCGCCGCATGGCGCGACGCTCCCTCGGCGTCTATCTTCGCCATGGGCTCCGGCGCGCTTGGTTCGATGCTCGGTGTGTTCATGGAGCCGGGACAGTCGTTCGGTGCGAGGGTGGCGCCGGCCAATCGGCATCCGGCGCCGGCCCAAGACGTTCATGCAACGATACAATACGGGGTATGCCGATCCGTTCCACTGATGCCGCGAATCTGGCCCGCGCGTTGCTCCGTTCTCGCGGGTTGCGGGCAACGCCCACGCGCATCGGCGTGCTCGTGACACTCGACCGGAGCCGGAGTCCCTTGACGATGGTCGAACTCGCCGAGCGCCTCCCCCGCGATGACGCCGACCGCGTCACGGTGTACCGCACACTCACGACCCTCCTCGGAGCCGGGATGGTGCACCGCCTGGACCCGGGCGATCGTGTGTTCCGGTTCGCCCTCGTGCGGCCACTGCGCGAGTCGCAGACGGCGGAGGCCCCGCACGGACCTACGACGGTCGAACGTTCGGCCGCCAACGGACACGGACATCCGCACCTGGTGTGCGATTCGTGCGGCACGGTTGAGTGCATGCAAGACGCCCAGGTCGTGGTGCAACGTCCGGGTGCGGCCGAACTCGGCGCCAAGGGATTCAAAGTGACCCAGCAGGAGGTCATTCTCCACGGGACGTGCGGGGAGTGTGCCGCGCCCGATCGCGCCGCGGGCCTGACCCGATGGAAGCGACCCCGCAAGCCGCGCCGATGACGCCCAGGGCCAGTTCAGGACCGGCGCTGCGGGATGAGCCGCCACAGCACCGGCGCGCCCAGGATGCTGACCGCGAGGATGATGACCAGGATCCGGGCGCGCCGGTACGCGAGTTCCACGACCGATTCGACTCGCCCTTCGACGTCGGCGGCGGCCGCTTTCATGTCCTGGCGCCGGGTCTCCCAGATGCTGCTGGACGCCACCGACTCGGTTGACTGGATCAGATCCGTGAGTTTCGCCGTGAGGTCGCGCGCCTCGACAATCGTGGCGCGGTAGTCGTCGAGCGAGGGCGCGGGCTCCGTCGGCTGGGGGCTTCGGGACGACGCGTCCTCGAACGCGGCTCGGAGTTGCTCGACCGATGCCACCAGTTCCCGCGACTGCTGCGCCAGGGTCTGGGCGGCTTCGATCGTGGAGCGGAGCGAGCCCAGGGTCGCGTCGAGTTCCTCACCCCGCGATTCTAGATCATTCAGCGTCGCCGCCCGCTCGGCCGCCAGTCGGTCAAAGGCCTGGTCGATCGCCGCCTGACGTTCGCTCGCGACCATGTTCGGCAACTCCGCCTTGAGGTTGGTCATCTCGGTGGTGACCTGCTGGATGGAATCGCTGACACGCTTCAGGTCGGCGAGCGTGTCCTTGACCGCCGGCTGCCCCGCCGTCTGCGCCAGGAACAGGTCCGCCTGCCAAGCTAGCAGTTGGGGCGTGCGCTGCAGATAGAACACGGTGCGTTCGGC
The DNA here is from genome assembly GCA_050246015.1 of Phycisphaerales bacterium. GTDB lineage: Bacteria > Planctomycetota > Phycisphaerae > Phycisphaerales > UBA1924 > JTS-AC122. Next base: position 37,352 of record JBFWWU010000020.1, read on the forward strand.
GAGGAGGCGGCTTCGCTCGATCTCGCGCGTCGCGGGATCAAGGCCGGCGAGCGGATCAACGCGGAACAGGCTGAACAGGCTCTGCGTCCGCGCCGTCGGCGTGTCCGCCGCCGCGCCTCGCGCCGCGATGAACGCATCCAGCCGGACGTACGCCCCGTACTGCCGGTCCGGGTTCCGCTCCAGCCACTGGGCGATCAACAAGTCCAGTTCGGCCAACTGCTCGCTGGTAAACGTCCGGCTCGCCAGTTCCCGCACCCGCGTTTCACCCTCTCCGAGGACCGCCGATATCGCCTCGGTCTGCTCGTTGAACCACTCCGGCCCCAGCGTGGATTCGAGCAACCTCCGCTGTATCGTGAGCATCGCCGTCAGATCGAGCAGCGCGACCTTGGGATTCTCGTTGGTCGCGATCAGCGTGGCGGACTGCGCGACCGTAAATCGCAACTTCTTCGCCGCCACTCTCGCCTCCCGCGACGGCAACCGGGCATCAACGCGGTCGATGACCGCCGAGAGCCGTATCGAGAAATCGTCCACGAATGACAGGATCGCCGACTGCATCTGTGCGGCGCCGTCGAGCGCCTGTACCGGGATCGCATCGGGCTGGACCGGCGCGGCTGCCGAGTCGGCCGGTGTTGCCGGCGACGAACCGACGGGTGGCGGCGATGGTTCGGCGGGGCGCGCCGTCAGCGCCTGGTTCAGCGCGCTGGATGTACCCGCCTGTTCATTTGAACGCGCGCACGAGATCGCGAACCACGACGCCCAGAGCGTCAACGCTATCCCAAGGGCCAGTCGCGGCCCCGACGAACGGATCCTGTTGATCGGCATATCGCAGTGTATTATGCGGCACCCGGCAACGGCTCCCAGCCACATTTAATCTTGGAACCCCCTGATCGAACCGCCCACCGGCGACGCGGTTCCGCCACACGCCCGGCTCACTGCTTCCGGTCCAGCAACCGGTACTGGATCGCTTCGCCCACGTGCGACGCCGTGAGCATCTCGGCCTGCTCCAGATCCGCGATCGTCCGCGACACACGCCGGATCTTATCGTACGCCCGCGCCGACAGGCCCAGTTCGCTCATCGCCTGGCCCAGCATCACCCGCGCGTCCTCGCTCATCGGCGCGAGCCGATCCAGGTCGCGGCCGCTCAGTCGCGAGTTCGGCGTCATCGGCCCCTGCCTGGCGTTCTGCCTCTCCCGTGCCGCCAGAACCCGCTCCCGCATCTCCCGGCTGGACGTCCCGCGCGGAATCGACGGATCCGCCCAGACGCCCGCCGAGAGCTGCTTCCACGGCACCGCCGGCGCTTCCACATGAATATCGATCCGGTCGATCAGCGGACCCGACAACTTCGACAAATACCGGTCCATCGCCCGGCGCGACACCTCGTCCGTGGGCACGTCCCCCTTCGGCGTGGGGTTCATGGCGGCCACCAGCATGAACGACGCCGGGAACCGCACCGCCGAGTGCGACCGCGCGATCGTCACCACGTGATCCTCCAGCGGCTGGCGCAGCGTCTCGAGCACGTCGCGGGGGAACTCAGGCAACTCGTCAAGAAACAGCACACCATGGTGGGCCAGCGAGATCTCGCCCGGCCTGGGCACCGCCCCCCCGCCCACGATCGCCGCCGCCGACGCCGTGTGGTGCGGCGTGCGGACCGGACGCGTCGTCACCAGGCTCGCGCCGGATGGCAACTGACCCGCCGCCGAGAAGATCCGCGTGATCTCGATCGCCTCTTCCGGTGTCAGCGGGGGCAGCACGCCGGGGAGCGCCCGCGCCATCATCGTCTTGCCCGTGCCCGCCGGCCCGAGCAGGACAATATTGTGCAGACCCGCCGCCGCCACCACCAGCGCTCGCTTGACCGCCTCCTGTCCGCGCACATCCGCGAAATCGATCGGCGCGGTCGCTGTCTGCAGCAGCGTCGCGATATCCACCGGCGGGCACGGGACGGCCTCGATCTGTCCCGTGAGCAGCCCCACCACTTCCGCCAGCGTCCGGGCCGGATAGACGTTGATCCCGTCCACGACCGCCGCCTCCGGCGCGTTGTCCGCCGGGAGGATCACCGCGGTCGCGCCGCGCGCCTTGGCCAGCGCCGCCATCGCGATGGCGCCGCGAATCGCGCGCACACGACCGTCGAGCGCCAGTTCACCGGCGATGATCGTCGAACGCGGATCCACCCCGTGCTCGTCGCCTCCCGCCCCGCCAACTCCGCCCCGAGCCCGATTCGGGCGCACCACGCCTTGGTTGATCAGCAATCCGACCGCGATGGGCAGGTCATAGATCGGCCCTTCCTTGCGCACGTCCGCCGGCGCCAGGTTGATCAGCACGCGCCCCAGCGGGAACACATACCCGGAGTTCGTCAGGGCCGACCGGACCCGCTCCAGCGACTCCTTGACCGCGATATCCGGCAGCCCCACCACCGTCGAACGTTGATTCACCGCCGACTCGTCGTAGTCTACCTCCACCTCGCACGGGAGGGCGTCGATGCCTTGCAAGAGGAACGAGCGAACACGGGCAAGCATGGGGGAGAGAATACCCGAAACCAGCGTCCCCTGGCGAACCGGCACGCGCACGGACCGGCCCGGCGCCGCGACCGAGTCGCACCCTTCAAAAATGTGTGTTCGCCCTGCAATGCCGAGCCGTTCACCGCACATTTGTTGCGTACAGGGACGCTGAGACGCGAGGGAAGAAGCGGATCAGCGGCCGGAGCAAGGAACTCAGGAACAACCAGGTTTCCGCCAAGGCAATGGGTGTTCTCCTGTTTCCGGCCAGCAGCCGGAGCGGAAGAAGCCCGGGAGTTTTCGCGACCCGTCCCCGATCCCGACGAGTCGCCGGCGATGCCTCGCTGTTCTCGCGTCCTTCCTCTGAACACATCACTCTCACGCGACGCGTCGCGGGAGGTTTGTAGGCCGGTGAGTACCCGGCGGGACTTGGCATGGGATGGAAACCCATACCCGGTCGTCACGTTCGATACATGGTCCAACCCGAATCACACGCACACAGGAGAAACAGTCATGTACAAGTTTGCAGCCATTTCAACGAGTCTGATGTTCAGCGCCGGGATCGCCGCCTCGGCCTCCGCCGACGCCGTCGAGTTCGCCGCCGCAGGCAGCGACGCCAGCGTCACCGCCACCGTGGACGCCTTCCGCGCCGCGATCGGCGGGATCAACGCCAACGTCCCCGGGTCGTTCCTCAGCGGCCGACGCGAGATCAACTGGGACGCGGTGCCCGATGCCTTCTCGGCTCCCAACGCGTTCCCGGGGAACTTCCTCAATGCCGGCGTCGCCCCGCGGGCACGCGGCGCCGAGTTCTCGACCCCCGGGTCGTCGCTCATGTGCAGCGCCAACGCCGTCAACCCGGCGGGCGCCCCGATCAACTTCGGGAACATCGACCCGTCCTACTCGACCACCTTCCGTCAGTTCAGCCCGCAGCGCCTCTTCACCGCGATCGATTCCAACACCGTCGAGGTCAAGTTCTTCATCCCGGGCCAGTCCAGCACCCGCGCCACCGTCAAGGCCTTCGGCGCCATCTTCACCGACGTCGATATCCAGGGCCCCACCACCCTCCAGTACTTCGAGCAGTCCGGAGCCCTGCTTCACACCGCCGTCGTGCCCCCGACGACCAACGGGCAGGGCGGGTTCTCCTTCATGGGAGTCGCCTTCACCGGCTCCGAGAAGATCTGGCGCGTCGTGATCCGCACCGGCACGCATGCGCTCGCCGCGGGAGTCCTGGATAACCCCGCCGGCGGCATCGACGTCGCCGCGATGGACGACTTCATCTACAGCGAGCCCGTCACCGTCACCGACCCGCTGGTCATCGCCTCGGGCGGAACCGATCAGCAGGTCACCGACTCCGTCAACGCCTATCGCGCCGCGCTGGGAACCCTCAACCCCAACAACCCCGGGTCGGTCGGTTCGGGCCGCCGCGAGATCAACTGGGACGCCGTCCCTGATGCAAGTTCGTCCCCGAGCGACCTGCCCCTTGACTTCTTCAACGGCGCCAACCCCGGGCGCGCCCGCGGCGCGGTCTTCTCGACGCCCGGCTCGTCCGTCCAGGTCAGCGCCGACGACGACAACCCGACCGCCACCCTGCCCCTCTTTGCCAACATCAACCCGTCCTACGCCGACCTCTTCCGCACCTTCAGCCCGCAGCGTCTGTTCCAGCCCATCGGGTCCAATCAGGTGAGCGTGAACTTCTTCGTGCCGGGTTCGGCCACCGCCGCCTCCGTCAGCGGATTCGGCGCTGTCTTCACCGACGTCGATACCCCCACCGGCGCCAAGATCGAATACTTCGACCAGCGCGGCAACCTCCTGGCAAGCCTCTTCGCCCCCGTCGGCGGTGCCGCCCAGCAGTCTCTCTCCTTCCTGGGCGCCATGTTCTCCGCCGACTACAAGTGCGCCAGCGTCAGGATCTCCAGCGGCTCCGCGGCGCTCGGGTCGGACGTCAACGAATCCGCATCGACCGACCTGGTCGTCATGGACGACTTCGTGTACGGCGAGCCCGTCGAACTGCCCCCGCTCTGCCGCGCCGATTACAACCAGGACGGCTTCGTCAACTCCGCCGACTTCTTTGACTTCCTCGTCGGGTTCTTCCAGACCAACGCCGACTTCAACCAGGACGGCGTCACGAACTCGCAGGACTTCTACGACTTCCTGATCCAGTTCTTCGTCGGTTGCTGAAACCCCGACTCCCGGTCCCGCCCATCGCCGGCATGTGTGTGTCCGCCGTCAGGCAGGCGGAAAGCCGGATGTGTGTGAACGATGGGCTCCTTGTTCACCCCCGCGCACGAAGGTGCGCGGGGGTGATTGCCTTTGCGGACCGTCGCGCGGACGCCGCCTCTTCAACACGCCCGACTCGTACAGTTGGTCCGTGTCCGGCATCCCCACGCTCTCCCGCAACCGCTTCGATCCCACCATGGGAAGCGTCCCGACATCGCCCCTTCTCCGGGCGCTCTGGCGGGCGCGCCATCGCCTCCGCACCGCGCTGGGGCTGCGCGGCTCATTCCGCGCCGGCGGAGTCTATTTCAAGGAAACGTCCACCGCGCCCCTCTGGCGCGTCATCGCCGGGAAGTCGCCCTCCAACTCCATCGACGGCGCCAAGGAATACCGCGTCACCTATCCCGACGGATCCAAGCAGTACATCCGCTGCACCGCGCACCGGGTCTACGCCGACGCCATGGGGCCGCTGCTGCTCCCCTCGTTTCAGATCGCCGCTGGCATGATCCGCCCGGGCAGCCGCGTCCTCTGCTTGCCCGGCGGCACGGGGTACGCGCCGTGCTGGCTCGGGCAGCACGTCGGCCGATCCGGCGCGGTCGTCTCCATCGATCCCGATCGCGAGTCCGTCGTCTTCGCGCAGCACCGGTACCCCGCCGCCAACATCGGCTTCGAGCGCGGCGGCGTGGAGGCGCTGCGCGGCGAGATCGACGGCGCCTTCGACGTCGTCATGTCCATCACCCACATCCCCATCAGCCCGCCAGACGACCATCCGCTCCTGCGCGAACTGTGGCGCGTCACCCAGCCCGGCGGCTGGATGTTGATCGGCCGTTCAACCCCCGGCGGCGTCGAACTGATCGACCGAGTGGAACACGCGACCATCGCGGTCCCGGCCCCCGCGGACCTCGCCCCCGGCGATGCTCACCCGCTCCCCGCGCTCGAACTGCTCTCCGATGCGGACGACCCCATCCGCCTCGTCATCGCGCGCAAGCCGTCCTCGCCGTAGCCGCTCGCGTGAACTCCGCCGATACACTCAAGGGCATGAACGCCAGCCGCGCCGTCCTCCTGCTCGCCATCGTCCTCTTCCCCGCGCCGCTTACTCGTGGGCAGCCCCTCCGGCCCGTCCCGGCGAGCGACGTCAAGGTCCAAGACACCTTCTGGTCCGCCCGGCAACGGGCCGGGCGCGAAGGCACGCTCCGCCAGAACATCGAGCAGTGCGAGAAGACCGGGCGCCTGTCGAACTTCGAGATCGCCGCCGGGCTCAAAAAGGGCGAGTACCAGGGGTACTTCTTCAACGATTCCGACGTGTACAAGGCGATCGAGGGCGCGTGCGTCATCCTCCAGACCGGCGGCGACCCATCACTCGAAGCCAAACTCGATGCGTGGATCAACATCATCGCCGCCGCCCAGCGGCCCGACGGGTACCTCAACACCTATTACACCGTCAAGGAAGGCCTGGACAAGCGTTTCACCAACCTCCGCGACATGCACGAACTCTACTGCGCCGGGCACCTGATCGAAGCCGGGATCGCCCACCGCCGCGCCACCGGAAAACGCACGCTCCTGGACGTCGCCATCAAGTACGCGAACCTGATCGACGAGACCTTCGGCCCGGGCACGCTCGGCAAGTCGTCCCGCCGCGCAGGCGTCCCGGGACACGAGGAGATCGAACTCGCCCTCATCAAACTCGCCGACGAAACCGGTGAACAGAAGTACCTCGACCTCGCCGCCTATTTCGTCGAACAGCGCGGACGTGCCGAGCAACTCGGGGGCGCGGCCGACGGTGCCCGGCGCGAACTCGCCGGCGACTATCAGCAGGATCACCGCCCCGTCGATGACACCAGCGAGATCGTGGGGCACGCCGTTCGCGCCATGTACCTCTATTCCGCCGCGACCGACCTGCTCATCCGCCGCCCCGACGAGTTCCAGAAGTACACGCAGCCGCTCGACCGCCTCTGGCGCGACCTCACCCAGACCAAGATGTACATCACCGGCGGGATCGGCAACTCCTCGCACAACGAGGGGTTCACCACGCCCTATGACCTCCCCAACGACACCGCCTACGCCGAGACCTGCGCCGCGATCGGCAACGTCCTCTGGAACCACCGCCTGGCCCTCCTCCATGCCTCCGACGGCGCCCGCTACGCCGACGTCATGGAGCGGGCCCTCTACAACGGCGTGCTCTCGGGCGTCTCGCTCGATGGATCGAAGTTCTTCTACACCAACCCCCTGGCCAGCAGGGGCTCCCACCAGCGCCGCGACTGGTATGCCTGCGCCTGCTGCCCGCCGAATATCCTCCGCCTGATCGCCGGCGTCGGCGGATTCGCCTACGCCCACAGCGACTCGGCCGTCTTTGTCAATCTGTTCATGGGGAGCACCGCCAGCATCACGCTCCATCCGTCGGCCTCGGGAAAGGACGTCTCCCTCCGGCTCCAGCAGGCAACCGATTACCCCTGGGAAGGCGTCGTCAACTTCACGTTCTCGCTCCCGGAGCCCGCTCGGTTCGATCTGTTCCTGCGTCTTCCCTCCTGGTGCCCCGCCGGCAGTGTCTTCATCAACGATGAAGAAGCGCGCCGCGACGCCGACCTGTCCCACCCCGGGTATGTGCGCCTGTCGCGAGAATGGAAGCCCGGCGACCGCGTCACGTACATGCTCGACATGCCCGCTTTCCGTATCCGGGCACACCCCAGAGTCCAGCCCAACGTCGGGCGCGTCGCCCTGCAGCGGGGCCCCATCGTCTACTGCCTCGAAGACGCCGACAATCCGATCCAAGGCGCCAACGTGCGCAGTGTCGCCCTCCCCGCCGACGCACCGATCGAGGCCGTGCGCGACACGAACCTCCTCGGCGGGATCGTCCTCCTCCGCGCCACCGGGGTCCGCGAGAGCGACCGCACCGCCGGCGCCTTCCCCGCTTCGTCGCTGTACGCGCCTGTCGAGCCCACTCCCCAGCCCCTTGTCGCCATTCCCTATTACGCGTGGGCGAACCGCGCCCCCGGCAACATGATCGTCTGGGTGCCCGAATCCGTCGCCCTGGCCGATCGGCCTCTCGACCCCTCCATCACCGCCTCCGCTTCGCACTGCTACGAGAACGACTCCCTCACCGCGCTCTACGACGGCGTCGAGCCCACGTCTTCCGCCGATCACGCCATCCCGCGCTTCACGTGGTGGCCACGCAAGGGTTCGCGCGAGTGGGCCCAGTACGATTTCCAATCCCCACGCACCGTCTCCGCCGCCGACGTCTACTGGTTCGACGACTCCTCCGTCGGCGGGCAGTGCCGGCTCCCCGCTTCGTGGAAACTCACCTATCTCCCGGTGCACGACGGCGCGCCAGCACCAAGCCCCGAACCGTGGCGCGATATCCCCGGCGCCGGCCCCTTCGGCGTCGAAGCCAACACCTTCAACCGCGTCACCTTTCCCGCGCTGCGCGTCCGCGCCCTGCGCATCGAAGCCGTGCTGCAACCGGGCGCCAATGCAACCGACGATGGGTTCTCCGCCGGCATCCTCGAGTGGCGCGTCGAGTGAGCCCCTCGCGGCGCCCGACGGCCCGTCCGATCTTCAGAAGTCCATACGCCACATCTCGACGCCCAACGACACCCCAGCGGGCCGAGGCGTCACCCAAATCGCCCGCCGCTACACCAGCCGCGTCGCGATGCAGGCCGCCGGCGCCAAATCTGGCGCGATCTTCGCCGCGATCGATTCGGCGGATCCGTCGCCCGCCTCATCAGTCAGCACGAACAGCGTGCTCCCGCTCCCGGACATGTGCACCGCACGCCCCGCTCGCTCGCCCACGCTCGCCATGACTTCGCGCAGCCGCGGCTGCACCCTGCACGCGGGCTCCGTCAGATCGTTGAACAGTTCGCCCGGTTCAATCCGGCCTCGTTCGGTCGCACGCTTCACCATCTCCCGCACGTCGCCGGGGCGCACCTCTCGCGGGTCGTCATCGAACGCCGCGTACACCGCCCCGGTCGCGCACCCGAAACTCGGCGCCACCAGCACCACCCGCGCGCCCACCAACTCCACCGGCTCGACCTCACCGCCGAGCCCTCCGACAATCGCCGGGCACGCGGGCACGCTCAGCCCGCCCCCTCGGGCGCCCGGCTCCGCGCCGCACCGCACGAAATACCCCACGTCGCTCCCAAGTTCCGTCGCCAGTGCCGCCAGCCGGTCCTTCGACCACGCAAGCCCGAACAGGTGATTCACCCCTCGCAGCATCGTCGCGGCGTCCGACGAGCCGCCCCCCAGCCCGCCACCGACCGGGATGCGCTTCGTCAGCCTCAGCCGCACAGGCAACCCCCGGCCCGCCGCACGCTCCATCAACCGGTGCGCCCGCACGCACAGGTCTCGCTCCAGCGGCCAATCGATCAGCGACACGCGCGGCGCATCATCCGCCCACTCGATCGCGTATTCGCTCTCGCGCCCCGCCCGCCGCGCCGACAACTCAACCTCGTCCCAGAGATCCACCCCGCAGAACCACGACGCGATCGGATGAAACCCCGCCCGCGGGCCGCCCACCAGCGCGCGCCCCACCGACAAACACAAGTTGATCTTCGCGTACGCGCGGCACCGCAGTGGCTCGTTCAACTCTTCCTCGCGTGCCCGGGACATCCGCCGATGATACGGCTCGTGCGCTACGCCAGCAGGTCGATCCCACCCTGTTCGTGATGCGCCGCCACCGACTCCCGGCCCGTCTGCGCAGCCGCTTCCAGCAGCGCCAGCGCCGCCTCGCCCTGCGCCTTTTCGGCGTCAAGCGATTTCTTCGCGACCTTCGCGCTGATTTCCGTGTCCAGCCGGGCCGCGATCAGGTTCGGGTCAGATGAGATCTGCACAGGCTGCCTCCCATGAGCAAGTCCGCACGTCCGCATCACTCATCGGCTCTGCTCCGCGCGCAGTTCACACGATCCGCACTCCAGCGATCCGTCCAAGGTCTTCAACTCGTTGGGAAGAACGCGCAAAACTCGCGGTTCATTCAAGCGGCGGCGTATCGAGTTGCTCCCACGCGCTCGTCACCTTCGCCGACGCCCCCGCCTCGTTCTCCTGATTCGGGAGCGACTCGGCCACCAGACGCCCGCCCGGATCCTGGAACCAGTACACCGACAGATCCGCCCGAACGATGTTCGTGCCGATGCGATGACTGTAATCGTCCCGCGTGCTCAGGCCATCGGCAATCATCGCCGGCGTCGGCCGCACCGTCTGCGCCACATTCAGAAACCGCGTCCCCAGCGTGTACCCGCGATACTGGAAGTTCGAAACGATGTCCCCGTTTGCCGGTGTATAGTCCGGCCAGTACCGCTCGTACCGCGACAGCGGATGCTGTCCGGTATGCGAGGGGCAATAAAACACGCCCACCGCCGGCAGATAGTCGCGCGAGTACAGGTGCCCCAGACCTTCCCACGACACCGGGCTCGTCGCACGCCGAACCACCGTCGCCAGGTGCACTTGATCCGACTGCGCCGACGCCGTGAAAATACTCGGCGGCATCATGTCGTTATTGTCCTCGGCGTACATGAACATCCCCAGGCCCAACTGCCTGACGTTGTTCCGGCACACCACCTGCCGCGTCGTCTCGCGCACCCCCGCCATGCTCGGAAGCAGCAGCCCCACCAGCACGGCGATCACCGACATGCTCACAAGCAAATCAATCAGCGTGAACCCCCTCACACCCGATTGGCGGGTGCCCGCTCCAAGCCGAATCAGCGTCGCATTCGCTTCGCTCTTCAACTCTTGCTCCAATCCCCTAGTCGATACACACTGTATCGAAAAAATGTTTGCCTTGCAAGAAGAATCCCCGCTCAGGAACCAAATTGTCTATTTCCTAACCATGCACAATACAAACACCGCCCTGTGTCATTGAACTCTCCAAACAAACTATGAACATGATCGCGGATCCCGTGCTGGCTGGGATCCGCCGACTCGGCCCGTGCGTACCGTACTGAAACATCGCCGGACTCGCCTTACGCGGGCTCTTTCGATGCTTGATCGTGTGGGGGCTGATGGAGCCACGAACGCTCCGTTCGACAAAGGATGTGGTCAGTCATGGCTCACGCCGACCATCTTCCCGATGTGGATCTGCGGCTCATGCAGCGTGTAGCGTCGAATGACGCGCAGGCGATGAGCGAGTTGTACGACCGTTTCGGCTCTCTCGTGTATCGCTTGGCGTACCAGGCGATGCCCACCCGGGCGGACGCCGAGGACGCGGTGCAGGAGGTGTTCATCCGTCTCTGGCGCACCGCGGACCGCTACGACCCCAAGCGAGCCGCGCTCGTCACGTGGGTCATGCTGATCTCCCGGCGCCACCTGGTGGACCGCCTGCGCCGGGCACGGGCGCGCCTCAAGGCGAGCGCGCTGGACGAGAAACTCGGTCAATCGCCGGCGCCTGCATCGTCGGAGCCGGATGCTGGTATTCAGAAAGACGAGCGGTTCGCCGCTCTCATGGAACGTATCGCAAAACTGCCCGACCTGCAACGGACTGTGGTGACAAGGGCATACCTGGGTGGACAGACGCTCAGGCAGATCGGCGAAGAACTGAACACGCCGATCGGGACGATCAAATCAGCGCTCAGCCGGGCGCTGGTCAGGCTCCGCGAACGGGGCCTCAATGAGGAGTTGGTGTCATGAAGACTCAGGAACTGTTGGAACTCGCCGCTCTCGACGCTCTGGGGCTCCTGGATGAGCACGAGCGCGATGCATTCGACCGCGCGTTCCGTGCCGCCCCGCCCGCCTTGCAGGCACAGATCCGCGGCGAGCAGACGCGCCTCGCCAAGGACGACTCCCTGCTTCCCGCCGTCGAGACGCCCATCGGTCTCAAGGCCAAGGTCCTGGCTCGCTGGCGCGAGGCCATGTCCGCCCGCCGCCGTTTCATCCCGCCGCTGCTTCCCAGCGCCGGCGTCAGCCCCATCTGGCGCATGGCCGCCGTCGGCGCGCTGGCCGCGACGACCGTCATGGCCGTCGCCACGCTTCAGATCCAGAGCAACTTCAAGCAACTCGCCGCCGCCTCGGGAGACCTCGAACACAGCAAGGCCATGATGGAAGTCCTCGGCGCCGACTACTCGCGCTGGGTGCTGGGAAACACCCAGAAGGTCGCGTACCACTCGGCCGACCAGGCGTTCTCCGGCAAGGTCGCCATGTTCCTCTCCCCCGAGATCGAGCAGCGCGAAAACGAGAAGCCGACTCAGACCGCCATGTTCATCTGTGCCCAGTTCCCCGATTCACAGGTCCAGTATCAACTGGTCATGACCGACAAGGACGGCCAGATCATCAAGGACTCCCACGGCAAGCCCCGCGTCCTCGATTCCTTCAAGGTCAACAACGAGTCCGGCACCACCAAGCAGTTCAAGATCTCCATTACCGTTGAAGAAGTCCAGGCCGACTACAACATCGCCATCATCGTGCCCAGCGAGAACAACCGGGTCATCGGTCGGCTCATGCTCTGAGCCGCCCCCGTTCTCGTCCACCTCCTGACCGCTGTCTCATCGCCCCTCTCAAGCGCACCCCCGCTCCAACGGACGGGGGTGCGTCCTTATGTGCATGTGCCGACTCAACGTTGGGCCGGCTTCTCCTTCAGCATCGCAGCCGTGAACGCCTTGGCCGTCTGCTCTCGCACCCACGTCCACGCCGGCCCGTGCTTGCTCTCGTAATACGTCCACAGTTCAAACCAGTACGACCGGAACGCGTGCGCCCCAAGCGGCTCGAAATGCTCGTGCAGCCGCTTCATGATCTGCCGATCCGATCCCTTCATCCCGAGTACGTGCTTCCCGTGCCGCAGCGATTCGGTGTCCAGCGGCAGGCGTGAATACCGCCCCAGCAACTGCATGATGTTCGCCGCCGCGTACGGCCCGATCCCCGGCCACTCCAGCAGCGCGTCGTAGATCTCTGAGTCAGGAGTGCGCGGATCTTCATACCACGCCGATTCAATCCCCCCGGGCTTCCCGCCCCGGGCAAACCGCCGCGCCAGTTCCACGATCCGCCCGTCGCGGTACCCGACGCCGCACCGCGCCCTCAGCGCGGCGGGCCGGATCCGCGCCAGCGCCGACGCCGTCGGAAAGCCGTGCTGGCCCGATTCCGACCGCCCGCCGAACTGCTCGCACAGCCGCCGGTTCATGTTCACCGTGCTCGGCCACGTCACGTTGCAACTCGTCACCGTCTTGATCACGTCCTCGAAGAACGTCGGCGAGCGCATCAGCCGCCCCCGGCCGGCGCCCGACCTGGCCCGGTCCGGGTCGAACACCGCCCCCCGCGACCGCTTCCACCGCGGATCCAGGAAATGAAACGCCCGGATGTGCGCCGCGTCTTCATCGAGCCGGAGCATCCTCGAAATCAGACCCGTGATCTCGCGCCGCTCGTCCGCCCGCAGCGCCCGGTCACTCATCACCCGCAGCGGCGCGCCCGGCTTGACTCTCCCCGAGCCCGCCTCGCTACCCTCCTGCTTCACGCGCACCGTCACGACGCCGCCCGCGCCCAGGCCCAGCGTCCGCGTAAACGTCTGCGTCGGCGGGTCCCAGTGATTCGGCGCGAGCAGAAAGTACCCGTACGAGCAGTAATCACGCGCCAGCACAAAGTCAGCAGGCGGATCGATCCAGTGCGGCTTGGAACTCGCGGCAGGCATGCGACCAACGTATGCCCATCACCTCGCCCGGGCCAACCCGGTTCGGTCGCTCACATCCTGATCCCGCCACTCCGCACGGCGCGACGTGCCCCCACCACCAATCTCCTAGAGTTGTCCGGCATCCTCGCTGCACCCTCCACGTGCCCGTCGCATCACGAGGTTGCTCACGCCCGGTGCTCCTGCCGTATGGACCCGCTCTTTGACCAACGCCGCTTCCTGATCCCGTTCCGCTCGACGCTGCTCCCGCAGATCTTCACGGACACGCTCGTGATCGGCGCGGGGGTCGCCGGCCTGCGCGCCGCGCTCGCCGCGGCCCAGGACGGGGGCGAGGTCATCATCCTCTGCAAAGAGGCCGCCGAACTCTCCAACACCGCCTGGGCCCAGGGCGGCATCGCCGCCGCGCTCTCCTCTCAGGACTCCGCGGAGTACCACGTCGCCGACACCCTGAACGCCGGCGCGGGCCTCTGCGACGAGCCCATCGTCCGCCGCATCGTCGGGTCCGGCCCGGCCCGCCTTCGTGAACTCCTGGACTGGGGACTCCGGCTCGACCGCGACGCCTCGGGCGAGATCCTCCTGGGACAGGAAGGCGCTCACTCCCACCACCGCATCGTCCACGCCGACGGCGACGCCACCGGTCGCGAACTCGTCCGATGCCTGATCGAACGAATCCGTGGCGCCGCCGGCATCCGCCTCTTCAGCAACTGCTTCGCCATCGACCTCGTCACCCCTTCTGACGAAGCCGGCGCGCCGGTCATGGGCGCGATCACCCATCATCCGCGCTACGGCCTCCAGATGATCTGGGCCAAATCCACCATCCTCGCCGCCGGCGGCGCGGGAATGGTCTACCGCGAAACCACCAACCCCAGGGTCGCCACCGCCGACGGTATCGCCATGGCCTACCGCGCCGGCGCCACCGTCGCCGACATGGCCTTCGTCCAGTTCCACCCCACCACCCTCTACCTCGCCGGCGCCCATCGCTCGCTCATCTCCGAAGCCGTCCGCGGCGAAGGCGCGCACCTCCTCGATCAGGCCGGCCATCGCTTCATGACCGCCGAGCATCCCCTCGCCGAACTCGCCCCGCGCGACATCGTCTCCCGCGCCATCGTCCGCCGCCTCGCCACCCACGGCGGCACCCACGTCTTCCTCGATGTCCGCCATCTCTCCAACTTCCCCCTCCGCTTCCCGGGCATCGCCTCCCTCCTGGCCCAGTATGACCTCGATCCCGCTCGACACCTCATTCCCGTCAACCCCGCCGCCCATTACACCATCGGCGGCGTCTGGACCGACGACCACGGGCAGACCGACGTCCCAGGCCTCTTCGCCGCCGGTGAAGTCTCCTGCACCGGTCTGCACGGCGCCAACCGCCTCGCCAGCAACTCCCTGCTGGAAGGGCTCGTCATGGGCGAGGTCGTCGGCCGACACGCCCGCCTGGCCGCACAGGCCTCCCGGCTTGGCGCCACCCCCGGCCCTCGACAAGCCGCCCTGGCCAACGGCGCCACCAGCAAACTCGGCGATGAGTCCGCCGCCAGCCGCTGGTCCGGCGCCGGCGTCCCCCCCGCCCCCATCCCCATCATCAGCGACATCCGCCCCAGCGAGCACGGCGAACTCGACCTCGCCGACGTCCTCTCCTCCCTCCGTTCCGCCATGTGGCGCAACGCCGGCATCGAACGCACCGCCGCCAAACTCCGCGACGGCGCCGACATGATCGACTTCTGGGCACGCTACACCCTCGACAAGATCTTCGACGACCCCACCGGCTGGCAGGCCCAGAACATGCTCCTCGTCGCCGCCCTCATCACCCGTTCCGCGTCCTGGCGCAAAGAGTCCAGAGGATGCCACTGGCGTGCCGACGCGACGGAACCCAGCCCCCAGTTCCGCGTACACGACTGCTGGCGCCGCGCCGCGCACGCCGCACCCTCCGAACCCACTCTCCGTCCCGTCCTCTCAGAAGAACCGCACGTGCCCGCGTGAAACTCTCGCTTCGACATCCCCCCTCCGGAGTTTCGCTCGCCCCGACCCGCGCGAGCCCCCGCCGCCCTCTCGCCACCGCTGCCGGGATCCTCCTTGTCTGGCTCGCCTCGCCCGGCTGCTCCACCGAGCAGAAAGTCGTCAGTTACCACCCCTTCCTCGCCAATCTCCCCGACGCCCAGACCGGCTTCGCACCCGTCGGCGACCGCTTCGCCGGCGTCCAGGACCCCAACCTCGCTCCCTCCGACGACCCCGCCAAGATGGTCGTCACCAACCCCGACGGCTCCGTCACGCTCGTCTCCGCCAGCATCCGCCAACTCATGTCGCAGGTCATCAACTGCCTCAAGTCCGACGAACTCGAAATCCTCCACGACCAACTTGTCGCCGAGGACACCAAGCGCGAGTACCGCGCCCGCGGCAAGGACTCCTTCGCCTTCGTCGAATATCTCTTCCGAAACCGCGCGGACGTCCTGGAACTGTTCACCCGCATGCCCATGGCCGAGAACACGCCCGCCGTCGCCTTGCACCAGGCCGCCCGAAACACGTTCAAACTCCAACTTACCGGCATCGCGACCAAGGGCTTGTACTTTTCCACGCTCTGGGTCACCCACGAAAAGGGCACGTGGAAGATCATGTGGATCGAATAGCGGCAGCAGGACTCGTTCTCCCCGCCCGTCCACACCCCCTCCACCCCCCCGCTCCTCCACCCCCCCGCTCCCCCGCTCCCCCGCTCTCCTGTCAGGCCCCACATCGCTAGCCTTGGCCATGCCAGACGCGCCTACACCTGCACCGCGTTCCGATGCCGCGGCATCCCCCCTTGCGTCGCCGCACCCGGAGACCACCAACCGGGAACTCATCAAAAAACTCGGCCCGGCCAGCATCCTCGCCGTGCTCTGGGCCACCGCCCCGGCCCTCTGCGGCTTTCTCCTGCTTGCCAAGATCAAACCCCTCGCCGATTGGCTCACCCAGAGCCCAACCTACGGCCTTGCCGGTTACATCGCCGTCTTCATGGTCTCCGCGGGCCTGGGATTCCTCCCCACCTACGCCCAGTCCATCCTGGGCGGGTGGGTCTTTGGCTTTACACTCGGCTTCCCCGCCGCCCTCCTCGGGTTTGCCGGCGGCTCCCTGATCGGTTACTTCGTCGCCCGCGGCGTCTCCCAACAGCGCGTCCAGGATGTCATCAACTCTCGCCCCAAATGGAAAGCCGTCCGCGAAGCGCTCATCGGCCAAGGCTTCTGGAAGACCTTCGGCATCATCGCCCTGGTTCGCCTGCCCCCCAACTCTCCCTTCGCCGTTACCAATCTCCTGCTCTCCACCGCCGGCGTCCGGCTCCTTCCCTACACGCTCGGCACCATCGTCGGCATGGCGCCTCGCACCGGACTGGCCGTCTTTCTCGCTCACGCCGCCGCCTCCAGTGCCGCCACCACCGCCGGCGCGCCTACCGATATCCTCACCTTTGTCAAGCACGGGAACACCTGGGTCATCATCGGCGGGCTGGCCGTCTTCGTCATCGTCCTCGCGATCATCGGCGCGCTGGCCAACAAGGCCATCGACCGCGTCACCGCTGCGCGCCCCGCATCCGCCCAGACCACACAGCCTTGAGCCATGCTTCTCGGACGCCGCCCACTTGCGGGGGTTCGTTTCCCCGCGGCTCTTCCATTTTTTCTTCCCACCACCCTGCGCCACCGGCCGTCTCGGAGGTATATTCCTCACATGGCTGCCTTGAGAGAGAGTCGAGCCGATCGGCTGCATGCTCGCATGTGCCTGTCCTGCGGCTACCAGGGCCGCGAACTGCAACAACGCGATGAAGCCTCCGCCTACTCCTGCCCCTTCTGCGGGGCGGACTTGTACGCCCGCCCCGCGCGGAGTTACGCCGAGATGGAGGGCCTGGCGCCCCTCACCTCGCTCGACTGCGTCATCCTCGACGCCGCCGACTCGATCCCATCCTGCCCGCGACGCCGGGCCGCCCCGCGCGGCTTCATCCGTACGTTGATCCACCGCGTCGCCTCCCGGGTCCGCCGCGCCCTGAACCTCAGCCGCGCATGACCCCGGCCCCCGCCGCTCGCGTCCGGACCCCCGCGCCCGCGATCAGCGCTTCCTCTCGCACCATCTCGCCGCGCTCGTAGACCCGCACGATCGGCGCCGCCTGCCCCGCGCCCGGGTCAAGCCCCAGTCGGCACCGCGCCCCGAACTCCATCGCGAACCGCGCCGCGTTGGGCGAATCCTCCCACGCCACCGGCGCCCGCGTCGCGTGCCACTGGTGCATCGCCACCGCCGTCCCCACGCCGATCACCGGCTTCACCCCCGCCCGGTACAACCGGCGCCCAAGGTCGTCATCCTCCTGCCCATACCCCACGTACGCCTCGTCGAATCCATTCACGCGCACATAGTCGTCAAGCCCCACCGAGAAGTTCGCGCTGAGCAACTTGGGCTTGTGCGGCTTGGCCAGCCCCAGCCGCCTCAGAAACGCCGCCCTCACATACCGCCGGTGCCGCCACCGCAGCATGGCCATCTGCTCCTTCGTCGGTCGGACCGGCCACAACCCCTGGCGCATCCGCTCATCCGACATCGCTTCGGTCTGCTCCGCCGTGAGGTCAATCCGGAACCCGACCACCAGCCCGCCGTGCCTCCCAAGCGACACATGCATCGCCTGTGCTTCGGGCACCGGACAGCAGTCACCATCCAAAAACCACAGCCGCTCGCTCGCTTCGCCGAACTTCTCACCCGCTCCCGTCGGCTCCGAGCGCCCCATCCACCCAAGTTGCATCCCCGCGCGCACCGCGTTGTTCCGCACCTGGCTGCTCCGCGATTCCCCCTGATGCGCCCGCTGCACCAGCCCGATCGTCAGGCTCGCGCCCTCGTCCATCCGGTGCGTCAGCCGGGCACTGCACTCACTCACCAGTTCGCGGATCCCCGCGTCGTCGGTATCGCATGAGACGATGATGCTCGCCGGACGGTCGGTCTGGCACGACACGCCCCACAGCGTGCGCTCCAGGTGCCGCGTCGTATGCGTGCAGATGATCACGTGCGTTCCCGTCATGGCCGCCCGAGTGTATGAGACCCGTTCCCAGCGCGACCGAACCGCACGCCCCGCCCTCACTCCCGTCTCTCGGCACTCGTTGAGTGCCGCTTCCGGACGTGAATGTCCCGTGCACTCGTGAGGAAATCCCGCCGCGCGAGAACTCGCTCGCACCACCCTCATACCGCACATTCTTGTGCGGAATGCCGACTCCCCCTGTTCCTTGGTCGTCGTCCATCGTCACGCAGACCACGCCCGGACGATCCGGTATACTCGAAAAAGTGCATGCCGGCCCGCGCGCCGTGCGATGAACTCCAAAGACAGGATTCACAATGCAACACCACGGGCATGGGGCAACGGCGGCTTCCGACTCGCTCTGGCAGTTCATCCAGGGATTGTTCAACTCCAGCGACTTCATGCCCCGCGCGCAGTGCGTCTTCGGGCGCCTCGACGTCATCTGGCTGCACGTCATCTCCGACGCCCTCATCGCCCTCTCGTACTACTCCATTCCCATCGCGCTGATCGTCTTCGTCCGCCGCCGTCGCGACCTCGCCTTCAACTGGATCTTCATGATGTTCGCCGCGTTCATCCTCGCGTGCGGCACCACCCACATTATGAGCATCATCGCCTTCTGGTATCCCCTCTATCGCCTCGACGGCGTCCTCAAGGCCGGCACCGGTCTGATCTCCACCGCCACCGCCGTCGCCCTCTGGCCGCTGCTCCCCAAAGCCATCGCCCTTCCCAGCCCCGCCGCCCTCCGCGCCAAAAACATCGAACTCGAATCCACAGCCGCCGTCCTCCTCCAGACCCGCGACGATCTCCAGCGCTCGCACGACGAACTCGAGCGCCGCGTCGCCGAGCGCACCGCTCAACTCGCCGAGGCCAACCGCAACCTCCAACTCGAGAATGTCGCTCGCTCCAGGGCCGAGGCCCGCCTGCTCGAAAGCGAGACGCGTTTCAAACTCGCCCTCCGCGGCGTCCCCATCGTCGTCTTCAGCCAGGACCGCGACCTGCGCTTCACCTGGGTCTACAACTCCTGGCTCGGCCTCTCCGACGCCGACGTCATCGGCCGCACCGACGCCGAACTCTGCGATCCCGAGAGCGCCCGCCGCCTGACCGCCCTCAAACGCTCCGTCCTCGACTCCGCCGTGGGCGTCCGCGAGCAACTCCCCATCACCCGCGCCAACCAGACCCGCGTCCTGGACCTGCTCATCGAGCCGCTCCTGGACCCCGACGGCCTCCTCGTCGGCCTCACCGGGGTCGCCCTCGATATCACCCAGCAGAGCCGCGTCAAGCAGGAACTCGAGTTCCAGAAGTACGCCCTGGATCAGCACGCCATCGTCGCCATCACCGACAACAAGGGCAAGATCACCTACGTCAACGACAAGTTCTGCGCCATCAGCCAGTACTCGCGCGAAGAACTCATCGGGCAGGACCACCGCATCGTCAACTCCGGCTTCCACCCCAGAACCTTCTTCCGCGACATGTACGCCACCGTCGCCGCCGGCAACGTCTGGCGCGACGAGATCAGGAACCGCGCCAAGGACGGCAGCATCTACTGGGTGGACACCACCATCGTCCCCATGCGCGACGCCGACGCCCGCATCACCAACTACGTCGCCATCCGCAGCGATATCACCGGCCGCAAACGCGCCGAAGAGAACCTCCGCCTGCTCGTCGCCGAACTCGACCACCGCGTCAAGAACAACCTCTCCGTCGTCCTCTCCATCGCCCAGGCCACCATGCGCCATTCGACCTCCATCGAACAGTTCGGCCACAACCTCGTCGGCCGCATCCGCGCCCTGGCACGCACCCATTCCGCCCTCGCCGCCGCCCGCTGGGAGGGCGCCAGCCTCAGCGAGATCCTCCGCGTCACCCTCGAAGCACACGCCGTCGAGGGCACCAACCGCGTTTCATTCAACGGCCCCAGCCTCATGCTCTCGCACCGCGCCGCCTCCGTCCTCTCCACCACCTTCAACGAACTCGCCACCAACGCCTCCAAATACGGCGCCCTCTCTTCTCCCGCCGGCCGCGTCTGCGTCACATGGCAAGTCCAGTACGAGCACGAGCAGTCCCCTTCCCTCGTCATCCTCTGGGTCGAATCCGCCGGCCCCCCCGTCTCGCCTCCCACCCGAAGGGGACTCGGCACCCAGTTCATCCGCGAAGGCGTCGAATACGAACTCGAAGGCGCCGTCACCCTCGAGTTCCCCTCCTCCGGCCTGCGCTGCCGGATTTCCATCCCCTGCGATGTCGCCATCGCGGGTCACGAGCGACCGGTGGGGACCCTCGAAAGTCACGCATGACACCCAACCCTTCCCTCGATCCGCCCCAGGCCTCCACCACCGCGTCCTTCCGCGTCCTGGTCGTGGAAGACTCCTATCACGCCGCGAGCATCCTCAACTCCATCCTCGAATCGCTCGGGGTGGAAGTCGTCGGACCGGTTCCCTCCGTCCGCCGCGCCATGGCGACCCTCAAGACAACTCACCCCGACGCCGCCGTCCTCGACATCAACCTCGGCAACGAGAGCGTCCAGCCCGTCGCCGAGCGACTGCGCGAACTCAACATCCCCTTCTTCTTCGTCTCCGGCTACACCAGCCCCAGGATGCTCTCCGCCGAGTTCAAGTCCTGCGTCCTGCTCAACAAGCCCGTTGAGCCCGAACTCGTCCGCCGGGAAATCTCACGCCTCCGCTCCGCGTGATCCCCGCCGAATCGCCCGGAGTCACGCCGACACAATCATCCGTCGGCCAAAGCATCCGCGTCACCGCCGTCGCCGCTCCCTATGGCATTCTCGGCGCGCCGAGGAACGAACGCCAGCATCAACTCCCGGTTCGCCACCAGCCGGTCCCCTTCCTCCCGCGCGAGTTTCATCCGGACCACCGCGGCGACGTCCCGCAACAGAGTTCGATCGCTCAACCTCGCATAACTCACCGCCAGTTCGGGCGACAACTCCCGCGTCCTCGCGCGCTCAATTCCACGCCTGCCGAGCCGCGTGAGGTCGAGCACCAGTTGTCGCCGCCGTCGTCCGGTCTTTGAGTCGTGCCCCCGGAACTGTTCGTAGATGTAGTTCTCCCACGTTACTTCCATCTGCTGACGATGCACGACGTCTATTTGCTCGCGGAGACCGTCGCGGAAACCCTCGATCGCGTACATCAGGAACGGCATCACGTCCCCTCCCGATTTGCTCGCGCGGTCGAGTTCACGATAATACTGCGAGCGCGTCTGGTTGTAATGGTTGCTGAGCAACTGTGTCGCTGGGCTCGGCACGCCGGACTGCATCAGGATGCGCACTTCCACCATGCGTGCAGTTCGCCCGTTTCCATCGCCGAACGGATGGATCCACGCCAGGTACAGGTGCGCCATGATCGCCTTCAGGATTGACTCCGGCACCGCATCGAGCAGCGGATTCTCAGGATCACTCCACGGCGTCGAAAGCCATTTGGTCAACCTTCCAAGCAGGTATTCACATTCCGACCTCGGCGCCCCTCGATATCCCGCGACTCCGATGTCCACCGTCGGTATCTCCCCGGGCTTCACGTGTTCGTCAAGTTCAAGATCTCGTAGTACTCCTCGGTTGTAATGCTTGATCGTTTCCACAGTGAGCACAGTGTTCCGATGCTCATAGATGTCCTTCGAAGTTTCTCTCATGAGTTCGAGCACATTTTCGATCTCTCGCTTCATGTAGATTTTTGATGCCGCCACATCTAACTTCCCGCGCACGGCCGCCTCGACTTGCTCCTGCGTCAGGGTGTTCCCCTCGATCGCGGTCGTCGCTCGAATCCCCTTTGCCAGATACAGTCGGTGGAGTCGTCTGGCTGTTTTCGGACGCAGGGGGACCCTCGATAGATGTTCGCATTTCGAGCTGCACTCACCCAGCATCATCCAGAACCGGGCCGGTGCATCCTGAAGATGGAGGGTGAACGTGAGCCAGGGATGTGTCGCTGAGTATTTCACACCTTTTGTCACCAATAGTTCATGTAAAATACATCAAATAGTGACACTTTGTCATTCAAACTGTCCACATCATTGACGCACCCGATGTCCCGCACATCTCCCGATCCTCACGCGTGGATCACCCGTCCCTCCGCCGCCAGCGCTGCCTCGTGCATCGCCTCGTGCATCGTCGGGTGCGCGTGCACCGTCGCGATGAGTTCCTCCGTCGTCGCCTCCAGCCGCCGCGCCAGCGTCATCTCCGCGATCAACTCCGTCGCCTGATCACCCAGGATGTGCGCCCCCAGGATCTCCCCACGCGGCAACCCCCGGATGATCTTCACGAACCCGTCTGTGTGCGCCGCCGCGATCGCCTTCCCATGCGCCGTGAAGTTGTACTTGCCCACCTCGTAGTCCTTCCCCTTCACCATGCCGTCGCCGATCAGTTTCTGCTCCGTGAACCCCACGCTCGCCACCTGCGGCACGCAGTACGTGCACCCCGGGATCACCGTGTAGTTGATCGGGTACGGCTCATGGTTGTTCTTCGGGTCCTTTCGCCACGCGATCCGCTCCACGCAGATCACCGCCTCCTCGCTCGCCACATGCGCCAGCCACGGCGGGCCGATCACGTCGCCCACCGCGTACACCCCGGGCAGGTTCGTCTTGTAGTCGATCGCCTCGTCCTTCGTCACGCCCGGCTTGTAGTCCGTCACGATGTGCCCGCGGTCCACCTTCAGCCCCAGCGACGCATCGCACAGCCCGTCGGTGCGCCCCACGACCCCGATCGCCAGCAGCACGCGGTCCGCCTCGATCACTTCCTTCTTCGATTCGTCCGCCTTGCCGTTCACAAACGGCGCGACGGTGACTTTCACGCCGCTCCCGGTCTTCTCCACCCCCGTCGTCGTCGTCGATAGCCTGAACGCCATCCCGTGCTTGGTGTAGATCTTCTCCAGCGCCCTGGACACGTCCGCGTCTTCCACCGGCAGGATCCGGTCCATCATCTCCACCACCGTCACCTGTGTCCCCATCGACTGATAGAAATACGCGAACTCCATCCCGATCGCCCCCGCGCCCACCACCACCAGCCTTTTCGGCCTCTCCTTGTTGTACATCGCTTCGCGCGCGCCCCAGATCCGGTCCCCGTCGAACTTCGCGAACGGCAGGTCCCGCGCCACCGACCCCGTTGCCACGACCACGTAGTCCGCCGTCAGCGTCTGCGTTGTCTTCCCCGGCGTCGCCGGCGCGCTCGTCAACTCCTCCTTCACCGCGCACTCCTGCACCTCAACCGTGACCTTCCCCGCCGGGGCGGGCGCCGCCTTCGTGATCTTCGCGTTCCCGGCGATGTGCGTGATCTTGTTCTTCTTGAACAGGAACTCGATCCCCTTGTTCAACTTCCCCGCCACGTCGCGCGACCGCCCGATGATCCGGTCCCAGTCCAGCCCGATCTCCCCGCCGATCTTCAGACCCCAGAACTTCTGATCATCCTGCGACTTGAGTTTCTCCACAAGTTCCGCGTTCGACAGCAGCGACTTGCTGGGAATGCACCCCCAGTTCAGGCACACCCCGCCCAGTTTCGCACGCTCAACGCACGCCACCCTGAATCCCAGTTGCGCGGCCCGGATCGCGCCCACGTACCCCGCGGGCCCGCCGCCGATCACGATCATGTCGAAGTGCGTCGAGGAAGAGTCAGCCACGGAAAAACTCCTGAATCAGCCGGTGTTATCGGGCAGGTGAATCGAACGTCGAGCGGAGACTATAGCGGCGAACCACACAGCAGTGGCCCGCGTGAATCGGCGCGGTATGGTCTACACGAGGGCGCCGCCCCCGCGCCCAGGGAGGTCTCCATGCTCCACCGTCTCGTACTGCTGCTCGCCATCGCCGCGCTCGCTCCGACGCGTCCCGCCGGCGCCCAGCAGATCCTCAACCTCGACGCCACTATCCACTGCTTCTTCAGCGGGCAGACCCTCGACCTCGTCCTCGCCCCCGGCGACTACGACATCGCCCCCATCGGCCTCGCCGCCGGCGGGGCGTTCACCGCCTACAACCAGTTCGACGGCCGCATCACCTCCTGCGGCCCCGATGGTGACGCCTGCTACGAAGGCTGGCTCGTCGATTATCGCTACGCCTTCGACGGCGACCCCATGGGTGCCTGGCACGGCGTCAACGGCACCGGCTACCCCTTCTTCCTATCCCCCGACATCGCCCTCGCCCACGCCTCGCCCGCACGCATCCACGTCGTCGCAACCACCACCTTTCACTTCATGCTCCTGGGAGGGTGGGATCCCGCCCACAACGTCGGCGGCGTCTCCCTCCGCCTTCAGCCTACCCGCTGCCCCGCCGACCTCAACTTCGACGACACCGTCTCGTCCCAGGATTTCTTCAACTTCCTCGCCGCCTTCTTCATCGGCGACGCCGACTTCAACCACTCCGGGCAGACCGACTCCCAGGACTTCTTCGATTTCCTCGCCGCCTTCTTCACCCCATGCTGAGCCGATCGGCGTCTCGATCTCTACCCCACTCCAAGTTCCGCGAGCGACTCTTCCAGTCGCTCCAGCGCCGCCTGCATGTACCTCGCGTTCCCGTCCTGCGCCAGATACCCCGGCGACGTCGATGCCATCAGGATCCGCCGCACCGTCGCCAGCCTGCGATAGTCCTCATCCCCTAGTGCCCCCCTGGCGCGCAGCAACTCGGCCACGTACTCCACCGGCCGCACGCCCCCCAGGATCCCCGGCCTGGGCCAGCACAGCCGCTCAAGGTACACCGCGTCCTCCACCCAGTGCCCCGCGTGCACCAGCGCCAGGTCGATCAGCACACACTCCCCACCTCCGGACCCCCCCCCGCGCCGCATCGCGTTCCCGGGGTGCAGATCCCCATGACACCACGCATTGATCGGCCGCCGGTCCCACACCTCCAGCAACCCCGGCAGCGCTCGCCGAGATCGCTCCACCGCCGCGATCCACCGGTCCTCGCTCGCGATCACGTTATCTTCCAGCGACTGCCTCGCTCGGTCCAGTTGCGCCGCCCAATCCTTCTTCGCCGGTCGGTCCGCCTCGCTCATCCCGCGCAGCCTCCTCGCCCGCTCGTACCAGTTCACCGCCGCCGTCAACAGCGCCTTGGCCGACTCCTCGTCAAACTGGTGCGACAACGGGTGCCCGCTCAGACGCTCCACCACCAACCACGCCAGGTCATACCCGCCCAACTCCATTCCCGCCGCGAACACTCTCGGCGTGCACCCATACTCCAGTTCGCAGTGCGGCCCCTCCGGCGCGTCGAGCCCTTCCATCCCCGTCGTCCACCGATATTCCGCCGGCCCCACCGGCAACTTCACGATCACGTCTGCCGTTCGACCATCGGTCAGTTTGAACTTCGCCTTGGCCGTCGCCGCTCCCCCCGATTGCCACGTCGAGCGAAACCACTGGATCTCCGACAGGTCATCATCGCACGCCGACACCAGCGCCGGCTCCAGCATCGACGCCAGCGACGAGTAGTCGGTATGCCCATTCGGATTCGCAAGCCCCGGCGAAAAACCCGCCAGTCCATCACCAGACGCCGGGGTCCCATTTCCGTTTAGTTCTTCCCGCGCCTCCCGCGACGCGCCCGCCACACTCGCCAAGCCGTTCGCTTGACCATTCCTCGAAGTCGTATTACCGAGCGGTGCCGTTTTCGCGGGGCTCGTGCCCCCAGGGACGCTCGTCGTGGAGTCAGAGTCCATCCTTCCCGACTCTCCTGGCGTAAGTGTTCGCGCCCACCGGCGGCGCCTTCCTTCCCGTCCTCTTCTACTTCGTCCCAGACTCGTTCAAGTTTGCACCAAGATACCGAGATTTCGAGAGATTCGCCCACACCTCTTCGATTCGCACTTCATTTGCCTATCGCCCTGCGACCAACCACCCTCACGTTTTCAACACCCCGCGCCCGACCGCCGCCACCTGTGGAAAAGTTCGAGAACCTGGGGAACAGTCAACTCCTCCGCGCGCGATCTCTCCCCCACTCCTTCCGGCCACTCAAACCCCGCCCCCCCCGCCCTCCCCGCCCCAAGACCGAGAACTCCCCGAAGTTGCTTCCGCCGGTGCGCGAACAACCTCTTGCAGAACTCGCTCAGCGGCCGCACATCTTCATCGCTCACAAGCCCCTCGGGCCGCCGCCTCATCACCACCATCGCGCTCGTCACCTCCGGCCGCGGCCAGAAACATTCCCTCGGCAGCGTCGCCACTCGCTCCACCTCGCTCATCGCCTGCGCGATCACGCTCAGCATCCCGCGCTCGTGCGTGCGCGCCGGCGCCGACAGCCGCTCCGCCACTTCGCTCTGGATCGTTACCGCCAGTCGCTTGCACCGCGGGTACTTCAGCAGCAGCGTCATGATCAGCGGCGTCGCCGCCCCGTACGGCAGGTTCGCGATCAGCGAAAACTCACGATCCCCCTCGCGCCCGATCGCCTCGCGCAGCGCCGCCGACAACTCCTCCTTCGACTCCAGGCAATCCGCGTGCACCACGTCAAGCCGCGGCGCGCCGGGCACCTCCCCGGCGCCCGCTCGCTCCTTCAACATCCCCGCCAGCGCATCATCCAGTTCGCACGCGATCACTCGGTACCCCCGCTCCAGCAGCGCCTCTGTCAATGTGCCCGTCCCCGGCCCCACTTCCACCACCAGGCTCCCCGCCGGCGCACCCGCCGCGTCGATCAACTTCCGGATCAGGTTCTGATCGATCAGGAAGTTCTGTCCGAGTGATCTCTTGGGCGAAAGCCCGCGCGATTCCAGCAGTTCCTTGATCTGCGAGAGTGTCTGCACTCGTCCGTGGCGCCCTCCTGGGTGGCCCGACGGTCCCCCGTCGGTCTTCTCATCTGCGGCGACTCGGACGCTCTTCCCCCGCTCGTGCCTATCACTCTCCCTCTTCCGCGTTCACCCCACCCGAAGCCCCACCTGTTCCGGATGCTGCCCCAGCGAACTCGTCCGCATCGTCCGCTTCTGCACCTCCAGTTCCGGGTTCAGCGTCGCGTACGTGTAATCAAAGATGTCGTCGGCGCTCGGGCGGGCGATCCCCTCCGCCGTCTTCACGACCTCGGCCACGATCGCCTTCGCACGCTCCTCTGCCGCCGCCTGCTTCGCATCATCCCACAGCCCCTTGCTCGCGAGGTACGTGCGAGTGCGGATCATCGGGTCCTTCGACTTCCACGCCTCGACCTCTTCTGGGTCGCGGTAGCGCCGCGCGTCGTCCGCCGTCGTGTGGTCCCCCAGCCGGTACGTCAGCGCCTCAATCAGCGTCACGCCCCCCCCGTTGCGTGCCCGGTCCAGCGCATCCTTCGTCGCCCGGTACACCGCGAACACGTCGTTCCCATCCACCTGGATCCCCTGCGCCCCGTACGCGATCGCCTTCTGCGCCACCGTCTCGCTCGCCATCTGCATCTCGCGCGGCACGCTGATCGCCCACTGATTGTTCTGACAGAAAAACACGCACGGCACGTTCAGCGTCGTCGCGAAGTTCATCGCCTCGTGAAAATCCCCCTCGCTCGTCGCACCGTCCCCGAAGTACGTCACCACGCACCGGTCCTCTTTCCGCAACTTGTACGCCCACGCGATCCCCGCCGCGTGCAGCATCTGCGTCCCGATCGGGATCGACAGCGGCGTCATGTGCACCCCTTCCGGGATCTGGTTCCCGCGCTCGTCCCCCATCCAGTGCAGCAGGATGTAGTGCATCGGCAACCCGTGCAGGAACAGCGCCGCGTTCTCCCGATAGCACGGCACCAGGAAGTCCTTCCCCTTGATCGCCGCAAACCCAGACCCCAGCGCCGCCGCCTCCTGCCCCTTGTTCTGCGGGTACGTCCCCATCCGCCCCGAGCGCTGCAACTTGAACGCGATCTCGTCGAGTTGACGCCCCACGATCATCTGCTCATACAGGAACACCACCTGCTCATCCGTCAGCATGTGCCCGGAGCCGGAGCGCGCGAGTTTTTCATCCAGCACCCCCTCTTCGTCGAGCAGTTGCAGGTAGTCGATCTTCGCCTGATACGCGGTCTTCAGCGGCATCACATTCACTCCGGTCCCGTGTCCTCCAAGCGTAGCACGGACTCCGCCCGCTTCGACCGCCGCTTCCCCCCTACCCCTCGCGGCACCCCATGAAAAACCGCGCGAGAAAGTCGAAGAAGTCCTGCGAGTTCACACGCCCGTCCCCGTTGAAATCCGCGTGCGGACCATCGCCAAATAGGTCAGTGAGAAACGCGAAGAAGTCCGCCGAGTCCGCCCGCCCGTTGTAGTTCAGATCGACCGGGCACGAGTTGAAAATATACGTCACGCCCCGCGGCTCCGACGTGCAGTTGCACCCGCACTCACCGCCGCAGTCGTTGGCGGCCATGACCGCGATTTCGGGGATCCGATCGCCGAAGGTGCTCGGAAGCACGTTGACGTACGCGCCAAACCCGCTCCCTTCCATTATCGGATTCGGCATCGGTGATCGATAGGTGCGCTGCACTTCTCCCGAAGTACCTGAGAAGACAAACGCGCGACCACTATAGATGGGTTCGTTTGGCAGATCGCCAAGATACCCGTGTCCGACGAGCAGATCGGGTACGCGATCCCGATTCAGGTCGGGCGCTTCGACAAACGCTCCATTGCCAAAGAGGCTACCGGACCACTCTTCATGCGGTGAGTGCAAAGTTCGGATGAGTGTCCCGTCTTGCCCAGAAAATAGATAGAGAGCGCCCTCGGGGCGCACCCCATTTGCCCCTGGGTGATTGGGGCCACCGATCATGTAGTCACCGTGTCCATCTCCGTTGATGTCGGAGAGGCGAGCGAGGTGCAGGCCGAACTGCCGCGCTGGCACAACGGGGGACGGCACGAGGCGGATGTACGCTCCCGTCGCGCCGGAGTAGAGGTGCGCCTGTCCATGCTCATACCCGACGCCTTCGCCTTCGTTTGGCGCCCCGACGAGCACGTCTCCACGCCCGTCGCCGTCGAGGTCGTCAAGGCCCGCGACCGCCGCGCCGAACGAACCTTGCACGTACGGCACGGGCGTGACCAGCCGCACCAGTTCCGCCCCCGTGTGCCCCGAGAAGATGTACGCCAGCCCGCGCCCGCCATCGGTGGACGAACCGACCACGATGTCGTCGTACCCGTCCCCGTCCGTGTCCGGTACGGCGGCGACGGCGGTGCCGAAGAACCCGCCGCCCGGCGTGCTGTATTGCAACGTGTGTATCAACGCGCCCGTGCGCCCCGAAAACACATACACGCGCCCGATCGAGTAGTCGCCGATGATCACGTCCCCAGCGCCGTCGCCGTCCACATCGCGGATCCCGGCGCCCGCTGTTCCAAACTGCCCGAAGGTCGTTGGGTCGGGAGATGTCCACGTGCGAAGGAGCAGGCCGGTGCGACCCGAGCATAACCATGCGCCGCCGCCCGATCCACGCGTGCCCAGAAGCAGGTCATCCGTTCCATCGCCGTCGGCGTCGGGAACGGAACTCAACGGGTAGTAGCTGCCCTGAATGCCAATGTCCGTCGCTGTGATGCGGAAAATAGCCTCATCGTCTGCATGAGTTCCCACAGCCACCCCGCCCACAAGCAGGGCATGAATTACGCACATTCGGAGTCCATATCCGCGGCTCATCGCCGATCTCCTTTCGTATAAATACCGTCCCGCCGGCTTTCGCCGGCGGGACGTATGACAGTTCCATGGGTTACGGACACGGCCCGCACCCGCCGTCCACGTCGCATTGGTTGATCCGCCACGCCGCGTACCGGAGCACCTTCTGTTCCACCGCGTTCACCTCGGTCGCCAGGCCGAACACACCCACCGGGAAGCAGTGGTTGAAGTCGTTGGCGAAGTACACGCGGATCCCCACGCCGACGTCGAATCCGTTCGCCCCGCCGTTGTGCGTGATGTAGTCGCGCCCGGTGACGATCGGGTTCCCCTGTCCGTCGCGGATGATCTCGACCCACCGCCGACCGCTGGTGAATCCGTCGTACGACACGGCGAAGATGTCGAAACTCGTACCGTTCCACGTCTTCCCAGCGATGTAAGCGTTGTTGTTCTTGTCGATCACCAGGTCGCTCGCGGTGTCCTCCCCGCTCCCGGTGATTTCGAATCCGGGGAAGTAACGAACGGCGGCGTCTGGCGGCAAGCCCCATGGCAGGCTTCCATCGATCTCGAAGTACTTGATCAACACCGCCTCGATGCCGTGGATCCCGCCCCGGTACGTCTCACCGGCAACGTACAGCGTGTCCCACCCCGGCTCGTAATCGATCTTCCTCGCATAGTCATTCTTCTGACCCGCGCCGTTGTACCGCCCAACTCCGTTCTCGGAATCCCACCGCTCCGCCGACAAATCCGGCGTGTAGCTGAGCGTGAGCATGTCGTAGGTGCCGTCCGTCCCCGAGTTGGTGTACCCCGTCACGAACACCGCAAACGGCGGCGGCACCCCGTGCGACGTCCCCGGCTGCCGCGCCACCACCAATGAAGTCGCCACGTCCGTCGCGCTCCACTCCTTCCGCGCGACCCGCATCGGGTCCAGAGGGTCGTTCGGGTTCGCGTCGTTGAACCGAACCGTCGCGTAGTCCTTCCCCGTGCTCACGCCCACCGATGTCCCCGTCACGTAGAACCTCGCTCCCGGGCAATCAACCGACAGGCACGAAACGCCAAGCCCCTGGAACGTCCCGCCCATGTTCGCGCACGCCACCGGATCCAGATGGTCGCACCCGCCCGTCGGCAGGCAGCACGCGCCCGTCCCCTCCGGCGGCGGCTCGACGCCCCCCGCTCCCCCGCCCCCGTTGGGTTCGATCGCCAAATCACTCAGCACGTCGTCCCCGCTCGCAGGCCCGTTGTACCGAGCCACGATCGGCACCCCCGGCGGTGAGTCTCCCCACGGCCTCGCGCCCGTCGCGCCGGCGTACTTGATGACCACGTAATCCAGCCCAAGCGAAGCGCCGGTAAGCGACTGCCCCTCTGAGTTGCCGCCGACGTAGACAAACTGAGTGCCGTCCGCCTGCGCCCTCGCTCGAACCACGACCGGCACGTCGTCCCCGCTCATCGGCCCGTTGTACGTCTGCTGCCAGATCACCGCGCCGCTGAACTCGTCCACCGCGGCGGTGAGAATGTCTTTGCCGCTGGGCCCCTCGACCCATCCGCTCACATATACAAGACCCGTGACGCCGTCCACCTTCGTGACGGCGACGGCCTTCGCATCCGCCCACGCCGAGTTCGAGATCGACTGGGTCCACGCCAACCCGCCGGACTGATCTACCTTCCAGATCGTGATCGCCGGCAAGGCCGGCGCCAGTTGGCTGTTCCCCCCGATGTACGTATCGCCTGTGGAATCGGCGTGAAACGCGAATCGCGTCGGCTCGGGCTTTGGATCGCCGGTCACGACCTTGTGCGCCCAGATCGATTCGCAGTACGCCGTCTGCGCCAGCAGCGGCACGGCACAGAAGAAAAACGCCGCCGCGCTAGTCACCGCACACCGCCAGCCCGCCAGCCCATCTTGATCCTATCGCGCTTCATTGGTTTCCCCTGTCAGAAATCATCGGCGCTCGCGGCGGCACCGCGCAGCCACGTGTTCGATGCTCGTCAATGCGACAAGCCCTTCCTCGTCCTGATTCAACCAGCCTGCTTGCCGCTTCTCACCCGAAACAGCCCGAACGGGCCTACGCGCAATATACCACGTCCCCGCCGGCGCTGCAAGGGCAACTCCGCAAATCCCGGCCCACTTCTCTCACGCCGGCAGGTTCACCGGCATCACCACGTACATGAAGTCCCCGCTCGCCGTCCTCACCAGCCCCGGCTTGTTCGGCGCCTTGAGTTCCACGATCACGTCCTGATCCGACACCACCCGCAGCACATCCGATATAAACGTCGGGTTGAACGAGATCTCGATGTTCTCCCCCTCGTACGACGACAGATCCACGTTGATCTCCGCCTCCCCCATCTCCGGCGCCCGGCTCGAAAGCGTCAGCCGCTTGTCCTTCCCGTCAAACGCCAGCCTCACCCCGCGCGATTCCTCGTTCGTCAGCACCGCCGCCTTCCGCACCGCCCGCGTCAGGCTCTCACGATCCGCCAGCACCTTCTTGTCCTGCTCCTTCGGGATCACATCCTCATACGGCGGGAACGTCCCCTCCACCAGCGTGCTCGATAGCACCGCCCGCGGCGTGCCGCTCCCAGCCTTCTCCTTCCCCTTCGCCGTCGATGCACCCGACCCCGGATGATCAAACGCGAAGAACACCTTGCTCTCCGTCACCACCACCCGGACCGGATCGTCCGCGTCGCCGATCAACTTCCCCACCATGTTCAGCGCCTTGGTCGGCACGATGCACGACACCGGCTCCCCGCTCCCACCGGCCGCCGTCTTTTCTCCCCCCGCCGTCCCCCGGCTCAGCGCCAGCCGCCGCCCGTCCGTCGCCACCATCTCAACCTTCTTCCCGTCCCGCCGCAGCAGCACCCCGTTGATCGCGTACCGCGACGTCTCCCGCGCCGTCGCGAATGACGTCCGCTCGATCAGCGTCGCCAGCGCCCCCGCCGTCTGCGTAAAGATCGTTCGCGGAGCCTCCGTCCCCACGCCCCCTGCCAGGTACGCCGCCAGGTCCGGAATCGGCGGAAACTCGCTCGCCGGGTACCCGAAGATCCGGAAGTGAGCCCCCGAGCCCCGGATGTGGCATTCCTCCCCGTTCACCTCGATCGTCAGCGTCGGCTCTCCCTCTTCCGCCGACACGATCTGCCGCAACTTGTCCGCCGGGATCGCCGCCTGCCCCGGCTGCGCCACGTCCACCTGCGTCAACGCGATCTGCAGCGCCGTCTCCCCGTCCGATCCCGCCAGCGTCAACTCCCCTACCCCTCCGCTCTTCGCCGCCGACAGTTTCACGCACCCAAGTTGCGGCGTCGGTGTCCGCGCCGGGACCACCGCCGCCACCAGGTTGATCGCATTCAGCAACGCGCCTCGATCGCAGATGACCTTCATCGATTTCTCTCCTGAATCCCGGGCGCTTCCGACCCGGTTGCCGTCGGGCATCAGTGTATCAGCCGACCTTCACGAGGCATGGTGCGCCGCGCAACTTTCGCTCGACATCTTGTACTCCATGGACCTCACCCCACCCCGCCCGCCGCTTGCGCTGATGAATCCCCCCGCGTGTTTGTTGTACGTTCGGGGCTTGCACATTTCGATCCCGCACACACCGCCCGCGCCGCGCCTCCCGCGCTGCCCGCACTGAATCCGCTCGCACTGCCCGCCGATGTACACGAGGCGACGCGCCGTTTCATGGCGCCCGAGCCTCGCCGCGCGCCGCGACGCCACTCCCATCGAAAGAACCACCATGCCCGCTTCACGCTCCCGCACCGAACACTGGAAAGACTGCCTCGCCAGGATCCAGGAACGCGGCGGATCGCTCGAAATCTCCGTCGCCCGCGATGCCGTCTGGCTCCCCAACCAGACCTCCGAAATCACCCAGCCCGGTTGCGATGTCGTCTGGCGCGTCAAGATCATCCGCATGACCGACGCCGATCTCATCGTCGAAGCCCCCGCCGCCTTTGGCCAGACCGTCTACCTCAAGCCCGGCATCGACCTCATCGGCGCCATGACCATCGGCCAGAACCGCTGGATGTTCCACACCCGCACTCGCCCCGACAGCCCCAGGCTCACCACGCGCCCCGCCGGCGGCGCCCCCGCCCCGCTGCTCTCCCTCGAACTCCCCACCAAGGTCGAACGCTGCACCCGCCGCCACTTCTACCGCATCTCCACCGCCAACCTCAACCTCCCAGACGTGCAGTGCTGGTCCCTGCTGGATCCCAGTTCCGTCGTCGCCGCCGAGGCCGCCAACCGCGCCCGCATCTCCGAACTCCTCGAGCAGCGCATGCGCCTCAGCGCCGAGCCCGCCCCCTCCGACTCCCTCGATTCCATCCTGCTCCCCGAGGTCGGCCCCATGTTCTCATCCAAACTCGTCAACATCTCCGGCGGCGGGCTCGGCATCCGCGTGAACCAGGCCGACGCCGCCGCCGCTCAGCACAAACCTTACCTCTGGATCTGCGTTGACCTCCGCCCCCATATCCCCGCGCCCCTCGCCGTCACCGTCCGCGCCGCTCACACCCACCTCGATTCGAGCCAGAGCCTTTACCTTGGCCTCGCCTTCGATTTCGCCTTCAACCCCGATCACCGCCTCTTCGTCGTCGAGCAGTTCCAGCACTACATCGACCGCCTCCAATCACGCCAGCGCGTCGGCTAACCCCGATCCTCTCTGAAATGCCACCTCCCCGCCGTTCCCACGTGCGGTCGGACCTGTCCACGTCGCGCCGGCTTCGGTCCCCCCCGCGGCCTCACTTCTTCCCGCTCGGCTGATCATCATCAAGCCCGCTCAGGTCCAGGTCCGCCAGCAGGCTGCCCAGTCCATCGCTCTCATCGTTCTCATCCCCATCGCCCGGCGAAGACTTCTTCCCCGTCGGCTTCGTGTCCTTCGCGCCCGCACCCGCGGCTGCCGGTTTCCCACCTTCCCCCTTCCCCGTGCCGCCCCACGTCGGCACCCCGCTGATCCCTTCCATCCCCTCCACGCTGCTGCTGCTCCCCCCAAGGTCCACCATCCGCCCCTTGGCCCCACCCTTCGACGGCGACGCCTGGTCCCGCGGCTCCACCATCCCCGCCGCGAAACACTCCTTCGCGTCGATGCTCTTGGGGTGCCCGTTCAACCTCAATACAAACACCACCGGGCCGATCGCGATCAGATCCCCAGGCACCAGGTCCCGCTTCTGCACCTTCATCCCGTTCACATACGTCCCGTTCGACGACTTCAGGTCCCGGATCACCACCTCTTCATCGTCCATCGCCAGTTCGCAGTGTTTCCGCGATACCGCCGATAACGGCACCCGCACCCTGCACTCCTCGCCCCGCCCGATCGTCGCAGGCAACTTCGGCAGCGCCACCTCGCGCGACTTCCCGTCCGCCGTCACCATCACAAGAGATACATTCACGCGGTCCTATCCTTCCTCTGTTGATGGCTCAAGACGGGCACGAGAAATGGGTTCCACGGAGTCGATCGTCGCACACCGCGGAAACCGCCCGGCCATTCGAGGCACCCGGCCCCGACTGAACCGCGCCACCTTCCGCTTCCCGCGTCCTGCGCAGTATACCGCCAATCCTTCGTTCGCACCCGAATGGGCACTCTCGACGATAGACCGCTGACTCAACTGCGGCAAACCCCCGCCGGCCTTTCCCACGCTCCGCCCCCGACGCCCGGTCCGCCGCACCTTCCCAGCGCGCCCTCTCCCCTCTCCTCCATCGATCCCGCCTCCCACCCCGCGGTTCGATCCCTGTACGTGCACGTCCCCTTCTGCGTCCACAAGT
Source organism: Phycisphaerales bacterium (assembly GCA_050246015.1). Taxonomy (GTDB): domain Bacteria; phylum Planctomycetota; class Phycisphaerae; order Phycisphaerales; family UBA1924; genus JTS-AC122. The sequence goes on from JBFWWU010000020.1 coordinate 72,873, forward strand.
GCCACTACTGCGACTTCTACTCCATCGTCGACACCCAGGACCGCATGGACGCCTTCTGCGACCGCCTCATCCTCGAACTCCGTTCCCTCGCACCTCACACGCACGCCCTGCCCCTCCACACCATCTTCGTCGGCGGCGGCACCCCCAGCCTCCTCGGCCCCCACCGCTGGACTCGCCTCCTCGGCGCCCTGGCCGACTCCTTCGACCTCTCCCTCATGGGTTCACCCGACCGCCCTGCCGATCCCTTCCCCCCCGGCGAGTTCACCGTCGAATGTAACCCCGAATCCGCCACGCCCGATCTCTTCCACGTCCTCGCCGCCGGCCGCGTCAACCGCGTCAGCCTCGGCGCTCAGTCCTTCCAACCCGACCACCTCAAAACCCTCGAGCGCCGGCACGACCCCGACAACGTCCCCCGCGCCCTCCTCGCCGCCCGTCACGCCCGAATCACACGCCAGTCCCTCGACCTCATCTACGCCATCCCCGGCCAGTCCATCGACCACTGGCTCGCCGACCTCCATCACGCCCTCGCGCTCAACACCTCCCACATCTCCTGTTACAACCTCACCTACGAGCCCGGCACCGCCATGACTCATCGCCTCCGCGCTGGCCAGTTCACCCCCATCGACGAAGACACCGAGATCCAGATGTTCCTCCACACCCGCCGCGCCCTCCGCGACGCCGGGCTCGTCCCCTACGAACTCAGCAACTTCGCAGCCACCGATCCCCTGGGCAACTCCCTCGGAGCCGAGTGCCGACACAACCTCGCCTATTGGCGCCAGCAGCAATGGCTCGCCGCCGGCCCCAGCGCCTCCGGCCACCTCTTCGCCTCTCACGATCCCCTCGCCGGCGGCTGGCGCTGGAAAAACGTCCCGCGCCTCGGCGACTACCTCGCCGACGACCCGCCTCCCCTGCATCCCTGGTTCTCGCCCGTCGCTGACGCCGAATCTCCCGACCCCCGGCGCGCCCTGCGCGAACGCATCATGACCGGCCTGCGCCTCCGCGAGGGACTCGACCGCCTCCAACTCCTGCGCGACGCCGGCCGCCTCTCCCCTCCGGCCCGCCACTCCTCGCTCCCGCTGGATCAGCGCCTGTTGGCGCGCGCCAAGCCCTACGAAGACCGCGGGCTCCTCCTTCGCGACGCCGACCGCTGGGTCCTCAGCGAGCACGCCCTGCTCCGCGCCGACGGGATCGCCGCCGACCTCATGCGCGCCCTCCCCTGACGCCTACGCCGCCATCGTCGCCGGCGCGTACACCCGCATCGAACTCGGCCCCGCCCGCCGGGCCGCTCGCACCGCCTGTTCCGTCACTCGCTCCAGCCCGCCCACGTCGTCGAACCTCGGCCCCGTTTCTTCGTGCGACGTGGACACCCCCACGCACGCCGTCACCGTCAACTTCGACGGCGCATCGCGCTTCGCCGCGATCAGGTCCACCGGTGCATTGGCGATCTTCGCCTTCGCGTCGTCCGCGCTCACCACCGCCTTGACCCGGTCGGTCTTCGGCAACGCCACCGCGTACTGCCCCCCGTCCAGGTACGCCACCAGCGCCCCGGTCCCCCGATACGCGTCCTTCAGTCGCTTGGCCACGTGGATCACCACCGTGTCCCGCGCGTCCTCCCCGTAACTGGTCTTGATCCCTTCCAGCGCGTCGATCTCGAAGATCGCCAGCGACAGCGGCATCTTCGCCGCCCGCGCCTGCTCGAACGCCGCGATCAGCGTCTGCTCGTAGTAGTTCCGCGACGCCAGCCCCGTCAGTTCGTCGAACTGATCCGTCGGCCCCGTCGCCAGGAACGACGCGTCCATCTCGTCCACGTCCGGGATCTTCATCTCGCTCAAACGCCGGCTCGCCTCTGCCAGGATCGCCTTCGAGTCGATCCGCGGCCCCGTCTCCACCGACAGCAGCGTCGCCATCTCCTTCGCCGCCGACGCGATCTTCTTCAGCACCTCGTCCGCTTGCGGCGTCTTGAACCCGAACCACTCCTCCCCCTTCTGATACAACCGCCGCAGCGACTCCACCGGATCCGCGTCCGTCATCACGTCCGACGCGAGGTTCCCCAGCGCCACCGCCCGCACCACGTGCAGGTGCAGCGCCGGAGCCGCGTTGGCCCGCTCGTGATACTTCACCGGCATGCTCAGTTCCGTCGGCAACTTCCACCGCTCCGCCATCAGCGCCCCGATGTCAGGGTGCTGCACGTCCAGTTCCTGCAACTCGAACCGGATCAACTTGCGGTGATCCCCGTTCGTCATCGCGATGATGTCCGTGTACTGCTTCCCCAGCGTCTGGTGCAGCGCGAACATCCCCACGTCCTGCAGCAGCCCGCCCAGGAAGCATTCCTCTTCCGAGCCCACCGCCGCTTCTTTGGCGATCAGTTTCGCCGCCACCCCGCTGTACATCGCCCGCCGCCAGTACGACACCTGGTCAAACCCGTCGCTGTCCAGTTTGGCCAGTTCCGACACCAGCGAGAACCCCAGCGCCAGCGTCTTCACCGCCGAGAGCCCCAGCATCACGATCGCCTGGTTGATACTCGAACACTTCTGCCTCATCCCGTAGAACGACGAGTTCACCGTCCGCAGCACCTTCGCGGCCAGCCCCTGATCGTTGGTGATCGTCTCCGCCAACGCCTTCATCGGGATGTTGTTGTCCTTCGTCAACTCGATCACCCGCGCCGCCACCGCGGGAATGCTCGGAAGCGTCTTGCACGACAACACCTGTTCAAGCACTTCTGGATTCATATTTGTATTCTGTTAGATATGGAGGCCGCACTCGCGGAGTCACCAGACGCGACTCCCACTCGTCCATCGGCTACCCGCTCCCACGAATCCAGCCCCGTTTCGTGTCGGTTGTTCCGCCCCTGCCGGTCCTGCCGGTGACCACGCCGGGTTCTCGGCATATCCTTGTGCCCCTATGGGAAAGACCCGCGAAATCAAGAAGCGCATCAAGGCCGTCGGCAACATCCGCCGCATCACCAAAACGATGCAGATGATCGCCACCAGCAAGTTCGCCAAGGCGCAGCAGAAAGCCACCGCCACCAAGCCCTACACCGAGGGCGTCTTCGAACTCGTGCGACAACTCGCCGCCACCGCCGGAAACGTCTCTCACCCCCTTATCGCCAAGCCCGCCGGTTCCGGTGCACCCGCCAGATCCGCTAGGTCCGATCACTCCAAGGACCTCCTCCTCATCATCACCTCCGACCGCGGACTCTGCGGGCCCTACAACGGCTCCATCCTCCGCTCCGCCATGGCCTACTTCCGCGATCACCCCGGCGCCCGCGACGGCATCATCGAACTCGTCGGCAAAAAAGGCGCGGGCTTCATGAAATACAACGGCGTCCGCGTCGCCGACCAGCACTCCCAGTTCGGCGATAAGCCCACCTTCGAAACCGTCGAAGCGCTCGCTCAGAAATACATGGACCGCTTCGTCGCCGGCGAAATCACCGGCGTCAAAGTCATCTACATGAAGTACATCTCCGCCGGTCGTCAGGCCCCCACCCTCCTCCCGCTCCTCCCCTTGAGCCCCCCCGCCTCCGATGCCGCCCCTGGTGCCGGCGCCGTCGAGTACGAGTTCTCGCCCCCGGCCGAAGAACTCCTGGGCAGCCTCATCCCCGCCGCCGTCAAGGCCACTCTCTACCAGGCCTTCAATGACGCGATCGTCAGCGAGCACGTCGCCCGAATGGTCGCCATGAAAGCCGCCACCGACAACGCCGGAAAGATGGGCAAACGCCTCACCCGCGTCTACAACCGCGCCCGCCAGGCTCAGATCACCACCGAACTCACCGAGATCATCTCCGGCGCCGCCGCCCTCGAATAACCGTCCCCTCATCCTCTACGCAGTCTCGTGGAGCGGGCATCCCGCCCGCTTCTCCTCATCTTCTACCCCATCTCGTGGGGCAGGCGTCTCGCCTGCCTCTACTCTCTTCTACCTTCTCTGCCCAACTCGTAGAGCAGGCATCCCGCCCGCTTCTCCTCTCTCCTACTCGCACCCCGCGAAGAACGCCGACAGGTAATCGAAGAAGTCCTGCGAGTTCACAAGCCCGTCGCGGTTAAAGTCGGCGTACTGATCCAGCGAGAAGAATGAGTTCAGGAACCCGAAGAAATCGGCGGCGGTCGCTT
>JBFWWU010000021.1:0-68855 GCA_050246015.1 Phycisphaerales bacterium
GGGGGGGTGAGGGTCCCGGCTTGACGCGCTGGGGCGCCGGGATACTCTGTGGGCGAACTCCGTTGGGGAGTAGTATCCCGCGGCGATGATTCATCGCACACATGCGGGTGACGGAATCGTCAGCACGGCGGCCTGATCAGGCTTGTCCGGTTCCGTCTGGCGCTCGAAGGAGCGCTTTGCAAGACCAACGCCACCGGCTTTTCGCCGCGGGTCCCGGCATGGGCATCCACGGACCAAGGGCGCTACCAGGAGCGTTGGATCATGCTGGAATCGCTGATTGGGCTTGGTTCTGTGACGACGGCGCTGGGGGACGCGGGCGGGTTGCTAGGCGCGGCGGACGGCTCGAGCCTGAAGGTGTGGGGGTATGTCGGGTTCGTCGGGATCGTGCTGGCGCTGCTGGGGCTGGACCTTGGGGTATTTCATCGGCACGCGCACGTGGTGACGATGCGCGAGGCGGCCGGGTGGTCGGTGGTGTGGGTGACGCTCGGGCTTGCGTTTTCGGGGCTCGTGTACGGGGCGTACGAGTTCCAGTGGCTCGGGCTGGGGGCGGCGACGGCGATCTACAACCCCGCCGCGGCGACGGACCCGGACGCGGCGCTGATCATCACGGGAACGGTGGGAGGGTTCGAGGCGGCGAAGCAGTATCTGACGGGGTACATCGTCGAGAAGTCGCTGGCGATGGACAACATCTTCGTGATCGCGCTGGTGTTCAGTTATTTCGCGATACCTGCGAAGTACCAGCACCGGGTGCTGTTCTGGGGGATCATCGGGGCGCTGGTGATGCGAGGGGCCATGATCTTCATCGGGGGCGAGTTGATCGTGCGGTTCCAGTGGATCCTGATCATCTTCGGCCTGGTGCTGGTGTTCACGGCGATCAAGATGGCGGTGATCAAGTCTCACAGCGACCCCGGGAAGAACCCGGTGGTGCGGCTGGTGAAGCGGCTCTACCCGGTGACGGACTTCTTTGACGGTCAGCGATTCACGACGCGGCGGACGATGAGGCCGACGTACTCGATCGATGCGGTCACGGGAAACGAGACACAGGATCCCGCGCCGGCGGGGACGCTGGGACGGCGGGCGATCACGCCGCTGCTGCTGGCGCTGATCATGGTGGAGATCACCGACCTGGTGTTCGCGGTGGACTCGATCCCGGCGATCTTCGCGATCACGCCGGACCCGTTCATCGTGTTCACGAGCAACATCTTTGCGATCCTGGGGCTGCGGTCGCTGTACTTCTGCCTGGCGGCGGCGATCGCGAAGTTCCGGTATCTGAAGCCGGCGCTCATCGGGATTCTGATGTTCGTGGGGGTGAAACTGCTGCTGTTGTCGGTGCCGCCGTACCTGGATGAGATGGCGGAATGGGTGGGGAAGACGATCGAGCCGATGAAGGCGATCAAGATCGACACGACGGTGTCGCTGGGGGTGGTGCTGGGGGCACTCACGGCGGCGGTGGTGCTGTCGGTGGTGAGGCCCGAGCGGGCGTGTGGGTGAATGCTCCCGGTGAGCGTGCACGCCGGGCTGAGTCGGCATGCGCGGTTTCGGATCGGGCGTCGCACTCACGCGCAACGAAGAGGAGATCGCCGAGTGAGGCGATAGGCGTCAGGCACTGGGCGTTTGTGGAAGCGCCCGCGCGGGGTGATTCCCGATCATGCACACGCTGGTGCAGATGGTGGCGCCGATGAGGAGTTGCCAGGGGAAGGCGATCTTGACGCCGGCGAGCGAGTGCGCGGGCGTGAAGACGCGGTGGAGAAGCGGATCGACGATGTGAGACAGCGCGCCGAGAGTGACGGGCTGCATGAGGGCGATGACGACGAAGCCGGTGATGATGGAGGCGACGCAACTCCAGACGGATCCGCGGCGTGAGAAGAGGGCGGTGAAGAAGACGCCCAGGAGGCCGGCGTAGGCGAAGTTCATGACGCCCAGGGCGAAGTCGATGAGGGTGGTGTCGTTCTCGTTATAGATCCAGTGACAGGCGAGGGCGAAGGCGCCGACGACGATGCCGGCGCCGACGACGCCGAGGCGTCCGGCGAGGAGGTAGTGGCGTTCATGGCGTCCTGGGCGGTGGGGGCGGTAGACGTCGGAGACGAAGGTGCTGGACATGGAGTTGAGGGAGGCGTTGATGCCGCAGGGCCCGGCGGCGAGGAGTCCGGCGAGCATGAGGCCGGCGAGCCCCGGGGGGAGGTACTGGAGTGAGAAGGACATGACCAGGTGCTTGGTTTCGGGTATGGAGGTCGGGGCGGCCTGGCCCATGATGTCCGGGCGCTGGTAGAAGATGAAGAGGAGGAGGCCGAGGCAGAGGAAGAGGAAGACGGCGGGGATGCCGACGAGGACGCCGCTGATGACGGAGAGGCTTCCCAAGAGGGGCGACTTGCAGGTGAGCATTCGCTGGACGAGGTCCTGGTCGGCGCCGTGGCTGGCGATGGTGAGTAGGGTGAAGCCGGTGATGACGGTGAGGAGGGAGATGGAGGCGCCGGGGTCGAAGCCGAGCATGGGTTTGGAGGGGTCCAGGCCGAGGCTGAGGAGGTTGAGTTTGGAGGGGAGGATCTGTCCGGAGGCGGGGTCGATGGGATGGCGCAGGGCGTGGAAGATGTCGGGGAGGCCGACGGGGATGAGGTGGAGGAGGACGACAAGGGCGGCGACGGTGGCGCCGAGGTAGACGCAGACTTGGATGACGTCAGTCCAGATGACGCTGGAGACGCCGCCCCAGAGGGTGTAAAGGATTCCGAAGGCGGTGAAGATGGCGATGGAGAAGGCGATGCTGAGGAGGTGGACGTCGCCGAAGACGAGGAGGGAGAAGGGGAGGGCGCCGATGAAGAGGCGAGCCCCGCCGGCGAAGACGCGGCCGATCATGTAGGTGATGCTGGCGACGATCTTGGCGCCGGGCCCGAAGCGGGATTCGAGGAGTTGGTAGGGTGTGGAGACGCCGAGGCGGTAGTAGATGGGGATGAAGACGGCGGCGAGGATGAGTGCGGCGAGGATGCCGCCGAGGTTGGTGGAGAGGTAGGAAAGGTCGCCGCGGTAGGACATTTCGGGCGCGCCAACGAAGGTGGCGGCGGACTGAGCGGTGGCGAGAATGGAGAAGGCGACAGCCCAGACGGGCATTTGGCGGCTTGCGAGGAAGTAGTCGGCGGTGCTGCGGGACTGGCGCCAGGAGAACCAGACGCCGGTGCCGATGAGGAGCGCGAAATAGGCGCCCAGGACAAGCCAATCGAAGCGGTCGAAGCCCGGTGTGGCCGGGAGGTTGTCGGCGGCGAGGGCGAGCATCCGTGCGGCTCCTCGGGAGGGCTGCGCGCCGGGGACGGCGTGCGATGCGGAGAGGATACACGATCGGGCGGGAGTTGTCAGAGGCCGGGGCGGGGAACACGTTTGTAACAGGGAGCGAAAACGGGGAGAAACGGTGTGCCGAGGGACGGTATCAAGTACACTTTGGGGAAAGGGGAGGTGGGCAGGGAGTTTGAGTATTGAGCCCGGGGCGAGGCGCTTGGCGTGAGACGTTCGATGAAAGAGGATGGAGCCGTGATGCGCAGGATGACGGTGGTGCGGCTGGTGGTGTGCGGGGCGGGAGCGCTGGTGGTTGCCGGGGCGGGCGGCGCGATGTTGTCGGGCGGAGAGGTGGAGCGCGGGGTTGCGTCGGAGCGGGCGGGGGGGAAGCGGGTGATCCGGTACGGCCGGGATATACGGCCGTTGCTATCGGATCGGTGCTTTCAGTGCCACGGACCGGATCCGAAGACTCGACAGGCGAACCTGAGGCTGGATGAGCGGGAGGACGCGCTGCTGCCGAGGAAGGACTCGGGTCCGGCGATTGTGCCGGGGAAGCCGGGGGAGAGTGAGTTAGTTCGGCGGATCACGGCGACGGACGTGAACGTGAAGATGCCGCCGGCGGATAGCCATAAGCGGGCGCTCTCGACGGATGAGGTGGAGTTGTTTCGGGAGTGGATCGAACAGGGGGCGGTGTATGAGAAGCACTGGGCGTTTGTGGCACCGGAGCGGCCGGTGGTGCCGGAGGTGAGCGAGGCGGGGGCGAGGTGGTGCCGGAACGCGATCGACCGGTTCGTGATGGCGAGATTGGAGTCGGAGGGGATCACGCCGTCGGCGGAGGCGGACGCGGACACGCTGATCCGGCGGGTGTTCCTGGACGTGACGGGGCTTCCGCCGACGCCGGAGGAGGTGGGGGCGTTTGAAGCGGCGGTGAAGAGCGAGGAGACGCCCGGGTCGGCGTACGAGGCGCTGGTGGACCGGCTGCTGACGCAGGAGCCTTATGCGACGCGGCACGCGGAGCGGATGACGGCGGCGTGGCTGGACCAGGCGCGGTACGCGGATACGTGCGGGATCCACATGGACGCGGGTCGGCAGATGTGGCTGTGGCGGGACTGGGTGATCGATGCGTACCGGGCGAACAAGCCGTTTGATGAGTTCATCATCGAGCAACTTGCGGGCGATCTGCTGCCGGAGGCGACGGTGGCGCAGAAGATCGCGACGGGGTTCAATCGGAACCACGTGACGACGGACGAGGGGGGCGCGATCGCGGAGGAGTACCTGGTCGAGTACGCGGTGGACCGGACGAACACGACGGGGTCGGTGCTGCTGGGCTTGACGGTGGGGTGCGCCCGGTGCCACGACCACAAGTTTGATCCGATCACGACCGAGGATTTCTACAGCCTGTACGCGTTCTTCAACTCGATTGAAGAGCCGGGGCTGTACTCGCAGTTGCCGGACCCGAACCGGGCGTTCGAGCCGTTCCTGGCGGTGCCGACGAAGGAGCAGGAGGCGCGGCTGGCGGCGATCAAGAAGGAAGGGGACGAACTGAGGGCGACGCTGGAAGAGCGGACGCCGGAAGAGGAGGCGCAGCGAGTCGAGTTTTTCCGGGACGTGTGGACGAGAGCGGGAGTGCGGTGGGCGGAATCGGAAGTGGTCGCGGCGACCTCCACACGAGAGGGCGGGGCGGTGCTGACGGCGCAATCGGATGGATCGGTGGTGGCGAGCGGGCCGAACCCGGCGAAGGACGAGCACCGGATCACGATCCGCACCGAAGGCGTCGGGCTGCGCGTGATGGCGCTGGAGGCGCTGCTTGAACCGAGTGCGTTCGAGGGGCGGGTGGGACGGGCGAACAACGGGAACGCGGTGCTGAAGTCGATCGCGGTCGAGGCGGTGAGCGTGAAGGACGCGGCGAAGCGGGAGCCGGTGAAGTTCATGTGGGCGTGGGCGGACCACTCGCAGCGCAACGGCGACTTTGAGGTGACGAACATCATCGACGAGCCGACGAACGCGAGGGATGACCGGGGGTGGGCGGTGCAAGGGCACGAGATGAAGCAGCCGCGGGTGGCGATGCTGCTGTCGGAGAAGGCGTTCGGGTACGAGGGCGGGACGGACCTGATCGTCACACTGAACTATGACACGCTGTACTCGCAGCACGTGCTGGCGCGTGTGCGGCTGTCGGTGGGGACGCTGAACGAAGTCGGGACCGCGATGTTGCCGAGCACGGCGAGCCGGTGGTACCGAGTGGGGTCGTTCCCGGGCGACGATCAGAACCGGGTGTACGAGCCGGAGTTCGGGCCGGAGCAGGGGGACCGGATCGACCTGAAGAAAGGGTACGGGGCGGACGGCAAACAGATGTGGCGGTTCGACGAGCGGCTTGCGGATGAGACGCTGGTGAACGTAAGCGATGCGAGGAATGTGACGTACGTCGGGAAGTACGTGTACGCGCCGACGGCGCGGGAGGTCGCGGTATCGCTGGGCAGCGACGACGGGTTCCGGCTGTACGTGAACGGTGAGGAACAGGTGAGCCGGAAGGTCGATCGGGGGTTGGCGGCGAACCAGGATCAGGGGACGCTGCGGCTGCGAGCGGGGCGGAACGCGGTGGTGATGAAGATCGTCAACACGGGGGGCCCGGGCGGGTACTACTTCAGGTCGATGGAGCAGGCGGAGTTGCCGGGCGATCTGGCGGGAGCGCTCTTGCCGGAGCGAGTCACGGGTGCGGTCGGGGCGGCGGGTGAAGGGACGGGTGCGGGGAGTCTGGGGCAGCGGATGGGGGAGGCCTGGCGTGTGACGGCGCTGCCGAAGTACAAGCAGACGCAGGCGGCGCTGGCGAAACTGGATGAAGAGAAGAAGCAGATCGAGGGGAAGGTGCCGCTCACGATGGTGATGAAGGAACTCGGCACGCCACGGGAGACCTTCGTGCTGAAGAGGGGGGAGTACGACAAGGCGGACAAGGAGCGTCCTGTGACTCGGCGGCTACCGCGGTCGCTGGGCACGATGCCGGAGGGCGCGCCGGCGAATCGGCTGGGGCTGGCCGAGTGGGTGATGAGCCGCGAGAACCCGCTGACGGCGCGCGTGACGGTGAACCGGCTGTGGGAGATGCTCTTCGGGACGGGGATCGTGAAGACGAGCGAGGATTTCGGTCAGCAGGGGGATTGGCCGAGCCACCCGGAACTGCTTGACTGGCTGGCGGTCGAGTTCCGGGATGGGTACACGAGCGGGGAGGACACGTCGTGGGACGTGAACCACATGCTTCGGCTGATCCTGACGAGCGCGACGTATCGGCAGGCGTCGCAGGTGCGGGCCGAACTGAGGGAGCGGGACCCGGAGAATCGGCTGCTGGCGTATTTTCCGCGACGGCGACTGAGCGCGGAGCAGATCCGGGATCAGGCGCTGTACGCGGCGGGGCTGCTGGTGGAGAAAGCGGGTGGGCCGTCGGTGAAGCCGTATCAACCCGAGGGGCTGTGGAAGGAAGTGGCGATGCCGCAGTCGAACACGCGGGAGTTCAAGCGCGGGATGGGAGAGGACCTGTGGCGACGGAGCATGTACACGTACTGGAAGCGGGCGGCGCCGCCGCCGGCGATGCTGACGTTTGACGCGCCCACGCGCGAGTTCTGCACGATCCGTCGCGCGACGACGAGCACGCCGCTGCAGGCGCTGGTGCTGTGGAACGACGAGCAGTTCGTGGAGGCAGCGCGGGTGCTGGCGCAGCGGACGCTGGCGACGGAAGGCGACGAGGAATCGCGGCTGAGGCAGGTGTTCAGTCGGCTGGTCGCGCGGGCGCCGTCTCCGGGCGAAGTGGCGAAGTTGAGGGCGGCGCTCGGGGCGTTCCGCGAGCGGTATGCCGCGGCGCCCGAGGACGCAGAGGGGATGCTGAAGTTGGGCGAGTCGCCGCGGGCTGAAGGCGTCGAGGCGGCCGAACTGGCCGCGTGGACAATGATCGCCAGCAGCGTGATGAATCTGTACGAAGCGACGACGCAGCACTAGGCGAGGGTCGTTTGGGTGATGAGCGAAAGCGGCTTGGCACGCAAGAAGGCACCGAGGGAAGAGGCATCCAGGCATCAAGCACGAGCGCGGGCTCAATGAGGAATCCATGACCACGTCCGACCCAACCCATCCCCATGATCCGCTGGAGCAGTACTACCTCGATGTGACGCGGCGGCGCTTCTTCGGGGTGGCGGCGCAGTCGATCGGGGCGGGGCTTGGGGCGATGGCGCTGACGTCGCTGCTGGGTGCGCCCGCGCGCGCGGGCGTGCGGCTCGTGGGAGACATGCTTACGAGAGCGGGGGATTCGGTCCTGGCGACGGGGCCGCACTTTGCGCCGCGGGCCAAGCGGATCATTTACATGCACATGGAGGGCGCGCCGAGCCAGATCGATCTGTACGACTACAAGCCGGGGCTGCGGCACCGGTTCAACCAGGATCTGCCGGACTCGATTCGGCAGGGGCAGCGCCTGACGGGGATGACCAGCGGGCAGCAGCGTTTTCCGGTGGCGCCGTCGATCTTCAAGTTCACGAGGTACAAGAACAATCAGGACGGGGCGTGGATCAGCGAGTTGTTGCCGCACACGGGGTCGATCGCGCACGAGATGTGCATCGTGCGGTCGATGCACACGGACGCGATCAACCACGAGCCGGGGATCACGTTTTTCCAGACGGGGAACCAGCAGCCGGGGCGGCCGAGTTTCGGATCGTGGATGAGTTACGGGCTGGGGTCGGCGAATGCGAACCTGCCGACGTTCGTGGTGCTGATCACGCAAGGGATCGGGAACATGCAGGCGCTGTCGGCGCGATTCTGGGGATCGGGATTCTTGCCGAGCGAGCACCAGGGGTGCCAACTTCGCAGCGCGGGGGATCCGGTGCTGTACTTGAAGGACCCGGCGGGGATCACGCGGGAAGATCGGCGGAGGATGCTGGACCTGGTGAGCGACCTGAATGAGGAAGAGGCGGCGCGGTCGATGGATCCGGAAGTGCGTACGCGGCTGGCGCAGTACGAGATGGCGTACCGGATGCAGATGTCGGTGCCGGAACTGACGGACTTGTCGGGTGAGGATGACGAGACACTGGCGATGTACGGGCCGGACGTCAGGAAGCCGGGGTCGTTCGCGGGGAACTGCCTGCTGGCGCGCCGTCTGGCGGAGCGCGGCGTGCGGTTCATCCAACTCTACATGCGGGGGTGGGACCAGCACGGCAACCTGCCGGGCGAACTCAAGTCGCAGTGTGACGCCGTGGACCAGGCGCAGGCGGCGCTGGTGAAAGACCTTCGGCGGCGCGGGATGCTGGACGAGACGCTCATCCTGTGGTCGGGTGAGTTCGGGCGCACGGTGTACTCGCAGGGGACGCTCACGAACACGAACTACGGGCGGGACCATCATCCGCGATGTTTTTCGCTGTGGATGGCGGGCGGGGGCGTAAACGCCGGGACGGTGTACGGGGAGACCGACGAGTATTCGTACAACATCGCGAAGGATCCGGTGGACGTGCACGATCTGCACGCGACGATCCTGCATCTGCTGGGGATCGATCACACCCGGCTGGTGTACCGGCACCAGGGGCGCGACTATCGGCTCACGGATGTGTTCGGCAAGGTGGTGAAGGACCTGGTCTCGTAAGCCGCCGTCCTCTGGCGGGGACGGACAAAGGGAGAGCGGGCGGCGGCGGGGCTACGGTCGTGGATGAAGTGCAAACACCTGGCGGGCTGCGCGGCGGCGATAGGCGTGGCCGTCTTGGCGGGCTGCTCGAAGCCCAAGCCGCAGAACGCGAACAAGGACATGCAGAAGCAGCAGACGAACCTGATGGACGCGATGGACAAGATCGCGGCGGAGGAGGAGAAGAAGCGGAAGGAGGCCGAGAAGGCGCCGGGGCTCGACGAGGCCCGGAAGGAGAGCCCGGCGGACGCTCGGACGGACAAGTAGGCGTGAAGGAAAGAAAAGCGCGCCGGACATTTCTGGCCGGCGCGCTCGAAAGGAGACACGCACACACATACCCGTTCGTTGAGATCCGGCGTTATTGGCCCGGATCGTCGGGGACCGGCACAACCGCCTGCTGGGTGCCGGTGCTCGGCGTCGAGGGAGCCGGCTGGGTGGTGGCCGGCGTACCGGAGTTCTTGGAGGCGGTCAAGTTCTCTCGCTGCAGCGGGGCGCCAGTGCGGTCAAAGCCGACGGCGAAGATCTCGCCGGTGGCGGGGTTGTAGACCCACCCGTGGGTGGCATCGAAGTTGGTGTCAGGATTGGTGGAAGAGACGACGATGTCGCACTTGGGTCCGCTGGCCCAGAAGTTGACGGGAGCAAAGCGGAGGAGTCCGGTGCTGACCAGGGCGTTCCAGCCGCGGCTGGGGGAGTCGTTGCCGAGCGCGGGGTACTCGCCGTTCATGACGTAGTAGGTGTTGATCGCGTCGCGGATGACCGGGAGGAGGCGTGAGACGGTCTGCTGGGTCATGAGATCGTCGCCGAAGAGTTGCGACGTGACGCTGCTGGCGGAACTGGGGGCGAAGAGGGTTTCAGCGAGTGAGAACTCGGGGTTGGCGGTGTTGACGTTGGTCTTGGAAACGGTCAGGAAGGTCGGCTCGAAGGTGGAGTTGGTGCGGGGGTGAGGCGTCGAGTCGTAGGTGGTGGACATCGGCGCGGGGGTGCTGAAGGTGGTGGGTGTGGAAGCCTCGGTGGAGTTCCAGGTGAAGGTGGAGGTGCCGGCGCCCGGGGTGTTGTTCAGGCTGGCGTCTGCGAAGGAAGTGGAGGGCGCCATCGGGTTGGTGAGGTCGAAGCGCTGGTCTGGGGTGAGCAGCGCGCCCGAGGGGGGCGGGGCGGTGGGATCAGTCGGGATCTTGCGGGCGTTCCAGGGGGTAGCCGACGGCGGGTTGGCCGGCGTCTGGATGCTCTCGGAGCGCTTCGCGACTTCCTCGCGGAACTGATGATCGAGGAGGGACCGGTTGGTCCAGTGTTCGGACTGGCCGGTGATGCGGTCACGCAGGCGGAGCGCGTCGGCCTGCATGGGGTTGAGGGCGAGGGAGCGCTGGATGCACGCGGCGGCCTGACAGAAGTTGCCTTCGCGGGCGTAGCGCTCGGCTTCGACGTTGAGGGCGGAGGTCATGCGCTCCTGGCTCCAGGGGAGGAGGCCCTGGCGGGCGCCGGCGCGGAGGCGTTCGGAGTCGGCCATGGCGCGGTCGGCGGACTTGTTGATGAGCGAATCGCTGACGATGGTGGGCGTGATCATGAAGATGATCTCGCTGCGCTGGGACTCGTCGTCCTGGCCTCGGAAGGCGGCGCCGATGAGGGGGATATCGCCCAGGCCGGGAACCTGTCGGCGGCCGTACTGGGTGGACTCGCGGAAGAGCCCGCCGAGCACGATGGTCTGGCCGTCGTGGACGAGGACGTTGGTAGTGAGCCCCTGGGTGACTTCATCGGGGATGGAGACGGCGGCGCCGGTGGCGTCGGTGGCCTCCCGGATGATGGCTTCGGAGACTTGCGGCTTGAGTTCCATGCGGATCTCGTTGTCCGCGGAGACGAAGGGACGGAAATAAAGTTGAGTACCGGTGTCGAGGAACTCGACGGTCTGGGTGGTGGACGTGTCGGTGGAGGTGGTGCTGAGGTAGCCGACGCGGCGGCCGACCAGGACGCGGCTGGGCTGACGGTTCAGCGCGAGGATCTTGGGGTTGGAGAGGATGGTGGTGTTGGTGACCTGGTCGAGGAGTTTGAGGAAGATGGAGATGTCGTCGGCGATGATGCCGACCTTGAAGGTGGAGGGGCCGGCGGTGTTGCCGGGGCTGGAGGTGATGGCGGTGCCCTGGTTATCGGTGGGGGTGACGCCGGTGGTGCCCGATCCGCCGCGGGTGATGGCGTTGGCCGCGCTGAGGGGCCCGCCGGATGTGAGGAAGTCGCTGAAGTTGAGGTCGCCGATGATGGAGAAGTCGACGCCGAAGGCGTTGGCTTCGTTGAGGGAGGTCTGGAGGATGGTGGCCTCGACGAGGACCTGGGCGGGGCGGGTATCGAGTTCCTTGACCAGGGCCTCGATGGCCTCGATGTTCTTCTCGTAGTCGATGACGACGATGACGGCGGAGAGGGCGTAGTCGTCCGCGCCGGTGGGGTTGTCGGAGGGGACCGAGAACGCCGGGGTGGCCTTGCTGGTCTTGATCTCGCCTTCCTTGGAGAGGAGGGGTTTGACGAACTCGTCGGCGTCCTTGGCGTTGAGGTAGTTGAGGCGGATGGTCTTGGCGACGCGCTTGTTGAGGGTCTTCTCGAGCGCGGCGAGTTCCTCGGCGGTGTAGACGTAGATGAAGTTGCCGCGCTCGAGGTACCCGAACCCGTTGACGTGGAGGATGGAATCGAGCGCCTCGAAGAAGGTCACGCCGTAGAGGGTGGCGGAGATCTTGCCGCCGACGTTTCGGCTGGCGACGATGTTGCGCTGGGACTGGATGGCGAGCATCTCAAGCACGCTGGTGAGGTCCTCGTCCTTGACGTGCAGATCAACGGTCATGTGCTCGGAGACCTTGATCCTGGAGTCGTCCTTGGGCTGGGGCTGGGCGGCGGCGACGGGGGCCGGCGGGGCGGCGCCTTCCTGCGCGCACAGCGGCGCGGCGGCGGCGAGCCAGGCGGCCGCGGCGGCGGAGACCAGTGAGACCGGGTGCCCCGCGAGACCGGCGAGATGCTTCGAGGTGAAACGTGCGTTCTTCATGAATGAGTTCCTTGCGTGACGGATGAATCGTGCGCACCACTGGCGCGGGACGGTCGGATCTTGATGAAGTTCCTGTTGCCGGCGGCGCGACTGCCCCGGCTTCACAGGTGCATCGTCGTTCCCGGGCCTGGACTTTCGTCAAGTTGGAGCGGGGGCGCGTGTTGTCCCGCAAAAATCGATGCGGGAGGCACGTAAATGAGTGCTTTAAGCCAGGCCGACAGGTCCTGTAACTCGCGGCCGCCCCGCCATACCCCCACACGTCTGAGATCGTTGTTTGACAAGACGCCGCGTATACGTGATACTGCCCGATCGCCGGGCTGGCCGGACGAGGGGAGGTCAGGCCGCCGGGAGGAGGATCGCGATGCATGCAAGCGGAATCAAGGCGGGGAAGGTGCGGGCATTGGCGCTGGCGATGCTGCTGATCATGGCGACGGGCGCGCGGGCCCAGACGGAATACCGGGATGTCGGCGCCTGGAGCAGCATGACGTTCCCCAAGGGGTGGAAGCAGGCCGCGCTGGACAAGGTGGTGAAGTTCAAGCGAGACGCATCAGTGTCCGGCGTGGAGTTTCGGGCGGGGTTCGCCAAGTCGCTCAAGAACGGGGAGATGGAACTGCCGTTCGTGATCGTCGTCGCGCAGCCTCATTCGATGGCCGGGCTTCGGCTCGACGACATCGAAGAGACGTACGAATCGGAGATGCGGGTGCCGATGTTCGCGGGTGTGCAGCAGGGGGAGACGGAGTTCTACCTCGGCAGCCAGATGATCGTGCACCGGCTGAGTCTGGCGAACTTCAAGGGAGGCGACGCGAAGGCGATCGTGTATACCTATTTGACCAAGAACGGCTTTGTGCACGTGGCGTGCTTCGACGCGGCCAAGCGATTCGAGGGGTCCGAAGAGACGTTCGACGACATCGCGGGGAGTGTCGAGATCGACCCGGCACAGGAGTTCCGCGAGGCGAGGAGCCGTTCATCGGGTGGACGATTCGGCCGCCGGGGGTTGTACGGGGCGGGAGGGGGCATCGTGACGATCATCCTGATCGCGCTGGGGATCTGGGCGAGGAAGTAGGGCGTGGAGGCGCCGGGTGAGCGGCGAGTTCGGTAGGATGTGGCATGTCGAACGACCGCGCGCCGTATCGAATTCGACCTGAGGACGCCGAGCGATACGCGGTGCTGCGGCGGCGCATGCTGGAAGAGTCGGCGTGGGCGTTCATGTCGAGCCCCGAAGAGGATCGGGGGTGCGATCCGGCGCAGACTCGGGCATCGCTGGCCGGCCCGTGCTTTGAGATCATGGCGATCGAGGGCGAAGGGGGGCGGCTGCTGGCGGCGGCGGGGGTTCGGCGCGAGGACCGGGCGAAGCGACGCCACATCGCGTCGATCTGGGGCGTGTACGTGGAGCCGGCGGCGCGCGGGAGCGGACTCGGGCGGCGCGTCGTCGAATCGGCGATTGAAGTGGCGCGTGGGTGGGAGGGCGTCGAAGTGGTGCAGTTGTGCGTGGTCGAGTCGGTCGCTCCGCCGGCGAAATCGGGGGCGAGGCTGCTCTACGAGTCGCTCGGGTTTGAAGCGTGGGGCACCGAGCCCGACGCGATGCGGGTCGGGGGGAAGTCGTACCGAGACACGCACATGTATCTGAGGCTGTAGCGGCGTCGGCAGGGGCGGGGGCGGAGGGACGGGCGATCAGGCCGACACGAACACCTTGAAGCCGCCGTAGGCCATGCGCTTGACGTCAAAGGGCATGTCGTCGGGCGAGCACATGGCGGCGAGGCGCGGGTCGTTCATCACCTTGGCGTTGACCTTGTCGCGGTGGGCGCGGGACTTGTAGACGATGTAGGAGAAGACGATAGTTTCGCCGGGCTTGACGGGGAAGCACTTGGTGAAGGGGGTCATGCCCTTGATCGCGAGGTCGTCGCCGACGCATTCGCGGTAGTCCAGCGCGCCGTGCTCGCGCCAGATCTTGCCGGCCTTGCGGGAGATCCTGGCGTATGCATCGAGTTTCTTCCGTGAGACAGGGATGACGAAGCCGTCGACGTATGGCATGAGGGTTCTCCTTGCGCGGGCGGACCATGGAAGGCTACGCGGAGGAAGCGGCGCGGCAAGGAGCGCCAGCGCGATTTCATGTTCCAGAGCGAGTGGACGTTTAGCGCGGAACGGGAGCGAGCGAGGCGTGCGCAGGTTGCAGGGCGCGGCCGACTCGGAATCAGCGCTCTGGCGCGCACGTCGGATTGGGACGCGCTAATCTACTCGGCGCGGCGAACGTGTCGAGCGAGGCGGGCACGCAGGAGCGGTTCTTCACATGTCTATCTGGATCTGGGCCGGGTTCGTGCTCTTTGTGCTGGTGATGCTGGCGCTGGACTTGTATGTGATCAACCGCAAGCCGCACGCGATCCGCACGGCCGAGGCGCTGCGATGGACGGGTGTGACGATCGTGCTGGCGCTGGGGTTCGCGGCGGTGGTGCACTACCTGTACTTGCACGGGTATCAGACGGACCCGCTGGAGGTGATGGACAGCACGGCCGAGGCGACCGACCTGTCGCGCGTCGCGTGGCGCGCGACGGTGGAGTATCTCACGGGCTGGGTGCTGGAGTATTCCCTCAGCCTGGACAACATATTCGTCATCCTGCTGATCTTCCGGTACTTCCGGGTGCCGCAGGAGCATCAGCACCGCGTGCTGTTCTGGGGGATTCTCGGCGCGCTGGTGATGCGCGGGGTGATGATCGGCGGAGTCTCGGAACTGATCAAGCACTTCGAATGGATCCTGTACCTGTTCGGCGGGTTCCTGATCTACACGTCGGTCAAGTTGCTGTTCACAAAGGAAGAGGGAGTCGAGCCGGAGAAGAACATCTTCGTGCGGCTGGCGAGAAGGTTGCTGCCGGTGACGAAGTCGTACCACGGCGCGCGGTTCTTTGTTCGCGCCGGCGCCGAGAGCGACGCGGGTCCAGACAGCGCCGCGAGGGAGAGCGGCGCGGGCTCGATGGAGGCCAAGCCCGCGAGGGGGGTGCGTGTCACGCCGGTTCGGCTGGCGATGACGCCGCTGTTTATCGTGCTCTTGGTCGTCGAGACGACCGACGTGGTGTTCGCGGTCGATTCGATCCCGGCGATCTTCGGGATCACGCGCGATCCGTTCCTGGTGTTCACGTCGAACGTGTTCGCGATTCTCGGGCTGCGGTCGCTGTACTTTGCGCTCGCGGCGGTGATGGATCACTTCCGGTATCTCAAGACGAGCCTGGTGTTCGTGCTCGGGTTCATCGGGGTCAAGATGGTGCTCGAGACGTACTCGCACGGGGGCTCCGCCGACGGGGAGCGAGAGCGGCTGATTCCGACGACGGTGTCGCTGGCGATCATCCTGGGGATACTGGCGGCGGGAGCGATCGCCAGCATGTTCGCCTCCAAGCGGGAGCGGGCACGGGTGCGTGAGCAGGCGCCGGTGGAGGATATCGGCGAGGCGGCCGTGCTCGCGTATCGCAATGGCCGCAAGGTCGTGGTGCTGGTCTTCGGGGTGACGCTCTTGGCGCTGAGCATCCCGATTGGGCTTCTGCCGGGCCCGGGCGGGATCGCGGTGGCGCTGGGGGGACTGGCGCTCCTGGCGACGGAGTTCATCTGGGCGCGACGGCTGCTCAAGAACCTGAAGGTGCGAACGCAGTCCTTCGCGGCCCGCGCGGACGCAATGATCTCGCGTCACCCCCGGCCGTGGCTGATACCAATTGTGCTGGCGGCGTTTGGTGGAGCGGTATGGCTCGGCTCGTACTACGCCCCGTACGGGCCGTTCCACGTCGCCGACTGGATCGGCAAGATCGGGCCGTTCCGAGAGAAGCACGTGTTGTTCGCGGCGGCGGGTCCGGCGATCGCGATCGCGTACTGGTGTGTGATGACGATGGTGCGCTGGCGGCAGCAGCGAACGCGCCGAAACGGGGCGGACGCCGCGCCGGTTCGTGTCGGATCAGGCGTGGGACAGGCGCGGGCCAGCGACGCGCGGCCAGAGGCTTGAATGCGATCACACGGGCAGGGGCGAACTACCGAGAAAGTTCCTTCTCGGCCTCGCACCAGTCGGACTCGGGCGACCCCAGCCGCCCGGTGGCCTGGCGCGTCAGGTAGATCTCGTACGCGCGGCGCCGGACGTCGTCGGCGGAGCACTTGGGCTCCGACTGCGACGCCGGGAGGGCGGCCCTGTACCCGGGCGCGTGCGAGTTGTTCTCGGGGTTGAGTTTGGCCGACGGAGGCTTGAGGCGAGATTGGGGTGAACGGGTCATTGG
Organism: Phycisphaerales bacterium; assembly: GCA_050246015.1. Classification (GTDB taxonomy): domain Bacteria; phylum Planctomycetota; class Phycisphaerae; order Phycisphaerales; family UBA1924; genus JTS-AC122. The sequence goes on from JBFWWU010000021.1 coordinate 16,166, forward strand.
GGAGCGACTCCTCGATCCGCCTGAATCGGATGCCGATGGCGCCGTGGGGATTCAAGCACGAGTCAGTCCATCGGCGGTGCGAGACCAGATTGTAGAACGGCGGGGGGCGTCGCGACCACGCCGACGCGCGGCGCAGGGATTGCGCCCCGTGGGCCGCGCGGTGAGGCTAAAAATCGCGCCGGCAGAAGATGAGGCAGGCGGCCCCAAAAACGACGGCTTCGAAGGCGAACGACGTGCCGAGGATCCACGCGGCGGACCGGGCGCGGGAAATCTCTTCGACGCGCTGTCCGACGAGTTTGCCCCGCACGGGGAACTCTTCGCCGGGGAAGAACGGCGGGTCGTCCTTGTCGGCGTCGAGATCGCGAAGTTCCTTGAGGTCGGCGTCGGAGATGAGCCGGCGTTCGAGAAGGCCCACCGTCTCGCTGGTCTTGGGGAGCACGGTCATCGCGGCGAAGAAGCCGTTGTGCCACAGGGCCAGCGACCTGGAGTTCGCTTTGACGCGGTCCAGCGCGGCGAGCGTGCGCTGGAGTTCGTCTTCGCGCGGCCAGACGGTGGGAGCGCCGGCAGTGCCCGGGGCCGGGGTCTGCATGAACTCGCGCTTCTGCTCCTGGAGTTGAGCGACGGCGCGCTCGCCCTTTTCGAGCCGCATCTCGCTCCGCGTGCGGAACGTCAAGAGCGAAGACTCGACGGTGTGGACCGCCCAGATGCCGAAGAAGACCAGCAGGGTGAGCAGCAGCGACGCGATGGTGGAGCGGGTGACCATGCCCAGCAGGACGCAGACGCTGAAGAGGAAACTGAAGACGGCGACGGTGAAGGGAACGGCCCAGAAGAGACCAAGTTGCCAGGTATTCCCGCGGAGCCCGATGACGAGGAACGCGCCAAGGGTGAAGATCACCACCTGGAGGGTGACGAACAGCATCCCGGCGAGGTATTTCGTGAGGAAGAGGCGGAAGCGTCCGATGGGCTTGGAGAGGGTCATCTCGATAGACCCGCCGGAGATGAAATCGGGGATCATGCTCGCGGTCGAAACGAGCGCGAGGATCGAGGCGATCCAGGCGAGCCAGATCCGCACGCCGAGGTTGGCGAACATGATCTTGTAGAAGGTCTTGGCGGGGATCAGGTTCGAGTTGAACATCGGGGAGGGGAAATCCCACCAGAGGACGGAGATCCCGGCCTCGTTGACTCCGACGGCGCCGAACGCGCCGACGACGATCGCGGAGATCGCCAGCACGATCCAGAACATCTTCTTGGAGTTGAGTTCGCGGTAGGCGTCCCGAAAGATGGCAAGGGTCTGGATCATCGCGAGCCTCCTTTGGATGGAGTGCCGGCCCGCCCCTGGATCGCGCCGGGAGAGAGCACCTTCCCGGTGACCTGGTCGGTCACGGCCTGCATGAAGAGGTCCTCGAGCGAGGCCCGCACGGGACGGACCGCCTTGATCGTGAATCCGCGGGCCCGGAGGATATCGATGAGGGGCTGCACGACGGACGCATCATCGCTGCTGACCTTGACCGAGGTCGGCTGGATGTGGATGGGTATCCCGATCCCGCCGACGTTGAGCGTCCCGCTGGCAACGACCGCGCTGTTCATCGGCACCGGGGGCGTGACCGGGCCGGGCGGATCGGCGGAGACCGGGAGCGGCGGAGGCGAGGCGATGGGGGGGGGCGGGAGGGACTTGACGGATGCCACCTGGGCGACGGCCTCGACAAGCAACTGGGTGGTGGCGGCGGAGGCGGCGGAGAACGCCGGGGGTGGCGCGAAGTCGATCTCGTACCGCCGGCTGTCGCGCGTGAGGTCATCGATGGTGCCTTGCGCGGAGACCAGCCCCTGCACCAGGATCGCGACCTGGTCGCAGACCATCTCGAGTTCGGACAGGAGGTGAGAGTTGAGGAAGATGGTTTTGCCCTGGGCCTTGAGATGCTGGAGGATGTTTCGGATGTCGCGTCGGCCGACGGGATCGACGCCGTCGGTGGGCTCATCGAGGACCACGAGGTCCGGGTCGTGCATGAGGGCGTTGGCGATGCCGAGGCGCTGGCGCATGCCCTTGGAGAAGCCCTTGACTTTTTTCAGTGTCCAGTCGCTGAGCCCGACGAGTTCGAGCAGTTCGGGGGCGCGTTTCCTTCGGAGGCCGCGCGGGACCTTGGCGAGGGAGGCGTAGTAATCCAGGACCTGGGCGGCGGTGAGGTAATCGGGGAAGCGATGGTGCTCGGGGAGGTAGCCGACGCGGCCGAGAACGGACTTGTCGCCGATGGGCCGGCCGAGCATGGTGCCGTCGCAGCGGGTGGGTGAGATGATGGTGAGCATGATCTTGACGAGGGTGCTCTTGCCCGCGCCGTTGGGACCCAGGAGGCCGAAGACGGCGCCGCGAGAGACCTGCATCGTGATGCCGCGCAGCGCCTGCACGCGCCCGCGGTAGGTCTTGGCGACATGGGCGAGGTCGATCGCCAGGTCGGGATCGACGCCGAAACGTCCGGATGACACGGTGGCGATGGCGCTCATTCAGACCTCATGTGGGACGCCGATTCCATCGAACATCGCGGGCCCCGGTCCCCGATCGTCCGCCCCCCGGCTTCCCGGGCTCCTGGAGATGCTTCGGAATTCACGGGTACAGGTTACACCGAGCGATCGCCCGGGACCGGGGCGGGTCCGGCGATTCCGGGCGCACGCGTCGCGAGGGGTGTATGTCAGCGCTGGCACGGCGGCGCGGAGCGCGACGTCAGACCGCCCGTCCGGCGGCGCGTGCGGAAGCAGGGGCGGTGGCTTCTGCGGTGTGAACTCGCCGAGGGGCCAAGGGGATCAATCCTTGCCGATGATTGATTCCGGCAGCGCGGCCAGGTGCAGCGTGAGGATATTGGTGGCCAGGCGGACGCGCGAAGGAGCCGCGTCGCGGTCGGCGATGAGCACCCGCAGCGTCACCGTGGTATCGCAGGGGAGCCAGGCGAGCCTGTCGAGATCGACGCGGCTGGTGATGGACGGCGGCGGGACGCTGGCGCCGCCTGCACTTCCGCCGGAGGAACCGTCGTTGATGACGGTGAAGGTGCTGTTGTTCTGCAGGGAGATGGATTGACCGAAGAAGGTGCCGTAGAAGCGGGAGAAGGAGGTGACGGTCATCGGCGCGCGAGACGCAACGACATTGGCGCAGACGGTGGAAGAGGACTGGATGGAGATCGGCCCGATGCCGGTGACGTAGATGGAGATCAGGGACGGGTCGTTTGTTCCGGGATTGAGATCGGCGCTTGCGGAGATGTCAACGGGGCCGCCGACGAAGAGCGTGAGGGACGAGTCATTGAGCAGGCGGATGCTGGACGCGCGGGCCATCGAGAAGGCGCCGTCGCAGACGATGGTGCGGTACCCGCTGATTTCGATGGAGGCGTTGGAGTTGACCCCGAAGGATGAGCAGCGGAAGTCGGCGCTGATCGTGCGGGCGCCCGACGCGGTGTAGCGGCCGACGGATGGTCCCACGTCGGGCGCCGGGGGGATCGGCGGCGGGCTGAGGCGCGTCGGGAGCGGTTCGGACGATCCCGAGATGGTGGTGTTGGAGGCGAGTTGGACGGTGCTGTCGACGGATCCGCCCGGACCGATGAACAGATCGCCGTCGATGGTGGCGCCGCTGCGCATGGTGACCGCGCCGGCCTGGGTGGAGTTCGTGGCGACGGTGACGTCGCTTCCGCTGGCGCCGACCACCTGGGCGCTGCTGTCCATGTAGATGGGACCATCGACGATGATCCCGCTGAGGGACCGGCTTTCGCCCCCGAAGCCCGCGCCGGCGTCCAGCACGAGTTTGCCGTTGACGTACACCCACGCCTCGGCGTCGGACGTGAGGTCGATGTACCAGCCTCGCTCGCCCTGGTAGATGAACGTGGAAGCCAGATCGAGGGTGTAGTGCACGGCGTTGCCGGCGGTCGAACCGGACGGGATGTCGCCGGCGCGGTTGACGAATCCATCAAAGACGTAGACGTTCTGAGCATCGCGCGAGAGCCGGACGATGTTGCGTGAGGCGTCGTTGACGTTGGCGACCTCGCGGAACCACTGCGAGAAGGACTGCTGGGAAGAAATGGCGCCGCCGGGGGTGGTCTCGTGGGAGCCTGTGCGATCACCGGACCGAGACGACGAGTTCTCACCGATGAGGACCCAGTTGCCGGCGCTATCGAGCGTCGGCGAGCTGACGAGGTAGCCGGTGGAGCGAAAGGCGGGCTTGAGTTCGGTGTCGAGCGAGTCCGACGCGATCATCATGTAGCGGCCGGGCCCGCGGCCCGCGACGAGCCCGAAGTCCGGATTCGACCCAGCGCGGAAGACGCGCAGGGTGCCGGGCAGTTCGACGGTCGTTCGGGCGCGGTAGCGCTCGTACGGATCGGGCTGAGACGCGCGAGAGAGCATCGTCTTGCCGACGATGGCTCCGATGATGACGATGAGCGCCAGCGACGCAAGCGTCCGGTAGTGGCAGGGCTTCATGATCGACTCCCGATAGGGTTCGGTATGCTTATCGAACGCGATCGGGAGTCGGGTGGCGGCCGAACGCCAAATGAAGCGAGTGGGCGAAGCGTGCAGGCGTTACGGTCGGCATGCTCGGAATAGACAAACAACGCGACCCGGCAGGACCGGGTCGCGTGAGGGTGTCTATCGAGTTTGAATGACCGCAATCAGGCGGCCTTTTTCTGGGCCCGCGTGTGCTTCTCGGCGATCTGCACGAGTTCGTCGAAGGTCTTGGGATCTTCGATCGCGATCTGGCTGAGCATCTTGCGGTTGAGGAGGATGCCGGCCATCTTCAGGCCGTTGATGAACCGGCTGTAACGGGTGCCGCGCATCTTGCAGGCGGCGGTGATGCGCGTGATCCAGAGGGCGCGCATGTCGCGCTTGAGCGTTCGGCGGTCGCGATAGGCGTAGCAGCCCGCGCGGACCATCGCGTAGAAGGCGCGGTAGGGGGAAATGTGATTGGAACCGAAGTAGCCGCGGGTGGCCCGGAGGATGCGCTTGCGGGACTGCGTGCGGGCAGCGCCCTTGGTGGTACGAGGCATGAATCAAACTCCATCAACTGTGCCCGAACGGGGCGGGCCGAACTCTTCGGCCCGCTTGCGACCCGGCGGACGGGGTAGCCCTACTGTGCCAGTGGGCTGATCTGGGTGGCTCGACGGTGCCCGTCGAGTCGTTCATGAACCACTCGATCGCTCGGGCGATCGCTACTAATCATTCTTCGCGGCGGCCTTGGCGGCTTCCTTCGCGGCCTTGCGCTGCGCGGGGTTCGGGCTGCGCTTCAGGGCCGCTCGGGCCTGATCCCGACCACGAAGACGACGGTAGAGCAGCCGCTCGAGCCGCTTGGCCTCGGGGTTGGAGAGGTACTTGTCCTTGCGGAGCCGACGCAGACGGTCGGAACTCTTGCTGGAGCGAAGGTGCTTGCCGAACGCGCGGTTGTGACGCACCAAGCCGGACTTGGTGATCTTCATGCGCTTCAGGATGCCCTTGTGACTCTTGTTCTTTGGCATGATGGAACTCCGACGTGCAATAGGCCCGCCGAACCAAACCCGTAAATGGGCGGCTCAAAGTGGGGCCTGAACGTTAGGCTCTGACTCGCGGGCGAGCAAGTCGTGGCTTCGCGTGCCGTGCGCCTCCCCGACACCACTCTTATTGCTGTAGCAATGCGTACGGCGGACGAATGGCTTGCCGCGGCGATACGGGCGTGCCGGGCTGGTCGCTGGGTGCCGTTTGTGAGCCCGATCGACAGTGTTGATAGCGGACTACTTCAGTAACCGTTCCAGGAAGTGAATATCGATCCCGCCGCGACGGAAGTCGGCGTTGTCCATCAGGCGCCGGTGCAGCGGGATCGTGGTCTTGATCGGTCCGACCTGGAACTCGCGCAGGGCTCGGGACATCCGCGTGATCGCCTGGTCGCGCGTGTCGGCGTGCACGAGGAGTTTGCCGATCATGCTGTCGTAGTTCGGCGGGACGACGTACCCGGGCACGACGTGCGAATCCAGGCGCACGCCGGGACCGCCGGGGACCCGGTAGGACTCGATCTTCCCGGCGCTGGGGCGGAACCCCTTGTCCGGATCCTCGGCGTTGATGCGGCACTCGATCGCGTGCCCGCGGAGGTGCACGTCGCTCTGCTTGTACGGGAGCGGCTCGCCCGCCGACACGCGGATCATCGTCTTGACAATATCGATGCCCGTGATCAGTTCGGTCACCGGGTGCTCAACCTGCACGCGGGTGTTGACTTCGAGCATGTAGAAGTTCTGCGACCCGTCCATCAGGAACTCGACGGTCGCGGCGCCGGAGTATTCCGCTTGCTTGATGAGCCGAGCGGCGGCTTCGAGTACAGGCGCGATGCGTTTGCGTTCGACGTTCGGCGCGGGCCCTTCTTCGATCACTTTCTGGTGCCGGCGCTGGCTGGAGCAGTCGCGCTCGAAGAGGTGGATCGCGTTCCCGTGCTTGTCACCGATGACTTGGACCTCGACGTGCCGGGCGTGTTCGAGGAACTTCTCGATGAAGACCGCGCCGTTTCCGAAGGCGGCCTGGGCCTCGACGCTGGCCTGCTTGAGGTTGCTGCGGAGGTTGGCTTCGTTGTGGCAGACGCGCATCCCGCGCCCGCCGCCCCCCGCCGCCGCCTTGATGATGACGGGATAGCCGATCTCCGCGGCGATCCTGACGGCGTCGTCTTCCTCGTCCAGCGCGCCGGGGGAACCGGGAAAGATTGGAACGCCCGCGTCCTTGGCGGCACGCTTGCCGTTGACCTTATCGCCGAGCCGGCCCATCGCTTCGGGCGACGGGCCGATGAACTCGATCTTGCAATCGCGGCAGATTTGAGCGAACTCGGCGCGTTCGGACAGGAACCCGTAGCCCGGGTGAATCGCGTCAACATTCGCGACCTCGGCGGCGGAGATGATCCGCGGGATATTCAGGTACGACTCTTTGGCCGGACCGGGCCCGATGCAGATCGCCTCGTCGGCGAGTTCGAGGTAGGGTGCGCCGCGATCGGCCTCGGAATAGACGCAGACCGATTCGATGCCGAGTTCGCGGCAGGCCCGGATGATGCGGAGAGCGATCTCGCCGCGGTTGGCGATCAGGATTCGAGAGAACATGTCAGTTCGGCCTCACGAGGAAGAGGCGCTGCCCGTACTCGACCGGCTTGCCGTTCTCGATGAGCACGCGTTCGACGATGCCCCCGACCTCGGCCTTGATTTCGTTGAACACCTTCATGGCCTCGATGAGACAGACGGTGGAGTCCGGGCCGACGGACGTGCCGACGGACACGAACGCCGGGCTGTCCGGGTTCGGACTGCAATAGAACGTCCCGACCATGGGCGAGGTGATGGCCACGAGGCCGGACTCGTCCCCCGGCCCGCTGGCGCCGGCCTCGGGGGGCTCGCCCGAGGCCGCGGCGGCGGAAGCGCCGGGCGGCGCGACGGGGACGTGGTGCACCATCGGCGGGGCCATGACCACGCCGGACCCGCGCTTGATGGTGACCGTCTCCTGCTGATCCTTGAGATCGAGCTCGGAAAGGTCGTTCTCGACCATCAGTCGCACGAGTTCCTTGAGTTTTCGAATATCAATCATGTGGAGGATCCACGAGCAGTCGTATGAACCGTTCGCGCGTCGTCGAGAAGGCTCCCGATGCCGCGAGCGACCCCTCGCTCCCGACTCACCCGGCCTTTGGGGGGACATGATACCGCGCATTCGGGCAGCGCGTGCTGATCGGAGCGGTACGAATATTGAGCCGGCGGATCCGCGAAATCGTCTCCGCGGCGGCCGACAAGCCGTGGAACCGGCGATTCTCCGTACACTCTGCGCCAATGCCCCACGATCGCGACCTGAAACTCACGCGCTCTCAGGATGGACCGCGTCGGAGGGCGCCGCGATCGGGAATCACCGCGTCGCTTGCGGGCGTGCTGATCATGGCGCTTGCCGCGCTCTTTCCGATCGGTTACGCAGCGGTACGGACGATCGTGTGGTGCATCCGCGCAAGTGAAGGTCGGGTCCCCGGGCCGACGGAACTGACGCTCGTCCCGCCGTGGATCGTGCTCGCGCGCACGCTGGGCTATGTCGGATTGATCTCGCTGCTGTCAACGGCGCTGGCATTGCCGGGGGCGCTGGTGCTGGCGCGCGGCGGCCGAGCGGCGCGGTGGCTCGCGCCGCTCATCGCTGTTCCGCTCTTCATGCCCTCGTACCTCGCGTACGCCGGCTGGGGGCTGCTGCGGGCGCCTCGCACCTGGCTGGGGAACTGGCTTTCGTCGGGGCCGAACCACGTCGTCGAACTGAAGTTCCTCATCGCCAACCACGCGATGGCGATCTGGGGACTGGCGCTCTGGTCGTTCCCCATCGCCGCGTATGTCATGGCGATGTACTTTCGTTCGATCCCGGCGGACACGATCGACGCGGCCCGGCTCGACGCGCCCCCCCGATCGTCGCGCCCATCGCCCGCGGCCGTGGCTAGGTACGCGTCGTTTCGATTCCGGCTGCTCGTGCCCGGCTTGGCGAGCGCCGCCGCGCTCGTCGCTCTGGTCATGCTCGGCTCGGTCGTCCCGCTCGACGTGGCGCAGGTGAATACGTACTCGATCCGCCTGCTTCGGCGCGTGACGGAATCGCAGTACATCGAGTCGGCGTGGGCGTTCGCGTGGCCGATGTACGCGATCGCGATCGCCGCTGCGATGGTGGTGACGCGGCGTCTATGCGGCGAACACGGCCTGGACCCGGCGCGCGAACGAGTCGCCGCGCCGCGGCCGGGCGCCGGGCTGCGTCCCATCGCCCTCTCGGTGCTCATCCTGCTCGCCGCGACGCTCGTGCCCGTGACGATGTACCTGTCGCACCTTCGCGGCGTGGGTGATGCGGCGAGCTGGTCGCGCGTGCTGGACCAGAGCAAGGCGTTCTGGCGCGACGCGCGGCCGGGCGTGTTCACGAGCGCCCGGGTCGGCGCCGTCGCGGCGCTGGTGGGGGTGGCGCTGACGATCGCGGTGTGGCGGATCGTAAGTTCCGCGCCGGCTTCGGGACGGTCCGCCGGGATGAGGGTCCTGCGCGGGCTGACCGTCGTGTTCTTGATCGGTGCGCTGCTCCCGGGCGTGTTCGTCGGGTCATCGACGGCCAGCGCGTGGACGGCGCTGGCGCCGTACGTTCGCCCGCGCCCGGGCTGGCTCCTCGTGGTGCTGGCGCACGTCGCGCGGTTCGGAGCGGTCGGCGTGCTCCTGGGCTGGTGGGTCGCGGCGCGCGAACTGCCCGCGGTGCGCGACCTGCGCCGCCTGGACGGCGCGATGACGGGGCGTGCATGGTGGCTGGCCGTCGGGGCGGCGCGCTGGCCCGTCGCGCTCGCCGCCGGGGTTGCGGTCTTCGCGCTCTCGCTGCACGAGATCGAGGCGACGGTGCTCGTGCAGCCCCCGGGTCCGCAGGCGCTCTCTCAGAGCCTGCTTGCCGCGCTCCACTTTGCGCGGGACGACTACCTCGCCGCGGCCGTCGTGAATCTGCTGGCGCTGACCGGTCTGCTCGGGATGGGGGTATCGGGCTTGTACATGTCGGCTGCGCGGAAGTAGGCGAGCCCGCGACGCCGCGATCGAGACGCCGACCCGCTAGGATGCGCCATGTCCAACTCGAACCACCCGTCTCCCGCACCGCAGCCGGGACCGAAGTTCAACCCTGCGGCGGCGCACCAGCAGCGTCCGCGGCTGCGCCAGGTCCGCGCGTTCCCGATGCAGGCGCAGGGCCCGGACGGGAAGACGCAGCAACTCCTGGGACTGGCCGACATGCGGCAGATCTCGGAAAAGGCCGTCTTCTTCGCGCCCGCGGCGCAGGTGCTCCTCCCGCTGATGGACGGCACCCGCGGGCTCGATGACATCGTCACGCAGGTCGGTCGCGGGCTCACGCGCGAGGCGCTCGAAACCATCGTCGCGCAACTTGACGAGGCCTTCCTGCTCGAAGGACCGAACTTCGAATCGCTGCACGCGAAAGTGAAGAAGGAGTTTGACACCCTCGACGTCCTCCCCCCGGCGAGTTCGTGGGCGTTCGCCGAGTCGATCGTCGGCCAGGCGCTCAAGCGTCAGCCGACCGACGACGAAGTGAGCGAGCAAGGACCAAAGAGGATCGCGGAGGTGTTTGACCTGTGGATGTCCAAGGCGCTGGAGGACGCATCGAACCCCAGCGTTGATGCGATGCCCAAGGCGATCGTCGTCCCGCACCTGGATTATCCGCGCGGGTGGATCAACTACGGCAGCGCGTACGGCCGGCTGCGGGTGTGCGAGCGGCCGGACCGGGTGATCATCCTGGGGACCAACCACTTCGGGCTCAGCACGGGCGTGTGCGGGTGCGACAAGGGGTATCAGACGCCGCTGGGCGTGTGCGACCTGGATCGGGATGTCGCCGACGGGCTGCGGGCCACGCTGGGAGAGGCGCTGTTCGAGCACCGGTTCGATCACGAGCACGAGCATTCGGTGGAACTCCAGGTGCCGTGGATCCAGCACATCTTCGGCAAGGACGACGCCGGGCGGTTTCCCAAGGTGTTCGGCGCACTGGTGCATGACCCGACGGTGAACAACGGGGAGTCGTACGACGGCGCGGGCGTGGGGCTTCAGCCGTTCGTGGAGGCGCTCCGGCAGACGCTGGCGCGCCTGCCCGGGCGCACGCTGGTGATCAGTTCGGCGGACCTGAGCCACGCCGGCCCGGCGTTCGGGGACGAGCAGCCCCTCGCGGGCGAGGACGAAGCCCCCACCAGCGCCCGGAACAAAGTCCTCCTGCACGATCAGGAGATGGTGCAGTTGATCCTCCAGAACAAGCCCGCCGAACTCGTCGCGTCGATGGCGTGGCAGCAGAACCCGACGCGGTGGTGCTCGATCGGCAATATCGTGGCGACAATGCTCGTGACCCAGCCGACGTCGATCGAACTCTTCAACTTCGCGGCTTCGCTGGATCAGCAGGGAACAACCATGGTCAGCAGCATTTCCGCGATGATGAACTGACGTTCACGGAACTCGCGCCCGCGCGGCGTACGATCGCTTGATGTCGGACCAAACCAACGTACTTCTCATCGGCGGGGGCGGCCGCGAGCACTCGCTGGCCTGGAAACTCAAGCAGTCCCGCCAACTCGGCCGGCTCTTTGCCACGCACATCGACAACCCGGGGATTGCCGCACTCGCGCGCCCCGTTGATTGCCCGTTCGAGCCCGAGCGCCCCTTCCGGCTCCAGCGTTTCTGCGAGAAGGAAGACATCGGGCTGGTGGTCATCGGCCCCGAAGAGCCGCTCGCGATGGGCCTGTCTGACGCTCTGGGACAATCGACGGAACTCGACGCCGCCCTGACGCCGCCGGGAGGTGCCGAGCACGAGATCCGAACCGGACGTTCGGGGAGCGCGGGTGCGAGCGGGTCGAAGCAGCCGGCGCGCGTGGTCTTCGGGCCGACGAAGGACGCCGCCCGGCTCGAAGCCGACAAGGCGTGGGCGAAACAGATGATGCACGCCGCCGCCGTGCCCACCGCGGACGGACGCTCGTTCAACGATCCCGACGCCGCCAAGCGGTTCCTGGAGTCGCGCACGTCGGCGTACGTGGTGAAGGCGGCAGGCTTGGCGAAGGGCAAGGGCGTCATCGTGCCGGCGAACCTGGACGAAGCGCTCGCCGCGATCGATCGCATCATGGTGAACAAGGAGTTCGGCGACGCCGGCAGCACCGTCGTGGTCGAAGAACGCCTCAAAGGACAGGAGGCTTCCGTGCTCGCGCTCGTCGACGGGCGCAACATCTTTGTGCTCGAGCCGTGCCAGGACCACAAGCGGCTGCGCGACGGGGACGAGGGACCAAACACCGGCGGCATGGGCGTCTTCTGTCCCGGTGGGATCACCGACGACGCCACCCTTGCGCTGATCCAGCGGCAGGTGCTCGTCCCGATCGTTGATACGCTGCGCCGCGACGGGATCGAGTTTCGCGGCGTGCTCTACGCGGGCATTATGCTCACACCCGGCGGACCCAAAGTGCTCGAGTTCAACGTGCGCTTTGGGGATCCGGAATGCCAGGCCCTCATGACGCGGCTCCATGGCGATCTGGTCGAGATCCTGCTGGCCTGCGGCACCAAGCACCTGCATGAGGTGTCCATCGACTGGAAACCCGCCGCCTCCTGCTGCGTCGTGCTCGCGAGCAAGGGGTATCCAGACAAGCCGGAGGTCGGCAAGGTCATCTCCGGACTGGACGAAGCGTCGGCGTGCGAAGGGGTGCAGGTGTTCCACGCTGGCACCCGGCGCGACCCCGAAACCGGTCGGATCGTGACCGCCGGCGGTCGAGTTCTCAGCGTGGTCGGCGTCGGCGGATCGCTGGAGGATGCGCGCGCCAGGGCGTACGCCGCCGCTGAGTTGATCCGGTTCGAAGGAAAGGTGATGCGGAGCGATATCGGACGGGCTCCGGCCGCGGCGTCATCGCGCCGTTAGGTCGAGGCTAGCCGTTGAGTTGGCGAAGCAGCCACCAGGCCCAGCCAAGGATGTGAACGGCTGTAATGAGCCAGAAGACGCGCCGATAGGCGAGTTTGGACGATTTGTGTCGAATGAGGCGCTGGGCTAGGAGCGATCCGGGCCAACCCCCGAGCAGTTCGAGCACGTGCAGGGTGCTTTCCGGGATCCGCCTGCGATTTTGTGCGGAGGCGGCCCGCCACTTATCCACTCCGAACGCGCAGAAGGTGATGAGGCTCATCACCAGATACCACGCGACGACAAAGCGGAGTGTGGGCATGTAGGGGATCCGGTGCGATGTGGGATAAATCTGGGAATTCTGTCCGGATATGTGGATCCGGAATAAGACCGGTGATCGAATCGGTAGGAAAAATTGCGGAAACGGTGGGGTACGACGTTTGTTCCGCCAGCCTGCGGGGTGCGGCGCGGATGCACGATGCAGACGGGTGATTTGTCAAATACACGAAATACGGTATATTGGATGGTGGTTTCGTGTTTGGATTCGATCATTGACGCCGAGCCTCGTCTGGTGACGGGGTTTGGTCGCATTTTTCGCACAAGACAGACAAGAGGATGGTCCCATGACGCAGATCGCACGACTTGGTTTGGGTGCGGGGGTATTCGCATTGGCCGCCGGACTGGCGGCGTCAACGATTCACGCCTGCATCGACCCGACCAAGTCGGCCGATCCGGTGGCGACGAGCGGGCCGGACCTGCTCCCCGCGAACCTGGAATCGGCGCTTCGACGGTACTGCGCGCTCAGCGACGATCCGGCCGCCAAGCGCGCGGAGATGATTGAGAAACTGGTGGTGGGCAACCGGTGCTATTCACGGCAGATGTCGGCCGATCAGTGGCAGCACGCGCTGGAGGACCTGGACCTGCTTCCCCCCGGGCTGTACAACGAGCCGGGCGGGCCGCGGTATTTCTCGTCGAGCACGGTGTGGACGGGGAACGGGAACGTCGCGGGGGTATCAGGCCGTGCGCAGTCCGTGAACTTGACGGTGAGTTTCCCGAACGACGGGGTGGCGTGGGACGGCGCGAACAACGTCCTGGACGCGCGCGTGGGATCGCTCTTTGGCGCCACGAACAAGGATCGGGGTCGCGAGTTCATCCGCCAGGGGCTTGCCAACTGGCAGATCAACTCGGGGATCCGGTACACCGAGGTCGCCGACGACAACGTGGGGTTCACAACGACGACGGTGCATTCCGCGCTTCGAGGCGATATCCGCATTGGAGCGCGGTCGGTCGATGGAACATTCGGAATCCTGGCGTACAACAACTTCCCGGCATCGGGCGGGGACATGGTGCTGGACGCGGATGAGTTCATCGGGGGTTCCTTCGCCGGCGCGACAAACAACTACCGGGCGTACCGGAACACGGTGGCGCACGAGCACGGGCATGGCACGGGGTTCATCCACACGGTGCCGTGCAACAGCACGAAACTGATGGAGCCGCAACTCGCGACGTCGTTCGAGATGCTCGAGATCGACGACATCCGCGGGGCGCAGCGGAACTACGGGGACCGATTCGCGGGGAACAACTCGGCGGCGAACGCGACGAACTTCGGGGACCTGACGTCGCCGGTGCTCAAGTCGATCATCGAGCGGAACCTGTCGACCAATGGGGCCGCGGGGTTCAACAACTCCGACGAAGACTGGTTCCGGTTCACGATCGGTTCGGCTCAGAACGTGGTCATCAGCGTGGACCCGACGGGCGGGTCGTACGTGAACGGGCAGCAGTCGTCCGGGTGCACGGGGTCCACGTCGACGATCAATGCGGATCAGGCGGGCAATCTGAATGTCGAACTGCGAGACTCGGCGGGGACGACGGTGCTGATGAGTTCGGTGAGCGGTGGGCTGGGCGTGACGGAGACGATCAACGCGGCGGGGCTGGCCGCCGGGACGTACACCGTTCGAGTCTTTGACGTGGGACCGAACTCGAACCAGATTGTGCAACTCTACGACCTTACGCTCCGGGTCGGGACCGCAAAGGCGCCCCCGACCGCGTGCGCCGGGATCGACAAGAGGGTGTTGGCGGGCACCACGTGCTGGTTCATGGCGAACGTGAACTCGTACAACAACGAGGCGTCGGGCTCGTCGATCACGCAGTATTCGTGGGACTTGGACGGCGACGGGACGTTCGAAGTCGCGAACAGCGCGACGCCGACCCGCACGTATTCGGCCAACGGCGTGGTAAACGTAACGCTCCGGATCACGGACAACTTCGGGATGCAGGCGACCGACACGATCCAGGTCGTGGTGTTCGGCGCAACGTGCCCCGTCACGATCGACTCGCAGCCCGTGTCGCTGACGCGGTGCACGGGTCAGTCGGCGACGTTCAGCGTGTCGGCATCGAGCGGCGGCTCGCTCACGTACCAGTGGCGCCGCAACTCGGTGAACCTCGCTGGGCAGACCAATCCGTCGATCACGATCAACCCGGTCGTGGCCGGTAGCGCGGGCAACTATGACTGCGTGGTGACGGCGAGTTGCGGCGGCGTGGTCAACAGCAATATCGCGGTGCTCACGGTCAACGAAGCGGTCGCCATCACGACGCAGCCCGTTTCGCAGACCGCGATGCCGGGCGATAACGTGATCTTCGGCGTGGCGGCGACCGGCGGCGGCACGATCAACTACCAGTGGTTCAAGAACAACTCGCCGATTCCGGGCGCGAACAGCACCGCGCTGCTGCTGCTGGGGGTGACCACCGCCGACTCCGGCACGTATCGCTGCGACGTGACCAACACCTGCGGGACGGTCATGAGCAACAACGCGACGCTGATGGTCGCCAGCCCGTGCGCCTGCGACTGGAACAACGACGGCACGCTCAGCAGCCAGGACTTCTTCGACTTCATCGCCGGATTCTTCACGAACGCGGGCGACTTCAACGGCGATGGAACGACCACGAGCCAGGACTTCTTCGACTTCCTGGCGTGCTTCTTCAGCGGGTGCTGAATCCGCCGGGCTGATGCCCCGGGTGGCACGCATGGATACGTGCCACCCGGCGGTGCAACCGTGCGCGACGAACGAGCGTGGACCGCCTGACGGTGCGCGGAGGGATCGGCTTGGGTGGGCTGGGCGAACCTGCTTAGAGGCGGGCGACGGTGTGGCGTGAGAGGAACACGCCGTGGCCCGGCGTGGCGCAAACGCGGTGGTTCTCGACAACGGTCTTGCCGCGGACGAGGGTGGTGTGGGCGAAGCCGCCGAGTTCCCACCCTTCGTAGGGGGACCAGTCGCACCGTGACTGGATGGTGGCGGTGGCATCGCGGCCCTGGGGGACGACCTGGATGGTGCGGGCGGGGTCGATGATCGCCAGATCGGCATCGAAGCCCGGGGCGATTCGGCCCTTGCGATGTCCAAGACCCATAAGGCGTGCGGGGGCGGCGGCGCAGAGGCGGACGAGGTCGTTCATGGAGATGCGGCCCTGGCGCACGCCGAGGGTGTACATGATGGGCACGAGGGTGTCCAGGCCGGGGAGGCCCATGGGGATCCTGGTCCAGTCGCCGTAGCCCTCGGGTGTGCGCCACATGTCTTTCTGCTGGCGAGTGAAACTGCAGGTATCGGTGGAGACGACGGCGATCTCGTCGGCCAGGCCGCGCCAGAGGCGCTGGATGTCGGCGGGTTTCTTGACCTGCGGGCAGCAGGCAAAGAGGTGCCCGTCGGGCCGGGAAAAGACGCGGTCGTCGAGGCAGAGATACTGGGCGCAGGTTTCGGCCCAAACGGGGACGCCCTGGGCGCGGGCGGCGCGGACGAGGTCGGCGCCCTGGGCGGTGGACATGTGGACGATGTAGAGCGGCGCGTCGGTGACGCGGGAGAAGTGGATGGCGCGCTCGATGGCCTCGGCCTCGATGAAGTTGGGGCGCGTGAGGGCGTGGAGCATCGCGCCCGAGCGGCGCATGAGTTCGGGCGTGTGGTGCCGGGCGATGAGCAGGTCCAGGATGCGCGGGGATTCGGCGTGGAGGAGGAGCATGCCGCCGGCGCGGACCTGCTCCAGTGCGGCGAAGAGCATGGCGTCGTCGGCGTTCCACCCTTCGGACTCGTAGATCATGAACTGCTTGAAGGTCGGGAGGCCTCGCTGGATCATGGGACGGATCTCGTCGAGGTGGCGTCTGCCGGTGACGGCGAGGTGCCAGGCGTAATCGACGATGGACCGGCCGCGGGACTTTTCATGCCAGGCGGCGTCGGCGTCGGCGAGGGACCGGCCTTCGGAGGGGATGGCAAAGTCGATGAGGGTGGTGATGCAACCGGCGGCGGCGGCGCGGGATCCGGAGTCGAAATCGTCGCAGGAGACGGTGCCGCAGAATGGGAGGGCCAGGTGCACGTGGACGTCGAGGCAGCCGGGGATGACCTCCATGCCGTCGGCGTCGATGACGCGCGAGGCGGCGGAGCGGGGGATGGAGCCGGGGGCGGCGACAGCGGCGATGGTCTGGCCGGAGATGGCGATGTCGGCCTTGGCGGAAAGGGAAGCGGAGTGGAGCGTGCCGCCGGTGATGAGGGTGTCGAAAATCATTGGAAGAAAGGGTAGAGCGCGCGGGAGAGTGATCGGCAGGCTGGCGGAGAGATGGCAGGGGGGGCGAGGGGGGCGAGAGGGGGGGGCGAAGGGGAGGTCGAGCCGACTAGATGGCAGGCGAAATCGGTTGGAAAGGGAAGCCAAAGACGAGAATCGGGGGTATGAATGAAGGGACGGTGGCGGAGGCGGTCGATAACGGGATACGGGCAGCGGGTTTCAACGAGCAATGAGACGGCGGGCGAGGCGTTAGACGGGGTACTGGGAGGTGCGGGATTGAGCGTGATCGCCCGCTAGGGGCGCAGCATGGAGGTGCGACCGATGCCGAGCACTGAACGTTCCGGCAGCCGCTTCGGGGTGCAGGTGAGCAAGTCGATGCGCCCAATCGCGGATTCGAACTTCGGGTTCGATCAGGCGCGGCATCTGCTGTGGCGCGCGGGGTTCGGGGGGACGCCGAAGCAGATACAGACGCTGGTGTCGTGGGGTGCGAAGCGGGCGGTTGAGTATCTGGTGAACTACGAGGACGTGCCGACTGATACGGTGAGCGAGAGCGAGTTTGACCGGAACATCATGCGGCCGGCGACGGCGGAAGAACGGGAGATGAATGTCCGGGCGCGGCGGATGAACGACGAAGAGACGGTGGCGCGGCTTCGGGCGCGGCGGCAGGAGGCGGAGCGAGAAGATCGGCGTCAGATGTCGAGCATCCAGCGATGGTGGCTAAAACGGATGATCGAGACGCCCAGGCCGCTGGAAGAGAAGATGACGCTCTTCTGGCACGGGCACTTCGCGACGAGTTACCGGACGATCGAAGACTCGTACCACATGTTCATGCAGAACCAGTTGTTCCGGAAGCACGCGGTGGGGGACTTCCGTGAACTGCTGTTCGCGATCATTCGGGACCCGGCGATGATCGCGTACCTGGACAACAACGATTCGCGCAAGGGGAGGCCGAACGAGAACCTGGCGCGCGAGATCATGGTACTGTTCTCGCTGGGCGTGGGGAACTACACGGAGCAGGACATCAAGGAGGGCGCGCGGGCGCTGACGGGCTACACGTTCGAGGACGACGACTTCACGTTTCAGAAGAACAACCATGATGAGGGGCGCAAGTCGATCCTGGGGCGCAGCGGGACGATGGACGGGGACGATTTCGTGAAGGCGATTCTGGAGCAGCGGGCATGCTCGAAGTACCTGGCGACGAAACTGTACCGGTACTTTGTGGGGGATTATCCGACGGGGGCGGCGGAGCGGGACAGGGCGGCGGCGAGTGTGATCGAGGACGTGGCGACGAGCATCCTGTCGTCGAAGTACAGGCTCAAGCCGGTGCTGACGCGGCTGTTGCTGTCGGAGCATTTCTACGACGGCGCGATCGCCGCGGAGATGATCAAGTCGCCGGTGGAACTGGTGGTTGGGGCGGTGCGGTCGTTGAACACGCCGGTGCGGGATCTTGGGGTATTGACGGCGGCGACCGGGGTCATGGGGCAGAACATTTTTTATCCGCCGAGCGTGAAGGGGTGGGACGGCGGGCGATCGTGGATCAACACGTCAACGATGTTCGCGCGGCAGAACATCATGTGTTTCCTGCTGACGGGGAAGTTGCCGGTGGGGTATGACGCGCTGAAGGACATCGAGAAGTACGACCCGATGCCCCTGCTGTCGGAGATCGGCACGGGCGGGGAAGGGAGCGTCGAGCGAGTGGTGGAATATCTGCTGAAGTTCGCGACGGGGACGACGGCGACGCACAACCGGGCGACGCTGCTGGAGTTCATGAAGTCGAACGGGAACAAGGTGAACACGGATACGGTGACGGGGCTCTTGCTGCTGATCACCGCGATGCCGGAATATCAGTTGTGCTAGAGAAGCGACTTCGGGAGAAGGGGGGGTGGCGAAGCGATTGGAGACGAGCATGTCGATCGATCACACCAACTCGAATGCGTTCACCCGGCGGGCGTTTCTGGGTCGCGGGTTGACGCTGGCGTCGGCCGCAATGACGGTGCCGTACTTCATTCAGAACACGGCGCTGGGGTTGCCGCACCCGCTGCTGGGGCTGACGTCGATGGCGGGGGTGCCGGAGGATCATGTGCTGGTGGTGGTGCAGTTGTCCGGCGGGAACGACGGGCTGAACACGGTGATCCCGTACGTGGACCCGACGTACTACAAGGCGCGGACGGGGATCGGGATCCCCAAGGACAAGGTGCACCGGCTGGGATCGGCGGGGGTCGGGCTGCACCCGTCGATGACCGGTATGAAGTCGCTGTTCGACGACGGCGTGCTGGCGCTGGTGCAGGGGGTCGGGTATCCGAATCCGAACCGGTCGCACTTCAAGTCGATGGACATCTGGCACACCGCGGAGTTGAGCGCCACGGGGAACGGGTGGATCGGGAGGTACGTGGACGCCGAGTGCTGCGGGTATGGGAAGGGGGAATCGGGCCGGGCTGAGGGTGCCGACGTCGGGGCGGGGGCGCCGGTGATCGCGATCGGGAGCGAGGCCCCGCTGGCGACGCAGGGGCAGAAGTCCAAGCCGGTGGCGTTTGACAACGCGGACTTGTTTCGGTGGACGGGGTCGGACGTGCACGGGAGCCTGGCGCAGCCGTACGAGCAGATCAACCGGCGCGGGTCGGCGCCGGAGGTGGACGGGGGCTCGAACGCGGGATTTTTGATGCGGACCGCGCTGGATGCGCAACTTTCGAGCGAGCAGATCCGCCGCGCCGTGGCGCAGAGGCCGCTGGTGAACTATCCGCAGTCGGACTTGTCGAGGCAGCTCTCGATGGTGGGGGCAATGATCCGGGCTGGGCTCAAGACGCGGGTGTACTACGTGACGATGGGCGGGTTCGACACGCACGCGGGCCAGGGGGGCGAGAACGGGCGGCATTCGCAGTTGCTGGGGCAGGTTGCCGGCGCGCTCAAGGCGTTCCACGACGACCTCAAGGCGCAGGGGAACGACGGCCGGGTGCTGACGATGACGTTCTCCGAGTTCGGGAGGCGCGTGTACCAGAATGCGTCGCAGGGGACCGACCACGGGACGGCGTCGCAGATGTTCCTGATGGGCCCGATGGTCAAGGCCGGTGTGCTCAATGAGCACCCGTCGCTGACGGATCTGGACAACGGGGATTTGAAGTACACGACGGACTTCCGGGCGGTGTACGCGGGCGTGCTGGAGGGGTGGCTCAAGGGCGATCCGAAGAAGATCCTCGACGGCAGTTTCCGGTCAGTGCAGGTCGTCAAGAAGGCCTGAGGTGGAGCCGGGCTGGCAAGGAAGCGGGCCGACAAGTGGGACGGGGCTGGCGCGGTCGCCGGCGTTCGTGGTCATCGACCGACGAGCGTGGCGTGGCGGGGACCGGCGCGCGCCGGCGGTGAGGCGGGCTGGATCGGGACCCCGGTTCAAATGAGAGCGACGGCGGGCGTACACTTGCGTTGTCGGCCGCCGGGCCTAGGACGCCGGTCGGTCGGGGCCGTCACAGAAGGTTCGATATTGGCACGATTCCACATGGCAGAGAACCGAACGCAAACAGGCGGGAAGCGGGTGGTCGTCACGGGGTTGGGAGCGATCACCGACCTTGGGCTGGATGCGCGCAGCACGTGGGAAGGGATGCGCGAAGGACGGAGCGGGGTCGGGCCGCTGACTGGAGAAGGGTTCGATGTGTTCGCAGACCGATGGACGGTGAAGATCGCGGGGCAGGTGCGCGGGTGGGATCCGGTGCCGACGATCGAGGGGCGGGAGGTGAAGCGGCTGGACCGGTTCGCGGTGCTTGGGATCTGCGCGGCGGTGGAAGCCGTCAGGAACGCGGGGATCGATTTTTCGAAGGAGAACCCGGAGCGGTGCGGGGTGATCGTCGGGTCGGGCGTGGGTGGAATCCAGACGATCGAAGACGGCGTGATCGTGATGCACAAGAAGGGGCCGGATCGGCTGAGCCCGTTCACGGTGCCTCGGCTGATGGTGAATGCGGCGGCGGGGAACATCAGCATCCGGTACGGATTGCAGGGGCCGTCGTCGGCGCACGCGACGGCGTGCGCGAGTTCGGGGCACGCGATCGGCGACGCGCTGCAATACATGCGGCGTGGGCGGGCGGACGTGATGATCGTCGGGGGCGCCGAGGCGGCGGTGTCGCCGCTGTGCGTGGGGGCGTTCATGACGATGCGGGCTCTCTCGACGCGGAACGGCGAGCCGGCGCGGGCGAGCCGGCCATTTGACATAGACCGCGACGGGTTCGTGCTCGCCGAAGGTGCGGCGATGGCGGTCCTGGAGACGGAGGAGCACGCGCGCCGGCGCGGGGCGACGATCCTGGCGGAACTGGTGGGGTACGGGAACAGTTCGGACGCGTCGCATATCACCGCGCCGGACTCGGACGGGCGCGGGGCGCGGCGGTCGATGCTCTGGGCGCTGGAGGACGCCGGGCTCAACGCGTCGGACATGGACTATGTGAATGCGCACGGGACATCCACGCCGCTGGGCGATGACGCGGAAGTGGCGGCGTGCCTGGGGGTGTTCGGAGACCACGCGAGGAAGTCGGCCGGGGGCAGGCTGATGATGAGTTCGACCAAGTCGATGCACGGGCACTGCCTGGGGGCGTCGGGGGCGGTGGAGTTGATCGCGTGCGTGCACGCGGTCAAGGACGGTGTGGTGGCGCCGACGATGAACCTTGAACAGCCCGGAACACGGACGATAACCGGCGACATTCGGTCGTTTGACGTGGACCTGGTGCCGGGCGCGGCGCGGGAGCGGGCGGTGCGATACGCGATGAACAACACGTTCGGATTCGGCGGTCACAACGTGACGCTGATCGTGGGGCGGTACGCGGGGTAAGTGTGCACCGATAGGAAACGCGGGGCGTAGGCAACGCAGGAAGGGTTGATGGCGGAGCCGCCCTCCGGCATCCCGCTCGTGAACAGTTGCAGCCGACTAGGCGTCGCCGACCTGTGACGAAAGGAACGGCGCGCAATGACCCGCGACCTATTGTGGACTATGATGTCCTCTATCAATCAAAGGGGTGTGGCATTTCGCGAGAAACGGGCATGATCAAGAGATCCTGGGCAGAGCCGTACAAGATCAAGATGGTGGAGCATCTGCGGATGACGACGCCGATGCAGCGGGAGCAGGCGATCGCGGAGGCGGGTTTCAACACGTTTCTGCTCCGGAGCGAGGACGTGTACATCGACTTGCTGACGGACTCGGGGACGAGCGCGATGAGCGACCGCCAGTGGGCGGGGCTGATGATGGGAGACGAGGCGTACGCGGGTTCGGCGAACTACTACCGGTTCGAGCGAGCGGTGCAGCGATATTACGGGTACCGGAATGTGATCCCGACGCATCAGGGGCGGGGCGCGGAGCACATCCTGTCGAAGTTGCTCATCAAGCCCGGGGACGTCGTCCCGGGGAACATGTACTTCACGACCACCCGAGCGCACCAGGAACTGGCGGGCGGGAGGTTTGTTGACGTGATCGGCGACGCCGCGCACGACCCGGATGACTTGTCGCCGTTCAAGGGGAACATCGACATCGAGAGGTTGCTTGGGCTGATTGAACGGGTCGGCGCCGCGCGGATCCCGTATGTGTGCATGCAGTGCAGCGTGAACATGGCCGGCGGGCAGCCCGTGAGCCTCGCGAACATGCAGGCGGTGTCGGCGTTGTGCCGGAGTCACGGGATCAAGGTGATGCTCGACGCAACGCGAGCCGTTGAGAATGCGTACTTCATCAGGCAGAGGGAACCGGGGCATTCGCAGCGGAGCATCGAGGAGATCCTGCGTGAGATGTGCTCGTACACGGACGGGTGCACGAACTCGGCGAAGAAGGACTGCCTGGTGAACATCGGGGGATTTCTGTGTCTGAACGATGACGCGCTGGCGGAAGAGGCGGGGAACATGGTCGTGTTGTACGAGGGCCTTCATACCTACGGCGGGCTTGCCGGGCGCGACATGGAAGCGATGGCGATCGGGATCGAGGAATCGGTTCAGTTCGATCACATCCGCGCGCGAGTCGGGCAGGTGGAGTACCTTGGCAATCTCTTGATGCGTGCCGGGGTGCCGATCGTGAAACCGATTGGTGGGCACGGGATCTTCATTAATGCGTTGAAGTTCCTGCCGCACATCCCGCGGGAGGAGTTCCCCGCGCAGGCGCTCGCGTGTGCGCTGTACGTGGACTCGGGCGTGCGCGCGATGGAGCGCGGGGCGGTGTCGAGCGGGCGCGACCCCGACACGGGAGCCAACATCTTCCCCAAACTCGAACTCGTGCGACTGACGATCCCGCGCCGGGTGTACACGCAGGCGCACCTGGACGTGACGGCCGAGTCGATCATCGAACTGCTCGACCACTCAGAGGAGGTGGTGGGGCTTCGTTTCACATACGAGCCCAAACACCTTCGCTTCTTCCAGGCGCGGTTCGAGCCGGTGCAGGGCAGCCGGGTTCGCTCCGCGCGGGTGGCGAGCGCGGCGGGCGCGGTGTGAGGGGGGTTGCTCCCGGCGGTCGATCTCGCTTGCGGGGCTGGACTTCGTCGCGACTTGAGTGGATCCTCGACATCGCACGCACGCGGTGCTTCATTGTGACGATCGGTGTTTGCGGGACGGGGCGTTGGCGACGTAGTGCCCGCTGCGGCCGCCTTGTTTCTCGATGACGCGCACGCCTTCGATCGTCATGGCGGGGTCGATGGCTTTACCCATGTCGATGATGGTGAGGGCGGCGATGGAAACGGCGACGAGCGCTTCCATCTCGACGCCGGTGCGGGAGTGGGTGCGAGCGGTCGCGGTGAGTCGCACGTGGTGGGATGCTCGGCCGGCGATGGTGGCGCGCCCGAGCGTCGCGCCGACATCGACATGATCCAGCGGGAGCGAGTGGCAGAGGGGGATGAGCGAATCGGTGCGCTTGGCGGCCAGGACGCCGGCGAGGCGGGCCGTGTCCAGAACGTTGCCTTTGGCGATCGTGTTTGAGCGGATGGCGCGGGCGAGCGCGGGAGAGATGCGCACAAACCCCTCGGCGGTCGCGGTGCGCTTCGTGACGGGCTTGTCGGCCACATCGACCATGCGTGCGCGGCCGGTGGAATCAGTGTGCGAGAGCGAGCGGCGAGCAGAGCGGGGGGACGCGGTGGTGGGGGTCATACAATGAGGTTATGGATCCCGACGACGAGGTGTGCCTGTGTTTCCATGTTTCGCTGAGGAAGATCCGGACGTACCTGTCGCGGGAGGACCCACCGGTGGCGTCGCTGATCAGCGAATGCCTCGGGGCGGGGACGGGGTGTCAGTGGTGCGTGCCGTTCCTGAAGCACCTGCATTCACAGCACGCGAAGGGACAGACGCCGGACCTGAACATTTCGCCCGAGACGTATTGCAGGGCGAGGCTGAAGTTTCACGACACGCAGACGCGCGAAGAGGGAGTCGTGCGAGAGGCGACGCGGACGGACCAATCCGGAGACGGTCCGGGGACGGCGTGAAGCGCGGCGAGGTTTGCCGCGCCGAGTCGGCGGGCGGCGCTAGCGCGGAGAGAGGCGGTCGATGATTCGCTGGTAGTGGTGGGACGAGCGGCTGAGGCCGCCGGGGCGGTTGCGGAGCGGCCAGAGGGATTCGTGTTCGGCGTGAACGTGGCGGGCGAGGTCCAGGAGCCAGGCGCGGTAGCGGTGGGAGCGGGCGTCGAGGCCGCCGGGGGTGCGGGTCGCGACGGCATGCTCGACGGCGAGGCGCGCGGTGGCGAGGGTGTGGGCGATCTCGCGGCCGGTGAGTGAGTCGCGGTCGAGGGCACCGGGGACGGAGCGTTCGCAGGCATCGAGGTTGGCGGCGGCGAGTTCCCAGGCTGGGAGCGGCGCGGGGATGGGATCGGGGAGCGGGTCCGCGCGGTGGAGGTCGCGGAAGAGGGCCGAGGCGTTGCGGATGGGCGCGGCTTCGGATTCGGAGGAGCCACCGGCGACGGCGCGGATATGGGCGTCGATATCGCCGAGCGTGTCGAGCCAGGAGGCCAGGGAGAGGGAATCATCATCGAAGACGTGGAGCGAGACGGCCCGGGAGTCGAGAGGTGCGGCGGGGTTCCAGGCGGCGTGGGCGGCATGAGCGATGGCGTTGAGGGCGATGGGCCAGTGCTGGTGGTGGCCCATGTCGCCCCAATCGGTGATGAGGAATCCCGTTGGGGGCTGTACTGAGTTGATCGCGGCGGCGGCGGTGTTGATGTTGATGACCCGTTCGCGGGTGCGGCCGGTGATGGAGCGCCACGAGGACGTGCCGGGGCAGACCCAGGATTCGATATGGTGCTCGGCGAGCAGGGCGCACCAGCGGGAGAAATCGGAGTCGGGCTCGTACCCCCAGGCCAGCCCGATGGAATCGGCGGGGAACTCGTCGAGGCGGCCGGGGTGAGAGAGGGCGATATCGGCCCAGAGCATGGGGCGCTTCCCGAGAGAGCGTGCAATAGCCGCGACCCGGCGCACGAAGTCGAAGTAGATCGAGGCGCGACCGGCCTCGAACCCGGCGGGGTGCGAGGCGGCGGCGTCGCGCGAGCGCCCCTGGCCGATGTCGAAGGTCTCGTCGCACCCGACGTTCACGCAGGGAGCGTCGAAGCAGGGGAGAAGTTGCGTGAGGAGGTCTTGGATCAGGGCGATGGAGCCGGGCTCGGCGGGGTAGAGGGAAAAGGGTCCGCTGCGAGGCCAGTGCATGAACGTCCAGTCGCCCTGGGTTTCGGCCAGGTGGGCGTAGCGGTGCAGTTTGAGCCACTTGTGGAGATGTCCGAAGCAGTTCTGATTCGGTGTGAGCGCGATCCCGATGTTGCGGGCGTACGCGGCGAGGTCCCGGGCTTGTGCCGGGAGCACGGGCGAGGAGTCGAGCCAGACTTCGTCATGGGCGGCGTAGGCGAAGGTGTGCTCGGTGTAGAGTTGGGCGTGGTTGAGTTTCAGAGCCGCGAAGGAGTCGAAGAACCCGCGGAGAGAGTCCATCGTCGGGACCTTATCGCGGGAAACATCGAGCATGACGCCGCGGTGTCTGAAGGCGGGCTGGTCGCGGATCGTGAGGCAAGGGAGGTGGGGTCCGTATTGGCGGATGAGTTGGCGGAGGGTGGCGCGGCCGTGGAGGAGTCCCTCGGGCGTGGCGTAGCGGAGCGAGACCGGCGCGGCGCCGGCGTGTGAGGATGGAGCGATGTTGAGCGTGTAGCCCTGCGGGTGCAGCCCCGCGGATGGATCGAGGGAGCCGATGACGTCGGGATCGATCGGGGCGTGAACAGCGCCGCCGGTGACGGAGAGGTGGGCGGGGGACGGAACAAGCAGCGGGGGAAGCGCGGCAAGGTCAGGGCGGTCGGGCATGGCACAAGGGTACGGACGCGGCCATCCCCCGAGGGGGCACGTCAAGTCGCCACCGCGTGCGGGAAGCGCACGGCGGTAGCGAGTCGTTCAACAAGGACTTTCGACTGGATGGGCTTGTGAAGGACGTCGTTGCAGCCGGCCTGGAGATACGTCCGACGATCGCCGGCGGTGGTGTTGGCGGTGAAGGCGAAGATGGGGGCGGAGTACCCTTCGGCGCGGATGCGTCCGGTCGCCTCGCGGCCGTCCATGACGGGCATCTGCATGTCCATGAGGATCGCGTCGAAGGGCTGTGGATGGGCCCGGACTGCGGCAAGGGCCTCGGCGCCGTTTTCGCAGCAAAGAACGGAGGCGCCGGCCCGGGAGAGCATCATGGACGCGAGTCGCAGGTTGTCCGGGAAGTCATCGACGACGAGGATGCGGCGACCCGCCAGCACCTGTTCAACGTGGGTGGAGGGTGGCCGCGAGAGTGGCGGTGCGGATGATGAAATGGTGCGGGCGGATCTGGCGGGCGCTGGCGGCGCGGGCGCGGGCATGCAGGGGAAGCAGACTTCTGTGGCGGCACCGGAGTCGGCGAGAACGATCCGGCGGATGACGCCCCCGAGACGGCGGGTGATGTCCGCCGCCACGTCGAGGCCGAGCCCGGGCAAGGAGGGCGCTCGAACATCCGGCGCGGGCGAGTGGCCGGCGGATTCGGCGTGGGCGGCGAGTGAATCGGGCGAGACGTCCGAGCCGTCGCCGGCGATCAGGAAGCGAAGGTTCGCCGACGTGCCGGGGGATGAGTCAAGGTAACCGATCGCGGTGACGGTGCCAGAACTGGTGAGTTGCAGGCAGTTCGTGAGAATGTGGAGGATGACCCGGCGGATGCGAAGCGGATCGGCGTGGACCATCAGGGGCCGCTCCCCGCACCACTTGATCTTCAGTGTCAGACCCCGCTGAGACGCGATCGGCGCGACGATTGAGTGGACGTGCTCCAGCAGTTCGCTTGCATCGAAGTCCTCGAGCGAGAAATCGATCGAGTTGGCTTCGATCGCGGCGAGGTCGAGGATCTCGGAGGAGACGGCGGCGAACTGCTGGGTGTGGCGGGTGATGGCTTCGACGGCGGCCGCGCGCTGCCGGGGCGTGAGCCTGCCCTGGGCGAGCAACTCGGCATGTCCCTGAATGATGTTCAACGGGGTGCGGACCTGGTGCGACATCGCCGCGGCGAAGAGGCTCTTGGCGCGGGTGGCGGCGGCGGCGCGCCGGGCGGTCAGGCGAGCCTCGATCGCCCTGTCCGCCAGGGCGGCCAGATCGAGCAGCATCTCGTCGTCGGCGTGGTCCCAGCCCCGGGGAACGGTGTCGATGACACAGAACGCCCCGATGGGCACGCCGGTGGTGGTGACGATCGGAGCGCCGGCGTAGAACCGGAACCGCGGCGGCTGCACGGCCAAGGGGCTGTCATGCACGCGCGGGTCGAGCGCGGCATCAGGGATGAGCGTGATCTCGGGCGAGAGGATCGTGTGCGCGCAGTACGCGTGCCTGCGCGGCGTCTGGCGGATCACCGCGCCTTGAACGGACTTGAACCACTGTCGGTCTTCATCGACCAGACTGATCCCGGCGATCGGCGCGCGGAACAGCCGGCACGCGAGCCGGGTCAACCTGTCAAAGTCGTCCTCGGGCGGCGTGTCGAGGATATCAAGGGCGCGGAGCGTCAGCAGGCGCCGTGCTTCGTCGGGGTGCTTCGGGGCAGAGGGCATTCATTGGCCTCCTAGCGCTTAATAGTCGGGAGGATGGGGGCCTTTCTTGCGGATGGGGGGGCGTTGAACCGGAATATGCCAACGGTGATCGGCTTATCGGCCTTAGGATGCCGCGATGGAACAGGCAACGGCACAGGATTGGAGCGGAGTGCATGTGATGGTGACCGGGGGCGCTGGCTTCCTGGGCCGGCGCGTCTGCGCTCGGCTGCACGATCGAGGCGCCGAACGGGTGGTCGTGCCGCGGTCGGCGGTGCATGACCTGCGCCGCTCGGATGTGTGCCTGGCGCTGATGCGGGAGTTTGTGCACGCCGCCGAGCGAGCCGCGCCGGTCGTCATTCACTGCGCCGGGCTGGTGGGCGGACTGGGGGCCAACACGGCAAGGCCCGGCGAGTTCTTTCACGACAACCTGGTCCTGGCGGTGAACGTGATCGAGGCGGCGCGCGCGAGCGGGCTGATCGAGCGAGGCGGGCGGGTGGTGGTGGTCGGATCGATGACGTCGTACCCGGCCAGGGCGCGTGTGCCGTTTCGAGAGGAAGACCTGGAGGACGGGTACCCCGACGCCGCGAGCGGACCGTACGGGATCGCGAAGCGGGCGGCGCTGGAGATGCTGCGGGCATACCGCGCGCAGTATGGACTCAAGGGCGCGTACGTGGTGCCGGTGAACTTGTACGGGCCGGGCGACAAACTTGATCCGGCGGCGTCGCACTTCGTCGGGGCGCTGGTGGATCGATGCGTGCGGGCCAAGCGGGAAGGGTGGAGCAGACTCGAATGCTGGGGGACGGGCGCGCCGACACGGGATTTCCTGTTTGTGGAAGACGCGGCGGAGGGCGTAGTGCGCGCGGCGGAGATGGTGACGGAGCCGACGCCGATCAATCTTGGATCGGGCCGGGAGCATTCGATCCGGGAGGTTGTGGAAATGATCGTGCGGCTGGTCGGGTATGAGGGAGAAGTGGTGTGGGACGCGAGCAAGCCCGACGGAGTGGGGAGGCGGTGCGTGGATGTGACGCGGGCGAGGGAACTGCTTGGCTGGCGTGCGACGGTGCCGCTGGAGGAGGGGCTGCGGCGGACGATCGAATGGCGGAAGGAGATATGAGGCGTGAGGCTTAGTCCACGCGCGCGGGGAGCGTCGCGAGGATGTTGTCGATGATGTCGTCGGTGGAGACGCCCTCGGCCTCGGCCTCGAAGTTGAGGATGAGGCGGTGGCGTACCGCGGGGAGAGCCCATCGGCGGATATCGTCGATGCTGGCGGCGGCGCGGCCTTCGAGCAGGGCCTGACACTTGGCGGCCAGGACAAGGGCCTGGGCGGCACGGGGAGAAGCGCCGAGCCGGACAAAGCGATTGACCATCGGGGTGGCGAACTGCCCGTCGCTGCCGGGGGCTGCGGAGGATCCCTTGGCGTGAGTCGAGAGCACGACGCGCACCGCGTAGTCCTGCACATGCGGGGCGATGGTGACCCGCTGCACCAGTTTCTGGTACTCGATGATTTGCTGCGCGGAAAGCACCGGGTTGATCTGGGCGCTCGCGCCGGCGGTGGTGCGATCGAGGATCTCGCTGAGTTCGTCGCGCCTGGAATACCCGACGACGAGTTTGAAGAAGAAACGGTCGAGCTGGGCTTCGGGGAGGGGGTAGGTGCCTTCCTGTTCGACGGGGTTCTGGGTGGCCATGACGAAGAACGGGCGCTCGAGGCGGTGCGTCGTCCCGCCGACGGTCACGGATTTTTCCTGCATGGCTTCGAGGAGGGCGGACTGGGTCTTGGGCGTGGCGCGGTTGATTTCGTCGGCGAGGATCATCTGGGCGAAGATGGGCCCGCGCTGGAAGGAGAACTGGCGAGCGGCGCGCCCGTCGGCGCCGGTGACTTCGACCACGATGGTGGTGCCGCAGATGTCGGCGGGCATCAAGTCGGGGGTGAACTGGATGCGGGAGAACGACAGATTGAGCGCCGAGGCGAGCGAGCGGATGAGGAGGGTTTTGCCCAGACCCGGGACGCCTTCCAGAAGGACGTGTCCCGACGTGAAGAGACAGGTGAGCACCCCGTCGACGACGGCATCGTGCCCGACGACCGCCTTGCGGACCTGTTCGCGCACGGCGGCGTAGTCGGATTGGAACTGGGCGATCGCGGCGCGGACGTCGTCGATCGACTGCGGAGCGGGCGTGTTGGACATGCTGGGGGTGTTGGCGTCAGTCATGTGCAGGGCGGCTCCGGCGCGCGAAGGTTCGGACGCGCCGGCGTCGGCGCGATAGGGAACAGTACCGTGAACCCGAGGGCCGGGCGGAGGAGGGGGGAGGGCAGCCGCGGCGGCGACTTTACGCACCGCGCCGGTCGCCGGGTCACTGGTCTTGCACAGGCTTTGCGGGCTGGGGCTTTGATGCGCGGCCGGGCTTGGATGGGCCGACCTTGGTGGACCCTGGCGCGGGTGATGCGGGCGTCGCCGATCTCGGCGGAGGCGCCGGGCGGTCGCCGTCGCGTTCGGTCTTCGCGGGACTGGCGATCAATCGGTCAAGCACGGCCGCGACGGCGCTGCGCCGGCGGTCTTCGCTGTCCATCAAGCCCGGAAGGGACGAGCGGGATTCCCAGAGGCGGGGTGACGCCGAGGCAGGTGATGATGAGGGCGCCTCGGTGCCGGCTCGCGATGGATCGTGGGGACGATCCGGCCGCGCGGGCTGGGCGCGGCGGGCCGGGGCGGGGTCGCTCTGGAGCGCGCCGGCGGCGGAGTGAGCGCGTCCGCCGGCGCGGACGAGCGTCGTCGGCCAGCGGGGCTGGGCGGCTGCGGAGGCGACGGGTTCGCCGGAGAGATGACTGGGGAGTCCGCCGATGTAGAAGATGGTGCCGGGCGGGACGGGGACGGCGATGCCGCGATCGGTATAGCGGTAGATCGACCTGGGAAAGAGGGCGAAGATCGCGCCGTTTCTGCGGACAAACCGGCGGCTGGACGGATCGGCGCCGTTGCTGGGATCAATCTCGAAGACGTCACGGAACCCGG
This sequence comes from Phycisphaerales bacterium, assembly GCA_050246015.1. Classification (GTDB taxonomy): domain Bacteria; phylum Planctomycetota; class Phycisphaerae; order Phycisphaerales; family UBA1924; genus JTS-AC122. Next base: position 47,045 of record JBFWWU010000021.1, read on the forward strand.
TCGGGACGCGCAAGTCTTGCTGGAGCACCCGCGGGCTGACGCCGAGCGGACCGACGTCGGCGACGCCCTGCTGCACTCGCTTGAGGGGCTGGGGGGAGGCGGGTGGGCCCGGAGAAGGCGGATTGCCCGCGGGGGCAGCGCGTTGCGCCAGGGCCCCCGCGGGAACAGCAGCCGCGAGCGCCCAGGCCAGGAGAATGATGGGCGACGATCGCATCAGCAGTACTGTATCGGCGGTCCGTGCGGGCGGTGTTTGAAGTTGGGGCAGGCCAGCGTGCGAACAGCATCGAAGCAGCGGGTATCGAACGAGGCGGTAGGCGTTCGGCCCGCGGGGGATCGGGCCGATGTGAGCGTCAGCGGGCGCCCATCGCCTCGCCGCAGTCGCCGCAGCGTGCCCAGGTCGGATCGACGCCGCGGCGCCAGAGTTGGAGGAAATATTCGCGTCGGGCTTCATCGGCTTGCTGGCGCATGCGCCCGAGCAGCGAGAGGCGGGCGCGCGCGGAATCCGAAAGGGCCGCATCGGGCGATGGAGCCGCTGCATCGTCCAGCGAGGCGCCGGCGTCGTCGAACGCGGAGCCGCTGGCGAGGTCGTCGGTCGGACGGCGGCCGCCTCGGCGCCCGGGGGGACCGGGGGGGCCGCCGGGGGAGTTGGGATCGCCCGGCTTGGCCTGACCCGGTTTCTTGTTGCCGGACGCAAGGAGTTTCTGGATCAGGCGGGCGCGCTCTTTGGCATTTGCCTGGCGCATCTGGGTGTCGCGCTCGGCAGAGAAGTAGAGGCGGCCATCAACCCATGTCTGCTCGCAGCGGGCAAAGACGGACATGGGGGTGCCGTCGACGGTGTGGTGAGTGGGGGAGGTGGAAGAGAGCGAGGAAGGGGAAGAAGCCGGCGGGACGCCTGCTCCACTAGATCGGGTAGAGGAAGAAGAAGAGGAAGAGGCCGAAACGGTCGGCACCGACCACACGGCGATGTCAGCGGACTTGCCGGGCTCGAGCGAGCCGACCTTGTCGTCGATGCGGAGTTGCCTGGCGGGGTTGAGTGTGACGAACTTGAGGGCCTCGGCGGGGTCGATGTCGCCGTATTTGACGGCCTTGCCCGCCTCGACATTCATTCGGCGGGCGAGTTCGTCGGAGTCGGAGTTGAAGGAGACGCACACGCCGACGTCGTGCATGATCGCGCCGGCGTAGGGGATCGCGTCCTGGACCTCGACCTTGTAGGCCCACCAGTCGCTGAAGGCGGACCCGCCGCCGGAGTTGTCGCGGACTTCGTCGGCGACTTTGTAGCCTTCGAGGATGTGCTGGAAGGTGCCGAGTTTGAAGCCGAAGTCCTTGGCGACGCGGCAAAGCATGAGGATCTCGTCCTGCCGGTAACTGTGGCAGTGGATGAGGCGCTTTTCTTCGAGAATTTCGGCGAGGGCTTCGAGTTCGAGATCTCGACGGGGGGAGGGAGAGCCACGAACCTCCAACGCCAAAGCCGCGTTTGCTTCCCCCTTCGTGGCTCCGTGGCTTCGTCCCTTCGTGGCTTCGATGTACTCTCGCGCCGCCGTAAAGCGGTCACGAATCAACATCTCGACGCCCATGCGTGTCTTGGGATAGCGCGTCGTCGCGCCGTCGCCCCAGTTGGATTGCTTGACGTTTTCGCCGAGAGCGAACTTGATGCCGGGAATCGCGCCTTCAAAGTGCAGATCGTCGGGCTTCACCGCGCCCCAGCGGTTCTTGTTGACGCAGTTCTGCCCGCCGATGGGGTTGGCGGAGCCGTGGAGGTTGTTGACGGTGGTGATGCCCCCGGCGAGTTGGTAGTACCAGGACATGGAGTCGGGGTCGGTGACGTCCTGGATGCGGACCTCGGCGGTGACGGCCTGGCCGGATTCGTTCACGCCGCGCGAGATGCCGGTGTGCGAGTGGCAGTCGATGAGGCCGGGGGTGATGTGCTTGCCGGTGCAGTCGATGACGCGGGTTCCGGGCTCGACCTTGTAGGCGCCCGGCTTAGAGTTGTCGGCGATCCAGAGGATGACGCCGTCTTTGATGCGCATGGAGCCGTCGGCGATCACGCCGAGCGGGCCGCAGGTCCAGATGGTCGCGTGTTCAAAGACGACGTCTTCGACGGCGGGGAGGCCGTCGGCCATGGCAAAGGGGCCGAAGGGGTAGGCGATCTTCTCGGGGATGTCGGTCGGGACATCATCGTCGTTGTCGGTGGTGGGGCCGGCGCCGGCTGACACGCGTGTCAAGGCGATTTGCATGGGAGTGGGCCCGGCCAAGGCGGTGCCGGTGGCGGCGTTGCCGTCGATGGAGAGGTCGATCTCGACCGGGACGCCCTGAGGGGGCGTGACGCGGAACTTCAGTTTGCCGGCGGACTCGCCTGTCTTGGTGAAGGAGGCGGATTCGACGGGGAGGGTGTCTCCCATGGCGGTGGCCGTGCCCGAGACCGCTTCGCCGGCGAGTTTGAGCGAGAAGGAGACCGGGATGCCCTGCGGCGTTCCCTGGGCCGTCGCGGTGCCGGACCACGTGCCCGTGACAGGATCGGCGGGGGCGTCGGGTTTGGCCGCGCCGTCCTTGCCCGGCTCTTTCTTGTCTGGTTGCTTGGGTGAGTCCTTCTTGCGGGAGAGCTTCCACGTCTGCACGCGGCCGTCGTCGTGGCGCGTTTGGCCGGTGATGGTGTCGCCATCGAGCGTGCCGGTGGAGTTGAGGACGCCGGGTTCGCCGAAGGGTTCGCCTTGGATCACGATCGTGATGGTCTTGCCTTGGACCTTGGCGCTGTCGGCCTTGACCTCTTTGTCCTTGAGCCTGACGGTGAGGTTGTTGTCCTTGTCGATGACGATGGTGGGCACAAGGGCGGCCTCGACCGCCGCCGGATCGACCGCGGCCCCGTCGGCTTCGCTGTAGATCCACGTGCCGGTGAACGTCTTGGGAGCGGCGTCGGCGTCGCTGAGGGGCTCGTCGGCGGCCTTGGTCGCGGTCCAGCGGAAGCGCTGGCCGTCGGAACGGGCCGCGTCGGCGTGGATGGTCCTTCCGGCGTCTTCGATGACCCCGGCGTGGAGAAAGACGCCGGGATCGCCGAAGGGTTCATGGTCGAAGACGAACGAGATGCGGCCCGAGCCCCCGGTTCCTTCCACGCGGACGTTGCGGGCGGTCTGCTTGGCGACGTCTTCGCTCCCGTCCGCCTTGGTGGTGTACTTGCGGATGGTGATGTTGTTGTCCTGATCGATGGAGAGGGTGATCCGCATGGATGCGACGCCTTGTGCCTGCGGGGGCATCGGGTCGAGCGAGAGATTCCACTCGCCCTTCAGGTTTGTCGGGGGCGGGGGGTTGATCTCGTGGCGCTTGCCGTCCACCCACACGTCGCGGATCTTGGTCTTTTTCGAGAAGATGGGTCCGTCGGCGACAATGAGGCTGGCGACCTTGCCGGGCGCGATGGTGCCCAGGTCGCTGGACACTCCGAGAAAAGAAGCGGGGCGAGTGGTGACCATCGCCAGCGCTGTCTCTTCGCCCAGCCCGTGGAGGATCGCCTTTCGGAGGTTGTCGGTGAACTTGGCGCGGTCGCGGAGCCTGCTGGTGGTGAGCGAGACGTTGAGGCCGGCGGCGTCGAGGCGACGCGGATTGGTCGGGGCCTGCTCCCAGGTCATGAGGTCGCGCAGGTCCACGGCGTCGGCCTGTCCGAGCGTGCCGACCTTGGGCGGCTCGGGGAAGTTCAAGGGGATGATGAGCGGGGTGTTGTGCGTGAAGGCGGACCCGTTGCCGCCGGTGGTTCGCTTGCACCGTTCGGTGATGCCGTCGATGCGGCGGAACTCGTTCCCGCAGCCGAGGATGGAGACGGATCGGTTGAACTCATCGGCGATCTTGAGGGCGCGGAAGACTTCGAGCTCGTCGCCGGTGTCGAAGAGGAGCATGGGGCCGGATGGAGCGCCAGGGGCGCCGGAGCGGCGCAGTGCATCAAGGCACGACGGGACCTCGGACTGGGAACCCGTTTGGGGTTGGCGGTCGGGCGGGGGAAGTTGCTGCCACCAATCGGCGTCGCTGAGCGTCTGGCGGATAAGGGCGATGGCGCCCATCTGCGAATCCGGGTAGGAGGACCAGTTCGAGTTGGTGTTGCCGTCCGACCCGCCCCCGCGCCGGCCGCCGGTCTCGAATGCGACCGTCTGATAGGGCATGCTCGGATAGACGGGCGGGCGAGCAAGTTGTCGGTCGTCGTCTGGTTTGGCGAGGGAGACGACGGCGGAGGAACCGCGGAAGATCCCACCGCGAGGCGAGATGCCCGCCGCGACGAATCCGATCTTGCGGAGCGAATCAGCCGTGCCGGCGTCAACGCCCTGGCCATCGAGCGCCGAGCGCTGTGGGGTGACGCGTGAGTTCCAGTGTTGACCTGGTGCGTCGGAGGCCGGAGCGGGGGAGTCCACTTCGACGTACGGATCGACCCACCCGGCGTAGATGGATAGGCCGCGACAGTCCCACACGCGAGCGCCGGGCGGCGGCGCGGGAGAGGTGGACTCGGGCCGCGGCTCGGACGAGGCGGAGGAGGCGGGCTTGTCGGCATCCGCTTTCTTGGGTTCGACGCCGCGGAGTTCGTTGGGCGCGATCCCGGCGGGAGTTCCGTCGATGCTGAGAATCCGGCCGTCGCGGATCACGATGGTGGCGTTTTCGAACTTCTTCCCTGGCTCGGGGTATACGGTGGCGTTGATGAGCGCGTGCCAGGTCGGGTCGGCCTTGCGGGGTCCATTGGCCGGAGGCGCGAGCGGGTCAGGCTGAATCGGCGCCAGCGGGCCGGGCCGGCGAGCGGTGTCACTCTTGCCAGCGTCCGCGACTGCGGCCGCGCCGACAAGAATGGAAGCGACGGACGCAAGCACGGCGGCCGCGGGCCGCCACGACAGGAGGGTGCCGTTCATGGCCTAATCATACCGAGTGGGCATTTCGCGGTTGGAGGAGCAGCCAAGCCGAGTCGCGAGAGGGACCGGGATTCTTTTCCATGTTCGGGGACTGCGTGCGCGGGGTGGGTGGGATTTCGCCGAAGCCCGCGGCACGGTCTATCGTCTATGACGATGAATCCGATCACGTCTGTGGACAGCCGAGGATTGCCCGTTGGGTACGAGTTTCGCCCCGAGTGGGAGATCACGCCGCGCGATACCAAGGCGCTGATCGCGGACACGACAAAGCACGCGGTGCTGCTCGATTGCCGGCGTCCGGAAGAGTGGGCGGCGGGCCGGATTCAGGGAGCCGTGCATATCCCGATGGACCAGATCGAGCGCCGAGCGGAGGAACTCGAGGACGATGACGGCGGGCGGGCGCATCCCATCGCGGTGTACTGCCACACGGGACGGCGTTCGCTCCGAGTGGCGGCGACGCTTCGCGGGCTTGGGTTCACCGGGGCCTATTCGGTGGCGGGGGGGATCGACCTGTGGTCGGTCGATCTGGACCCGAGCATCCCGCGGTACTGAGTCGGTACGATCGTCGCGTGAATGAGAGGCCGAATGTGGTCGAGATCGATTCACCGGCGACGCCGGCGGACGTGATCGCGCGCTGGCCGGCGGGAAAACGGCTGTGGGCCCTCGTGTCGGCGTCGAACCAGCCCCGCCACTCGCGGGCGAGGTGGAGCATTCTCGCGGCGCCGACGCACGTGCACGAAACCGCGGCGGACGCCGAAGATCCGCTCGCGACGTTTCCCTTGCCGGACCAGGGGCCTGGCGGAAGCGCCGGCGAGCATCCGCCGTTTGCAGGCGGATGGATCGGTTGCCTGGCGTACGAACTCGGGGGGGCGATCGAGCCGCGCGCCGCTTGCCCGGCGCGGCGAGGACCCTCGTCCGCCGGTGGAGCGTCCGCTCCCCTGATGACCTGGGCGCGCTGCGATCGCGCGCTCGTGCACGATGCGCACGCGGGGCGCTGGTTCGTCGTCGGTGATGACACGGATCTGCGGGGGCTCGTTCTTGACGGACCCGGGAGCATGGGGGACCAAGACTTCCGGTTGGAACTGCCCGGGATGGAGGGTGAAGCGCGAGCGGCGTACGAGCGAGCGGTCGCACGCACGGTGGCGTACATCCGCGACGGCGATATCTACCAGGCGAACATTGCCCGAGAGATCGCCGGGCGGTTCACCGGCTCGACGCGCGCCTTCTTCGCCGAACTGGTCCGCGTGTCGCGGCCCTGGTACGGCGCCTATCTCGAAACGCCCAGCGGCGTGATCGCGTCGGCGAGCCCGGAGTTGTTCCTATCGCTAGACGCATCCACGCGCCGCGTGCTGACGCGCCCGATGAAGGGGACGCTCGCCGGCGAGGCCGACCCGCGCGTGCTGGAACGCAGCGACAAGGACCGCGCCGAACTGAACATGATCGTGGACCTCATGCGCAACGACCTTGGGCGGGTGTGCGAGTTCGGCTCGATCCGCGTGGACGAGGAGCGGGTCATCGAGCCCCACGGCGCGGCGGGCGGCCCGGATGCTCGGGGGGCGGGGCGCGGCGTCCTCCAGGCAGTCGCGACGGTTTCGGGAACGCTGCGGGCCGGGCTCACTCTTCGGGACCTGATCCGGGCGACGTTTCCTCCCGGGTCGGTGACGGGAGCGCCCAAGATCCGGGCCATGCAGATCATCGATGAACTGGAGGGGCGCCCGCGCGGGGCGTACTGCGGCTGCATCGGGTACGTCTCGGATCGCGGCGACGCGAGTTTCAGCGTGGCCATCCGGACGGCGTGCATCGACCCCCGGCGAGAACACATCACCTATCAGGTGGGCGCGGGGATCGTCGCCGATTCCGCGCCGAACCTGGAATGGCAAGAGACCCAGGTCAAGGCCCGCCCGCTGTACGGCGCGGCCTCCGCGGGGCACGCGGGGCGATCCTGAGGCGGGGAGCACGAAAAAGCCGCGGCGGACGCCGCGGCCTGATCACCGATTCGGGTATGCCGAGATTTACCGGTTACTTGCCGACCTGCTTCTTCAGTTTGTCGGCGGCTTCCTTGGCTTTCTTGTCGGCCTCGTTCCGAGCGGCGTCGATCGCGCTGCCCGCATCGGCCTTCTTGGTGCCGGCGCGGGTGTACTTGATCTCCATCACCTTGGTTTCGGGCATGCCCGCCATGGTCATGTACATCACCATGGAGTGGTGGTCATCGTCGGTGAGCGTGACGACTTCCCGCATCGCCATCTTTCCCATCGAGCCCATGTCCATGTCGCCGGTCATGGTGTAGGTTTTCGAGTGCTCGTCGTACTTCCCGGTGGTCAACATAGTGCCGGTGCCCATGTTGTCGATCCAGGTGCCCTCGTACTTGTTGGTGGCGTTGTTGTAGCCCATGGTGCCGGAGCCGGTGAATGATTCTCCGCCCATCGTTCCGGTGTACTCGCTCCGCAGGTAGCGCCCGCCGTGAACGAGCGTGTTCACCATGGTGCCCTTGGATTCCTCGGGGGCGGCGGCGGGGTCCATCCAGTGCTTGACCTCGGCGGTCCAGGAGCCCTCCATTTTCTTGAACCGCTCGTGGTGCTCGTTCAGGGCCATGAGTTTGCCCCACTCGGCCTCCATCTGCGCGGGATCAGGCTGGGCCGGGGCCGCAGGCTTGGCATCCTTCGTTGGCTGCGTGAGCTTTTCGGCTTCCTTCTTGAGGTCCTTGGTCGTTGGCTGGGCGAGCACCGCCGACACGCTCCACGCACTGCCCAGCAGCAGGCCGGCGCAGGCAACTACGTTGAGAATCCGCGAACGCTTCATAATCCAGATCTCCTTGGGTAGCGGCGTCAAACCCCCTCCCCCGCCGTGTGCTGACCTGATCGCCGCACATCCGATCATTCACCAAACATGACAATAGCACCTGGACGCCGATTCGTCAATTCCGAGGGCTTGTTTGAGCGGCCGGCCATTCGTGATTCCAGCGGCCACGACGTTCCAAGTCGCGGCGCGCGGCGCAGGCTCCGGGGCTTCGTTGCGTCGCTCGCAATGAAACCGCGTCTAGGGGATTGCCAACCGTCAACGGGCGGAAGGGGGACTGAATCCGGGCGGCGGAAGAGTCGAAACATGGACTGGAGAGTGGGCTGCGGCCCGGGCGATGAGCGTTGTCGCCACGGCGCGAGGAGAAAAACCTCGAATGAATGTCGGAACGTGCAAGGATGAGCGTCTAGACTGTGAATGCGGCTCCGGGCGGTGTGCATTCATGTCATGGGATGAGACAGAGAGTCGGTCTGTCGTCGAGCGACGAAGACCCATGCGCGTTGGCGTGAACCGATGATGCGAAGAGGCAGTTTTCAACCTCGCCGGGCGCTCACGATCGCGGGGATCGTGCGCCGCGGAAAGGGGTGGGGTTCGGCGATGGTGATGGTGATGGTGGGGGTAATGCACGCGGTGTCGCCCACGGGGAGCGCACAGCCGTCGGTGCCTCCGGTGGGGTGGCTGGCGGATGCGGCGCTGCTGAAGGATCCCGCGGCCCGTGTCGGGGCGGCGCGGCGACTGCTGGCGACGACGGACGCCGATGCCCGCCGATATGTCCTGGACGCCCTGCAATCGACCTCGACCCCCAACGAGGAGCGAGACGTGCTGCTGCAGGCGCTCGCGAGCGGCGCGCCGCTCGGGCAGAATGTCGATTGGACGTTTCCGGCTCTTTCGACCGGGCTGAAGAACGGGGTGAACGAGCGCCGGCCGGAGCGCCTGGCGTCGCTGAGCGCCGTCCACACCCGTGAGAGTCTTCGGCTCATCCTCTCGTACACGGATGCATCGCAGCCGCCGGCGATCCGAGACGCCGCGTTCGCCGCCGCCGTGCGCTTGTGCGGGAAGTATCAGTTCGGCAACGACGCCAAGCAGTGGCAGGAGTGGTTCGCGGGGGTGGAATGGCTCCCGGAGCCCGAGTGGCAACGAATCCTCGCGGAGAGCGCGACGCAATACGCGCTGCAACTCGAAACGCAGCGCGATGCGGTGCTGCGCCGGCTGGTGGAGAGCGAGCGTCGGCGCTTCATCGAGGCGCCCGACGCGGAACGCTGGGCCATTTTGTGCTCGCAACTGTCGGACGAACTTCCATCACTGAGGCGTCTTGGCGTGGAACTGACGAATCGGGAACTGGCCAATGCGCGGATCCCGCCCGAACGAGTTTGGGGGCCGGTGCTCGCGCTGCTCAAGGACCCGGTGCCGGATCTTCGAGCGACGGGCGCGAGCCTGGTGGAGCGATTGCAGCCGACGGGCGCCGAGGGCGTCATCGCGGAAGCGATCCTCAAGGAGCGAGACCCGGCGGTGATGGTGCCTCTGTTGCGATTGGCGTCGCGCTCAACGTCTCCCGAGTTGCGCGCGAAACTGCTGGACTGGCTGGACCCGTCCTCCGCGACGTTCGGCGACGTGGTCCGGGCGATCGACGCGATGGAAAAGAATGGGTTGCTGACCAAGGAGGAGGATCGGGTGCGCGTGCTCGCGGCCTTGCGAGCGGTGCCGCCGGAAGCGGCCGAGCCGGCGATGCTGCGGCTTCGCGCGGCGCTGGGGAGCGAGGCGGACCGGGAGGAGATCTCGAAACTGCTCGGGCACCCCGATGCCGCGAAGCGTCTGGCCGCGGCGCAAGCCCTGGCCGCGTTTCCGGAGTGGGTGGATGCCGTGCTCGTCGCCGCGAAGACGGATGATTCGCTGGTGCCGGTGGCGTGCGATCTGGTCGTCAAACTGCATCCGAACGTTCCAGGGTTTGAGCGGCTGCTGAGGCTGGCGGAGTCAAGCCCGGCGAGCGCGGAGGTCCGTCGGCCGATCCTGGCCGCGCTGATCGCGGTGGGTGAAAAGATTCGGCCGAGCGAACTGCTGGTGAGCGCGACGGATATCACGGACCCCGAACTTCGCGAGACGGTCCTCTCGCGGTTTGCGACCCTGCCGATCGGCCCGGTGAGCATCCCCGTGGTCCGGGTGGACCACGCGCAGAGCCTGATCGCCGCGGTGGGGCTGCTTCGGCTCGCGGAAACGAGGCTGGAACTGCACAAGCCGGCGGCGGCGCTGACGGCGATCGAGCGCATCGAAGAGTCTCGCGTGCCGGTTTCCCCGTCACTGCTCGTGTCTCTCAAAGCGCAGGCGCTGCTGGGGATGAACCGGATCGCGGACGCGATCGAGGTTGACGCGCCCCCTTCGTCTTGGATCGCGGCTCTTCGAGGAATCGCCGACCTCCCGCACGCGCCGGCGGTGCTGCGCGTGATGGAAGCGAACTTCGCCGGGCAGTTCTCGCCCGAGGAACGCGAGGCGGTCGCGTCGCTCCGCGGCGAGATCGCTGGGAAACATCCCAGCGGGGCGACCACTAGTGACAACTCTCGGCCTCGCTCCGGGGGACCGCGCATCCCGGGGCGATAGCCGGGCTACTTGCTGGCGGGCGGTGCGTCGGCGGCGGGCTCTGGCGGCGTGGCGAGCGCGGGCTTGAACAGAAGCAGGTATGACCGCCGTTCCTCGTCGTTCATCGCCGAATAGAAGATCGAGCGAAGGGCATCCGCCTTGGATTTGCCGGCCGGCGGACGATCGAGGCTGCCGATTTGTTTTATCGCCGCGTGGTCGGCGGGCAGGTTCATGCTCGTGATGAGGTCCTTGGCCTTTGGCGCGCTCTCGTCGAGCAACCGATCGAGTTCGCGGGATGCTTCGCCGCAGAAGTCATCGAGCGTGAACCGGAAGCCGATGAGCGCCATGGCCTGCATGTTCCCGTGGCCGCCGGCGTCCTTGAGCGCCTCTTCCCGGATTGCCTGCTTGTACTCCTTGGCGACTTCCGTCGCGTGTGTTTTCTGCAAGGGGCTGATGGCGCCGGCGCGAACGAGCGAGTCCAGCAGCGGGTTCTTGCGGAAGGGGGCGGCCTGCCTCGCCGTGCTGGTCATTGTTTCCAGCGTCGTGGCCTCGCTTGATTCCTTGCGCACCTTCTGAATCTCGAGCAGCGCGGCGAGGTTCTCCACGACCAACCGGCCGACTTCGAGCCGGCGGCTCTCAAGCGCCGCGCTGAGTTTGGTCTTTCCCTCTTCGCCAAGATCAAGGGCCCGCACGGCCGCCTCATCGACAGGGAGCCTCAAGGGCTTGATCTTTCCCGCGGCGTCTTTTTCGATGAGAGACGGGAGGGGCTTTTCCGGCTGGGCGGGCGCGGCGTTCGGATCACCGCTGGGACGCACGGGAGTCGGCGCCACCGGTGTGGGAGGCGGGGGCGGCGGGACGTACTCCGGCGTCGCCGGCGTCTTGGCCGGCGCGGGCGGCACGATCTGCCCCAGCGACGTAGCGCACATCGAGAGCAGCAGGGGAGCGACGAGTACGAATCGGTTCATTCGATGGACTCCGATGAGAGCCGGGATCGGGTTGCCGGTGGTATGGAACATATCGGATCACAGGCCGACGGTGTTGACGCCGCAATCCACGTAGATTGTTTCCCCGGAGACGCCCGCCGACATGTCGCTGGCGAGGTACGCGGCGGTTTCGCCGACGTCGGAGCCTTCAACGTTCCGACGCAGCGGGGATCGCTTGGCGACGTAATCGGGCATCTCGTCGGTTCCACCGACGGCGGACGACGCGAGCGTGCGCAGGTAGCCGCCGGAGATGATGTTGACGCGGATGTTGTGCTCGCCGAGTTCCCAGGCGAGGTACCGCGCGGAGCACTCCAACGCGGCTTTGGCGACGCCCATGACGTTGTACCCCGGGACGACCTTTTCGCCGCCGTAGTACGACATCGCCATCATCGAGCCGCCGCCGGAGGCCGCCATGATCGGACGGGCTCGCTCCGCCATGGCGACGAACGTATAGGCGGAGATATCGAGGGCGCCCAGGTACGCCTGGCGGGGTGTCTGGGAAAACTTGCCCGGCGCGAGCCATTCGCGATCGGCGAACGCGATCGAGTGGACAAGCACGTTCAGGCGATCAAAGGACTGGGAATACTGCGCAAAGACCTGGTCCAAGTCGGCATCGCTGCCGGCGTCGAGCGGGCGGAGCCAGGGGTCGGTGAGTCCCAGCGCCTCGACCGCCCGCCGCGTGCGGCGCTCGTTCTTGTCGCCGGGCAAGTGGGTAAAGGCGCACCGCGCGCCGTGCTTGATCAGCGATTGCGCGATGAACCACGCGTACGACCGCTCGTTGGCGATACCGACAATCAGCGCGACTTTGCCGTCCAGTAGACCCATGAGTATCTTCCTTGTCAGCCTGCGAGCAACAATAGGTTGGCTGCGGTTGCCGGTGGCGGAGAATCGGGCGGGTGGCCCGCGCGGCCCTGGAGATGGGATATGGAGCCTGCGTCCGGAGTTGCCCGTCGGCCCGATCTTGAGGCGATCTTTGCCCGGCTGACCGAGTCCGGGCTCGTGCGTCGGCTGATTCAACTCGCCGCCGAGGAAGACCTGGGCGAGCGGTGGTCCGACGGCCCGTCCGCGGATATCACGTCGCGGGCCTGTATCGCGGGGGAAGCCCCGGCGACCGCGGCGATCGTCGCTCGCGAGTCCGGCGTGCTCGCCGGGGTCCGTGTCGTGCCGCAGGTGCTTCAGGCGATGGCGCCGGACGTGCTGTTTCAGGCGCGGGCTGCCGACGGGCATCCGGTGAGTCAAGGACAGCACATCGGTCTGCTGGCCGGGCCGGCGCGGCAGGTGCTCGCCGCCGAGCGGACGCTCCTGAACTTCCTTGGCCGCCTGAGCGGTGTCGCGACACTCACGTCGCGGTTCGTCTCCGAGGCGACGCACGCCGCTCGGCACGCGGGGTTGCCCCGGGCGCCGGCGATCCTGGATACGCGGAAGACCACGCCGGGGCTTCGGGCGCTCGAAAAGTACGCGGTGGCGTGCGGCGGTGGGGGGTGCCACCGCATCGGCCTCTACGACGCCGTGCTCATCAAGGACAATCACCTCGCCGGTGTGGCGCTGGCGGACCTTCCAGCCTTCCTCACCGCGGCGTCGGCCAAGGCCCGCGCGATCGCGCTCGAACGCACCCGCGCGCTCACCCCGGCGCACCCTTCGGGCGATCCTCGGCCCCCAGTCGCCGCGATGTTCCTTCCGAACCCGCCGCGCGGCGGCGGACCTTCCCCGCTGGCATTCGTTGAAGCGGAGGTTGACACCCTCGAGCAGTTCGCGGCGATTATCGGCGCCGGTGGCTGCGGGCTGGACATTATCCTCCTCGATAACTTCACGCCCGACCTGCTTCGTCGCGCCGTCAAGATGCGGAACTCCGGGGGGCTGCCGATCCTGCTGGAAGCGTCCGGCGGCGTGTCGCTGGACACCGTCGGGTTTGTCGCCGCTACCGGCGTGGATCGGATCAGCGCCGGCCAACTCACGCACTCGGCGCGCTGCCTCGACGTCGCGCTGGATTTCATCCCGCCCGTCGCGTGACCGCCGGCAACGGGCCGGCCATGAAAAACCGCGAGCGGCGCCTTCAGGACGCCGCTCGCGGATACCTTCGGATGTTGACCGGGCCTGCGTAACTGCTCAACCGCGCCGGCGTGGCTCGAACCTTCGCGATCGTCGACGGATGACCGTACCCGTCGATCAGCGCCGATCTCGTCCGAGGTGTCTTTCTGGCTGACGACCGGTTCGTTCCGCCGCCCGAACAGTTCGACACAGGGCGGCGGAACAAACACGGGAAGTATTCGTGGACGCACGATCACGGACACGGCGAGAAGAACGCCGTCAGGAAGTCGAAGTAGTCCTGGCTGTTGACGCTGTCGTCGTGGTTGAAATCGGCGGGGCACCCGACGAATACGCTCGTGAGATACTCGGCCTGGTTATTCGTGGACCCGCAGTTCACGCTCGACCGGTCGCCCACGAGCAACCGAAGGGTGTAGGCACACGACCGCAGCCCGGAGGTGTTCCACGCCGCGATGACGGCGTTGTTGACGGGATTGTTGCCCGAGGCGATGGTGACCCAACCGCTCGCATCGCCGCCCGTGTACTGAAGGGCCCAGGAAGCGAGATTGGCGTCGGCGATCGTGCCGATGACGTTCACGCTGCCGCGCACCACGGTGCAGGGCGCCGGGCTGGCGATGACGCCGATCGGGGCGGTGTTATCGACGATGATCTGCCTCGTGACGCTCGCGCTGAGCCCGCAGGCGTCGGTGCCGCTGACGCGGACCTCATAACTTCCGTCGGCGACGGCGGCGGGGCCCGAGCGGGTGGTCCACGACCCGAGCCCGTCGTTGATGATCTGCCCCGCGTAGGTCGGCGTGCCCGGGTTGACGTGTGCGAACACGCCCGAGGGGAGCGAGCGATACTGAATGGTGTACGTGCTGCCGCCGGTGTCCCAGACGGTGCCGTCAAAGCACACGCTGCCTCCCAGCGGGATGTTGGACGTCTGCGGGGAGCGCACTTCAACGCTCGGCGCGCTGCGATCGACGTACACCACGCTGGTGACGGAGGTTGTCAGCGCGGTGGTGTTGCTGGCGGTCAGGCGGACGAAGTAGTAGCCCGAGGCGAGCGCGCCGGTATTCCACGCGCCCAGGGGGCCGGCCGGATTGACCGGATCCGTCGAGGACGAGATCTGTGTCCAGGGCCCGTTGGGGCTCGTGGCGTATTCGAGCACATACTGATCGAAACCCTGCGGGTCGTACGCGGTCCCCGAGATCATGACCGGGTTGCAGTTGTTGGCCAGGGGCGAGGGCGCGGTGATCGAGACGATCGGGGGTGTTGCATCCGTCACCGGCGAGGCGAAGCCGCAGAGCGTGACCTGGTGCGAGCCGGTGCTGACGACCACGCGGCCGGTTCCGAACCCGAAGCGCCCGCCGCAGATGGAGACGGCGTACGAGGTGGCGTCGGTGCGGACGACGAGCGGGCGCGAGTGATACCCGGTGGCGATTCCCAGGTCGTACTCGAAGGAGATGCCGCTGCCGAAGATATCGCGGACCGCGCGATCCGCGCTCTCGCAGTTGAAGCAGACCAGGGAGTTCAGGAGCGACACGTCGGTGGAGAACGTTGTGGAGTCGGAGAAGTCGCGGATGCCGATCGTCGCGATGCCCCCCTGCGAGGTCGAGTCGTTCGTGACGTTGTAATAGAAGAGCAGCGTATTGTCCGTGAGCCGGTAGATGCTCTGCGTCACGGTGCCGGTGACGTGCCGCGGGATGGGGTTGGGGAATACAACCCAGGAGATGTCATAGTCCTGGCTGATCGTGCGTTCGAGAACGGCCCCGGCGGGCAGCGACATCACGGGGATGGGCTCGAGCGTGCCCCCGGGCGGCAGATCGGTGGCCAGGCACGGAGCGGCGACGCAGGCGAGCGCCGCGGACAGGAAGCACGATCGGATTCGACGACGCAGAGCCAGCATGGCAAACCTCCTGAGCCTCCGATTGGTTGCGATCGATCGCGCACGCCGCGAAACGGAGCCGTTTCAGCAACGGAGCGGGCCTGATCGACTGGAACGTCGGGGGCACCAAGAGTGCGAAGTTTGGAAGCGGGAGGGATAAGCCTCGTGTGGATGCGGGGGCCGGAAGCCCAATCGCGCTGCTCCGCGTTGGCGGTCGAAATCCTTCAACGTGCGGCGCCGCAACCACCGGGTTTGTCTGGTCGTCGCCGCGGGAGTGCCGAAGTCAACCACTTCCGTCACACGGACGCCGCGTTTTCGCTGGCACGTTTGTTGCATATGGCGTCGAGTCGTCGCGGGATTCAAGGCGCCGCGAGTGCCGCGACGACACCCGGGCTTGGCCCGGACCTCGAGCGCGATTGCCCGAGCCGCGCTTCGAGGCGAAACACCGTCGGGCTCCAATCCGCACAGTCATTTCACGAAAGGTCTCACCATGATTCTCAAACGAACGGCCCTGGCTCTGGCCGCGATCGTCGCCCTTGCCGGTGGCGTCGGCACGTACGCTCCCGTCTTCGCGGGCGGTGGCGGCGGGGGCGGTGGCGGCGGCAACACCGAGATCCGCCTCGTCGCCCGCATGGGTTCCAACGACCAGTTCCAGGCCAAGGGCGTCTACCGCGAACGCCTCCGCAACGCCGGCCTCTTCCAGCGCTTCAACGTCTCCATCGAGGACGGCGTCCCCGGTGAGACCTACGAGATCTCCGTCAACGGCCTGGTCTTCGGCACCATCACCGCCAACGACCTCGGCGTCGCCGAACTCGAGTTCGGCACCTTCACCCCGGACGACAACCCGGGCGATGAACACCCCCCGGTCCCCGAGGATTTCCCGCAACTCCGCGCCGGCGACACGATCACCGTCGGCAACCTCTCGGGCGTCTTCGTCGCCCGCTGAGCCTCTCTCATCCCGCTCATCCGTGCCGCCAGCGCGGCACGGGTGGCTTGATTCACCCGCCCGCTCTCGCTCCCCGCGCAACCCCGCTTTTCCGGAGACTCCCATGCGATCCACTCGCGCCATCCTGTCCGTCCTCGTGCCCGCGCTCGGCGCCGCCGCCGCCGCCTGCGGTCAATCAAGCGTCCGCATGCCCTCGGAGTTTGAGATCCCCGGGTCCGAACTCGGCCGCCTCTTCTCGTACTTCGGCGGCGTGGCGAGTTACTCGACCGCGATCGACCCCGTCACCATCCACACCGGCTACTCCTGCCGCGTGGACATCAACTTCCGGCACGACAACTTCTTCCGTCGCGCCGGCGTCGGTGTCGGCACGCTGGGCATCGTGCCCCCGGTCCTGGCCGTTCCCCCCGGGGCGGACACCTTCAGCATGACGATCCAACTTCCCGAGCCCGTGCCGGCGGGTGCACTCTCGATCTTCGCCAGCATCCGCGAGGACGACAACGCCGACGGCGTGATCGACCCCATGACGGGCGACGATCAGTGGGAAACGGTCCCGCTCTTCATCATGCCCGGCACGCACGTCTACAACATCCCCATCAGCGCGATGATCGACTCGAACGAGGGAGTCGGGAACGACACGCGCGACTTCACCACCACGCCGCGAATGGCGTTCTTCTTCACCATCGAGACCTCGCAGACCTACCCCGGCGGGATCATCGAATCCCCGGTCAGCCTTCGCATCGATCACGCCGGGTTCTACGCTGGTCCGCAGTCGATCCCCGCCGCGGCGGGGGCGTGCTGCGTCGCCGGCGAGTGCCAGCAACTCACGCAGTCACAGTGCACCGCGCTCGCCGGGGAGTGGCGGGGGGCGGGCACGCCGTGCGACCCGGCCGCCTGCGCGCCGGTCTGCCTTGCCGACTTCAATCGCGACGCGATGGTGAACTCGCAGGACTTCTTTGACTTCCTCGGGGCGTTCTTCGCGCTGGCCCCGGCGGCGGACATCAACGCCGACGCCGCCGTCAACTCCCAGGACTTCTTCGATTTCGTCTCCGCCCTCTTCGCGGGGTGCTGACTCGACAACCCTTGCCCACGTCCCTCGCCCGTTATCGGATGGCCCGTGGGCGGCCGAATCCCACACGGCGGCCGCTCGCCGTGCCCCCGGCCACTACGATTCCAGCCGGTAGTTCGCCGATCGCGGGTTTTCCAGGGGCGGCACGCAACACGCCCGGATGAAGACGCGAACAGTCTCCGCCGCCGGCCGGCTCTTGCCTAGAGGGAATCGCATCATGGGTACGGGACGATGTGTTGGGGTTCTTCGCCGCGCTCTGGTGGCGCTGCTGGCCGTGCTGCTGGGCGCCGCCGCCGTCCGCGCCGACGACTACTACGTGCAGGCGCAGACGGGTGACGACTCCAACCCAGGCACGGCGGCCTTTCCGCTGCGCACCCTGCACAGCCTGGAATCCCGCCTCGGTCCGGGCGACACGGCGTACCTCTCCGGCCGCTTCACGGACTCCGCGTTCTTCTTCGGCCCGCAGCGCGTCACCATCCGCCAGTGGCCCGGGTTCCCGCAGGCGGAGATCACCAACTCCCGCCGCGTCGGGTACTGGCTCCCCGCCGGCGACGCCTACGTCTCGAACGTGGGCCCGGACCTGGACATCACCGCCGTCAGCGTGCGCTGGGGCGACCCGCTCATCAAGGACCAGTACGGGCGCGACAAGACCTTCCTGGTATACAGCCCGGACCCTGCCACGCCGTACTCCTGGAACTACAGCCCGGCGTCGGGCTGGCTCTCGATCAACCTCGGCGGCGAGGACCCAACCGCCGGCCGGCACGCCCTGTACCCCGTCGAATACTGCCTCGGCTCGCCGGTGTGGATCGGCCTGAACCTCGAACAGGCCAGCGAGTGCGTCATCGACGGCCTGCACTTCCGACACTCCATCGGTTCCGAAACCGGCACCTACGGCCTCAAGGTCGGCGGGCGCAACAACATCATCCGTAACTGCAAGAGTTGGCACATCTCCTGGCACCACCTGACCTTCGTCGGCTCCGGGAACGACGCCTGCGAGGGGAACCTCATGCAGGACTGCGAGTGCTGGGGATTCGGGTTCACCAGCACCGCGAACATGGTCACGCTCTACTCGACGTTCCACGACGTGCGTGCCAACCGCATCGAGCGCGTGCACCTGCACGTCTACCAGATGCTGCGCTACGACACGGGGGAGCCGATCTACCCGCGCATCGGGCTCGACGGGTTCTACTCGCACACCGGAGGGGGAGGGGGGGCGACGGTGTACGACAATCAGTGGACGGATTGCCGCGTGGATCACTACGAGAACCCCGGGGCGCCCATCGGCATCGGGGATGCGAGTCTTGATCGCGTGCCGGCGGAAGGCAGTGACGCGGAGCTCGACTGGACGCAGTGGCCCAATCGCGTGGTCGGCGGCACGTTTACGGGGCTGCGCGCCATCGGCACGGCGAGCGAGACGGCCTACTCGCGCTGCGTCTTCATCTGCCAGAACTTCGGGATCGAGCCCAACTCGTACGGCCTGTTCAACTACATCGGCATCCCCGGCGAGCGCGCCCTGCTGCTGGACGCCTGCTACATTGGGTTCGATGCCGCCGGGCCGGGGTACAAGGGCGTCTTCGTCTACCGGCGCACCCCGACGCAGAGCCTGCGGCTGAACATCCTCAACACGACGTTCTTCCAGTTCAGCCCCGACGCCCAAAACCCGATCCGCCTGATCTGGATGGAAGGGAGCAGCGACGTCGGGCAGGTGCGGATGATCGGCTCGGTCGTTGATCTCAACCAGGGCGACATCGCCGCGCTGGTCTTCAACGACTCCAGCCTCAGCGCCCAGCGGCTGGAGTTCCGGGGGAACTTCTACGGCGGGATCGAGCCATCGAGTTATTCCTCGGCGCCCGCCCGCGCCACGCGCGAAGGGTGGCAGGCGATCGACCCGCCCAGTGTGGGCGCCGTCTACGGCACGCCCGCGCGGCTGCTGGATCCGCTCGTCTCCGCGCGCCCACAGCCCGGAACCGACCTGGCCGTCCGGCGCTGGTACCAGAGCGTGCATTCCCCGCTCGGCGTGAACGGCCTTCCCTACAACAGCCACTACGGCGCGTGGCAGAGCGACGATCCGTGCCTCGCCGACTTCAACGGCGATACGTTCGTCAACTCGCAGGACGCGTTTGACTTTCTCTCGGCGTTCTTCGCCCTTGAACCCGCGTCCGACATCAACCACGACGGGTTCATCAACACGCAGGACTTCTTCGATTTCCTCGTGAACTTCTACGCCGGGTGTTGACGCCGCGCCGCCGCGATTGGAGAAACTCGTACCGAACGCCAAGGGCGCAGGGCGCGGTTCACGCCGCCTCTTGCCTTCGCGCCCTGCGCGCCCTTGGGCCTCCCTTCGCGTTGAGCGGAATCTCTTTCTAACGCGACGGTCGCGACGGTCGCGAAGGACGCGAAGGGCGCGAAGGAACGCGAAGAAGAGAGGCCGGGAGCGAGGGGCCCGGGGGCCCGGGGGCTCGGGGGGTGGGGGGGGTGGGGGGGTCAGGTCGGTTTGCGGAACCATTGGCCGCCGGGGCGGACGAACCCGCCCTGGAAGTTCTGCACCTGCTGGTCCTGGTAGGGGACGTCGACGAAGGCGACGCCGCCGGGGAGCATCATGGCGAAGTGGAAGACGAAGTGGCGGTTGTCGATGACGGAGACGGAGGCGGGGTAGACGCGGGAGCCGTCGATCGCGCTGACGAAGGCCCAGCGCGGCTCGCGGATGACGCAGGGCTGGTCGAGCGTGATCGCCGCGTGGGAGACGCCCAGGTCGCTGGAGAGGGCGACGGCGTAGCCGGTGAGGGGGCGCGGGTCGGGCTGGCCGGTCTGGAGGAAGTCGCGCGGGGCGGGCTGGCGTCGCGTGGTGGCGGCGGGCTTGGCGGCTGGAACCATGCACACTCTCCAACGCGGATGAAATCGAAGGGCTCGAAGCCACGAAGCCACGAAGGCACGAAGGCACGAAGCCACGGAGGGGGGAAGGCGGGCTTCCTTCTTGCTTTCACCCCTTCGTGGCTCCGTGCCCTTCCCTCCTTCGTGGCTTCCTCGGTATGGCGTTTGCAGGGACGGAAGCAACGCGGGGAGGATCCCGGAATCAGCATCGAGTGAAGCAACGTTCTTGCTTCATCCCTTCGTGGCTCCGTGCCTTCCCCCCTTCGTGGCTTCCTCCATTACGCGGCGATCGGCATCGACACGGGCGGGCTCCACGGGCCGACCTCACCCTTGGAGTTGGTCCAGCGGGCGAAGTAGGTGGCGGTCTTGCCGTTGTCGACGCTTGTGAACTGGCTCTGGAACTCGGCCTTGGTGACGAAGGAGAGGAAGGCGGCGTCGGTGGGATTGGTGACGGGGTCGGTGCCGACGGCGCGGAAGAGGAGCAGGCCGGCGGTGCCCATGGGGCGGCCGCGGCGTGCGGGCGAGTTCTGGTCGGCGGCGCGGAGGCGCTGGAGGCCCTGTCCCATGCCGTTCACGGTGAGCATGGGGTAGGTGCTGGGGGGCGGGATGGGGGTGGGCTGGGTGTCGCGGACGTGGAGCCCGAGGCCGATCTTGAGTTCGTCGGAGACGGCGCGGTTGGCGCGGATGGTGGCGGCGTAGCCGCGGACGACGGCGAGGATGGTGGCCTTCTGCTCGTTCTTGGCCATGACGGTGGCGCGGGTGCGGGTGGAGGGGTTGGAGGCGGCGAGGAAGGCGGCGTGCCAGGCGGTGTAGGCGTTGGAGATGGCGGTGGCGTCGGCGGCGACGAGGCCGTAGGTGACGGGTGCGGCGGTGATGAGGGTGCTGAAGTTGAGGACCCAGAGGTCGAGTTCGGAATCGCGGGAAGGGATGTATGAGGTGGCCATGATCGAGTGTCCTCCAAAGCCCGCGCCCAATTGCGCGGGACTGGGCATGGAGATCGTCATTCGGCGTGCGCCGCCGAACACCGCGAGCGAGGATTTCAAGGCGTTTGGGCGCGCCCGCCCCCGCGTGTTCGCTACGGGCCGCATGACTGGACGCGGCGCTGGACAGAGCGCAAGAAACGGCGGGTGCGGGGCCGGGCGGTTGGTCCGCGAGCCTCAACAGGTAGTTACTCCAGCGGCGGGGAGGTGTCCCCGCCCTCCCAACTTGAGAGAAGAGAAACACGGCCGCGCTATGTCCCGCGACCGTTCGGCGTCCCTCTCATCGCATTTCAGCCCGGACGGCGATTGAGTCCATCAGCGGGACATTCCCCTAGGGTGCGGTACTCCTGTCAGCAGCGCCTGGTCTGAGGGGAGGGGCCGCTCTGGTACACTACGACGCCAGCAATCAAGCCCCCGAAGCAGGCCGTGGTCTCAGGGGAGGGGCCGCTCTGGTACACTTCAAGAAAGCGGCAACGACCGCATCGGGTCGCCGTGGTCTCAGGGGAGGGGCCGCTCTGGTACACTGGTCAGGTGCCGCTGCCAGCGCTGCAGCCCGCCGTGGTCTCGGGGGAGGGGCCGCTCTGGTACACTCCGAGCGCATGCAGCGCACCGGCTGGGAAGGCCGTGGTCTCGGGGGAGGGGCCGCTCTGGTACACTTCGTGATGCCAACGCCCCCGCCGCCAGGACGCCGTGGTCTCGGGGGAGGGGCCGCTCTGGTACACTGATCCCCCACGTGAGGCCGGGTCCTCCTATGCCGTGGTCTCGGGGGAGGGGCCGCTCTGGTACACTCGACGAGCGCGTGCTGACCTACGCC
>JBFWWU010000022.1:0-68357 GCA_050246015.1 Phycisphaerales bacterium
CCGTCGATGCCGTGGACTGGGCCTGGGCGCTCGTCGAGCATCAGACTCGCCGCATGCTCTTCAAGGCCAGCCAGCACGTCAGCGCGGGCGACTTCGAGAGCCAGTGCAAGGCGATGATCCGCGTGCTCCGGGAATGGGCGGCAAAGCACCCCGCCGACCCGTGGATGCCCTTCTGGCAACTGAGCCGGCGCTTGGCGTGGTCGCCCCGCGAGCACGACGAGGTTCGGCAGGCGCTGGTCGATCAGCGCCGCATCCAGTTCGCCGAGCGGGCCACCGGCGGCACGCCCCAGCGGCTGTACCGGCTCATCGAGGACGCTGCCGAAGCATGAACACGTGCTCCAAAGCCACGCAGGGCGGTCTGCGCAGCGCCTTCTACCACCCAAAAGTCGCGCAGAGACACTCCGGCGCAGCGCGGCCGCGAGTCCGCACCATTGATTCCGCAGCGCCAGCAGGGGTGCGCAGCAGCCTATTGCGCCTGTTGCAACCTCTTGCGCGCAATAGGTTCATCACGGAACCATCGAGAAATCATGGAGCAAACAACAACACACCCCCCTCTTTCCTACCTGTTGCGCCCACCCCCCCCCCGCCGGCGCGGGCGCGACGGGCGCGCAACAGGTTCGGCGCAACGGGCGGGCGGCGTGCGGATCGCAGGCCATCGACGCACCGGTTCGGACACGCAGTTGGTGTGCCAGGCTGCGCCTACCCGGAGCCTTACAGCCGGAGTCCGAACGGGGGGAGGGGGCAATAGGTACTCCGGCGGGGGGGACCGGTCTCGAAACGCCCGCGGGAACAGCCGCGGTTGGAGACAGAGTTTGTTTGCGCTGTCCGAACGCCGATCCGGGGAGGGACTGGTACGCCGCCGCGGCACGGACGCGACGTGGGCGATCGTGGGCCAACGGGTGGCCAACGGACGAAGCGGCGCGACGAGCGCGACGTGAGGGCTGTCGGTCGGCGCGGAATCCCGCCTTGCCCACGCGAATGTGGCCGTTGCACAGAGGCCGCAGATTCTGCTCGGAATCAGGCGCATTCACCTTGCCGGTGCGCGGATGTCATGGCTTCATGTGTCACAACGCGGGGCGGAACCCCGCGACGGAGAACAACGCGATGAAGAGCAGCACGAAGAACGCCATCGGAATCGCCAGCGCCCTGGGCCGCCGGGGCTTCACCGTCGCCAGCGTCGAGGTCCACACCCCCGACGGGCGCACATGGGCGATCGACACCACGAACACCGGCGGCTTCCGCCTCTTCGAGATCGACCGCGACGGACGCGACGGGCCGAACGAGCACGACGCCATCGAGGGCGACACCTGGACCGCCGGAGACCTGATCGACTACCTCGCAGCGGTCGGCGAGCCAAAGGACACGACCAGTTGGGACCGCAAGAACGACAACCGCCCAACGACCTGAAGCCCGCGAATCGCGGGCTTCGCTGTTTACCAGAGCACCACGCACAGGAGAACGACCATGACGAAGCGCAAGACCACGAAGCCTGAACCCACCGCCGCCGAGATGTACGCCGCGCGGCGGGACGACATCGCCCGCCTGCTCGACGTGCTGGCGATGGAACTGGACAAGCACGACGACCAGGCCAAGGCCGACCCCACCAACTGGGGCATCACCGGCAACCTCGGAAAGGTCCGCAGCGACCTGATGGACACCGTCGCCTTCCTCAGCGGCATGGACCGCGAGGACGTCGAGCGCTTCCTGGCCGAGTGAACGCCCCACACCCACCACCCCCCACGAAGGAGCCCGCCCATGAACATCAAGACGATCGTGATCGAAGGCCACGAGAAGGACAGCCGCACCGAGCGCGGCGCGGAAGTGACCATCGAGCAGAACACGCGCCGCGCGGGCAAGCAGGACATCTGCATCGCACACATCGCCCGCGACGAGAACGGGGAGAGCCGCTACGCGAAGGCGGCCGAGGTCGCCCAAGGTGGTCTACGGGACCGACCGCCGGGGTCGGGCCGCCGCCACCAACTCGATGGTCCACGAGGTGCTCAACGAGATGGAGCGCGTCGCGGGCTGCTGACAGAACCCATGCGGCGTCGCGGGGAACCGCGACGGCCACGTTTCCCCGCCGCAACGTGCGGCGGGAGTTCCAACCCCCAGTTCGGAGATGACCATGAGCACGAGGACCAAGAAGCCCGCCAAGCCCCGCACCCCCCGCACCCCGAAGATGCCCAAGAGCGGTGCCCGCGCGGGGGGAGCCGCCAAGACAGACCGCTTCCGCAAGGCGGCGCTCGCCGAGATCAAGGACCGGCTCGACGGCACCGCCACCGAGGCCGACCCCGCCAAGGAGAAGAAGCCCAAGCGCGTCAGCGCCCTCGACGCGGCAGCGCAGGTGCTCGCCGCGAGCGAGGTGCCGATGCGGGCCAAGGAGATGATCGCCGCGATGGAGGCCAAGAAACTCTGGACCAGCCCCGGCGGTAAGACGCCCGAGGCCACGCTCTACGCCGCCATCATCCGCGAGATCGCCGCCAAGGGCACCGCCGCTCGCTTCAAGAAGCACGAGCGCGGCGTCTTTGTCGCGGGGAAGGAAGCCTGAGCCATGAGCGCCACCCCCGCCCCGCAGCCCGCGCCGACCCAAGCGCAACTCGAGGCCGTGCTTCAGGCAGCGCTCTACCTGCTTGGCGCGAGGCAGGACCGGATGGTCACGATCGAGGAGTGGTCGGACTTGGCGCGGGCAGTAGCCGCCTGCCAGGAGCGCAAGACGGCCGACTACCTGACCGTGAACGACCTCGAAGACATCGCCGAGCGCTACGCCCTCGAATGGGACGAAGCAACCGGCGGCCCGCTCCCGAACCTCGACGAGTGAGGCGTTCATCACGCGCCGCTCCCAGCCGCGACACGCGTCGCGGCTTTCGCTTCGGTCGCAAGTTGCCATCCTCACCCCAATGACGACTCATCGACACGTCGATCATCCGGGCTCGACGGGGGTGTCGTCCTGAGTCGAGTGGGCACTGCACGCACACTGCTTGCAACTCGGGCATACCAGGCTCACCTTGCCCCGGGATTGATGGCACGGCACGGATAGCACGTCACAGCCAAGGATGGCATCGATCCATCCGTCACCTCGGAACGAGCTGCCGTTGACCAGACGTTCGATGTTCTGCAACTGAATGACCGGGAACCGCGTGCCGCAACGGCATCGAAACACGCCCCATACCGAACTGCATCCAGGGCACTCGACGCTGAACGCCGCCGATGGGAGGTCAAGCAGTTCAAGATTGCCGTGCGCTTCCCAGCAAACCGGACATACGCACAACTTATCGATGCTCGCGAATGCTGTGTCAATCTGTGCACGACACTGCTCGGCACGTTCGTCTGCATCTCGGCGTGCATGTTGGGCTGCCTTGCCGCCAGCGGATGCCGTGGCCTTGTAAAGGGCGTCCCTTGCAGTGGACAACAGGTCGGCCAGTCCCTTTTCACGCGGCTTCGGGCGTCTCAGCACGCGCCACTCGTCACGATTCTCTCCCCGCACCGTCCACTCCATGCCCGCAGGTGCGCCGGGTATCGAGCATCGCACTTTGGGTGGATACGCAAGCAACTGTGGAGCATGCAGGTGCCACCGCAGGTAACGGGCGACCCGCTCAACGCTCGCGATGTCCCAGGGGGAAATGGGCAATATCGAGAGCTTCGTTCCATGCGTATTGCCAGGCTCCCAAGCACACGCCGAGTGCCAATTGGTCGAAGGGTGCCGCTCGGCGGGAGAGCTCGCCTGCACGCGAGACGCGGGCAGGTGTAGAAGCAGGACATGGTCCTCCGAAGCTCCCGTCGCTGCGTCGCCTAGTTGTCGTCGCAGAGATTCAATGTCCCCGCCAGTTTCGCCGTCAAGAACCGCTGGAACGCCAACAACTCGAATGGCGACGTTGCCGCAGCGGATCGTCACGACCGCATCTCGCGGCGGAGTGATAGTGCAATCGGCGACAGGGCCCACCAGCTGGATCGGTATGTCATCAACGGTCGTGCTTTGGAAGGACACTTCCGGCTGGAGGTGCAGTTGCTCAGCAGCCCGCACTACAACAAGCCAACTGAACCACGACATTGCCGAACACACTGATTGCTGCCGCTCGTAGACCTGCTGGTCAGAAAGCGGCCGCTCAGCCCCGAGCTCCGTCCAGCGTTTCCACAGTGTCGCCACTTTGCGATAGTGCGGGTCATTTGAGAGGATGTTTGTATACCTCAAGCCGCTGACGGGCGCACCATGCGGCACTGCACGGTACAGGGGGGAATCGAGCAGTCCAAGCACTCGTATGTAGAGGGCGTCGAGCCGGGCTTGGGTGTGAACGGCGACATCTGCCGCGGCATTGTCCTGGACAGCCCCAGCCCAGAGAGCGTACAGACGGTCGCGTCGCCAGTGGTGCCCACTCGCTGCCCCAGAAGCGTGGTCGCTGATCTGGCTCAACATCCGCCGAATGTCTGCGAGTCTCGCCAGCCGCACCTGCAGGTATAGCCTGACGTGGTCAACAAGCCGAGCCGCCAGTCGATTTTCATAGATGTCGGCGTTCTCATCCGGCACCAAGCACAGGACCCTTCGTGGGCGCACACCGAGAACAGTTGGCCGCTCCCAGTCTTCACGGTGGGAAGCAAGCCGAGCGATGGCCTGCCGGGCCACACGCCGGGCTCTCGCTGTGGGGACGAGGTCGGATTCCACCTTGAGATGCGTTCGAGGTGCCGCGCACACAGTCTCGAGGAATACGAGATTCTCTTCGAGAATCTCATCGAACGTTCGAATGCGAAGGTAGTCATCGAGTCGCGGTGCCAAAGGTGATGCGGCCACCCAGTCGTCCCACACCGCCCGTGAAGCGAGCCTCGCCTCGAACTGCTCATTCATCTGGGACAGCGCGTCGGTGTCCGCCGAAGACGCGATCACGCGCTGGCTGAACTCCCCGTCCCGTCTTGCCAATCGGTCGCACTGGAGCGACCACGAGCGATCACGCCGAGGCACGACTCGGTCGCCATCAGCAACCTCGATCCCGTTCATGACGGCCCCAGCAGGACACGACGGCAACCACCAGCGCCCAGGCACTAGTGCGTTGTCGCTCTTGCGGACGGGTTGCCCCGATAGCAGATCCTTGAGGTCGGTGGTCATGAGGCGGCCTCACCCTCCTCAAACGATCGGGTGCGTATGAGCGAAGACAGCAGTTCCTCACACTGGGTCGGTGCTGGATCGAGTTTGCGGTCCTTCCACCGCGAACGAAGCGCGGTTCGGAGTTCCTGCAGTTCCTTCACGCGTACATCGTGGCGATTGCGCAGCTTCCGCAGAAGCTTGGTGGCGACGACATGGTCAATGGCCTCGCCGACCGTGCCCCCAGCTGCCACGATTACAGGAGCAAATCGGGTGACTTGCCTCTCCAGGCGATTGCCCCAGCCGATGTTGAACTTGCCTTTGAGCTCCGGTTCCAACGCTGTGACGAAAGCGTTGGCCTCTGCTGCCTCCCGCACATGGCGCTGGCACGCTGTGTCGAACAGTCCGCGAAGCGCGCTGCACGACGCTGGCGGCGGCACTGATGCCGCGACTGGCTTGAAACTGGTAGGATGCCGGGGCAGTTCCATCGTGTGCGCCCGGTCATACGTCTTGTCCGCAAAGTCCTTGGTCGTTTCGTCGTGGTTGGCGGTACCCACAAACCACACGTTGGGCGGTACCGCAATCGCCGTGCCCTCTTCGAGCAACCGCGTCGGCCGCCTCGGCGGACGACTATCCATCAGCCCCAGTTGCGGGAGATTCGGCTTCTTGGGGCTTTCGAGTTCCGACAACAGATCAGCGCCGAACTGTTCGATGTACGACAGGTTCATCTCGTCCAGCACCACGATGAAGAGACGATCGGACCAGGTAGGGCACTGCGCGGCGTACAGCGCCTTGACAAAGGACGATTCGTGGTACTTCTTGTCGAACGCGTTGTAGTACCCGAGGAGGTCCTGACGATCACGCCATCCGGCCTGCACGGCGACGATGTCGGCGTGTCCGCCGAGCGCCTTGGCAAATGCCCTGGGAAGGCTGGTCTTTCCTGTTCCGCTTATTCCCTGAAGAAGGTGAAGGCGGCTCATCGCTAGACCGGCCATGAAGCAGCGGATCGTGCGGTCGTCGTAGAACAGAGCCTCATCTGCGGCCATCCGATTGCGGACGTCATCCACAACCTGCTTGAGGTTGGGAGGCTGATGAAAGCGTGCTGGGGGATTCTGGAATTCGGAGTCCGCAGCGTCCATCCGCTCGAGCTCAGGATACGGATTGCGGCCCGACGCCTGATTGAGCCGGCCTTCAACTTCAATCTGAAGCTGATCGTTTGCTTCCTTGAGCGCGGCATTTCGTAGTTCGAGGCTGCGCAGCGCCACACGTTGAGTTTCCATCTCGCCCACCGGCATCCGCATGCGCTCGAGTTCTGATCGCGTTTGGGAAAGGGCGGCACCCAGGCGTTGATTTTCGATATCCAGGACGTCGACACGCTCCTGCGCCTTCTTGTAGAGTTCCACTGTCGCCTGTCCCGGCCGCGCGTGCAACTCCATTTGCAGACGGTCCACCTCCTTCCGAAGGTGGTCCCGCTCGCTAGTCAGGTCCACAAGCGATGCGCCTCCAGCGGTGCCAAGAATCCCCTCCAGTTCCTTCACGCGCAGTTGCGACCTCTGGAGTTGGTCAACCACGCGCTTCTGTGACTCCACGCCTCGCTCAATCGACCTTTCCAGTGTTTCAATGCGGTCGTTGACCCGCGCGGTCGCCTGCTCCTCAGCCAACAGCTCCATGTCCTTGATATGCTCAAGCTTGTAGGTGATCTCTCGCTTTGCACGCTCGATGTCAACGCGTTCTGTTCCGAGGGCAGCACGGTCTTTGTCGAGGACCTCACGCTCCTGCTGCAACAACGCCCTCTGGGCATCCACATCCGCAACACGGCGCTGGTGCGCGGCCTCGAGTGCGTTCCGGGCATCGCGGAGCTGCTCAGGAAAACCCTCACTCGCCGCAGCCTGTAAAGCGAGCAACTCCAGTCTGCGGGCTTCCATTTCGGAATCTCGTTTGGAAACGTCGGTCTCTCTAGCCGACAATGCGAGTTCGCGTCGTTCCAGTTCCTCTAGCCTTCTCGCCACTTCTGCTTTTGCCCGCTCATGTGCGACCCGCGCGGCGTCCGCTTGATCCTTCAGGCGATTGAGGGCGTCCCTTGTGTGTCGCACACCGCGAAGGACCTCGACGAGCTCCGCCCTCGATACCTGCGTACTGACGGGGGGCGCGACACTTGCTGGCGAGGCTTCGGGGCTTCCGCCGGCCGTGAGCGGGTCCGGTGAATCTGTAGTTGCCGGGGCCGGCGCCTCGGTCTCCGCACGGGCTTCGTCGACAAGCTGCTGATCCGACATGGTCTCAAGTCCATCGGTTGGTCCAACTGCCCCAGAAGGGGAGTCCGCACCTAACTGCCGGGACGCGCCGACGCCACTGTGATGGTCTGAAGTGGGAGTTCCGCCCTTCGAGAGGGGAGAGCCACCTGCCGATGACAGGATGGTCTGCGCAGAATGCCCAGGCAACCCACCAAAGCCGCCGGCACTTCCGGGATATCCGCCGGCCTGCTGCCAAGGCTTGTTTTTGTTCTTGTTCTTCTTGCTCATGCCTGCCTCCGCGTTGCGACGGGGGCTGACGCAGCCACACCGGCGAGTAGGGTCTCAATCATCCAGTACACCGTTGCGATCAGAAACTCCACGTCCCCCTGATCCGGAGCTGCGCCACCACTGTCATGCGCTGCTTCCCCAGCGATCATGAAGGCGCGATCAAGCTCATCCATAAGGGTTGGCCGCAACTGGGCTGCCTCCCGTAAAGGATGATCCGCTCGCTCGGCGGCAAGCAGCAACGTCGCCATGACCACGGCACCCAGCTTCGAGAAGTGCCCGGCTTCGAGGACCGCTCGCATGTCCCGCGGGCGAGCGGCAAAGCGACGGGGTAGCGAACCCGTCAGACCGCATGCCTGCGCCGCAATCACCAGCTTATCTCTCAAAAATGCCTCGTCAGCCGGCGTGTTGTTGAGGGTTCGGACCCTGCCGAGGAGAGGCGAAAGCGGAAAGGCAGAGGCCAGCGATGCGAAGCACGCCTCGATGGCGTCTCGCGCAGCTTGAGCCGCGCGACGCAGGTTCCGATTCTTCTGTGCGGTGAACTTCGACTCGCCATACCACAACAGTGCATCTTCCATGCTGACAAGATGGTCATGACCACGCCAAGTGCGGAAGCTCGTGCCGAGCTTTGTCGCCACCTGATCCTGCGCCATTTGCCACACCAATGAGGGATCGACCGTGTCAGCCGAAGTGGAGTGCGATGTCTGCTTCCTCGTTAGCCGTCGAATCTGTTGGTCAAACTCCTTGTCGGAAGCGCGCAGCCGATCGGCAGTGTCCAGGAGCCGCCGGCTCTCGCCCAGTCCGAATGGATCCAAGATGCGCCAGTCGTCGCCTTCATCGCCCTCTTCGAGTGCGGTGTTGTAGGCCACCGTGGCGAGGAACATTGGCGTCGCACGCACATCGATGACATTGACGCGCCTCAAAGCCGTCGGGCGGGCGCGATAGCCATCAGGGGCCGTGTCATGCGCGTCGGCGCGCCCCGACGATGCCGATCGCAGATCCCCGAAGTGCCGCCGAATGGCTGCGAGAACGTCGTTGGCCTCGGGAACGGCCGGCTCGTCCGGATGCGGCGGTCTCACCGTGACACATCGCTGTTGCCGGGAATCGGCCACTGAGCCGGTTTCGATTCGAAGGCCATCTTCTCCCCGTGTCACGTCGGCATACTGCAGCTGGTCGGCGACCCGAGGCATCACCAGACCCGTAATGCCACACTGGAGAACATGGACGACATTGATGCTCGCTGCCTCTATCTCGCCGGCATCCAAGGCGTCCGTCCCTTCGGTCGTGATGCCGGCGCTCTCATCAAGCGTGCCTTGCTGCACGAGGGATTGCTGGATGATCTTTACGAGCTTTCGGTCGATGTTCAGCAGACTGCCGATATGCTCGGCATCCGAGATACGGGCTCGAGCGCAACCGAGCACGGCCCGCTCGAACGGACCGAGGCGGGTGCTCGGATGCGATGGGGCAGCAACTCTCCTCACCCAAACGGGCCAGAGAAGCCACTGGCCCTTGCGGCCATCGGGCCATCGAAGGTTTGCCATCTGGATGGTTGTGGCTAGGTTATCAAATGCGGACGCCATGGGCACCTCCGCAGAACATGTGGAACTGTCGCAACGCTGAAACCCCAGGTTCGTTCGCCAGGACGTCGTCCTTGAACATGTCGGCATCACCAACCACAACCAGTAACCGTTGCTGGCGGCTCATCGCCACGCACACCCGGTTCTCCAGCAGCAAGAATCCGAATTTCCTTCGGAGGCTGGCTGCGTCCGAGGTGGGAAGCCGATTGCTGCGCACCAATGAGAGGAACACGATGTCGAACTCCATCCCCTGGAACGAGTCGACCGTCCCAACCCGGAGTCGAGCCCGACTCTCGGTTGTTCCTGAAGTAGATTTCCACGGCGATGTGGGCTGCCACACACCTTGGGAATCCTGTTCGACGATGCCTTTGTGGCCGAGCGCCCGATTCAATGCCTCAACCTGCGCGGAATAGAACGTGATGACACCGATGGTGAGGTCGGGGCGATCTTCCGCGAGCCGCTTCACTTCGCCTGCGATCCAGTCAGCCTCGAGCGGACGGCTCTTGCTCTTGCCGCCGAGTTCCTGGCCTCGTTGCAGCGGCATGTCTACCCAGGCTGCCACCTTGCCTGCATATTGACCGCCGAGGCCGTGTGTGAAGTCCGTCGCCGGCCGGCCGTTGGTGAACTGCTCTCCATATGGCCCGTAGAACGCGTCGTTCACGAACGTTCCGAGCGACGGCGGCATGCGATACTGGGTGTCGAGGCGAACGTATCGCTTCACGCCGTCTTGTTGCTCCAACGCCCTCACGTGGCCGACCAGCCGCTCGAACATGCTTCGGCCAAGTGCCTCCTTCGTCGCTTCCGTAGCTGTCGTGGAGAGTTCACGTTCGACGCTCGGCTCCAGAACATGCGGCAACTGTCGGTGGTCGCCGACAAGCACGATGCGCCTCTCCGCGATGGAGAGCGGAATCATCAGATCCAGAGGATTGCACC
The DNA here is from genome assembly GCA_050246015.1 of Phycisphaerales bacterium. Lineage (GTDB taxonomy): Bacteria > Planctomycetota > Phycisphaerae > Phycisphaerales > UBA1924 > JTS-AC122. Next base: position 10,098 of record JBFWWU010000022.1, read on the forward strand.
GTGCCGCTTCGTCGACTATCACGGTGCGGAACCGGGGCCATTCTTCAGCCGATAGGTCGATTCCAGACAGTTTCACCGCCTGCATGTCACTACCCACAGAATGCTGCACAGTTGACGCGAGGGAGGATGCGTACCGCGAAAGCTCCTCCCGCACTGCCTGCGGATCGGCCTCCAACTCGTCGATCAAGTCCTCGACAGCCACAGACGCGTCGAAAGCGGTGTTTCTGGCGATTTTCTCTAGCTGGGCCTGGACGCCCAAGAGGGCCTCTTCCACAAGCACATTTTGAAGTGGGCCAGCTTCTTTCACCCGAGGAGGCTGGAGCCTGTCGATGAGTGCCGTGCGCAGATCAGCGAGAACGGATAGGCCGGGAGGAATGCCCTCGCCATTCCAGTGAGCCATCGACGAGAGGACCTCTCTCTCCAAGTCGGTGAGGAAGCCGGTGCCGAGTCCCTCTAGCGCAATGAGTGCTTTTGCGGCTCTGCGCGGTCCATCGTCGCTCGCTGATGCAACGGTCGTCGGGAGTCCGGCGACCGCCCGCAGAGCAAGCTCTCGCTCAAGCGGGAGCCTCTGAGCTGTGGCTGGACTCCTCAGTTGCCGAATCAACTCGTCCAACTGCAGGGCCATCGGAGCGTCCAGCCACGGTCCAGCTTCGGCGAGCACCTGCTGAAGCAGATCGGCACTCGCGTCGTTGCCTGAGGGAGCCTTCTGTTGGGCCAGGGCCAGACGTCGAACATTGCGCCGAACGACATGCACCGGCGTTGCGGGTTGATTCGCGACGGTGCCCTTGAGTTTGGCAACAAGATCACGCCTCCAACGCTCGGTCGCATCGCCGTCGTCTGTGTGACCCGACTTCACGCCGATACGGAATGACGGCAGGCCGAATGCCGTGCTCGCCGCAGCGACGTTGTCCACCGCGTCATGCTGGTAGCTCGTCAACAGCGTCTGACCGAACGGACCTGATTCTCCCTCTCCAAGTTCCGCCAATCGTGCCTGAAGCGCCGCGATCACGCGCGTCTTGCCTGTTCCTGGGGGCCCCTGAATGATCGCGATGTCAGGCGTATTCAGCGCAGCATCAATGGCCATTTCTTGCGCTGGCGTGGGATCTCCCTTGAATGCTCTGCGAGCCACCGGTGATAGAGCGATCTCGCGCCGCCGCTGCTTCACAGGGAAGGGTTTGCCCTCCAGCAATAGTCCCAGCCACGGCACCGGACATCGCGCCGATGCGACCAGGTCTCGTGCCTTTTCGCGTCGCGCCAACCGCTTGCGGTCACCGAATACGGCGATGCTCAAGAAGCCGGTCTGCGGTGGCGGGGGCCAGTCGGCTCCCCTAGGACGGACAATCACCCCGATGGAATCGACGTCGACGGGCGCGCCCACAAATGTGCGTGCGCCGCCAGTCCGCTCGTCCGAGTCGGCCGGCTCCTCGGTTGCCTGCAGGTCGACGCGATCCTCCCGACAGTCGCGGAGACGCTCACGCCCCTGCGGATCCAGGCCGGGGCATGCAAAGCGAATGCCCTCTCGTACTTCAGACCAACTCGAGTAGGCCAGGTGCCCGAACTCGGTCGCCTCATTCTCAAGGGAACGGCGTTCGACCTCGTTGTACTCTTTCCAGATGCCTAGGTAACTGCCTGCCTGTTGAACGAGGGCATTCAGATCGGTGCGCACCGCGGACGCCACCGAGCCTTTCGAGGCATCGCGGAAGGCAATGTCGGCTTGGATCAGCCTCTGCGCGGTTGCGGCACCGCCGCTGCTACGGCTTGGGGCAATGCGTTTGACAAACAACGCGGCGGCATTGCTGTCATCTCCGGCGATCTCTCGCCGCTGGATATCCATCACGAGACGCGGACCATGCACTCGGAAGCCGCTTCCGAGTGCACTTCCAACTGAGCGCCCGGCTGACACGACGATTCTCCAGCCGTTCTCTTTGTAGGTAGGAGCAAGCAGGAACTCCTGTCGCAAGAACTCCTCGATGGCGTCGAATGTACCGAGCGATCTGTTCGCCCTCAGATTCTCGGTGAGCTCATCGTCAACGTGGAGCGCGAGTTCATCGGGCAACAGGAGTCCACTTGGGAACTCGTGCATCTGCAACAGCACCGCACGACAGCTCGCGGGCGCACCATCCGTCTGCACAATCCACGCGATCCGTGGGAGATCCCGCTGGATCACATCCTCGATCCGACGCCTCGCTCGGGGATCCTGCCCACTGACACGAAACCAATGCTCTCCCACCTTCAGCGTTGGGCCGAGCTCCGGAGAGCTTGTCAGTAGAGCTTCGACGCCGGCGGTCACTATACCGTCGAATGTCTCGTCGTGAAGGGGGCGCAGTTCAAGCCGTACCACTGATCCGAACATTCCAGTCAACTCTGTGGGCTTCATGACTTCTTGCCTCCCATCAGCCAGAGGTCAAGCACTCGGTGCAGTTGATCGCTCGGTCCAAGATGAATCGTTGTCTGGGGGAGGTCGCCGTCAGCCTTCAGTGTGACGGGCGCATCGGTGAGTGCGTGCCGGCGCGGTGGCTTGCGGAGCTCCAATACCGCCTCCGGCGCACGCCGTTGGATATCCACGCCTTTCCCGGAGAAAGACACGGTAAGCAGTTCAGATGCCGCAAGGCCATGAGAGTGACCGGCGGCAAGTCTCTGGTCGATGAGCATCTGATCTCCCGCGGCCAATGCGAACGAGTCAACGACCTGGTCGTGCTTGTCGGGGCCAACGACGTATCCGCCCGTTTTGTCGTTGAGGGCCGGATCCCAGATGCGGAGCCGCCCATAGAGAAACGGCGATCGCGGCGTTGAGCACCACGGGCAAGATTCGGCGGTGCGGTAGAAGGTTGCCTTGCAGCTTGGGCAAGCGAGACAGTTTCGGCTCGCACGCTCGAGCGCCTCCGCCCACTCGCTTGCTGACGGGCGTTTGCGTGGATCGGACAATCCGTCTCCGAAGGCCTGTGACGCCAGATGCCGAAGATTGCCAGAGAGCACGACGTCGCGCTCGCGTATCCCTCGACTCGATCGATTCGCGGGATCGGTCGGGTGGTCGATCCAGGGCAGGAGGCCGCACAACGCACTCTCCTCCAGATCAGGATCGCCTTCCTCCACAAGGTCCCCCTGCAGTGGATGCACTAGGACCAGCGTTGCAAAGGCAACAACGGCGAGGCCGTGGGCATCGGTCAGCGTCGACACGAAGCCACGACGGGCAACCACCTCGGGAGCGCCGTATCCGGGCGTATAAACGGGTTGGTTGTTCGGCGAGGATTCATAACGCACGTTGTCTGCGTCGATCAGATACACGGTGTCTGATGTCGTGACTGTGGAGACGAATATGTTGGCGGGGGACACGTCGCCGTAGCAGAGTCCCTTGGCGTGCAGCATTGCGAGCGCCGTCGCCGCGCGCCCGCACACCATCAGCCGGCGGCGGAGTCCGCCGGTATCGAGGTACCAGCGACGCAAGGAAGTAGTCCCCGATGGAGGCACCATGAGCTGCTTGAGCGAGCTCATGTCCGTGAGAAAGCGCATGATGTAGCCTGCGTGAGGTGGTGCGAGCACGGCCTCGGGCTGGGCGATAGGAATGCCTGCGAGGTCCAGGGTTCGAAGGAACTGCAGTTGCCTCTCGAGTCTCTTGGGATCAGTCTTGGAGCCAGCAGCGAGCACCTTCGCTGCGAGTCGGCCACCCTGAACCGCGTAGACGGCACCCTGCCCGCCTTCACCGAGACACTTGCCGAGTTGGTACTTGGCACCCCGAGAGTCAACCACGAAGGTGGGCTGGGTCACGTCGCCACCTCCCCGCATGTCCACATGACCGCGAGAGTTCGATCGTCCGTAGCTCCTGGGGTGGGCCAGGCCTGGAGTTGCCGTCGAAGGCTCGCCCGCCACCTTCTCGTGCTGAGTTTGCCAAATGTCGCGATCAACCAGTCATGAAAGGCCTGGAGCCGGTCCTGCGACAGATCCTGCGAAACGCCGTCACTGGCCAGCAGCGTGCGAAGTTGTCCGGCGCGATCGTCGAACTCCTCCACAACCCAACCCCGGCTTTCACGTCCGTCTCCAAGTGCCACTGTCTCTCCAAACTCACCGCCTCGAAGCGGAATCACCCGGGGCTCCGCCGCTCCGTCGGAACTGGTCACGACCGCCAGGCCGTCGCCGAGCCCGCCGACAAGGAGTCGGCCGCCGTGGGTGCGCACGGAGAAAAGGCATGTCGCGGCGCATTCGGTTGGAGTGCGCCTTCCCAACCGCGAGTTCCATGCGGCTGTGATACGTTGTGTCAGTTCTGTTGGGGGTGTCTCGGGCTTCATTGATTGCACCGCATCTCTTACCGCACGACAGGCCGCCCGAGAGCCGATCTCGGCGTAGCGGCAAGATCCCACACCATCCGATACCACGAGGACGACACCTTGGGGCATCCGGCAGCTTGCCCAGGCGTCCTGATTCGCGCGACCCTCGCGGACGTGTCGAGGCCCCGGGATGGATGCGCCGATCGTCCGAACTCGGGGTCGAGCAAGTCGGCACGATCCATCAGAAGGTGTCGCGTGCGAGATCGGGGGGGGGTTGGATGGGTGCCGCATTTGGTGTCGCGCTCCTCGAGCGTGACGTGACGCTCATCGTTACCCAACGGAAGAATGTCTGGACCTGGCGGGCATCGCTCGCCTGCAGCACCGCTTTCGCTGGATCGCCGAGGAAAGCGGCGAGCATGGCTTTGTCGGCGTCATCGCCGATGCCGAGCGCGAAGCGATCGGCACGGCTGCCTCGCTCCGAGGCCAATAGCCGCTTCACAGGCTCCTTCCACTCGTCTGTTGGTTGGCCATCCGACACCAGCACAATCGCCGGCCTGTACGCACGGCCGGGAATCCGCTGCCGATCCTCCACGAGAGAGATCGCCAAGCTGATGGCTGCGCCGAGGGGTGTGCCGCCGTCGGCTTTCATGGGTGACCATGCAGCCTTTGACGCGGGAGTGAGCTCGGAGTGGACCTGGGCTCCAGCCTTACCGAAGGTGATCACGGAGACGTGGATCTCGGCGCGATCCTGAGCTTCGGTCGCGAACGACTTGATCATCTCGTCGAGAGCGTGGTTCAGAGAGTCGATCTTCCCGCTCTCGCTCATGCTGCCGCTGATGTCCGCAAGGACGATCACAGGCAACGGTCGGGGAGTGGCGATGGTGAAGTCCGACAGGGTGGTCATTGGGTCTTCCTCCTGACACGGGAGACGCTCCCGTGCAACAAGTTTAGTGTCTTTCGCTCTAGTGCCGTCCGCGCCAGCTGCGCTTGGGCCTGGCGACATGCTGAACAGTCACGATGGCGTCGTCCTCAGAAACGATGACGGCTGTGTCACGCCAGCGGTCAAGGTCGATACCGTGGCGGCGTTTTGCCTCGACAACCGCACGCCTGCCCAGGAAATACGCCTTCGAACCGTCTCCCGCGTGATATTCCCGGCCGTGCGCCAGGACGAACTCAACGACTTTGCCGGTGAGACCTCGCTGCTGGCACCGGACGACGGCGTGAGTCGTGAAGCGAAGGGCCTGTCTGATGTTCAAGGCGACCATGTGCGAGCTCCCTTTCCAGCCTTTGGCGATGTTCACCGGTGTTCCGGACTTTGACCTCATGCGGGATGACCAACGGATTCGGCGTCCTCCGTCGGCCGCGGCCGACGAGCGCCAACGTCCTCGTCTCCGTCAGCGTCGGGCTGCTTGAACTCCGCGATGGCCCGGACGAACTGGCGAGAGACTGCGATCAGCCGTAGGCCGCGGAGATCAAGGATCACCGGACCAACGTGACCTCCACCGGGCTGGAGAACTGCGCACGCGAGGAATGGCAGGGATATGGCCCGAATCTGAAGCGGCATTCCAAAGCCAAGCTGCGGCCCCTCGCGGCACGGACGGCCTGACATTCGCCGCTCCGGCTCCTCCGGGCATGCACGCGGAGCAGCAACCATCGAGTGCACCGCCACATAGGCTCCAGCCCGAAGGTCGTCAGGGGAGAGGATCGATCCGGATGGTTTCTGGGTCGGCATGGCGGTGCTATGGCAACGGCCGTGCCAAGGTGTCCAGCAAAGTTCCAGGCCGCGATGCAGGGGCTTCACAGGTTGGGTACAATGCCCGTTGTCCACAGCACAAATGGAGTTGTCCAATAACCCAAGTCACCCGAAAACTCGTCGTTAGCTGGATTGGTGACGCCGACCTTTTCGCCTGGTCAGCCGCCGTCGGCGAGGTGGCCGTGGAAGCCGTCAAGCAGCTTCTCGGCAAGCAGCCGCGGCAAGTCGACGGGTCAGGCCCCGTCAAGACCCTGACGGATCAGGTCGAGTTCGATGAGGTGCACCTGCTGAGCGACAAGGAGCCGGAACTCGCCAAGCAGTTCGCCGCCTGGATCGGCTCGAAGGCCCGAGTCCACTCCGTCCGGCTTCCCAGTCCGGTCGACTATTCCGCCATCTTCGAAGCCGCCGACGGGGTGCTCGGAGAGATCACCTCGCAGGTTCAAGGCGAGTGCTCTGTCTCAATCCACTTGAGCCCCGGCACGCCGGCAATGACGGCAGTTTGGGTGCTTCTGGGGAAGAGCCGGTATCCGGCGACTTTTTACCAGACATTCCGCGGCCGCGTGATCCCCACGACGATCCCGTTCGATCTGCTCGTCGACTACCTCCCGACTGTGTTGCACGCTTCGGATCGGTTGATCCAGGGTGCGAACGTCACGGACGCAGCGACTGAAGGCTTCGGAGGAGTCATCGGACGCAGCCCCCAGATCCGCGAAGCCATCAATCGCGCCAAGCGAATTGCGCTTCGGGACGTTGGCGTCCTCCTGCTGGGTGAAAGCGGAGTCGGCAAAGACGTATTCGCTCGAGCACTACACGCGGCCAGCCGTCGCAGCGCGAAGCCGTTCGTCGCCATCAACTGTGCCGCGGTCCCGAAGGAACTCCTCGAATCGGAATTGTTCGGTCACAAGAAAGGCTCTTTCACGGGCGCTGCCGCGGATCGGATCGGAGCGTTCGAACAGGCCGACACCGGCACGCTGTTCCTCGACGAGGTGGGCGAATGCGACCTGCCGATGCAGGCAAAGCTCTTGCGCGTGCTCCAACCGGGCCAAGATGACCCTCCCTCGGCGCGCACGTTCAGGCGGGTCGGTGACTCGGAAGACAGACACGCTGACGTCAGAATCATCGCCGCGACCAACCGCGATCTTCAGGGCGAGGTTGCTGCTGGGCGGTTCCGCGAAGACCTGTACTACCGATTGGCCGCGTTCACCCTCAAGATCCCGCCGCTTCGGAACCGAACGACCGACATCCCCGCCATCGCGGATCACCTGCTTTCCCGGATCAACGCTGACTTCGCCAAAGCCGAGCCGGGCTACCAGCACAAGCGCCTTTCTGTCGGGACAAAGCGGTTTCTGTGCCAGCAACCCTGGCCGGGAAACGTTCGACAACTTCACAACGTCCTGTTGCAGGCGGCGGTCATGGTGGATGGTTCGACCGTCGAGCCGCGCGACATTGAGGCCGGCCTGTCGGAAACGCGGGACATCGACCGTTGTGGCGCCGCTGAACTGCCTCTGGGCGACGGTTTTTCGCTGACCAAGCACATTGAAGATGTTCAGCGACGGTATCTCGGCCGGGCCATGCAGGAGGCGGACGGGAAGAAAACGGTTGCCGCGAAGCTCCTCGGATACCCCAACTATCAGACACTGGCCGCACAGTTGGAGCGACTGAAAGTTGACTGGAGGGGTGAATGAACTCTCTCCGATCCAGTTCGCGCCTCCCGGATTCGCCGACACCGGTCTTGGCACGGCGGTTGCATTGGTCCGGATCATGCCCTCTGCGGTCGCACAGTCAATGCCTCTTCGCCCATCGGGCACAGCCGACGGGTACGAACGGGAGGAACTCGTGAAGTCGAAGAACTTCGAGTTCCTGCGCGCCAAGTGGCCGCCCTTGGCGTCGCTGGCTGGATTCGCGGAGCACTACTGCCACCCCGACCCTGAAAGCTCGTTGATCAAACTGCGTCTTTTGATCGAGCAGGTGGTTGAGCACGTCTATTCAGTGCATCGCCTTGCGCGGCCGTACCAAGCCTCCCTCAACGACCTACTGAACGACCGTACATTTCAGCAAGCGATCCCGCAGGTCGTTGTGGCCAAACTGCACACGATCCGTATCACCGGGAACAAAGCAGCTCACGGGGGCAAGGCCACGGGGCAGATTGCGCTGTCCGCGCTCCGCGAGGCATTTGAGATCGCCCGATGGTTTCAGCTCACATACGGCGGCGGGCGCCTGGAGGACCTGCCCGCTTTCGTTGCGCCACAGCCCGGTGCCGGCGATGACTCCAAAGCCGAACTGAAGCGCGAGAAGAAGGCCGTCCTGGAGAAGCTTGCCGCCCAAGAAGCCCAGATGGCGCAGTTGCTCACTGACCTGGACGCCGTGCGGCAGCGCGAGCAGGCGGCGAGGCAGGCCGGTGCAGCGCTTGAGGCGGAGCTTGCCGCCACGCGCGCACAGGCGCAGCGATCGGCCGACGTTCTCGGCTTCGACGAAAAGGCGACTCGCAAGCGTCTGATCGACATGATGCTCCTCGAGGCCGGATGGGATGTGTCGAACAGGGATCTCGTCCGTGTAGAGGAGCCTGTCGCCCACCAGCCCACCTCGAGTGGAGAGGGCTTCGCTGATTACGTACTGCTGGGCGAAGATGGCATTCCCCTTGCAGTTGTCGAGGCGAAGAAGACCGCGGAGAGCGCCGAGAGGGGACGCCAGCAGGCCAAGTGCTATGCCGACGGCTTCGAAAAGACTCACGGGCGGCGGCCGGTGATCTACTACACGAATGGATTCGACGTGAGCATCTGGAACGACGCGGAAGGCGAGCCACCACGACAGGTCTACGGCTACCACTCTCGCGACAGCATCAACTACATGGTTACGCGTCGCGGGCAGCGACTGAATCCGAAAGAGGTCGCGCCTGACCCTCGCATCGCCGACCGCATGTACCAGATTGAGGCGATCAAGCGTGTGATCGAGCGCTTTGGCGCGAAGCATCGCCGGGCACTGGTTGTGCAGGCGACCGGCACCGGCAAGACGCGCGTCGCCATCTCTCTGTGCGAGGCGTTGATCCGCGGTGGTTGGGTTCGTCGCGTGCTTTTCCTCTGCGACCGACGCGAGCTGCGTCGCCAGGCCAACAACGCATTCCAGCAGTTCCTGCCTGGGGAGCCACGCACCTACGTCAACGCCAACACATCGGCCGACCAAGAGCACCGAATCTACCTCGCGACCTACCCGGCGATGATGCAGTGCTTCGAGTCGTTCGACGTCGGCTTCTTCGACTTGATCATCGCCGATGAGTCCCACCGCAGCATCTACAACCGGTACCGCGACCTGTTCCTCTACTTTGACGCACTTCAGGTGGGCCTGACGGCGACGCCGGTCCAGTTCATCAGTCGAAACACGTTTGATCTGTTCGGCTGCGAGAACGAGAACCCGACCGCCTTGTTCCGGTACGAGGACGCCATCAACCACGTTCCGGCGTATCTCGTGCCGTTCAAGGTCAAGACCGTCACGACCGGGTTTCTGACCCGCGGCATCAAGTACTCGCAGATGACTCCGGAGCAGCGCGAGCAACTTGAACAACAGGAGCGCGAGCCCGAGGCGATCGAGTTCGAGCAGCACCAGGTCGACAAGCAGATCTTCAACAAGGACACCAACCGGAAGATCATTCAGAACCTCATGGAGAACGGCATCAGGGATGGCTCCGGGTCGCTGGTCGGCAAGACCATCGTCTTCGCCCGCAGTCACGACCATGCCGTCCTCCTCCAGACGGTCTTCGACGAGCTGTATCCGCAGTACGGCGGACGCGTCTGCCGCGTCATCGACAACTACGAGCCGCGCGCCGAGGCCCTCATCGACGAGTTCAAGGACGCCAACTCGGATCTGCGCATCGCCGTGTCCGTGGACATGCTCGATACCGGCATCGACGTGCCAGAGGTCGTCAACCTGGTCTTTGCCAAGCCGGTCTATTCGTTCGTCAAGTTCTGGCAGATGATCGGGCGCGGCACGCGGCTGTGCAAGGACCTGTTCGGTCCCGGCAAGGACAAGACGGAGTTCCAGATCTTCGACCATTGGGAGAACTTCAAGTACTTCGAGGAGACGTATCAGGAAACGGAGCCGTCTAAGCAGACATCGCTTCTGCAGCGACTGTTTGAGGCGCGGCTCACGCTCGCGGACGAATGCCTCCGTAAGCCGGACGGCGCCGCGTTCAGCATCGTCGCAGCCCTGGTCGCCGCGGATGTCGCCGACCTGCCGGACACCACCATCTCCGTGCGAGAGAAGTGGCGGCAAGTCACGACCTGCAGGAACCCTGAGGTAGTGAAGCGGTTCGATGCCGCGACGCGCGCCACGCTTTCGCAGGACATCGCCCCGCTCATGCAGTGGCGAGACGTCCGAGGCGATGGCGCCGCCTACCAGTTCGATCACCTCATCACCCTCGCCCAGACAGATCTGATCAAGGGTGCCGGACGTTTCGCCGACCGCCGCGCGGACATCGAAGCCTGGATTGCAGACCTGCAGTACAACCTGAACCCCGTTCGGGAGCGGGAAGCGGAGATCCGTAGAGTCAAGTCCAGCGCCTTCTGGGACACGGTGACGTTGGCATCGCTGGAAGAGATTCGTCAGTCACTCCGCGGCGTCATGAAGTACCGTCAGCCGCGCACCATCGATCGGCTCCCAACCAAGATCATCGACGTCGCGGAGGATCCCGCCGGAATCCAAAGCCGGGACCACAAGCCCAAGCTCGAAGGCCTTGACTTCGTCGCCTACCGGCAGCGTGTCGAGGGTGTGCTCACCGCGTTGTTCGCCCAGAACGACACCCTGAAGCGGATCAAGGCCGGCCTGCCCGTCAGCGAGGATGACCTCAAGGCACTGGTCTCCCTCGTGCTCACGCAGCACCCGGACCTCGACCTCACCGATCTCGTCGAGTACTACCCCGAGACAGCCGGCCATCTTGATCTGGCCATCCGCAGCATCATCGGCCTGGATGCTCGGGCCGTCCACGAGCGATTCGAGGGGTTTGTCCGCAAGCACACGAAACTCAACTCGATGCAGTTGCGGTTCCTTGACCTGCTCAAGAACCACATCGCCAGGTACGGCGCCATCGAGGTCGGCCGCCTTTACGAGCAGCCCTTCACGACCATCAGCGCCGAGGGGCTCGATGGGGTGTTCGAGGACGAAGCCCAAGTCACCGAGCTGCTCGACATCATCAACTCGTTCAAGCCGGTAGCGCCTGCGTTCGAGCCCCAGCCACCTCCACCGAAAGAGAGCACTCAAGGATGATTACCGGTCCCCTTCGCAGCAAGATCGACAGGCTCTGGCTCGAGTTCTGGCAGGGCGGCATCACCAACCCGTTGACCGTGATCGAACAGATCACGTTCCTGATGTTCATCCGACTCCTGGACATCACCGAATCGCGCAACGAGAAGAAGGCCCAGCGCACCGGCAAGCCGTTTGACCGCCTCTTCGGCCCCAAGCAGCAGCATCTGCGCTGGAGCCAGCTCCGCAACGCTCCCGGCGCCGAAGCCCGCCTCAGGATCATGAGGGATGAGGTTTTCCCGCACCTCAAAGAGATCGCTGGGAAGGACTCCACCTTCGGCCGGTACATGCAGGACGCCATGCTCATGATCCAGAAGCCGTCGCTGCTGAGTACGGCGATGGACATGATTGAGGCCCTGCCGCTCGACAAGGGCGACACCAAGGGCGACCTCTACGAGTACCTGCTCGGAAAGCTCACCACCGCCGGCATCAACGGCCAGTTCCGCACGCCGCGGCACATCATCCGACTCATGGTCGATCTCGTCGAGCCCAAGCCCACGGACCGCATCGCCGACCCGGCCTGCGGCACCGCTGGCTTCCTCGTCTCCGTCATGGACTACCTGCTGGAAAAGCACACATCTCCCGGCGGGATCACGGAGGAGAGGGGCGAGAACGGCGAGGTCAACCGGATCTTCACCGGCGACCTGCTCGAGCCCTACCGCAAGCACATCCAGTCGGACATGTTCCACGGCTTCGACTTCGACGTGACCATGCTCCGCATCGCGGCCATGAACCTCATGCTCCACGGCGTGGACAACCCCGCCATCGAGTACATGGACTCGCTCAGCAATCGCTTCATCGAGGACCGCACGCTCAGCAAGTTCTCCAAGGACCACTTCGATCTGGTCCTGGCCAATCCGCCCTTCAAGGGCACGCTTGACTACGAGGCGGTCGAGCCCTCGCTCCTCCGCACCGTCAAGACCCGCAAGACCGAACTGCTGTTTCTGGCCCTCATCCTGCGGATGCTCAAACTCGGCGGCCGCGCGGCGGTGATTGTGCCCGACGGCGTGCTCTTCGGCTCCTCCAACGCCCACACCGACCTGCGCAAGGCCCTCATCGACGACAACCAGCTCGAAGGGATCATCAAGCTCCCGGCGGGCGTCTTCAAGCCCTACGCGGGCGTCTCCACCGCCATCGTCATCTTCACGAAGGGCGGCAAGACCCGTGATGTCTTCTTTTACGACGTGCAGGCCGACGGTTTCTCACTCGACGACAAGCGCGACGCCATCGCCGAGAACGATCTTCCCGATGTGCGGGCACGCTGGGCCAAGCGCAACCCCAAGAAGGACACCGATCGCAAGGACAAGGCCTTCCTCGTGAGCGTGGAGGTTATTCGGGCCGCGGAGTACGACCTCTCCATCAACCGCTACCGGGAGACGGTGTACGAGGAGGTCAAGTACGAACCCCCTTACGCGATCCTCAAGAAGTTGAAGGCCCTCAACGAGGCCGAGGCGAAGGATCTTTCGCAGTTGGAGGGGATGCTGCGTTGATAACCGCCACCCGTTCAGCCATGCCGATCGGTGATGGAGTCTGCGACATCGAGACGTGGTCCCAGATCGCGTCCGACACCGATTTCGAGTTCGAGTACATCGACATCGCGTCGATCGACCGCGAGCAGAAGGCCATCATCACGACAACCCGGACACGCACGCCCGATGCACCGAGCCGCGCCCGGCAAATCGTGCAGAAGGGCGATGTGCTCGTCTCCACCGTGCGGCCCGGACTGAACGCCGTGGCGACGGTTCCCGAATCGCTTGACGGCGCGATTGCCTCAACAGGCTTCACCGTCCTCCGGTGCGACGAGCGCCATCTTCACGGCCCGTACCTTTTTCACTGGGTGCGGAGCACAGCCTTCGTGGATGAGATGGTGCGTCTCGCCACCGGCGCGAGTTACCCCGCCGTCTCGGATCGGATCGTCAAGAACTCATCCATCCCGATCCCCTTCCCCGACGACCTGCGTCGGAGCCTTGCCGAGCAGAAGCGGATCGCGGCGATCCTGAACAAGGCCGACGCCATCCGCCGCCGCCGCCAAGAGGCCGCCCGCCTTGCCGACACGCTCGTCCCCAGCCTGTTCTACGAGATGTTCGGGGACCCAGACGCGAACTCGAAGAAACTGCCCACCACAACCATCGGCGAGCTCTCGCGCGTACTGACGGGTGCGACGCCGAGCCGTCTCGTCGCCGACAACTTCGGTGGATCGATCCCGTGGGTGAAGACAACTGAAGTCACGAACGGCGTCATCCGCTCGACCGAGGAGTGCATCACCGAGCAGGGCATGGAATCGTCGCGATGCGAGTTGTATCCAGTCGGCTCGCTGGTCATCGCGCTCTACGGACAGGGTGCGACGAGAGGCCGTGTCTCGTTGCTCGGGATCAGTGCCGCTGCGAATCAAGCGTGCGCGATCATCCCTCCCGCGAAGACCTTTGTGACTTCATTCCTCTGGACGCAGTTGAAGATGTCGTACCTGCGGCTTCGCGGCGAAGCGAGGGGCGGCAATCAGCCGAACCTGAATCTCCAGATCGTGCGAGCCTTCGAGGTGTTGAACCCTCCACTCGAACGGCAGAAAGAGTTTGATCGTCGATTCCAGAGGCACGCGGCCTTGCTGGGAACTCACGAGGCGAGCGGAAGGCAAGGAGATGACCTCTTCAACGCCCTCGTCCAACGCGCTTTCCGCGGCGAACTCTGACTGTCGCATTGCTTGGAGGCACGGATGGAAACGTCGGGATTCAGGCTCGTCCTCAGCCGCAAGGGTTTCGACTCGGGAAGTGGCGGCTGTGCGTCGCCGCTTTTTCCGAATGGCCGGTTCTATTCCCTCCCTATCGACTTTGCATCCGGTGCGCAGAAGCGATATGGCGACATTGGCAACGGGGTGGGATTGGACGGCTCCGACATGGGGACCGTTGTCGAGCAGCTCACCGCGGGCCGAGTTCGGTGCGATTCGCTCGCTCACTTCGACCCGGACATCGACGGCGAAGCGGTGCCCAGGCTACCGGGATGGCGAGGATCGTTCGGACAGGTCGAAACCGCGCAGGTCCATCTCGCCAACCAAGGCGTCGGGGTGGGAGATGTGTTCCTGTTTCACGGTTGGTTCCGTGCGGTGCGCCTCGACAACTCCGGGCGCTGGCGATTCGAGCCCAACGCACCGGACCTCAACGTGATCTTCGGCTGGCTCCAGGTCGGCGAGGTGATAGATCTTGAGCAGACGAGCCCGAACGCAGTCATGGCGCGGTATCCGTGGCTCCGGGATCATCCTCACCTGCACGTCCCCGCCGACGTTCGGCTGAGCCCATCGGCGCACGCAATCTACATTGCTACCGAGCGATTGTGCGTGCCGGGCACCGCTGGCGACACTACGCAGGGGGCAGGTGTCTTCCGCACCTACGACCCTCGCCTGGTGCTCACCGCGATCGGCGCAGGCGGCCGGTCCGTCTGGAAGCTGCCGCGTTGGTTCAAAGGGGATTCCGAGAGGCCTTGGCTGACTCAATACCCAAGACCCGAGTGGTGGACAGACTACGCAGACAGCGAGGTGTTGCTACGGCCCGTGGGGCGTCAAGGGCAGGAGGCGGTTCTGGATTGCCGCGATCGTCCGGACGCCGGACCGTGGATCTCATCCCTCTTTGCATGACACACTGATAAGCCAAAGCCGAAGCGGGCCTCGCCCATCCCGTCGCCTGCCTCGGGCACGACCCTCAGCGATGAGCAGGGGCCGGCTTGTTCCAGTACTGATAGACCTTCTGGACCTCAGCGATCCATGCCTCCAGCAGGTTGGAGGTGTCACGGCCTAGCGATTCCGCCAACTCGAAGAAACCATCACCTGGCTGCATGTCGCCCGTCTTGTGGACAACAAGCACGGAGAGCAGAGGACGGCCCTGCTCATGCTCATCAGTGGAGAGCTGGCCGAGGATTGAGAAGAGACGAACATCGAACGCGTTGAAGTTGACCGCACGAACCTGGGCCACCAGGTCGGAATACGGGATCATCGCCCGTTCCTTCGCCTTGTTGATGAGAATGGCGCGTATCTCCGCCTTCGCAGCAGCCCACTTCTCCGGTGGCACATCGAAAGAGCCGTTCTGGACGTACTTGGGTGCGCTGGCCATGCATTCACCATTCGCAGTTCGGGGGACGTATCTCCGTGGACGTTGTACGACGCTTCCGCAGCACCTACTCCGAGTTCGCTCACTTCCCTGCGGTGACAGCGGCAGCCGGCGCGGGTTCCGCATCGTCGAGAGGCGCGGCCTCGGATTCGGCGTAGGTGTGCCAAGCATCCAGGAGCCAGGGCGGCAACTGATCGTGCCGCTTCACTGCGACCCGGGCGTTTGCGTACGGCATCTGAGGCATTAGAACGGTGCGGACGAGCATGCTGCTCGGACCAACCTGGATCGGAGCGATCGCATCCGGCGCCTGCGTGATGTTTTCGCGGCTCTGGAGGTACAACGGCACCAGGTGGGACATGCGACCGAAATACCAGTATGGGAAGTGCAGCGACCGGTTGATTGACCACTGAATTGCCCCGGCGACGGCGCACATTTGGGCGACTCGGGGGGTGTCGGCCAGGAACGGCACTCGGTCGGCATTCTCGCCGATGATGTGATCGTGCATCATCACGATCTCCAGGCCGGGGGAGATCGCGGGCGGCGCTGGAATCTCAGGAGCGGTCGGAAGGGTGGGCGCGCTCGGATCGCTGCCGACCCACTTCATGACCCAAGGCTGAGTCGCGCCAGGCCGGCGGTTCTTCTCGAAGACCAGGTAGAGCGGCGTCCCGTAGCGAGTCTGAAGGTGCCCGGCCGTGACGACGAACTGGTCGCCGTGGGCGACGAACAGGCCCTGCTGAATACTCCACGGCACGTGGACCGCCAAGTACTTCTCCAATACGTAGTTCCCGCGACCCCATTGCTCGCTTAGGGCCGCTTGGCCGAGCCGATCAAGGGTTCCGTCGGGCACGTACGCGAACTGGTGGAAGACCCTGACCAGCTCGTTCGTCTCAAGGTCACCCAGTTGTGCGAGCAGCTCTTCACGGGTCGTCATGTGTACCTCCGCTCCCTCCGATGCAAGGCTGGTGCCAAACCCTACACGCCCTTGGTTGCAGGCAGTATGCGCTGCAGGGCACCGAGTGGGGCTCCGGTGATGACAAATGGGCCTGTACCGCCCACAAATGGCGCTGTAGCTTCGGACCCCATGATACCCTGAGGCAATAGTTCGGATTGGCACGGGCCTTGCACCCCGCGGTCAAGGCGTGGCCGCGATCCGAACTTCGAGATTCAGGACTTCAGCTTTGGCGTCAACTCCAACGAGCCAACCGAGACCTGCATGGGATGAACAGAATGCCGAGCGGCATCGACAGAAGCACCGTAAGTGCTTCGAGCGCCTGCTGGGCGTAGCGGGCCGCGAGGTCACCATTACCGAGTTCAAAGACCGGTCGCAGGGGGCCATCGATGGGTCTTGGGCCGAGTTCGAGGCCGACAAGCTGGAGAACGGCAAGGCCGTGTACTTCGTGGATGATCAGCTCGTCCAGGCCGTGATCACCCTCGACCGCCGCGTGTTCAGAACATGCTTCCACCAGCACTTCGACCGTCCGCGAGATTGCGAGGCGCTCATCAACGGAACACCCGGCGATCGCCGTGCCCTGCTGCTTCGTCACCTGATGTATGGCGAAAAGGGCCGGGTGTACACCGGCGTGAAGAGGATCCGCGGTGTCTGAAGCACTCAAACGACTACGAGGACAGGCCAAGACGCTCCGAGGAATGCTCGGGGAGCTACCGCCTCCGTTCACCAAACGGTTCGAACGGCAACGGTGGCGCACGCCCATATCGGCACCTGCTACCGTCGGAGACGGCGCGACCATGTCGGCGTGGGCGCTCACCGAGCACTTCCTGCTGACGTGGATTGAGTGGTTTCAAGTCTCGCGGCTCTATTCGCAGTACTTCGGTTACGGGCGTGGTGCGGAGGTCGCCGCGATCATGATGCCCGGGCTCGGTGTGCCACTGTTTCCCGGTTTGCCAGGTACCTGGGCGTCGCTTCACCGCCAATGCCAGCACATCAAGGACGACATCGCGGACGATGGCTACCTACCCGACATCCTGGCCTCGGCATGGGGCGTGGATGATCCGACGGTGCCGCGTGGAACAGAGGATGCCGAACACTGGTTCTTTGCACTCGCGGAGTCGCACGAGCGACGGCGCCTCCTCGGCGTCTACGCGATCTTCGCCCATCCCGCATGGCGTGATCTCTATCACATGGTTGCCGAGCAGGATCGGCTGCTGGCCGCACGGTTCAACGAAGCGGAGGGGCAGACGCGCTTAGCTGTGCTCACTCACCTGCGCTTCTATCGACATGCGACGCTGGACGCTTCGTGGCTCTCGCCCGAAGGCGTGGACAGCCGACCATCACGGGCGGACGCCGGCGAGAGTGCATTGCAGCGACTGACCTACGAACCGCCTCCGGATCGCGAGTGGGCGTCCCAGAGCCTCGACGGGCTGAATCTCGACCGGGCAGTTCGTACTGAGGTGCAGCAGATGCTGGCCCGCATCCAGCGCTCTGTCTGGGAGTTTGGTTTCTCGTGCTTGTCCGAAGACCTTCACTCGCCTGACTTTCGGCCTGCTACCCGCAGTCCTGTTGGAACACCGGCCGTCGTCGTCAATCCGCAACCCCCATCCCTGCGCGGCTCGGCCCGGCGAGAGCGCTCTCGCCGCGAACTGGACGAGATCGTTCACTTCGCTCCCAAGGTGGAGCGATGGATCGGGGAGCGGGAGCAATCGGCCATCGAACCGGGGCGGGTAGCACTGGCCGTCGCGCGACCCGGTGGGCGAGGGTGGAAGGGCCTGGCGCCTGCGCTGAGCCGGTTGACAGGGTACCTGGGTCAGGCGCAGCGGCTCCCGGATGTCGCGGTCGTGCTGACGGATGCGTGGGATTCCGCGGCGTTTGCCCGGCATCACCGCCGTGAACTGCGTCCTTATGCCACGCGGGGGGTCCGGTTCCTTTTCCTGCTCGCTGGCGTGCCGGATCGCACCATGTCCCGGATCAGCGTCGCGCTGTGAGCCTGAGGCAACCGTCTTCGGCAGGACAAGCCGGCGTGTGCGCGTCACAAACGCCCTTGTGCCGGTCGGGCCGGAATCGAAGTCGAATGCGACCGTGGCGCCTGGCACGCCGGTTGCCATGTGGGTCTTAGCCATCCAATGGAGCCCCGCATGAACCCGAACACGATCGCCTGCCCCCAGTGCCACACCAAGATCGAGATCACGAAGGCGATGACCGCCCAGATTGCGGACCGCGTCCGTCGAGAAGTGGAGGCGGAGGTCGAGGCTCGCAAGGAAGTCGTCGAGCAGGAAGCCCAGAAGGTCATCGCTGATCGGGCCGCCCTTGCGAAGGCCGAAGCCGAGCTGGACCAGCGAGTGAAGGATGAAGTCGAAGCGGGGATCACCGAGCGCCGCGCTGCGATTGTCGCGCAGGCGCGCAAACAGGCCCAGAGTGATGCGGCGATCGAGCTCGCCGAGAAAGCCGAACGAGTGACCGAACTCGAGGGGAAACTCAAGGACTCCAAGCAGGTCGAACTCAAGCTCCGCAAGCGCGAGCGAGAGCTGGAGGAGAAGTCCGACTCGCTTGAGTTGGATGTCGCCCGACGTGTGAAGGAGGAGACCGACCGAGTTCGCGCCGCCGCGAAGAAGCAGGCTGACGAAGAGCACCTCCTCAAGCACAAGGAAACGCAGGAGCAGAACGCGGCGCTGCTTGCCAAAGTCCAGGACCTGACGCGGAAGTTGGAGCAGGGTTCGCAGCAGGCCCAGGGCGAAGCGCTGGAACTGGTCCTTGAGGACGTACTCGGTAGTGCCTTCCCGCTCGATGAGATCGAGGAGATCGCCAAGGGCGTGAATGGTGGTGACTGGCTACAGCATGTGACCGAGCCGAACGGCCTGGAATGCGGTCGCATCCTGTGGGAGACGAAGAACGCCAAGAAATGGAGCTCGGCGTGGCTGCCCAAGCTCCGGGGAGACCAGCGTGGCGCAAAGGCTGAGATCGCGGTGTTGGTCACCGAGGCGATGCCTCCGGACACGCAGCACCTCGCCGAGATCGACGGCGTGTGGGTCTGCACGCGGGCATGCGCGGCGACGCTCGGCGCCGCGCTGCGCGCCGGCCTGGTCGAGCTTGCCAAGGCTCGGCAGGCCGCGGAGGGCAAGCATGACAAGATCGAGCGGGTGTATGACTACCTGTCCGGGACAGAGTTCCGCCAGCGGATCGCAGGGACTGTCGAACCCCTCGTCCAGATGCAGGCTGGCTTGAACAGTGAACGCCGCGCCATGGCGCGGATCTGGGCCGCTCGCGAGAAGCAGATCGAAGCCGCAATTCTCGGCCTTCAAGGTATGTACGGCGATCTGCAGGGAATCGTCGGGTCCACTACCCTACCCACCTTGGATCAGATGGATCTGCCACAGCTGGAATCCGCCACCCCCGACAACGGCCACGTGTCGGGATGAGGCCAGAAGGGCATGCCGGAGGACTGCGACCGTGATCACCGCCCTCGAAATTGAGAACTTCAAGGCTTTCGGTGAGCGCCAGCGCATCGAGTTCCGGCCCATTACCCTGCTGTTTGGTCCCAACAGCGGTGGCAAGAGCAGTGTGACCCACGCATTGCACTACCTCCGAGAGGTGCTCCTCCATCGGAATCTCGATGCCCACCGGACGCGATCCGGGGGCGAAACGCTGGACCTTGGGGGCATCCGGAACTTCGTGCATGGCCGCACACTCGGCGTTCCCATCCGCCTGAAGGCCGAGTTCACGCTGAGCGGGGCAGAGTTGCCGGCGTACCCGTGGTACGGTGCCGAGGTCGAGGTTGATGTTCATGAGGACGTGACAGAGAGCGTGCGCGGGCAGATCACATCGGCAAGCGTCGAATTGGAGATCGATTCTGACGACCACCCCACGGCTCGGTCCTGCACCGTAGGGCTGAACGGCGAACACTTTGCTGAGTTCTGGATGCCCCGCGAGCGGCCGCACGCGGAAGTAAGGCGAATCAACTGGCTTCATCCATGCGTGCTGCTCGACACCGCCGATCGGGAGATGGCAGCACTGCATCGCCAGATCTCGCTCATGCAAGCCAAGCTGGAAGAGGTTTACCGCGCCAAAGGGAAAGACGAAGAGCTGGAGCGACTGCTGAAGGAGAAGCAGGAGGCCGCGCGCGAGTTCCCCGGCGCAATCGCAGCCATGTACGAGCAGGCAGGCGGAACGCCGGCAAAGGACACGACGATCGTGGTCCCGCAGCCGGTCGGTCCACTGCCCAACTTTGAGAGCCGTATCGCGATCCCGTCCACCTCCGGTGTTGGCGCATCGGATACCGCCAAGTTCGAGGCTCTCCTCTCCATGTTGTTGTTCGGACCTGCGGTGGTGCTCAGTGATCGACTGCGACATCTTCGCTATGTCGGCCCCTTGCGCGCAATGCCGCCGCGTCAGTTCGAGCCGCGCGACAGATCCGGGCGTAGTCGATGGTCGAGCGGGCTGCAAGCATGGGACTTGTTGGCCCACGGACAAGACATCACGCCAGCGCGCCCTGCCGGCGAAGGAACACTCCTGGAGGAGGTCAGCAAGTGGCTGGAATCGGAGGATCGACTGGACACCGGGTATCGGCTTGAGCGAGAGGTGTTCAAGCAGGTGCCTTCAAACGTTGCCGCGATGGTGTCCGACCCCGAGTACATCGACCGCCTTGAAGTGCTGGCGGAGTCCATCAAGGCGCTACCAGACCAGACTCGAATCGTGTTGAGGGATGTCGGTCGCAATTTGCGGCTCCAGCCACAGGACGTAGGCGTTGGTCTCTCGCAGATCGTCCCGGTGATTGTGGCGCTGCTCGATCCAGGTGCTCCGCTGGTCGCACTTGAGCAACCCGAACTTCACCTGCACCCGCGGCAGCAGGCTGCATTGGGGGATGCGTTGATCCGGGGCATGAATGCCAGCCCAAACAGGACGGTGATCGTCGAAACCCACAGCGAGCACCTGATTCTGCGTTTGTTGCGTCGCATTCGCGAGGCCACTCGCGGCCAGGCTGCGTCTGGTCAGTCCCTCACTCCAGGCCACCTTCGTGTGCAATACGTTCGACGCGATGGGGCCGTATCTCGGGCGCAAACGATCGAGGTGGACGTGAACGGAGACCTGGTCGATCCGTGGCCCGATGACTTCTTTGAGCAGGATTTCAAGGAGAGATTCTCCTGATGCTCAGGGAGTTCGCGTTTACGCCCCAGGTGTTCGATCCGACTGCCGCACCGAACGATCCGCGGTGGCGCGAGTACATTCATGCGCTTGTCATGGCGATCTTTCGAGTCCCCGCCGTCCCGCCGATCGTGATCTCAGGGCTGTACTGGGACGGCAGCGATTGCGCCTGGGAAAGCACCACCCGGAGCCTGATCGAATCGATTTCGGATGGCGAGCGGCGGCGCGATGCACAGGCTCTATTCACGCAGATCACGAAGCACCTCGTGAAGCGGCCGCCAGGACCAGACTGGCCCGGAGACGAAGAACCGGGCTGGGGCCAGGAAGCGGCGCACAGTCACCGTTCTGAGCCTCTCGATCGGGTGATTGCACAGCAAATTGGCAGTGTGCCAGAGGACACGCCGCGAGCCGCTTTGTCATCTGTGATTGCGTCCGATTTCTGGAACCTGCTGCACACGGACCGACCTCCCGCTGCAAATGCCACTGAGGCAGTCCATCCGTTGCGTTTGGTGCTCAGGCACTCGGATCTGCTCGTGATCTCGATGCCATACGAGACCTGTGAGCAGTTCACGCTTGAGTGCGTTCGCCGTGCTTGTCAGCGCCCTACCGGAGCAGCGCCGCCGATAGTCCACATCCACAGGAAGGCTCCCGCCAACCCACAGGCGAAGACATCCTGGGTGCGTTCGCAGCTGGCAGCGGCGATTGGCGGCACCGAGCTGTATTACCACTTCTGGCCAGAGCCGTATCGCGAGCGGCTGGTTCTCGGCTGTCGCCTTGCAGAGCTCGGCGGCGGAAAGGTGCGCCCGGCAGTGAGATGGGGCGTCCACATCAATCACGTATGGGGGGAGGGCGATCCGGCGAAGGAGGCACCGAGTCACTTCTCACTGCTGCCTCCGAAGAGCGCGGCAGACCATCTCAATCGCATCCAGGATCAGGCCGCCTCCCTCGGTATCACGCCCGTTCGGATCTGACGACCTTGCGCGGCCGCCTGGAGCTCGTGCGAATCTGCCAGTTGATTATTGCGGCGGAAGCGGAGTTGGCCCGTCCATGAAGTAGCGGAGCGCACTCTCGACCAGCGCACCGGCCTCGGCATCCGATTCGCCGGTCGCCGAGCATAGATGACGGAGCGCTGGAACCCATCTGCGGTCCATCAAGTCTGCCAGTCGCTGGCGATGGATCTCGGTTCTCGCTTCCTCGGTCAGGAATGGAGGCAACATGCAGAGAGCCAGGCATTGCAGCCCCGTGAATTTGCGAGCCATGAAGTAGAGCCAGTACGGAAATGCGGCATCCAGCTCGCTGACGTAGTTGCGGACGGCGGGAATCTCGAACAACTCCTCGGGTGAGTCGTCATAGCCAAAGAACGCGACGTTGACGCGAGTTTGAAAGGCCTGAATTCTGCCCGGTGACTGGAGCAGTCCCTTCAGCGTGGCAATTGGTCCAGAGGTGTCCCCGCTCTCAACTTCGTTGCGGCTGATCACCACGGTCAGAAAGTCAAAGTCGGATGGGCTCATCGCGGGGCACCTACGCGGGGCCGCGCCCCGGTGGGCTAATCGTACCACGAAACGGCGTTTCGGTTCGGGTGATGGCTGGTACCTTGGCTTGGCAGGCCCTGCCCCCCTTGGGCGGTAGAACGCCGAAACGTGCGACTCTGAGACTTGCTCCCCGATACCGCGAAATTGAAGCACGATTCGGTCTCAGTGAAACCTCAGCCTGCGACCGGACGGCCCGGCCGTCCAGCCTTTCACCGTTGACGACCGGTTTCGACCGACCACCCATCGGGCAACCCCAGAAGTCGCCCGCCAACCCTCCGAAACGGTATTCTTCGGGGAGCTTCAAGGGCCGCGGCCAAGTGCCGCGGCCCTGTTCGTTTACGGCTCGGGTCGGGACCGCCTCTAAGGCACCACGCCAAACCCACGCGGGAATCCGCGGGGGTTTGCGGCATGAGCCGAACCAGGCCGCGTTCTCCGGTTCGCCGCCTTCGCGTAGGCCGCATCGCAGAACGCGGCTTCTGGTCACTTTGGGCACGCCAAACTCTCGGCTCCGGACAGAGAGCGGCGGGGCTGGTTGACAGGAGGGTTGCCGAAAGGGGCCGGTAGCGCACTGGTTCGCAACGCCTTCCAACCGAGCGAGTGGAAGTCCTTCGGGGACCCCGGATAGGCTCGCGTGGGCAAGCGAGCCAATGATGCTGGGGAGTCATGATGGACCAACGTACAGCGGAACATCTGGCAGCGATCGTGGGCGGAGAAGCGTGGCAGAGCGGGGGCGGTATCTACCTGGTCACGGTCACGCGCGACGATGGTTCTCTTGTGGTGTTTTCCGGGGACGCGGTCTGCGAATACGAGAGCGATGAGGCGTTTGATGCTGGCAGAGCCGCGAAGACGATTCTCCTGAACATCCCCGAGACCGAAGACCTTTACGTCATCGTGGACATCGAGGGGAATGTCTTCTACCAGGACGACGCGATGGAGCGCGGGTGGCGTTACCAGGAGGAGGCCGAGCACGAGGCAAGGGGACTCGAATCCCGAGGCGAGGGGCGCTTCTCCGTCGTCCGACAGAGCGAACTTCCCACGTGACGAGCAGGCCGCTGTCCGCCTCCAGACAGTTGCTGCCTCATCGGGAGGCCTCCGGCATCGCCATGAATCGATCCCACCGCCACTTCAACGCAGCCGAACTTGGTACACCTACGGATGAGGCAATCCGCCGCCCTGCCAGACTTGCGTACTCCGAGTTCCTCAGGCAGGGATGCAGGAACACGGTGAGCGTGTCCGGGTCTATCCCGAGCAAGTGAAGGTCGAACAGAGTGTGCACATCCGTCCGCAGGAGCAGCCCATTGGAGAGGTGATTGTCCTGGGTCCCGCGATACGGATGGATGTGTGCAGCCTCGAGCAAATCAGGGACCACACATCCAGTCACAGCGCAGCGATGCATGAACACGCTCAAGAGACTGTCTCGAAACGAGCGCTGTCCTCTTCGTTGCCGAATTTGGCGTAGGACGACTTGGCGGCTGTCTTCCTCTCCAAGCATGTAGGCATCGACGCCTCGCTCGTCTGCATCGCTTGGAACCAAGGTGGGTTCTTCGGCCAGTGCCAAGACCCAAAGCTTGACGCGCTCTGGTAGGTGCACCGAATCGACATGATTGAAGTCGGCCGGCTGGATTGCAAATTGCTGGGCACCACGGCTGCGTCTCATTTGGATCGCCAACGCTGGAGCGAGCGGCTGCGAGAGTCGAACGAACGAGCCGCCGAAGTTGGCCGTGTACAGCGTACAAGGAGTCGCCCTTTCCGCAGGATGATCAAATTCGTGGCCACGTCGGCACCGGAAACGCGGCGTAGAACTGAACCTCTCCCGAAGATCGGGAATGCCGCATTGGGGGCATTCGCGGCGCGTCCGAGTTCCAGGCTTGCTCGAGATGCGGGCGATCCGAGCAAATCCTTCGATGCCTTTTCTGGTTCGGATCGCGACCAAGTCGCCTTCGGCCAGGCGCTTGTGGTTGGGAACGGAGCTGTCGAAGCGGTATTCCTCGGCAGGTACATCGGAGTACCCAGGATTGCCGGCATAGGAGCGTTCACCGGCGTACACGAGGAGCACCCAGTGCTTCGGCACGATTGACTCTGGATCACCCGCGCGAGCCGTTTTGGAGTCGATCGCCTTTCGGACCATGTCATACTCCATGTCAATACGGCCGACGAAGCACCTCGAACAGTGACTTGAACGCGACCTGGAGGCCAGCGCCGGCCGCCTGTGCAACTGCTGCGGCTAGGTGCGGTCCCAAGCGTGCCGGATCGGTGTCCCACAGCGGATGAACGATGAGTTCGACGCGGTTTCCCCGCCTGCCGCCGTGCACGCCGGCGAAATTGACAGGCAGCCACCCCCCAGGCATTGCTGCGAAGTACGGACCTGCCGCTGCCGCATCCAGTCCCTGCCAATACGGCACTGTGAAATCGATCTGCGCCGCCGGGTCTAATGCGAGTCGCGCCAGGTCAAGGCCGAGCCGCCAGTCGAGGATGTTGTGGTACGTCAGGTTGTTGAAGTCGCGAAGACAATCGGGGCACGATGTCCGGCACTGGACAGCGTGCGCCGGCGCGACCAGCGGTCCGTGGAATGCATTAGCCGGCTGTCCCACGACGTATCTCAGCAGTGCTTCCGCTTGTGCGGGCGTGCCGAAATACGAACTGTACCCGGCCCCGTTCTCTAGGCTGTCCGACATGAAGACTTGACCCCCGACGTTGCCCGCCGCATCGCGAAAGACACGGAGACCGACCTTCAGTTCCTGTGCGTGGATGTCCAATAGGACCGACGCCGCCTTTCGCAGGAGGAATCCCAGCGAGTAGAGAGCTGCCCGCCCGCCCACCCATCGCGGCGACGCGGAGATCCCGTTGGGCCATGCTCGGATACCGAGCACTAGGACGTCCGTCGGTTTGATTGAGGCGAGGGCGCGGCGGTCAGGTGGCGTCCCGGCCGCCAATGGCGGATTGGCAACGCCAACCTTGGTCATGGCTTCGCGTGTGACCCACGTCTCTCCTTGGGCGAGCTTCACAAACTCGAACAGTTGCCCTTCATTGTCGTTGATGACGTACACGGTGTCCTGATCGCTCCACAGCTCGAAGTTGGCCACGGGTGCGAGCGGGAGAGGCCGCACGCCAACCTTGGGGCGTGACGCCCGAGGGGTCCACTCGAATACACCGTCGAAGTCGCGTTCACGGCCAAACCACGTCCGGAAGCCTCGCGGCTGCGAGAGTTGCACGTGCTCATAGTCCGGCACTGCTGCTCCGCATACCGCGCACGATTGTGCTGGGTTTAGGGAGCCGTCAACCGCTTGACACACACGACAGAGACCCACAACTTGAGCCGGCCCGAGCGGCCCGGGCTGTTCCATGACGGCGTTGCCCTGCGGCTGATAGTCAACGACGCCCACTGCGGTGTAGATCAGGCCGTCCTTCACCGTTTCCGAGCAGGGCGC
Source organism: Phycisphaerales bacterium (assembly GCA_050246015.1). GTDB lineage: Bacteria > Planctomycetota > Phycisphaerae > Phycisphaerales > UBA1924 > JTS-AC122. Next base: position 36,553 of record JBFWWU010000022.1, read on the forward strand.
GAACTGGCTGATCGCCACGTCAAGCTCTCTGCCTACTACCCCCTCGGGAGGCCACTCGTGAGCAGGCCCGGGTCGCTCGTGGAACAGATGCCGCTCGCGTGTCGGGAAACCAAACATCGGGAGCAGGCCGATATTCGCCAATCGCTCGCTCAAAGACCGCTGTGGGAGGCGCGGGTCATTCACCGCCGCTGTGACCTCCCCGATGAGTTGCGTCTGCACATAGGTCAGGAGCGCACCGCGTTGCGCCTGGAGCACCGGGCTTGCTCGCAGCAGCAGAACGTCGCAGGTGCGGCCGATGGCCGTCGCGTTGTTCTGAATCCACGCTTCAACTTGGTGCGCCACCGTCGCGCTACCTGGCGGGCTTTGCGGAGGTGGGGCCAGCCAGTCCGCCGCGTCTCCGAACTCCCCGTGCACATGGTCTCCACCTTGCGTTGCGAACAGGTTGAGCGCGCCGAACGCCTGCCTCAGCACTTCCTTCACAAGAATGCGCAGCAGGATCGCCTCGCGTCGCATGTCCACGTAAGGCTGCGGCGGCGGGTCCGTGGTGATTCGGTGCGGACGTTGGAAGTAGTAGTCGTCATGGCTACGGCCGCGGCAGAGTGTTAGTGCCACAGACAGGCCAGCCCCGCGGCGTCCGGCGCGACCCACTCGTTGCTGATAGTTGAATCGCATCGGTGGCATGTTTGCCATCATGACTGCGAGCAAGGAACCGATATCCACTCCCGCCTCCATCGTCGTAGTCACGCTCAGCAGGTCGATCGTGTCGGTCAGCTGTATCTCGGCTGGAGGCGGTAGACAGATGCCTTGGAAAAGCCGCTGCCGGCGGCGCCCGTCTTCCTTGTTCGTCTGTCCCGTCAGTTCCTCACAGTTCAGGCGGAACAGCGGTCCTGCCTGCGTCGCGAGGTAGCCGTAGTAATCGGAGACTGCTTGTGCTGCCATCGGCTGCTGGGGACCCAGCGGAACCTGACAGTCGGTGCATACGCCACCCGCACGATGCAAGTGGATGCGCCGGCACTGCCCACATTCGAAGAACACTTGGCCAGGGCGCATCACGCAGAGGTTCTGGATGTTGATGACGTTCTGCGTAAGCACGCCGCATCCATTTAGATAGGCGTCCACGTCACTGACGTATCCCTGAGGCTGAATACCCTGGCCAGCTGCGACCGCCGAGAGATACCCCACGGCGTAGGCTGGGAGATTCGGTTGACCTGTTGCTCCGTGCGTCGAAAGCCTCCGTCGCACGCCAAGGAGACGGATTACACCGTCTGCCCCTTCCTGGACCAACGGACTGGCAGCGGGGGACGCGATGCGGTCGGTTGTCGCAAAGCCGAGCCGGAGGGACTCGATGCTCCGACGACCTGACGCGAACACGACGTCCATTACTTCCGCCAGCGACTGATCCCGAATGCGCTGCAAGTGATCCTGCTGAGCCTGAGTCAGCTGCGCCGGCGGCCTAGAAACCGGGGGCGTTCCTGGAGCGCCCCAGATGTACAGGTCCCGCCAGCTTCCGGTCCGGGAAGTCGGATTCGTCCACAGCACATCCTGCACGAAGCCACCGGGGTTCATCCCGGCGATGAGGAGTTGCGCCGATGCGTCGGCGGCGAGCTGTGCAAGGTGGAACGGCCCCTGCACCGCGCGAGCGAGGATGCGCTGTGCTGCCTGCGCAGAAGTGAGACTCGGTTCTGAAGGGGCGGGGAGCTGGGCCGTCGCAGCGCTTGCCGCCATCGAAAGCGTGGCGGCCTCCTGCGCATGACTGGCCGCAAACGCCGCCGCGAGCGAGGCGTGCTGCGCCGTGACGGGTTGCCCAGTCACTTGGGCATTGAAGGCGACCGCGCCTGCACCTTGCACCGTGATCGCTGATGTCAGAGCCTGGCGAAGAGCGTCGCGGTAGTGCGAGAACCGCATTCCGGCCGACAGCTTCGCCGCGTCCTGGCGACTGTCGGAGAAGACGACAAGCTTTCGGTTCTCCTCATCGCCAGGGCCTGCGATCTGCCTGAGCAGTGTGTCGGACAGAATCTGTGCGATCTTCTGGAAGCCCGTCCTCAGCGTGCGAATGGGCGAGCCGATTTGGCGCCGCGACCAGTCAGCGTCGCACCGCGGACACCGTGCCGGGTAGGCCTGATGAGCGCTGTCTACCGCTGGCGGGTTCGGGGTGTGCATCGGCGGCACGTGATAGAGGAAGCCGGGTCCTCCGCCCAGCGCGACCTTTCCGTCAGCCGCGGTAAAAGTGGACCGCCGCCATGTCCTGTTCACTCCCTCCTGCGTCCATTGCGGTGAAGCGGGCGTGACTCCAGGCCCCGCGGGCCAGTACACCGCATACCGACTGTAATCCCGGTCGAGGGAGGCGGTCTCTGGAGACGCCTCGAGGTCCGGATGATCGGGGCTGAGGTACCACTCGTTGGGAGCCAGGCCTGACTGTGGGTCAGGGGGATCGCCCACCTTTGGTCTGCGGTACCCGCCAAAGAACACTTCCCCACATGCTTCGCAATACAGCATCTCCAGAACGCGAGAGCCGCAGCCACAGGTGAGCGTCGGGACATAATGCAAGGCGCCTGTCGGACAAGGAGCTCCGCGGCCCTGAACTTGGTTGCAGGCCGGATTTGTGCACACCCACAACCCCTGAAGGTTGCGAAAGAGAAGATGCGCTCGAACCGGCAGCGGCGCGCTGCCAGACGTACCGCGGGCCACGGACATGCCGAGGAGCAGGCCCTCTAGCGCGTCGGCCGCTTCTGGCGCAGGTCTCCCAGGAAACAGGACCGCGGCCATTTCGTCGGGCGTGCGAGGTTCAAGTTGCGGTGCTTGCGGCTGGCCGGCGTTGCAGGCTGAACGCAGTGCATCGGCTGCCCGCATGTGGGCGAAGGCGGCATCCAACGTCAGCTCTGGGGTCGTGCCTGCAGGCTGAACTGGTGCGCCGATCGAGCCCGCGAGCGTTGTTACCGCGTTCGATACAGAAAGTCCCTGTGTGGTCAGATCCTGCTTCAGCTGGCGCAACGCTGCGCCGTGCATGCCGATCCCGCCCAAAGCAGCCGGGTCGATGGGCTGGGAACGACCGCTTACGACCGTGAAGCGGTTCTGGTCGCGCCCGAAGAACTCCTCGAGATACTGCAGGCCGCCTTGCCCAGCGGCAATCGAGGCGCTCGATGCGATGATCCGCAGCTGGTCCGAGTCCGGCGTGAGCCCCAAGCGTTCGAGAAGGACACGAATCAAGTACGCGACCTCGGTACCTGGCGTGCCGCGGTAGCTGTGGAGTTCGTCGACAACCAAGTGGAAGAGATTGCCCGGATCGGCCTGAAGCCACTGCCTCGTCTGATCGAACACCGGCGCTTCGAGACCGCGCATGAGCATGATGTTCAACATCGAGTAGTTGGTGATGAGAATGTCTGGCGGGTGGTCCTGCATGTCCCATCGTGACCACATCTCTGCGCCATCAATGCTCGGAAAGAATCGTGCCGCAGCTCCTCCCGCGACGAGCTGGGCGTCCTGCTGAATGCCGCGCAGCTCCGTTCGCAACCGACTAATCGTGCCTGCGTTTCGTGCCCCCGACACGGGCGTGCGCCCTGTATAGCGCCCAAAGTAGAAGCGGTTTCCGGCGCGGTGCGCTTGAAGCCACGCACGGACGGCTGGCCCGTCCAAAGCAACTCTCAGGCGTGCCAACTGATCCTCCACGAGGGCATTCAGCGGGTACAGGATCAGCGCGCGAACAGCCGGGGGACGGACTGCGCTGTCTTCATGTGCCCTTTGCGGTACTCGCGGTGACCATCGTCTTCTCCCGTTTGGACCTACACGCGGATTCCACCAGTCCCATTCGCCCGCCCGCTGTCCCGGCGGTCCCCACTGTGTCGATTCCCGAATCAGCGCGGTTACTACGGGAAGCAAGAAGCACTCGGTCTTGCCTGAGCCAGTTCCCGTTGTGACGACAACATCACGCCCTTGCACGACCGATTGCTGCAGCACTTCGCGCTGATGGGCGTAAAGGCGAAGGCTCGGCGGGAAGAGCCCGTGCGAGACGAAGTCCTTCAGATCTCCGAGCGGACCAGCTGGCCACTGCCCTCCGAGCAGCGCCTGTGCACACTGCGAGAAGTTCTGGCCAGACGACTCATACGCCGGCACCGGCTCGATCAGAGGCCTCCGGTAGAGTCGTCCATCAACATCGAGCAACCGACGGCGCTCGGCAATGAGATCTGGGTACCGCAAATCAAACGGACTGTCGAGGTACCTCAGGTAGGTCTCGCGAAGGCTATCAAAGATCGCTTGTGGACTCGTCATCGAAGTTCCTGTGCAAGTACGGCACACGCAAGTTGCGCGACAGCTAGGGGAACGTCCGCGTAGTGCAACAGCCCCGAGACACCCTCTTGGCGCTCGTATGACGGTAGAACCCCCGAGCACGCGAGCAGAGCCCTCTCGACCAGAAACGGTGGCCGACAGGCCGCCGGGACAGTCAGTCGCCGTTCGTCTCTCTCGTAACGCCAAAGCCTCCGGTGACGGCGGCGGACAATGAGGTACTTCCCTACCTGCACGGGCACCTCGAATGCGCCTCTACTCCTCGAGCACAGCAGTACATGCCTCCGGTATCGGAGCGTGAAGCGGAAGAGTCCGAACTCACATTCCTGCGCTTCTGTTCGCAGTGCTGGACGCCAGCCGAGCGTCTCTGGCGAAAACCGCTCGATTCTCCACTCGGTGCCAACAGGAATGTCACCTCTTCGCCAAACACTTCGATCGCCGATCACAGGCAAACTCAGCAGCATCGCCGTTGCAGCATCCTGTTGAACATGAATACCGGCGTTGGTCGCACTCGCCACGAGAACCGCGGGCGACGATGCGAGGAACCGGATCACGTCGGGAGCGCCGACACAGGGCTCGCTTACAGCACAAGCGTGACCCTCCTGTCCCAGGAGCCGTTCAAGCAGCGCGGGGGACCGAGCCCCGGCGACGACTCCGAGCCATCCGTCTCGGCGTTCGGTGATCGCCATGCATGGAGGCGCGGCTTTCCAGTCGCTTCCGCCCGCGCCCGCATTGAATTCCGCGTGCCCCAGCCGCTGAAGGTTTAGCCGCAAGAGGTGGTAAAGGGGTAGCCCGGCCTCCTCGGCAATCTCGTCAGCACTCGAATCGGGACTGATCTCGCCGTTGTCACCAAGGTGAAGCTCCTCGACGGCAGCGCGGAACTGCTCCCACGAGCCTTCCCCCCGTGCCGACATCCACAGAAGCAGCGCGGTGGCACTCAACGCATGCTCCTCCAGATCGCACGTGCTTCTCGCCGGAAACTGATCCAAAGCGACGCCGTTGCGTCATCGTCTGGCTCGGGGCGGAGTCCCTTCCTGGCAGCATCAAGGATCGCCAGAGCCCATGCGCGCACCTGCACCTTCTGTCTACGGGAGAGCCGTGCCGAATCGGTGGGTATCGGCATCTGAGATCCAACCTTAAGAATCCGCCTGATCGACTTGTCGCAGTGAAGCGGATCTGCTGGCAGCGCCCAGACGGGCTCAAACGGTGGGTAGCCACTGCAAACGCCAGACCGCAAATCAGATCGCCCCTCGCACGAATACACCTGCCCCGGAACCGCTCCGAGCAGCACCGGGTTGGCCACCGGCCCGGAATAGTGCTTCCCATCCCGAGGTCCACTCTGCGGCGGTCGCACCAGCATTCCGCAAATGGCAGGCCGCACGCCTTCTTGCGTGCTCAGGTCGCCGGCAGACCAGGTGTAGGCATCCCAGGCCTCCCACTTCTCCAGCCCCGACGCGATCTGATAGCTCTTGGTTCCAGCTTGGCATGACACGACGTGTTCGCCGGGGCGATCCCAACCCGGCGCCTCGTATGCGCCGTCGGCGCCACGGACGGCCGGATGCTGATCGATATGCACCACTCCAATTGCGCTCGAATCGCCCACAATGCGGATTGCCGGCGGGAAGCCGCTGAGCCACGCTTGACGACCGAGTCTTATTCCTCCCTGGAGCGCGATCCGAGCATCCGGAAGCGGGCACAGTGCATCGAGCGTGTCCGCCGGCCCACGCAGCGGAACTGCGCGCTCCGGCCTCACACCGGCCAACACCACCCACGTTCCGGTCTCGTCCCCAGTCCAGTCCAAAACCGTGCCCTCAGGGCTGCCGGTTGCGCTGATCGCCTCCTGCACCTCGTTGAGCCGTTCGCGCGTGCAAAGCACGACGTGGTCTTCACCCAGTTCCAACCGAGCGACGGCAAGATGCCCGCTCATCCGCTCGTGCGGTGCAAGTACATAGAGGTCACGACCGCTCAATGACCACCTGGTTGTCGACCCAGGGGTATCCTGCGATTCCCAGACGATGCCAGACCGAAGTGATTGCCCAATACCAGGCGGAGCCACATCGAGGTACCATTCATCCTGAAGTGCGGTGAGTTCTCCCAGGCCACCGCTAGTCGTGATGGTCACAATGTCCGGGAGGTCCTCGGTTCGTCTTGCAAGAAGCGAGACCGTGCAAAACCCACCCCGCTCGGGCCGAATGCGCACATCGATAAGAAGCGATCTGTCGCGAGGGGCTGATTTCGTTCTTTCAGAGCCCGGGCCCTCACGCCGGAGCTTCGGCATCCCAGGCCTGCGCGGTGGTTTGTACTGTTTGGGGCCGAAGTCCACATTCAGCGCGGGTCCCTCTACCCCCGAGCCCGCCTCATCGGCTGGCACCAGATCAGCCGTGAGCACATCGCTCTTCGCTGCATCGCCGGCCACTTCCTCGTTCTCGACACCGGCAGGAGCCGCCCCTTCTACTGACTCCTTGATTGCTGCTGGTAGGGGCACACTTGGGGTCGAAGGAGAGATCGGCGGTACGTCGCGGTCCGTTGTGAATGCCTCGGCTTTTGCGCCGTTGACCAATTCCGTGAAGTCCGTGCCGACGAACGTTTCGACTGCGCCTGGTCCAGGCCCGTCGGACGACACAGATGCAATCGCCTTCACCTCGCCACGCATCACCGCGACATCCGCGGCGATCGGGTCGTCGATCACACCATCGCCTGTCGATGAATCCTCCAGTGAAGGGCCAGGGGATTGTCCGTTCACTGCCACTTCTGAAGCATCGGCACCCAGCGAGACCCTCGCTGTTTGCACGCGCGGCCCATCCGGCAGATTCGAGGGCGTGTATCCCGTCGGCGAATCGGCAGGCGCCTCGGCCGCCATGTGGCTTTGGCGCTCGACCCGCGTTCGGCACTCGGGTTCCTGTTCGGGCGAAGCACTGCCGACTTCCTCGCTCGAAGTGCCTATGGCGACCTCACGATCATCCACGGCGGCGGGAGGCGATGGCGGCTGCCCACGCGCTACGCCAGGGCTTGGTCCCGCGTTGCCCGAGAAGTCTTCAGCCGAATTCCGACCTTGCCGTCGCGCAATCCACCACAGAGCGGCTCCGGCCGCCAGCACGAGGATCAACGCCATCATCACCGTAAGTGGTTCCATGCACTTCCCAACCCGAGCAGTCAGCGACACGCGGCAGCATTCTGGCCGTAATCGTACCCCGAACCGTCGGGGAGCCGGTTGGAGCGATAAACCCATCGATTGCCGGCGGCGACCGCACCGGCCATACTCTGTCCCATGCCGCCGAGGTCGACCAAGCGCAGCAGTGCGCCCAGGGTAGTCATTTCCACCGCTTGCACGGTGGCGGCTACGGCTTCGGCGCGCGCAGCTGCTTTGGGGTCATTCCCGGCGCGCTCCCCAGCGAGCCATGCCCCCGCTCTCGCCGCGCTCAATGGTCATCTTGCGGTACCTCGCACAGGCGCGTCGACCCGAATCCCGATCATCTCCATGTTCACTGGCGGCGGATTCATGGACATCGGGTTCGAGCAAGCGGGATTCGACGTCGTCTGGACAAATGAGCTCAATCCGGTTTTCGCCAAGATGTTCATGTCCGCCCGTGCGGGGATGAGCATTCCCGGCGCGAAGCGCAAGCCACCCAAGCCAAACGGAATCAGCGTCGCGGATCTCAAGGCCACCCAGGTCCTCAGGGAGGCGTTCAAGGGGAAGTCGCCTTCGATGTTCGGAGTCATTGGCGGACCACCCTGTCCTGATTTCAGCCGCGGAGGGCTCAACGGAGGGGGCAACGGGATCAACGGCAAGCTCACCGCAGATTTCGTGCAGCTCCTCTGCCGTCTCCAGCCAGATTTCTTTGTCATCGAAAACGTACCCGGACTTCTGCACACCAAGAAGCACCGACGGTTCTTGAACAGCCAAATTGCGTATCTGCGCAAGACCGGCAACTTCATCGTGGACTTCCAGATTCTCAACGCGCTGCAACTCGGCGCCCCCCAAGACCGCGAGCGGCTGTTCATAGTGGGCTTTCGCAAACTTCTTGTACATCGAGCCCTCGGCCGCAGACCACGGACTACTGAGAATGGCTGGTTTCCTTGGCCTGTCGATCCGAAGTACCGGGACGCGCGCCAGCTCCCGTGGCCAAAGACGTCGCCGTTCGGAAAGCAACCTCCAAAGCCCTCAGGGATCCCCGACGAGCTCATGGTCTACACATACCTCGGGCCCCACAACGACCCGGCCAAAGTTGCCAATGGGCTCGACGTGTTCAAGGCCCATTCGCGGAAGTTTCGCACGCGACGCGAAGGTGATGTCAAACACAAGTCATTCAAGCGGTTGCACCGCTACCGGTTCAGTCCGACCGCCTGGTACGGCAATCAGGAAGTGCATCTCCACCCGTGGCTACCTCGACGGCTCTCTGTGCGAGAAGCGCTTCGCCTTCAGACGGTCCCGGACGACTACGTTCTGCCCGCCGACGCGACACTGTGCGCCAAGTTCAAGTTGATCTGTAATGGTGTTCCATGCCTGATGGCGCGCGCCATCGCAGAGCGTGTGCGCGAGTTCGCAGCGAGATCGGCAGCAACAAAGCCCCACGGTTCAAGGCGGACGTCGGCGAAACGCACGGCGAGAACACGGTGAACCATGACCGATCGGCTCACTGAAGCACAGCGAAGCCACAACATGTCCCGCATCCGGTCGAAGGATACTCGCCCGGAGATGGTTGTCCGTCGGCTCGTTCACGCAATGGGATTCCGCTATCGACTTCACGCTAGGTCGCTTCCTGGGAAACCCGACTTGGTCTTTCCGGCAAAGCACAAGGCCATCCTGGTTCACGGGTGCTTTTGGCACCGCCACCGCTGCAAGGAAGGGCGGCGCTCGCCTCAGTCTCGCGTTGAGTACTGGGGCCCGAAAATCGCCCGGAACGTAGACCGTGATCGGCGCAACCGCCGGCGCCTTCGCGCGCTGGGCTGGTCTGTGCTCGTTGTTTGGGAATGCGAGACATTGCCATCGCGCTTGCAGGGATTGTCCGAACGGGTGAAGCGCTTTCTGATCCAACCGTGAACACGCTCGGCGGGCGATGCCATCGCATCGGGCACCACAGTTCGCGCGACAACTCCGGCTGGTTAGCAGAGGGGTATGGGCGAGGGCATCGGCCCTCGCTGCATGCCACGACACGAAGCGCAGAACATCCCGACGAAGGCGGGCTCGCTGTGCCTGCCGACCCGCGCCATCGAACTCCTGGCCGCCGCCACGGCACGGCTGATTGACGCGAGCGCCCACGATTCGGGCGCCATCATCGAACATGCCGGTTCTTCTGGGGGGGAACTTGAACTCGCGGAGCATGCCGCCCTCAGTGTGCCTACGGGTGAACGCCCCCGTCCCGAACCGGAGAACCCGGGACGATGCGGCCCGAAGGAGCCTGAGGTACGATGAAGACCGCCGCAACCAGAACCATCCAGCAACAGATCGACGAACTCCGCGACATGCCCGTGTCGCGGCTCCGCGAGCGCTACGCGGAGGCGTTCGGCGAGCCGACGGCCTCCGGGAACCGTCAGTGGCTGTACCGACGAGTCGCTTGGCGCATCCAATCTCTCGCGGAGGGGGACCTTTCCGAGCGGGCGCGGCGTCGGGCCGCGGAGTTGGCCCGGGACGTCGACGTCCGGGTCCGGCCGCCGGGGGAACGGGAATCCGAGAACGTCCGCGCCGGCCCGCGACTCGTGACAATCACCGGACGGCTCCCGTCGGCGGGAACCGACCGCCTCCCCGCGCCCGGCACCGTCCTGCGGCGCACGTTCAAGGGCGCTGAGCACGAGGTGACGGTTCTCCCCTACGGCTTCGAGTACGAGGGAAAGGCGTACCGATCCCTGTCGGCGGTGGCGACGGCGATCACAGGCTCGCACTGGAACGGGTTCCTGTTCTTCGGGCTGACCAAGAAGGGAACAACATGAGCTCCGCCGTCACCAAGCGTCCCGCCGCCTCGCGCCGCACCGCCGCGGACGCCGCGCTGGGAAGCTCCTCGCCGTCCAAGTCGGGCCCGCGGACCATCCGCTGCGCCATTTACACGCGCAAGAGCACTGAGGAGGGCCTCAACCAGGAGTTCAATAGCCTGGACGCCCAGCGCGAGAGCGCCATCGCGTACATCGCCAGCCAGAAGAACGAGGGGTGGCTGTGCATCTCCGAGAAGTACGACGACGGTGGATTCACCGGCGGGAACATCGAGCGTCCTGCGCTCAAGCGGTTGATGGCCGACATCGAAGCGGGGAAGGTCGACTGCGTGGTGGTCTACAAGGTAGACCGGCTCAGCCGATCGCTGATGGATTTCGCGCGGCTGATGGCCCTCTTCGACCGCAAGGGCGTGTCGTTCGTCTCCGTCACGCAGCAGTTCAACACGACCCACTCGATGGGCCGCCTGACGCTGAACATCCTGCTGTCGTTCGCGCAGTTCGAGCGGGAGATCATCTCCGAGCGAACGCGGGACAAGATCGCCTCCGCGCGGCGCAAGGGCAAATACCAGCACGGCAAGCCCATCTTGGGGTACGACTTCGTGCCCGCGCCGGCTCCATTCACGGGGCGGCGCCTGGTCGTCAACCAGGTCGAGGCGGGTCGCGTCCGGCGCATCTTCGAGTTGTACCTCGAGGTCGAGAGCATCCTGCGAGTTGCCGACGAGTGCAACACCCGCGGTTGGACCACGAAGTCATGGACGACCACCGCCGGCCGCACGGTCGGCAACCGGGAGTTCGACAAAACCATCATCTCGCGGCTCCTTCGCAACCCGCTCTACCTCGGGAAGGTGCCGCACAACGGCGCGGTGTACGACGGCGAGCACGAAGCGATCATCGACGAGGATCTGTTCCGCCGCGTCCACGCCCAACTCAAACTCGCTGGCGAGCGCGGCGGGGCCAGCGTGAAGAACTCGACAGGGTCGCTCCTGGGCGGACTGGTCCGGTGCAAGGGGTGCAAGTGCGCGATGTCCCCGAGCAGTGCCTCGAAGAAGAAGTCCGACGGGTCACGCACGCGATACCGCTACTACGTCTGCTGCAACGCGGTGAAGCGCGGGCGGCAACACTGCGCCGCCCCGTCCCTGCCCGGGCCGGCGCTCGAAGCGTTCGTTCTTGACCAGGTGAAGGCCATTCTGGCCGACTCCCCACAGATGGCGGCGGTCGTGGCCCGTGCCATCGATCTCCTCCGCGAGGCGGCCGTCGCCCGAATCGCGGAGCAGACCCGGCTCCGTGCCGTGCTCGAACGGCTCTCCCGCGAGGAGCCCACCGCCGCCGCGCGCCGCGAGATCGAGCGTGTGCGGCGAACGCTCGCGGCGGTTTCCGCGCAGGTGGCGGCGGACGCCGACCGCCTCATCGACGAGGACGAGGTGGCCGGGGCGGTTGAGGCGTTCGACGGGGTCTGGAAAGCGATGACGCAGGCCGAACGCGCCGAGTTCCTGCGCGTCGTGATCGCGTCTGTTGAATATGACGGCCAGACGCACAACGTGTCCATCACCTTCAACCCGGAAGCGTCCGCCACGGAAACGCCAATCCGATGAACCCTGCACCAGCCAAATCCGATCGTGCCTCTGAAGCGCAAGCCATCACCACTACAGCCCGGTTCGTCGTCGCCGGCCGCGGCCGACCGGGCCGGGACGCGGCCGCCGAGCCGACCTCGACGCCCGGCCGGGTACCTCGCGTCGCACGCTTGATGGCGCTCGCGATCCGGTTCGATACCCTCATCCGGACCGGTGCGGTTTCTACGCAGACGGAGTTGGCTGCCGCCGGTCACGTCACTCGCGCCCGCGTGACGCAGATCATGAACCTCCTGTACCTCGCGCCCGACATACAGGAAGCGGTGTTGCACCTACCGCTCGTAGCTAACGGTCGCGACCCGATTACTGAGCATGATTTGCGCGAAGTCACGTCACGGGTCGAGTGGCAGGCCCAGCGCCAACTGTGGCAATCACTGCTCCGCAAACCCTGTCGAACCAGCGCGGTGGACCTAACTGAAGTCCCGCAGGGGCCTGGGCTTAGGCACTGATCCAATGTCCTGTTGGTTGGCTGTCGGCTCGACTCCGGAAGCGCCCTAACGATATACTATTGCCCGAATACTCCCGCCAGGCGTACTCGGCGGGGCTCGCGGCGGAGGCCGCGAGATTCTCGCGTCTGGCCGGAGATTCGGATGCCCAAGAGTCTGCGCGCAGGTCGGTGGGTAAACCCGGGGTCCCTCAACAGCATCGACCCCAAACTTCAGGTTCGGTTCTTCCAGCATTACCGCAAGGAACTCGAACCGCACGGCGTGTTCATCGGCGACGGCGTCGACGACGCCGCGGTACGCCGCGTCATGTGCGGCGAGGTTTCCGGCCTGTCGGCGGAGTTGGTGGACCGCATCGGCGTCATCGATGAGATGTCGACCGGCGGCAACCATCAACTGCTCCTGGACGAGGCGAAGCGACTGGGTCTTGATATCGCCCCGACCCCCAGCACCGCCGACCTCGTCGTCCTTCTGCTGCTGGATGGCACCGAATCACTCGAACGCATTTACGCCGAGCGCCTGCCCATCGCGCGTCGCCTCTTCCGCAGCCACTTTGCGCTGACGGCGGACCCGCCGATGATCTCCGGCGTTGCCGACCATGTCCTCAAGGGGTACGAGGACGGGCTGGAGAAGGACTTTGTCGGGCGCCGGCGCGGGTCGGGCGTGCGTGTGTTCCATTTCCCAACGCCGGCGGGATTCCGGCAGATGATCCGTCGCGCCGACGTGGCCCACCGCGACGTATCCGTCGATCCTTTGACCGGCGGCCGCCAGCACATCATCTTCCACCCGGAGCGGTTCGATGTGCTGATCTACGAGCACGGCCAGGGCGAGATGCAAGTCAACGCCAAGCACGACGCCGATGTCCGTGCATACCTCGAGCATGTCGGCCACCATCTTTTCAACCAGTCGCAGCTGTTCCTGGCCGAGGGCCTGCCTGCGAAGTACACACTCAAGCCCATCCTGGAGAAGGGGCAGGCGTGCCTGCGCTGCGATGATGTGCCGGAACTCGAAGCGGTCTGGCTCCGCGGGCTGGACTGGGCTCATCCCAAGGCGGTTGATCTCGTCGAGCGACCTCGCTCCAAGAGCGATCTGTTCCGGGCCATGACCGACGCAGGACGCGGCATCCCGCGCGGCATCAAGCTCATGAGCGCGACCTTCAACGTCGTCTTCAGGACCGGCCGGGAGGGGCAGCTCCGGATCGTGCTGCCGAACAACGCCGTGTATTCCCGAGAGAGCGACAGCGAAGTGATCCTTCGCTGGCTCGGGCTGCGCGGATTCCTCCAGGACCGTGGGAAGGCGACCGATGGGCTCACTCGCGCACTTGTGGCAGCGTCTTGAGATTGCGCCTGCGGACGCCGCGCCGCGGCAGGAGTGGCGGACCCTCTGCGGGGACGACTTCGCCTGCGTCGAAGGCCTGCTCGAGGCCAATGGCCGCCGCGCTTCGGTAGTCGCGTCGCCTCTCCCGAATGCGCCGGACATGCGGGTGGTCGTGCATAGGAACGGGACGGTGGTGGCGGTGTGCGATGAGGGAGCCACGCCCCGGCAGGAGCTCGCGCCCGAGGACTACACGCTTCTGCACATTTCCCCTAGGCGACTGCGGCCCGCAATCGCCAACGCCCTCGGCCTGGAAACTTCCACAACACCCATCAACGGCCCTCCGGGTGGCTTCCGCTTGGGTACGTGGGGCGTGCCGGGATCGGACCGTTTCCCGGTCACGTTCGTGGCCCAGCCGGATACTACGGCGCTGGCGCTCACGATCCGGTCGGTCGTCTCGTCCAGCGATATGGGCATGATCATCGTGACGCCAACGGCGCAGGGCTGGTCTGACGAGCTGCGTGAATGGGTCGAGGCCCGCAAGAGCGTGCTCGTGCCCGCGGAAGATGTGCTTGACGCAAACGGCTCCGGCCTGATCGCGTCGGATCTCTGGCAGGGCTTCATCGATCGCTTCGTGCGGCGCAATGGGCTCGATCTAGCCTCTCCCCGCCGCTCGAAGGCGAAGCGCAAGAAGCGGGCGGATCGCCTGGGGGCGATCAACGCAGTTGAGACGGCGCTAACGCAGATGGCCCGGGATCGCGTGGCGCTCATTCGCTCACGACTCAGGGATGAGCAGGGCATGCCCGCCAGTTTGCCGCGCGTGACAAAGTCCGCGATTGCGACGGCGGCCAAGGTCAAACCGCATGTCATCACGCGGGTTTTCAACGACTCGGGCGCCGACAGCGTCCGCACGCTCTTCACGCTCGTGAACGACCCTCAGGCGCTGTGGGATTCCGGGTTCGGTCGCGTCCGGCTGGGCCGCTGACGCACTCCACTTCTTGCACTTTGCGCTGCTTGCTGTAAGTGCAAATCGCACGGCGGTTGTCATTTGGTCTCGTGTTTTCAGGCCTCCGGTGATGACGGTCAAGTTTTCTGCGCGCTGATCTGCAAGCCCCACCGGCTGGTGAACACGCCGCGACGTGCGGCGCGAACCACTCACCAGCACGGAAGCCATCCATGCTCGCAGAAGCCATCGTCTCCCCGATCGTCACCACTCTCAACTCTGTCCCTCCGGCCCCGACGCCGCCGGAACTTCCGGAACTCACCCTTCGGCAGATGAAGTTCCGAACCGAGCGGCTCGGACGCCTCTACTCGCTCGCCACTGATCAGGTCCCGGATCTGTGGCAGGAGCTGGCGGCCGAGATCATGCGCGCGCTCCGGCGGTTCGATCCGACGATCGCCTCGCGGACGACGTTCATGAAGGGCGTCATGAACCTCTGGTACCGGCAGAAGTGCAAGCAGCTCCGCCGCGACGCGGCGGTGCGCGATCGTCTCGTGCCGTTGCCGGCCCTTGGCACCGAGGGCATGGACTTCGCAGACCGCCGCCTCGGTGGCGTGGCCGAAGTGGATGCACGCCTCGATCTCGCCGACCGCATCGCGGATCTGCCGCAGGACCTGTTCGCGCTCGCCCGAGACCTGCTCGCGGGCAAGTCGGTTCCGGAGATCGCCGCGGAACGCGGCGTTCACCGCGGAACGGTGAACCGCATGGTGCTGCAACTGCGCGTCCACCTGGCCGACCTCGATCCGGCCGCCAACTAGTGCGCGACAAGTGGCGGGCGCGGGCAGAGGGGTATTGGCGTGCCCCCTGCCCGTACCCCGCGCACGGAACCGCCCGGCCCCGCCGACGAGAGCCTGCCGCTCGTCCGGTTGGGGCAGGGCGATTTCACCCGCGACCTGCGGGCCGAGGATCTCGATCCCCATCACCACAGGAACGGAGCCACCATGCCCCTGCTCGATTCGGTGATCACGACCACGACACCCTCACCGCCCAAGATCCTCGTCTACGGCACTCCGGGCGTCGGGAAGACCACGTTCGCCGCCAGCGCCGGCGCGCTGCTCCTGGACTGCGAGAACGGCGCAGGCGCCGTGCCCGGGCTCACGCGGACCCCGTTCCTCAAGAGCTGGCCCGAGGTGCACGCCTGGCTTACCGAGATCGAGGCCCAGCCACCCGAGGGGCTCGGAGCCGTGGCGATCGACACGCTCGACTGGCTTGTGCAGCGCATCGTCGAGTACGTCGTGATGGACCTCGACAAGAAGAGCAAGGGCGAGGTTACCAACACGCTCTCCTCGGCCCACGGCGGGTACTTCAAGGCCCGCGAGATCGTCAACAACATCGTCAGCCGCGACCTGCTCCCGCTGCTCAACGCAATCACCGACCGCGGCATCGCCGTGATCCTGCTGGCGCACGCGGCCAACACCAAGATCACCACGCCCGAGGGGTACGACGTGCGGCTCGCCGCGCCCGACATCCCCCAGTGGATCGCCCCGACGTTCGTCGAGTGGGCCGACGCCGTGCTCTACGCCTCGCGCGAAACCACGGGCGAGCGCGTGCTCACGACCGAGGGAACGAGCAACGTCACCGCCAAGAACCGCTACGGCCTGCCGTCCAAGGTGGGCCTGTCCTGGAAGGACCTGTCGGACGCGATCCAGCAGGGGCTGGATCGCCAGTCGGCCGGTCGCTGATCCAGGTCCCCACCCCCACCCCGCACCCACCCATTCGTTCATGAAGGAGTCCGCTCAATGGCCAGCCTGAACAACTTCGACGCCAACCAGGTCGATCCCTCCGTCGCGCTCGACCCGCTCCCCGCGGGCAAGTACATCGCCGTCGTCTCCGAATCCGAGCTCAAGCCGACGAAGGCCGGCGGGGGCAAGTACCTGCAGCTCACGTTCCAGATCATCGAGGGCGAGTTCAAGGGCCGCTTGGTCTGGGCCCGCCTCAACCTCGAGAACAAGAGCGAGATGACGGTGAAGATCGCCCGCGGCGAACTCTCCGCGATCTGCCGCGCCGTCGGCGTGATGCAGCCGCGCGACTCGATCGAACTGCACAACGTGCCGCTGGAGATCAACATCGGCCTCAAGAAGCGCGACGACAACGGCGAGTTCACCAACGTCATCAAGGGCTACGCCAAGAAGGGCGGCAACGGCGTGGGGACGACGGCCCCGCGCCCCGCCGCGAGCGCGGGCCCGGGGAGCACGCCGCCCTGGAAACGCTGACTCCATCCGGTCGGCTCCTCGAACTCCCGTACCCGCCAAGTGTGAATCACATCTGGCGGCGCGTGGGCGCGAGAACCGTCATCAGCCGCGAGGGCCGGCGCTACCGCAGGGACGTGTGCGCCGCCCTCGCGGCGATGCGGTTGGTGCGAATGGAAGGGCGCTTGGCGGTGCGCGTCACGGTCTGCCCGCCCGACCACCGCCGGCGCGACCTGGACAACGTGCAGAAGGCATTGCTCGATGCGCTCGCTCGCGGTGGGGCGTACCGCGACGACTCGCAGATCGATCGGCTGGTGGTTGAGCGTGGCCCGGTGACACCGGGCGGCAAGGTGCTGGTGGAGATCTCGGAGATCAATGCGTGATGCGAAGTGTCACAGACCAGTTGGAATCAGCGAACAGTTGCGTTCCGCAGCCGTGCAGCGATCGCGTCTTCGTTGGGCAGCCCATCCTCATACATTCGGCAGCCCATGCTCGGAGTCGTTGGAGCAGGAAGCCCAAACAGGTCTCGTCCGTTCGCCAGCGCCGTCGGCGTGGGATATCCGCGGCGGACGTCATGCTCGGGCAGTGCTTCCTGATCGACGTACACAACACGCGCGCCTTCCACACGAGTGGCCGCCACCTGCACGCGCCGGAGAAACTCTGGGGTGTTCGGACAGTCACTGAAACCAAGAACCTCGACCTGAATCATGGCCGCTTCTGTCTCCGGTGCGTCGGGCGTCGAGCGACACGCCGAAAGCAAGGCTGCTACGAGCGTCAGGATCAACACGGTGACTCGCATCAGGTGATAGTAAGCGGCGTTCACGAAGGGGGCGTCTCCTGATGGAGCTTCGCCCATACCAATCCGATTCCATTGCCGCCGTGTACGAGCACCTGCGTACGCGCAATGACAACCCGTGCGTCGTGATCCCCACCGGCGGGGGCAAGACGCCGGTGATCGCCACGATCTGCCGCGACGCCGTCACGCACTGGAACGGCCGCGTCGTCATCCTGGCCCACGTCAAGGAACTCCTCGAGCAGGCCGCCGACAAACTGCGGCTCATCGCCCCCGACGTGCCCGTGGGCATCTACTCGGCGGGCCTCAAGCGCAAGGACCTGGGGTACGCCGTCACGATCGCCGGCATCCAGAGCATCTGGAAGAAGGCGTGCGACCTGGGCCCGGTGGACCTGGTCATCGTGGATGAGGCGCACATGGTGCCCGCCGAGGACGACGGGATGTACCGGCAGTTCATCGCCGACGCCAAGGTGGTGAACCCCAACGTCCGCATCATCGGGTTGACCGCGACGCCCTACCGCCTCAAGTCCGGGCCGATCTGCGCTGCGGAGAACATCCTCAACCACATCTGCTACGAGGTGGGCGTCCGCGAGCTCATCGTCCAGGGGTTCTTGTCGCCGCTCAAGACCAAGGCGGGGCTGCAGAAGATCTCGACCGACGACCTGCACGTCCGCGCCGGCGAGTTCGTCGCCAGCGAGGTCGAGGACCTCATGGACAAGGACGGGCTGGTCGAGGGGGCGTGCGCCGAGATCGTCGAGCACACCAAGGACCGTTGCGCCACGCTTATCTTCTCTTCGGGCATCCGCCACGGCCAGCACATCGTGGAGGTGCTCAAGGCCAAGCACGGCGTCGAGTGCGGCTTCGTCACGGGCGACACGCCCGCCGGCGCGCGGAGCGCCATCCTGGGGCGATTCCGGGCGGGGGAACTCAAGTACCTCTGCAACATGAACGTGCTGACCACGGGCTTCGACGCCCCGCACATCGACTGCGTGGCGCTGGTGCGGCCGACCATGTCGCCGGGGCTGTACTACCAGATGGTCGGGCGCGGCTTTCGCCTCCACCCGGGCAAGGCCGACTGCCTGGTGCTGGACTTCGGCGGCAACGTCCTGCGGCACGGGCCAGTGGACGCCGTCCGCCTTGACACCTTCGACCGCGGCGAGGGTGAGGCGCCGGCCAAGGAATGTCCGCAGTGCCAGGCGCTCATCGCGGCCGGGTATCAGACCTGCCCACAGTGCGGACACCAGTTCCCGGAGCCCAACAAGCAGAAGCACGAAGCGCAGGCGAGCACCGAGGGCATCCTGTCGGGGCAGACCAGCCGCGAGGAGCACCACGTCAGCGAGACGACGTACCACGTCCACATGAAGCGGAGCGACCCGTCCGCGCCGCTCACGATGCGGGTCGAGTATCGGGTTGGCTTCAACCACTACTTCCGCGAGTGGGTCTGCTTCGACCACACCGGGTACGCCCGGACCAAGGCCGAGGCGTGGTGGCGGGCCCGGTCGGTCGAGCCGGTCCCAGGCGGCACGGAGGAGGCTGTCGAGATGGCAAGGGCGGGCGCACTGGCGCCGACGCTCCACATCACCGTGGAGAAGAAGGCCGGCGATCAGTTCGAGCGG
This sequence comes from Phycisphaerales bacterium, assembly GCA_050246015.1. Classification (GTDB taxonomy): domain Bacteria; phylum Planctomycetota; class Phycisphaerae; order Phycisphaerales; family UBA1924; genus JTS-AC122. Next base: position 55,742 of record JBFWWU010000022.1, read on the forward strand.
GTCGTCGCGCACCGCCTGGGCGACAAGCCGCCGCGCCTGGACTGCGATGAGGGCCTCCCCGATGCGCCGGCGCAGCCGGTGGGCACGACGTACGGCATCCCCGATGAGGAGATCCCGTTCTGAGCCCTGCCACCGATGTCCAACTCGGCGCGGCTGCCACGGCGTACCTCAGCGCCGGGCTGTGCGTTCTCCCTGCGCTGCGCCGGGGCGACGAGAAGCGAGTGGCGCTGCCGCGATGGTCCGGGTTCCAGAAGCGCCTTCCCACCGCCGCCGAGCTGACCTCATGGATCGACATCGGACCGGACGCGATCTGCATCGTGTGCGGCGGCGTCTCCGGCAACCTGGAGATGATCGACTTCGACTGCGCCGGCGAGGCCTTCGACGCCTGGCGCACGATGGTCGAAGAGATCGAGCCCGGCCTGGTTGAGCGTCTCTTCGTCGAGACCACGCCCTCGGGCGGTCGCCATGTCGTATACCGGTGCGAGGCGCCGGTGTGCGGCAACACGAAACTCGCCCAGCGGCGAGTGGATGCTGATGGCGATGCGCCCATCGTGATCGGGGGTAAGACGCTCACGCCCAGGCGCGGCACGGACGGGAAGTGGTGCGTTACCGTCACGCTGATCGAGACGCGCGGTGAAGGCGGGATGTTCCTGTGCACCCCCTCGCCGGGCTACGAGGCCGTTGCCGGGAGCCTGGCGAACCCGCCACTCGTCTCGGCAGAGGAGCGCGAGGTGCTCCTGGGCTGCGCCTGGCGGATGAACGACGCCGAGCCCGCCGTGGCGGGAGCGCCGCAGCAGCCTTTGGGTACGTGTGTCCGGCCCGGGGACGACTACAACGCCCGTGGTGATGCGAGGGAGATCCTCCGCCGCCACGGCTGGGAGTTGGCCAAGGGCGGCGAGAACGAGCACTGGCGGCGGCCCGGCAAGCAGGGAGGCACGAGTGCGACGCTCAAGGGCGGCGTCTTCTACGTCTTCTCCAGCAACGCTCCGCCGTTCGAGCCCAACCAGGCCTATGCGCCCTTCGCGGTCTACGCGATGCTCGAGCACGGCGGGGACTTCGCGGCCGCCGCGTCATCGCTCCGCGCCGAGGGGTTCGGGACCGAGCCGTCCGAGTCCGCCGATGTCGACCTCGCCGCATTCACCGCAGAGCACCACGACGGCGACGCTATCGAGCACGTCGAGCGACCGGACGACCCCGGCCCCTTCCCGCCCCACCTGCTGACGGTGCCCGGGCTGATCGGGGAGATCGTGGCGCACAACGTCGCGTACGCGCCGCGACCGCAACCGCAGTTGGCGCTCGCGGGCGCGATCGCCCTGCAGGCCGTGCTCGCCGGGCGGAAGGTTTGCGACGAGCGCGGCAACCGCACCAACGTCTACTGCGTGGGCCTGGCCAAGAGCGGCGCTGGCAAGGACCACGCCCGCAAGCTCACCCGCGACATCCTCTTCGCCGCCGGCGCCGATGATCTGGAGGGCAACGAGGACCTCGCCAGCGACGCGGGGCTGTTCACGGCCGTCGAGACCCAGCCAGCGATCCTGTTCCAGCTCGACGAGTTCGGGCGCTTCCTGCGGACCATCGGCGACCCGAAGAAGGCCCCGCACCTGTTCAACGTGCTGACGGCGTTCATGAAGTTCTACAGCTCCGCCGACACGTTCGTGCGGGGCAAGGCCTACGCCGACGCCAAGCGGAACAAGTCCGTCGACCAGCCGTGCGTCGTGCTCTACGGCACCACCGTCCCCGACAGCTTCTGGGAGTCGCTCACCTCCGAGAGCCTCAGCGACGGGTTTATCGGCCGCCTCCTGGTATTCGAGTGTCCCGAACGGCCCAAGCGGCAGCGCCGGGCACGCGTGCCCCCGCCCAAGGCCATCGTCGACCGCGTGCGCTGGTGGAACGAGTTCGCCCCCGGCGGCAACCTGCGCAAGGAGCACCCCAAGCCCGTGGTCGTGACGGCGACGCCCGAAGCCGCGGCAAGGTTCGACGCACTCGCCGATCACGCCGATGCCGAGATGGAAGCCAAGGGCGAGGGGATCGCGGCCGTGTGGTCGCGCGCCGAGGAGAAGGCCTGCCGACTGGCCTTGATCCACGCGTGCTCGGCCAACCCGGACAACCCCGTCATCGACGAAGCCAGCGCGTCGTGGGCGTGCGACCTTTCGAGCTACGTCACGCGTCGCCTGCTCTTCGAGGCCCACGTCCGCATCGCCGACGGCCAGTTCGACGCCAGACAGAAGCGCGTGCTCCGGATCATCGACGAGCACGGCGGCACGCAGGGCATCTGCCACACCCAACTGCTCTGGAAGACGCGCTGGCTGAGTGTCCGCGAGCGGCAGGAGGTCATCGACAACCTGATTGCCACCGGGCAGATCAATGAAGTTCGCGTTGCAACGAAGGGAAGGAGCGCAACCCGCTATGTTTCAAGAGCCTGAACGCACCCCGACGACTTCGCTTCTTGTTTGCGGGTCTCCTTCGTCTGTATACACGCGCGGAGAGAGAGGGAAGAGGTATGCAAACAAGCAATCATCTTTCTCTTCAATCCAAACCCCTCGTTTTCCGCGTGGGAAACCCAATCCCTCTAATCGCCATGATCCCGCCACCCGAACTTCATTGAAGCGCGGGGTGGCAATCCCGGGTGGGAGCCTTACAGCCGGAAGCCTTACGGGAGGGGAGGCGGATGGCGTTAGGTACTCCCGGGCCGAGCCTGCGAATCGACGCCCGCGGGAACAGCCGCGCTTGGCGACAGAGTTTGTTTCGCGCGTCCGGGCGCGGGGCGAGCGCCTGGCGGGGTTGGTACGCCGCCCCGCCAGGAACGCGACGTGGGCCAACGTGGGCGCACCCGTGGCCAACGGGCGCGGTCCGTAGCGCGGGGGAATCGGAGCGCTGAGCGCCACACGGACGGGCCCGACTGCCCGAGCGATCCAGCCAACCAGCGATCCACCGATCCCCGGACCCGCCGCATGTGCGGCGGGCTACCACGACGCCTCGCGCCGGCGCTCACCGCCGCGCTTCCGACGGAGATCGCTATGAACATCGAGACGCTGCCCATCGACGCGGTCAAGGAGTACGACCGCAACCCCCGCACCATCAACGACGCCGCCATCGACGCGGTGGCCAAGAGCATCGAGGCCTTCGGCTTCAAGGTGCCGATCCTGATCGACGCTGACGGCGTGATCATCGCCGGGCACACGCGGCTCCGCGCGGCGCGGAAACTCGGGCTCAAGGAGGTGCCGACCATCCGCGCCGACGATCTGACGCCGGAACAGGTCAAGGCGCTGCGCATCGCCGACAACAAGGTCGCCACGCTGACTTCGTGGGACATGGAGCTCCTGCCGCTGGAGCTGGCCGACCTCAAAGGCGTGGACTTCGACCTCGCGCTGCTCGGCTTCAGCGCCGAGGACCTCAGCGCGATCATGGCTCCGGCGGGCAGCGAGGGTTTGACCGATCCCGATGACGTGCCGGGCGCACCGGACGCAGCGACGACGGTGCCCGGCGACATCTGGGTGCTTGGCAACCACCGCCTGATGTGCGGCGACTCGTCCAAGCCCGAGGACCTGGACCGTCTGCTTGATGGCCAGCCGATCCACCTCGTGAACACGGACCCGCCGTACAACGTGAAGGTCGAGCCCCGCTCGAACAACGCGATCGTCGCCGGCCTGAGCTCGTTCGCGCTGCCCGGCAAGGCCGACCAGCACGACCAGCAAAACGCGGACCTCAACCGCTACCCGGAGAAGAGCCGAGCGACGCACAAGAAACTCCGCGCCAAGGACCGGCCGCTCGCCAACGACTTCGTGTCCGATGACGAGTTCGATCGTCTGCTCGCGGCGTGGTTCGGGAACATCACCCGCGTGCTGATCCCCGGCGGCACGTTCTACATCTGGGGCGGCTACGCCAACTGCGGCAACTACCCGCCCGTGCTGAAGCGCTGCGAGCTCTACTTCGCCCAGGCGATCATCTGGATCAAGGAGCATCCGGTCCTCACGCGGAAGGACTTCATGGGCAACCACGAGTGGTGCTTCTACGGCTGGAAGGAAGGCGCTGCGCATCGATTCTTCGGCCCCGCCAATGTGCCGGACACCTGGTCGATCAAGAAGGTCAACCCGCAGAGCATGGTCCATCTCACGGAGAAGCCCGTCGAACTCGCGCGACGGGCCATCGAGTTCTCGTCGCGGCCGGGCGAGAACGTGCTCGACCTCTTCGGGGGCAGCGGCTCAACGCTCATCGGCGCGGAGATGACCGGGCGGCACGCGTTCCTCATGGAGCTCGATGCGCTCTACTGCGATGTCATCGTGCAGCGCTGGGAGAAGTTCACGGGCCGCAAGGCGGAGCGGCTCGGCTCAAACGCTCTGGCCGAAGAGAAAGCCGCGACGAGCGTCGCGGCTGGGAGCGGGGCGTGATGAACGCCTCACTCGTCGAGGTTCGGGAGCGGGCCGTCGGTCGCCTCGTCCCATTCGAGGGCGTAGCGCTCGGCGATGTCCTCGAGGTCGTGCTCGGTCAGGTAGTCAGCGGTCTTCCGCTCCTGGCACGCGGCCACCGCCCGCGCGAGGTCCGTCCACTCCTCGATGGTGAGCATCTGGTCCTGGCGTGCGCCGAGCAGGTACAGAGCGGCCTGCAGGACGGCCTCGAGTTGCTGTTCGCGGGCGGGTGCGGCGCACATGGCTCAGGCCCCCTTCCCGGCGACGAATACGCCCTTGTCGTGCTTCTTGAAGCGGGCCGTGTCGCCCTTGGCGGCGATCTCGCGGATGATGGCGGCGTAGAGCGTGGCCTCGGGCGTCTTGCCGCCTGGGCTCTTCCACAGTCCCCTGGCCTCCATAGCAACGATCATCTGCTTGGCCCGCATCGGTTCTCCGCTCGCGGCGAGAACCTGCGCCGCGGCGTCGAGAGCGCTGACGCGCTTCGGGGGGTTGGGCTTCTTCTCCTTCGCGGGCTTCGGGGCCTTAGGCGTCTTGGGAGCCTTCCCGCCCTTGGTCTTCGCGGGTTTGGTGGGCTTCCCGTCCAGGCGATCCTTGATCTCGGCGAGCGCGGCCTTGCGGAGGCGCTCGGTCTTGGACGCGCCCTCGGCGCGGGCGGCGCTCTTGGACATCTTCGGGGTGCGGGGCTTCTTGGTCTTCGTACTCATGCGATTCTCCAAACCAGGGGTGCGGAACCCCGCCGCACGCTGCGGCGGGGAATCGGGGCCGGCGCGGTTCCCCGCGCCGCCTCGCGGCTAGCAACCGGCGACGCGCTCCATCTCGTTGAGCACGTCATGGACCATCGAGTTGGTGGCGGCGGCGCGGCCGCGCCGGTCGGTCCCGTAGACCACCTTGGCGACCTCAACGGCCTTGGCGTAGCGGGCATCGCGGTCCTCGTCGCGCGCGATGTGGGCGATGCAGATGTCCTGCCTGCCCGCGTGGCGGGTGTTCTGCTCGATGGTCACTTCCGCGCCGCGCTCCGTGCGGCTGATCTTGATGTCCTTCTCGTGGCCTTCGATCACGATCGTCCTGATGTTCATGGGCGTGCTCCTTGGTTGGGGTGCGTGGGTACGGGGTGGTTACTCGGCCAGGAAGCGCTCGACGTCCTCGCGGTCCATGCCACTGAGGAAGGCGACGGTGTCCATCAGGTCGCTGCGGACCTTCCCGAGGTTGCCGGTGATGCCCCAGTTGGTCGGGTCGGCCTTGGCCCGCTCGTCGTGCTTGTCCAGCTCCATCGCCAGCACGTCGAGGAGGCGGGCGATGTCGTTCCGCCGGGCGACGTACATCTGGGCTGCGGTGGGTTCGGGCTTGGCGTTCTTGTTCGTGCGGTTCTTCATACTGGTACCTCTCGTCGCTTGGGGTGCTTGCGGTGCGTGGTGACTCCGGTAATCAACGAAGCCCGCATTTCGCGGGCTTCAGGCGGTCGGTCGGGTTGTGCGATTGGGCGGGGGCGTCTTGGGCCGGCCCACCGCGTCGAGGTAGTCCACCAGGTCGCTGGCGAACCACGTATCGCCGTCCACCGCGTCGTGCTCGTCGGGCCCGCGGCGGCCGTCGGGGTCGATCTCGAAGAGGCGGAACCCGCCCGCACTGGCGGCGTCGACCGACCAGGTCCGGCCGTCGGGCGTGCGGACTTCGAGGCAGGCGACCGCGAACCCGCGGCGTCCCAGGGCGGTGGCGATCTCGATCATGTTCTTCGTCGTCGCGTTCATTGTCGTGGTCTCCGTCGCGGGGCTTGTGGTTGGTCGCCCCGCGTTGTGACACATGAAGCCATGACATCCGCGAACAGGCAAGGTGAATCGGAGCGGTTTCGCCGTCATTCCGCGACATGTGGGCAACTCGGCGGGACATGTGGGCAAGTTCGGGCGGGAGGTCCGCGATGACTCCCGAACACGCGCCTAGTCCCGACCCCCCCGTCCCCCACGCCGCCGGGCAGGGAAGGTCCCGGCTGAACCCCGCAGCGCTCCCCATCGCGGACGCGGCCCGCGTGCTCACGCGCCTGGGCGGCAAGGCTGTCAGCGAGGAGATGCTCCGCGCCGACATCGACGCGGGCGCGCCGGTCAACAGCGACGGAACGCTCAACCTCGTGCACTACGCCGCGTGGCTCGTGAAGGAGATGACCTCAGGGGGTGGCGGTGGCGATTGACCCGCGCAAACTCAAGCCCGGTGAGCTCGCGCGGCTGCTCAACAGCGCGCCGCTGGGCGAGGTTGTCAGCGAGCGGCAGCTTCACCGGCACCGCACGCGCGCTGGCTTCCGCGTTGCGGCCGACGGCGACGCTGGCAAGGTGGACCTGTTCCGGTACGTCGCGTGGCTGGTGACAACTCGGCACGAGGCCCTCGCCGAAGCAGCCCGGCAGCCCGAGGGGCTTACCGGATACGAGGCGATGAAGGAGCGGGCGCGGCTGCGCAACGCCGTGCTCTCGCTCTCGGGTCGCGACATCGGTGACCTGCCGTCCGTGGCCGACCCGGCGCGGCGCGAGCGGGCGGCCCGTGACTTCCGGTACTTCTGCGAGACGTACTTCCTGCAGACATTCCACCTCAAGTGGTCCGATGACCACCTCAAGGTCATCGCCAAGATCGAGCAGGCAGTGCTGGAGGGCGGGCTGTTTGCGATGGCCATGCCGCGCGGCAGCGGCAAGACGTCGCTCTGCGAGGTCGCCTGTCTCTGGGCCATGCTCTACGGCCACCGCGACTTCGTCGCGCTGATCGGCTCCGACGAAGAGCACGCGGCCGGGATGCTCGAGTCGATTAAGGCGGAGCTGGAGAACAGTGAACTCCTCGCCGGCGACTTCCCGGAGGTCTGCCACCCGATCCGGTCCCTGGAGGGCATCCACCAGCGCGCGTCGGGACAGCTTTACCAGGGCAAGCAGACGCACATCGGCTGGACCGCCCGGGAGGTCGTGCTGCCGACGATCCCCGGCTCCGCCGCCGCGGGCGCCATCATCCGCGTCGCCGGGATCACCGGCCGCATCCGCGGCATGAAGCACAAGCGAGCGGACGGGACATCCTCGCGACCCTCTCTGGTTCTCATCGACGATCCACAGACCGACGAGAGCGCCCGGTCGCCCTCGCAGTGCGCCAACCGCGAGCGCATCCTCGCCGGGGCGATCCTCGGCCTCGCGGGCCCGGGGAAGAAGATCGCGGGTCTCATGACGCTCACCGTCGTCCGCCCCGACGACCTGGCCGACCGCATTCTTGATCGCGACAAGCACCCGCAGTGGCAGGGCGAGCGGACCAAGATGATGTACGCGTTCCCGGTGCGCGATGCGCTCTGGCAGAAGTACGCCGAGTTGCGTGCCGATGGCCTGCGGAACGACCGCGGCATCAAAGCCGCGACGGAGTTCTACCACCAGCACCGCACCGCGATGGACGAGGGTGCGGTGATCGCCTGGCCCGAGCGCTTCAACCACGACGAGTTGTCGGCCGTGCAGCACGCGATGAACCTGCGTCTGCAGAATGAGGCAGCGTTCTTCGCGGAGTACCAGAACGAACCGCTGCCCGAGGTTCAGGCCGCCGACGACCTGCTCAGCGCCGATCAGATCGCGGCGAAGGTTAACGGCCAGGCCCGCGCTGAGGTTCCCATTGGCTGCACGCGGCTGACGATGTTTGTGGACGTGCAGGGCAAGGCGCTGTTCTACCTCGTCGCCGCCTGGGAGGACGACTTCACGGGGTACGTGATCGACTACGGAACCGAGCCGGATCAGAAGGCGCCGGGTGGGTACTTCACGCTCCGCGACATGCGCCGCACGCTAGCGACCGCGGCCCCGCGGGCCGGCGTTGAGGGTGCGATCTACGCCGGGCTGGAGCGTCTGGTGGCCTCGCACCTGGCGCGCGAGTGGCGGCGTGACGACGGCGCGATGGTGCGGATTGACCGCTGCTTGATTGACGCCAACTGGGGATCGTCCACGGACGTGGTGTACCAGTTCTGCCGGCAGAGCCCGCACGCGGGAGTACTCATGCCCAGCCACGGCCGGTACGTGGGCGCGTCGAGCATTCCCTTCAGCGACTACAAGCGCAAGCGAGGGGACCGGGTTGGGCTCAACTGGCGCATCCCGATCGTCACCGGCAAGCGCGCCGTGCGGCACGTCGTCTTCGACACGAACTACTGGAAGTCGTTCGCGCACGCAAGGTTGGCGGTCCCGATGGGCGATCCCGGGTGCCTGTCGCTCTTCGGGAGCAAACCCGAGCCGCACCGCCTGCTGTCGGAGCACCTGACCAGCGAGTACCGCGTCAAGACAGAGGGCCGCGGCCGCACGGTGGATGAGTGGAAGCTCCGCGTGGAGGGCCTCGACAACCACTGGCTCGACTGCCTTGTCGGCGCGGCCGTCGCGGCGTCGATGGAAGGCGCCGTGCTCTTCGGCACGGACCAGAAGGTATCGGCGCGTCCCCGGCTGCGGCTGTCCCAGTTGCGAGGAGAGCGCCGGTGAACCCCCGCACGTCAGCACGCCCCTCCAAACCGGCACCCCAGCCGCGCGGGCTCACGTGCCCACGGTGCGGATGCCGCCACTTCGAGGTGCTCTACACCCGCGCGGCTCCCAGCGGTGCCATCCGTCGCCGGCGCTCGTGCCGGCACTGCGGCCGGCGGATCACGACCGTCGAACGCCCGGTCGAGTGATCGGGTCTACCCGTAGACCGTTTCGGTGGCATTGCCATCGCCAGCGCGACAACGCGGCGGCTGGAGCAGAGGGGTACTGGCGTGCCCCCGGACCCTGACCCCAACCTCGAGCAGGCCATCCGCGACAGCGCGTCGCAGCCGGCGAAGGCGGCGGTGGACGGCCAGTCCGTCGAGCAGCACCCGCTGAAGGACCAGATCGAGGCCGACCGCTACCTCGCGTCCAAGGACGCCGCGAGGAAGCCCGGCCTCGGCATCAGGTTCGCCAAGATCGTTCCCCCCGGCTCCGTCTGACCCGCCATGTTGAAAGCCATCGCCAACATTATGAGCCGGGTCGGACGCGGGACGCCAGACGCCTCACCCTCCCTTACGGCGTCGCGAGTTCCGCATGGAGGCGGAACGCGCGGCGGCCGTCGTGTGCTCGTCGCCAAGTTCGATTCGGCGCAGACCACGCCTGACAACCGCAAGCACTGGGCGAACGCGGACGGGCTCTCGCCCAACGCCGCGGTCAACCCCGAGGTGCGGCGGATCCTCCGCAACCGCGCCCGGTACGAGGTCGCCAACAACTCCTATGCCAAGGGCATCGTCCTCACGCTCGCCAACGACACCATCGGTACCGGCCCCCGGCTGCAGATGCTGACCGACGATGCCGACGCGAACGCCCGGATCGAGGAGGCGTTCGAACAGTGGTCACGGACCGTGGACCTGGCCGGCAAGCTCCGGACGATGCGGCTGGCCCGGGCCGAGAGCGGCGAGGCCTTCGCGCTGTTGGTCAACAACCCCGCGATCGCGTCGTGGGGATCACCGGTGTCGCTGGATCTCAAGCTCATCGAGGCGGACCAGGTCTGCACGCCGCTCCTGCGGCGGGGGCGCGCTGACGAGGTTGATGGGATCGTACTCGACCAGTGGGGCAACCCGTCGGCGTACCGCGTGCTCAAGCGACACCCGGGCGACAGCGGACTTCTCCGCGCTCCCATCGACGACCTCACCGCGTACGACACCTACGCCGCGTCGGCCGTCGTGCACTACTTCCGCGCCGATCGGCCCGGCCAACTCCGCGGCATCCCGGACATCACGCCGGCGCTCCCGCTGTTCGCCCAGCTCCGCCGGTACACGCTGGCGACCATCGCCGCCGCCGAGACCGCCGCCAACTTCGCCGCCGTCATCTACACCGACGCACCGCCCAACGGCGAGGCCGATCCGCTCGAGCCAATGGACGAGGTCGAGCTCGAGCAACGCCTTGCCACGGTCCTCCCCGGCGGTTGGAAGCTCGGGCAGGTCCACGCCGAGCAGCCCACCACGACCTTCGGCGAGTTCAAGCGCGAGATCCTCAACGAGATCGCCCGCTGCCTGAACATGCCGTTCAACGTCGCGGCGGGGAACTCCTCCGGTTACAACTACGCCAGCGGACGCCTGGACCACCAGGTGTACTTCAAGAGCCTGCGCGTCGATCAGCACCACCTGCAGCTCGCCGTGCTCGACCGCATCCTCACCGCCTGGCTCAACGAGGCCGTGCTGGTCGAAGGGCTGCTCCCGCAATCGATGCGGGAGCGCGGCGCACTCCTGCCCACGCACGCGTGGTTCTGGGATGGCGTCGAGCACGTCGATCCCGCCAAGGAAGCGACCGCCCAAGCCACGCGCCTGGCCAACCACACCACCACCCTCGCCGCCGAGTATGCCCGCCAAGGACGCGACTGGGAGCAAGAGCTCCGCCAGCGCGCCAAGGAACGGGCGCTCATGGACGAACTCGGCCTGTCCCCGACTCCGACGACCCCGACGGGCACTCCGCCCGCGCCTCAAGAGGACGACACCGATGACAACGAAGACTCCGACCGAGCCGGCAACCCGCAGCACTCCGAAGCATCTGTGGCTTGAGGCCGCCGCCACGCACCCCGCGCCCGCGGGCACGTCTCCGCTCACGCTGACCGGCACGGCGGAGATCACCGCCATCGCCGCCGGCGCAGGCGGAACGGAGGGTGAGAAGGCGCTCCCGCGGTTCAAAATGCTCGCTTACACCGGCGGGGCGATGCGCGTTGCCGGATGGCGTCACCCGGTCGTGCTCGACCTCGCGGGGCTCTCGGTGCCTTCGCAGAACCGGCCCATCCGGTTCGCCCATGATCCCGCCGCGGGTGTCGGTCACACTGATGCAATCAGAGTCGAGGGCGGGCAGCTCGTCGCCACCGGCGTGATCTCGCGCGATACGGCGACCGCCCGCGAGGTGGTCGCGTCCTCGCGGAACGGGTTCCCGTGGCAGGCCTCGGTGGGTGCCAGCGTCGAGGAGTTTGAGTTCATCCGCGAGTCGCAGAAGGCGATCGTGAACGGACTGGAGTTCAGCGGTCCGATCAATGTTGTCCGCAAGGCGACGCTCGGCGAGATCAGCTTCGTCGACCTCGGGGCCGACGGGCGTACCAGCGCCTCCATCGCCGCCCATCAGGGCGCGGGTGGCGGTGATAGCGGCGGCCCGACCGGCGACGACGTCGATCAGAGCCGGAGTGTTGCAGCGCTCCGCGCCGAGGCGCTCGCCGAGACCAATCGCATCGCAGCCGTGCGTCGGATCTGTGCCGGCAAGCACCTGGACATCGAGGCCCAGGCGATCCGCGACGGCTGGGACGCGACGCGCACCGAGCTCGAAGTCCTACGCGCCAGCCGCCCCAAGGCGCCGGCGATCCATGCACCCGACACGAGCATCACCAGCGAGGTCCTGGAGGCCGCGTGCTTCCAGAGCGCCAAGCTCGAAGGGCTCGAGACGGTCTGTTCGGCCCAAGCGCTGGAGGTCGCGGCCAAGCGATTCCAGAGCGGGCTGGGCTTGCAGGAACTGCTCATCGAGGCCGCCATCGCCAACGGCTACACGGGCCGGACGTTCCGCGACAGCCGCCGTGTGCTCGAGGCCGCGTTCGGACGCGGCATCGAGGCGGGGATGACCATCATCGACGTCGGCGGCATCCTTTCCAACGTCGCCAACAAGTTCCTGCTCGAGGGCTTCTTCAGCGTCGAGCGTGTGTGGCGGAGCATCTGCGCTGTCCGCAACGTCTCGGACTTCAAGACGGTCACGAGCTACCGGCTGGTCGGCAAGGACCAGTACGAGCAGGTCGCTCCCGGCGGCGAGCTCAAGCATGGCAGCCTCGGCGAGGAGACCTACAGCAACAAGGCCGACACCTACGGCCTGATGCTCGCGATCGACCGCCGCGACATCATCAACGACGACCTCGGCGCCATCACGACCGTGCCCCGCAAGCTCGGCCGCGGCTCGGGCCTCAAGATCAACGACGTCTTCTGGGCGGCGTTCATGAACAACGCCGCCTTCTTCAGCGCCGGCAACAAGAACTTCATCTCGGGCGCGGACACGGCCCTTGGCATCGACGGCCTCACCAAGGGCGAGGTCACGTTCATGGACCTGGTGGATTCGGATGGCAAGCCAACGGGCGTGATGCCGTCGATTCTGCTGGTGCCGACGGCGCTCTCGGCGGTGGGCACGCAGCTCTACAAGAGCGTGGAGATGCGGGACACCACGGCGAACACCAAGTTCCCCGTCGCCAACCCGCACCAGGGCAAGTTCCGCATCGAGGTC
>JBFWWU010000023.1:0-67850 GCA_050246015.1 Phycisphaerales bacterium
GACGCCGACGACGCCGTCCAGCACGCCATGTGCGGCATCCTCGCTCTTCCCAGCGCCAGGGTGACGGAGATCCGCGACGTCGCCCCGTTCCTCGTCCGCGTCGTCCGACGAACCGCTCTGAACATGCTCCGCTCCGCCCGACGGGAACGCCGGCGGGCGTCCGCGACGGCCCGCCACGATGATGCCCCGCACCGAGACCTCCACGCCATCGACCCCGATCTTGCACTCGCCATCGACGCTCTGCCGCGGCGACTCGCGGAAGTCATCATCCTCAAACACATCGTCGGCATGACCTTCGACGAACTCGCCGCCGCGCTGGACCAGAACCGCAGAACCGTCGCCGCTTGCCATCGAGCCGCGATCGAGCGGCTTCGCATCATCGTCTCCGCTCGGCGCGACGCGCCGGCGAACTCCCGTCACATCTCCCCCGCCGTGTGCGAAACCTAGTCGCCCCTTCGCCTCCACGCCCCCGCGACCGCTGCCAGCCTTCTACCCTTCGGTGACCCATGAACGATCCGCTCCACAACCGGCTTGATCGACTCGGCGAACAGTTCCGGGCCCCGCGCGCTTGCACGCCCAGCCCCGACGCCTCCCCCGCCAACGATCCCGCCCGCCGGGCGTTCCTCGACGCCGTCTCTCGCGCCCACGCCGTCCGGTCCCGCCCGTACCGGCGTGTCGCCCTCTTCATCGGCGCCGGGTTGTCGATCGCCGCGTGCATCGCCGTCGCCGTTTCCATGCGGGCGTCGATGCTCGAACCACGCCGCGTCACCGCGCCCGATCGCCCCGTCGCCGCCGCCTCCCCCGTGGCCGTCAACATCCTCGCCACCAAGTCCTTTCTCGACGGCAACGCCGACGACCTCATGGTCGATACCCGCGCCGCCAATCCTCGCACGACCCAGCGCGTCTACGCCGCCTCTTTCGCCGCGCCCGGTCAACTCGAACAACTCCTCGGGCGCTGAACCGCCCCCGCTGCCCGCCGGTCACGCCGGCGCACCGCTTCCCACAGCCAGGACCTCCCTCCCACTCCGCCGACCTCGGCGACCGGATGGCCCGCCGCCATCCGCCGAGCCTTCGATCGCGCCCCCCTTCTCCCCTACACTCTTCGCCACTTTCACGAGGTCCTGCATGCTCACTCGCTCCCACACCTGCGGCCAACTCCGCGCCTCCGATGTCGGTCAAGCCGTCACCCTCGCCGGTTGGGTCAACTCCTACCGCGACCACGGCGGCCTCATCTTCATCGACCTCCGTGACCGCTTCGGCATCACCCAACTCGTCTTCGATCCCGAATCCGGCATCGACTCGTCCACCATGGACGCTGCGGACAAACTCCGCAACGAGGACGTCATCGCGATCTCCGGCTCAGTCCGCATCCGCATCGGTGGCGAAAACCCCAAGCACGCCACCGGCAAGGTCGAGATCGTCGTCTCCACCCTCGAAGTCCTCAACAAGACCGACAACCCCCCCTTCCTCCCCGACGACCTCGCCAAACTCCCCGCCGAGGAGTTCCGCGCCACCTACCGCTACATCGACCTGCGACGCCCTCGCATGCAGGCGATCCTCGCCGCGCGCCACAAACTCTACCAGGTCACTCGCAAGTACTTCGACGAGCAGGGGTTCCTCGAAATCGAAACGCCGATCCTGTACAAGTCCACCCCCGAAGGCGCCCGCGAGTTCCTCGTCCCCTGCCGCACCACCCCCGGCACCTGGTACGCACTCCCGCAATCTCCCCAACTCTTCAAGCAGATCCTCATGGTCGCCGGCTGCGACCGCTACATGCAGATCTGCCGCTGCTTCCGCGATGAAGACCCCCGCGCCGACCGCCAGGCCGAGTTCACTCAGATCGACCTCGAAATGGCCTTCGTCCGCCGCGAGCACGTCATGCAGACCATGGAAGGCTTCGTCCGCCGTCTCTGGAAGGACATGGTCGGCTTCGACGTCCCGCCCTTGCAGCGCATGACCTACCGCGACGCCATGGAGCGCTTCGGGATCGACCGCCCCGACACCCGCTACGGCCTCGAAACCATCGACATCTCCGACATCGCCGCCAAGACCGACTTCGCCGTCTTCAAAGACGTCCTCTCCAAGGGACAGGACCGTCCCAAGTTCTCCTCCAAACGCGGCGTCGTCAAGGCCATCCGCGTCCCCGGCGGCGGCGGCGGCGCCGAAAAACTCACCCGCAAACTCACCGACGGGTACTCCGACTTCGTCAAGGGCTTCGGCGCCGGCGGCGTCGCAGTTGTCAAATGTGGTGGCACTGCTCTCCAGAGCAGTGTCGGCGGTGCAAGAACTACTCAGGAGAGCAGTTCCACCATCACCTTCGAGACCGGCATCGCCAAGTTCCTCGAACCCGTCAAAGCCGAACTCACCGCCGCCCTCTCCCTCCAGCCCGGCGACACCGTCCTCTTCGTCGCCGACCTCTACTCCGTCGCCACCAAGGCCCTCGGCGAACTCCGCCAGAAAGTCGCCCGCGATATCGGCATCGTCCCCAGGCCCGGCGCCGAAGGCGGCCCCTGGAACTTCCTCTGGGTCGTCGATTTCCCCATGTTCGAACGCAACAAGGAAACCGGTCGCTGGGTCGCCATGCACCACCCCTTCACCTCTCCGAACGACGATCAACTCCACGCCTTTGTCAACGCCGACGTCGACGACGAGGACACCATCGCCTCCATGGTCTCCGCCGGGTACGACATCGTCCTCAATGGCCAGGAAATCGCCGGCGGCTCCATCCGCATCCACGACCAGGCCGTCCAGAGCAAGGTCTTCCAACTCCTCGGCCTCACCCCCGAACAGGCCAAGGAAAAGTTCAGTTTCCTCCTCGAAGCCCTCCGCTACGGCGCGCCGCCACACGGCGGGATCGCCTTCGGCCTCGACCGCCTCGTCATGAACTTCATGGGCACCGACAACATCCGCGACGTCATCGCCTTCCCAAAGACCCAGACCGGCGCCGACCTCATGACCCGCGCCCCTTCCGCCGCCACCGACGATCAGTTGAAGGACCTGCACGTCCGCAGCACTTGGTCGCCCCACACCGCCTAGCGCCGCCCGGGCCCGATCCACTCGCGCCTTTGTCCTCCCTCGCACCTCCCCCTACACTTGACCCCCGTTCATTTCCGCCCTCCTTCCGCCAATCCTCCGGAGCCCTCGACCGTGGCCAAGTCCTTCCGCTGCCGTCTCATCACCCCGGACGCCCAGGTCCTCGACGCCAAGGCGTCCGCCGCCGTCATCCCCGCGTGGGATGGACAGATGGGAATCCTCCCGGATCGCGCCGCGTTCGTCGCCAAACTTGGTCCCGGTGAACTTCGACTCGATTTTCCCCCACCCGAGCCCGGCTCATCCTCCAAGGAGTTCGGCGGCGGGTCCCGCTCCTATTTCGTCGAGGGCGGCTTCGCCCACATGGTCAAAAACGAACTCATGCTCCTCGCCACCCAGGCCATCCCCGCAGAATCCCTCATCGAGGGCGACGCTCAGGCCGAACTCGCCGAAGTCACTGCCCGCAAGGAATCCGCTTCGGACGCGGCGAGCGTCGAACGTCTCCGCGCCCAGCGCCAGCGCGCCGCCGCCAAACTCCGCGTCGCCCGAAACTTCAAGGCCTCCGGCAGCGGCATCTGAGTACCCCCACCCCCCGCGCACCGCCCGTTCGTCCGCTGTTTTCGCGCGCGCAAGCCCCGCTGGTGCCGGGGAAACCTCGCTTGAGATGGGGTGTAGCCCACCATCGTGGCACATCTCTTCGCCCCGTGAGGGCGCCCGCGTGTAGCCACGAGTGGAGCGAGTCCTCGAGCGCAACTCGTGGCGAACCCCGACGCTGCTCCTGTTCGCCCCGGCGGGGCGAAGCCACGGGGCACGCAGGACGCACCTCCGAGAGTATCGGCGCTTGCCACGGGACTGAGCCCGAGGCTACACCCTTCGCCACCGTCGGGCGTCAAGATGCGGTGCCACGATCATGGACGACAACCCTTGGGTTGCTCCGCGCCCATGGGCACTCGGCGACCACGTTACTCCTACCATCCCCGCGAATGAAGATCATCCTTGCCAACCCCCGCGGCTTCTGCGCCGGCGTCCACATGGCCATCGACGTCGTCGACCAGGTCCTGGAACTCTACCCCGGTCGAACCGTCTACGTCTTCCACGAAATCGTCCACAACAAGCACGTCGTCAAACGCTTCGTCAACCGCGGCGTCGTCTTTGTCGAAGACCTCGCCGAGGTGCCAGAGGGGAGCATCGTCGTCTTCTCCGCCCACGGCGTCAGCCCCGCCGTCCGCGAACTCGCCACGGCGCGAAACCTCACCGCCGTCGATGCCACCTGCCCCCTCGTCACCAAAGTCCACAACGAGGCCATCCGCTACGCCAAGCAAGGGTACGACATCCTCCTCGTCGGGCACGCCGATCACCAGGAAGTCGTTGGTACCCTCGGCGAGGCGCCACAAGCGATCCAGGTTGTCGAGTCCCCCGACGACATCCCCAACCTCAAGATCAAGGACCGCGGCCGAATCGCCTACCTGACCCAGACCACCCTCAGCACCGACGACGCCGGCGTCATCATCGATGCGCTCCGCGGCGAGTTCCCCAATCTGAAAGAGCCCCCCAGCAGCGACATCTGCTACGCGACGACCAACCGCCAGGCAGCCGTACGCCAGATCGCGCCCGAGTGCGACCTCGTCCTCGTCGTCGGGTCCAAGAACTCGTCCAACTCCGTCCGCCTTACGGAGATCTCCGCCAACGTCGGCGTCCCGGCCTTCCTCCTCGACGACGTCAGCGAACTCAGGGAAGAATGGTTCTCTCACATCGCCGGCGGGCCCAGCAACGCCACCGTCATGGTCACCGCCGGCGCCTCCGCCCCGGAAGACCTCGTCGCCGAACTCTGCCGTACGCTGCTCAAACGCTACGACTCCAACCGCGCTCCCAACGCCCCCCACGGCATCGAACAGCGCGACGTCTTCACCGAAGACGAGGAATTCGGCTTGCCCGCAACGCTCAAGAAACTCATGCGCGAAGAAGGCATCGACCCAGAATCACGCCGCATCCGCGTCGGGTCCTACGACCTCACCGAGGAACTCTACGGAGCCGTCCCCCTCACCGTCGGCGGTCGCCCGGCCTAGTCCCCTCTCCCACGACGCCCATCCCCCGCGCTCCTTCCATCTGACGCGCTGACGGCCGGCTTCCGCTACACTCCGCCATGCCCCGCCTGTACTCCCCTTCTCCTTCACTCCGTCAGTCTCGCCTCCGCGCCGCCCTCTTGTGCGCCGCCGCCGCTGCGGGATCCGCCCTCCTCGGCGCCCTTGCCGCCTGCGCTTCCAGCCCCGACACCCAAGGCCCTCCCGCCTTCCGCGCCGATGACCCGCCCGCCGACTTCACGCTCGCCGTCACGGTCTACTCCGGCCCCGGCGCTCGACGACGCGCCGAGTACCCCGCCGACCGCCTCCCCGCACGCTACATCATCGAGCCCGACGGCACGCTTCATGCCTGGGCTTCCCCAGCCGCCTCCGATCAGTCCTATCCCGGCCAAGTCCGCCGACTCAGCCTCGAACAGGTCCGCCGCCTCTGGCGCCAACTCCAGGCCTCCGGGCTCCTGCGCGACGATCACCCCGCCAGCGTCGGACACGTCGGCCCGTTCCTCGATCCCTCTCTCCTGGACTTTGAAGACGTCATCACCGCGCCGCCCCGCTACAGCGTGTTTTTCGCGGCCTCCGGCGTGCGTCGCGTCCTCGCGCTCGACGGCGCCGACGCCGACGCCGCGGTCCCCATCGTCCAGACCCTCGCCCAGCAAGCCTGGTTCGCCCAGTAGCCTCGCGCGAACCCAAGTCGCTTCACGCTCCCGACCACCCCCGCCGGTTCGCCCGCGCGCTCCATGGTCACGGTCCTACACTCTTGCGCCGCGGGCGTGGCGGAACTGGCAGACGCGCGGGACTTAGGATCCCGTGGCCGCAAGGCTGTGCAGGTTCGACTCCTGTCGCCCGCATTCCACGCTCTCGACCGCTCTCGTTCGGGAGCGATCCGGGCTTCTCTGCCTCCACCCGCTCGCTCTGGTTGCACTTTCGGCGCGGATTCCGACTTCCCGTCCGCAATATCGGGCCTTTGGGTCCGTTCGTGCTATCGCGCTCGATCCGCCTGAGGGAACTGGCCGGCGAGCGCGGCGACATTCAGCGTCGGTCCCGCGTGCGGCACAACCGCCGGCCCACCGAATCGTCGCGCGACACGATCCCCTTGAGGAGTCCTCCATGCTTCGCAGCCCACTGATTCGCACGATGCGTTGTCGCCGCGCCCGCTCCCGCATGAACTCAAACTGGCAACACGCCGCTTCCGTCGGCATCGCCCTCGGGGCCGCATCGAGCGTTCTCGCCCAAGGCGGACCGCCGCCGCCACCCCCACCGCTCCCCCAGCCCCAGTTCCCCGCCCAGAATCCCTTCAGTGAACCCAAACGCGTCCTCGGCAAGATCCTCTACTGGGACGAGCAACTTTCCAGCGACAACACCATGGCCTGCGCAACCTGCCACCTCCCGCAGTTCGGCGGCACCGACCCCCGCCGACTCGGACACCCCGGTGTTGACGGCGTCTTCCAGACCCCCGACGACGTCTTCGCTTCCCCCGGCGTCATCCGACAGGATGCCACCGGCAACTACGCCGCCGGCACCCCCTTCGATCTCCGCGTCCAGGTGACCAGCCGCAGCGCCCCAAGCGTCATCGACGCCGCTCTCAACCCCCTCCAGTTCTGGGACGGCCGCGCCACCGGATCGTTCGTCAACCCCCAGACCGGACTCGTCTCCATCCCCGTTGGCGGCTCGCTCGAGAGCCAGATCGTCGGCCCCCCGGTCAGCGACGTCGAAATGGCCCACGTCGGTCGCAGTTGGTCGCAGATTACCGCCAAACTCCAGGACGCCGCGCCCCTCGCGCTCGCGACCGACGTCACCCCCGACATGCAGAGCGCCATCCTCGAACACGTCTCCTACCCGCGCTTGTTCCAGCAGGCCTTCGGCTCGCCCACGATCACCGCCGAGCGCATCGCCTTCGCCATCGCCACCTATGAACGAACGCTCATCGCCAACCAGACCGATTGGGATCGCTTCCGCGCCGGCGACACCACCGCTCTCACGCCGCAGGAGCAGGCCGGCCTGAATGACTTCCAGACTCGCGGGTGCGCCGTCTGCCACACCCCCCCGCTCTTCACCAACAACACCTTCCGCAATCTCGGGCTCACCGGGCCCGGGAACGATCCAGGCCGACAGGGCGTCACCAATAACCCGGCCGACGCACGGCGCTTCAAGGTGCCAACACTCCGAAACGCCGCCCTCAAGGCCAGTTTCATGCACACCGGCCAGTTCACCTCGCTCGCGCAGGTGCTCAACTTCTACCCCAACGGCGCGGTCCAGTTCCCGCAGAATCGCGACCCCATCATGCCCATCCCGCTCAACCAGACCGATCGCAACAACATCGTCGCCTTCATCTCCGGCGCGCTCGTCGATCCCCGCGTGCAGAATCGTCAGTTCCCTTTCGATCAGCCCACCCTCTTCTCCCAGCGGCCAAACTCGAACCTCGTCCCCTTCGGCACCGGTCTCCCAGGCGCCGGCGGGCAAGTTCCCCAGTGGATCGCACTCACGCCCCCGAACGTTGGAAACGCCGACTTCAAACTCGGCGTCCGCTCCGCCTTGGCCGGCGCGTCGGCAACCCTGCGCGTCTCCTCCTCGCCCCCCATCGGCGGCGTCGTGTCCCCCGATCAACTCCTCGGCCCCTTCACCCTCAACTCCGATCTTGGCTCCTTCCAGGGCTTCGCCACCGCCCATTGGCCCATCCCCAGCAGCCCAGGAATCGCCGGCCGCTCCTTCTTCATGCAGTGGTTCGTTGACGACCCCTCCGCCATCGGCGGCGTCGCCCGCTCTCAGCCCCTGCGCGTCACCATCCTCGGTTCCTCACTGCGCTGCCCCTCCGACCTGAACCTCGACGGCCACACCGACTCACAAGACTTCTTTGCCTTCCTCACCGCTTTCTTCGTGCAAGACCCCGCCGCCGATTACAACGGCACCGGCGGCGTCACCTCCCAGGACTTCTTCGACTTCCTCGCCGCCTTCCTCAACGGGTGCTGAACCGACTACGCCCAGTGGAGCACCCCTCCCGCCTGCCTCTCCTCTCTTCTACCCCGTCTCGTGGGGCAGGCGTCCCGCCTGCCTCTACTCTCCCGTGCGGGGCGTGCAGACGGTTTCGATCCGCATCGAGACATCATCGCCCCGCCGTTGACGACCGCCGGGGCCCTCGAATCCCCGTTGACCTCCTCCACGACCACGATCCGCGGCTCCTGTATAATCGCCGCGACGCGGGCCCGCCACCTCCCCAATCGGCCCGCGCAGGAGGTCGCACCCGCGTGTCCGGACCGATGACTGAAATCGCGCTCAAAGCCGCCGGAGTCGCCAACCGCCTCCGCCTCGTGCAGATCGACTTTGCCGACGAGTCCCCCGAGGTGCGCCGCGATCAACTCGCCGAGGAAATCGAGCGTGCGATGAAGCCGCTCGTTCCCGAGCAGCGCCGCGAGTTTCTCAAGGAACTCGCCCAGCGGTTCCCGTCGTGGGACATGCACGTCTCGCTTCCCTCTGCCGGGCCCGCCGCCCCCGTCGCCTCGAAGACCGACGACCGCGAACTCAAGGACCCCAGTTTCCTCGTCGGCAGGCTGATCGAGGCCAGCAAAGCCCTCAGCGATGAACAGAAGCAGGCCCTCGCAGAAAAACTCAAGGCCGCGGGGTTCGTGCTCGAAGGAAAAGGCGGCTGGCCCGAGCAGGCCGCTCAGGCTGTCGCCGCCGAACTCTCCCCGGGCGAAAAACTCTCGCTCGACCCGATCCGCACGCTCGAACTCCTCGCGATCCTCGCCGGCATCGCTCGGAGCCTCGATCAACTCGCCTGGAACACCTGGAAGACCATGGCCCCGCGTTCGCAGATCCGCCGCGGCGTCGAACTCCAGAAAACCATGGCCCGCTTCGTCGCCGGCGATCAGGACGTCCCCCGCGGCCAAGTCAAAACCGACGTCGAAAAACTACGCCAACTCACCGCCGCCCTCATCTCCGCCGTCGGAAAGGCCGGCGGGCCCTTCGCCCAGAAACTCGTCCAGCGATTCGATCCCTCCGAGATCGAAGCCGCCGTCGGCAAGGGCGGCTTCATGTCCAACACCGACGCCAAGTGCTGGGCCAAGTACAAGGAGTTCGCCGCATCCATGGATGCCGTTTCCATCGAGAATGAACTCCTCGCCGCCATCGTCAACTGGGCCGAACCGCTCATCAAGGGAATCGGACGCTAGCCCCAGCCCCCGCCCCTCTTCCGACCCCGTGTACCCTCCCTTCCTCTTACCCTGATCGCCCCAGACGGAACCACGCATGGCACACACAGGGCACGTCCACTGGCACGAAGGTCTCTTTCTCCAGCCTCACCATCTCCAATGGATGCAGCGCCAAGCCTTCGAGTCACAGGCCGCTGAGCGACGCCTCGCCTGGGCCTACCCCTACGGCGTCGTCGAGGCCCGCCTCTCAGCCGACGCCCTTGAAAACCTCGTCGTCCGTTTCGAGAAACTCCGCGTCGTCATGCCCAGCGGCGTCGAGGTCAACTTCCCCGATGCCGCCGAACTCCCACCCCTCGACATCAAGCCCATCTTCAAGGCCAGTTCCCAGCCCTTCGGCGTCTCCCTCGGTGTCCCAAACTGGAGCATGACCGGCGGCAACACCATCGAACTCGGCGCCGCCGCCGGTTCCGCCTCAAAGGGCGGCCTCAGTGACGACGTCCGCGCCAAAATGAAACGCATCTTCGCCGTCAGCGAACTCCCTCGTCCAGACGAAAACACCGGCGAGAATCCACAGCCCGTCCTCGTCCGCAAAATCAACGCCCGCCTCCTCCTCGATCAGGACGACCGCACCGACCTCGAAGTCCTCCCACTCCTCAAGATCGTCCACGGCGTCGGTGGAAAAGACGGCGACATGCCCCGCATGGACGCCGCCTTCGTCCCCGCCTGCATGGTCCTCTCCGCCTGGCCCGCGCTCCGCGACAACGTCCGCGATCTCGTCAACCAGCTCGAAGCCCGACGAAAGGAACTCGTCGTCCAACTCACCCGCGGCGGGTTCAGCCTCGACACCCTCCGCGGCGCTCAGTTCGAACAGATCCTCCGCCTCTCCTCCCTCAACCGCTTCAGCGGCAGCCTGCCCAGCCTCATCTCCGCTCCCGGCACTTCACCCTTCGCCGTCTACCTCCAACTCCGCGAACTCCTCGGCGAACTCGCCGCTCTCCGCCCGGACCGCGACCTCTTCGACGTCTCCCGCTACGACCACGACAACCCCGCTCCCGCCTTCAGCGAACTCTCCGAACGCATCCGCCTCCTCCTCGGCGAGAAAGTCGAAAAGAGTTTCCTCCAGGTCGATTTCAAACGCGACGGCGCCGTCTGGGCCGCCGACCTCTCCGACGAGCACCTCGCCAAGCCCAACGACTACTTCCTCGGCATCAAGACCCGCCAGGACTCCCGCGCCGTCGCCAAACTCGTCGAAGACGGCGACCAGTTCAAAATGATGTCCTGGTCCATGCGCGACCGGCTCGTCTACGGCGTCAAACTCACCGAAGAACGACACCCCCCCACTCAACTCCCCGCCGCCGTCGATCTCCACTACTTCCGCCTCATGCGCCCCGACAGCCAGCGGATGTGGGACATGGTCAAGCAGGAAAAGAAACTCGCCGTCAAATGGCCCGACCTTGAAACCTCCGACTTCTCCATGGCACTCTACATGACCATCCCGGGTTGATCCTCAACATCCCCCGAAGCCGCGGTGCCTCCCCGACATCCCGCCCAGTTGGCACGCCCTCCCCTTCCCGCCTGCCAGACTGACTCGCAAACAAATGTTCGTACGAACATCCCTCCTCTTCCACGGCGCCGCGTTCCCCTCCTCCCCGAACGTCCCCGCCGGCCCCCTCGGCACGCGCCTTGCTCCCCTCCATCCAGGCGAGGTCAATCGCGACTCAAGGAAAGGAGAACGCCATGCTTGCTCGTCGAGATTCAAACCGTTCCCCATGGGCTTCAATGGTGGACCAGTTCTTCGCCGATCCCTTCTTCCCACACGCCCTCACGCACGCGTCCGTCGATGAAGGCACCCTCGCCGTCGATCTTTCCGAAGACGACAGAACTGTCTTCGTCCGCGCCTCCGTGCCCGGGTTCAAAAAGGAAGACGTCGATATCGCGGTCGAAGGCGGCGTCCTCACCCTCAACGCCCGGCACAACGAAGAAAAAGAAGAAAAAACCGAACGCTTCTACCGCAAGGAGCGCTCCATGACCTCCATGAGCCGGCGCATCGCCCTCCCCACCGCTGTACTGGAGAAAGACGCGCAGGCCGAACTCAAGGACGGCGTCTTGACCGTGCGCATCCCCAAAATGCAGAAGTCCCAGCCCCAGCGCGTCCAGATCAAATCAACATAACCCCCCCTCCACGCATGCCCTCCCCCTTGTTCAGCCGGGCCGCCCCTTTCGCGCCCGGCTGATTCTTCGCGCCTCGCTCCCCCCCCCGACCCCCGCCGTCCCCGTGCCCGCCCCTCGCCGCCTGTTCGCACCATACCATGCGACGTCGCGACGGTCGCTCGCGCCCCCCCCCCGCGCGTCGATCGGATCTTGTTCAGGAGTTCGACCACTGATGGCTGCTCATCCCGCACCCGCTCACCAACCCGCTTCCGGCCACTCCCATCCGCCCTCACTGCAGGAGTTCCACTGGGAACCGCAGCCCCGTGCTCAGGCCTTGATCAACGAACTCATCGCGACCTTCTACGCTCGCCTCCCCGAGGCCGAAGCCTTCGCCGCCCGTCTCCGCCAGGAGACCGGCACCCGCTTCCACGACTGGATCGACCACATCCAGGTCCCCACCCCCGCCACCAACAACACTCTCCGCAACAAACTCCTCGACGTCGGCTTTACCCTTCGCTCCCAACCAGGTGCCCCCAACTGCTTCGTTCACCAGGGCGCCATGTTCCCCGAGATCGTGCTCGTCGATGCCCGCACCACCGCCGGCGCGCCCGAGCCCATGCGTGTCGCCATCAAGGTCGAGTCCGTCGCCGACTTCATCGCGGCGAACAAAGTGCCCGACACGTACCCGGTTGAAGGCGAACCCCTCTCCCGCATCCGTCGCGCCCTCGCCTTCCAGACCCCACGCGCGGGCGAACTCGGCGCCACCGAACTCTGGGTCATCGAACGCCACGGGTACCGCGGCTACGACACGCCCCGCTCAGACCCGGCCCAGTCGCTCGCCATGTTGCGACACCTCGAAAACTTCCGCCGCCGACAGCGTGACTTCGCCGACGACGCCGAGGGCTACCGCCACGTCATGCGCCTCATCGACGACGCCGTCCGCGACCTCGGCGTCGATTGGTCCTGCGACATCTTCTTCGCCGCGGAACGCGAGTTCTGGCAACGCCGAAACCGCGCCGGACAAGTCCAGAAAGCCCGCCAGGACAAACTCGGCCTCGGCTGGGCCAACCACGACCACCACACCTACCGCTCCTCTCGCGAGCACTTCAAGGCCCTCATCCAACTCCTCGAAAAACTCGGCTTCCGTTCACGCGAACGCTTCTACGCCGGCCACGAAGCCGGATGGGGCGCCCAGGTCATCGAGCAGCCCGTCACCCACATCACCATCTTCGCCGACGTCGATATGAGCCCCGAAGAACTCCAGGGCGATTTCGCTCACGAAGGCCTCCAGGCCCAGGACGAACTCGGCACCGTCGGCCTCTGGTGCGGGCTCCACGGCGAAGCCATGCTCCAGGCCGGCATGCACCACCTCGAATGCCAGTTCGACCACCTCGCCCTCTGCGATCAACTCCGCTCCGCTTCCATCAACCACATGGACCCCTTCACCACCTTCCCCTTCCTCCGACAGGCCTTCACCGAAGGCGAGCGCTGGCCCGTCTCCACCCTCCGCCTCACCCGCCTCGTTCAGGCCGGCAAGATCTCCAGGGCCCAGGCCCAACTCTTCCGCCAGGGCGGCGCCATCGGCTCACACCTCGAAAACCTCGAACGCAACGACGGCTACAAGGGCTTCAACCAGCAAGGCGTCAGCCACATCATCGCCAAGACCGACCCCCGCAAACAAACTAGCCCCGCCATCCCCCAAGAAGACCTCATCGGGGCATAACAACACAGTGGACCCGCCGTCCCGCCCGGCGGCGGTTGAACCATCTAGTCATGTACGCGGGTTCGCTGACAGACCTGCCGCCCAGGTTCAACCGGCGGTTCCTCCCCATCTACCTCGGCCTCTCCAGCCCCGCCTGCCCCAGCGTCACGATCGTCACCTCCCCCATCTTCCGCCGCTTCACATACTCCCTTACCCGCTCCAGCGTCAGCGCGTCGTACACCCTTGTGATCTCATCCAGCGACCTCGCCTTGCCCCGCTTGTAGTAGTCCCCGGCGAGCGCGTGCGCCCGCGCCGACGTCGACTCCCCCGAAAAGATGATCCGCGACTTGATCCCCGTGATCGCGATATCAAACTCCTCCTGCGTGATCTCCCCGACCCCCGCCCACCCCTGATCCATCTTCCGCAGTTCCGCGATCAGCACATTCAACGACTCCTGCGCCCGGTCCGGCTGCGTCCCCACATACGCCGTGCACTGCCCCCAATCTCGCTCCGCCGAATACGACTGGCTCACCGAATAGCACAGCCCCCGCTTCTCGCGCACCTCGATGAACAGCCGCGCCGACATCCCCCCCGACAGCACCGAACTCACCACCCGCTCCAGCGGCGAATCCTCGCTCACTTCCCGCGGCGCCTCGTGCGCCAGCACGATGTGCACCTGCGCCGCCTTGTCCTCGATGTGGTCATACGCCCCGCGACCCGTCGGCGACCCCGGCTTCACCTCCGCCGCCTGCCCCGTCCACCCCTTCAGCAACACGTCCAGACTCCGCGCGATCCCGTCCGCTCCGCCCGCCGATTCCACCTCCCCCGCGATCGACATGATCGACCCCCCCGGCACCGCGCGAGCCCCCCACTCTCCCACCAGGTCCTCTCGCGTGATGCGTCCCAACGTCTCCGGCGTCCCCAGCCCCGATCGATTGATCGGCGTCGGCGAGTGCAGTTCCCGCAATCTCAGCGACGCCCGCTGCGGCGGGTCATCCTTCAGCGATTCGATCGCCTGAAGCGCCAGGTCCCGCACCGGCTCGATCGACTCCTCATCCATCCGCGGCCGACGCACCATGTCCACCAGCAGCGGCAGCGATTCCGTCAGCCTCGCCCCCACCAGCGTGTACCCGAACCGCATGAACACCGCGCCCCCATCCACCGATCGCGTGATCCCCAGCGAATCCAGCGCATCCGCGTGACCCCGCGAGTCCAGGTCCCCGCACCCCCGCATCAGCAGTTCGTTCCACATCGCCCCGAGCCCCTGCTTCGACTCCGGCTCGCTCCCATACCCCGCCGGGACATACCACGCCACCCCGATCGATCGCACACCCGGAATCGATTCCACGATCAGCGGCATCCCGCAGTCAAGCATCCGTGTCTCAAGTCGTGCCATGTCCGCTCCTTCGCTCGCGTCCGCTCGATCCCACCTCGGGTGGCCCCTACTCAACCTCATCGAACTGGCGTCCCGCCTGCCTCTTCTCCTCCTCGTGGGGCAGGCGTCCCGCCCGCCTCTTCTCCTCCTTGTGGGGCAGGAGTCCCGCCTGCCTCTACCACCTTTACACATCCTTCCTCCATTCCCATACTCCGAATAACTCGCTCAGCATACGCCCAGTCCCAGAATCACGCCGCACGATCCGCGCAGCAGTTGCGAGCAGCACCCCTCGGCTGCCAAATCGCATCCTCGACCTGAGGGGCTCGCTCCACCGCGCCGATACTGCGCCGTGCGACGTGTCGCCGCGCTCGGGTCGCGCCTGCCCTCCGTTGGGTGCGTGCGAAGAGTCCGCGTCGTGTTCAAGGGGAACCGTGATGCGCTGGGTCATCGATCTGCTCACGCTCGTGATCGCGGTTGCCATGCTCGCCGGCCTCGTCTGGTTCCACCGTCAGGAAGATGATCAGGAACTCGCCATCAAGCAGACCCTCGCGGCTCGCAACCGCCTCGAACTCGAAATCCGTTATCGCTCCATCTCTCGTACCGCCGAACTCAACGCCCGCGGCTGGCCCAACACCGTCGATCCCAACTGGTTCGAGACCGATCCCCCCAGGAACCCCCTCATTTCCGCCGAGTGCCCCTGGGTCGAAGTCGCCTCGCTCGATGACGCCGGTCTTCAGAACCCCACCGTCCGAATGACCCTCGACGGCACCCTCGCCGGCTTCTGGTACAACCCCTACCTCGGTATCCTGCGCGCTCGCGTCCCCGTCATGCTCAGCGACCAAGACGCCGTCGAACTCTACAACCGCATCAACTCCACGCGCCTCTCATCGATCTTCCAAGACAGTTCGGCTCACGAAGACACCGCCACCACCGCCCTCGTCCAAGCACAGAAAAACCGGGAAGCGCAGGAAAACGCCCTCGACCCGACTCGCCCACGCGACGATTCGCCCCCTGCCAACACCAAGCGGCCCACTTTGTCCCAAGTCCCGAAAAACTAGATCTTTTCTTCCGACATCTGCGCCGATTACGCCGCGATCTCGTCGGGTTCTCACGCTAACCCAAGCACATGTTCCATCGTGTACCAGCCCGGCTGACGCGCCGCGAGCCATTTCGCCGCGCGCAGCGCCCCGTGCGCGAACACGTCGCGCGTCGTCGCTCGGTGCGTGAGTTCGATGTACTCTCCCCCGCCGGCGAACCGGATCGTGTGCTCGCCGACCACATCTCCGCCCCGTAGCGAGAGGATCTGATCCCCCTTCACCTCGCGACCGGACTCACGGATGGCTTGCGCGAGCCGCAGCGCCGTCCCCGAGGGCGCGTCCTTCTTCTGGTTGTGATGAGCCTCCACGATCGAGACGTCGTACTCGATCCCGAGCGCACGGGCCACCTCCGAAGCCGCCCGCGCGAGCACCGCGACCCCCAGAGACGTGTTCGGCGCGACGAGAATCGGAATTTTTTTTGCGCTCGCGCGGAGTTCATCCATCGTCATTGTGGATAACGCGGTTGTCCCCACGAGCAGCGCGAGGGATCGCTCCGCCGCGAACTCCGCCGCGCGCCGCGCTCCGTCGTCGCTCGTGAAATCAATCAGCACCTGCCCCTCGACGCCGCGCGGCACGCGATCCAGAGAATCGCATTCCACACCGTGTTTTGCATGAGTTTCTGCTTGTCTCTCCGCGGCGTGTTCGCTCGCGAGCGCGCGATCAACCACCGCGCTGATCCTGATCGTTGAATCGCGCCGCGCCAGCGCGACGATCCGCGCGCCCAGTCGTCCCAGCGCGCCGTGAACGATGATCGAGGTGGTCGTGCTTGACATCGACTTGCATTCCATAGGTGTTTCAGTGTATCTTGCTCGCGCATCACTCAAGGGATTGTGCGTCGATGTCCGATACATACAACTGGAAACTCCGCGGCGACCGTGCATCGTGGTGATCCGCGCCGCGCCTGACGACGACGATCTCTTCCTTTCAACTGTTCGAGGAGAACCCCATGGCCAAGAAAGCAAAGAAAGCCGCGAAGAAGTCCGCTAAGAAGGCTTCCAAGAAGGCTTCGAAGAAGAAGTAATCGTTCTTTCCTCCCTCCAGACGTCCTTTCAACCTCAAACTGCCGGATGAGCCAGCGGGCGGCGTAGCCCGAGCCATCGGAACACCACAACCAACAGCGGGGCCGACCTTCACGGTCGGCCCCGATTGGTTTTTGGAACGTTGATGCGCGCGCGAATGTGCCCACGACACCGCAGTGACGCCGGTTGCGCGGGGTTTGGAGTGCGAGTTCGATGGGATCAGGATCGAATTGGTGGCGATCCGACCATGAACAAGCGAGAATTCACCCATGTCCGACTCAGACAACACCATCAGCCGCGCGCGCCGACACCTTCGTTGCCACTTTGAGGGGAGTTTGACGCTCGGTGATCGCATCGCACGCACCGCCTACATCCGTGATCCCGCCGACGGATCGCTCATTGCCGCCGTCGAGCGATGGATCTCGGACAAGAGTGAAGCGACGCTCCTCATCCCGGATCCCGGGCCCGGATCGCTTGAACTTCACGTCGGCATCACGCTCATCGACCCCAACCAGGAATACGTCTGCGATCGGTGGCCCGCGTATCACGGCTCAGCGTCGCACCGGGCCTGGGCCCGGCTCGCCATCCTGGCGGGCAAACTCGATGGAGAGGTGATCGAGGGGAGCGACCTGTCAATTTCCACCAGCCTGCGCACCCAGGAGCCGGGGCTGGTGAAGCGGGCCAACGCGGATCGGGGCGCCCTGGCGCGTTTTTGCGAGCGATTTCTGCGGATGAGCATCCCTGCGGCGACGTGCGTCGGAGTGGATCAGTTTGGAATGGACCTCAGGTCGAGCATCGGCCCGGTCAGGCTCGACATCGAGGAGCCCGCCCGGGCGGCGATCAAGCCCGCCGACCACGCGACCTTCCAGATTGAATCGGGCGCAGACATCGTGAAGTGGCTTACCTTGCCATCGTCCCACCCGGGCCAAGGGCTGTAGCCACGCGTGCGGACCTACACGCTCACGGTCTTGACGTTCGGCGCGACGAGGAACTCGGCTTCGCTCCTGGCCTTGACTTCTTCCACGGTCACTCCCGGGGCGACTTCGGTGAGGACAAAGCGGGCTTTGGAATCGTCGAACTCCATCACGCACAGATCGGTGATGAGCATGTGCACGCACTGCTGGCCGGTCAGGGGAAGCGAGCAGGACCGGACAAACTTGGCCGACCCATCCTTGGCGTTGTGCTCCATCGCGACGACGACCTTCTTGACGCCGGCGACCAGGTCCATCGCCCCGCCCATGCCCTTGACCATCTTGCCGGGGATCATCCAGTTGGCGATGTCGCCGGCCTGAGAGATTTGCATGGCGCCGAGGATGCACAGATCGATGTGTCCGCCCCGGATCATGGCGAAGGAATCGGAGGAGGAGAAGTACGCCGCGCCGGTGCGGGCGGTGATGGTCTGCTTGCCGGCGTTGATGAGGTCTGGGTCCACGTGTGCATCATCGGGGAAGGGGCCGATGCCCAGGAGCCCGTTTTCGGATTGAAGCCAGACGTCCATGCCTTGGGGGACGTGGTTGGCGACGAGGGTGGGCATGCCGATGCCGAGGTTGACGACGAAACCGTCCTTGAGTTCGCGGGCGGCACGCCGGGTGATGTCATCGCGTGAAAGGGGCATGAGCGAAGGTCTCCGTGCAGGAATGCGGAGTGTAGGTGGGCGAGGGCGCTCTGCCGATCTCAGCAGAAGAGAAGAGAAGAGAAGAGAGATAGAAGGTGTAGAGGCAGGCGGGACGCCTGCCCCACGAGGTTTGGTAGTTGGAAACGAGAAGAAGGAGAGAGGGGAAGGGAGGGAGAGGACGCGGCTCACGCCGGGGCGGGCTCGGCGGGGTCGATCCGCATGAAGAGCGGGTCGCCGATTTCAAGGTTGGTGCCGGGCTTGAGGCCGAAGGTGGGGTGGGCGAACTGCGCGAGTTGTTCGAGCGGGACACCGGGGTGGGCGCGGGGGTCGCAGTTCCAGCGGCGCCAGAACTCGGCGATCTTGGTGGGCATCGCGGGGTAGAGGAGGAGGCTGGCGATGCGGAGGGCTTCGGCGCAGACATGCAGGATGCTCTCCAAGTCTCGGCGCGCTCCGCCTGTCGCGTCGGCATCCATGGTCTTGGCGATCGAGAAGGGGCGCGTGTCGGCGATGAACAGGTCGACCCTCCGGATGATCCCGATGGCCGCCGCCGCCGCGGCGTAGAGGTCAAAGTTCGGCAGGCTCCCCAGCACGTGGTCAAGCGCCCCCTGCATGTGCCGCGACCACGTACAAAGTCGCTCGCCCGACGCTGACAGGTCGCCGGCGCCGGCGTTGGGCGGCGGCGTCTTACCGCCAAAGTACTTCCCGATCATGTTGCTCACCCGGCTCACGCAGTTGCCGAACCCGTTGGCCAGGTCGGCGTTGTAGACCTCGACGAACTTACCATGAGAGAAATCCGCGTCGGTCGCGTGCAGCGGCCCCTGCGTGAGCAGATACCAGCGAAGCGCGTCCACCCCGAACCTGTTCGTGTACGCCTTGATGGTGTCCAGGTCGATGAAGTTGCCCAGGCTCTTGGACATCTTCATCCCGTCGCGGGTGTAGTGGGAGTGCGCGTAGATCAGCCTCGGCATGGGCCGGTTGAGCGCCTTGAGGATCGCGGGCCAGATGACGGCGTGGAACCAGAGGATCTCCTTGCCCATCAGGTGAACGGTGGGCGGCCAGAAGTGCTGTCGCTCGGGCGTGTCCACCGCCGAGAGGTAGTTGAAGAGCGCATCGATCCAGACGTACACACGATGCTCTTCGTGGCCGGGGAGGCGGATCCCGAACTGGGTCGCCGGGTCGTCGGTGACGGGGCGGGTGATGGGGACGTCCTGGAGGCCTTCGCGGAGACGGCCGAGGACTTCGTTTTTTCGGGCTTCGGGTTCGATGCGGATCTCGCCGGAGGAGATGGCGGATTCGAGCCAGGACTGGTACGTACTGAGTTTGAAGTAGAAGTTCTTCTCTTTTCGGCGGACCAGCGGCTTGCCGTTGGACGCAAGAAAGTTCTGTTCCTTGGCCTTGGTCTCGGTCACGTACGCCTCGTCGTTGACGTCGTACCACCCTTCGTACTCGCCTTCGGCGACATCGCCCGTCGCAAGGAGTTGCCGGAGGTAGCGAGCGACAGCGTCTTTGTGCCGCGCCTGCGTGGTGCGGATGAAATCGTCGTAGTCGATGCCCATCCCGCGGAAGGCTTCCTGGAACGCGTCGGAGTTCTGGTCGGCCCACTGAATCGGCGTCAGGTTGTGCGAGGCGGCGGTGGTGACGACTTTCTCGGCGTGCTCGTCGGTGCCCGTCAGGAAGAAGATCGACGATTGCCGCGGGTGCTTATCGCCCAGCGCCGAGTGCGGAGTGCCTGCCGCCTGATTCAGATCCAACTCACCGCGGATGAGGCGCTGGAACCGCGTGGCGACATCCGCCAGCAGCGTGGTGTAGCAGTGCCCGATGTGCGGGCGATCGTTGACGTAGTAGATCGGCGTGGTGATGTAGTAGGGCGGGAGGGGCGCGGGGCTGGTCGTCATGGGCCGATTGTAGATCGACGGAGCGCGGCATTAGGCACTTACCAATCGGCATCGTGAGTGAGCATGAGAGCAAGAATCGAAGAAGGAGGAAAGACGAGGCAGGCGGGACGCCTGCGCCACTAGATGGTGTTGAAGTACCTGGGAGTTCAAGAAAATAGCAAGCCCGCCCGCGCAACCGCGGCGGGCGGGCTTGATGAAGGGAGTTCGACGGCCCCCATGTTTGGAATCGAGGCGGTCTAGAACAGCAACTGGAACTGCGCGCGGGCGATGATCTCGCCGTCGTCCACGTCGCCGAGCAGACCGGTCTCCGTATCGGTGGGGACTGCGGCGGTGTCGGTGATGGCGTCGAAGGCGTACTGGAGATCGAGCGTGAACTTGGCGGCGTGGCGGGCGATGTAGTGGTTCCAGCCGACGGTGAGCGTGCTAAACGGGTCGGGGTCGCCGGCGCGGTCGCTGTCCGGGATCACGACGTCGTACCGCGCGAAGAGTTCATCCATCTCGGAAAGGAAGAACCCGCCCTGGAGGACAACGCCGAAGTCGTCCACGTCGGTGTCGGAGCCCATGGAGCGGAACTCGATGTTGCGGCCGATGAAGGCGCCGAAGCAGTTCCAGCCGTCACCTTCGAATTGAGCGTCCACGGTGTACAGCAGGACCTTGGTATCGGTGTCGGTGATGGCGCTGGTGTTCTGCGAGCCCTGGAAGTGGACCGCCCCGCCGAGCATCCCGGCGAACTTGGAGCCCTTGAAGGACGTGAAGTCATTGAACGCGGCCCAGTCGCCGGCGAACTTCCAGGCGGCGCGGGCGCTGAGGGACCAATCGGCTTCGGCGGAACTGGTGAAGTCGGTGTTCGCCGACCCGGCCCCATCAGAAAAGAACGCGGCGGCCATGAAGTCGGCGCCGGTGTACTGCACGCCCGCGACCTGCGAGCGCCCGTGGTTGAAGGCCTGCTGCGTGATGGACCGACCGGCGGCGAGTTGGTAGCGGTCATCAACCATCCACTCTCGGAGGACGGGCGCCTTGACCTGTCCCCACAGGGCCAGCCATTCCGGCGAGAGTTTGTACGCGACCCAGGCGTCTTCGAGGACGAACGACCCGCCGTCGTGCTCGAAGTTGCCCTCGACGTTGTAGAGCCACTTGGAATCGACGATGTTGCCCGAGAAGCGGATCTTGGTGAACTGGGTCTGGAACCCGTGCTCGAACTCATTGGAGTTGTTGTCGGATCGGAAGTTGGCGAAGTAGCGGAACTGGACGAGGCCGTCGATGTTGAGCCGGAAGTTGCCGTCGTCCGAGGCAAGGAAGAACTTGCCGTCGTGCCCGCTGCTGGGCGCCAGCAGGCTGGTGCGTGCCTGGGCATCCGAGAGCATCTCGGCCACAACCGCGCGGACTTCATCGTTCGGCGCCTGCTGCGCCAGGGCGCTGGTTATGGGCATTCCCGCAATCAAGGCAAGCGTACCCAGACTCACTCGAACTCCACGATCCATGGCGACTCCTTTCCTAGCGACTCTGGCTTCACCCCCGGAAGCAGACGAATAGTCGATAACATTGTCCTATTCAAGCATCGGATAGTGGATAGTCAAGTCTTCTAATAATGAACATCTGCGGGAATTTGCACGAAAATGTTGGCAATGACCCAAACGTCATGCGAACTGTTCGCAAACGGGGCCAAAAATTCAGGTGCGCTTCGCATACCATTTCCATCTCTCCTCCTCTGCTCGCCAGGAGAACTCGCATGAACCCCGCGCCGATCTTCGACCTCTTCACCTCCTACCAGAAAACGGCGGCGATTCAGGCGTCGGTCGATATCGGACTCTTCACGGCCATCGCCTCGGGGAAAACGACTGTCGCCGAAGCCGCCAGGGCGTGCAAGGCATCGGAAAAAGGGGTGCGGGTGCTGTGCGACTACTGGGTGATCAACGGGCTGCTGACCAAATCCGGCGCGCAGTATCGGCTCACGCCGGAGGCGGCGATGTTCCTGGACGGCAACTCGCCGGCGTATGTCGGGCGCGTGCTGGGGTTCATCAACGGACCCATCAAGCCGTTCTTCGAGAAGTTGACGGATTCCGTTCGACGCGGCGGATTCGAGGATTCGGGAACGGTGTCCACTGAATATGAAGGGTGGATCCCGTTCGCCGAGGACATGGGCGGGATGATGTACCCCACGGCCCAGGGAGTGGCGAAACTGCTGGGGGCATGCGCCGGCAGGGCGCTGGACATCGCGGCCGGGCACGGGTACTTCGGGATCGTGCTGGCGCAGCACAATCCGGGGCTGCGCGTGACGGCGCTGGACTGGCCGAAGGTGCTCGACGTGGCCAAGCGCCACGCCGAGAAGATGGGAGTGGGAGATCGATATTCGACGATTCCCGGCGACGCCTTTACGGTGGACTTCAAGGGGCCGTACGACGTCGTGCTGCTGACGAACCTGCTGCACCACTTCAGCGCCGAGCGGTGCACGGAACTGCTGAAACGGATCCGCGCGGCCCTGCGTCCGGGGGGCAAACTCGCGACGGTGGAGTTTGTACCCAACGAGGATCGGGTCACGCCGGAGATGTCCGCGTCGTTTCCGCTGGTGATGCTGGCGACGACCGCGCAGGGGGACGCGTACACGTTCTCGGAGTTTGACCGAATGCTCAACGCGGCGGGGTTCGCGTGCAGCCGCGTGCAGCAGGTCGAGAACTCGCCGCAGCAGTTGATCATCAGCGAGTAGAGAATCTCGGGGCCAATGGCAAGGACGCGGAGTGCTTGGGGGAGCGAGGCGCCGGATGAACCGATCCAGTGTCCGGCTCGTAGCAGCGGCAGAATCTGCGCGTTCAGGGCGACCTGACGGAGCCGGTTTGTCGCGCTTGATCCTTCGATCCCGGTCCAGCCGAGCCTTACACTGGCCACATGATTACCACGCGAAGCCGGTACGCGCTGATCGCTCAGATGGTTCTCCTTGCGGGGGCGCCGTTGGGGCTCTGCTCGCCGTCACAGGCGGCGGAGTTGCCGCGCCGGTCGCAGCCCGAGGCGGGCAAGCCAACCACCGCCGCCACGCAGCGCGCCGCGAAGGACATCGCCAACATCGCGATCATGGACCTGCAGACGACGGGCGATCCGGACATCGCCGCGTATCGCACGGCGGCCCTGCTCCTGGAAGCCGCCTACGAACTGTCTCCCGACGATGAACAGATCCTGCGATTGCTGATCGATGCGTGGAGCGCGGCGGGCGACCGCGACAAGGTCCTGGAGTACACCGGCAAACTGGTCTCGCTCTGCGCTCGGCTCAAGACGATCGACACGGTGTCGCTCCTGCGACTGATCACGGGCCGCATCTCTCAACTTCAGGATGTTGACGCCCGGCTCAAGGAGTACGAGCGGTTCCTTGGCAAGGAGTGGGAGCAGACGCTCGATGATTCGATTCGCAGCCGGCTCGCCCTGGACGCGGCATTGCTGCTGCGTGAAAGCGGGGATAATGACGGGTTCGTCAGGAAACTGACGCTCGCCACGACGCTGGATTCGACGAACAAGGACGCGGCGTCGCTGGCCGTCACGTACTTTTCGATGCAGTCCAGCGACAGCGCGGGGCGTCTGACGCTGCTGATCAACCTGCTCAAGGCCGACCCGTTCGATTCCCAGACGCACCTGGCGATCGGTCGCGAACTGGCCGGCGGTGGGGCGTTCGAGCAGGCCCGGCGGTTCTTCCTGGACTACCAGGTGCTCGCCGGACGCCTGGAGCAGCGTCCCACCTCGAGCGAGGTCGCCGAGTTCCAGACAATCGCCTGGATGCTCGACGGGCCGGACCGGCTGATCTCGCTCTCGCGTCAGCAGGTGGAGCAGGAGCGAGCGGCGATCGCGGCCCGGCGCCGGGCCATGCTGGCCGAGGACCCCAACGCGGCGAACCTTCCCGATCCCGAGGAGTACCGGCTGGCGCTGGAGGTGGAACGGGTGCGAGCCGCGGCGGCAGCGGCGCTGGGGGACGATGCGCTGCTCGATTACGCCTCGCAGGAACTCGAGGGCACGTTTGCGCGCCGTCTGTCTTTGCTGCTGGACGCATCGAAGCGACCGCAGGAGATCCCTGCGGAGATCGCGGCGGTGCGCGGCAAGGAGACCCTCGCGGAACTGATGTGGATGCGCCTCTGGATCGGACGGAACTTCGACGGCGCGGTGAAGATCCTGGAAGACATGGAAAAGGACCCCGACGTCAAGCAGGAGTCGCTAGCGCGCTTCCAGGGATGGGTGCGTCTGCGGCGTGGTCAACTCGATGAAGCAAAGCAGATCCTTGAACCGTTGGCGGAATCTGATCCGCTCGCCGCGCTGGGGCTGGCGTTGATCGCGGAGAAGAAGGACGACAAGACAGGCGCCGCCGAGCAGTACCAGGGGGTGTACCACCGGGTGCCGGGCACGTTGGCGGGCGCGTACGCCAAGACCCGGGCGGAGGTATTGACCGGATCGCCCCCGATCCCGCCCCCGCAGAGTCAGAAGTTGTCTGATCTGGCCGCCGCGGAACCGGACTGGCTGGAACAGATGATCTCGGACCCGAGGCGGGTGTTCAGCCTGCAAGCGGCGCCCGTGCAGGCGCGGATCGGCTCGCTCGAATCGGCGACCGTGCGGCTGACGATCACCAACGTGTCGCCGATGCCGCTGGGGATCGGGCCCGATCGTCCGATCCAGTCGTCGATGCTGCTGGCGCCGCGACTCACGATCGCGTACAAGCCGGTGGGAGTGGGGAACGCGGCCAACGTGGTGCGGATCGATCGTCGGCTGCGGCTGTTGCCGCAGGAGACGCTGCAAGTCGATACCTGGGCCGATGCCGGCGTGCTGGGGTACCTGCTGGACCAGACGAGCGTGGCGCCGGCGGAGGTGCGATGGCGCGTGCTGCAAGGGTTCTCGATCGACTCGCACGGGATGTACACCAGCGGTCCGTCCAGCGTTGCGTGCGATGCCCCCCCACTGACGCGCGCGGCGTCATCCAAGGCGACCCTGGACCCCGCGGGGCTTGTGAGTTTCATCTCCACGGGCGCGGGGGACGACGTGATCGAAGCGATGCAGGTGGTCCGGTACAACGCGCTCACGCCTCGCGACCCCAACGACGCGACGACCAAGGCCGCCGACGACAAACTGGCCGGCGCGCTGGCCGCCCGATTCCCGTCGCTGAATCGTGAGAGCAAACTCGGGCTGATCGCCACCATGCCGGCGCCGTTGCTCTCGCCGTGGATGCAGCCGCTGTACGACGCGGCCCGCGCCGACGCGGATCCGCTTGTCAAACTCTTTGCGCTGGTCGCGACGACGCACGATCCGGCGGATGAGTACCTCGCGGGGTGCGCGGCGTCGGAGAATCGCCGCCTGGCGGAAGTCGCCGCCTTGCTCAAGGCCCGGCTCGAAGACGGGCAGGAGACCTACGGGCGCCTCGGCGCGCCGGAGCCGAAGCCCGGCCCAGGCACGCCGTGACTCGCCGGACTACGCCGGACTAGGCCGAGATCGTCGCTTTGCCGCCCAAGTGTCCGCGCAGCGCGGCGGGAATGGTGACGCTCCCGTCGGCGTTCTGGTACATTTCAAGGATCGGGATGAGGATCCGCGGGCTTGCCAGGACGGTGTTGTTCAGCGAGTGGCAGAATGTGGTCGGGCCGTGCCCCTTCTCACCACCGGCGCGGTATCGCATGTTGAGCCGGCGGCACTGGTAGTCGTAGAGCCGCGATGCGGAGTGTGTCTCGCCGTACGCGCCCGAGTAACCACCGCTCTGCAGAGCGGTGCCACGCCCGGGCATCCAGCACTCGATATCCACCATGTCCGCGTTCTTCACGCCCAGGTCGCCGGTGCAGCATTGAAGCAAGCGATACGGTAGCGCGAGCGATCGCAGCAGTTCCTCGACGAACCCGATCATCTTCTTGTGCCACGATCGGCTCTCGGCTTCGTCCGCTTTGCAGATCACCACCTGTTCAACTTTGTCGAACTGATGGATGCGGTACAGGCCCGCCGTGTCCTTGCCCGCGGCGCCCGCTTCGCGTCGGAAGCACGTCGAAACCGTCGTGTACCGAAGGGGCAGGTCCTCTTCGCGCAGGATCTCATCCTGATGCAGGCCCATCAAACCGACTTCGCCCGTCCCGGTGAGGAAGAGATCACGACTGCCTTTGGCGGCACTGCTCTCCAGAGCGGTAACCGCATCCGGGTTGTTTCGGTGCGTCTCATCGATGAGGTACGCCTGCTCGCGCCCCGCCGGGAAGAAGCCCGTCCCCACCATGCACTCTTCTCGGACGATGACCGGCACGCTCATCGCTTTGAACCCGTGCTTGTGGGTCATGAAGTCGAACGCGTACCGCAGCACGGCGTTGTGCAGGAGCATGCCATCGCCGGTCAGCACGTACGAGCGCGTCCCGGCCATCTTCACGCCGCGCTCGAAGTCCGCCAGACGAAGGTCCCGCACGAGTTCCATGTGTGACTTGGGCTTGAAACCTCGGTTGGCTTCGAATGACTTGCTCGGGTCAAACCCTGCCGTCGGCCCCTCCGCTCCGGGGTCGGGGCTCCATCGCTTGATCTCGACGTTGTCTTCCGAGCCCTTCCCGACCGGCACGTCGGAATCGGGCGGCAGCGGAATCGTCAGGAGAATCTCTCGCACTTTCGGTTCGAGCGCCGCCGCTTTCCCTTCGACCTCCACAATCTGCGATTTCAGCGTGCCGGGGCGCGCCTTGAGTTCATCGAGTTCGCGCTGCAACTGAGACTTGCGGGCCGGGTCCGACTCGCCGAGTTTCTTCAGTTCGCCGGTCAACCTCCCCATCTGGGGTCCGAGTTCCTTCTCGATCTTCTTCTGCTCGGCGCGCAGCGTTTCCTGCTGCGTCAGCAGCGACCGATGCTCGCGATCCAAATCCAGCAAACGATCGATATCAACCGCGACGTTTTTCTTGCGGCAGCCGTCGCGGAATCGATCAGGGTTCTCTCGCAGTTGTTTCAGGTCGATCATGGCCGGTGAGTGTACCCCGCCGGCCTGCGCGGTACCCCGGGGGCCTATTTCTCATAGAAATAGAGCGTGGCTTTCCCCGCGTTGGCGTCCGCCAGCAGCGCGATCGCGTCCTTGGCGTACTTCTCGGCCTTGGGCCCGCTGCCGTTGTAGGACTTGATCACCCGCTCGAGTTGCTCGCGGCTCAGCGCGCCGCTGTGGCAGGTGCGTCCGGTCGCGCGGTCGATCAACTCGCGCAGATGGGCCGCGCAGTAATACAGGTCGGCGCGCCAGTCATCACCGGGGATCCGCGTGTCCTGGTCCCACCCCAGGATCCGGTACCGCACGTCGTCGGGCATCGGCGGGCGCCCGTACATCGTTTCCGAGTACGCGGCCGCGCGGCGGAGCGTGCTGCGCTTCATGTTGGCGAATCCGGATGATGCGTTGGCGTACTTGTCGGGCACGACATCCCAGAACCACTCGTCCATGATCGCCGCGAATGTCTGTGTGCTGCGCTCGGCGAACTGACCGAACTTGCGGAACATCGTCGCGCCGGGGGCGTTTTCCTGCTGCAGGATGACCGCCAGCAGCATGTGCGGCACGCCGTGGTACTCCGCCGCTTCCTTCACCCACCGTCGGATTTCCTTGTCGGGCACCTCAAGCCGCAGGCCCTCTCCCTGCGCCGGGACGTACCACATCACCTGCAGCGGCGAGGGCAGGTCACCGCTGTAACTCTTGACTTTGTCCAGCCCGGCCAGTGACGTGCGCTCCATCCCCG
Organism: Phycisphaerales bacterium; assembly: GCA_050246015.1. Classification (GTDB taxonomy): domain Bacteria; phylum Planctomycetota; class Phycisphaerae; order Phycisphaerales; family UBA1924; genus JTS-AC122. The sequence goes on from JBFWWU010000023.1 coordinate 27,793, forward strand.
AGCACGGACACCCCGCCCCGCCCGAACCACCCGCCGCGGGTTTCGTGCCCGACGAAGCCGGATGCACACCCGACGGCTTGGGCGCGCCCGAGTTGGCCAGCACCAGCGTGCCGTCATCCTGCAGCGCCGGCTCGCTGGTGGCGCCCTGTACTCCCGGCGGTCTTGCCGATCCCATGCACGCCTCCGATGGGCCGCTCACCACGCCGATCGGGCCGCGCTCACTGCGGCTTCACCGGCGCTCGACCCACGGAATAGTACGCGAAGCCGAGTTCGCTGATGTGCTGACGCCGGTAGAGGTTCCGGCCGTCGAAGATCACGCGACCCTTCATGCTCCGCGCGATCCGGTCAAAGTCCGGGTTCTTGAACTCGTCCCAATCGGTCGAAATCACGAGCCCATCGGCCCCTTCCACGCACGCGTACATGTCGTCCACGATGTCGAAGTTGGGCCCGAGGTCGCGCCGGGCGTTTTCGTTCGCGACCGGATCGAACGCCCTCACTTTCGCGCCGAACGACAGCGCCTTGCGCATCAGCGTGATCGCCGGCGCTTCGCGGATGTCGTCGGTGCGCGGCTTGAACGCGATGCCCCAGAACGCGAGCGTCCTGCCCGTCAGCCCGCCGGGCGCGTCCTTCGCTTTGAAGTGCCCGAGGATCTTGCCGAAGAAGCGGTCGCGCTGCGCCTGATTGAGATCGTGCACCGCCTTGTTCACCGGCGTCGGCACACCCGCCTTCTCCCCCATCATGATGCACGCGAGCGTGTCCTTGGGGAAGCACGAGCCGCCGTACCCGAGCCCCGGATACAGGAACTGATTCCCGATCCGCTTGTCCGACGTCATCCCCTCGCGCACGCGGTTCACGTCGGCGCCGTACGCCTCGCACAGGTTCGCCATTTCATTGATGAACGAGATCTTGCACGCGAGCATCGCGTTGCTCGCGTACTTCACCATCTCGCTGGACAGGATGTCCATCACGTAGATCGGATGCCCGTTGCGCACGAACGGGTCGTACAGGTCGCGCATCAGTTCGCCGACGGTTTCGCGCTCCACGCCCACCACAACTCGGTCCGGCTTGTTGAAGTCGTCGATCGCCGCCCCTTCCTTGAGGAACTCGGGGTTGTTGGCCACCTCGAAGGGAATGGTGGGTCCCACCTTGGCGCGGATGCGGTCGCGCACCGCGATCGTCGTCCCGACCGGGACGGTGGACTTCACGACGATCACCTTGGGCTTCTGCTTGGGCCCCAGCGTCGTCAGCACGTCCGCGATCGCGTCCGCCGCGCTGTGGATGTACTTCATGTCCGTGTGCCCGCGATCGTCGCTGGGCGTCCCGACGCAGATGAAAATCATGTCCGCGTCGCGGTGGGCCTCCATCGCGTCGGTGGTGAACGTGAGCCGCTTGGCCGCGATGTTCCGGTCGAGCAGTTCGTTCAGTCCCGGCTCGTAGATGGGGCTCTCGCCGCGGCGCAGTTTCTGCACCTTCGCCTCGTCCACGTCAAGGCAGACGACGTTATTGCCGGTATTCGAGAGGCACACGCCCGTCACCAAGCCCACGTACCCCGTGCCGACCATCGTCAAACGCATCGTTTCGCTCCACTAGCCCGATCCGGGCGTCCGCTGAGGCGGGGAGCCCGATGGGGGACCGAGTATATCGACCCTGCCGCGCCGCTTCCCTGCGTTGCACGCCGGCGCTCCCTGCTTCGCACGAAGTTTATCGGTCAGAATCACCCCGCACGTTGGCGGCGCGGGCGGCGGAAATGAACAGCCCGGGCGGGTCGAGTTCGACCGCCGCCCGGGCTGATGGCGAGGAGGCTATTTCGATCACGTCCCCGATCGACGTCACGCCGGCCAGGCGACCGTCATCGACCGCGGCGCGTCCGGCGATCCGTCGGCCCGGCGCAGTTGCACGAAGACTTCGATCATGGCCGGTTTGGCGTCCTTCACGTGCACGCGGTACTGCACGCTCCGCGCATCGCCCGCCGACGGGTCGATGCAGTTCCCCCAGGTGAAGTACTCCTTCCCCTGCGCCCCGGCGGATCGAGCCTGAAGCCGCATCGCGTCGGGCTCCAAGACGACGCCCGTCAGGTGGCGGGCCTTGATCCGCACTCGCCAGGCGCCGGTGTCACGATCGGTCTCCTTGTACGCCGCGAACGCGTAGTCGTCGTTCAGCACCGCGTCGTAGGCATCGAGGTACCCCAGGGGCGTGATGTCGGTTCGCGAATCGGAGTCGGGTGCGGCCACGAGTTGAGTCTGCATGATGAGCCTCCTTTTTAGCGGTGTGCGAACGGGAAGGCGACGCGGTCAGCGCGACACTTCCAGCCAGATGAACAGTCCGATGAGGAACGCCGCGGGAAATCCGCCGACCAGAGCGGCCAGCCCGGGCCGCCCTTCCACCAGCGCCCAGACTGCGCCGGTCATGAGCGCGGTGCCGATGATCGCCGTTGCGAGCAGCCCGGCCTTCAGCCTCGCCAGCATCTGCGGCGAACTGTTGGGCGCGCCCGCCAGCAGCAGCACGAACAGGCCGAGCGATGCCATGACCCCGGCAATGATCGCGAGAATGGCAAGCACGCTGAGCACCGTCGATCTCCAGGCGGTTTGGGTTGTCGTCGTCATGTAGGACCTTGGAAGTGAATCCGCGGACCAAACCCGCGGCACCGTTCAATGCGACGCCCGATCGCCCGGCGGCTACCACAAACTCATCGGTCCCCTACCTGGCCCCAGACTCCGGCGTGCTCGCCGGCTTGGTGAGCGTCAGGGCGTGCACGGGCGCCAGCCGCCCCAGCACGTGCCCGGTCACGCCGTTGTACGTCTGGATGCCCGCCTCGTCGCACGCAAAACGGACCTGGTCGATATCCGAGCGCAGCAGGATCATCACCTGCATCGGCGTGACACGCGGGTCATGCGCCAGCGCCGCGATGGCCAGCCGCGCGGATCGCGTCACCGTCGCATCAACGGGAAAGTCGTTCGCGGCCTGGGCCGCCTCCGCCGCATCGATCGCCCAGCGCATCGCGTCCACGGCGGCTCTCCCGCCCGGGTTCACCCGCGCCGCCACCGCGCCTCCCAGCACTCGGCGCTCCCGGTGCATCCCATCTCCCTCCGCGGCGCACCGCTCGATCGCATCGCACCCCCGCATGATCGCCTCGTGCGCGTCCCGGGGCCCGTCCGCCATCATCGCCAGGGCCCCGCGCCGCACCATCCGCGCGGCGATCAGCGTCTGCGCCCACAGCGGCAGCGTCTCGAACCCGTCCACGTCCAACAGACTCGGCACGCTTTTTCTCCAAGCAGGACCGTCGCGGGTTATCGTCCCTTGGCCGCCTCGATCACCCATCGCACGGCGTTCACCAGCACCAGCGCCACCACGAACACTGAGATCCAGTTCGGCACGCGCTTGAGCAGCCAGAGATTCCACATCAGCCCCGCGGCGTACATCAACCCCACGACCCCCCCGATGATCGACACCCCGATCAGGAGTCCCACCGCCATCCCTCGCTGCGGGTCGTGCTGCTTGGGCGGCGTGGCGATCGCCAACCACGGCCCGGCGATCCAGATCGCCAGCACCACCCACGTCATCACCATGACCGCGCGCGAATCCAGCATTGCATGCGCTCCCGCTGCCCTCAATCCGCCTGAGTTCAATGCGACGCCGGGACCGGTCAGGGCCAGCGACTTCCAGAAGCATCACGAGAAACCCGCCGCGCCGCCCGGGGGGGCGGGGGGGGGAGATGGGGGATCGGAGGCGGATCAGTCTCCGAAACTCGTGTACACGGCCCGCGCCGCCGCCACGAGCGGATGATCCACCGGCACCAGCCGCTGACGCCCCGCGCACTCGCTGAGCGGCACATCCGTCAGCCGAAGCCCGGTCATCGCCACCATGCGCCCCCGGGCGCCGTCACGCAGCAGCCGCATCGCTTCGTGCCCGAACTGAGTGGCGAGCACCCGGTCGGCGGCCACCGGGCTCCCGCCGCGCTGCACGTGCCCCAGAACGACGTGCCGGCATTCGATCTTTGTGGCTCGCTCGATATGGTCCGATACGTACTTGGCGATGCCCCCCAGCCGGATGGGGTCGGGCAGGGTCGGATCAACCGCGGCGACGACCGGCGTACCGCCGCGCGGCCTGGCCCCTTCGGCGATGCACACCACCGAGTAGCGCTTCCCCATCCGCGACCGGGCCACGATCGCCGCCTCCACCGCCTCCAGTGAAAAGGGGATCTCGGGGATCATGATCACATCCGCGCCGCTGGCAACCCCGGCGTGCAGCGCGATCCACCCCGCGTTGCGCCCCATCACTTCGACGAACAGCGCGCGGTGGTGCGACGCCGCCGTCGTGTGCACTCGATCCAGCGCCCCGGTCGCCGTCTCCACCGCCGTCAGGAATCCGAAGGTCAGATCCGTGCCGAAGAGGTCATTGTCGATGGTCTTTGGAATCCCGATGACGTTGACGGCGGCGCCGCCCGCCCGGTCGATGTGATCCGCGATCGTCATCGATCCGTCTCCCCCGATCACCACCAGCGCATCCAGCCCGTGGCGACGGTATGTCTCGAAGCAACGCTCGGTGACGTCGGCGTACTGCGGTTCACCCGTCGCCGACGTCCCGACGCGGTACCGGGTGGGCGTCGAGCGATTGCACGTTCCCAGGATCGTGCCCCCGGAGGTGAGGATTCCAGACACGTCCGCGGCGCTCAGGTCGCGCCCGCGGTCTTCGATCAGTCCGAGGAAGCCGTCCTCGAACCCGACGACCTCGATGCCGTGGTACGCCGCGTCCTTGGTGACGGCTCGGATGACCGCGTTCAGCCCCGGACAATCACCCCCGCCGGTGAGCATCCCGATTCGCCTGATCGATGTCGCCATGGACGAGCATACCCGCGTCAAGAGGCGGACGCGGGGGCGCCAAAAACAGAGAACCCCGCCGAAGCGGGGTCCTCGTGAGAATCAGGTTTCAATCGAGACTGCATCAGGCAAGACGGCGGCGGCGGATGCCGGCGACGCCGAGGATGCCCGCCAGACCGGCGAGGCCGGCCGACGGCAGCGGAATCGGCTGCACGCACGACGCCTGATCAACGCCCGAGTCCGGGAGGTTGAACACCACGGATCCCGTCGCGCCGCGGTTCAGGACGAACGTGTAGGTCGTCGCGATCCGGTACGGCGTGGCGACGGGAGTCACGACGGTGGTCGGACCCTGGCCGCGGTTGAAGACGACGGTGCCGGGACCGCCGGCGACTTCCGCCTGATTGAGCGTCGGGAGGGCGGTCGTCTCGTGCGTCGAAGTGACGTTCAGCGACGCCGACTGACCAGCGCCGGAGAAGTTCGCATCACCGTTGAACTGGTGCGAGCCCGTCCAACCGAGCGCCACGGGGATGTCATAGTCCTGCACGATGGTGACGGTCAGCGTGACGTTCCCGCTCATCGAGCTGGTGAACGAAAACTGGGTGAGCGTCAACAGCAGGTTGCACCCACCGTCGAAGCTGCTGGCATTGACCACGCCGCTGAACGACGCGCCACCGATATTCCCGCTGATGCTCGTAGAGCTCTGGCCGTTGACCGCCAGCACGTTCGAGTTCCCGAAGGATCCCCCGAAGTTGCCGCCGATCGTGACCAGTGCTCCCGAAGCCGAGCCCGCCGCGGCAGCGAGAATTGCCGCAGCAAGGATTGAACTGAGAGTCTTCATAGTGATTCTTCCTACGCACAAATCTGAACACATGTTGGAGTAGAGGTATGAAGCGTCATGGCTTCGACGTCAGCATCTATCATAGATGCCCAAGTCGTTGATGCAAACCATTTTAGGGGTCACATGTCGATTCTCCTTGTAAAAGATTCTGAGAGCACGTCGAATAACCACGCAGTTATTCATTTGTTCGGATAGACGTCGCCCCCACTCGCTCCTTCAGCTTTGCAATTCTTGTCTGCAATCCCCCGTCAACAGGGGGTACTGATCTCAGCATGGACTCCACCCGCGACACCGATGACTTTGCGTCCGAGAACAACCCGCTGAGCACCTGCGCCTCGGCGAGCCCGACCCACAATGCCGCGTCATTCGCGTTAAGCCGCGTTGCTCGTTCGTAGGTCTGCAGCGCGTCAGTGCCCTTGGCCTGCTTGATCTGCACGAGTCCAAGGGTGTCGAGCGTGCCCGCGACAAACGCCGGCGGGAGCCCGCGCCGTTCACTCTCCGTGACGGCCCGAGTCGCCAGCAGCACCGCCTCCGACGAATCGCCGCCGTAGGAGTGCAGCAGGAACGCCAGGTTGTTGAGCGCGATGGGATCGCCCGAGTCAGTCCGGAGAATTGTTCGGTAGGCTTCCTGGGCCTTGGGCACGTCGTTGAGCGATTGGTAGCACGAGGCCAGCAGCAGGAGCGCGTCACGCATGATGCGCTGGTCGGTGGTGCTGATGGCCGAGAGGATCTGCGCGGCGCGGTTGAAATCATCCGCCGCCGCCGACTTGGCCGCCAAGTCGTGCCAGAACGTGCCGAGCACGAGTTGCGTCGCGGCGTCCTTGCCGGCGCCGGCTGCCGCGTCCGCCGCCCAGGACCGCTGGGCCGCCTGGTCGGTGTCGTGCAGCGCGGCGACGTGCAAATACACGCCGAGCCATTCGGGCGACTTGCCGGCTCTGGGGAGCAGCAGGTCATGCGCCTCGCTTGACCGACCGGCCTTGACCAGCGCGCCCGCGTAGGTCTCCAGGACGCTGGGCGCCCGGTCCGCGTCCTGGATGCAGCGATCTTTCCAAGGCTCGACGAGATCGAGGGCGTCCTTGGCGCGCCCCTGTCGCAGCCGGACGCGCGCGAGTTGCATGTCGGGCTCGAACGCGTCGGTGAGCGAGAGCCTTTTCCAGGCCTCGGCGGCGTCGCCCGCTTCGTCGAGCCTGCCGACGGCCGCGAACGCCTCGGCCGCGAGCCGGGCGGCTCGTACATTGTCCGGCAGCGCGGCCCGCAGCCCGCGCGCGTTCTGCACGACCCCATCTACGTCGCCCGTCTCCAGGCTTCCGACGACCAGCGAATGCCACCCAGGATAGAAGCGCGGGTACGAACGCGTCAGGGCGACCAGTTCCGACATGTAGCGCTCACGGTTGGGCGGCGTGGATTCAAGCAGGGAGACCGCGGACAACCACTGCTCCATCGCCTTGGGATCTTCGCTCGTCATCAGCGAAGCAAGCGTCTCACCCAGCGCGCCGGGCGAGAGGGACCCGCCTTGCCGGGCCTTGGCGACATTGGCCAGCGCCTTGAGGCGCTTGTTCGATGGATCCTTCTTGAGCGCATCGGAGAGCAAGGGCAGCGCCTGCTCGACGTGCCCGCTGCGCAGGTGGAACATCACCAGGTCCGACACTCGATCCGGATCGCCCCCGGCAGCCGCCTGCTCGTACATCCGCTGGGCGGCTTCCAGGCGTCGATGGCGCTCCAGGAACGTCGCGCGGGCCGTGAATCGATCGGCCGCGGGGAGGCTCTCGGGAAGGCGATCGAGCAACTTCTCGCCGGCGTCGACGTCGCCCGACGACGCCGCGAAATCCGCCGCCGCGATCAGGACCTGGGCGCTGGGATTCTTGGCCGAGGTCAACTCGGCGAAGACCGTGGCGGCCCGCCCGGGATCGCCGCTGCTGGCCAGGCACATCGCCCAGGCCAGCCGGTCGTCTTGCGAGCCGCCGCCCTCGACGATCGCGGCGTAGTCCGCGGCGGCCTGCTGCCAGCGCCCGTGCTCGGCCAGCAGCCTCGCACGCTGGCGCCGCTGCTCCTGAGAAAGGGCCGAGAGTCGGAGCATCGCATCGAGCCTGCGATCCGACTCGACGCGCCGCCCGGCACGATCCAGCGCCGAAATCAGGGCGGGATAGAACGTCGGATCCAGCGGGTTGGCATCGACGGCGCGGATGATGTGCTCAACCGATTTGCCCGGGTCTCCGAGCGCCCGGTGCGCGTCGGCGATCAGCGCCAGCGCCAGTGAGTTGTCCGATTCCGCGTTCACCACCGGGACCAGCAGTTGCACCGCGCGCGAGGCGTAGTCCGAACTGGGCTTGAACACCAGCAGCCGCCGGGCCTCGAAGACCCGCCACAGCGTCGAGTCATCACCGCTGATGTCCCGGTAGCGCTTGATGGCGGCGGCGACCGTCGGCTCGTCGGACCACGCCGACTCCGAGTTCAACAGCAGCGTCTGCGCCGCCGTCTCGGTCGGATGATCCGCCGCGATCTTCCGCAGTTGCTCGATCGCCCGCGGGTCGCCGCGCCGGTCGAGATAGGCCGCCAGTCGGCGCTGCGCCGCGTCCTTGGCGGCGCCGGTCTGGGAATCAATCAGCGCCGCGAGGATCGCTTCCGCGCCCGTGGGGTCGGTGTCGGCCAGCCCCTCGGCCGCGGCCAGCGCAACGTCGGGATCGGCCGGGTACTGCTTCCGCGCCATCTCCAGCACCGACCGAGCCAGGGGTGCATCGATCGGACGGATCGAGTCAGCCAGGTACACCAGCGACTCGGCCGGGAGGCTCGCGCTCGACGCAAGTACGCGGCGCGTCATCGCGATCGCCTCGTCGCGGCGCGAGGCCCTCGCGTGCAGGCGAGCGCGGTACGTCTGGATCAGCGCATCGTCCTGCCGCTCCTTGCCGAGTTGTGTGACAAAGGCCTCGGCATCACGCGCAAAGGCGGGGTCTGAGGACACCTCGGCGGCCCGCACGGAGGCGTCGGCGAGCATGTACGCCTCGCCCAGTCGCTGCCGAGCGCGGTACGCCTCGCTCGCCTGCGAGAGCGCCTCGAACACCTGGTTCGCGCGGAGCAGCAGCCCGACCAGCGACCGCCGCGCGATCGCCCAACTTGGGTCCGCCGACACCAGCCGTTCCAGGGACGCGGCGGATCGGCGCCATTCGTTGAGTTGCGCATCCGCTTGGGCAAAGAGAAACAGGGTCAGGTCGTTCCCGGGATCCAGCGCCGCGACCTTGAGCAGTTGGCGCCGCGCCGCCGGCGCATCGCTTTCTCCCAGCAGTCTCTGGGCCTCCAGCAGGTGCTGCCATGCCTCGGCGGTGGGTGTATCACGCCGCGCCAGTTCGCCCTCCACCGAGCGCGGCGCGCTCACGCCGGCGTCGGTCCGCGACAGGTACAAGATGGTCCCCAGGGCCGAATCGGGCGCCCGTTGTCCCGCCGCCACCACCCGCGACATCCACCGATCCAGTTGGGGCCTTTGGAGGAGTTTGTAGTCTCGTTTCGCGCCGATCGCCGCCACCTCGGCGTCGATTGCCGGGTCCGCGATGGGGGTTGCGAGCAGCGCGTCGGCCGACCCCTGCAAGGTCTTGTCTTCCCGCTCGTACCCGTGATTATCCAGCAGGAGCAGCAGGATCGAAACGCTGCGGGCATCCGTGGGAGGCATCGCGAGCGCCCGCTTGGTGGCGGCGACCGCCGCCGGCTTGTTGCCCAGCACGTCCGATTGCATCGCCGCCTCGAAGACCGCGAATCGGAAGTCGCCCTGGTGCTCCGCGACCACCTTGGCCAGGTACGCCTCGATCTCGGAGTTCGGACGCCCCGCGAGCCGCTTGGCCTCGATGACGGCGGCGTGCGCGTCGGTGCTGTCGGGCGCGACGCCGGTCCACGCCAGCGCCGACTGCTCCGCCTGCTCCTTCGAGTTCTTGAGAATGTGGGCTTCCGCGCGGGCCCTGAGCGCGCCCAGGTGCTTGGGGTTCAACTTCAAGAGGCGCTCGGCCGTCTCGATCCGTTCCGTCTGATACCCCATCTCCTGGTAGATGCTCAGCAGCACCTCCAACGGCTCCGGATCGGTAGGCATCACCTTCGAGGCGTGCTGCGCGTACCGCGCCGCCGACGACAGGTACTCGCCGTTGTCCGTCGGGATCTTCCACCGGGTCCGCGCCAGGGCCAGCACGGCGGGTCCCTGGTCGGGCTCGCGTCCGACGTAGTACGCCAGTTTCTCCAGCGCCTGCTCGTACTGCTTGGCCTTGTACGCCGCCAGCCCGTCGCTCAGCGCCTGCTGCAGCGATCGGTGACGCTGGGCGTTGCGCAGCATGACCGCGCCGACCCCGGCTCCCCCGAGCACAACCAGCGTGACGCACAGGAAGATCAGTCGTTTCTTGCTCTTGGAGGTCATCGTGTTTCCCGTCAGTCTCTCTTGCGCAGCACCGCTGAGAATGTCTGGAGCATGATCCAGATGTCCATCCGCCAGCATTCGTGCTGCACGTACTCCAGGTCGTACCTGATCCATTCCTGGAAGTCGCTCTCGGGCGCGCGGGTGCGCTTCACCTGCCACAGCCCGGTCAATCCCGGACGAACGCTCAGCCGCCCTTCGCGCCACGCCGGGCAATACTGGTTCTCTTTGTCCGGGCTCGGCCTGGGACCGACCACGCTCATGTGCCCCATGAGGATGTTGTAGAACTGCGGCAACTCATCGATGTGCGTGCGTCGAAGGATCTTCCCGATCTTGAGCACGCGCGGATCATCCTTGGCATAGAACTGCGGCCCGTCGCACTGGTTCACAGCCTGCAGCCGCGCCTTGATCTGTTCCGCGTCCCGCCGCATCGAGCGGAACTTGTAGCACGGAAACTCCCGGCCCCCGAGCGTCTGCCGCTTGTGCGCGAAGAAGAACGGCCTCCCGTCCTCCAGGTAAATCAGCAGGCATACGACCGGGTAGATCGGCAGCGTCACCAGCAGCACCGCCAGCGCGCAGCCGATGTCGAACAGCCGCTTGCTCAATACCCGCAGCGGGCTTCGCCCAAGCCGCGGCGTCAGCCGCCAGTGCGGCAGCCGGATCTCGTCCCAGGAAACCGCGCCGGCGGCCACGTGCACCTCGGGCGCATCGCTGAGCACCTTGGGCCCCAGCACGATTCGATCCGCGCCGAGCCGCACGCCCGCCCCGATCCACGCTGGCGCCACGATCCGCGCCGTATCGTCGATCACCGCCGTCTCGTGCACCCACACTCCCGGCTCGTATTGGTAAACGGACTCCAGCGTCTGGCCGGGCGCCCGCCAGTGCCGAAGCAGCGCGCTGGTCAAGCGATCCATATCCCCCTCCACCCCGCGCTCCATCACCATCCCCTCGCATGAATACGGATACGCCCGCTGCCGGTTCTTGGTCGGGTGCACCAGGCGGCGCGCGTCGGTCATGCTCTGGCTCTGGGCCCACTTCTGCGCAAGCCCGGCATCGGGAGTCAGATACACCCGCGACGTGCAGCGCGTCGCCGCACGATAGTGCCGCCGGATCGCGATCAGCCGCCCCGACTCGTCCGTATGCACCCGCTCCTCATACCCCTCGTCATGCTTGTCCACCACCCGCAGGCGCACGCAGTGCGGCTTGAGCGTATTGAGCAGTTTCAGCGGCCTGGCGAGTTCGAAGATCACGAGTTCGTCCGAGTCAACCAGCAGGTACAGGCTCGGCCCCTTCGCCGTCACGCTCGTCACGCCGCGGCGCACGACCTGCACGCCGCGCGACGCCCAGTATCGGTCGTGCAACTCGGCGCGCGACAACCCCCAGGTCGTCCGCTCGCCCGGTTCGGCGCCGATCCCGCTCGACACGGCATGTGCCTGAAGTGCGATCATTCGGGTTGTCCCGTACCTCCGGATTTGCGACCCGCGACCGCGGACGCGAGCGACGCCGCCGCCAGCGCCGGCTTGTCCGACGCCGGCGTGCTCCGCGCCGACATGGATCGGATGCTCAGGCTCTGCCCCGCCGCGCTGCGGTGGAAGTCCGCGCTCTTGACCTTGTTGAACACCAGCCCCAGGCATCGGCACCCGAGTTGCTCCACCCGCTCCAGCGACGACTGCACCAGTTTTGAGTGCTGCCCGCGCGAAACCACCATCACCACACCGTCCGACACCCGCGCCGCCAGGTTCGCCTCGAGGCTCCCCAGGATCGGTCCGGTATCGATCAGGATCACGTCGTAGTTCCCGCGGCACGAGTCGATCAGACGCTCCATCGCTCCGGGCGAGATCATCTCCGCGTCAAAGTCCGGCGCCACGCCCGCCGCCAGCACCGACACGCCCTCGCGCGGCCCCGGGAGCACCTCGCCGTTGAGGTGCCCCGCGACAATCGCGTCCGTGAGCCCCGGCGCCGCGGCGTAGTTGAGTTGCCGGCTCAGCCCGCGACCCACCAGGTCCGCATCCACGATCAACGTCCGAAAGCCCCCCACCGCGTACGACAGCCCCAGCGCCAGCGTCACGCTTGTCTTCCCATCGCCCGATGACGCGCTGGAGATCGTGAGCACGCTCCCTTGGCCGCGCGTCTTGCCTACCCGCAGGTTGAGCATGTTCCGCAGGTGGTGCACGCTCAGCGCCGCCAGGTCGTGCTCGCCCGGCGCGTCGAGCGCCAGGTCCGGGATGGCGCTGATCAGCGGCGTCGCCGCGCCCGTGTGCTCGACGTCCGCGATGTACCGCAGGTTGCTGCGCGCGATGCCCGTCAGGAGCAGCGCGCCGACTCCCAGCAGCATCCCCCCGACGCCCCCCGCCACGCCCAGCGCGATCCGCCGGTCGCTGCTCGGAAACGACGGCAGGCTTCCCCACTGGATAATCTGCACACGCCCGTCGGCGATGTGCTTGTTCTCGATGCGGAGCGCTTCCAGCGCGTTGGAGATGTCGTTGTACCGCCGCTGCGTCCGGTCGAGCCGCTCGTTCAGCGCGGTCAACTCGGATCGGTTCGCCACCATCTTCTTCACTTCTTCGCGCACGGTGCCCAGCAGGGGGATGATCTGTTCGCGGCGCGCCGCGAGTTGCTCCAGCGTCAGGTCCGCCACCGCCGGCCCCGGTCGCTTGATGATGAGCCCAGTTCCCACGAGTTTGTCCACGCGCTCGTCGATCTGCTTGACCACCGCGTCGCGCCGGTCGACCAGGTCGGTCATCACCGGGTGCTTGGGCAGGTAGTCCTTGGACCTCGCCCGTATTTCGGTGTCCAGCGCGACCTTTTCCGACAGCAGCCCCGCGAGGATCCGGTCCGCCTCGGCCAGCCCCTGCACGAGCCGCTCCCGCTCCATCGCTTCGTCCATCGCCGTGACCTCGGGCGCCGGCGCGGGAGTCTTTTCCGCGCCCTCGCCGCGCGCGATCTTCGCTTCGATCGTCGCCAGTTCCTCTTCCAGTTCGAGTTGGCTTTCCAGCCGCAGCACATAGATCCCGTCGCGATCCTCCGTCCCGGGGTTCTGCGAGATCGCGCTGATCTTGCCACGGATCTCTTCGAGTTCGCGGTCCGCGTTGGTCTGGCTCTGGAGCAGGTCGCGCTCCTTCTCGCTGATGCGCGATCCGAACTTCTCCCGCTGGACATCGTCGTAGGCGTGGAGCACCGCGTTCACCGCTTCCCGCGCGATCGCCGGATCCGAGTGCGCCACCGAGACCGTGATGAGTTCCGCCCCGCGCTTGAGCCCGACCTCCAGGCTCTTGGTCAGTTGCGTGATCCCCTGGGCCCCCGTGGGCCAGCCCGCGTCCGTCAGTTTCTTGTCCCCCACCGCCATCTCGATCACCCGCGCGCTCTCGATCGTCGATGCCTGCGCCGCGATGAACGAGTCGAACGAGCGCATCATCTGGCCCTCTTCGACGTCGTAGAGCGTCTTGGGCAGGCTGGGCGCGACGCGCACGATCCCGCGGCTCGCGTAACTGGGCTTGAGCGCCAGGTACCCCCCGATCGCCCCGGGGATCCCCAGCGCCAGCGCCAGCAGCAGCGCCAGCCCATAGCGCCCGCGCAGGTTGCGGTGCACGATCGCCAGCGGTGTTTCGTGCGCCCGGTGCGGCCTCGCGGCGGCCTCGTGCACCACGTCGGCGGTGAACTCACGGTCATTCATGTTCGTCACCTTCCAGAACGCACCTGATCACGGGCGACGCCGCCCGCAACATCGCTTTCGTCGCCGAGTCGTTCTCTCCGGGGTTCCGCCGATCCGTCCAGAGAATCTGAAACTGCGCCGCCCCGCGCCCCGCCACCGCCGGCCTTCTCGCGACGTCTTCAAGGTGATCCATGTCCGCCACGATCGGGGAATTGTTGCTGGGCAGCACGAAAAAGGAAAGCACCGTCATCTCCTGCATCGACATGTCGTTGCCCGATCGCGAAAACCGGTACAACTTCGCCGGGTACGTCGCGCCGTTCCACTCGATCGTCGTCGGCGTGGTCGATTCCGCCACCCACCCGTGCGCCGGGTAGCACACCGGCGGGTAGTGCCCCAGGATGTCCCGCACGTCCGAGCAGTGCACGACCATCAGCGTCGAGATCCGCCCCGTTCCGGGCTCCGTGTACTGCCGCTGCAGGATCCGGTTGGGATTGAGCAGTTTCACCGCCGCCGGTGTCGGGGTCACGTCCGTCCCCATCATCCCGTCGATGCTGTACGGGATCGCGTCGATCGCCGCCGCCACGTTCGCCAGGTACGCCGGGTCCGCCTTGACGCGGGCGATGCCAAGCCCCCACGCGGCGACCGCGACGAGGACCGCCGCGCTGACGATCGGCGCCACCAGGCTCCGCGATCTGATGCCAGAGGACGACATGCTCATGCTCCTTCCTCCGCCACCCCGTACGGCGCGATCGGGAACTCCAGCCACCTCAGCAGCGCCAGCAGCAGCCACAGCACCCCGAACGCCATCGCCAGCACCACCCACCCGCTGATGTCGTGGAACAACTCCGCCGTCTCATGGTCCGCGTACCCATAGAACAGGGTCGTCGGAACAAGCCGGAGCACGTTGGCGATCACCGCGATGACCGGGCAGCAGACCACGATCACCGCGCGGATGCTGTTGCGCATCGGGACCGCGAAGACAAACGCGTACGTCACCAGCGCCAAGGCGGCGACCATCCGCATCCCGTTGCACGCCTCGGCGACCGCCACCTGCACGTCGTTGATGATCAGCACGTTCCCCGAGCGCGTGATCGGCACGCCGAACAGGTCGAGCACGAACTCACCCGCCTGCGCCGATACCTGCTGCAGCGGCAGCGCGATCTCCTGCCGGATGCGCCCGGGCACGGGCATCAGCGCCGCCAGCGCTCCGAAGGCCGGCAGGAAGCGCCGCAGAAGGTCCGGGCCGTAGACCGTGATCGGCGCGCCCGCCAGCATCATGATCGCCCCCGCGTGCCAGGCGATCTCGATATCCGTCCGCCGGCCCAGGATCGACATCGCCCCGCCGGCGGCGATGATCGCGCTGCCCAGCAGGCTCCGGCGCCACGTGCACAGCCGCGACCGCCCCCGACGCACCCACGCCAGCCACCCCGCCACCGGCAGCGCCAGCAGGATGTGCGACTGCTCGGGATCCGACCACGCCACCTCCACGATCTCCCGCCACACCGGCAGCGTCGCCAGTACCCCGAGCCCCAGCAGCGCAACCAGTAGCGCGGCGTCCGTCGTCCTCCGTTGGCTTCGTCCCCTCATCGCTGGGCCCTCGTGCCCGCTCCCGGGCGAACCGTGATCACTGATGACGACACAGGCCCCGCGATCACCTCGCTCACCACCTGCTCTCCCTCGCCCACCACCGCCCGCTCGCACACCAGCGACCTCGCCACCACGGCGCCCGCCTTCACCACCGCGCCGGGCATCACCACGGAATCCAGCACCACCGCCTCGGGATCGATCACCGCTCCGGCCCCGAGCACCACGTGATCGCGCCGCATCCGGTCGCACGCCGCCCCGCCGTCGTCGTTCAGCACGCTCGCGTCCGCCCAGTCGTTGAGTTCGCTCACCGCGAGCAGGTACTGCTCCAGCGTCCGCAGCGCCATCCCGCGCCCGCCGGCGAACTCGCACACCCGCACCTCGTCCCCCGAGGCCACCACCCGCGACAACCACTGCTCTTTCAAGTCCATAAACCCCCCGCGGGGCACCAGGTCCAGCGCCGAGCGCCGGATCGCGTACACCCCCGCCGGCGAGCGATCGGCGTTGCATCCCACCGTCACCACCGCTCCCGATTCCGCGTGCGCCCGCACCAGCCCGGTCAGCGAGCACGTCAGGCACCGCGCCCCTTCCACCAGGATGATCGTCGAACTCGGCGCGTACCGCTCGCACGCGTCCTTCGCCGCCCCCGCCGGTCCGCGGTATTCCTTCGACTCCTGTTCCATCACCACGTTGATTCCCGACCGCGCGATCGGCGCGACGGGCGCCGGCGTCTGTCGGTCATGGATCACCCGCATCTCCGGCGACGCCGCCCCCGACGACAACTCCGCCGCCCACTGCACCCACTTCGACAGCACCGTGTGCTCCGTGCTCAGCGGCAGGTCCAGCACCGACCGCCCGCACTGCGACGCCAGCGGCGACGGCCTCAGACTCCCCGCCAGCACCAGCACCGCCGCGGGCGTCGGCGCCGCGCCACGCTCCCCCGACCCCAGCGCCGACACCACCACCGGACGCCACGTCCGATCCGCCGATCTACGCACTCGTTGCTCTGCCGACGTCACCTGACGCCTCCATTCCTGTTTTCGATTGTCCGACGCATCTCAACCGGCCATTATGAGGCCACATCCCGACCATGCTTCGAAATCACCCCCCGCTCGCGCAGCGCCGCCAGCACCTCCCCGCACTTGTTCGTCCAGGTCTGCGCCCTCACCCGCGTCCGCCCCGGTACGGCGTCGTGCGCCTCCGTCAGCGCCGCCCGGATCGCGCCCGCGAATGACTCCGCATCCCGCGCCACCCGCACCAGCCCCTCATACCGCCGCAGTTCTTCGAACCACGTCGTCACCACCGGCCGGCCCACCGCGAGATACTCCTTGAGTTTCACCGGGTTGCACGCGCGGATCCACTCACTCCTGTTCCACGGCATGATCAGCACGTCGCACGCCGCCATGTACGACGCCACTTGCTCGTACGGCCTCTTCCCCAGTTGACGCACGTTCCCCAGATTGCACCAGTCCGGCTCCAGCGAGCACGCCCCAACGAGCACGAAGTTCACGTCCGCCAACCGCCGGGCCACGTCGTTGAACAGTCCCGGATCGAACGTCTGCTCGTCGATGCCGCCCACAAACCCCACCAGCGGCTTCTTCAGGTCCGCCACGTCGCTCGGCACCGCCCTCGGTTCACCCGCCTGCTCGAACGCCGAATAGTCCACCCCGTGATCCACAAAGACCGCCCCGGCCCCGCCGCGACAGTCTCCCGATTCCTGTTCAAACAGCAGGCTCGAGCAGAACAGCGTGATGTCCGCCTCTCGCTTGAGCAGCCGATCGTTCCCGATGATCGCGCCACGATCGACGCCCCGGTACTCCTCAAACCGGTCGGTCCGTTGATACACCAGCCCGCGCCCGACTTTCCCGACCAGCGCCAGCGCCGCCTCCGACGCCGGCGGGCACGCCACCCACACCAGCGGCCGGCGCATACCCGCCCGGCGCGCGGCCCACATCGCCTGCGCCGGCAGCAGCCGCCGCGTCATCGCGCCCAGCCGACCCCCGGGGAGCACGCCCGGCGAAAACACACAGAACCGATCGTTCACGCGCGTCAGCCCGCGCGCCAGGCTCCTGAGTTTGCGCTTCACCCGCCGCACGAACATCCCGCCCTCCACCAGTTTGGGCACGCGCATGCCGATCGAGTTGATGTACAGCACGGGCACCATCTTGCTCATCTCTCGCGCCATCTGCAGGTCGTAGTGCCCGCGGTTGTGGTACCACCAGTCCACGCCGCCGAAGAACAGCACCCCGTCGAACTCGCGCAGCGCCGATGATTCCACGGCATCAAGTGTGTTCGGTCCCGGTTCCAGAGGCAAGGTCATCGCGGCGTTACTCATTCGATCCCCGTCCGTTCATCCTCGTCACCAGGAACATGTTCCCGATGTTCCGCAGACCGCACGCCCGCGCCCGCATCCGTCCGGGACGACTGTGACGCCTGCATCGGCTGTGCGGGCGGCCCGCACCCTGCCGCTCACTGTGCACCGCGATCACCCCGGATGAAGTCCCGCACCGCGCGGATCAGCGACTCCGACGCCGCCGACCCGATCCGTCCCGCCGCCGTCAGCGTCCCGAGTTGGTCCAACTTCGCGGGAAGGTCGTGCTCGTCCATCGCCACCGCGACGCGTCCCAGCGCCTGAAAACGCTCGGCCGTCGCGACCTGGTGATCGTTGCGGGTCTCGCTCAGATGCCCGCGCCGGGGCATCACGAGGATCGGCACGCCCGCCTCCAGGGCCGTGATGATCGACCCCATCCCGGCGTGCGCCACGATGACGCTCGCCTCCGCCACGCGCCGGCGAAACTCCGCCGGGTCGATGAACTGCGTCCACCCGATCTTCCGCGGACGCCACTGCGTCGGCCCGATCTGCGCGAACACGTCTTCCCGCCCGCGTGCCGCCGCCCACTCGTCCACCCCGCGGACGAGCCGGTCAAACGCCATCTGCGCTCCGACTGTCACGAAGATCACACCACCGCTCCCGCGAACCTCGGCCCCCCATCGCGCGCCAGGTGCTCCCACTGCGTCAACCACAGGTCGGCGTGCTTTCCCACCTTTTGCCCCGCCAGCGACATCACCTCCACGTTCGCGATGCTGTCCAGCCACACCGTCCGCGCCCCCAGCATCTTCCCGATCCGGATCGCGAAGTACCCCGGCGCGGCCCCCGTCGAGATGATCACCCCCGGCCTCTCTCGCACGATCACCCACGCGATCTGCATCAGCATCACGATCAGCCCGAACTTGTTCCACCTCGTCGCATCGCGCACGGTGTGGAACCGCGCGCCCGGCACATCGCCGCGGTACGCCTTGTTCACCGTGACATACGCCGCCTCGCACCCCTCCAGCGCCGGTCGCAGGCGCAGCAACTGCACCCAGTGCCCGCCACCCGACGCCACGCACAGGACTCGTGTTCGCATGCTTGTGTTCTTCCGCGGCCGTCTCCCCACCACCACCAGTGGAACAGGCGTCCCGCCTGTCTCCTACTCCCGCTTCTCTTCTCTTCGCTCCCACCTTCCGACCCGTGGCGATCCCGACAACGACAACAACTCACCCAGGCACACGACCCGCATCCCCTCTTGCCTGGCCACTTCCAGCACCAGTTCCGTCGCCTTCACCACGAACGCCGCCCGTTCCGCCTTCTCGCTCGCTCGGTCAAAGTCGTGCAGCAGCACCACGCCCCCGCCATCCCGCGCCGCGTGCTCCGCCGCCGTCTCGACCCGCGGCAACACATCGTGCGTATCGCCCGAGTCAATCGTCCACCACCCCACCGCGGCTCCGCGTCGCCGGACCTCGCCCATCGTCGCGAAGTTCATCTTGCCATACGGCGGCCGGAACATCCCTTCCGCCGATACCCACCGTGACAACTGCTCATACCCCGCGCGAATGTCCGCCACCGCCTCGCTGCCCGCCTTCCACGCATTCAGATGCCGCGACGTGTGGCAACCGATCTCGTGCCCCGCCGCTTCCAGTTCGTCCAGCACATCCGCCGTCCCCGCCGCTCGCGTGCCTAGCGCGAAAAAGGTCGCCTTTGCTTTGTACGCCGCGAGCACCCGCATCACCTCGCGCGTCAACTCCGCCCCGGGCCCGTCGTCGTACGTCAGGCAGACGGCCCGAGCCCGTCGGCACAGTCCCCGCAGCCTCCGGCTCGGACCAAACCGCACCAACGCCGGACGCGCCGCACGCCTGGCCTCACGCTCGTCCATACACCCCGACCAGGTACGCCGGCCGGGCCCGGTTGATCCGGATCCGGAACCGCGGCTTGTCGTCGTACTCCTGGAAAATCACCGACGTGATGTGCTTGAGCGACTTGGGAATGTTCCGCAGCACCGCGTGCGATTTCGGGTCATCCTTCAGCGAGATGCACACCACCCCGCTGGGCCCGAGCCACTTCATCGCCCGCGTGATCTCACTCGCGGCGTCCTTGATCGTCGGCAGGTAATAAATCACCTCGTTGAACACGATCACTTCGACGCTCTCCCGCTTCGGCTCGCACGTCCCCATCGACCCGACCTCGAACTCGCAGTGCGCGGGATACCGCGCGCGTTCCGCTTCGTACGACTTCGCCGCCGTCTCGATCGCGACCGGGTTGATGTCGTTCCCTCGATACCACTTCGTTCCATGTGCCGTCAGCGCCGTCGCGAGCAATCCTCTGGCGCACCCGATATCCCACACGTGCTCCATCGACGGCGCGAACCGTGCCAGCAGTTCGCCCGTCAGCGCGTTGCGCGCCGTGATCGAGAACATGTGCTTGAGATACGCCGCCCGCTTGCCGGTGAAGTAGTCAGCGTTCTCCGGCTTCTCGGGGTTCGTCAGCGCCGGGGCGGCAGACCGCATCCGCGACGCCAGATACGACGACGCATACACCACGCGCCGCGCGTTGTACGAAAGAGCATCGATCGCCCTGGTCTTCAAACTCGTAGCCATCATCTACTTCCTTGTGTCATCACGATGCAACGACTCTCTCGCCTGACGCCGAACGCCAAGTGCCGAGCACCTGCCTTCGATCCCCACGTCCAACTCCTGAATCTATTCCCCTCTTCACACCCTCGACCTCACCCACACCCGCCTCAGCGCCCCGCTCTTCCACTTCACCCTCGGCCCAAACTTGAGCCGCCAGGCCCGGTAGTACACCAGGTGCACCAGGTCCGCCCATCGTGTCAGCAGCGAGGCTCTCGCGCGCGACGCCCAGCCCGCCTTCACGAACATGAACGACACCAGCGGATGCTCCGTCGCGCCAAGCCGCAACTTGTAGTCGTAGTGTCCGGGGCCCCCATCCACGTACCGCACTCCCATCCCAATGAGTTCGCGCAGCATCATCACCAGCCCCACCCGCCCCAGCGCATACGCGTCCCACTTCTCCCCCACCTCCCGCGCCGGCAATCTCCAATACGCCCGGCCGCTCCCCGCCCCCACCACCACGTAACTCCAGTACGAGCACACACACTCCCCCTCGATCTCCTGCTCAACAAACGCCACTCGCCCGCGCTTCGACTGCTCTCGCACCGCTTCCCTCGCAAACGCCTCCGACCCGCGCCAGTCCCCGAAGTGCCCCGGCTTCCCCTCCGCCTCCCACTGCTTCGCGTGCATCGGCACAAACCGGTCCATCGCCGCCACGATTTCTTCCGCATCCCGCACCACCCGCACCTTGCTCCCCGACGCTTTCCCGATCTTGTTCAGGTTCCGCTTCAGGTTGCTCCGCTCCGACTTCTCCAGCGACGCGAGGTACTCCTCGAACGTCCCCGGCAGATCCCACCGCGTCAGCACGCCCACGCGCCGCTCGCGAAGCCCCCCACCCAGCGCTTCCCGCACCGCGCCGGCCGCTCCCGTATCGCCCTGCATCGGTCCCAGGTGCACCACGTCGCACCCGTCACGCTCGACGAGTTCCCTCACCGCCGACGCGATCGACTCCGCCGCATGCTCCGGCTCCACCGCCGGCGACATCACCGCGATCGTCGAATCGCTCCCCATCAACTTCGCCACCCGCGCCCCGATCGGCCAGGGGCCAACCCGCTCGACGAACATCGGCAGCACCCCGACCAGCCGGTCGCCGCGCCGGCACACCACGACCGCCAGCCGCCCGCGCCCGTAGTGCGTCCACCACGTCCGTGCATACCCCGGGAAACTGGATATCTCCGCCCCGCTCCGCTCGGCGAGCGCATCCCACGCTCCCTCGAACGCACGGACGTCCTCCCAACTTCGGACAATATCGGCGCGCACCGCGATGCCGGACGCCGGAGCATCGCCGCTCGCCGCCGCCGCCGACACAGAATCCGTACTCGCTGAAATGACCGACATGCTTAGCGCCCGACCCCGAGTGACCGCCTCTGCTCTCGCCCCCATCGCCTGCCTCTTCCTCTTCTTCCTCTTCTTCCTCTACTTCCCCCTCCTACCCAATCTCGTGGGACAGGCGTCCCGCCTGTCTCTTCCGCGCCTCCCCTCCTACCTGTCCGTTCCCTGATGCCTCCCATCACATCTTCACCCCGCTCCCGCGAAGCACCGCTGCCCACGTCGGCGGCATGTTCTTGGGTACCTCCACCGCGCTGAACACGTTGCTCTCCCGCGACCCGTGCACCTTCACCCACCCCGCCATGCTCCGGATCCCTTCCTCCAGGTCCATGAACTTCTTCGGCTTGAACACCCGGTGCGCCTTCGAGTGATCCGCGTACGCCACCTTCACCTCATTCCTCGGCGGCAGATGCACCTTCTTGCACGCCACCCCCATCGCCCGGCTCACCACCTCCGCCAGCGTGTTCACCGTGAACGGCACATCCGCCCCGATGTTGAACACCTGGTTCCTCGCTCCCTTCTCGTCCACCGACCGCGCGATCACCGGCGCCACGTCCGAAATATCCGAGAACGCCCGCATCTGCTCCCCGTCCCCGAAGATCGTCAGCGGCTCGCCGCGCAGGCACTGGTTCATGAAGATCCCCACCACGTTCCGGTACCGATCCCCGATGTTCTGCCGCGTCCCGTACACGTTGTGCGGCCGGAACACGATCGAGTCCAGTCCGAACATCTCGTGCGCCACCCGCAGGTCCTGCTCCACCGCCAACTTCGCGATCCCGTACGGATCCTCCGGCACCGGGATCATGTCCTCCGTCATCGGCGACTGCCCCGCCCCGTACACCGCGATCGACGACGTGAACACAAAGCACTCCACGTCGTGGTTCACGGACGCGTTGATCAGGTTCACCGACCCCACCAGGTTGTTCATGTAGTTGAACCGGCGGATGAAGTGGCTGAGCCCCTCCGCCGCGTACGCCGCCAGGTGGTACACGTAGTTGAAGCGGTACTTCGAGAAGAGGCTCTCGATCAGTTCCTGGTCCATGATGGACCCCTCGACGAACGTCGCCCGCTCCGGCACGTTCTGCACGAACCCGCCGGACAGGTCGTCCATCACCACCACGCGGTGACCCATCTTCAGCAGCGTGTCCGCCACGTGAGACCCGATGAACCCCGCCCCCCCCGTCACCAGTGAAGTCTTCATAGTCGCATCCTCGCTAAACCTACACACCCCGGTCCCTGATCCCCAAGTCCCTTCTTACGTCATCTGCGGCGCCGGCGCGAGCGGCTCATACCCCGTCTCCGGCTCCTCACCCTTCTCGATAAACCTCCTGAGGTCGATCTTCCTGTTCCACTCGATCACCGTCCTGTACATCGCCAGCCGCCCCTCCAGACTCTCATTCGTCCCGAACCACCGCCGCATCGAGTACAGCACGCGCCGCAAGCGGAAATGCGTCAGCGTCGCCGCTCGCAGGCTCTCCATGCTCCCGGGCCCGAAGTGCTTCCAGAAGTACCGATAACGGTTCCGCAACTTCTCCAGCGCGAACCGGATCGGAAAGCGCTTCACCGACTGGCCCCACAGATGCGTGAACACCGGCTCCGGCGTATACAGGATCGGCCTCCCCAGGTCCCACACACGCTTGCACAGGTCCACTTCCTCGAAGTTGTAGAAAAACCGCTCATCGAATCCGTTCAACTCCCTCAGCACGTCGGCACGGAACAGCACGCAGCACCCCGACTGCCAGTCCACCGCCCGCTCCGTCGTCCCGTCCCATCCCTTGTACTCGCCCGACGAAAACCAATCGTTGATCCAGCCCAGTTTGTGCAGGAACACGGCCTCGAACCAGTACCTTCGAACCGTCGGAAAATGCTGCGCCGGCTCGTGGAACGTCTGATCCGGATTATGCACCCGGCATCCGAACGCCCCCGCCTCCGGGTGCGCATCCGCGAACCTCATCCACGTGTCCAGCGCCCCTTCATGACAGATCGTGTCCGGATTCAGGATGAGCACATACTCCCCCTTCGCCGCCCGGATCCCGACGTTGTTCGCCTTGGCGAACCCCAGGTTCGCGCCGTTCTCCATGATCCGTACCTGCGGAAAGTTCCCGCGGATCCACTCGACCGAACCATCCGCCGAACCGTTGTCAGACACGATCACCTCGAACTCCGTCTCGTGCTTCTGTCCGAAGATCGACTGAAGGCACCCCATGATCACCTTCAGGTCGTTCCAGCAGATAATGACGATCGACAACTTCATTTCACGCGCTCCTGAACTCGACTTCTCCGTCTCACTCGATGCCTTGATGCCTGTTCCCTCTTGCCTTCTTCTCTATTCACGCCGGGCTCATCCCTTCTTCGCCGCCTTCGATGCTTCCTTCTTCCTCCCTCGCAGCGATCGGTACAGTTTCTCCGACTTCACGGACATCATCCCCCGCACGCCCCGCGGCGCCATCTCCCAAGGCCCCGGCGCCGTCACATCCATTCCCCGCATCCCGTCCTTGAAATGATGCACGCCCGGATTCGCCCGCGGATCGATCCCCCCCAGGTCGTACCACGCCAGCCCCGCGTTGATCGACGCCGCGATCGTGTCCCATTGCAGCAGGTACGCCGCGTTGGTCTTGAGCCCTTCCCCGCTCGTGGCCCCGAGCAGGTAGACGCACGTATCTCCCAGCGTGCTGCTGACGTGCCCGGCGAGCAGTTCTCCCTCACGCTCCGCCAGCCGCACCGTCAGGGCCTCCCGGCACCCGCGCTCCGCGCTGCGCTCCTGCACCCTCAGAAAAAAACTCGCGTCGTGATCCGCGTGGATCCCCTTCCTCGCCACAAACTCCTCGTACAACCCCGCGAACCGCCGCATCGCCTCCACGCCCCGGCTCTCGCGCACCGCCACTCCCTGCTTCTCCGCCTTGTTCAAACAGTTCCGCCACTTCTGCGCCAGCCCCGCGCGAACCGCCTCGATGGACCTCGCCGCCCCGTGCTCGTCACGCAGCGGCACCATCATCGTCCGGTACGATGCCGCCATCGTCGTCCCGACGGCGCCCGCCTCGCGCCACGCCCGGTCCTGCGCCTCGTTCCACGCCGCGCCGCCGACGGTCCCGAGGACCCGCAGCACCATCCCGCGCCGGTGAACATACTCCGCGCGCAGCGCGCCGATCATCTCTCGCAGCCGAGCGCCGTGCTCCGCCGCCTCCTCCACGTCCCGCCTCGCCAGCGGCCCCCCGTTCACGTACGCCACGCCACCGCCCACCAGCGGCAACGTCTTCACACGCACGTCGGCCAGCGCCCGCACCTGGCCCCCGCGAACGCACGCGACATGCTCGCTGACCGCCCCGACGCGCCCCGCCGCCTCGATCCCATACCACCACCCCTGCCGATAGTTCGCATCCGCGAACCCGGCGGCGTCCCGCTCCCACGCCTCACGCTCGATCCGAACCAACTCGATGCTCACGCCGCCGACTCCGCCACCGCGCCCCCGGCCCCGCCCGTGCGTTGCCCCCGCCCGGTCATCACCCGCTTCATCCGCCGCGCCATCCGCCGTGCCGCGAACACCCACTCGTACGCCCCGTCGATGGTCAGCCGAAACTCGATCGGCGACGTCTCCGGCGTCATCAGGTACCGCCCCACCAGCACGCCTCCCGCCTCTCGCCCATCCAGCGGGTCCAGCGTCAGGAACCACTGATACCCAAGCCCCTTCGCCGCCTCCACCACGCCCGGCGTCCACGACCCGTACGGCGCGGCGATCGCATCCACCGTGTGCCCCACGATCCCCGCCAACTCCATGCGCGATCGTCGCAGTTCCTCCGTCGCCTCCGCCTCGCTGCGTTCCCCCAGCCTCGCGTGCGTCGCCGTGTGCGATTGCACCCGGCATCCTTCGAACCCCTCCGCCTCGCGCAGTTCTCCCCCGGTCATGATCCGCTCGTCCCGCTCGGGATGCCCCTCCCGCATCTCCCACTTCGGCGCCTCCCCCAGGTTCTCCGACACTGCGAAAACGACGCTGGGCACTCCATGCCCCGCCATCACCGGCAGCGCGTTCCGCAGCAGGTTCGCGAACGCATCATCGAACGTGAAACACACCCCGCGCGGCCTAGCCGATACCTGCGACAGTCTCACCGCGCGCTTCGCCGCGATCCGCACGTGGCGCGCCAACATCTCTTTCTGCGCATCGCTCACGCCGTGATAGCACAGCACCACGCCGCCCGTTCGTCGGCGTCCCCCCAGTGTCGCGCACCAGACCACCAGCGCACCCGCGAGATACACCGCGCGCACCAGCCCGCCGCGCTGCCCGTACACCCCCCCGCGTGTCTTCAACTCGATGCCTCGATGCCCCATGCCTCGATGCCTTCTTCCTCGCCGAACATCTACCGCCACGTGCCCTGGCGCCTACATCCCGCCCCTCGTCTATTCCCGCGCCAAGCGCTACTCTCCAAACCCGCCGATCGCCACCCACGACTTCACCAGCCCGCCGAGCCGCTCCGGCCAGATCTCCGACTCCGGGAACAATCGCCGCATCTCGCTCCCCGTCAGCAGGCGGATCTCCTTCACCGCCTCCATCGCCTTGGCCGAGTCCCCATACGGGCCACGCCCCCCCACCGTCAACCGTTTCACCATCGACGCCCGCAGCGACGCCGGCATCCACTGCCAACCCGGCACATGGAAGTGCGGCTCCATCGGGAACCAGTAGTTCGGCGTCTGCACCCAGTGCGCCCGCGCCACCCGACGGACCTCCCGCGCCATCGCCTGCTGATTCTCCCACGTGAACAGGTGTTCGATCACCGAGTTGCTGAACGCCACGTCGAACGACTTGTCCGCGTACGAGAGCCGCGTCGCATCCCCCACCACCGATTCGATGTTGTCGCTGGTCGCTTTCTCCTGAAACAGGTTGACCAGCGTGATCCGCACGTCCGCGCGCCCGGCCCATCCGCGCTGTCGCCAGAACTCCTCCGTCCCACCGATGTCGATGACCCGTATCGGCCTCGCCAGCGGCTTGCAGAGTCCCTCGAACTTCGCGAACCGCCGCGACCGCATCCGGTTCGAGAACGAACCCGGATCCTCGACATTGGCCATGTTGCCCAGCACACTCATCCGCCGTGGCCCTCTTGGGTGCCCCCACGGTCCCCGTCGGTCGTTGCCCTTGGTTCCCCCTCGCTCTCACCCGCATCGCCGACGCGCCAGTTCCCTCGCAGGCCGGCCCCTTCCCCGTGCCCTCGATGCGCCTCATGTTCCACCATCGCCCGCGCGATCACCCCGGCCCCCATCCCGCTCGCGCCGGCGCCACGCACCCCGATCGCCTCCACGTGCATCGGCCTGGCCCGCTTCACCACCCGCTTTGTCACCGCCGCGGCTGGAGCGACCCGCAGCGCTCCCACGGCGACCATCGCCCCCATCAACAAATACGACAGCAACAGCGGCGGCCCGAACAGCCCGATCGACATGCTCGCCACCATCAGCATGATCAGCGTGCACGCCAGCCCGAACGCCAGTTTCCGCTCCGCCGGGATCAGCGTCCGCTTCGACGCCTTCACGCACTCGCGGATCGCCATCACCTGCACCGCGACGTACATCGCCAGGCTCAGCAGCCCCCCGTACAGCGCCACGATGATGTAGTGGTTCACCACGTCCACGTGCTGCCTCGTATCGATCAGCATCCCCCACACCGCGTGCGGCGTCCTCCCTCCCACGCCCGCCAGCCAGTAGTCACCGATCCGCTCATACGCCACCTCCATCAACCGCCCGCGGTACCACGCCGTCTCCGAACTCAGCGCCAGGTAGTCCGCCAGTTGAAAGAAGTGCCGGTTCGACGCCAGTTCCACCACCACGCACAGGAACACCAGCGCCGCCACCGCCGGCTTGACCGCCCACCGCATGTAATAGAACACGCCGCAGATCATCAGCGTCACCAGCGCCACCTGCGGCCCGCTCGACAGACTGCTCAGCGCCCCCACGAACGCCGCCACGATCCCCACCCAGACCAGCCACGCCGACTTCGCCACGCCCCGCATCGACCACAGCCACCCCACCAGCAGCGCCATCGCCACGCCGAAGTAGATCGAGTGCGCCGCGCTCCCCTTGGCTCTCAGGAACCCATACCGATACTCCAGCCCCTTGTCAAACCAGGGATTCCCCGCGATCGCATAATGCGCCTCGTAGTACGACCATGACGTCATCGACTCGATCGCACCGAGCCCACCCATCACGATCGCCGTCAGCACCATCGGCCCCACCATCGCCCGCGCGTCGCTCAGCGTCCGCAGCGCCAGCCGCGCCGCGAAGTACATCACCGCCGTGTCCAGCACCCGCCCCACCATCTGGACCAGTTGCACCTGGTCCGCGTCCATGAACACGTTCGCCACCACGTCCCACGCCCACGCCGCCACCACGATCACGTCGGCCGGGTGCAGCCTCAGCGGCGGCAGCGCCGCCCCGTTCACCGTCCGCATGCTCCCCGTCATCACCAGCCGCGCCACCAGCGCCAGCGCCGCCGCACGCGGGATCGACATCTGCACCACCCCCAGCGGCACCCGCATGTACTCCGGCCACAGCAGCATCCCCGCCACGATCACCCCCAGCGCACGCCCCGGCGACAGGACCAGCACCAGCCCCACCACCAGCACCCCGATCGCGATCGTCTGCCCAATCACGCCGCGCTATCCCGTGTTGACTGACCGACGGCCTCTTGCACGCCGTCGTGCGTCCCCCGGCCCTCACCGCCGGTCTTCTCCTTGCGGGCCCACGCCCGGCACTCGACTCCCGCTTCGCTCGCCGTCT
This sequence comes from Phycisphaerales bacterium, assembly GCA_050246015.1. Taxonomy (GTDB): domain Bacteria; phylum Planctomycetota; class Phycisphaerae; order Phycisphaerales; family UBA1924; genus JTS-AC122. The sequence continues at coordinate 56,106 of JBFWWU010000023.1, forward strand.
CATACGCCACCACCGCATGCCGCTCCCGCAGCCGCTTCGTGTACGACCGCCGCACCGTCCCGTAGATCGACCTCGCCTTCTCGTACACGCTCAACTTCGTCCACCAATACCGCAGCATCGGCAGCCCGACAAACCTCGGCGCCGGCAACCCCATCAGCCGCAGCGCCAGCACACGCCCCCACACCGCGCCACGACCCGAAATCAACCCCGGCTGCGTCTCCTCCAGCGCCCCCGCGCCCGACCGCTCCAGCGTCAGGTACCCCGCCTCCATCGCCGCACGCACCACCGCCCGGCCCCGCTCGCTCCTCACCACAACCAGCGAACGCCCCGGATCCCCCTCCGGCAGCGGATGCCGCCACGGGTCCCCCACCGCGATATCCGCGAACTCCCCCGTGTGGTCCGCGCACACATAGCACCGCCACTGCCGATGCTTCTGCAGGATCTTCCCCCACGACTCGTCATACGACATCTCCCGCACCGCCCTGCCCTCTCCAACTCGTGGGCCAGGCGTCACGCAGGCCTCCTCCCCACCTTCCCGCTCCCTCTCCCCTCCGTTTCGCGCTCCCTCCACCTCGACCCGCGCCCGACCCGGCCACCCCAGCCCGCGGTACCTCACACCCACCACTCGCTCACCCGCCGACACTCCCATCGCCCGCATCATCTCCACCGTCCCCTTCGTCGTCGGCGTCCCCGCGCAGAATATCCCGATCGTCAGCCCCAACTTCCGGTCCAGTTCCGCGTCCAGCCGCCTCGCCTTCCCCGCCGCCCCCACATCGCAGGGCTTGCCGATCATCACGCACGCCCCCGGCGCCTCCTTCACCATCCCCAGTCCCTCGCACGGGCTCGCCGGCGCATACCGCGACCCCGTCGCCCCGACGATCTCCGCCCGCGTCCGGCTCAGCACCGTTCGATTCAAATACGGCACATCCTCCCGCGCCGCGATATGCAGCAGGCCATGCATCCCGCCTCGCTCGATGCAGTACAGCGCGATCGCGCTCGCCGCCCCGCCGCTTGATCCCTTGTACCGGATCTCCGGATCCGTCGCGTACCCCTCCCATACCTCCAGCACCGGCCCCCACCCCGCCCGCGCCACCTCATCAATCCCGCTCGGCAGCGCCGCCTCCTCGTGCTCCAGTCCGATCCCCGGACACACCGCCATCGCTTCTCGCGCCGCCCCTCGGCTCGCCTCCCCACGCTTCAGCACGGGCCGCCGGCCAAACTCGTACGTGTCCACCATCCCGATATCGCCCGGCTTCACCCCAGCGCACGCGCCGCACCCCGTGCACATCTGCACTTCCGCCACATCCACAACATCTAAGACCCGAAGCCGCATCGCCCGCTCTTTTCCTCCCCCTCCCTCATCCGGCAGCCCCCCCGCGTCCTCTTCCTCTTCCTCTTCCTCTTCCTCTTCCTATTCCTATTCCACCAGTGGAACAGGCGTCCCGCCTGGCTCCTTCTCTCTCTCTATTCCCACCCACAGTGGAGCGGGCGTCCCGCCTGCCTCCTGCCTTTCACCCTCTCCTCTTTCTACTCACTCCCTTGCCGCCCCTCGCCCCGCAATAGCGGGTGCGCTCTCCAATCCCCCACCGGCCCCACCATCGCCGGCAGCACCGCCCGGCACTCCGACAACGTCTTCTCCCACCATCGGCTCCCACGGATCGCCTCGCACGTCACCTCGTCAAACCGCATCCGCACGACCCTCGCCGGATTTCCCACCACGATCGCAAAGTCCGGCACATCCTTCGTCACCACCGCCCCCGCACCCACCACCGCGCCAATCCCCACCCGTCGGCACCCCGGCGTCACAATCGCGTTCTCCCCGATCCATGCGTCCGCGCCGATCTCGAAACCGTGGTTGGTGACATTGTCCGTCCCGATCACGCCCAGCCGCGAGTTGAAAAAGAACGGGTGCGTGGACAGCCGATCCATCGGATGATTCCGCAGAAAAATCCTCACCCCGTTCGCGATCGACACGTACCGCCCCACGACCACGCCCGCCGGGAACGAATACGGCACAAAGCACTCCCCGTACGAGTACGCCCCGATCACCACCCCGCACCGCGCCCGCAGGATCTCTCGCGCCGTCGCCGACCACATCTGCCCCCCTTCGAGTCGGCACGCCAGCGACACACTCCGATTCAGCAGCCGCCGCGATCGCGACATCGCCCGCAGCACGCCGCTCATCGCGCTGCGCCTGGTCTCTCCCTCGCCCGGCGTCACCGGCGCGCTCATCCCACCATCCGCGCGCGTGTCGTTCCGCACCGCGTCCATCCCCCCGCTCCCAACCTCATGCACCGTCACTTCACTCATCGTGCTCCCCTCTTCCCTCTTCCCTCTTCTTTCTTCCGTCTGTTCTTCCTACACCCCCTAGTGGAACACGCGTCCCGCCTGTCTCCCTCTCTCTCTCCCGCCCACTCCTACACCCGCGCCACTCCCCGCACCGCTCTCACCGCCCGGCACACCCGCACACCCTCTTCTCTCAGCGCCGGGCACACCACCACCGCCGCGACCGCGACCCCCGCGCTCGCCGCGCACACCACCGCGATCGTCCACCCCCACCCGTGCCCGGTCACCCACACCAGGTCAATCCCCGCCGACAGCGCCACCGCCAGCACCACCAGCCCCATCGGCTTCCACGTCAGCCCCATCGGCACCCCGTGCTTCCTCGACAGCCTCGACGTCGAAACCAGCAGCGCCGCGATCTCCCCCGCGATCCCGCACGCCACGACCCATTTCAGTTCCAGCCCCGCCGCCGCGACCGCGATCACCCCGACCAGCGCCAGCGCCCGCGTGACGTTCGTCGCCAGCGCGTTCACCGTATCACCCCGCGCCATCGCCGCCAGCGTCGGCCCCACCCGCACCATCCACACCGCCATCATCGCCCCGATGAACGCCGTGTACTCACCCGCGCCCGCGTACTTCTGCTTAGACACCAGCGCCACCAGCATCCCCCCCGCGAGCATCGACACCACCGCCAGCAGCGCCCCCATCACGCACAGCCACTCGATCACCATCGAGTACCGCTTCAGGAACGCCGCCTGCGAATCCTGCACCCGCGACAACATCGGCAGCCCGATCGCGATCGACGTCTTGGCCAGCATCGCCACCGGCGCCCCGATCAGCAGCGCCGCCACGTAGTACACCCCCAGCGTCTTCACCGAGTACGCCGCCCCGATTACCGCCTTGTCACCCTGGTTCGTCGCGAACAGCAGCACCCCGTTCAGCAGCAGCGGCAGCGCAAAGGCCGATAACGTCTTCAGCGATTCCCGGTCCCACGCCAGCCCGTACCGACGCTCCGCCAGCACGTGGCTTAGCGCCACCTGCGTGACCGCTTGCCCGATCGACAGACACACCACCGCCGCGTAACTGTCCAGCCACGCCGCCAGCGGCCACGCCATCGCCGTCGCCAGCACCTGCGGCATCACCTCCACCGTCAGCGATGCCCCGTACTTCAGTTCTCGCTGACGCCGCACCGGGTCCAGGTTGATCAGCCCCTTGATCAGCGGCACCCCCGCCACGCACGCAAACGCCCACCACGCCCCGCGCACATCGAAGAACCACGCGATCGGCCACGCCAGGCACCCCAGCACGCACGCCTGCCCGATCCCCCTCAGCAGCATCACCGCCTGCGCCGTCTTCTGCATCATCGGCTCGTTCCCACGCGCCGACTGCACCAGCACCTTGTCCGTCGATACGTCGCTCAACAGTTCGATGAACGCCAGCGTCGCCGCCAGGAGCGCCGCGACCCCCACATCCGTCGGCGACAGCAGCCTCGCGATGATGATGTTGCGCACCAGCCCCATCGCCTGCGCCATCGCCTGCGCCGGCGCCACCACGCTCATCCCGCGCCATACCTGCTTCCTCGCCGTCATTCTTCCACCTTCATCCCCTGCCTAACGCCTATCGCCTAACGCCGAGTGCCTACCTCCCAACCCTCTTCCATTGCCTATCGCCCATTCCGCAGTGCCTTTCTCTTCCCACTCAACTCCGCGCACTTCGCCGCAATCGAATCCATCTGCTTCTCCGCCGCCCCGACCGTCCTCGGCAGTTCCCGCCGCAACGACTCCCGCGCCGCCTCCCGTCCCTCCCACGATTTCCATAACCGCTCCACCACCGCATCCGTCTCCAGCGTCCGCGGGTCCGCGACGTGCTCCCCCTGCCCGCACGATTCGAACACCCCCTGCGTCTTGATGCTGTACGCCACCGCCGCCGTCGGCACCCCGCTCGACAGCCCCGCGATCGTCGCGTGCATCCGCGTCCCGCAGAACCAATCGCACCTCGATATCACCCACTTCGCCTCACCCGGCAGCGTCAGCGCCGGCGCTACCTCCATCCGCTCCCTCACCCCCTCGCCCGCCGCGCGCACCACCGCCGCCTTCACCGCCTCGCACGCGTCCACGTCCGACTCATAATGACCGCTCGGCGTCACCACATGCGGCATCAACATCACGTTCGCCCCGCTCTCCTCCACCATCCGCCGCACAAACCTCGTCACCACTTCCCGATAGTCGGCCTTGAGCCCATACTGCTCCCTCGCCCCCGCGGCATCGTTATATAACAACCCGCTGACATTGACTCCCACGAGCTCCGTGCCACGCGGTTGCAACCCCCTGAACGCTCCGAGCAACCTCTCCGCCGCATGTCGCCCGTCAGGGCGCACGACCGTTGCCAGAGGCGCCGCGTCTTCGCAAGCCTCTGGACCCGAACCCGTGAGTCCCTCTTCGCCCGGCAGGGCACACGAACGCCCCTCAACCCACTCCCTCACTCTCCCCACCAACCTTCCCCCCGGCTCTTCCCCCCTCAATCCGAACGCCACATCCACCCCGCACAGGTGCTTCCCCGCGTCAAACGCCGCCCCCGCCAGGTCCTTGAGCGTCACGAAACTCCGCTCATCCCGCGCCCACGCCATCTCGCACCCACGCACGATCCGCTCCGCCCTTCGCCTCACCTCCGCCGAGTGAAACGGCCCATACGTCTGCGGCAACAAAATCAGCGGCACCCCGTGATCCAGCGCCAGTTCCTTCGTCGCCGCCACCGCCGCGAACCGCCGCGAACCGTACAAATCCGCGAAACTGTCCCCGCCGCTGATGTCCAGCACCGCGTCCGCCGCCAGCACCCGCCGCGCCGCCGGGTTGTTCAGCCCCCCCAGTTTCGCCGCCAGCCGGATCTGCCACATCGTCTCCTGCTGGTACAACCGCCTCGAGTGCTTCGCGCCCACCAGCGTGTACTCAATCCCATCAATACTCCGCGCCTTCCGCACTCCCTTTCCGAAATCCAGCACCGTCAACTCGCACCCCGGCAGCCTCGACAACAACCCCTCGATGCACGAATACGCCAGCGCCGACACCCCCAGGTTCCCCGTATCCGGCGCGGCTCCCGCCAGCACCACGCGCACCCCGCGCCCACCGGCCCCAGCGCCACCGATCGCCGCCTTCCAGCGATCCGTGTCTTCCCGCATCATGCTCTCTTGGTCAACCTTCGTCATCCGCTTCACACGACCAATACACTCCACCCCCGCACTACGGAGCCCCGCATGCCCGCCTCCTCCGACCGCAACCGCAAAATCGCCCGCACCCTCCGCGCCTGGCGCTCCCTCATCACCGGCTCTCTCACCCTCCCGCTTGCTCCATCCACCCCGAGCCTCCGCCGCGCCATCATCGCCGGCGAAACCCTTCAATCCAAACTCCCCCTCGTCCGCCTCGACACCCTCGTCTCACCTCTCCTCTCCGACGCCGACTACCTCTCCCTCACCGCCCTCCCCACCGTCGATCACAACTGCTCCCTCTTTGAACTCCTCGTCCTCGGCACCATCACCCGCGCCATCAAGCCCCGCCGCTCATTCGAAATCGGCACCTTCGACGGCCGCTCCGCCCTCGCTATCGCCGCCAACGCTCCCCACGACTCACACGTCTTCACCCTCAACCTCCCCCCGGAGCCCCCGCCCACTCGCCCCGACGGCTCCCTCGGCTTCGACGAACAACTCGCCTCCAAAGTCACCTCCGGACACCGCTGGCAAGCCCACCCCGAAGCCGTCCGTATCTCCCAACTCTTCGGCAACTCCCTCGCCTTCGACTTCTCCCCCTACGCACCCTCCCAACTCATCTTCATCGACGGCGGCCACGCCGAACCCATCGTCCGCTCCGACACCGCTCGATGCCTCGATTTCATCGACCGCAACGACGGCATCATCCTCTGGCACGATGCGACCCGCTACGGCGTCAAGCCCGCACTCGAAGACCTCGCACGCCACGGACGCCGAATCCATCTCATCGACGGCACCTCCATCGCCTTCCTCCGCTTCCTCAACCGCCAGGAAGTCCCCTTCCCCTACTAGCGCGGATCAATTCCAGGCCTGGCGACACGGGCAGTGGACCGGCGTCCCGCCCGGCGGAGCCCGCCTGTCTCCCGCCACCTCTGAAAAGAACTGGCTCCTAGCGCCTATCGCCCAGTGCCTCTCGCCTGCTTCACTCACTTCTGCACTCCCCCTCCTCTTCTCCTCCCCGCCTCGCCGCGCCTCACGACGCCCGCATCGCGTCCACCGATACCGCGCCATTCACCGGCGACGCCTCCTCGGTCGCTCGGCCACTTTCCCTGCCCGCGCGTCCAAGTCGCTTCACGACCTCCTCCCGCCGCTGCGCCCCTACTCGCTCCCACGTAAACTCCATCGCCCGCTCGCGCCCAACTCGCCCCATCTCCTTCCGCAACTCTTCATCCCGCTCCATCCGCGACAGCGCCGCCGCCCACTCATCCACCGCGTACGGGTCCATCACCATCCCCTCCACCCCGTCGCGCACCCCGCGCCCCGCGCCCATCGGCGACACCAGGCTCGCCAGCCCGTGCCCCATCGCCTCGTACACCACCAGCGGCCCACCCTCCTCCAGACTCGGAAACGCGAACACGTCCGCGCTCCGGTACGCACGCCCCACATCCCCGCTGAACGGCGCCACGATCACGTCCTCTCGGTTCAGCCGCTCCCGGCACTACTCCGCGATCGTCGGCTCCTTGCTCCCGATCATCAGCAGCCGCCCCTTCACCTTCGACTTCTCCCACGCCTCCAGCAGCAGGTGCGCCCCTTTGCGCACGCAGATGTACCCCACGAACACCACCGTCATCCCCGCCGCCGGCTCCAGCAATCTCGACGTCCCCCTGAACCGCGCCGGGTCCCATCCATAACTCGTGTCGATCAACTTCGACTCGTCGATCCCCTCCACCAGCAGCGATTCTCGCACCCCGCCGTTCGGGCACATGATCCAGTCGGCCAGCCCCAGTTCTTCTCGCTCCTTCGCGATCCGCCCTTCGTCCAGCCCGTGCTGCGCCTGCACCCCGATCCGCGCGTACGCCTCTTCCAGGATGCGCCGCGAGTACGCCTTGTGGCAGTTGAACTTCTCTCTCAGCACCGCCCCGCCTCGTTCCCGCAGCACGCGCGCCACCCCGAGCGACACCTCGCTCCACAGATACGCCGCCGTCCCCTGCGTCTCTCGAAGGAACAGTTCCTCCGTCCGCCGCTCCCCTTCGCTCCTCACCACCGACCACGGCAAGTACCTCAGCGACCGCGGCAACCCCTGCCGAATGTCTCTCCCCCACTCGCGCCGGCTCACTCGCGGCGTGTACAAACGCACCTTCAGCCCATCGGGCTGGCCGTTCATGTGCCTCACCACCGATCGGCAGATATGACTTGGCCCGATCCCGTTGCACGGGAGCGGAAACAGCACATTCACTCGCACGCTCATCGACGTTCCCGCTCCACCCCTCTCCTCCCCCTTCCCCCTTCCCCCTTCCCATCGACTTCATCCCAGTCGAACAGGCGTCCCGCCTGTCCCTACTTCCTCCTACTCCAACTTCCACCTACGGCTCCAGCGGCTGCAGCGCCCCGATCGCCCGGAATTGCCCCGTCCCTCGACCCACCGAATCCACTACCACCGCCGTCCCCCGGTTGCACAGCGGCGACCCCGGCCGCGCGCTGAAATCCTTCCCACCCGGATCCGCGAACAACTGCTCCATCGTCCCCCCGGTCGTGAACTGCGTCCCCGCCGTCATCGTCCCATACGACGTCACATCAATAAAGTGATTATCCGTCGCCCACGCCGGATCGCTCTGCGACGGCTCCCCGCTCGTCACCGTGTTGTTGAACTTCCGAAGCACGCACCCCTTCATGCTGAAGTTGTGCAGCCGCGTCTGGTACACCTGCCCCTCCTGCTCCCCCGGATGATCGATGATGAACACGAACCCCACCGGGATCGTCAGGTTCCACCACAGCAGATGGTTCACGTCCGCCGCCCACGACGACGAGTACCCCGCCGCGTCCTGCTCGTTCATCACGTTCACCAGCGCCACGTCCGACCACGCCGGCCCCGTCCCGCGCCTCGTGTACCCCACGTTCCACGCCTGCGCCGTGTTGTTCACCGCCCGCAGGTTGTACACGATGATGTTCTCGAACGGCGTCTCCTGCGTGTGATACTGCAGCACGTCGGAGTGGAACCCCGTCCCCTCCGGATTCACGATGTTCCTCACCTCGCAGTTCACCACCATCAGGCAGTTCACCAACGCATCGTTCCCGATCCCGTCGATCGTGCACCCCCGCACCAGCGTCGTCCCGCTCCACCCCTCCACCGCGTCGCGCACCACCGTGTTCGTCACGTACGCCCCGCCCGGGTACGCCTCGGGCGCGATCCATCTCACCATCTGCACCAGGCTCGGACCCATGAACGTGCACCCGTGCACCCAGATCTCCGCCCGGTCCGAGTTCGTCGGCTGCGCGTTCTCAAGTTGGCACCCCACCACCGTCACGTTGCGCAGATGAACCAGTTTCGTCCGCAGCCCCCCGCCTGGCGAGTCCACGATCCGAACGTCGCGCTTGCGGATCCGCGGATCCGTCTGGATCGTCAGGAATCGCTGCTCGGTCGTCGGGTACGAGATCCATCCCCCATCCGCGTCGCGCCCCGCCGGGCCCCACAGGTGATCGCCCGCCTTCAGATTGATCACACCGCCGTCCGCCACCCCGTTCTGCCGCGCCTCGATCTGCTTCGCCGCCTTGTTGATCGACTTGTACGGGTTCGCGTCGCTCCCGTCTCCCGTCACATCACTCCCCGTCGGCGACACGTACATCGTGATCGGCTGCCAGTTCGCCGTCGGCACATACAACCTCAGTGGCTCCAGCACCCGCGGCACCCCCGTCGTCGGATACGCCGTCGCCCTCACCTCGATCGATCGTCCCCCCTCGAAGTCCGACTGCATCACCCGCGCGAAGTACTCCCACACCCCCGTCTGCGCGTTGAGTTGCATCGCCGTCACGTTCACCGGCGTACCCCCCTCCACCGCGAACTCCACCCGCTCGATCCCGTTCATGTGGAACGCCACCACGCCCACGTCCAGATACCCCACCACTTCCTGGTTCGGGATCATGTCGAACCGCGCGATCGCTTTCGCGTCGTACCCGCGCTCGCTCGGCGATCCCTGCGCCGGCGGCTGCGCCGGTTCACCCGCCGGCCACCCAGTCGCGCCCGGCCTCATGATCGCCGGCATCACCACCTGGTTGTCCCCCACCATTACCTCCACCGGGTCCGTCGCCGCCGACATCGCGTCTTCGTTGATCGCTCGCAGCGTGTAGACGAACCGCCCCGGCCCGCACTCATCCACCCAGAACGTCGCCCCGGGCGCGGGATACCGCGCCTGCCCGTTCGAGAACGGTGGCTCCCGTTCCACCATGAACGCCGACTGGTTCGACGACGCGATCACCCACGACAGCACCGCCGCGCCGTGCCCGTTGTCCGCCGCTCGAAGTCGCGCCGGCCGCTCCGGTATCCGCGTCGGCTGAAACTCCGCGTACCGCCCGCCCCCATCCCGGTTCGGCACCCACCCCGCCACCAGCGCGTCGCTCGCCGCCTCGCTCGCCCCCGCTGGCTCAACTCTCGCCTCCCCGCCGCTCCGCTTCGATATCCGCGCCGCGACCCGACCCCCCGCGCGCACCTCCCTCGCGCCAAACCCCGGCGGCGCCACCCCAGACGATTCCGACGCCCCCCGGTTCGCCGCGCCTTCCGCTCGCTGCCGCGCCGCCGACACGCTGCCCCGTCCCAGCGCGCCCAGCGAGCCGCGCTCGATGTCCCGCTCGATCCGCTCCCCGTTGGGCTTCGAAATGACAATGTGCTCCCGCGGCGCACTCTCTCGCGGCGCCGGCGCCACCTGCGCGCACGCCCACGCCGCGCCTCCCAACACCGTCATCGCCACACCAGCCGCGCCCATCACGCGATGCCGCCGGGCTCCACGCTGTTCCCACGAGAACAGGTCACAGAGTGTCATGTTGTTCCTATCGCACCTTTGTGATCGTCTGGTGATCCGTTTCGGGCGATTCTTGCGCTGCCCGTCAAGCCGTACCGGCTTTGCTCACTCTGGTCACCAGGGTCACACTCTGTACGAGTCCCAAATCCCCCGGCTCGCACGTTCGTCCGAAAACGCGGAAAATGGCTGTATTCGCGCGAGGCTTCGCCATCGTCGCGCGCACCCGATGCGCGCTCGCCTTGGCTCGAACCCCGGATTCAGGCGGCGGCACCCCGCGCTTTCGCGCTTCAGTCCGACACCTTCTCCAGCATGCTCGCGTCAACCTCCAGGCTCGCCGCTCGTCCCAGCGTCTGAATCTGAAGGCTGATGCGGTCCCAGTTCCCCCTTGTTTCGACGATTCCCTCGATCCCCATGAACGGGCCGGTGATGACCCGGACACGGGTGCCGCTGGTCAGATACGGCGCGGCGGCCAGCACGCCGGACCGATCAATCGCGGCGCGGATCATCTCGACTTCACGTTCAAAGCGATCCTGGTCGCACACCGGGATAATGCGGGCCACGCGGCGGGTCGAAATCGCAAAATACCCCTCTTCGACCGTGCTTCTCATAAATACATACGACGGGAAGAGCGCGAAATCGACCACCCGTTTGCGATGCCCGTAGAAACGCACTTTTCGACTGGTCGGCAGAAACGTCTCGACGCCGGCTTCGTGCAGAATCTCCGAGACGGCTTTCTCCTGGCGCGATTTCACATGCAATACGCACCACTTTCGCTGGTGAGCGGAGGAGATGGTAGATTCTCGGAAGTTGGACGGGACCAATAACATCGAGAGAGAGACTCCCGTACAGGAGATAGTATACAAGCGGATCGGCTGGTTTCCCCATCTCCCCCCTGGAACGGGTCGATTTCGCGGATTGCTAACGCCTGTGGAGACAGTAGGTTGCGCGTGACCGGCGCAGACGTCAAAGGCGGATCAGGCCGAACAAGCAGGGGTCGGCGAGAATCGTCCCGGGAAAGATCGGCGCGCGCGCCGGGGGTGCATGTGGGATTCTGGGGGTCGATCGGGGGGCGAGTTCCGGTGCAATCAGGTCGATCGGGGCGCGAAACGGCGCGATTCGGGCTGAAATCAGGATATTGGCGGCGTGCAAGAGAGCATGATGGGTCGGGGCGGCGCGCGCGAAGTGGGTCAGGGCGTTGGTTCAAAAGAAAAACCGAAGGCGAGGGCCTTCGGTGAGGTGAGTTGCCGGGATGATCGGTTCAGGAGACGGAGAATCACATGCAGCCGGGGGGGGGAACGAAGATGCAGGCGAGGAAGTCGAAGAAGTCCTGGGAGTTGATGAACTGATCGTTGTTGTAGTCGGCCTGGGGGCATCCCTGGGTGAAGAAGCAGGCGATAAAGTCGAAGAAGTCCGGGGAGTTGAGGAAGGCGTCGCCGTTGAAGTTGCAGGGGCAGAGGGGAGTGGCTGGGC
>JBFWWU010000024.1:0-54560 GCA_050246015.1 Phycisphaerales bacterium
TGCCGAGCGCGCCGACGGTGAGCGTGCTGGCGGGTGAGGATTCGGCCGAGCCGAGCGGCGCGGACGAACTGGCGGATGCGTCGGTGTGAAATGGGCGCCGGGTCAATCGGCCGCGGGGAGATATGAATCAGCGGCGAGGAGTGCGGGCGTATCCCCGGCGCGGCACCTGGACCGCCGCGCCGAGATCGGCGGGGTCGCGGTCGACGCGAGTGGCATGCCAGCCTTTGTCGGTGAGGACCGCGTCATAGACGACGCTGGCGCCGTCGCGCAGGATGCGGAAGCCGTCGCCGGTGATCTTAGAGAAGTGGATGAAGATGTCCTGGTGGTCGGGCCCGATGATGAACCCGAAGCCTTTCTTCGGGTCGAACCACTTGACGATGCCTTGACAATCCTTGAGATCTTGTTCCGTTGTCATGCTCACAACCCCGTGCGTGCCGCGGCCATAGAGGCACTCTTCGCGATCGGAACCAGTCATGAATGATGCGCCGGGCGACGCGCCCAGCCAGCCGATCGCGCTCCCATTCCCCATCGTTCTCCGAACAAAAAGGAATCACCATCCCAACATCGGACTGAACTTACCCACATTACCGTGATCTACGGATAGACACAAGGGTGAGCATGAAAAATGAGGCAAGAATTCGTTGTGGCCTCATGTTGATAACAACAAAAATACGACGCGGTCTCGCGTCGTATTTGGGGATAAACTCGATTTTTTTTGACTGGACTGGCAAAGATTTTGCCACATCCAGAGAAACGAAAATTGTGATGAATTTTAGCAGGTTCCGTCGGCGGCGGCAGATTCCATGATAGCGGCTTTTCTGGACAACTTGATCCGGCCCTGGTCATCGATGAGGATGACCTTGACCTTGACCAAGTCACCGATCTTGACCACGTCGTGAACGTTTTTGACGTACCCCTCGGCGAGTTCGGAGATGTGGCACATGCCGTCGGTGCCCGGGGCGAGTTCGATGAAGGCGCCGAAGTCCTTGGTGCTGACGACCTTGCCGGTGTAGATGGTGCCGACCTTGATTTCTTCGCAGAGGGCTTCGATCTCGGCGCGAGCGCCGGCGATCGCTTCGCCGTTCGGAGCGGCGACCATGACGGTGCCGTCGTCTTCGACGTCGATGGTGACGGCGTACTTGTCCTGGAGGGAGCGGATGGTCTTGCCGCCGGGGCCGATGAGTTTGCCGATCTTTTCGGGGTTGATCTTGAGGGTGAGCAGGCGCGGGGCGAGGGGGGAAATCTCGGCGCGAGGCTGGGCGATCACGCGCTCCATGATGTCGATGATCTCAAGGCGGCCCTGCTTGGCCTGCTCGAAGATCGTTTCGATCTGGGAGAGGACCAGGCCGCGGGTCTTGAGGTCGAGTTGGATGCCGGTGATTCCCTCGCGGGTGCCGGAGACCTTGAAGTCCATGTCGCCGAAGAAGTCTTCTTCGCCGATGATGTCGGTGATGAAGACCTCGTTCTGGTCGTTGTCGTCGGACATGCGACCGACGGAGATGCCGGCGCAGGTGTTCTTGATGGGGACGCCGGCGTCCATGAGGGCGAGGCACCCGCCGCAGACGGAGGCCATCGAGGAGGAGCCGTTGGACTCGGTGATGTCGCTGACGACGCGGACGGTGTAGGGGAACTCATCGGGACCAGGGAGGATGCCAAGGAGGGAGCGCTCAGCGAGGGCACCGTGTCCGATTTCGCGGCGGCCAGGCGCCGCGATGCGCTTGGCTTCGCCGGTGGAGAAGGGTGGGAAGTTGTAGTGCAGCATGAACTTTTTGCTGTACTCGGGGATGAGGCCGTCGATGATCTGCTCGTCCTTGCCGGTGCCGAGGGTGCAGGAGACGAGGGACTGCGTTTCGCCGCGCTGGAAGAAGGCGGAGCCGTGGGTGCGGGCGAAGATGCCGACTTCGCCCTCGATGGGGCGGATCTCGCGGGGCTTGCGACCGTCGGCGCGGATGCCCTTCTCGACGACGAGGCGGCGGGTGATTTTCTCTTCGAGGCGACGGAGGGCCTCCTTGGCGAAAGCGCGGCGCTTGGTGGAGGTGGCAAAGTCGGCGTAGGTGCCGTCCTGCTTGACGAGGAAGTGGGTATCGAGGACGTCCTTGACGATGGCGGCGACGGCGTCGCCGCGCTCGTGCTTGCCCTTGATCTGGCGGGCTTCGGTCATTCGTTTTTCGGCGGCCTTTCTGACGGCCTCGGTGACGTCGGCGGGGGGAAGGTTGAGTTCGCCGACGACCTTTGGTTTGCCTGCCTTGGAGACGAGATCGCCGATGAGGGCGAGGGTGTCGGCGATCTGCTGCTGTCCGAACTCGATGGCGCCGAGGACGGCGGCCTCATCGACCTCGGCGGCGCCGACCTCGATCATGTTGACGCCGTCGCTGTGGCCGGCAAGCACCATGTCCAGGTCGGAATAGTCGAGTTGGGTGACGGTGGGGTTGACGACGTAGCGTGGGCCGTCGTCGGTGTGGATGCGACCGACGCGGACGGTGGCGGTGGGACCTTCAAAGGGGCAATCGCTGAGGGCGAGGGCGGCGGAGGCGGCGGTGCCGGCGAGGACGTCGGTATCGTTCTCGCCGTCGTGGCTCATGACGAAGACCTGGATCTGGACCTCGTCGATGAAGCCGTCGGGGAAGAGGGGGCGGATGGGGCGGTCGATCATCCGCATGGTTAGGATTTCTTTTTCGGAGGGCGGGCCTTCACGCTTCTTGAACCCGCCGGGGAACTTGCCGGCGGCGGAGGTCTTCTCGCGGTAATCGATGGTGAGCGGGAAGAAATCGAGGCCTTCGCGGGGGGCGGCGCGGACGACGGTGGCCAGGACGGTGGACCCGCCGTAGGTGGCGAGGACGGCCGCGGAGCAGAGCTTGGCGACCTTTCCGGTTTCAAGAGTGAGCGTGCGTCCGCCGATTTCCCGCTGAACTTTGACGTATGCCATGAACCTTCTGCCTTTCGCACGCTTGGCGTGCGGAATGTCCGGATCCGGCCGCGCGGCGGAGACAACCCACGCAGCGAGCCTGAACATCGGACGAGTTGCGTAGCCGCTTGCAAAGGCCCGAGGGCAGAAGGCATCGGGCAGTCCTGTGGCGGGGGTTTCCAACTCGCCGGATCGATCACCGGATCCCACGATCGGCGGGTCCGGTGGCGTGCGGGGTTGGGAACTCGCACGACGTCGGAGGAGGACTGCACGGTGCCCACTGCCGCCGGGGCCAAGATGGCGGCGGAGAAAAACAAGCAAGCCCGTGACCTTTCGGGGACGGGCTTGGGAGTTATTTGCGCAGGCCGAGGCGGTGAATGAGGCTGAGGTAGCGCTCACGGTCGGCGCGAGCGAGATAGCGAAGGAGACGGTTTCGGCGACCGACCATGAGGAGCAAGCCCCGGCGGCTGTGGTTGTCCTTGGGGTGGTGCTGGAGGTGCTCGGTGAGTTCGTTCATGCGCTCGGTGAGGAGCGCGACCTGCACCTCGGGGGAGCCGGAGTCGGTCTCGTGGCGGCGATTGTCGGTGCGGACCTTCGTGCGGGTTTCAAGTGCGAGAGGCATGTCGAACGGTTTCCTTCAACAGAAAATAGTCTGGAAGAGACGGATCGCGTGGTCACGAATCACGCCAAGGTCCGCGTGGGGCGTGGACCTGCTTTCGGGCCGGGAGTATAGGCGAGGGGTCGGGCGTTTCCATATGGTAGCGGCACGATCAAAGTATGAACAAAGAAGAGTCGATCCGGGTGATAACGGAGGTTGGAAGCGTCGGCATCGTAGTCGGTGGCGCGGGAGACCGATGTTGGTGGTGATGCGCGAAAGTCAACAGCACGCAGCGGTGACTGGGGGCGCGGGGACGCCGCTGGCGGCGGAGCACTTTGTGCTGCTGAACGCGGCGAGGGCATCGGCGAAAGCAGTTGTGCGGGCGCGGAATGTGGCCCGAGGGAGCGCGTGGACGACCGGAGCGTTCGGCGGGCTCACGCTGCTGGGCGTGCTCTTCGGGGACTGGCAATCGCTGGTGCTCGGCGCGAGCCTGATCGGTCTGGGCGTTCGAGAGGGAGCACTGGCGGGGCGCCTGGCGAGGTTTGATGTCCGTGCGCCGCGGCTGCTGGCGCTCAATCAACTGGCGCTGGGCGTGGTGCTGATGGTGTACTGCGCGGTACAGGTGGCGCTGGCCTTTTACTCAAATGGATTATCCGCCGCGAGCCAGCCGGTGGGCGATGCGAAGGTCGATGAGATTCTGGGCGGGATCGGAAACCTGACGCGTGTGATCACGATGGTGTTGTATGCGGGCGTAGGGGTGATGAGCGTGCTGGGGACGGGGGTGATGGCGTTGTACTACATCCGGCGCCGGTCGCGTCTGGAGGCGTTTTTGGCAACGACGCAGCCGTGGGTGGTGGAGGTGATGCGAGCGGCGGCGTAGAGGGCCGCCACATCAGCAGCCGACGAAGTATTCGGAGAGGAAATCGAAGAAGTCCTGGGAATCGACGAGGCCGGAGCCGTTGAAATCCGCGCCTGGCGCGACTGAAAAGAAGGCGGTCAGGAAGTCGAAGAAGTCCTGGGAGTTGACGAGGCCGTCGTAGTTGAAGTCGGCGGCGCACGGGGTGAGCAGGAACGCGTGCGGGAAACCGAGGAGGGACCCGCGGCCGATGATGCGCCCGGTCTGCGAGATCCACTGGGCGGATTCAAGGACCCATTGGGTGCCGGGCGGGATCATCTGGTTGAGGTCGTGGATGCCCGAGGCGTCCCAGAGGCAGGCGCGAGCGTTGGAGTTGCCGACGATCTGGCCGGCGTCGTTGATGCTGTATGCGCAGGACTGGTTTCCGGCAAGGAATCCCAGGTCGGTGCGGGAGGTGACGTTTCCGGCGGCGTCGACGACGAAGCGGAAGGCGTGGGGCATTCCGGCGGGGTTGTCGGCGACGCCGACGATGCTGCGAGAAGCGTTCATGCCGTAGGCGCCGCTCTTGGCGCCGCCGAGAGTTCCGAGATCGTGGATGACGCCGTCGATCCAGAGCGTGGCGTGCGGGTTGGCGTCGTTGGGAGTGAAGGAGAGTCCGACCACGTGCAGGGGGATCAGGTTGTTCGTGCCGAAGGCGAAGGAGTTCGATCCGCCGAGGGTGGAGAGTTCAACCGGAGTCGATGAGCCGGAGGTGAGGACACAGGCGCGATCGACCAACCCGAAGCCGGCGACGGTTCGAGAGAGGGCGCCGACGATGTCGCCGCGTGCATTGGCGGAGCGCGGGGCGAACTCGCCGAGGGGGGCGAGAGAGCCGTTGGCCGATGCGAAGGCGTGCTGGGTCAGGGATCCTAGGGAGAAGGACAGCCCGATGATGCGTCCGGACGAATCGGCGGCGTAGGCGATGGACTGTGAATCGCCTGGGAGGGTGCCCAGGTCGGTGAGCAGACCAGCGCGAAAAGCGGCGGCGTGGAAGTCCTGGGTACCGGGTACCGAGGCCGTACCGAGAGCGAGTCCGGAGTCGGAGACGAAGAAGCCGAAGGTTTGCCCGCCGAGGGTGCCGAGGTCGGTGCTGTGGTAGACCTGGGCGTGGGCGGCGCCGGCGGCGGCCAGCAGTGATGCGAGGGAGATGAGGGTCTTCATGGGTGCCGATCCTGTGCGCGAGTTATTCGGTGACGCGATGTGGGAACGGGTCGTCCGGCACGGTCTGGTGGCAGACGGTGCAGGTGTTGATCACGCCGGAGTGCCCCTGCACCTGCATGGCTTGGAGGTTGTCGCGCGGCGTGGTCGCCGGTGTGATGGTGTGCGGGCTGGAGTGACAGGCGATGCACTTGACGCCCTGGTGTCCGACGGAATCGCGGAAGAGGACGCCGGGCTGCTCGAACTCGAAGCCCGGGCGTGAGTGGCAATCCGCGCAGCGGGGTTCATCGGCCCAACCATTGCGGGCGGGGTCACCGACGGCGGCCATGCCGCCATGGCAGTCGATGCAGGAGACACCGTTGGCGGCATGGACGTCGCGCTGACACTGGGTACGGACACCGGGGTGACAGGCGTAGCACTCGTTGTCGATGTGGATCATGCCCATGCGAGGGGCGTGAGCGGCGTGCATGGCGCTGGTGAGGCTGGGGACGCCGGGCACGCCGGGCGTGCCCAAGGCGTTGTCCATGTGGCAGCCGGCGCAGAAGACGGGCTTTTGCTGTTCGAGGGTGGTGTTGTGCAGGCGATCGTGGGCGCGGAGGATGTCCGTTGCCATCGAAATGCCGGGGGTGTTATGGCAGAGTTGGCATGACATCTCCCAGGAGACGGGGACGACGGCCTGGGTCTTGCCGACGACTTGCCCGTTGCGCTCGACGGTGATGGTGGCAATGGGGTACGGGTTTTCGCGACCAGAGTCGTCGATGGGGACGAGGGGGATGCCGGTGACGCCCCAGTCGCGTGGGTTCATGCGGACCATGGAGCCGGAGAGCCCGTGGCCTGTCAGTCCGATGTCAGGGGGGAGCGAGACTCCGAGAAGTTGCGGCGCATAGGCCCAGAAGTTGGTTTTGTCGGCACCGTGGGTGTTGGTGGGGAGTGCGTATTTGACGGTGATGCCGCCGGTGACGATCTCGGGGGAGCCGTGGGTGCGGTCGATCACCTGTGCGCGCAGGGTGTTGTACGGGGGGAGGATCATGAGTTCTGAAAAGTCCTGCTGCATGCAGTGCATGCCGAGGTCGTTATACGCCAGAACGGTGTAGGGGTAGTCCTGGAAGGGGCCTGTCGGGGGAGGTCGAAGGGCGTAGAAACCGGCACCTCCCACGAGGGCCGAGATGGCCAGCGCGCCCAACGAGGCGAGGGTCAGCCGGACGTTGCGAGTAAGGCGGGGCATCGAGAGCCTCCTGATAAAGGACAATAACATCTTGAAATGCAGAAGCGGCAAGTCAATCTCGAGGATCTATTCAAGATCAAAATATCCAAAATCGGGTGGTAGGGGCTGGCTGAGCGCAAACAAGTTGGCGGCGCAGAGCCACAGCGGGGCAATCGCGATGGGGCCGCGATAGGCGCGAGAGAAGAGCGAAGTGGGGGATCGCAGCGGCGCGGGGGCGTTGCCGAGCGATTGTCAGGCGACGGCGTCGGCGGGGGCGGGCGCGGATTGCTTGTCGGCGACGCGTTCGATGGTAGCGCCGAGGGCGCGGAGGCGGTCTTCCATGCGTTCGTAGCCGCGGTCGAGGTGGTAGACGCGGTTGACGGTGGTGGAGCCGTCGGCGGCGAGGCCGGCGAGCACGAGGCAGGCGGAGGCGCGGAGGTCGCTGGCCATGACGGGGGCGCCGTGGAGTCGGCGGACGCCTGAGATGATGGCGGTAGGCCCTTGGCGGAAGATGCTGGCGCCCATGCGGCCGAGTTCGGCGACGTGGAGGAAGCGTTCGGGGTAGATGCGTTCGGTGACGACGGAGTTCCCGTCGGCGAGGCAGAGGAGGGCGACGAACTGAGCCTGGAGATCGGTGGGGAAGCCGGGGTGGGGCTGGGTGGTGATTTCGACGGGTCTGAGGTTTCGGCTGCAGGTGACGCGGACGGTGGTGCGGACGCCGTCGTCCGGGATGCCGCCTTGATGGTGTGGGATCTGGGTGACGATGACGCCGATGGCTTCGAGGCGATCAACGGCGGCGAGGAGGGAATCGAAGGGGCAGTTATCGAGGGTGACGTCGCCGTTGGTAATGGCGGCGGCGCACATGTAGGTGCCGGCCTCGATGCGGTCGGGCATGACGTGGTGGGAGGCGCCGTGGAGGGACTCGACACCTTCGATGGTAATGCGAGGTGATCCGGCGCCGGAGATTCGAGCGCCCATGGCGCTCAGGAGTCGAGCGACGTCGACGATTTCGGGCTCGCAGGCGGCGGACTCGATGATGGTGGTGCCCTGGGCGAGGGTGGCGGCGGACATGACGTTGGCGGTACCCAGGACGGTGGACCCGAATGGGCCGCCGAGGAAGATGCGGGCGCCCTTCAAACGACCCCCGCGCCCGCCGGGGACGCGGGCGATGATGTCACCCTCGGCGAGGGAGATATCGGCGCCGAGGGCGCGGAGGCCGCGGAGGTGGAGATCGACGGGTCGATCACCGATGGCGCAGCCGCCGGGCATGGAGACGCGGGCGAAGCCGCGTTTGGCGAGGATGGGCCCGAGGACGCAGATGCTGGCGCGCATGGTGCGGACGATGTCGTAACGAGCGTGAGAGAGGGACTCGTCGGAGACGGTGAGTCGCAGGGAGCGGCCTGAGGGAGCAAGCGGGGAGTGGGGAGGGTGGGTGGAAGGGAGGAGAGGGTCGTTGGAGGCGTGATCGGCGAGGACGTCAACGCGGCACCCGAGTTCGCGGAGGAGGCCCTGCATGTTCACGATATCAGCCAGGGCGGGCACGTCGTGGAGGGTGACGGGCTGATCGGTGAGGAAAGGGCAGGCCAGGAGAGGGAGGGCCGCGTTCTTGGACCCGTTGACGCGGAGACGGCCGCAGAGCCGGTTTCCACCCTGGATGACGAATCGGTCCATGTAATGCCTGCTTTCTCGTTCGAAACCGTTTAGATGATTGTTGCAGAGAAATGCCCGGAGGGGCGAGCCGGGGGTGCGACGTCCGGGAATTCATCGGCTGGTGAGGAGGCGGATGGACAGCGAATTCTCGGGCGAGCGCGGCGGCGCGGGGGGCAACGGCACAGACGCCAAAGACGAGCGGGTCGGCGGAGTCTGACGGGACGAATGTTGGCGGGCGTGGTGGACGAATTGGAAACTTGTAGACGGCCGGGAGCGATTCCGGCCCCCCCCAACGGGGCCGCCCCAGAGGTCGGGGCGCGACAGGACCAAGCAGCGCCAGGAGCGCGAAAGGAATGGTGTGACGATGAACATGAAACGGTTCTTGCGGACGAGCGTGGGGGCGGCGGGGATCATCGCCGCCGCCGGGACGGTGGCGGTGCTTCCGGGCGGGTCGGTGAGCGGCTCGCCGGATCCGAGCGATCCGTATCGGAACCTGCCGCCGACGATCCAGTTGACGGGCGTGGTGCGCGACTTCAAGGAACTCTCGGCTCCGGGCGGACACGCGGACTTTGAGCGGAACCCGACGCGCGGGTTTGCGCACTACATGATGCAGGTGAACGACGAACTGGACGGGGACGGGAAGCCGGTGTTCCGAACGAGCGGGCGGAAGGTCACGTCGAACTGGCGAGACGCGGCGGGCCGGAACATCATCAGCCCGCGCAGTTATATCGCGTCGCGTTCGGGCGACGTGGCGGGTGTGATGGAGACGGTGGACGGCGGGTCAACGACGAACTCGGCCAACTTCGCGAAGTGGTTCCGGGACGAGTCGGGCGTGAACCTGTCGCGTCCGCTGGCGATCACGCTGGTGCGTCAGACCAACAGCAACATCTATACGTTCAACGACCGGAACGATCCGCTGTATCAGAACCGGGGCGGGTTCTTCCCGATCAACGGGGAACTGTTCGGGAACTCGGGCGGCTCGACGCCGAGCCAGAACTTCCACTTCACGTACGAGTTGTCGACGTCGTTCGTGTATCGGCAGGGGAGCGGGCAGGTGTTCTCGTTCACGGGTGACGACGACGTGTGGGTGTTCATCGGCGGGAAACTGGTGATCGACATCGGCGGGGTGCACTCGGCGGTGAGCCAGACGGTGGAACTTGACCGGTTGACGCACCTCGCGGACGGGCAGCGATACGACTTGAAGTTCTTCTTCGCGGAGCGGCACCGCACGCAGTCGAACTTCCGGATCGACACGACGATCAACCTCGAGAGCGTGCAACTCCCGACCACGACCGCGCTGTCCGACTAAGGCTAGAAGCGGACGCTTCGGCGTCGTCTGGTCCTGCAGCCTACCAGGCGTCCTCCGCCTGCCGGCGCCCGGGTCACGAGAGTGTCCCGGGCGCTTTGCGTTTTGGGGTTGAAACGGCGTGGCGGTTCAGGAGGCGCGGCGCGCGGAGGGGAGGGAGTGCAGGTGCCGCAGCGCGTCGCCGACGAGGTAGAAGGAGCCGGTGACGCAGATGAGGTCGCCGCGTCCGACGGCGCGGGAGGCGACGTGGAGAGCATCGGCGAAGGAACTGGTGTGCTGGCTCATCTTGCCGCAGAGTTCGACGTAGGAGCGGTGGAGTTCACGAGGATCGGCGGCGCGGGTGGTGCCGGAGGCGCGGGTGAAGATGGCCTTGTCGGCGCCGACGGCGATCTGCTGGAGCATGCCGCGGACGTCCTTGTCGGCGGCGCACCCGAAGATGACGACGAGCGAGTCGTAGCCGACGTGGGTGCCGATGGCTTTCATGAGGCAACGGACGGAGGCGGGGTTGTGGGCGCCGTCGAGCAGGACGCGGGGGTGGTGGGAGACGATCTGGAGGCGTCCCGGGAGGGTGAGCCCTTCGAGCCCGCGAGCGACCTTGGTGTGATCAACGCGGATACCACGCTCGGCGAGGGCGTCGAGGATGGCCAGCGCGAGGCCGCAGTTTTCGGCCTGGTGCTCTCCCAGCAGCGGGACGGCGATGTGCTCGTAACTGGTACGGCGTCCGAAGAGACTGATGCGGGTGTTGGGACCGGGGGGGGATGCGCCGCCGGCGGGCGAGCGGGACGTGGAGCCGACATCGAACCTGATGGAGAACTCGAGGTCATCGCCGAGGACGGTGAGCGGGGAACCGAGTGCGGCGGCGGTCTCGCGGAAGACGGCGGCGACGGAGGGGGAGTGCGGGACGGTGACGGCGGGGATGCCGGGCTTGAAGATGCCGGCTTTTTCCGAGGCGATCTTCTCGACGGTGTCGCCGAGGATCTGCGTGTGGTCGAGGCTGATGGAGGTGACGGCGCTGACGAGGGGGACGATGACGTTGGTGGAATCGAGCCGGCCGCCCAATCCGCACTCGATGACGGCGAGATCGACGGCCTGATCGGCGAAGTAAAGGAAGCACATCGCGGTGGTGAGTTCGAAGAACGTGGGCTCGCCCAGGTCGCCCGGGAGGTGCGAGGCGGCGAGGCGGACCGTGCTGGCCATTCGAGCGAAGTCGTCGGGCGAGATGGGGAGGCGGTTGATTCGGATGCGCTCGCGAACATCGAGAAGGTGAGGCGAGGTGTAGGTGCCGACGGTGTAGCCGCAGGCTTCGAGTCCCGCGGTGGTCATCTCGCAGGTACTGCCCTTGCCCTTGGTTCCGGCGACGTGGATGCACCTGACGGATTCATGCGGGTTGCCCAGCCTGGCGAGCAACTGCCGCATGCGGTCGAGTTTGAACATGTCGGCGACGACGCGGGAGGGGCGGAGGCGCTCGATATCGACGCGGTCGTAGAGGAAGCGCGTGGATTCCTCGAAGTCCATGTCGCGAGCGGGCGGCGCGACGGCGTGGGAGGGAGGAGCAGGGGGTGGAGGAGGCGGCGCGGGCGCGACCGGACGAGCGGCGGACCGTTTCACCTCGTTGCGCGAAGAGCGAGCGGCGGCTGAACGGGTCTTCGGCATGGCGTCCTCGCGGCGGTCGGCGGGCAATCCGGGCTTGCGCAAGCGCCCGTGGCCTGGCGAACGGTTGCGCAGCCGTCGGCGAGGTCAAGGATAGGCCCGGGGGTGGCGCTGGCCGCACACCTGACAGACGCCAGCGGAGTTATGGGTCCGGCGAGAGCGGAGAACTCGGAGGGCGTGACGGGGCGAGCGGGTGTACGCTTGAGCGGCCGATCTGGATGTATGACTCAGCGACCCGACGCGACCGATGCCCGACGACACGATCCACAGTTCAACTTCGAGCGGTTCGGGTGCCAACGCCGGCGGGTACGAGGCGGGGGCTCCGGCGTCGAAACCTTCGGAGCCGCTGGTGACGGTGCTGGAGCAGCGGGTGCGGGTGGCGCTGGGCCGGGGGCTTGGGGCGGGGTCGGCGTCGGGGTGGCGCCCGCCGGGGGCGATGGGGAGCGACGGGGTGCGCCGGCTGCCGATGTCGCCGTCGATCCGAGATTTCCTGACAGATGGATCGGTTCCGGCATTGTGCGACGAGTTGGCGCGGCTGACGGGGGTACCGATCTGGCTTCGGGACCGGGACGGGCACGTGATCACGCCGCCGACGGCGCCGACCGCCACCGGGGACACGCACTTTGGTTCGATCACGGGGTCGGGGAGTGGGGGGAGTGGGGGGGGCGGCGGGGGCCCGCGGTGGAGCATCGTGGACGAGGGGGCGGGCGCGCGACGGGCGTTTGAACTGGTCGGGCGGGCATACCACGCCGGGGCGTCGACGTTCTCGGCGGTGCTGCGGATATCGACGGGGACGCTGGGGGAGTTTGTGACATCGCTGGACCCGGGGACGAGCCGGACGGGCGCGTCGCTGTCGGAGGATGAAGTGAAAGCGCTGCGGCGGGCGCTGACACTGCTGGCGTCGTCGGTGTCGGAGGTGTGCGAAGCGCAGGCGGCGGTGTGGCACCGTGTGCACGAGTTGGAGGCGCTCTACCGGTTGTCGTCGGTATTGGCGCAGGCGGGGGACGTGGACGAACTGCTGACGATCGCGCTTGACCTGGCGATCGACGCGCTGCACGTGGACGCGGGTTCGATCGGGGTGATCGAGCCCGAGAGCGACCAACTGACGATGAAAGCCGCGCGGGGCGTGTCGCGCGAATGGATGACGAGCACGACGAACCTGTCGCCCAACGCCGCGCTGCGCCAGGCAGCGCTGCGCGGGGAAGTCGTGACCGTCGAGGACATGCGCACGGATCCTCGGATCCTGGTGAAGCATTTGGTGGAGCAGGAATCGCTCAAGAGCATGATGAGCACGGGGATGCTGTATCACTCGAGGCCGATCGGCCTGATCCGGCTGTACACGCGGACGCCGCGAATCTTCACGGACGTGGAGCAGGCACTGCTGAAATCGATCGCGGATCAATCGGCGGCGGCAATCATGAACGCGCGGCTTCGCACGCTGCGCGAGGAAGACACGCGGATCCAGCGCCAGGTTCGGCTGGCGGCGGACGTGCAGCGGCGGATGCTCCCGCGGGCGACCCCGAATGTCCCGCGGCTCGATGTCGCGGCCAAGTACTCGCCGAGCTTTGAACTCGGGGGCGACTTCTACGACTTCGTGGAACTGGGAAGCAGTTTCGGGATCGTGATCGGCGATGTGGCGGGCAAGGGAGTGGCGGCGGCGCTCTTGATGTCGGCGGTGCGCGCGTCGCTGCGGGCGCATGCGCAGGACGTGTACGACATCGGCGAGGTGCTGGTGCGCGTGAACGCCGCGCTGACGCGGGACACGCGCGACAACGAGTTCGCGACGCTGTGGTACGGGGTGGTGGATACGCACTCGCTGAACCTGACGTACTGCGGGGCGGGGCACGAATGGCCGCTGCTGATCCACGTGCCTCGGGATCGGACGATCGAGGAGAGCGACATCGAGCGACTGACGGCGGACGGTATGGCGCTGGGGATCGATGATTCGCAGCGATACCCGCATGGGACGGTGCAACTCCGTCCGGGCGACGTGCTCGTGGCGTTCACCGACGGGCTGACCGATTCGACGGATTTCGAGCAGCACCGCTTCGGGGGCACGCGGCTGCGCAAGTCGCTCCTGAGTTTCCTGGCCAAAGAGCCCGGCGCCAGCGCGGCGGCGATTGTCGAGCATGTGTTCTGGCAACTCCGGCAGTTCAGCGGGCTCAATCGCCGGGTGGATGACGTCACGCTGGTCGTTCTGCGGGTTCGTGAATAGCGCGAAAGCACGGGGGGCCGGTGGCCAATACAGTTACTGGGGATCGCCCGCCGGCGGAACTGATCTGTCTGCCCGCACGCGCACGTCAAGGATGACCATGGCCGAATCCGAACCGACCCCGCCCCAGGACGATCCGCCGACGACGAAGCCGGCGTCGGATGCAACATCCTCCGGCGCGGCGGAGCCGAAGCCGATACTGGAGATTGAAGAGGACTTGTGTCCGAAGTGCCAGGCGGTGCTGGGTCCCGGGGAGGTGGTGTGCATGCGCTGCGGGTATGACCTGCGCACGAACCAGGCGCATGAGCCGCGCGTGGGGGTGGAGCATGTGAAGGCGGACGCGGTGGACGCGGCGGCGACGCCGGGCGGCGCGGGGAGCCGGGCGAAGCGGTGGTGGGGGAGCGCGGTGGAGCGAGTCAGCACGGCGCCGGCGTCGGGGAAGAAACTGGAGGAGTTCAGCCAGGCCGGGCGTGGCGGAGTGAAGACGCTGATGATCTTCGCGGCGGGGCTCGTGATCGCGGCGATGGTGATCTCGGGGATCGAGACGCACGCGCAGACCGGACGGGCCCTGGCGACGGTCGGGCGGGTGATGCTCACCCTCTATTCGACGCTGCTGGCGACGGGGCTGGGGCTCGCGGCGGTCGCGGTTGTGGCGCGCGTCAGCGACATGCGGCTCGGTCGCCCGGATCTGGCGACCGCGCGGATGCTGGTGGCGTTCGCCGCGTTCGAGGTGATCAGTTCGATCACGTTCAGCGGGCCGGTGCTGCTGGTGAAACTGCTGATGTGGGGGGCGGGGATTGCGGCGTACTGGGTGCTGGTGATGGTGCTGTTCAAGAAGCCGCGGCACGTCGCCGGGTATGTGCTGGCGACGCACTTCGTGCTGTATCTGCTGCTGCTGGGGGGGATGCAACTGGCCGGCTGGGTGAGCCAGGCGGAAGCGAGCGCGGCGACGGCAAAGGCGGCGGCGGCGCATTCGCCGTGAGCGCGGGTGGGAGATTCCGGGCGGCGAAGATCAGGCGTGCTTCCACGGGCCGGTGACGGCGAGCGTGAGCCCATTGCCCTGGAGATTGACAAAGAGCGTGGACCCGTCGGGCGAGAAGGTGCACCCGGCGAACTCGGAGAGACCCAGGACATTGCGTGCGAACTTGTAGACCTGGGCGCTGGGAGTGATTCCAAGGAGGTATTGGCGCCTGCCGCGGGGAATGGCTCCGCCGCCGTCGTTTGCCGCGACCATGTCTTCGCAGACGATGAGGTCGCCCCAAGGGGCCATGGTGATGTTGTCGGCGTTCGCCATGGCGGCGGTGTCGGTGGACTCGAAGAAGAGAGTGAGCGAACCGGAAGTATCGATGGAAGCGGCTTCGCGGGGGGTGCCCTCGACGGCGGGGGCGGGGGGCGTGTAGCGCCAGATCTGTCCCTGCTTGTTTCGGCCGCCGGTGGTGCACGCGAAGTAGAGCCCCTCGCGTCCCATCCACGCGCCCTCGGCGCGGGCGAACTTGATCGCGCCGCGGGCGAAGCCCTGCGTTCGCAGGGAATCATCGGGGGATTCGACGTCTTCGATATCGATCCATCCGATACGGAGGCGCGCGCCTGTCGGCACGGTCGGAGCCGGAACGCCGGCGCCGGCGGGCGACGGCGCGTCGGGAGGGGCCCAGTTGCGCGAATCGAGGGAAGGGGAATCGAGAGCGACCATGGCCTGCAAGCGGCCGCCGCGACCGAGTTGGCGTGGAACGTGTGGGATGAATCGATAGAGGAGCCCGTCTTCGACGTCTTCGGTCATGTAGACGATGGAGTTGTCGGGGTTGACGCCGCAGGCCTCGCGGCGGAAGCGGCCCATCGCTTTGTATGGGACCGGGGTGACGAGTCCGGCGGCGCTGGAGGGGACCTCGAAGACGTAGCCGTGGTCCTGCTCGAAGTGCTTTTCCCGGCGCTGGGTGGTTTCCTCGCAGGAGAGCCAGGAGCCCCAGGGGGTGCGACCGCCGGCGCAGTTGTAGGCGGTACCGGCGAGGGAGAGGAACTGGCGCTCGATGCGCTGGGTCCGGGTGTTGAAATGGACGGTGGTGGTCCCGCCGAGACAAGGCTTGAGGCCCGGGGGCGCGGCGCGGCCGGCGTCGTAGATGAGTTCCGGGGGCACGCGGGCGAGGAGGGCATGGTCGGGCCCGAACGCGCCGCCCCAGGAGGCGTCGTCGGTGATCTCGTGGTTTCGCACGAGGACGGTGATCTCCAGTCGTGGGCCGGGGAAGGCGGCCATGCCGTCGGGCTTGCCGGGGACGAAGAAGCCGTCGTCCATGGTGTCGCCGACGCGGGAGACGATGGAGTATCGGAAGCCGGGGGGGAGGTCGAGGATGCCGGTGACGTCACGGACGAGTTCGCCGTAGCCGATCACGGGGTCGTTGCCGGCGGCGATCGCGCGGCCGAGGGAGTCGCCGAGCGAATCGCGTTGTCCGAGCAGGTGCAGGGCGCCAAAGGCGGCGGTGACGGCGGACGAGCGGGCGAGAAAATCGCGACGGGAAAGGCTCACGCGGCGCTCCTGAAGGACAGCGGATCCGAGCGGCGATGGTATGACGTGGTGGAGGGGTCAGGGCAGGCGAGCCGCTGGACGGACGTGAAGACTGCGCGAAGGGGGGCGCGGTGAATACGATCGGGCATGAGTCCCGTTTCGCCACAGATTGCCGCCATTCGACGTCGCCGAGGGAAGCCGCCGCACTGGACCGCGCTGGTGGGAGTGGGCCTGCGGGCGCGGGTGGCGGCGCGCGTCAAGTTGCTCGATGACGCGGCGTATTGGCGCCGGCGGACGATGAGCATCCAGGCGGCGCAACTCCGGCGGCTGGTGTCGCAGGCGGCGAGGACGGAGTTCGGGCGGGCGCACGGGTTTCAGCGGTTGGCGATGCTGCCGGACTTTGACTTGATCCCGGGCTACCAGCAGGCGGTGCCCCCGGCTGACTACAGCGCGTTTCGGCAATACGTCGTTAGGATGCGAGAGGGGGGGGAACGGGACATCCTGTGGCCGGGCCTGATCCGGGACTATGCACAGACAAGCGGCACCACCGCGGGCGACAAGTACATCCCTGTCTCCAGGCAGATGCTGCGGTCGAACTTTCTGGCGTCGCTCGATATCTTCGCCAACGCGGCGCGGTTCGGAGCGTCGCTTCCGGCGATCACGGCGGGGCGGTGTCTGTTCCTTGGCGGATCGACGGAACTGAGCCAGAACGAGCACGGGATACGGACGGGCGACCTGTCGGGGCTGGTGACGCCGCTGATCAAGTGGCCGATCACGAGGATTTATTCACCGGGGGCGAAGATCGCGCTGATGAACCACTGGCCGAGCAAGCTCGATGCGATGGCGCGGGCGTGCCTGGATCAGGACGTCCGGATGATCTCGGGGATGCCGTCGTGGGCGCTGGTGCTGTTTGAAAAGGTGATCGCGCTGGCGAACGAACGCGGGCGGCAGGCGACGTGCCTGCGCGACGTGTGGCCGAACCTGACGATCTTCGTCCATGGCGGGGTGAAGTACGCGCCGTTTGACCCGCGGGTGCGGCAGTTCTATTCCGGCTCGCCCACGGGCGAGGACATCCCGTATCGCCTGGAGTTGTACCCTGCTTCGGAAGGGTTCATCGCGATGCAGGACACCCGGCATGACCCCGGGCTGCGGCTGCTGAGCGACATCGGCAACTTCTACGAGTTCATTCCGCTTGAGGAGGTTGACTCGCCCACGGCCCGGGTTCTTACCTGTGCACAGGTTGAGAAGGGGCAGCGCTACGTGGTGGTGATGAGCACCTGCGCGGGGCTCTGGCGCTACATCATCGGCGACGTGGTCGAGTTCGACACGATCCCATCGCGGCTGGACGGATCGGGTGGAGATGGTCCGTGCCGGCTGCGTATCGTCGGGCGACATCGACACTTCATCAATGCGTTCGGCGAGAACCTGATCGTCGAACACATCGAGAACGCGGTCGCCGCGGCGGCGAAGGCGACGGGCGTAGTGGTGGGGGAGTTCACGGCGGGGCCGGTGTACGCCGGAGCAGGGAAGCACGCGGGGCTGGAACTGGCGGTGGAGATCGCCGGGAGCCCCGAGGGCGGCGGCTGGGTGTTGCCGTTCCGCGACGCGTTTGATCGTTCCCTGAAGGCGCAGAACGTGGACTACACGACGAAGCGGACGGACGACGTGGGGATGGCGCCGCCGACGATCACGCCGCTGCCAGTGGGGGCGTTTCACCGCTGGCTGGATTCGCGCGGGAAACTCGGCGGACAGCACAAGTGTCCGCGGTGCGCAAATCATCGAGAGATTATGGACAGTCTGCTGGCGGTCAGCCGCCAGACGTAAAGCCCGCGTGCCCAATGCGGCGCGGCATCCATCCGAATCGGATCGCCGTTGATCTGGCGAGTTGAGTCACGGGAAGCACTTCGACGTGCTGGTGTTTCGCAACCGGACGCGGACGAACGCGAAGCGGTGCGAAGCGAACCAATGGGCAGGGCCGGACTTGAACCGGCGACACCCGCATTTTCAGTGCGGTGCTCTACCAACTGAGCTACCTACCCGGACGTCTTCGAGCGGAAGGGTATCATCGTCGCGCGGCGCGTCAACCTCCAGCCGGAGGCGGACATTTGGGCGGCAAACGTCGTCCCGGCGGACCCCGACGGGTTGTGGCTCGTCAAAGGCCGCCCCCGCTACCGGCGGTTCCCTGGCCCGGCGCTGGGCCGCACGGTCGAAACGAGGCGGCATCCTCTCCTAGAAAAACTCGACGAGAGACCGGGCGGTGTGACGATACGCTCTGGCATGTACAAGTGCCTCAACCTGGTGTGTGTGATCGTCGTCGCGCTGACGGCCCGGCTGGCGGGGTGCGCGAGCCATGTTCCCACCGAGCACGTCCAATCGCGGGGGGCGACGCCGTTCCGCGCGATCTGGGTCACGCGCTGGGACTACCGGAGCGAGGCGGACGTGAAGCGAGCGATCTCGGACGCGGCGTCTCTTGGCGTCACGGACGTCATGTGGCAGGTGCGCGGGCAATGTGATGCGTATTACAAGAGCGACCTGGAGCCGTGGGGCGAGACGCTGCTGAAGGACTTGCCGCCGGGCGTCACGGCGCCGACGTTTGACCCGCTTTCGATCGCGTTGGCCGAAGCGCACGCCAAGGGGCTGAAGGTGCATGCGTGGATGAACATGATGCCGCTGTGGAAGGGGACGACGGCGCCGAAGGCGGCGAACCATCCGTTCCACACGCACCCGGAGTGGCGTCTGCGCGACGCCAAGGGGGTGGCGCAGGCGCTCAACGAGCACTATGTGATCGTGAACCCGGTGCTGCCGGCGGTGCAGGATCACATCGTCGCGGTGTGCCGGGACATCGTGAGCCGCTACCCGATCGACGGGATCCACATGGACTACATCCGGTTCGTGAGCGACACGATGAAGGACCCGGCGGCGTACCCGGGGGACGCCGACAGCCTGGCGCAGCTCGCGATCACGCTCGGCCGGGCGGTCAAGAAGGACGCATCGGGGAAACTGGTCGCGGAAGACGCGGCGGCGTTCCGCGACCTGAAGCGAGATTCAATCACGCGGATCGTTCGACGCATCCGGGTTGAAGCGATCGGCTCGCGGCGGGACATCGCGTTCTCCGCGGCGGTGTGGCGCCGCCCGGAACTGGCGCGGGACCAGTACCTGCAAGATGCGGTCGATTGGCTGCGCACGGGGACGCTCGATCGCGCCATGCCGATGATCTACACCGACAAGCAGGAGCAGTTCCAATCGGACCTGGACGCATGGATCGCGGCGGGCGGGAAGCGGATCACCCCGGGGATCGCCAACTACCTGCACACGCCCGAGCAGACCAGCGAGCAGATCGACTATTCGGTCCGACGCGGCGCCGCCGGGGTGGCGATCTTCGCGTACTCGTCGCTCTTTGAGTCCGTTGATCCGAACCAGGACAAGCGGCCCGCGGAAGTCCAGAAGCGTGCGGCGCGGCGGGAATCGCTTCGGTCGCTCTTTGCTCGCCAGGGCGATGTTCCGCGGAAGTAGGAGACGCCCCGAGGACCGGGAATGAAAACGACCGAGCCGGACGGCCGGCTCGGTCGCGTGACGACAGTGGGCGCCGGGAGCGGCGGGTTATTTGAGCGCGTCGCTGAGACCGGGAACGTAGGACTTGCCTTCGGGGACCTGGATGGTCGAGTCCTTGAAGTCGTCACCGATGGGCTGGTAGTTGCCGCCGAGGTGCTCGGCGAGGAAGGCTTCGCTGACGGCGTAGAAGGCCATGCGGTTCTGGGGGCGAGCGAACCCGTGGCCTTCGTCGGTAAAGAGGACGTAGGTGACGGGGATGTTGTTCTTCTTCATCCCGTCAACCATCTGCTGGGATTCATCGTGGTTGACGCGGGGGTCGTTGAAGCCTTGGCCGATGAGCAGCGGCTTCTTGATGTTCTGGATGAAGTTGGTGGGGGAGCGAGAGGCGAGGAACTCACGGCCTTCGTCGGTGGTGAAGTCGCCGACGCGGCGCTTGAGTTGCGGGAGGAAGGGGGCCCAGTGCGGGGGGATGGTCTTCATAAAGGTGTTGAGGTTGGCGACGCCGACGATATCGACGCCGCACGCGAAGACGTCCGGTGTGAAGGTCATCCCGACGAGGGTGGCGTATCCGCCGTACGACCCGCCGTAGATTGCGACGCGCTTGGGGTCGGCGATGCCTTCCTTGACGGCCCACTGGACGGCGTCAACGAGGTCATCGTGCATCTTGCCGCCCCACTCGCGGTCGGCCTTGTTGACGAAGTCCTTCCCGAAGCCGGTGGACCCGCGGTAGTTGACCTGGAGGACGGCGTACCCGCGGTTGGCCTGCCACTGCACCTCCCCACGGTAGCCCCACTCGTCGCGCGCCCATGGGCCGCCGTGGACGTTGAGGATCATGGGGAGAGGCTTGTCGGGGCGCGCGTTGTGGTCGGAGTCGCTAGCGGCGGGGAGCGTCAGGTAGGAGACCAGGTCGAGCCCGTCGCGGGACTTGATCACGACCGGATGCATCGGCGCGAGGGGGAGGCCTTCGAGGGACTTGCGAGCGGAGAAGAGGAAGTTGGCCTTCTTGGCGGGACGGTCGTAGTGGTAATACTTCACCCCGCCGACATCCTGCAAATACGAGACGACCCAGTGCGTGTCATCGAGCGTTCGGCTGGCGATGCCGACATCGCCCGGGGCGACGGAGCGCAGGTAATCCAGGTCGGGCTGGATGGCCTTGTCCAGGACGGTCCATTCGTTGCGGAGGTAGTTGAAGGAGGCCGCCTGGATGGTCTTTTCCGTGGGGTGGACGATCAGATCGCCGATGTCGGCCTTGGGGTTCTCGGCGACGATGGATTCCTTGTTGGTGTTCAGATCGATCGCCTTGAGGGCCGCGGTGTTGCGGTTGCGGGTGTCGATCATGTAGAGGGTGGTGCCGGCTTTGTCGAAACCGATGGGATTGGTGGTGAGCGCGTCTTCGACGTCGATCTGCTGAAAGGGCTCAAAGGCGCCCTTGTCGGTCATTTTGAGGAGGTTCATCCCGCCGTCGGCACGGGGTTCGACGGCGAACCGGACGTGGTAGTCATCATCGGTGAGGAAGCCGGCGTACCCGTTGTTCTGCATGACCAGGTCCATGTCGCCGGTGACGACGTTGACCTTGTAGATGTCGTGGAACACCGGGTTTCGGTTGTTCAGACCGATGAGGATCTCATTCGGGAACTTCTCGCTGACCTGCTGGATCTGAGCGGTGGGGCGGAGGGGCTTGTTGTTATTCGGGAGC
Source organism: Phycisphaerales bacterium (assembly GCA_050246015.1). Lineage (GTDB taxonomy): Bacteria > Planctomycetota > Phycisphaerae > Phycisphaerales > UBA1924 > JTS-AC122. The sequence goes on from JBFWWU010000024.1 coordinate 21,324, forward strand.
GTCATGGGCTTGCCGTCGGGTCCCATGATGGTCTCGAAGGGCGTGAGGTCCTTGACCTGCTTGGTCTGGACGTTGACGGAATAGAGCTTCCAGTTCTCATCACCGGCCGAGTCCTGGAGGAACAGCAGGTGCAAGCCGTTGTAGGCCCAGAAGAACTGGCGGATGCCGCGGGATTTGTCGTCGGTGATCGGCTTGGCGGCGTCGGGCTTGTCGACCGGCCCGACCCAAACATTCAGCACGTTGTTCACCGGCGCGATGTACGCCAGCAGTTTCCCATCCGGGCTGATGGCGGGGCTTACCTTGTCCGGATTGCTGAAGAAGGTATCGCGCGGGATCAACTGCCCGCCCGCCTTGGGCACCGGTGCGGGCTGACCCGCTCCAGTTGCCACGTCCTTTTTTTCCTGCGCCAGGCTGGGGGGGGGAGCCACGCATCCAGCCGCGGCCAGCACCAGCACGATTATTCGAGCACGAACCATCGATCCAGTCTCCTGTACGGCCCCCACGTTCATACCACCACAGGATAGGATGCGCCGATCACCCAGAGATTCAGTCAATCACACGACATCCCCCGTCGTGCGAGTTTCCCAACTCGCACACCTCGCACACGCCACTCTCTCGTTCGAACTTGAGTACGTTCTCGCGCCGTTTCTACACCAACTTGTGGGGCAGGCGTCCCCGCCTGCCTCTACTGCTTCTACCTTCCTCGCCCTTCCTCAACCCCACCTACCCGCACCCCGCGAAGAACGCCGCGAGGTAATCGAAGAAGTCCTGCGAGTTGATGAAGCCGTCGAGGTTGTAGTCGGCGCTGGGCTCGACGGCGAAGAATGGTGGGAGGAAGTCGAAGAAGTCACGCGAGTCGATGAACCCGTCCCAGTTCCAGTCGGCCAGGCACGCGCGGAAGAGTCTCGCGCCGCACGTCGGGCGCTCGCGCGCGGCGCTGAACAAGAACTGCGGCCTGCCGTGCGGACCGAGCATCGCGACTGAGCCCGCGCCGAAGTAGCCCTCCTGCACCGGCGGGTTGGGCGAGCGGTAGCGCCGGATGATCTGTCCCGTCGCGCCGGAGTAGAGGTACACCTGCCCGTTGTACCACCCCCCGGGCACCGGCGTCTCCGCGGCGGCGCTGATGGCGATGTCCGGCACGCCGTCGGCGTCGGCGTCCGGACACCATGTGAACTGCTGACCGAATGAACTGTTGCCGAGTTCCGCGTCGCTCGCCGGCGAGGCGAGCACGCGGAAGAGTTCACCCGTCGCGCCGCTGTAGAAGTGCACCCGGTGCCGGCGCGCATACACCTGCCCCGGGATCGCGTCCAGGAGCACGTGGACCACGATGTCCCCGCGCCCGTCGCCGTTCATGTCGGGCACGCCTTGCACACAGAGCCCACCGAACACTTCCACGTCGTCCGTCGGGACAATCCCAAAAAGGAAGTCGCCGCTCATCCCGGAGTACAACGTGATTCGACCACGGGGCGAAGTCGAGTTGCCCCACTGCGCTGCGTACCGGATCACAATGTCCCCCACGCCGTCCCCGTCTACGTCCGGCACGCCCGACAACTCATCTCCGAAGGTCACGCCGACCGTCGGCGGACCCCAAAACGTCGTCGGCTCAATCAGGTGGATGACTTCTCCCGTTGCGCCCGAAAAGACGTAGACTGGACCCGGGCCGAAGCCGTCTTCCGCGATCGCCACGTCGCCGCGTCCATCGCCGTCCACGTCCCCGACCGCCGCGAGCTCGGCGCTGAAGTACATCGGTCCGCGCGCCGGATCCGGACGCAGGGTGTGGAGCACGGCACCCGTCGCTCCCGAGAAGAGGTACGCTCTTCCTGACGCGAAACTCCCGTCGACATCGGTCTCTAGTCGTGCGCTCACGAGCAGGTCGCCCGCGCCGTCGCCGTCGACGTCAGGCACGCCGGCGATGCGATCGGCGAACGTGTACGAGTACCCCGGAAACACGTTGGGCGAGTACACCGATCGAAGGTAGGCGCCCGTGCGTCCGGAGTAGATGTGGACCCGCCCGTAGGCGGCGGGGTACTCCGGGATTCGCTCGTTCTCCGCGGCAAGTGCAAAGTCCTCGATGCCGTCGCCGTCGAGGTCCTCGATAGCGCACGCTGGCCACACTCCCGGGGTCAGTGTGAAGTTCCTGTTGACATAGCAGATCGGTTGTGCGAACGCGGACGCGGCGAACAGCAGCGAAGCCGCGAAGGCCACCAGCACACTCACGTCGCATGTTTTCTTGCTCACGGACACGAGCCACCTCCGATTGGACCGAGTTGCTCGTACTTCGGGACGGCGTACTGCGTGCCCGTCCCAGCCGCCGATGTGCCGTGCACGAAGATGAACGGCTTGTACAGATAGCACGGGTCCATGGAGTTGTTGAACCGGCGCATCAGCCCGACCTGTGCGGGAAGGTCCGAACCCGCGTTGTCGTAGGCGATGAAGCCCTCAGCAGGAATGACCCAGTTTCTTTCGCCATCGTCAAGGTCGTACCGAATCGTCAAGTAATCGACGGAGAGGAAGCCGATCGAGGAACCCACAACATAGAGATCATTCTTTTCGCCGGCAACTATGGACAACCCCTTGTCGTCTCCCGAGGTTGGGTCTCGGTCGAAGCGGGCGACTCCAGGTTCAGCCATCGGTGCCGTGCCCCAACCATCCACGATGCGTCCGTCAACCGCGTTGTACTTGATGGTCACGAAGTCGAAGCCATTTGTTGTCGTGTTCGACTCGCCCGTGACATACACGTACGGCCCCGGCCCGTTGACTTGATTCAGCGGCTCCCACACGACCTCGATCCCCCGCGCGATGTCCGTCAGCCCAGCGCCGGCGTCGTAGAAGTTCCGCTCCCCCAGTGGCAGATCGTTGCCGGCGTTCCAGAACTCGTCGCCCGCGGGCTCCAAACCCACGGCGCAGCCGCTGTAGGCGAGCGTCACGTAGTCCCATCCGCTCGTCAACCGCTCCGTGTACCCGGTGACGAACACTCCGACGGCGGTGTAAATCGAATCGCTCGGGTCGCCGATCTCCCGCACCTTGATCGCGGTGGGGATGTCCGTGCGGCCACCCTGATACCGCTTCTTGAAAATCACGTCGGGGGGCGCGTTGCCGGAGGGGCCCGAGAGGCGCGTGCCGAACGTGATGATGTCCTGCTTCTCGACCGAATAGGAGATGCCCGTGACATAGACCCCGGTCGCATCGCATTCGCCGGCGCCGGGCGTGAAACCCGGGTTGAAGATATCCAGATCGACGGCGATGTCGTCGAGGTTGACGTCGCCGTTGTTGTATCGGTACTCCCAGATCATGTCGCCATTGTCCCCGAACCCGTTGCCGAACTTCACGAGCGCGATGTCCTTGTTCGTATTCACGCCCGTCGGGTTGAGTCCGCCCGTTGACGTGACAAGCACGTAGACATAACCCAGGTTGTCGATCACGACATCGACGGGGATGTCGTCGCCCGCGGCGTTCCCGAACACGTCGAGGTGGTTGTAGAACCGTGCCCCACCGGGCCAGATGTAGTTGCCCGCCTGATCGTAGAGAATCACCACCGTGTCGAAGCCGCTGGGCGTCTGCACCGCGCCGACGGCCGCCGTGAGGAAGTGTCCGTTTGCAAATCCCTGCTGGACGGCGATCGCCGTTCCGTAGTTGGTCCCGTAGTTGGTGGCGTAGAGCGGATCAGGCCAGTCCCGTACCCACCCCTGCGAGGTCGGGAGCGCCCTGGTTCGCATCACGGTGTTGGTTCCCTGCTTGGCCTGTCCGGTGACCACGCCGAAGACCTGCCCCGGCAGGTTCGGATCCTCGAAGCGCAGCACGCCCATCAGTTTGTTCGATGCGGGTGCTGTGATCGGCGCGTCGAACCGCTCCGCCGGTTCGTTCGCCGCGACCTGGAAAGCCTGTGCGACCACCTTCGAGCCTCCACACCCAACTACGCAAGCCCACGCAACAGCCTGCGCCAATACTACGCCGAAACAACCCTTCTTCATGTGTTTCCCCTTTGCCTTCGACCCGCTGGCACACTCGGCGAACGCCGAGACACCAGCAAGATACCCTGGGGGGGGGGGGGGCAGTAAAGTAAAATACAGCGATAAATTAAAATAATTGCGCCCGGACATTCGGCTCGTGCCAAACCGCGGACGATCGCGTCACATCGTTGCAAATGTCGGTCAAACCCGTTACCGGCCCGGCTCTTCGTCGCGGATCTCGCTGGCGATATCAGCGGCGATGCGACTGGTGACGGTCTCGAACTTGAGCGTCGCGGGCCCGATGCAGACTTCCAGGCCCGGCTCGATTTCCACCTCGGTGATCTTCTCCCCGTTCACGGTCGTGCCGAGCGTGGAACCCAGATCTCGAAGGAGCCACTCGTCGTCTTCGACGGCCTCGATGGCGCAGTGGTGGCGCGAAACGGCGCTGTTCTTGATGCGCACATCGCAGTCCTCGGCCCGACCGATGAGCACCTTCCGCCCGGCAGACGAAACTCGGGAAAGGTCGTATCGGCGGAGCACCTGGCCGCTACCGGAGCAGATGCTCATTTCGTACATGCCGGCTCCCTGTGAAAAAGCGAGTCGTCACCGTCAACGTCAGTAATTCTACGACGCCCGGGTAGGTTGGGGGTTCACTTCCGACCAAAAATAGGCGATTTCGGTGTGGACAGCGCGTGAATCCGGGAGGTCCGAGTACGTGCGCGCGGTTGAAGGTGTCAAAATATACATCCCCCCCAAAATTGACGAACTTCGACCCAAGACGACGCCTTTTCGCAGTTGTTTCCGCGATTCTTCAAGTTTTGGTTATTCTGCTCGCGCCGACTGGCACCGAGACGTGCTTCCGGCCAACCGAAGCCCGATCGGAGAATACCAATGCGTTTTCAGTCGTCGCGCGCGTGCCGAGCGCTGGGAGACATCACACGGTCAGCCTGGCTGGGGAGCGAATGTGCCATCGAAGGTCGCGCAGCGGATCATCGGGATGAAGATCCCGGGCATCGTGCGGCACTGCTCCAGAGTGGCGTGATATTGCACGCGGACCAAGCCGCGAGTCGAGAGCACACGGTGGACTGCCTGGTGGCGCTCACCAGTTTCACGCGGCTGCGAGCGGCGATCATCGTGACGACGGCACAGATTCACGGGTGGGCACTCATCACGACGCGCACCGGGAGCGCGCGGAGTTGTACCTGCATCAGTTCGGGAACTGCGGGCTGCGGGTGTCGCTGGCGCCGATGTAAGAGGGATGCCGCGTGACGTCAGGGGCGCCAGAGGTAATAGGCCGCTCCGAACTCGTCCAAGGGGAGCGAGCCGAGGTCGATATTGACGAGTCCGGTTTGAACGGATCCGGCGGGGGCGTCGGGGTTCATCCGCGGGGTGGCGGCGTAGGCCGAGCGGGGAGTGGGGGAGTTCTTGGGGTGGAACTTGATGAGGTTGGCGTGGCGCACGCCGGCGAGTTGCTTGGCGCGCTCGAACGCGTCGCGCAGGTTTCCTTCGGAATCAGCGAGCCCGACGGTGACGGCGTTGGCGCCGGTCACGACTCGGCCGTCGGTGAGTTCATCCACGTTGGCGCGGAGGTCGGGTCGGCGCTGCTCGACGAGGGAGCGGAACCGGTGGTAGAACTCGTCGATCATGGCCTGGAGGATCGCGTACTGAGATTCGCGCATCGGCTCGAAGGGATTGGCGAGGTCCTTGTTGGCGCCGGACTTGATGGAGCGCGAGGTGATACCGATGCGGCTCATGCCTTCGCTGAAGTTCATGGTGGGCATGATGACGCCGATCGACGCGGTGATGGAGGTCGGCTGGGCCACGATGTGGTCGGCGGCGAGCGCGAGGTAATACCCGCCGCTGGCGGCGACCTCGCCGAGGGACGCGACGACGGGTTTGTGGGATTGCTCGGCGAATCGGCGGACTTCACGGTACATGGTGTCCGAAGCGCTGACGGTTCCGCCGGGCGAATCGATCCGGAGGATGACCGCCTTGATCGACGGATCGGATTCCGCGGCGTTCAGGCGCGAGACCAGGTCGTCCACGGGGCTGGACTGGCTTGTCAACAGGCCGGGCCTGGGCGCATCGACGATGAGGCCGCGCACGTCGATGACGGCGACGTTGACCGAGGCGCCGGGCTCGGTCATCACCTTGGCGGCGTTCAGTTTTCCGTCATCGACCCCGAAGTTGAACGTGACGCTCGTGGGCATGCAGCCGGAGAGGAAGGACACGACCGGCAAGAGAACCGCGATGGTGCGCGCGTGTTTCATGCTGGATAATAGATTCGCTGGGGAGCAGTTCGTGGTTCGGCGGAGCGTCTGGGCAGCCGGTGCTTGGACTCAGGATCCGGCGACGGTCCGCCGTTGCGGGAGGCCTTTGACCCGTTCCCGGAGCACGGCTACCAGGGAGGTCCAGACGTCGTCGGGGCTTCGGCTGGCATCGACGACGGCGTAGCGGAGCGGGTCCTGCCTGGCCTGTTCGAGATAGCCTCGGCGAACAGCGCGGTGGAACTCGGCGCCCTTGGCTTCCATGCGGTCCAGCAGCGGGCTGAGGCGCTTGGCGGCCGCGACTTCATCGATGTCGAAGATGAGGTACAGGTCGGGGACGAGTCCGCGGGTCGCGACGCGCGCGGCGGCGGAGATGTCGGCCTGCGGGAGGCCGCCGGCGGCGCCCTGGTAGGCAAGCGTGGAGGCGACAAACCGATCGGCGAGGACGAGTTCGCCCTTGGCCAGCGCGGGGAGGATCCGGCGCTCGACGAGTTCGGCGCGGCTGGCCATGTAGAGGAGCATCTCGCAGCGGACGGTCATGCCGGTGAGTTTTCGATCGAGCAGCGCGTCGCGGATGCGCTCGCCGGTGGGGGTGCCGCCGGGCTCGCGGACTTCGCAGACGCCGAGGCCGGCGTGCGTGCAGGCGTCGGAGAGACGACGGAACTGGGTGCTTTTGCCGGAGCCGTCGGGTCCTTCGAAGACGACGAAGCGGCCGGCGAGTTCACGGAGAAAGGGCAGGTGGCGTTCCTGCGGCGGAGGCGCGGGCATTGACGGGTCGGTGGTCACCGGAATCAACCTCGGTCGGTCGCGGCGAGTGTAGCGCGATCCGCCGCGGGGCCGGGCGCGGGCGCGGATGCGCGAGGCCGGTGGCGTCGCCCGCAGCGAATGGGCGCGGGATTCGCGGGGCCCGGAACGTGGACGTTTCCGGCGCAGACAAGAGAGATGCCGGAGACAGGAATCGAACCTGCACGGGGGTATCAGCCCCAACGGATTTTGAGTCCGTCGCGTCTGCCAGTTCCGCCACTCCGGCCGGGGTGGTGCCCGGAATAGTACCGCCGTGCACTGAGTTGCCAAGTCGCGACAAACTCGGGAGTTACGAGAGGCTTTCGCGAGCCGAGCCGCGAGATGCGTTGCGTGCACGGACATGCCACGAAGTGCCCCGACAGGCCCCGCGCGTGGTGTATTGGGCGCTGCGCGCGGTGTTGGGAACACCGCAAAACACATGATGTTCTGAGGGCGGCCCACGACGCACAATCCGTCGCAGATGGACCGCGACGGAGTTCTGGTTGGGATAACGGTTTGCCGTTTGAAGTTTCGACGATTTGGGGTCGCACCGAAGCCTGCTTCGGGCGCCCCCCAGTTCCGACGATTATTGAGACTGCAAATTTGCAGTCTCATTTTCGCGCCGCACGAACTTTGCGGCGGAGCACCGCGGCGGATGCATCCACGTGGTCGCTAGGCGCTGGCTGCTTCGGGAGCCCCCCAGTTCCGACGATTCTTGAGACTGCAAATTTGCAGTCTCGTTCCTAGGCGCTGGCGCGGCGTGATTTCGGCGTCGGCGTCAGTGCGGGAAGCGCGTCGATCGCCGCCGCCGGGTCGGAGAGGGAGAGGTGGCTGTACCGCCCGAGCGTGAGCTCGATCGTCGAGTGCCTTGCGAGTTTCTGCATCACCTTCGGCGGGACGTTGTTCCGCATGAGCCGCGTGATGTACGTGTGTCGAAGAGCGTGGAAGTCCAGGCACCCCTCGCCGGTATCTGCAGGATCGATGTCCGCTGCCAGGAGGTCCGCCTTGATCATCGCCGAGGTGTAGTCATGGGTCGTCGGCCAAAGCCGCTCGTCCGGTTCGTGCATGGCCAGCCACGGGGCGATCTCGGCGCAGAACGACTGGGGCACGGGCTGCTCGTCCGTCCGGCGGCGCTTGGAGCACCTGGCATCCAGCACGATGTGCCGGGGTCGGACGGCGAACGCGCGAGGGGTCAGCGACAGCAGTTCTGAGGCCCGGAACCCAGTGTGGATCGCCGTCTTGTACAGCCAGGCGCGCTGGAGACCCGTCAGCCGCCCGATGGGGTCACCCGCCTCGGCGGCGGCGACCAAGCGCAGGAACTCCTCATCGCTCAACGCCCGGCGTTGGAGCCGGACGTCGTCGCGCTGGCGGATCGCGGCCACGCCCGCCAACGGATCCGCCCGGAGGCGTTGCTCGCGCACGAGCCAACGGGTGAACCCCCTCACCGCCTGCCGCCGCTTGTTGGCCGTACGGGCCGAGCCGCCGGCGGCGATGATGCGCCCGAGTTCCTGGCTGAGACGGGGCCCGTCGATGTCGGCGATCGTCTCCCACCGGCTCCTACTCGCGGTGTTCTCGATGAGGGAGATCGTCTCCGCGATGTGCTGGGGGCTGCTGCGCTTCGAGAACAGGTAATCGCGGAACGCGGCGACGAACTCACCGATCGGGCGGGTGGCGTACCCGGCCATCTTCTCGGCCAGCGGGTCGATGATGCCGCGACGGCGGAGCATGGCGTCGTGCTCGAGCTTGGCGCCCAGCTGCTCGCTGAGGCGGTAGTCGGTCATGCCGGTGACAATCTTCTTCACGCCTGGCGCGATCATGTAGCTCACGAGCCACTTGCTGCCGGGCTTCGCATTCTTTCGTCTCCACACGCTGGCCATCGATGTTCTCCTGGAACGGTGACGAGCCTCGGGATCACAGGCGCGGCTCCGACGGATTGGAAGGCGGAATGGCGGGCAAGATCGATGTCGGAGGAGTTGTGATCTGCTGCATCGAATCGGACGCCCGGCTGACCCCCGACGATGATCATGTCGATCACGTCTCTCTCGCCTGCCGGACAGCGGCTGGCATCAACACCAGCATCTCGACGCACCGCGCGGCAGACCGCGTCTAACCACGTGGGCGCCCCCGGCTCGGCCTGGTCGCCCATCACCTCCCGCTTGAACGTTGCGGCAACCTCGCCCGACCACGCGAGCCGCCAACGGCACTTCTGCGCCTTTGAGATCGCCGCGATGATCACGGGCTTGTTCTGGATGAGGCAGAGCGCCAGGGATGCGAACCGCTTCGGCCCGGTGACGACAACGCGGTCTGCCTCAACGCGAACCCGAAGTCCGCAGGCATGGGCCGCGCGAATCACGGTCAGCCCGTCCATGAGCCGTCCTCCTCCCCATCAGCCTGCGGACTGTCGGGTTCATCGAGCGGCTCGTCCCTGGATTGAAATTCTGGAGAGGTGCCTTCGTCGGTACTGACAGAACTGACAGAAGGGTCCTTGTTCAGGTGGCTCGGGGGGCTTCTGTCGCCTTTGTCAGTACCCCCGGAGGGGGGTCGTGAGAATTTCGTGGGCCGCGTGCAAGTGATCTTGGGATTGACGAAGTAGACCGACGCCGTTCTGCCCGCTGTCTCCCGGCGCGCTTCTGCAAGCCAGCGGAAGTCGATGAGGTACTCGACCGCGCCCCGCGCGTCCTCCTCGGACGCCAGACCGGTCCACCCTTTCCGGTAGATGTCACGGAGCGCGAACCCGTCCTTGATCTCCCCCGCGACCAGTTTGCCCGCGAGCGACTTGGCGGCGGCAAGGTCAGGGTCGATCACCTGCGAGTAGACGCGCCGAGCGTGCGATTCCAGGTACTGACCCCATCGGATTGCGCGGTCGAGCGATTCGATGCCGACCGGGCCGTTCTTTCCTTCGGCCAGATGGATCAGCAGTGCGAGTTTCGGGATGAGACTGCGGAACTTCGACAGGTGGCTCTCGAGCGCCGGGTGCAAGTCGCCCCCTCGAACAATGTGCTCCAGTTTTTCTCGCCAGGCGTCGAAGCAAGGCTGGGCGGCTTCGGAAAACCGAAGGAAGGGAATGCCGTCCGGTTCGCGCGGATCATGGTCGGCCCCCAGCAACGTCGGCTCCATCGCCGCCAACCCCTCGTACACGTCGAACGCGGCGCGGCGTGCCGCCGAGTCGGGCCAGCGATCAATGTTCTTCCAATCCTTGCTGATGTCGGGCCAGACGAGCAGTTGGAATCTCTGAATGAGTCCATCGTCACCAGCGCCTCCCTTCGCCGCGCCGCGCAGATACTGACTGAGCGGTCCCGGCTGGATACCGCCCAGAAGCGACAGGATCGCGGCCTCGATGTCAAGCGTGCCGCGCTCGATGCGGTCATAGGTGTACCGGCCCGTGCCGTTCCACGACTCCAGATAAAAACTCCGGGCGCCCTCCTGCCCGGGCTTGTCGAGGGCCTTGAGCAGGCCGATCAGTTCGTCGCGGAAGACCAGCACGCCCGCCGGATTCTCGTTGAGGATGACGCCGATCTTCTCGACCGTGCCGTCGTTGACGATGAACCGGGTCCGCACCGGTTCCCGCGCATCGTCCTCGTCGTCCAGCGACTCTCGGGCGATCCGGAACGCTTCGTCCTGATTCTTGATGTTCTTTCTGATCTCGTGCCGGGTATCCTTCTTCCTGATCTCGGAGACCTGCTTGGCCGCCATCATGTCCTTGAACTGCTGCTCGAACGCCGCCTTGGCCAGGATCTCCAGTTTTTTCAGCGGCTTGAGCGGCTCCTGGATCGCCGGCGTTTTCATGACTCCCGGCCTGCCGATTACCCCGCCCCACAGATTCCCCGGCACGATCCAGTCGTCGTAGCGCTTCGGGCGAATCCCAATCCGGCGTCCCACTACGGCGCCCAGCGCGACCATCGCCGCGACGGCGGAGAAGTCGATCGGGCACTGGATCCGCTCGGCGATATCCACGACCCACGGCCCCAGCGTCACCGGGAGCAGGTACGGATCGAACGCCATGACCGGTAGGAGCGCGTCGGGGAGCGGCTGCGGGTCGAGCCAGAAGTTGGGAGCCCCCCCTCCCGAGTCGCTGACACAACCGACAGAAGCGCCAGCACGCCCGTGTCCAGCGCGGCTTCGCCATCCCGGCTCGACGATATCGCGCAGCTCGTGCCATCCTTTCCCGGCGCACCCGTTGTGGTGACACCCCGCGCTGATCGCGCCGTTTGCGAATCGCACCACGAACGCCGAGCGGTCGGCGTGCTCCGAATTCCACGGGCACACGTCCAACGCCCACCGCTCGCCCGGCTGGCCGTGCTTGTCGCGCCACGGCGTCGGACCGGAGTACGTCAGCCGGGACCGAGCCAGCCAAGCGGGAAGATCGAACGACGCGGACGGTCCTTTCGCTGACGCCGCGGATTCCGATGTCGGCGGCGCGTTCGCTGCACGAATGTCGCCGAGTGCAGTCAGCATCTCGATCGGCACCGCGACGGGGTCAACAGGCACCTGCCGAATCTGCGCGCGGCGATGTGGCCGATCGTCGGTTGGATCACCCTTCCGCGCCACAGTGCCGTAGGCTTTCCAGATCCGCGCTGGATTGAAGACCTTCCGGTCGATCTTGACGCAATCATCATCGAAGCGGTCGGCCAGCGCTTCAAGCACGCGCTGCACAAGCCCGTCCTCATCCACCGCGAGGTCGATCGCGTACAGAACATGGAATCCGTTCCCTGAGTCCGCCACGACCGGCTCGGGCCACCCCAGGTCCCTGAGGTACGCGACAATGTCGCGGGCCCGCTGCTCAGCCAGAGCGTGCTCCTCGTTCGATGACGAGATCCCTGACGGGCGGACCGGGTCGATGTCGATGGGGAGCCAGCGACGCCGCGTCACATCCGCGTCCGATGTGGTCTGCTTGGCGTCCGCGTTGATCCGGTGGTCCGCTCGCGCCACCAATGCCGGATTGACGGGATTGATGGTGACGTAGATTCCGGTCGCTCGCTCTTGTGCATCCAACTCGGCGATCAGCCTTGCCGCTTCATCAACTCGCTGATACATGAAGTAGCCGCTCCCCGTGGTCTTCCGTGTCGAGCCGGGGCGATCACGCAGATTCAGCGCACGCACCTCGAAGACATCGCCCGCGCGGAACATCAATCTCAACGCCGCTTCGATCGCCTCACGGGGACTGGTGGTGACCCGCGATGCCGGCTGATCGGCGTCGCCATCGATAGGATTCTGCACCTGTTCGTTCTTCGCGTCCTGCTCGTTTGCCGACGGCGGGGCGCCTTCGAGGAAGTCGTCGGGAGGATGTCGGGAGCCGTTCATCGCACGCCTCCCTTCTCGATGAACGCGTCGATTGACTCGCGCGTGACGCGGACGGCCCGCCCGATCTTGACCTGCTGCAGATCCCCGCGCGACAGCAGTCGCCACATGGACCTAACCGAAACGGACAACTCGTGAGCTGCGTCCTGCACTCGCAGGAGTCGTTGTTCACTCCGTTGACCTGATGTGTTCATGATGCGATTCCTCGGCTGACGGGTCGCGACTATTCGCGCCCCGTGTGCCTAGTTGATCGCACCAACATGCCTTGCAGTTCCAATGCTCGAATTGCTAGGGTTTTGCCGTGTTTTATCGACAAACGCGCGGATAGAGCGCGGATGGACGCGGGTACGCGCGGACGGGCGCGGATCACCACTCACAAATTCTTCTTCTTTTCTACTTCTCCAAGACGGGATACTTCGTGTTCGCCCACTTTCGGATGTCTCGCTTGTGCTCGGGGACGCATGCCAGGAGATCGTCGAGTTCGACAACCTTCGGCTTCGCCCGCTCGTTGATACGGGCGTGCCGCCGCCGCAATTTGTCGAGCAGTTGGTCGGAATCGCAGTTGATCTGCTCAGCAGCCTTGACGATCGGTACCGGCTGCACGATCTCGGTAGTCGATCGCTCCAACGCGGCAGCTCGCATGAAGCGATTGCCTCGAGCCGGAGACTCAGATACGACGGCTTGATCGTCGTCGAGGTCGGGTGGTCGCGAGGGTATTGCGGGCACCGGATTCTGCGTGGGCCGAGTAGCAGATGTTGCGGGGCTCTGCACCTTCTCCCATTGCTCCTGACACGCCGGTCGAATCACCGCTTCGATCCAATCTACGATCCTCTGCCCCGAGTCGATCGGTGACTTGGTATCGGTCAACGGTGCGTCAGCCTTCAATGCACGCCGAATCGCAGCGAACGCTACAGACAGATCAGTACATGCCCGTGGGGTGTCGGGAGAGCACGCGCCGGCTGGGACATGCTTCGCCCATGTCCCGCCGAAGATAGACGCACATTCGTTCATGATCGTTCTCGCCTCGACGATCGATTCGGGAGTGTTCTTCGCTACTCTGGCAACGACCATCTCGACCCCAATCTGTAGTCGCTGCCAGTTGTTCCGAGCCGGCGGTATCAGCGGGAGAACAGCTGTTCCCTCGGCACTCCTAGCCTTGCGCAGTTCGCGGCGAATCCATGCGAGCCGTTCCGACGGCGAACCGCTCAGAGCGAGCGCCACGTCAAAGCCCTCCGACACGATAATTTCGACTGCCCAATCAAGAATCTCCTGGGTGTCATTGGTTCGGCGCTCGGGTGTGTCGTTATTGTTGATGCGCCGCACCCGTTCCGCCACTCGGACTCTGTGATCGATCTGATCTGCGAGATCAGCCGGAGTTCGGATCGTGTCGTCCGAGATCGGGAAGCCGTGTTTCGCCAGCGCCGCGCGATTGGCCTCGTGCTTCTCGACGGCCAAGCGGCGGAACTCCTCGAGCGCGGGATGATCTGGGTCGGTCCACCCATGTGGGTATTCCTCAAGAATCGCTTGCAGCCTCGCCTCGTATGGCTGCATCGCCTTGAGAGCCGCTTCCTCAGCACGCCCCCACGCACTCAAGAGTTTTCGTTGCACCGCGTCGAGGGCTTGCTCGATGACGGCGGGCCACTCCGACTTGCCTTCCCGGAGATCGTCAAAGGTGTTCCAGCCGCGCCCGAAGTTCCCCTCACGGTCTTCCCACGGCAAGCACGCCAACTGGGTGACTTCGCCCAAGTACGACTCGGCATCCCGATCGGTCGCCAGGCACACGAACAGAAGCACCCGCGCCCCCCATACCGCCGGATCGTCTAGCGACATTGGATTGAGAGAATCTCGGCTTTCCCAGAGATCCATGCCGAGCGCGTTGAGACACCAGAACCGCGCGTCTTTACCTTCGTCGGCCCCGGGTATTGCAAAGGCCGAGTTTGGGAGCGATGCCGAGGGTTGTTCAGTCTCGCGCTTCTCCTCAACTGCCTCGGTGCGATGCACGGCCTCGGCACGCCGCGCTCGTAAGGCACGTTCCGAATACTCGTCGTCGATCCAGGCGCCGGCGTCGCGGAGAAGGAGCGCGTCGCTGCGGGCTCGAACGAACTCTTGCACGTCGCGGAGTCTTCTATACCACGCGGCCGGGGCGGTTTCCATGCCCAATTATCCACCGTTGCAGCAGCGCGATGACCGCTACTCATCGACAGACCTCCCGTAGCGATCATCAAACAAAGAGGACCCGCGGCACAATGCCAGCGGGTCCTCGGGGGGGGGGGCGGTGATTTCGCAATAATAGAGACAGAAGCTCTGCTCGATTATTCCGCCGCGATCTAGGTTATTTCAACATCCGGCGAAGAATGCGGCGAGGAAGTCGAAGAAGTCCTGGGACGTTGCGGCACCGTCGTTGTTGAAATCAGCCCGCTCTGGCTCGGCAAAGAAGGCACCAAGGAAGTCAAAGAAGTCCTGGGAGTTGATGATGTGGTCGCGGTTGAAGTCGGTGTAGCCGAGGAACCATCGAAACGGACGTTGCTCACCTTGTACCGTGGATGAGTACCCAACGACAACGCTCCCGTCGGCAGACATTGCCTGGGCAAACGTCGACCACCCCGAGACCGGAAGGTACTGCATGCCTCCGGCAATCGTCCATCGGAATGCCGCATCGCCGACGATCACCTCGCCGTCGTCGGAAATCGCGTGCGGAAACCTGCCCGGTAGAACCTGCATGCCGCCAGGCGAGGTCCACCGGAACATAGATCCACCGCCAGCTCCGTAGTTCCCAGTCACCGTCAGCCCGTCCGCCGACACATGCATGGCCTCGGTGTCGATGTAGTTCTCAGTTGGACCCAGGTCCTGCATTCCGCTCTCCGTTGTCCAGCGAAACGCCCGCGTGTGGCTGAGGGTGTTGACCGCGTGGCCGACCACCACGGCTCCGTCTGCCGAGACGCTGTAGGCGACGGACCCGGACCCTCCGAGGGTGCCGAGGTCCTGCATCCCTGACTGAATAGTCCAACGAAACGCCCGTGCGTTGCCCGCGGCGTTGGTCGCGTATCCCACGACCGCCTGACCATCCGCCGACACATCCATCGCTTCGGCGTTTGCTCCCCCGAGCGTGCCGAGATCGGTCAGCCCGCTCGCGGCTGTCCAGCGGAACGCGTGCCGTTGTCCGACGCCGACGTATCCATACCCCACGATCACGCTGCCGTCCGCTGAAACGGCGACCGCCCTGTCTTCCCCGCCGCCAAGCGTGCCGAGTGACTCCATGCCGTTGGCCGCCGTCCAGCGAAACGGGCGACGAACACCACTCGAAAGGTCTGCGGCTCCGACAACGGTGGATCCGTCATCGGAGACCGCCCACGCCACGGCGTAGTCGGCTCCAAACGTGCCGAGATCCTGCATGCCCGTCTCGTGAGTCCAGCGGAATGCACGGACCTGACTGAGGCCGGGAAT
The DNA here is from genome assembly GCA_050246015.1 of Phycisphaerales bacterium. Classification (GTDB taxonomy): domain Bacteria; phylum Planctomycetota; class Phycisphaerae; order Phycisphaerales; family UBA1924; genus JTS-AC122. The sequence goes on from JBFWWU010000024.1 coordinate 37,066, forward strand.
CCACTGGCCCACTACCACGCTGCCATCGGCTGACACATCCCACGGGACAGCACTCGTCCCTCCCAGCGTGCCCAAGTCTTCGATTCCACAGGTTTGACCGTGCACCCGGGGCGCAAGCGCCACAATAGCCGCGAAAAAGAAGATTGCCGCAGTCGTATCCCGACTAGCTCGCGAGACCGCCCTGCGGCTGCCACGGATCTTTGCGAGAACGATGTTATTGCTCGTCTTGATCATGCCAATGAGTCCTCGCGATTCTCAGGGAGTTAGCGGCGAGAGCATTCGATCGAAAGACGTTCATCAGCAGCCCGAAAAGAAGGCTGCGAGGAAGTCGAAAAAATCCTGGGAGTTTGTCTGGCACGAGCGATTGAAGTCGGCCGCGCCGTTAAAGAAATCGGTGATGAAGTCGAAGAAGTCTTGTGAACCCAACGTGCCGTCGCCGTCCCAATCGGCTGGGCAGGATTGCAGTGCTGGTCCATCTACCATCGCGACCCAAGCCTCCAGCAAGCCGCAGGGATTCACCCCTTCTCCGATGATGGTCCGTCCGTCCGCAGAAACGCCAGTCGCGTTTAGGAGTGTCCAACCCTCCAAGTTGTCAACACCAACCGCAATGAGCAGATCGCGAAGGCTTTGCATCCCGTCGTTCATGGTCCACACGAACGGCTCTTGTCCTGCCGCCGACGTGCCACGGCCCACAATTATCGAGCCATCTGCCGATGCGGCGGAAGCAACACTGCCGAACTCGCCGCCCGGAAGATCGCCGAGGGCAACCATCCCTTCATTCGCCGTCCAGCGAAACGCTTCAACTCGGCTGCCGGAGAGGCTATATCCAACAATCACGGAACCATCGGCCGAGACCGCGCGGGCATCCGTCACTGTTCCGCCGGACGGAAGTTGCCCCAAGCCTACTGCGCCGTCGCTTTCGGTCCAACGGAACGCCTCGCCGCCACCTGGAGTGCTTGAGAAACCAACCACCACCGTGCCAGTTGCCGAGACTCCAAAGGCCCTGCTCCAGGAGGCGCCGCCTGAAGTGGTGCCCAAGCCGATCATGCCGTCGGAGGCTGACCATCGAAACGCTTCATCGTGATCCGCGGATCCGTCTCCGTTCGAGTTGCTCACTCCCACGATGACAGTGCCGTCCGCTGATACATCGAACGCGGCACCGTTACTCGTGCCGCCGGGGAGGTCACCGAGCGTCTGAAAGCCGCTGGAGCGAGTCCAGCGAAAGGGTTCGTACCCAAGCACGCTCACGCCCTGTCCCACGATCACCGACCCATCGGCTGAAACACCCAGAGCCCGGCTATAGAAATCGCCGCCCGGGAGATCGCCAATTCGGACGACGCCATCCCGGCGCGTCCAGTAGCAAGCCTCGCCACTCACAAATGGAACACCCCACTGTCCCACGACAACAGATCCGTCCGCCGACACCGCAGACGCGGCGTAGAACGCGCCCGACTCAGTTGAACCAAGGCCTGCGAAGCTCGATTGTGCACTGGCAACTCTGCACACAGCCAATGCTGCGATCGGCAAGATAGCACGACCCATGACGTAATGCATAGGGCCTCCTTGGGAGTCAGGCGCAGCCCGTGAAAAATGCTGCCAGATAGTCGAAGAAGTCTTGAGAGGTCGTTGCACCATCGCCATTGAAGTCGGCGATGCCCTCGAAAAAGTCCGCGAGGAATCGGAAGAAATCCTGGGAGTTGAGCATTCCATTTTGGTTCCAGTCTGCGAGGCATCGTACCTCCACGAGAGTCTGGCGGCTGTTTATCGAACCGCAGGCGTTGGCCAGCACCACGTCGTACGTTCCCTCGCGTTCCTGAACTGTGTTTGTGATCACGAGCGTGTTCGTCGCAGAGCCGAAGACGTTTTCGCCATCGACGAGGACAATGCCACCTTGTCGCCACTGGAATGTGATGGGCGACGCGCTGCTCGCCTCCACCGATAAAGAGAGCGTTCCACCGATTGGGACCGCGCGACTCGCCGGCGGTTGGACCGTAATTTCCGGACGGCCAGTACTTGTATTCAGAAAGACGGAAACGTCGTTGCCGATCCAGTTGCCGACTGCGAGATCTGGCAAGCCGTCACCGTTGAGATCCTCCGACGCGATGGCGTGCGGCCCACTCCCAGCTGAATACGTAGTCGCCGCATCAAAGGTGCCATCTCCTCGGCCGACCAAGATCGAGACGCCACCCCCAGAACTCGATGTCGCGAGGTCTGCCACGCCGTCGCCGTTGTAGTCGCTGATCGCGATTGATTGGGGATTGGTCTCAACAGCGAATGTCGCCTGTTGTGAAAAGCCACCGTTGGTGGCCGCCAAGAGTACCGATACGGAGTTGTCGTGGATGTTTGCAACAGCGAGGTCTGGACGCCCATCCCTGTTGAAATCGCCCACTGCCACGAATACGGGATCGATTCCAACGTCATAAGTGACGGGTGCCTCAAAGGTGCCGTCGCCGCGCCCGAGCAGGACCGAAATGCTCTGCGTGGAGTAGTCGGGGCTCGCCAAATCGACCAACCCATCGCCGTTGAAGTCTCCGTTTGCTATCGAATTCGACCCTGCTCTCAGCGCATGGAATGCGGCCGGCATGAACGTGCCATCGGCGTTGCCCAGCAGCACCGCCACTTGCGGAGTGTTCCAGTTCGATACGGCGAGATCGACCACACCGTCCTGGTTCAGATCGCCAACCGCTACCCATGAGGGTGACGCGCCGACCGCGTACGTCCCCGAAGACGTGAATCCGCCAGCGCCGTTTCCCGAAAGGATCGACACCGTATTGCTTGCAGAGTTGGCCGTGGCAAGGTCGGTCACGCCGTCCCGGTTGAAGTCGCCGACCCGAACGGAGATTGGCTCCAAGCCCACGCCGAAGTTTCCGGTGAGCGAGAACGATCCATCGCCGATTGGGCCGGTGGCAAGGAGCACCGCGACACTGTTGGCGTGCTGTGTCGCGACCGCGATGTCCGGCCTTCCATCACCGTTGAAGTCCGCAACGGCGACGGATCGTGGGCCCGGGCCAGCCGGAAAGCCTGCCGCGGAACCAAACGAGAGCGGGCACTGAGCGCTCGCGCTGCATGCGACCTGCGCCAATGCCATGCATGCGAGCGAGTAGGCAATGCGCAATGCGTTCATGTGGCGGCTCCTCGTTGCTGCTCGTTGCGTGCCGAAGTCACCCAGAGCATACCGCAAGGCAGATCCATCCACAAGAGTTTCCGCCGTTGTAAGGTGAGACCGCGGGTGTACCGCGCAAGAGCGATGCGCGGCTCGCTACGCCTTTCGGCGTAAACGTAGCGGCCAAAGGAGGTTACCCATGCGGCGTTCGTACGCCGGGACGGGGCGGGGAACGAGCCCGGGCGGGCGGGGATCTGGCAGGAAATGGCAGAAAATGTCATGTGCGGAGCCCGCCAGTCCCTGCTGAAGCCACCCACCCCAACAGGTGTCTAGGCCCTGCAGCAGCCGACCGGCCTGAACGCCCCCAATATCAGCGGGGCATATGATCACCGCCACTTGGGCAGGCGGCGGTTGCGCCGGAACCCGTCTCTTCCGGCAACAACCGCCTCCGCAGGGCCTAGCCCAAGGTAGGTGGCGCTAGACCAAACCGCATAGCATCATCGCGTCGGGGTGGCGGATTGCCATACTTGCTCTGCAAGACCAATCATGGATTGCGACTCGCCATCCCGGCATCTTTTTCAATAGTTGGATCGCCCCACAACCGCTTCCTCACCGCCTCCACCACAGCCGTCGGCGCAAGGTGGTCAAGATACCGCGCCGTCGTCGAGATCGATCGGTGCCCGAGCTGCCGGGAGATGACGAGGATGTCGATGCCTTCGGCACGCATCTGGGCGGCCATCGTGTGGCGGAGGCCGTGGGCGTGGACCCGTTTGAAGATTCCCGCCTTCCTCCCCAGGGCGGGGAGGATTCGCCGCACGTACGCGGGAGCGATCGCCTCGCCGTGCTTGGTGCAAAACAGCGGGACGTAGCCGTCCACGGGCCACGTCGCCCGCACGGCGAGCCAGGCCGCTACCCAGGCCAACGCGCCGGGGTCGATCCCAACCGTCCGCGCGTACCCCCGCTTGCCGAAGAGAACGCGGATGGTGCCCGACGCGGGGTCCACGTCCTTGGGGCGCAGCAGCAGTGCCTCCGTGATCCGCAGGCCGCTGCGGTAGAGAACGGCCAGCAGGGCGGCGTTGCGGACGCCCACGCCGGTCATCCGGTCGCACGCGGCGATGAGGGCGCGGACCTCGGCGTCGGTCAGGACCTCGGGAGGGAACCGGCGTCGGGGCTTTTGGCGTCGCGGTCGGTCAACGGTGTCGCCGCGTGGCACGTCCGTCCGGAATCCCCCCGCCCCGTCGGGGAATCTCGGCATGGTTGCCTCCTCGGCTACGCTTCGGTGAAAAGGCGTAGCGATCAGAGGAATACCTCGCGGGGCGGCATCAAGCAAGGAACTCACGGAGACACGCGATCGCCTATGGGCCGTGCGTCGCCGCGCTTGATGAGCTGCGTCTGCGCCCACTGGCGCCACTGCGTGGATTCGCCGCGGAGGGCGATTTCGTTGAGGTAGGTGTCGGTGCTCGAGTCGGTGTGGCCGGAGCGGAGTTGAAGGCGGGCCAGGGCCTGCATGGCGGGGAGGTAGTTGGGGTAGACCTCCAGCGCGGCGGCGTAGGTGGCGAGGGCCTCGTCGGTGCGCCCGGCGTGTTCGAGGACGAGGGCGAGGTTGACGCGCGGATCCGGATGGCCGGGCAGCAGCTTCCGTGCCCACTCGAACTCGCTCGCGGCTTCGTAGAGCTGCGGCGGTTCTTTCTTGAGCAGCAGCACGCCAAGGTTGTTGTGGGCGGGGCCGTGGTAGAGATCGGCGGTGAGCGCGTCGCGCAGCATCGCTTCGGCCTTGGCGGGGTTCCTCGGTGCGATCTCGACCGCTTCGAGGGTGAGACGCTGGGCCCGCTGCGGGTCGCGCCGCGACTCGGACTGGGTGGTGTACGGGCCGGAGTTCGAGCTCGCGCAGCCGGCAGCGAGCACGGCGAAGAGCACAGCGCCGAGCATCGCGAGCGGCGGGACGAGGGTCCGTGCGGTACGTGGCGCGGTGGTTCGTGTCGAGCGTTTCACGGCCGTGGTGCTCCGATCTTGGATGAAGACGCGGTGGTGGGCGTGGACGGCGATTGTGATGGCGGGACGGGGGGAACGGGGGGAACGGGGGGGTCGAGCCAGAGCGATTCGATGGTGAGCACCACACGCAGCGGCAGCTCCCCCCCTCTCCCTCCCTCAGCGCCGCGTGCACTTGCGGCTCCCACCTGAGATGAGTCTGAGCGGTTCGATGACGGAGTCGAGGCCGACGCGAACGCATTGCGGTCGTTGGTCGCGCCGTTCAAAGGCGCCACGTCGATGTTGGAGATCACCCACGCGGGCTCGCGTTCGCGCCAGGCCTGCATGAACCTGCCGAGCTGCGACAGCGTGATCGGCGTGAGCGTGATCCCCGCCTTGCGAGACTTCACGCCGCCGCTCCGCGACGCGCTCGTGCTGATGGCGCCCTTTCTGCTTGGTTCCGCCAAGGACGAGGCGCCCGGCTGCACGAGCACGGTCTCCGCCTGGGCCGACAGGCTCGACATGGTGGACGCCGGCAAGCCGCAGGCGGCGAGCGAGTCGGCAAGGCGCGGGGCCAGCCCTTCGCTGGGGCGCAGATTCGTCCACGCCGGCAGCGTCTGTCGCAGCGACGCGAGCTGCGCCCGGCTCGCGAGCACATTCACCAGTCGCGCCTCGGCGGAGGACGCTCGCGAGCGGGCAGTCATGTACCGGCTGGTGGCGGTGCACAAGACGAGTACGCCCAGCGCGATAGCCGTGAGCCAGATCAGGAAGAGGATCCGCATCAGGGCGCTCCCTTTCTGGCCGCGTCAATTGGCCGAAGTTCTTGCAGCACGCGCGTGGTTCCCGGCACGCTGGTGATGCGCGGCTCTTCGAGCCGCCATCCGTCGGGCGCGACGAGAATGCGCAGGAGCGGGTTCGGGTCGTCGCCGGAGATGAAGGAGACGCTCATCGACGTAGCGTTCACGGTGATCGATTGGATCGAGCAGGGCGCGCCGGTGACGTTGGTGGGCCAGCTCCGGAGCAGAGCAGCCAAGGGCGACGCTGCGTCGAAGGGCGGCGTCACCTGGCGAGCGGCACCCTGCACCTGCGACACGAGCCGGAGCTGAGCGTTCAGATGTTCGGCGCCACTGTCCAAGGATGAGTCAGGTCCGACCATTTGATCAAGCGAGAGCACGCCGGCGAGCGAGTCCTGGGCGTGCTGCGCGGCGACTTCGAGCGTCTTGGCACGCCGGTGCAGACCGACTGCAATCAGCAGCACGACTGCAAGCGAGACCGCCGCGAGTTCGAGGTGACGCCGCAGGCGTGCGCGGCGGACGGGCCGGGGCTCGAACTCGCCGACGAGGAGGTTGACTGGGCCGAGCGATTCATTCGGAAGACCGGCGAGTTCGGGCGCCGATGGAAGGTTCGGCGCGAGTGTGACGGCCTGCGGATCCACGCCGGCCAGGTCGTCGCGGCGCACGGCGCACACGAGCAGTTGATTGGACGAGGATGCCGCGGTGATCGGCAGCGGCATCGCGACCGCGTGGAGCTCGCTGACATCGATCGGGACGTGATCCTGGAGTTGGATCAGCAGCGCCGGCGGGAGCGGGCGGGTGCAGGAGTAGGGTGGACGGGGGGAACCGGGGGGACGGGGGGGGCGGTAGCCGGGGATGTCGAGCACCGCCCAGTAGCAGCGGTCGCTCGGCCATGTAATGTTCGCTGTTATGGTTGCGATTTGCGTTGCTCGTGTCATCCACCGCCCCCTTTTGTTGGCTCCCCCCCTCCACCCCCTCCGGGACGGATGGTCAACGTGGTCACCGCATCACGACCCCCGCCGCCTCCCGCTGTTCTGGGTTCACGGATCTGGATGTCCAGCGCGGTGATCTTGGCGATGGTGCGGCCACCCGCGCCGGGCAATGTGTCGCCCTCGGCGAGCACGATCACTTTGTTGGCGTCAGGGTCGTAGAACATGGCTGAATAGGTGGCGCTTGAAGGTGAACCGGATGCGCCAGCGCTCCGTCCGTTCGCATCGTCGCCGCTCTTGATGATCGCCAGCAACTGAAGACGCAGCGGCGCTGGAGGGGGCGGGGCCGGAGTCGGCGGCGGCGCGGGAGGTGGTGCCGGGGGCGCCACCCACAGTGGAGTTTGGAATGCGACGAGGTCGAGCGATGCGCTGAGAGACTGGGTGCTGGGGTCTGCTGTGGGTACTGTCGGGCTTTGCGGCAACTGTGGCGTGCGATCGCGCTCGACCGGCCGGAGCGCCCACACGGATGCGACGATGATCGCGCCGGCGATGATCAGGCGCCGCTTCGTCATCAGGTTCGTGCGCTCGGAACTCATGCTTGGGGGGGCTCCTCCGTCATGTCGATCACGCGCGCGACTTCGGTCGGCGTGGTGATCCCCTGCTCCACGAGCCGGCGGCCCGCGTCGGCGAGTGTCACGGTTCCACCCCCCCCTCCCCCGTCGCGACACGCCGCATCCTTAATAATGTTCGCCGAAGCTCGGCTATTGATAAGTTCGCGGATCGCCGAGTCGACCACGAGCAGTTCGAAGATGCCGGTGCGTCCTTTGAGGCCGCTGCCGAGGCAGGCTTCGCAGCCGCGTCCTTCGCACGAGCGGTGGACCGTGCGTACCAACCGCTGCGCCAGCACCGCCGAGAGCGAGGACGAGACCAGGAACGGCTCGACACCCAGGTCCAGCAGCCGCGCGACGGCGCTGGCGGCATCGCCGGTGTGCAGCGTCGAGAGGACCAGGTGCCCGGTCAGCGACGCCTGCACGGCGATCCGCGCAGTCTCTTCGTCGCGGATCTCGCCGACCATGATGACGTCCGGGTCCTGCCGAAGGATGTGACGCAGGCCCGTGGCGAACGTGACGTTCTTCTTGGGGTCCACCTGCGTCTGGCTGATGGCCAGGCCGCTGGAGTGCGAAGCAGCGCGGTGCGCTAAGGCGGATCCGGTCTGACTTCCTGCAGCGCTGGAAGTGACCGGGTTTGATTCATGCGCCTCCCGCGCGATCAGAACTCCCCCGAGGTCATACTCGACCGGGTCCTCGATCGTCATGATGTTGAGTTCGCATGAAGACGGGGACGAAGGGGCGGAGCCACGAAGGGACGAAGGGGAGGATGGCGAAGAGAGGGACGAAGGGACGGAGCCACGAAGGGACGAAGGGGAGGATGAAGATGTGGAGGACGCTTGTGCTCGATCCGGTGCGTCCTCGTGTTCAGCGCCGCGGTCGCTTGTAATGTTACTTCCGGCATTCGTCTCGCTGATCCACGCGAGCGTCGTGTACAGCGTAGTCGTCTTGCCGCTCCCGGTCGGGCCTGTGGAGAGCACGATCCCGCTGGTGCGGCTGACTTGCTCGAGGTAGCGCCGCTCGACCCCTTTGGGCATTCCCAGCGCTACGAAGCTCTTGAGGTGCGGCGAGCGCGAGGCGTCAAGCAACCGCACCACGACCCGCTCGCCGTAGGTGGACGGCAGCGTGCTCACACGCAGATCCACCCGTCTCCCCCCCTCCCCTACCTCGCGTGCTTCTTCGCGCGATGCGGCGGACGTGCTTGCTTTACTATATAATGTAGTGTTCGTCGCGGTGCTCCTCGCCTGCCCGATCGTGACCGAGGCGTGCCCGTCCTGGGGGGCGCGCCGCTCCGCCACGTCCAGGTGGGCCATCACCTTCACCCGGCTCACCATTGCGCTCGCGGTCGAGCTGCCACCGGGCAACTCTCGAACCGTGTGCAGCGCGCCGTCGAGTCGGTACCGCACCAGCACGCGGTCGCGCAGCGGCTGGATGTGCACGTCGCTGGCGCCCAGACGCAGGGCGTCGAAGAAGATCAGGTCCACCAGCCGCACGACCTGCGACTTGCCGTGCGTGCTCAAGAGGTCCCGCTCGGCCTCACGCATCGCCGCGGCAATGCCGGATTCATCGCCGTGGGCCGGTGCTTCAATGACGATTCGAGGTTCGTGGAGGTCGTCGTGCGGCCGGTCGGCGCTGGTCGCGTACCGCGCGTACGCCAGATCGATCGCGGCGGCGATCTCTTCACCGCCGCCTGGCGTGGAGCGTGTGACAACCCGGCGTTTCAGCCGCACGCCGACGTTGTGCACGGCCAGCGCGGGCGTCTGGTCGCACGTGAGCACGACCTCCGCGAGCTCTCCTGTCGGCGCGGAGCCGTTGGCGCTCGAGTTGCTCTCGGCGGCCCGTCCCCCGCTGAGCAGCAGGTGCCGCCGCGCGTACTCCTGCGGGATCAGGCGGAGGAAGTCCTCGGTTGGAGCGGCCACATCTATCACAGTATCACCACACTCGATGGTAACATAAATGCGAACTCAGAGAGAGCGGAGCGAGACGGAGAGAATCAGAGAAGACCTTGTGACATGGATTGCGAGCATGACCTCCCAACATCATCTCTGATTCTCTCCGCCAATCTCTGCTACCTCCGAGTTCGCATTCTGTCTTACCAAGTCCCAAGTCCCACCTCCCAAGTCCATCTTCCATCCTCACCGAATCATCCTGGGCTCCACTTCAGGGAACCCGTCGTCCACGCCGGCCTCCGCCGCCTTGATCCCGCTGAGGTACTTGAGGTCCTCGAAGTCCGTGCGGCGTAGCACCTCGGCACGCAGGAACACGTAGAACTTCGAGTTGCTCGCCGACTTCGAGCGGTTCTTGAACGCCTCGCCCAGGATCGGGATCTGCGAGATCAGCGGCACCTGGTCCAGCGACTCGCCCTGGGTCGTCAGGTCCAGCCCGCCGACGGCAATGGTGAACCCGTCCGGCAGCGTCACGCTGCTGCTGACGTTGTTCGTCTGCTTTGGCGGCGGCAGGTTCTCACTCGGCGGCTGACCTACGAACGAACTCAGCTCCACGCTGAACGTAAGCAAGAGATGGTCGCCGTCGGCGATCTGCGGCTGTGCCGTCACCACCGTTCCGGCGCTGGCGACTCCGCCAAAGGACGTGGTCGCGAGCTGGTCCGATGCGCTGGTGCGCGTCGCGAACGGCTGCTCGACCACCGAGTTGAAGACCGCCTGCTCATTGTTATTAACTAATATCTGCGGCACGCTCACCGAGCGGCCTTTCGTTAGTGACTCCAGGGCGCGGATCACCGCCGCGAACTCGCCAGGGCTCAAGAGCAGCGAAGTCCCGCCTCCGCCCGCCGCCGTGCGGTCACCAACCCCCGTACCCGCCGTACTCAGCCCAAAGAGAGACGAGAGACGCAGGATCGAGTCCGCCGACAGGTTCAGTTGTCCTTCCAGTTCGATCCCGAGGTTCCGCGATTGGCTGTCGTTCAGGCTCACGACCAGCGCCTGCACCATCACCTGCGGTTGCCGCACGTCCAGCGTCCTCAGCAACCGCTCAACCTGCGCCAGCGCCCACGGCTCGCCAATGGCGATGATCGCGCTCGTGCCGGGGTCCGAGCTGAGCACGACATCGGCGGTGCTGGCCGAGCGGGTGTCGGTTGATCGCTCATCGCGACGAGTCGTCCGCGAACCGGTGCGCGATGCGTCGTAGCCGCTCGGTAGAGGCGCCCCTCCCACGGACGATGCAGGTCCGTCAGCACGTGACGTGCCGGCTCCGGGAGGCGGGGCCGTCGATGGGGCACTCGCCGAGCCGTCGTCGCCCGCCCGCAGCGCCCCGGCAGAGACCAGCCCCTGCAGGATCGCAAGAACTTCGTTCACATCGCGGTTGCGAACCTTGAGGATCTTCATCGGCCGCCGCCCGTCCGGCGGCGCCTGGTTCAGGCTCTCGATGAGTTGTTTCACAGCATCATGTTGCGATGCCGTCGCTGTTATTAATAATGATCCGGTCAGTTCATCCTGAACGATCTTGAATCGCTCGTCCCCCCCCAGTCCGCCCGCCCCCCCGCCTGTCACCCCGCTTGCTCCCACGCCGGATGTCCCACTCGATCCGGGGCCTCCGGCGGTGCCGCCCGACCTGATCATCTGCTCAATCAGGTTCGCGACTTCCTTGAGTTCGAAGTAGCGGGGAACATAACGAACGACCGTGACCTCCTCCCGTCGGTCCAGCGACATAAGTAGCTCACGCCACCCCCCCTGGCGGCTCTCCGGGGCCACGATCAGGATCGTCCGGCCGTCCGCACCGACCAGAAGCGATCCTCCAGTTCCACCTGCTGCTCCCGCCGCGCTCCCGCCGGTACCGGAACCACTTCGGAAGCTTCCCCCGTCACGCCGGTCAGACACCTGCATCGCCAGCGCCACAAGCGGCACCGCCGCCAGGTTCTTTACTTCGTATTCACGCACGACCATCGCCTCGCCCGCGATATCCAGCGCTGGGAGCAGCCGCATCGTCTGCAAGAGCCGTGGCGTCAGGTCGCTGATGAGCAGCGCCGAGTCGCCCATCGCCGCCGCCGTTCCACCCGGCTTCGAGCCCAGCTGCTTGACCGACTCCACGAACCCCGAGTCGCGCGGCAAGCGATACTTACATACATACATCACCGACGAATAGCCCGCAGGTGGCGCTCCCTGGGCCGCATCAGCACTGTCCACGCCCACACGCTGCTCCCACCCATCCGGCTCGATCCGCGCCAGTCCCGCCGCTTGCTCAAGCTTGACCACGCTGAGTACTTCGCCCTTGCCGGCGGTGCGGATCGTGGTGAACCCGCGCGACGCCAATAGCTGATTGGTGAGCTCCCACAGCTGCTCATCCGTCACGCCCCCTCCCAGCCGCAGCGTCACTGTCCCCTTCACAACCGCCGCGTCGTACTCGATGTTCACCTTGAGGCGCGAGGACGCCATGTCGACGAGGCGAGCCAGGTCGAGCTGATCCGTGAGGGTGAGCGTGTCCGAAGGCGACGTGGCAGGCTGCCGCGTCTGCGCAATGGCGTTTGAGACAAGCAATGCAACGCTGGCCACGACGCACGCACACCAGCGCGCCGGCGCGGATACGCGAAGCGCATAGGGTCGCCCTGATTCGATCGTTGGCTCGCTGATAATGGCCCTCACTCGTAGAGGGGGTGGCGGTGGAGCAAAGGTGCTGATTGACGGACACGGGAGGGATCGACGGAAGGGAGATGGGGGTTGGGGATCGGGGGGATGGGGGGTTGGGGGGGCTATTCGAAGACGACGCGGAGTTGCGGGAGGAGTGCGTCCATGCGCTGGCGTGCCTGAATGACGTCTGAGTTGGTGCGCACCTGGCTCAGGATCTGGGCGTGCCGTGCGGAGAGTTCTTCACCGAGCCGATCAGCACGGCGTTCGGCCACGAGGGCCGCCTCATAGGCGGACCAGTCGTCGCTCGACAGGCTCGCGGCACGAGATTCGGGGGGCACGACGTAACCGGTCGTGACGCGGAAGTGCTGGATTGCAGTGACGGCTTCGGCGCCGAGGTCTTGAAGCGCCAGTGTTACCAGCGACTCGGCGACCGTATGAGTCAGAGCATCAGCTGCGGCGAGGTCGGCACGCCCCTGCGTCAGCGCCGCGCCGAGTTCGGTGCTCGCGGGATCGCCGCGGAGCTGCTCGATCGCCGTGGTCACGCGGCCCGCCGCGTCGGACGCTGCCTGCCCTGCCTGCGCCCACTGATCGCGCAGCTGCTCGGCGGCCAGGAGGCGAGCCAGCAGCCCCTGCGCCTGCTCCGCAGACACATTTGCCGCCGCCAGCGATTCGGGGCTCAGGCCCAGGGCGTGGGCGGTCTGGCACTCAACCGACGGAGAGGGGGGCGGAGTCGGGGGGGGCGGCGTTTCCGTGTCGGCCGGTCTGATTGCGAACCACAAGCTGATCCCGATTGCCATGAACATCGCGAACCTCCCGTTGATTTCCCTAGATTGCTCTGGTGTCCCCGGCGCTTGACTCGTCACGCGGCAGCGCGAGTCCGGATTCCGCCCTGCCGCGCCCGATGAGGCAGTGTACATCGTCCGCCCGAAATGCACAAGACCAAAATCGTGACTGGGCGCACGAATTCGTCGCGGCGCGGAACGTCGCACCCGGATCCCGGTGGATGTCCGAACCAGACCGTGTGCATCACGAGTCATCCCTCGACCACTTATAAGTGTGATCACGACTGTGATGTTCCGCAAACGGCACACGATTCGTAAGGCCGTCATAGCCAAGGCGACGGCAACATCGCGGCGACTAAAGATTTTCTTACAATTCCGACGGAACCCCTATTGACAAGCGAAGCCGCGAGCGGCATATTGACAGCAGCCACGCGCGACTGATCGCGCGGCCCGGGCGCAGCGGCCCGGTGTGTGCGGGCGGGATCCCTTGACAACTCACCGGGGTGGCCCCTTGCCTCCTTTCGGTGGTCACTCGGACTGACTTGGGAGGCTGGTCATGGCGCGCGGCAACTCGTCGAAACTCGGGTCCCCACGAACAAACGCAGTCGCAAGAATCCACAAGGACGATCCGGACGGCACCGTCCAGGCCGCCGCCTCGACGCCGCGAGGGACGCGAACGGCCAGACGCGCGGCGCTCGTGTGGCTCAGCGCTGTCCTCGCGATGCTCCTCGGGCTGTGTCTCCAGCCAACGGCGGCGCTCGGCCAGTGCAATGCTATTCCGTCGCACGATTTGTGCGAAATGGACACATGCGACACCTATCCGATAGGCGGCTGGACAGCGTACTACTGCGTCGTCGCGGAGTCGATCAGTTCCGGCAACCCCTTTGGTAACACGGATCGAGACGCGATGGGCGGAACGAATGCCGATGACATTAAGGTATTCATCTGGCAGGTGCTGGACTGCGCTCCGCCCGGTTGGTTCAACAATCCAGACAACATCATCCGTTCGGTCTGCTGGTTCCACTCGTACACCTCGCTCACCTGCAAGGACGCCCTGCACGCGCTGCGAGAGATCTTCCAAGTACTCTACTGCCGGGACCCGGACGGCCAGGAGCTTCGCAACCTGCTGTTCTGCTTGTCCGGGTGCGACTGCGCCGTACAGGCTGCGGCCGGCGACGAACCGTGCTACTTCGTGCCCGACGACGATTCCTGCGATCTGGATGGGGATATGACGACGGATTGTTACGACCTGAGCATCTTTCTCGCCCGGTCCGAGGTCTGCTGCGGCGAGGGATACTTCCCATTCATATATCCCGACTACTTCGAGCGAGTCGCCCGCCGCGCGTGCATCTGGTTCACCTCATCGCCGTGCAGTTCAGATGCGCCGGACAAGCCGCCCTGCTCCGATATCTACGCGTGCATCACGCAGTATCTCGGCCACCCGCTCGATGACGAGTCGCGCGCGCTGCTGCGAACCTGCACCGGGTGCACCACTCCCGACTGCGAGCAGGTCGGAGAGACTGGCTGTCTCTACAAGCCCAGTGATTTCGAGTGCGACGTCAACTGGGACGGGATGGTCGACTGCGACGACTTGAGGATTTTCATCGAGTTCGCGAACGATTGCCAGATCGCGCAGTGCGAAGCTGAGTTGACCAAGGATGAGAAGCTCGCGCTGATCTGTGAGTTCCTGTCGATGTGCGAGGGCGCCTTCGGGTTTGATCCGTGCGGCCCGATCTTCCGCTGCGCCCGCGCCATCCTGGGTTCTCCGCTGACCAAAGCGCAGCGCGAGGCGCTCCTGATCTGCTCCTATTGCGGCGTCCCATCGACGGACTCACCGCCCCCGAGTCCGACACTGCCACCCGGCGAGCGTCGCCGGAGCCACCGGGACAGTGGCGGGTGGAACGGCTGGCGACCCCCGCACGGCCCCAACTCTCCACCGGAGCCCAGGATACCCAACTCCGGATCGCCCGATTTCCCCGTCGCGGGACCGGCGACGCCCGGAGAAGAAACGCCCGGCGAACCCGAGGGCGAGGACAGCGGGGGCTGCTGGGGAGACATGATGGTTGCCAGTTGGCCGGTGAGCCTCTTCGACGGCACCAAGAGCGAACGGGCGATCGATCTTTCGGTGAGTTTGCCCGGCGCCGACTTCGTGCTCTCGCGAGAATACAACAGCGATCCGAACTACGCCGGCGCGTCCCTGGCCGGCAACCGGTGGATGATGAACGCGTTCCGCTTCCTGGACATCCCGGCGGATCCGGACACCGACCCGATTGTCTTGTACGGCCCGCCGATGTATTACCAGATCGAGTTCTCCAAGGTCTCGGGATCCCCTTCGACCTGGAAATCCGGCGGTCCCAGCACGTGGTACATCAGACAGGAAACCTGCACGATCGGGAGCACCAGCTACAACATCTGGCGCCTGACCGAGCCAGGCGGGTACGAGATCGACTTCTTCCGCTCCGGCACCGCGCCGTCGGGAATGACCAGCGCGCAGGTGGAGGGGCTGCAGCTCCAGCGCCGCGACGTCTCTGGGAACAAGCAGACGTACGAGTACAGCCTCTACGGCGGCACGTCCTCGGTTGCTCGCCTTGAGAGCATCTACCTGAACGGCACCGACGATTCCGACTCGGCGGCGATCGTGCAGTTCCTGTGGCACACGTCGACGGTTGACTCGGATCTGTACGGCAAGCTCGACAACGCCAGGGTGCTCCGCCAGAACGCCTCCAGCGCGTGGATTGAGACCGACCGCGTCGACTACACCTACCACACCGGCGCCGCCGATCACCTCGGTTCCGCAGGCGACCTCGTTGAGGTGGTCCGCAGCACGGCGGTCGAGGGCGCACCCGTCGGTGAGGCGATGTGGAAGCGTGTGACCCAGTACCGCTACTACAAGAACGACTTGGCGGGTAGCAACAATGACGACCGGCTCAACGGCTTCGGCGATGAATCCCAACTCAAGCTCGTCATCGAGCCGGCGCAGGTCGAGTACTTCGCGCAGCAATACTCGCTGGCGAACTACCTCCCCGCGTCCACCGCGCTGACGACCGCGGCTGCGCAGCTGATGACGCTCGCCGATAGCGCGACGGCCTTTACCGAGAACATGGTGACGTACACCGTGATGGACCTGGCGTCGAAGATCGTCTCATACGACCCCAGCTCGAAACGCGTGGTCGCCGAGTTCATCCAGTCCGGCTGCGCGTGCAGCGGAGCGGCGCAGGGAACGAAGGTGACGTTTGATTACCTGGGGGTCAGCGGCAGTCCAACGGTCAAGGTGACGCAGCTCACGTACGATGGATCGATCACCTCCGGGGACGACTACTCGACGGCGTTCCAAGTAACCTTCTACGACATGGAGACGTACGACGGCGTGCCCTATGTCCGCACGGTTGCGATCTGTGATCCGACGCTGTCGAATAAGTGGATCGGTCAGTATCTGTACGAGGACGGCACCAGCAGCACGTTGGCGGGGCGGCTGCGCAAGATTGTCTACCCCTCCGCGTACGACGGCTCCTACACGCTCGCGACCTCGATGGCCGTCGCGACGCCACCGACGATCAGCACCACGGATGGCTTGGTGTACGGGTACGAGTACAACGCGAATAACCGCTTGACCGAGCTGCGCGTACGCAACGGCGACGACGGCGATGTTGATGATGTATCTGATTTTGACCTGCTCGTCAGGGCCAGCTATCCGTCCGCCGACAGTTCGACCGAGCGCACCTATTACCCGAGCATGGTCGAGCACTTCCGGGAGGCGTCCACGACGGCGTCGACGAACCAGGACGAGATCGACGCTGATGGTGCGCAACGCGTCGATCAGCGGCGGGACCGGATACAGCAGCCTGAACACGAGCAACTTCGCCAGCGTGAGCATCAGCGCCGATCGCTACAGCGACGGCGGGTCCCTCTCCACCACCTATGAGGTGGACCTCCTGGGCCGCACCATCAAGCGGACTTCACCGGGCGGGGTATCGAGTTATACCACGCGCCTCTTGAACACGTTCACGGCCCGGCCCGGCATCTATTACTACTCGATGGTGTCGCTCCCCTTCCAAGTTGGATCGTCCCCCAACACGTTCGACGGGCCGGTCTCGATGTCGTGGATGAACGCCGCCGGGGCATCGCTCGGTACCAGCGAGTTCACACTGTCGACTAGCGCCGCTTACGACCCGGACGACCGCGTATTCACGCTCGAGCCGACCACGCCCGGACACGGGGAGATTGCGCGCAGTGTGCGCACCCTCAATCCTGTCGGCCAGACCGACTCCACCACCATGTGGCACGATGTGGCCGGCGACCGGTCGTACAGCACCGAATTCGAGTACGACACGCGCGGCCGGCTCTCGTACACCACGGCGCCGACCGGCACGATTACGCGCCAGACCTACGACGTGCTCAACCGCGTCGTTGAAATCGAAGTCGGCACCAACATCAGCTCGAATATGACGACGGTCGCGGAGTATTTCTACGACTCGAGTCAGACGACCACGCCCGGCGTGGGCGACGGCAACGTGACCTTTGTCAGGCAGCACCCGAGTGATTCCGCGCTCGGGCCCAGCACACGGGACACCAAGCGGACGTTCGACTACCGCAATCGGCTCGAGATCGTTGAGAACCCGGCGTCGCCGCATCAGTTCCTTGAGTACGACAACCTGGACCGCGTGACGAGGCGAGCGCTCTTCAGCTCGGTGCCGACGGCGATCGACACCACGCTGGCGGATCGCGGCATCC
>JBFWWU010000025.1:0-51849 GCA_050246015.1 Phycisphaerales bacterium
CGCCTCGTGTTCGTGCCCTTGAACGCTTCGGGAGTGCTGGGTGTCGCGCGCGGCGTACTGGATCAATTGGACGGTATCGATCCCAGCCTCGTCATCGAAGAACCACGCACAACTCGTGTACATCAGCATGGCGTGGCGCTGGAGCTCCATCATGGACAGGGCCGTGGAGCGCTGGTCCGAGGTTGTGGCGTGCGGGGCATGAGCGCCAAGGAACGCGTCGATCGACGAAGGCGAACGATCAAGGATGACGTCGATGTAGGCGTCGCGAGCGGCCCAGGGATCGGCAAAGAGATCGGCGCCGCGACGCTCGAACGCGCCGGCGACCGAGTCGCGGAGCCAGTCGAACGCTTCGCGGAGGGGCGCGCGCCAGCGCTGGTGGAACCCCTGGCGGCCGGAGTTGCACCCGCAGTCGGACTTCCAGCGTTCGACGCCGTGGACGCAGCTCCAGGAACTATTCTCGTGGATGCGGGCTTCCCAGGAGGGGGGGTGCCGTTCCAGAAACTGCGCGTAGTTGGTGAGTTGGACGCCTGGAGCGGTATCGATGCGATCAAGTGCCGCGGCGAGGGCCATTTCGCCGTGATGATGATGGTGGCCGTAACTCTCGCCGTCGGTCGCGATGTGCATGAGCTGCGGGTGGGTGCGCGATTCACTGAAGGCGCCAGTGAGTCGGTCGGCGAAGCGGTCGCCGCTGCCCAGAAGTCCCTCGAAGGCGACCCCCTGGGAAACGGGGCCGTCGTAGAAGAATGCGACGATCGAGCGACCGGAAGGAAGGCGGACCACATACGCGCGGCTGGGGTCCACCGTCCCCGGAGTGTCGATCCACTCGCCCTCCTCGGGGCGCACGGCGGCGCATTGGCGCGGGGCCATGATGGTGAAGCGGATTCCCTGCTCGGCGAGCGCTTCCAGGGTGCTGGTGCAGGCGGCGGTCTCGGGCATCCACATCCCCTCGGGCTCGCGGCCGAAGCGCCGGACGAAATCGCGCTTGCCCCAGATGACCTGGGTGCGGCGGTCGCGGTCGTTGCAGAGTGGCAGGATCGTGTGGTTGTACCCCTGGGCGATCGCCGATCCGTGGCCTTCGAATCGCTTTCGGCTCTCGTGATCGCTGCGGATGATGTCGGCGTATTGGGTCGGGGCGCGGTCGTTCATCCACGCCAGCAGGGTGGGGCCGAAGTTGAAACTCATGCGCTCGTAGTTGCTCACCAGGGCCTTGATCCGCCCCTGATCGTCCAGCAGCCGGGCCTTGGCGTTGGGGGCGTAGCACTCACGGGTGATGCGCTCATTCCAGTCGTGGTCGGGGTACGCGGATTCCTGCATCTCGACGGCTTCGAGCCAGGCGTTTTCGCGCGGGGGCTGATAGAAGTGCCCGTGGACACACACATAGCGCGGGCTGGGAGTAGTGCTCATTTGGCGGCTCCATCGGTGACGATCGCCATGCACGAGCGCGGCGCCAGGCCGAGACGCAGGCCCTCGGCTTCGGCGGAGAGCGAGCTAGGCAGGGCGGGCGGTTGTGCATCGGGAGTCCACCACTGCGCGTGCGAGGAGTCGATCGCGATGCGGAACGAAATGGGCGCTGGGGCGACGGACTCCGGCAGGCAGATCGTCGCGGCGGAGACGCCCAGATTCGCGGCGACGATCAATCGCGCGGGCTCGCCGTACCAGATCGCGACGCAGCGCTCAACTTCCCAGGCCCGGGCACGCGACTCGGAGGCCAGGCTCGGCACGTCGATCTCCCGGCGCAGAGAAAGCAGCGCGCGGTAGTAGTTCAGGCGACGCGCGCCCTCTTGAGTATCGGCCGCATCCCACCGCAGCCGGCACCCCTGGAACGTCTGCTCGTCCTGCGGATCGAGCGGGTCCGACGACTCGTGCAGTTCCGCGAACTCGGCCCGGCGTCCGGTGCGGACCGCCTCGATCAGTCCGGGGTCGGTGTGGCTGACGAAGTAGGCAAAGGGCGCCCGTTCGCCGTATTCCTCGCCCATCCAGAGCATCGGAGTGAAGGGAGAGAGGAGGGTCAGCATGGCGGCGACGCGGGCGCCGTCGTCTCCGGCGGCGGCGTCGAGTCGGTCGCCCTGCGGACGATTGCCCACCTGATCGTGATTCTGGGTGTAGACGATCAGCCGGCCGTGGGGAATGTCCACCCCGGGCGCCCCGTGCCGGCGACGGTAACCGGCGGAGTATTCGCCGCAGAAGACATATCGGTCGCGCAACGCCTTGGCGATCTGCGAGACGGAGCCGAAGGGTCGGTAATACCCGCGGTTTTCCCCGGTGAGAGCGCTGCGCAGGGCGTGGTGGAAATCGTCATTCCAGCAGCCGTCCATGCCGACCCCGCCGACTTCCCGTGGACGCACCAGCCGCGGGTCGTTGTCGGACGATTCGGCGATGATCAGGATGCGCCGGCCCTGGCGAGCGCCGGCGTCATGAACGCGCTGCGTGAGTTCTTCCAGGAACGAGCGGGCGGTATGGTCGAAAATAGCGTGGACCGCGTCGAGTCGCAGAGCGTCAAATCCAAGGTCGGCGGTCCACTGGAGCGCGCACTGGATAAAGAGTTCGCGGACGTGGTCGGAGTCGGGCCCGTCGAAGTTGAGGGCCGACCCCCAGGGCGTGCGATAGCGATCGGTGAAGTAGGGGCCGAAGTCCGCGAGGTAGTTTCCTTCGGGACCAAGGTGGTTGAAGACGACATCCAGGAAGATGGCCAGCCCGCGTTCGTGGCAGGCGTCGATGAGGGCGAGCAGACCTTCGAGCCCGCCGTAGGACCACTGGGCGGCAAATGGGGCGACACCGTCGTATCCCCAGTTTCTGCCACCGGGGAACTGGGCGATCGGCATGAGTTGGATCGCGGTTACGCCGAGGGAGCGGAGGTGATCAAGGCGCGTGATGGCGCTTTGGAATGTTCCTTCCGGGGTAAAAGTACCGGCGTGGAGTTCGTAGATAACGTGATAGTGCAGATCGGGGTTGTGGAAGGGTGAAGGAGAAGGAAGGGCTGGGCGGGTGACCATGGAGGGGCCGTGGACGCCGAGCGGCTGAGCGCGGGACGCGGGGTCGGGCCGGAAGCGGCCGTCTTCAAACTCGAACTGGTAGAACGTCCCCGGCGGTGCGTCGAGTTCGATCGAGTGATACCCGAGGTTGTCGCGGGTCATCCACTCCCGGCGTTGCGTGTCGGAGAGACGCAGCGCGAGCCTGGTGGCGTGAGGAGCCCACACGACGAAGCGGGTGAGCCCGCTTTCCAGCCAGCGAGCCCCGAGTTGAGGGAGTTCCGGTCTCATCGGCGAGGGGCTTTCTTCGATGATGATGCGGTTCGCTCGGCGGCGAGTCGCCGAAGTCGCCTGGAAATGACCGGCGAGCCGACAAATTGTTCGAGCGTGGCGGCTGCGCGGCGGCGCCAGTTCGGGTACTGCGTCGTCGTGCCGGGGACGTTCTGGGGCGCGCGTTCCAGCAGCAGGTCTTCGAGGTTGACCAGCGAGATCGAGGCGTGGGACCGAGCCTGGAGCGTCATGAGGGAAGTGGCGACGGACGCCGCGGCGCGAGCCGGGAGCCGGCGGCGGGCGAGGTCGCGGCGAACCCGGTCTCGCATCGCGGCCCTGTCGCGGCGCTCGCGCACCGCCGTCGCGCGATCAATCGCGCCCAGTCGGTGACGCAGCGAGACGTCATCGGCGTGCCAGAATCCGGCGAAGGTGGGAGTGTCGTGGGTGTTGAGGCTGGCCAGCAGTAGCGGGGACGCGGGGAGGGTGATCGGGCGAGGTGATCCGCTCAGGGCGAACTGCTGGACCTGCATCCCGAGGATGCCCCGGCGTTGCATCATGTGCCGGACGCGATCGGGGACCGTGCCCAGGTCTTCACCGACGATGAGCGCGCCGGCGCGAGCCGCTTCGATCATGACGACGGCGAAGAGCTCGTCGGCGGGGTAGTGCAGGTACGCGCCCTGCGCGCCGTCAAATCCGGGCGGGACGCAGTACATGCGCACGAGCCCCATGACGTGGTCGATGCGGAGCACGCCGGCGACGCCGAGCATTCGCCGCAGGACGGCGCGCAGATAGGCATACCCGTCCGCTCGACCTGCGGTGGGATGCAACGGCGGGAAGCCCCAGACCTGGCCGGCGGCGTAGAGCGGATCGGGCGGCGCGCCCGCGGAGACGCCGTGGAGGAAGAGATGCGGATGACGAGCGACGTCGTACCCATCTGGGTGAACGCCGACGGGAAGGTCGAGGTAGAGGGGTCGCGCCCCGGTGGCGCTGGTAGCCAGTGCGGCGATCTCGGAGTTGGCGAGCGATTGGGCGTAGATGTACATCGACGCGGACTCGGCGCGATCGCGGCGGTTCGCGGCGGGGTCAAGAGCGGCGCGGAACGCCGCGTAGTCGCCAGCGAGCGGGCCGGCGTCTGAAAGAACCTGCCGCCAGCGGGACGCGTGAGCGCGCGCGACCCGGGACATTTCAAGGAGCAGGCGGCGCTGCAAACTCCATGTCGCGTCGTAGTCAACCCAGCGGCCGCGGCGCGCCTCCGCGGCGCGGCGCCTGAACTCCGCGCTGGAAGTGAGTACGCGGACCGCGGGGGCGCGTGATTCGGGAGCGCCGGCCGGATCGACAAAGTGCTCGCCCCAGAACAGGCGCGAGACGGGGGCGTACGGGCTCGGATCAAACGGGCGATCAAGAAAGGCGGGGAACAGCGGGAGGGTCCCCAGGAGATCCGCCCCGCACGAGTGCGCCCACTCCGAGAGTTCTCGAAGGTCGGCAAAGGTGCCCACCCCCAGACCGCGGCGGGATCTCACGGCGTGGAGCGGAAGAAAGACTGCGAGCCGGCCTCCCGACGTGAGCGGCGGCGCGGCGAGGGTGGCGGGCGGAGCGAGAACGAAGTAACTCCGCACGTCCCCGCCGAACTCGATGGTGAGGGTGTGCGTCCCGACGGGGACGGGGACGGGGAGCAAGACGCGCAGTTCGCCCGGCGAGTATTGAGTGCGGGCGCAGAGCGTTTCACCGGTCGATTCCAGCGAAAGTGTCGCGCGCAGGACTGGTCGGCGAACGCGGCCCGCGATGGGAATGCGCACAGCGCGTGACCCGGCGCGAGCGAGGATGACGCGGTTGTCGCGGTTGTCGGCGGCGGGGCCGGCGTGCGAGGCGATGCAGCGGGTGAGAGAGTCCAGCGCATCCAGCGGAACGGATCGACGGTGCCCGAGGCCGTCGGTGTACGCGGGTTCGATGCCGGCGGCGCGGGCGGCGTCGACGATCCGCCCCCCCGCCGGGGCCGGGCGATTGCTGTGCGACGACGACCGGTGCGCAGTCGCCAAGCAAACATCCGCGGGGAGTTGCGTGGGCCCTTGTCTGTGCCGGCGCGCGGGCGCAACATGCATCGTGTTCAATACTACACGGGGCGCCGGATGAGTCACCTCATGAAGAAAACTTCATCGCGGCGGGCCCCGGCTGAATGCGTCGGCGAACTACAGTTGCCAGAGGCTCGAAGCCCAGGTCAGTCCACCCCCGAACGCCACAAAGAGGATGATCTGTCCCTCGCGGATGCGTCCGAGTTGGCGGAGTTCATCGAAGCACAGTGGCACGGAGCCCGCGGAGGTGTTTCCGATGCGGTCGATGTTGACGTACATCTTCTCGGCGGGGATCCCGAAACGCTGACGAGCGGATTCGAGGATGCGGGCGTTCGATTGGTGGCATACGAACTGATCCACATCGTCCGGGCGGAGGTTCGCCTTGGCGAGGGTTTCCTCGATCAGATCGCCGAAGGTCGTGACGGCGAACTTGTACACCTCGCGGCCGTTCATCTGGAGGCACCGGGTTCGGACCTGCGAGAGGTCGGCGCCGGCCGGGATGTCGCGGCGCGTCATGGGCATGTACAGGTCTTTCCAGCGGGAGCCGTCCGCTCTCATGACCTGCGCGATGATCCCGAGAGAAGGATCGTCGCTGGCTCTGAGGACGGCGGCGCCCGCGGCGTCGCCGAAGAGGATGGCGGTGCCCCGTCCGGCGTCGGAGTAGTTCACGTACGGGGACAGCACGTCGCATCCGACGACGGCGATGGAGCGGTAGCCACCGCCGCGGATCAGTTCGTGAGCCGTGTTCAGGCTGTAGACGAACCCGGAGCAGGCGGCGGCGACGTCGAACGCGCCGGCGTTATCGGCGCCGACCAGGGCGGCGACCCGGCAGGCGGTCGACGGGCAGGTCATCTCCCCCGTCACCGTCGCGAGGATGAGCAGGTCGAGTTCGCCCGGTTCCATCTTGGCGTTGGCCAGCGCGCGGCGTAGCGCCTGCGTGCCGAGC
Source organism: Phycisphaerales bacterium (assembly GCA_050246015.1). Lineage (GTDB taxonomy): Bacteria > Planctomycetota > Phycisphaerae > Phycisphaerales > UBA1924 > JTS-AC122. The sequence goes on from JBFWWU010000025.1 coordinate 6,255, forward strand.
GACGTGGTGCACTCCTGCCGATCATGGTTGACGACGCGGCGCTCGACGATGCCGGTGCGCTGCCGGATCCACTCGTCGGACGTTTCCATCACCAGCGCGAGTTCGCTGTTGTGCAGACGGTCTTCGGGGACGCAGGAGCCGGTGCCGGCGATGCGGACGCCGAGGCGTGGCGAATCGGGCAAGGCACGGCGCGCGCCCGGGCTGGAGGTCGTCATGGACGATGGTAGGACGATGCCGCCCGGGTTCACTCCCGGAACTCGGCGCGGTGCCGCGGCGCTCGTTTGAGTGGCGAGATCACGGCGCGCCGTGACCCGCGAATGAGCGGCGGCGCGCGCCACGACTCGTGGGCACACTCTTGCCAGAGTCGCCGACTGCGCGAAAATGCGCACGGGACATCCCACGAATCAGTGAGACGAAGACGAAAATCGAGCGGAGATTGCGGCGGATTTGTGGTATTCGGCCGACGCTCAGATAAAGTTCGGGGCCGAGACGAGCCGGTTTCCCCACACGCCGCACGCTTGGAACCTACCACAACTTCGAGAACGATGCGATCCGCCGGGAAGTAAAGCGCCGATACGTTGTGGTTCGATGGCGCGATGTGAGATGTATGGCACATCGCGCCTCGAACTTTATTGAGTGAGTCCGATCGCGACCGTGGGCCGATCTTTGTGCACTGTGCCATGACGCCTGTGTGTACGAGACAATGCGGCTATGAGGAATCGCGAGAACCCCGAAGACAATCAGATGGAGAACCGTGGTGAAGGCCGGACGGACCCGGATCGCGCGCACGTCATGGCGCGACTGGATCGTCGGGGCTGGTTCAGCCGCCTGTCGTCGCCGCTGGCGGCGGGCGCCAGTGCCAGCGCCGCGGCGCTGGCCGCCGCGGATGACGGCCCGGCCGAGGTCGACCCCGGCGCGATGCTGGTTCGGCTGCTGCGCCGGACGGGCTACGGAGTCCGGCCGGAAGATCTTGAGTATGTGTCCGCGATGGGGTTCGACGCGTATCTGAACGAGCAGTTGAACCCGGCGACGCTGGACGATTCGACGCTGGCGGCGGAAGCGGCGCGGCTCATCCCCTCCCCGCAGATTCAGAACTTCACGTTCGCCCAACTCTACCAGCGCAACCAGGAGTACCCGGTTCGGCTGGAACTGCTGGATATGGCGCTCCTGCGGGCGATCTATTCGCGCCGGCAGTTGCTCGAGCGGATGGTGGAGTTCTGGCACGATCACTTCAGCATGGATAGCAACATCACCTTCGGCGGTTTCTTTCAGGCCATCAAGGACCGGGACGTGATCCGCCCCAACGCCCTGGGGACCTTCTACAACCTGCTGCTGGCGTCGTGCACAAACCCGGGGATGCTGACGTTCCTGACAAACGTCACCAACATCGCGGCCCGGCCCAACGAAAACTTCGGGCGCGAACTGATGGAACTGCACACGCTCGGAGTGGACGGCGGGTACACGCAGCAGGACGTCATGGAGGTGTCGCGCTGCTTCACGGGCTGGACCATCGTGCCGGCGGAGGAGCCCAGCGCGGGCGGGACGTTCTATTTCAATCCTGACACGCACGACTATGACGAAAAAGTCGTGCTCGGATACATCCTGCCCGGTGGACAGGGCATCGAGGACGGGATGCGGGTGGTGCAGATCCTGGCGGACCATCCGGCCACCTCGTTCCACGTCGCGCGGAAACTGTGCCGGTGGTTCCTCGAGGAGACGCCGCGGGAGTCCACGGTGCAGCGAGCCGCGCTTCGGTTCCGGCAGACGCGTGGCGATCTGCGCGAGGTGGTGCGGGCGATCCTGACGCCGGAGAATCTGTTCGGCGTCTCAGCGAAGTTCAAGCGGCCGTTCCATCTGGTTGCATCCGGAGCGCGGGCGATACGCACGCACATCGACGATATGTGGTTTCTGCGCGCGGCGATGAGGGAGGGCGGGCATCCGATGTTCGAGTGGGGGCCGCCGGACGGGTTCCCAGACACGGTGCAGTACTGGGGGGGAGGGCAGATGGCACGGTGGAACTATGGGTGCACGCTGGGCGAGAACCAGATCCTGGGGCTCCAATCGGACGCGAGCGTGTACTTCCAGGGGATGTCGGGCGTGGACGAGGTGATCGCGGAGATCAGTCGGCGGTTCTATCAGAACGAGCTGAGCGCGTCGGATGAGCAATACCTGCGGGAGTTTCTGGCGGTTGACCCGGACAACGACCGGCATCGCCGCGCGACCACGGGGCTGATGATGGCCATGCACGGATTTCAATGGTACTAGAGGCATGAACAATCAAGGCGGACAACTGGCGTGCCGGGAGTTCAACGAGTTCTCGCGGCGGCGGTTCCTGGCGGTGAGCGCCGCGGCGGGGGCGGCGGCGACGCTCCCCGAATGGATGCCGCGCGTCTCCATGGCCCGGGACTATCGCAGTTCGCAGCGCGACGTCCTGATCGTCGCGTTCTTGCGGGGCGGGGCGGACGCGCTGACAATCTGTCCGCCGTTCCTGGAGCAGCCGTACTACGACGCCAGGCCGACACTGGCGATCCCCCCGCCCAGCAGTTCCAGCCCGAATCGCGCGATCAACCTGGATGGGCAGTTCGGGCTGGCGCCGGCGATGGCGCCCATCCTGCCCGCCTACGAGGACGGGCGGCTGCTGTTCGTGCACGCGGTCGGGTCGCAGGATTACACGCGTTCGCACTTCGAGGCGGCGCGGCTGATGGAGATCGGGGTCGAAGACCCGGCCTCGCCGACCGGATGGTTGACTCGGCATCTGAACCTGGTGCCCGCGGACGCGCAGGCCGTGCTGCGGGGGATCGCCATCTCCGACGGCGTGCCGAAAAGCCTGTTCGGGGCGTCCCGTGTGCTGCCGATCCCGGACCCGGGAAACTTCAGCCTGCGCGGCGACCCGATCACGCAGGCATTCCGATACGAGATGATCCGGAACAGTTACGTGAGTTCGCGGGAGCCCACGCGGTCGTTCGCACTCTCGACGTACAACACGGTCTCGCTGCTGAGCCAACTGGATTTCGATTCCTACCAGCCGGGCGGTGGCGCGGAGTATCCCGAGACGCGGTCCGGACGGACCTTGCGCGCCGCGGCAGCCATCACGAAGGCACAGGTCGGGGTCGAGGTGATGACGATCGAACTCGGACTCACGAACTGGGACCTGCATCAGGCGCAGAGCCCGTTCTCGGGGATCATGGCCCGCGAAATGGATCATCTCTCCCGGTGCCTGGACGCGTTCCGGCGCGACATGTTCGCCGGCAGTTCGCCGTCCTTCACGTTGGTGGCGATGTCCGAGTTCGGACGCACGCTGCATGAGAACGCAAGCGGTGGGACCGACCACGGGCACGGCGGGATGATGATGGTGATGGGCAGCGCGGTGCACGGGGGCCGCGTCCTGACGCAGTGGCCCGGGCTCGCGCCGGAGCAGTTGTACGAGTCGCGCGACCTGGCGGCGACGTTCGACTACCGGGACATCCTGGCCGAAATCCTCGAACAGCGACTGGGGAACCCCAGCGTCGGCGGCGTGTTTTCGGATTTCCAGCCGACCTTCCGTGGCGTGTTCGCGTAGCGACCACGATCGGGGCGGGCTTAGTCCTTCTCACGGTCGCGCTTGGAGTTGGACGTCTTTGGGGTCGTAATGGCGTCGAAACGGAGGAACTGCGTGGCGACCTGTGCCTCGGGACGCACGACCCAGCCCCAGAAGCATGGCGAGCCGTGGGCCATCACGAACGTGGGGGGGTGGAACTGGTGCGCGATCGGGAGCACGTTTTCGAGTTCGTCGTTGGAGCCGAAGTAGCGCCAGTTGCTGGTGTTGCGGGAACTGGCCTTGCGCTGACGGTTGACGTCGACGGGGACCCAGATTTCCTTGGCGGCGGAATCGAGGAACAGCGCGAACTCCACCCATGTGCGGAACTCGGGCACGCTCGACGGCTTCTTGGCCAGGAAGTTCGAGTCCTTTCCCTTTTCGTCGCTGATGTCGTATCCGATGACGAGGCGTGCGGGGAGGCCGGCGGCGCGGTAGATGGCCGCGAGGGCGCAGGCAACGTCGTGCTCGGTGCCGCGGCGCTTTTCCAGGGCGGTGCGGGCGCCAACCAGGTTGAACCCTTCCAGGCCGGAGTTCTTGTTGAACCACAGGCCGTTGCCGCTGGGCTGGATGTACTCCAGGATCTGACCGGCCAGGTATTTGGCCAGGACGACGGGGGGGATCGACTTGGGGTCCTTGTCGTTGGTCCACTTCTTGAGAAGTTCCTGGACGATGGGTGCGTCGTGTTCGATGAGGACGACTTCGTCACCCTCGCGGTTTCGACCGACGGCCTGTCGATCGTTGAACGTGGACATCGGCACGGCAGGCCAGCGGTTGGGCCAGGGCACGCCCTCGGCGGCTTTCTCGTCGAACTTGGTCTGCCAGCAGGTCATGGGGATGTCGATTTCCAGGCGCACCTCGCGGCCGGTCTTCTCGGACATTTCCCATTTGCCCAGGCGGGTGCCGCAGGGGTAGGCCTCGCTATACCCGCTGGGGACGTTGGCGATGAGCACATCGTTGAAGGAGAGTTTGCTCTTGAGTTCGGTCGGGTAACTGCGACTGGACGAGGTGCCCTTGAGGACCGGGAAGACGACGACGGCGCTATCGAACTTGAAATCGTGAACGACCGGCATGTTCTTGCTGTCGCGTTCGACGTACGCATTGACGTCGATATCAACCTTGAGGGTCCAGTCGTGCCGGGTGCCGGGAAGGAGCAGGCGAGCCAGGTCGGGCTCCTTCGGCGCCTTGGCATCCTGCTTCTTCTTGTCTTTGTCCTTGTCCTTGTTGCCGTAGGGTTGCAGCAGGCTCGCCTGGGCGCCAGCGGCGGCCATCACGGCCAGAGCGGCCGCCGATCCGGTAAGAATCGCATCGCGACGGGTAAGGTTGTGGTCCGACATGTCAACTCCAAGGGGCAAGGGTGCTGGATGGTAAGACGCTGGACGGGCCGGTGCGTTCCAAGAAGGCTTCTGGAGGGGCCGTTGTGCCCTCCCCGGAAGCCGCCTGCTTGTCCCGTGCGCAGACGATGTTTTGATCAGGTGGTGTCAATTCGCAGGACCGCGGTAGGTCATGCACCGGGCGTCAGTCTCTGGTAGACTCTTGGAGTATCCCCGGCGACCCGCTTCCCGAATCTTGCTTTCTATGCTCTATGCCCATGCCGACGCTCCTGTCTGAAATCCACTTCGTGCCGGGAAGGGTGCCCGCGGGGTACCACGCGGTGCCGATCACGGCGGAGCAGTGGTCCGCGCCGATCCGGGTGTGCGTCCTGGTTCGAGGCGGCGGGGATCGCGGCACCGAGACAAAGAGCGCGGACGTGGGGGGGCCGGGGGGGGCGGGGGGGCCGCTCGTGCAGGTGCGATCACACGTCGATGCCCGGGTGTACCTGGGGTGTGTGGCGGATGCCGGCGGGTTCGTGCACGAATGGGTGGAGGTGTGGGTGCAGTCGGCTGAGGGGCTCGTCGAGTCGATTCCCGCGTACCGCGAGTCGTTATCGAATCACGCGCTGGACCAGCGATGGATGGCGCAGGTGCGGGCGTATGAGCGGTTCGAGCGGCCGGTGTTGGTGCGGACGGGGTACGAGTCGGTCAGGCCGCCTGTGACTCTTATTGACTTGCTCCCGGAGGGAAGCCGGACCACCCGCGGCGCGAATGAATGGAGCGCGGGGCCGGCTCCGTTTCATCCGACGGACCGGGAGACGGGCGAAGCGTGGGTGGTCTGCGAGGACGACGCGGTCCTGACGGCGGCAGGGTTGCCGGCGTATTCGACGACGCTGCACCGCTATCTCTATCTCGCAAGCCGCGGGAATCAGGGGAACTTCGTGGTGGTGACGCCCGGCTCGCCCACGAATGACCGGACCCGCCAGGTGGCGGATCTGTCGGGAGGGCGAGAGGGGCTCGTCGCGTTCAATATTGGCGCGGGGTTGCTGATGGTCCGGCGCGCCGGCACGTTGTCACTGCCGGCCTATCTGGATGTGTTGTCGGGGGGCACCGCCGCAAGTTCGAGCGGCGGAGGGAACGCGACACCCGGCGTGGCGCACGGCAGGACGACGATCAGTACCGGACTATCGACGCCCGCCCCGGGCGGATCGGGTCGCGGGACCACGGGCGCGGGGAGCACGGCCGCGGACGCCGGAGTTTCGGAATCCGGGCTCTTTCTTGGTCAACAGGGGAAGTGGGGACGGCTCATCGAGGTGTTTCATCTGAAGGTGCGCTTGATCGCGGATGCGATCGCCAGCGTGCGGGCCCAGGCGGAATCGTCGCAGCGTCCGCTGCTGAACCTGTCGGCAGAGAGTTTTTCGGTCTACATGTCTGAGCCGGCGCGGGGGCTCCCGCACGTGTGGTCGGCGCGCGTGTCGCTGGTGGATCCGGGGGACGCGATCGCTCTTTCGATCAAGGCCAGCGATGCGCAGCACTACATCTCACCGGGGAGCGGGTCGATGAGCATCTTCAGGCCCAGCGGGGCGGGGATGCCGACGCGGGGCGTGGCGACGCTCCGCATCCGGCAACTGGTGAACCCGCAGTCGGAATCGCTCGTGCTGGAAGGAACGCTGGCGACGGATCAGCGGGTTGAAGCGAGCGAATCCGATCTGGTGTGGGTGCGGGTGACGCTGGGGGGCGGATCGGCCAAGGGTCCCAAGGGGGGACGGATCGATCTCTACGGGCGGCTGGAGTCCGACGCGGCGCTGGCATCGGGCGAGTGGCGCTTCCGGACCATCGGGCAGCGGTTCAGCCCGGAGGACGTGAGCCTGCTGCAATCGGCGGCGGGCGTGCCGCTGCACGGGTCGCACTTCGAGGTGATCCCGCTGATCGCCACCCCGGTCGATCTGTATTCGCTTGGCGTGCTGGCCACAAAGGTCCTGTTGACCGATTCCAAGACGAGCCTGGCGGTGGTGCTCGACGAACTCCTGAGCCTGGCGCGGCAGGTGGCCAAGGAGCATGATCCAAGCGTGCCGCTGCCCCAGCGCGTCGGGGCGATCTTCGGGCAGGATCCTCGCTGGCTGGAGGGGCTGGGCCCGCACCGGCTGGGTGCAGAGGCCGTGAACGCGAAGGAGGCGTTTGACCTGGTCCCCGCGTCGCTGTGGTGGGAGACGCTCGCGGCCATCATCAGGATGTTCCCCGGCGTAGGCCCCGACAGCGCCTGCCGGGGGTACGGCGATGGGCCCTTCGGGGGGATGCACCTCGTGTTCGACTCGGCGCTGGCGGACTTTGATCGAGTGCTCCGGCAGACGCGAAGCCTCATCGTGATCGACTGGAATTACAATCGGGAGATCCACGCGGTGGTGAGGCAGTACTCCGCCGGGATGGGAGGAGCGGGGTCGCGCGGCTAGCGGCCGCCGCGGCAACGGGCAAGGATTTGGATCAACGGGCATCCCGACGCCGGCACGGAACGCCGGGCTCTCAAGCGGGCGCCCGAATACCTGGGACGATTAAGGAGACCGGACAATGAATCGCAGATCACGAGGCCTTGGTTCGCTCGCGATGATGATGGCGACGGCGCTGCTGATGATCGGGTGCAGTTCGCCGACGATGCAGCGCCACGACGTCACGGTCGCGCTGGCGGAGGATGTCGGCATCGGCGCCGACACGTACACCGTGTACCTGACGGGGGTGAGCGGCGACGAGAACGCGCTGGCGAAGATGAAGTCCGCGAGCGTGGACGACTTCATCCGCCAGGATGACCTGCGCCGCCTCTCGCCGACGGTCACCTTTACGCTGAACAAGGACAACGCGTCACCGAAAACGCTGGCCGCGGACGCGAAGGTGTGGGAAGAGTGGAGGAGCGCGGGGGTGATGAACCTGTTCGTCATCGCGGACACGCCCGAGGCCCCGGCGGATCGGTCGGCGATGGGCGATACGCGGCGGGTCATCATCCCGCTGGGAAGCAATCGCTGGAACGGTCAGACGAAGATCCGGGTGACGCTGAGGCGGTCGGCCATCAGTTACGCGCCGACCCCGCCGAACCCGGAAAAGAAGTGAGCCCAGGGCGGCGCACAAGAAGGGGCGGACGGCTCGTCGTCCGCCTCGGGCGCCCCGGGGGGGATCGAGCGCGCAGCCTCGGATCGGATTATCATGCACCGCCGACGGTGCGGCACGCGGGTGCGGCGCGTGCCGAGTCGGGGTGTGCGTGCGAGCCTGGAGCACCGAATGACGCTGACGGAACTGTGCGAACCGCTGTTTCAATACGTGTGCCGGCTCAGTCGGACGACGCGGAAGTCGATCCGCGTGGAGCCGGCGACGGTGCGCAGCGAGGTGACGGCGATTCTCGCCGACATGAAGGCCAAGGCGGGGACCGAACGCAACCTCGTCTCGCAGTACGAGAAGGTCGAGTTGGCGCTGATCTTCTTTGTCGATTTCATGGCGCGGGAGTGCTTGCGGGGCGTGGGAAAGTGGTCGGAACTCGCGGCCGACCGCAAGGAACTCGCCGGTGACGAGCGCTTCTTTGACCTGCTGGAGGAGACGCTCAAGGAACCCGGAGAAGCGGCGACGGAGCGTCTGGGCGTGTTCTACACCTGCCTGGGGCTGGGGTTCACGGGGTGGTACGCCGGGCAACCGGAATACCTGCGGAAGAAGATGCTGGAGATTTCGGCGCGGACCCGCGGGATGATGGACACGGATCCCAACGCGAAGATCTGCCCCGAGGCGTACGAGCATGTGAACACGTCGAACTTCATCGAGCCGCCGGGGAAGCGGCTGATCGGCGTGGCGATCGTGCTGGTGGGCCTGTTCATCCTGGTGGTGGGGCTCAACATCTCGCTCTACTACAACGCGAACAAGCGAGTGAACGATGCCGTGAAGTTGATTGTGCAGAAAGGAAAAGTGGCGGCGGAGTGAGGGGTTGGTAGCCGGGGGGCAGGGCAATCGCGCAGGGATTCGGGACCGGGCCGCGGCGGGGTGAGACGAGTTGAGGACAGGTATGGGAATGACGCAGCATTTCGGGCAGATGTCACCCCCGGTGAAGGCGGCGGTCGTGCTCGCCAGCGGCGGGGGCCTGCTCGCGGCGATGAGCGCGCTGTTTTCGCCCCGATCGATCCCCATCATCGCCGGCGGGCTGGTGCTGATCGCGCTGCTGTTCCTGGGGTACAAGTTCGCCTTGAAATGGTGGGAGAAGCGCAAGGCTTCGCCGATGGAGAAGGCGATCAAGTCCAGCGCCGCCGCGACCCCGACAGGCATCGCCGAGCCCGCCAAGCGAGCCCGGCTGGACGATCTGCGCAAGTCGTTCGATACCGGGGTGGAAAAGTTCCGGGCGGCGGGGAAGAACCTCTACAGCCTGCCCTGGTTTGCCCTGGTGGGCGAGCCGGGATCGGGGAAGACCGAAGCGATCCGTCACTGCAACGTCGGGTTCCCGCCCGGCTTGCAGGACCAGTTGCAGGGGGCGGGCGGAACGGTGAACATGAACTGGTGGTTCACGAATCACGCGGTGATCCTGGATACCGCCGGCCGGCTCATGTTCGAGGAGGTCGATCCCGGGGCGACCAACGAGTGGGGCGAGTTCCTGAAACTGCTGAAGAAGGTGCGCCCGAACTGCCCGATCAACGGGATGCTGCTGGTGATCCCGGCCGAGAGCCTCATCCGCGATACGGCCGACGCGATCGAGCGCAAGGCGGGGAAGATCGCGTCGCAACTGGATCAGATCCAGCGGGCGCTTGGGGTGCGCTTCCCGGTGTTCGTGGTGATCACCAAGTGCGACCTGATCAACGGGTTCCGAGAGTTCTTTGACGAAGTCACGGATCCGACCCTGCAGCACCAGATCATGGGCTGGTCGAACCCGAGCCCGCTCGATACGCCGTTCAGCCCGGAGATGATCGATCAGCACCTGCGGACCGTGCAGCAGCGGCTGGTCCGCCGGCGGATGGCCCTGCTGCAGGACCCCGTGAACACCGAGGACTCAAACGCCACTCGGACGGCTCAGGTGGATGCGCTCTTCGCGTTTCCAGAGAGCCTGATGAAGATCGGGCCGCGCCTGCGGCGGTACCTGGAGATGATCTTCGTCGCGGGCGAGTGGTCGGCCAAGCCGCTGTTCCTCCGCGGGATCTACTTCACGTCGTCGATGCGTGAAGGGACGGCACTGGACGCGGACCTGGCCGACGCGCTGGGCATGCCGGTGGAAGCGCTGCCCGAGGGGCGGGTGTGGGAGCGAGAGCGGGCGTACTTCCTGCGGGATCTGTTCCTGCAGAAAGTGTTCCGGGAGCGCGGGCTGGTGACCCGGGCGTCGAACACGAGCGCTCACCTGAAGCAGCGGCGGGCGATCGTGTACGGGACGGGCATCGTCGGTTCGTTGCTGCTCCTGGGTTTTACCGTGCTCGCCAGCCGGGATCTGACCCGAAACGTCGAGAAGCCTTCGCGGTTCTGGGAGGCGACGGGTCAGGCGTACATGACGGCCCACCTGAACGCCGACGGGCGGGAGAACAACACGCCGTTTCCCGGCGGGGATTACTACAACCCGCTGGTGTGGTCGGATCGCCACGCCCCGCCCTTTTCATACATCGGGGATGATCCGCAGGACGAGTTGACCAAGATCGCGGCGGACGAGCGCAACGGGTCGCCCGGACGCTTCCCCCTGGAGGTGCAGCAGCAGGCCGAGGCGAAGATCCACACGCCGTTTGTATTCTCGCTGTGGGGGCTGGTGGCGGGGCGTGGGAGCCTGAACTTCGCGGCCGAGGACCGACAGAAGGCGCTGGGCGTGATTGTCGAGGAGAGCGTGCTCAGGCCGACCGTGGAAGCCGCCCGGATCCGCCTCAAGCGCGACATGGAGGAGTCCGAAGGGGCCCGAGCGGCGACGCCCACTCTGCGGGCCGAGAACGCGCGGGCGCTGGCGGAACTCGTCCGAGTGGAAGTGGCGGCGGTACGCGGCGCCAGGACGCCGGCGACGAAACTCGCCGACGTCATGCCCTTCGTCTTCCGGGTGTACCCCGAGGGCTCGACCGCGAGCGACGGGGCCTCGACCGAAACGCGGGACCGCGCGGTAGCGGACGCCGCGGCGCTGCAGAAGGTGATCGACTGGACCTATGCCCCAGACGGGGGCAAAAGGAGTTGGCCGCCCCCGACGCTGGTGCGCGACGACACGGTAAGCCTGATCAAGGACGGCGTCACGAAACTGGTAGTCAACTCGCCGCCCGGAGACATGCCCGGTGGGCTCGCGGATGTGCAGAAGTTCGTGAGCACCCTCGATGAACTCGAACGGGCGGAGAAGCGACTGCACGAACTCAGCGCCAAGCCCGCCGACCAGCGCGCGGAATGGTGGACCGCGCGCTACGCCGACGTGACCAAGGCCGGGCGCGAAGCCAGCGAACTGGCGGGGCGCGTCGTCCAGGGGCGGTCGCTCGAAAAGGCGTACGCCGACGAACGCCAGAAAAACATCGACCTGATCAAGGCCCGCTTCGCCGTGGTGGCGGATCAACTGCGGCCGGTGATCGGTGACGACGGCGAGCCGGTCGCGACGGTGAAAGAACAACTCGGCAAGGACAAGGCTAGCGACGCGCGGGTGCAAACGCTGAAAGAACTGAACGCCGTGCTGAAGGACGCACTCGCCGCGGCCCAGCGAGAAGACCCGGCGGTCGAGGCGATGCGATCGGCGTGCCGGCGCGCCGACGTCGTTCATCTGGCGTCCGCCGGCGCGACTTCCGGGGAGGCGCGGCATCCGTTCCTGGTGCGGCTCAAACTCTACGAACTCGCCGCGGGGGCATTCGCACCGGCCCCCGACGAGAGCGCCTTGGCCATCGGCGCGCTCACGTCCCGTATCCAGGGCATCAGCAACGCCGCGAAGCAGGCGTCCGACAGCATCGACCTGGAGGCGAAGTACCTTCCCCAACTCAAGGGAGATGGTCCGGAGATCACCGACGCCGCGAAACTGAACGCGGATGGGGTCCAGACCGCCAAACTCGGGGCGTCGGTCGCGGGGGTCGAGCGAGCCCAGGCGGTTGTGCGCTCGTGGATCGACGCGCTGTCGGGCACCCCCGAGGAGTTCGACGCCAAGGTCGCCGGGCAGACTCGCACTCCGACTCCGCTCCCTCAGGTCCCCCTGACGGCGACCTCGAAGGACCAGGCGGTGAACCCCAGTTACGACACCGCGTCGGCGCTCGCGGTGCTCGGAGATTGCCAGTCGATTGCGGGTCTCTTTTCGGGAACGGGGACCGGGACGGTTCGGCTGGAATCGGGGAGCGAACTGGCGGAGCGGGCGCAGAATGTAAAGGCGTCGGCGTCGGCGTACGGGCAGCGGTATCTGGCGTACTGGCGCAACGTCATCGGACGCGACATCGTGGTGCGATCGTTTGCCTGGAGCGAGTTGGTCCAGTTCATGCGCGACGGCGCGACGCTCAGGTCGATCAACAAGCCCCTCAACGAGATGGGACTGCTCGCCGCCGACGCCTTTGAGAAGACGAGCGGGCTCATCGCGGGCGCGGAAGGGGCGCCGTCGCCGCAGGTGCTGGCGCAGCAGGCCCGCTCCTCGCTCTCGAACCTGACGGACCCGACGTTCACGGACCCGATCGAGAAGTTGTTCACGAACTGGGCGACGCTGGCGCCCGAGGCCGGGACGGCGCGATTGGCGGTGCTGGCGTCGTACAACGAAGGGAAGATCCGGCCCGGATTTGTATGGACGATCGACTCAACCAAGCAGAGCGATTTCATCGAACGCTACTGGGCGGACTTCTCGCTCAAGGCGCTGACGGCGCTGGCAAGCGAAGCCGGTGGCGAGGTCCCGCGCGCCATGCAATACCTGCGCTCGGCGCGGAAGTTTCCGATCGTGAAGCCGGGGCCGGAGGGGACGTTGAGCGTCGCGGAACTGATGGACGCGAGGGAGAAGTTGCGGGTCGCCTCGGACGCGGCCAAGCGGGAATCGGGCGCGGCCAGCCCGGCGGCCCCGGGCCAGCGGCCGTTGCCCGCGGACGTGCAGGATCAGGTTGACAAACTGCGCGGGACCAAGGCGATCGACGATGCCGATCGGATACTGATCGCGGTGTACGAAACCGCGCTGCGTTGCCTCCCCGAGACCGCGGAGCAACGCCTGGCGTGCAAGATTGAAAAGTTCGAACCGCCCGACGAAAAGAGCACCGCGACCGCAACCTACAAACTCATGACCATCAGCCCGAAGGACGCGCCCCCGGTCCCGAAGGAAAAGTGGGTGTACGTCCACCTGACCACCGAGCCGCGGGAACTGGCCGCCTCCGTCGCTTCGATCGACGGGACCGGAGTCGTGATCAACTTCTACTTCAACGAACAGCAGGGGCTCGACCCGGCAGCCGCCGTGACGCTCGACGGTCCCTGGTCGCCGCAGCGCTTGCTGCTGGACCCGGCGGTTTCATCCGAAGTGAGGGGCGCCGGCAAGGAATGGTTCACGAAGGTGAAGGTGGTCGGCGGAAGCCATGTCTGGTTGAAGTTGACGTTCGACAAGGACCTGCCCGACGTCAAGAAGTGGCGCGGCGAGTGAAACGCGGCGGGGGTGACATGAGTGCGTCGGCCATCGACGGGTGCGCCGACCGACCGGATCTTCGTGCCGCGGCCCCGCGCGGCTTGCACGACCCAACGCAGCGCCCATCGGAGGTTGATTGGTGACGCAGATTTTTCCCAAGTCGCGAGCGGCAGGCCCCGAGAAGCCGGAGGTGTACCTGGCCGCGTTCGGCAAGCACCCCGGGTGGAACGACCACATCGACGACCTCGGGCTCGAGACGCAGCAACTGGTCGCGTTCAAGCGGGTGCTGTACCTGGACGGGATCAGCGGCGCGATCGAGTCCGGCGCGTGGGACAAACTCGAGCCCGACCGGCGCATCGATGGGTTCGGTCATGTGATCGTTTCACGCGCCGGCGGCGCATGGCTGGCGGCGCGGCTGTGGTCGTCCAGCGACGGCAAGGGACGCACGAAGTACCCGATGGTCGTGTGCATCGAGGCGCGCGGCGTCGGGTTCGACTGGGTGCTGAACACTGCCCTCCCCACGCTCGAGAGACTCCAGACCAGGTGCACCGACACGACGATGGCAAGCGTCGTCACCACCATCATGGACTCGGCGCGCGCCGAACTGCGCGCCTCGCTCCCCGCGCGGATCGAGCCCGCGTCGGGCGTCGATCCCAAGATCATCGCGCAACTCGCCGACGATCCGGCGCTCGGGGGCGGGCCCAGCAACCGCGAAGGGTTCTACCGCCTGTTCTATCAGATCGAGCGGGATTGGAGCGCGTTCGTTCCGGCGCCGGGATCGACCGCCGCCGGCAAGTCAAGCCGCACCATCGACGTCCGTGCGCAGCACGCGCGAGTGCCCGCCTGCGGCGCCACCGCACAGGAGAGCATCCGGCGCTGGATGCCCTTCCTCATTCGCACGGTCCATCCGAGCACGACCGCGACGGTCGTGGCGGCCCTGACGCGCGGACCCGCGGAGGAGCGATGGGCCGACTTGATCGTCGGCGACCCGTCGGGTTCGAACTACTTCTGCCTCCGGGCGTCCCCGCGGGCGATGCCGCCGGTCACGGATGTCCCGTACACCATCGACGAAACGTTCGTCCGCCGCTGCGATGATCGGGTCGAGCGATCGCGCCGGGGCGACGACGAAGCGCCGGCCTCGGCGGTGCTGACCCCCGCCCGCGGCCCGGGGCTTCTCTCTCGCCTGTTCGGCTCAAAGCGGTTGATGATCGTGCTGATCGTGGCGGTGGTGCTCATCGGCGCGGGGGCGGGGATCCTGCTCATGCTCAGCGCGAAGGGATCAAATCCGGGCGGGACGGGTCCCCCGGCGGCCAGCGGGACCGGCTCCGGGACGCCTCACGATTCGCCGCCCGACACGCCCGCGGTCGATCCCGCCGCGCCGCGGAAGAACGCCAGTGCACCAGACAAGCCGATGAGCAGCGACGCGGACATCGCGGCGTGGCAGCGCCTGTGCGACGAGTTCGACGGGTGGGCGCTGATGTTCCTGCAGAAACTCGACGAACGGCCGCGCGGCGGCGCGACGGCTTCCCGCCGCGACACATTCCTGTCCGACGCGTACCTCTCCAACGAGTTGCGGCCGCTGCTCAACGCGATGCGCGACGGGATCGCGATGGACCCTCGGTCCATCGCGGGGGTCGCGCGAGACGAGCGGTACGCCGCGATCCGGCGCGATCCCCCGGCCAGCGCGATGACCCCGTCGGCAAAGGAACGAACCGCCGAGGCGCTGCGCGTCGTGGAATCGGTCCGCACCGCGCTGTCCGCCGAGCGCTGGCCGGCGCTGTCGGACCTTCGAGAGCTCGAGCGCCGGTTGCGGCAGGTGGAGCGGACCCGGGACGCCGACGTCGTTGGGACGCTGGTCCGCGGTGCGACGATCGATGAATCAAAGGATCTCGCGGGGGGGATTGACCGCGTACTAAGCGCGCAGACGCCCGCCGCTTCGCTTCGCCGGAGCCTCAAGGTGCTCGATGACGCGTCCGCCGCCGCCGACAGCGTGGCGGACCCGGAACTGTCAAGACTTCGCGCCTGGGTGTCGCAGCAGATCGCGGCGATCCCGCCCGCGCCGCCGGAGACCGGCGCCGGCGGCGCGGCGGCGGTGCTGCAGGCGCTCGACGCATCCATCGCAGCGATCGCCCACGACGTCGGCCCGATCGCCACATTCCTGCAGTCCAACGGCTCCAACATCGATCAGGCGCTGCTCGCTTCCAGGCGCGGCGCCGATGCCGCGGCGGCGCCGCTGTCGGCTCACTCCCTCCGCGCCTGGCTCGACGACGCCGCCCTGTCTCTCAAACTCTCGCCCGATTCTGATCCGCGACGCTCGTGGGATGCCCCGCGCCTGCTGGACGGCGTGGCCGCGACGCGCGGCCGCCTCGAATCCGAACTCAAAGTGCCGCTCGCCCCAGAACTGACGGCGGAGCAGGCGCGGCTGGCTGATCGCCTGAACGAGTTGAAATCCATCGCATGGAATGCGGGCACCAAGGCCCAACTCGAAGCCGCGATTCCCGCCCTGGAAGCCAGCCTTCGTGCCCTGTCGCAGCGACTGGATAATGCCTTCGCTTCGGAACGGATTCGGCTGCAGGGGTCCGCCGCGGACGTGCGGGCGCAACTCCAGGCGCAGCGCACCATTGTCTCCCGCGGTGAAGCGGTGAACGACGCGTGGCGCGAGGAACGGGACTCGCTCATGGCGCGATATTCCGATGCCCAGTACCCTCAACTCGCGTTGGAGGCCGGAACGCTGCGCGAGCGCCTCGTGGCGTTCGATGACGCCGTCCCCGCGCCGCTGGCGCTCCCGGCGGCGGGTCGGCGCTGGGCCTCGGCGCTCAACGACGCTTCCGCCGCGGCGCGCGAAGAGGCCATCCGGGACGCGCTGGGATCTTGGCGCGGCGCGGGAGGGTTCGCGGGCGATGCGGACGGCACGAAACTGTCCGCCGCCCAGCACGCCGTCTCGTCGGCGGTGCAGGGGTGGCTGCGCGAAGCAACCTCGCTCGCCGGCGACGCCGAGCGGGCCGAGGGGCTGCTGGATCAGGGCTACTCGCTGAGTGAGCAATCGCCGAACGGGTCCACCATCGCCTCCATCGTCGCGTCCTGGAAATCGTCGAAACTCGTTCAGACCGAGAGCGTCGCGGCGGCCATCGCGCCCATCCGCGACCGGGCCCAGGCCTTGACCCAGATCGAGCAGACGACCGACCGCCTCCGCCTGCTTTCCATCATCAGCACCACGCAGCCCGAGACGCCCGAGCGCCTGATCGGCGCCTGGCGCCAACTCGATCGGGTTGACCCGCCGGGGTGGCCCGCGTCCTTGGTGCAACTCGAAGAAGAACGTTCGCTCGAAGCGGCTGTGTCGCAGGCCATGTCGGATGTCCGCCCCGGCGACAGGTCAGAGCAACTCAAAGCCGAGTTAGAGATCGCCCGACATGCCAGGTGGCAGCGGTGCTTTTCGCTGCTGACCCAGGCGGCGGAGATCGAAGCCGCCGCGGCGCTGGCGCCGGCCATGGGAGTCGATCCTTCGGCCCTCCCAGATCGACTGAAGTTCAACTACGACCTGGCGATCCTGAAGCAATCGCTGGGAGGCGAAGTTCGCGCCGATCAGCAGGTCGTCGAGCTGGCGGCGAAAGTCGCCGCAAGCATCCGCTCACTCGACCCGAGGGTGGCTGAGTCGCCCGCCGGCGCGGCCCTTCTGGCCGCCCTTGCCGACATTGCCGATCAGACGCCGGCTCCGGTCCCGAGCGTTGACGTGACGCGACTGGGCCCGGGCTCGATCGGGTGGGCCGGGCGTGTTGACGGCGACGTCATCGAGTTCAGTCGTGGCTCAAGCGTGCTTCGCTTTGTTCGTGTTCAGCCGGCCCAGGGCCCGACGACGTATGTCGGTCAAGCGGAAGTCTCGCTGGCCCAGGTTATCGACATCGTCGAATCGTCGGGCACCTGGTCCGACTTCCGCACGTTTTTCCGCGACGAAGAGACCGGCGACGCAAGGTACGGCCCCCGCGTCTGGCGATGGTCGTCGCGCCAGCGAAGCAGCGCGAAACTCCGGGTCAGTGATCGCTGGCAACAGGAGGTCTTCCGCCTGCGCAGCCCGCCGGCCGACTCGCCCGCGGATCTGGGCGTGGCTCCACCCTCGGCGGATTGCCCGATGAACTACATCTCCCCGGGCGGGGCGGCGTACGTGGCTGCGCTGGCCGGGTCTCGGCTGCCCACCCCAGCCGAATGGCAAGCCGCCCGGGCCAAGGCCGCTGAATCCGCATTGTCTTCCGCGAACCTGCGAGACCAGACGTGGAAATCGCAGCAGGAGTACGTCCGCCGGGTCAGAGATTCGTCCGGGAACGTCGTGCCCCCAGAAGTGCAGTGGCCCGACGCGGGGATTTTCCGGGGCGGGCCAGAGTCGCCCCGCGGAGCGGATGCGACCGCCGGGACAACCAAGGACGGCACACTCTGGTTCGGCCCTGCCTCCGCTGGGGCAGCCCAGACGCCGGGGATCGCGACGAACCTGATCGGCAACGTCGCGGAATACGTGATGGATGCACCGCCGCCGGTCTTCGGTGACGCACCCGGCTCGCGTCCCGATGCCCGCGCCCTGCGGGAGTACGTGGACCGGCACGCGAAGGAGACATTCGTGATCGGCGGATCGGCCCTTTCTCCCCCGTCGGTCCCGGTGGATCAGCCCCTGGCGCTCGTGGAGCCCGACGAGTTGACCAACGGGTATTCCGACGTGGGGTTCCGGCTAGCGTTCACCGCCGAGGGGGCGGCCCCGGCCCCGGAGCCGCTCTTTTCGCGCTTCGCAAGAGTGATTGCGGAGGCGAGGTACATCGAACCGAAGTGAGCGATGCTTGAAAATGGGGAATTCGCGCGGAAATAGAGTTTGTGGTAGCGTAATCTGATCATGCCGCGCGGCTGCCTCGTGCGAGGGGTACGCGGAAACTCGCACGCGGGGACCGCGGCAACATTTCGAGCAGGAGGCGGAATGAGGAAGGGTACTTCTCGAATGGGTGGTCGGTCGGGGCTGTCGCCGATCCGGATGACATCGATGGCGCTGATGGTCGCCGCGGGAGCGACGATGTCGGCGCGGGGGGACATCATCCCCGCGCTGGCGCTCGCGGGCCTGTCGCTGCAACCCGAGAAGCCGATCTCTCGACCGGCGACCCCGCCGGACGTTCCGCAACCCCCGGTCGCGCAGCCGGCCGACCCAAGCGCGCAGGGGAACATCCCCCCCAAGGCGCCGCAGCCTGACGCGCAGGCAGCGCAGGAGATCTTCGACGGCCCGGCGATCCGCGTCGGCAAGTTCATCGTGCAGTACCGCTTTCCGCATCCCGGGGTGCCGCCCATCGAAAAACTGATGAACGCGACGGCAAAACTCGGTGAGACCCCCGAGGGGTATGTCAAGCCCCGAGAGGGGATCCCCACCGTGAATGTCCGGGTCGCGGACGTCGCCGATCGCCCGATCGAGAACTACCGCATTTCGGGCCTCGAAGCGATCACCGACGCGATCCGCGATGAACTCACCCGAGAAAACATCATCGGCGTGGTCGTGCGCGTGCTGCCGGATCAGGTCCGGATCGATGTCCCGGATGACGACCCGGAGTTCGGGCAGGATCTCCGCGGCGGTTCGACGGACGTCAAGATCGAGGTCATCGTCGGGATCGCGTCCCAGGTTCGCACCCTCGCCTTCGGCGACCGTGTTCCATACGAACTCCGCATCAACAACCCGATCCACCAGCGCATCCGCGATCGCTCGCCCGTGGCGCCCGCTGATTCACTGGATAATCCCAACCGGCGCGACCTGATCCGCCGGAACGAGGTCGATGATTTCCTGTACCGCCTTGACCGCCACCCCGGGCGAAAGGTGAACGTCGCGCTCTCGGTCGGCGACGACCTCAAGGGGCCCGACGGCGAGCAACTTCCAACGGTCTCGCTCGACTACCTGGTCATCGAGAACAAGCCCTGGTTCGTGTACTTCCAGGTGTCGAACACGGGCACCGAGTCCACCGGCGAGTGGCGCGAGCGCTTCGGGTTCGTGCATAATCAACTGACCGGGCGCGACGACATCCTCAGCCTGGACTACGTGACGTCGGGGTTCAGCGAGTCGTCCAATGCGTTCATCGGCTCCTACGAGGCGCGAGCGTTCGGGTCCGAAAAACTGCGCTGGCGCGTCTTTGGGTCGTGGAACCAGTTCACCGCCGATGACGTCGGCCAGTCGAACCAGACCCGAGACTTCGAGGGCGACGGCTGGTCGGCGGGCGGCGAACTCATCTGGAACATCTTCCAGCGGCGCGAACTGTTCATCGACCTGGTCGGTGGCGCCAAATGGAACCACGTGCGCGTCGAGGACACCAGCACCGGCGGCGCCGAAGGCGAGGACGACTTCTTCCTCCCGTACATCGGCCTCCGGCTTGATCGACGAACCGACACCGCCACGACGTTCGGATCGGTGAACTTCGAGTTCAACTGGGCCGACGTCGCCAGCACGTCGGACAACCTCGACGAACTCGGCCGCACCGGCGCCGAGAGCGACTGGGTCGCGATGCAGTGGGATTTCTCGCAGTCGTTCTATCTCGAGCCGCTGCTGATCCCCAGTCGATGGCGCGACGTCAAGAACGGCTCCCCGACGCTGGCGCACGAGGTGGTCCTGTCGTTCAAGGGTCAGTACGCGTTCGACAACCGCATCATCCCCAGCTTCGAGCAGACGGTGGGCGGGCTGTACACCGTGCGCGGGTACCGGGAATCGGCCGTCGCCGGCGACGGGATCGTCGTCGGCAGCGCCGAGTACCGGTTCCACGTCCCCAAGGCCATCAAGCGCGGGTATCGGCCCGGGCCGGATGGAAAGGTCCAGGAGCCCGGCACCCTGCTGGGCCGCGACTTCCGTTGGGTGCCGCAGCAGCCCTACGGCTCGGCGGACTGGGACCTGATCCTCAAGGGCTTCATCGACGTCGGCCGGACCATCATCAGCGACGTGCCCGGAGCCGAAGACGAGGAAACCCTCGTCGGCGCGGGCCTGGGTGTCGAGTTCCAGATCCGGTCCAACTTCAGCCTGAGGCTGGACTGGGGCGTGGCGCTGGAAGATGTCGAGAGCGCGGAGATCAAAGCCGGCAGCAATCGAGTGCACTTCCTGGCGACGATCCTGTTCTGATCGCGTCCGGAAGTTCCATCAGGCATCGTGAGTCGGACGAAGGAAGAAGAGCCGAGAGAAGCGGGGGGGAGGGCAAAACTTGGTCGCCGAACGCCGCCCACGGCGTTTCACTCGTGAGTTAGGAGTTGGCTATGCGGATTTCACGTAGTGCGCGTCGGATCACGTCTGGTCGAGTCGCCGGGATCGGTCTGGGCAAGTACGTCTGGGTCGGCGGGGGTCTGGTCGCGCTGCTGTGCATGCAGGCCATCGCGGGCCCGGAAGGGGAGAACGTGGTCGCCGGGTCGGCGACGTTCCAACGAAACGGCGCCAGCACGCTCATCACCACGGGCGGCCCGAGCACGATCATCGACTATCGCTCGTTCAACATCGCGTCGAACGAGATCGTCCGCATCAACCAGCCCAGCGCTGATTCGCGCGTCCTCAACCGCGTCCCCAACAGCGTGATGCCGACCCGGATCGACGGGCAACTCTCGTCCAACGGCATCGTCTACATCGCCAATGCGCAAGGCGTGTACTTCGGGAACCACGCGATCGTCAACGCCGCCGGCGTCTACGCCGCCGCGGGGCAGATCACGAACCAGGACTTCCTCAACAACGTCAACCGCTTCACGTCGCTCGCGGGCGACGTGATCAACAAGGGGGACATCATCGGCGGGTCGGCCGGGGTTGCGCTCTTGGGCCGGCACGTGGCCAACTCGGGCAGCATCTCCGCGCCCGAAGGTCTCGTCGCCATGGCGTCAGGGGACAGCGTCTATTTCACGGAACTACGCGGGCACATGATGGTCGAAGTCACCGGCGGGGACGCCGGCGACGCCGCCCACGGCCGCGCCAACGTGCAGGGACCCTCCCGCCCCGGCGTTGAAAACTCCGGCCGCATCGCCGCGCGCCAGACTCGCCTGCAATCCGGCGACCTGTACTCGCTGGCGATCCGCATGCCCGGCGAGATCCGCTCGCAGGATGTCGTCATCCACGCCGCCGGTGAGCCGCGCGCCCAAGGCAACGGCAACGGTCAACAGCGGTCCGTCCGCGGCGGCGGGGTCGATATCTCCGGCATCATCGACGCCACCAGCACCGCCCCCGGCGGCGTCGGCGGGTCCGTCCAGGTCCTCGGTGACCGCGTGAGCCTCCGCGGCGCCTCGATCGATGCCTCCGGCTCGGCCGGGGGCGGATCCGTCAAAATCGGCGGCGACTACCAGGGCGGCGGCGACACCCCCCGCGCCCGCCACACCCGCATCGACCACGACTCCGCCATCCGCGCCGACGCGATCGACTCGGGCAACGGCGGCCGCGTCATCGTCTGGTCCGATCTCACCACCGGCTTCGCGGGTGACATCTTCACCCGCGGCGGCGCCCAGTCCGGCGACGGCGGCTTCGTCGAAGTCTCCTCGCGCGGGCACTTGTCATTCACCGGTCACGTCGACACCTCCGCCCCGAACGGGAACATCGGCCAGTTGCTCCTGGACCCCACCAACATCCTCATCGTCGCCTCCGGCGGCGACGTCAACAACTTCAACCAGGTCGATCAGTTCGCCGACAACGACCGCAACATGGGCGCGATGACCTCCAGCATCAACGCCTCGGACTTGAACTCGCAGATGGCCACCGTGACGTTGCAGGCGACCAACAACATCACCTTCCAGGCCGCCGTCAACATGACCAACGCGAACGCCGGGATCAACGCCCAGGCCGGCAACAACATCACCGTGAACTCCGGCGCCACCATCACCACCAACGGCGGGCCCATCACCTTCGAGGCCAACTCCTCCGCCGCCCCCGCACCGACCGGCACCGGCTCCATCTCGATCAACGCCGCGATCAACACCTCCGGCGCGGGCGGCGCCGCCGCCAACGGGCTCATCACCCTCCGCGTCACCGGCGGCTCCGGATCCATTAGCGTCAACTCCAGCCTCACCAGCGGTTCGGGCGGCGGCGGCGGAATCGTGCTCGACATCACCGGCGGGGGCACCGGTTCGGTCAATCTCGGCGCCGCCTCGCCCATCACCCTCTCCACCGACGGCGCCTCCATCTCATTCGACGACCCCGTCGTCATCACCGGCACTACCACCATCGACACCGAGCGCGGCAACAACTCAAACGCCGGCTCCATCACCTTCACCGGCGGCATCTCCGCCAACGGCTTCGGGCACGACCTCACGCTCGACACCTCCACCACCGGCGCCTTCACCGCCGGGGATATCTCGCTCGGCTCCGTCGGCGGGTCCGTCGCCGGGTACGTCAACGACCTGATGCTCAGCGCCACCGGTGGCGGCGCCAGCGGCGTCGTCACGCTCGCGGGCGATGTCTCCCTGGACGCCAGCGCGGCCGACACCGGCGACTTCGCCATCACCGGCGCCCTGCGCACCCTGATCGAAGCCGCTTCTGTCACCATCGATACCGAGCAGGGCAACGACGGCAGCGCGGGCAGCATCTCCCTCGCCGCCGCTCCTGTTTCAACCACCATGCCCTCCATCCCCGTGCTCAACCTCACCGCGAGCACTTCATTCAACGCGGCCTCCGGCGGGGCCGTCTCGCTCGGACTCGTCGATGGGTCCGGCGGCGGATTCCTCAACGAGGTGAACATCACCACCGCCGGAGGCGCCGGCGGTGCCGCGGGGACCACCACCCTCTCCGGGAACATCAGCGTTGACTCCAACGGCGGCGATCTCTCCGCCTTTTCCATCGGCGGTGGCGGTCTCACCGTCATCGCCGCCGACCTGACCATCGATACCGAGCAGGTGGACGACGGGTCCGCGGGCCACATCGATCTCTCCGGCACCACCCTGACCGCCAACTCCGGCTCCATGTCCCTCCGCACGCTCATGCTCAACACGGAGACGACCGAAACCAACAGCAACGCCGGCAACATCTCGCTCGGCGGTGCGAGCGCCGCGGGCAGCGGCGGGGGCGCCGCGGCCATCAACAGCATCACCATCGATATGGCCGGCGGCGCGTCCGGCAGCAGCGGCGTCCTCTCGCTCGCCGGCTCGTTCGTGCTCGACGGCAACGGCGCCGCGATGGACCTTGCCGACTTTACCGTCAACAGCGGCGCCGCCACCCTCCTCGGGAACACCTCCATCACCACCGAAGCCGGTGCCGACGGCGACGCCGGCAGCGTCACCTTTGGCGCGGGTGTCACCATCGACGGCGCCTTCACCTTCTCCATCGATGCGTCCGCCGGGGCCGCTGGTGACATCAACCTCAGCGACGCGCTCGGTTCGGGCACCGCGCTGGCGGGCGTCGACCTGCGCGGCGACCAGATCGACGTTGACGATGTCCGCGTCTCCGGGAACGCCCTGTTCCGCGCCAACGACGTGAACTTCAACGGCTCCGCCGGCGGCATCCTCGGCACCGGCATGGCCAGCACGCTCACCGTCGAACCCCTCGCCGCCTCCACCCCCTTCAGCATCGGCACCGTCACCACACCCGACACCTTCAGCATCGATAACGCCGTCCTGATGCAACTCGGCAACTTCGCCGGCGGGCTCATCTTCGGTCGAAGCGACGGCACCGGACTCGCGACCGTCGGCGACGCGACGTTCGCCAATCCCGTTACCATCCGCTCCGGTGGCGCCGGCGGGTCCGTGACGCTCGAAGCCGCCCGCACCCTCACGACCGCCGCCGCCAATCGTGCCATCTCCCTTCAGGCCGGCACCGGCAACTCCGGCCTGCTCACGACCGGCGCGGGTTCGGTCATCGCCGCGGGTGCCGGGTCGATCACGCTCACCGCCGACTCGATCAACCTGCTCGGCGGCAACAACTCGATCTCGTCCACCAGCACCATCACGCTGCAGCCCGCATCGCCCGCTCGCCCCATGGTGATCGCCGCCGCCGGCGCCGCCAGCGACTTCGCGCTGAGCACGACCGAACTCGCCAACATCACCAACGGCTCCGCCGGCATCTTCCTGGGCCGATCCGACAGTTCCGGCCCCATGACCATCAGCGCCGTGACGTTCCAGGACCCCGTTACCTTCCGCGCACCGGCCATGGGCGGATCGATCACTGTCAACGGTCTCATCACCGGCACCGGCGATGCCGACATCGCGTTCTCCGGTTCCAGCGCGACCACCACCCTCAACGCCGACATCGTCACCGCCGTCAACAACGACATCTCGTTTGACGACTCCGTCATCCTCGGCGTCAGCACCGTCAACCTGACCACCTCCGGAACCGGCTTCATCACCTTCAACGGGAAAATCGACGGCACGTCCTCGGGTGGGCAATCGCTCGTCGCCAGCACCGGGGCCGCGGGCTCGATCGTCTTCTTCGATAACGTCGGTTCGACCACGAGGCTCGGGTCGGTCGACCTGAACGCCGGCACGGTGGACTTCATGTCCACCGCCCAGAATCTCCGCACGACCGGCGCCGGCGGCGACGTGGACCTCACCGGCGTGACGTCCGTCCTCATCCGCTCCAACCTGACGATCGATACGTCCGCCGGCGGCGCGGCGGGGGACATCCTCTTCGGCACGGCGGCGATCGATACGCCCGCCGGCCCGGTCTCGCTCAACTTCGATGCGATCGCCGACGGCGGCGGCACCGGCGGCGCCGTCTCGTTCGGGACCATCGGCGCGGGCGGCGCACCCTTCGCCTCCTCCCTCGTCGCACGCGGCGATTCCATCACGCTCAACGGCAACATCACGACCGCCGGCGCCATCAACTTCGGCGATACCGGCATCAACGCGATCAACGTCGCCACCAACGTCACGCTCGACAACACCGCCGGCGCCAATGCCGCGATCTCGTTGCGCAACCTCGTCGGCAACAACACGCTCAACATCACCGCCGACAGCGGCAGTGCCCTGAGCATTGTTGGCGCCGATCTCGACACCCTCATGCTCACCAGCGGCGGGACGCTCAGCCTGTCGGGCCTCATCGAGACCGACACCGCCCAGAACTTCTCCAGCGTCGGCAACATCGTGCTCCTCGGCGCGACCACGCTGACCGCCCAGGATTCCGACGCCGGCAACGCTCGCCGCAACATCACCCTGGGCGCTACCAACGATGTCACCGGCGCCTTCGGCCTGACCGTGAACGGCGCCGCGGTCTCCATCGCCTCCATCGGGCAGGGCGGCGGCAGCGACCCCACCTCCCTCAACGTCAGCGCCACCACCGGCGCGACCATCACCAGCGCCGAGGTCGCGGGACAGGTGGACGTCACCTCCTCCGCCGGCGACATCACCATCGACACGCTCGACGCCGGTTCCAACGCCGTCAACCTCACCGCGACCGCCGGCCTCATCAATGAAGCCGACAACGACGCCGCCGCCGACGTGACCGGCAGCACCCTCACCTTCGTCGCCGCCGCGGGCATCGGCTCCCTCTTCGGCGGCATCGAGACCTCCGCCACCTCCCTGAGCCTCACCACCACCGGCGCGGCGGCCCATATCGTCCTGAACGACACACGCGCCGGCACCACGTCGGTCACCGCGGCCACCACCAACGGCGATGTCACCCTCACCGACTCGATGGGCGACATCCTCGTCAACACCATCACCGCCGGCACGGGCGGCGCCGTCTCCGTCACCGCCTCCGCCGGCCGTATCCTCGATAATGCAAGCGATTCCTTCGCGGACATCACCACCACCGGTGCGGCGACTCTGGTGGGCTCCGGCGGGATCGGGAACAACGCCAGCGGGTCCCTCGACCTCGATGTCGCGACCCTCACCAGCGCCTCCTCCACCGCCGGCGACATCGTGCTCAACCTCCTCGACGGCAACATGTCCGGCGTCACGATCAACCAGATCACCACCGCCGACGGAAACGTCACCGTTGACGCCCCAGACGCCTCGGTCATGATCGCCGGCTCCGGGATCACCGTGGACACCGGCGTGATGAACGGCATGAGTTCCATCTCCGTCGCCGCCCCGACGGGCACCATCGACGTCGCCTCCGCCATCACCGCCGACGACGGCGCCATCAACCTCTCGGCCCTGGACATGACCATCGGCGCGGGGCTCACCACCGCGGGTAACGTCACGCTCGCCGCGGCGAACTCCGGCAGTATCGGCGTCGGCGCCGCCACCGTCATGGGCGGGCTCAATGTCTCCAATGCCGAACTCGTCCTGATCACCGCCGACATGCTCACGATCTCCACCACCGGCGGCAACGGCGATATCACGATCGACGCGGTCGCCGTCACCGACGTGATGGGCATCAACCTCGTCAAGTTCCTCGCCACCGGCGGCGATAACCAGATCACCTTCTCCGGCGCCGCGTCGCAGTTCCAGGCAATGAGCGCCTGCGCCGACAACGGCGTCTTCGTCAATGTCGCCTCGGTGCCGATGACCACCATCGGCAGCCTCACGCTCGACGGCGACGCCGACAACTCCGCCGACATGGGCATGGATCACGACAGCCTCGTCCTCGGGATGGGCGTCATGCTCGAATCCACCGGCGATCTGACCCTCAACGCTGCCAACGGCGCGATCGTCGCTCCCGGCGCCGTCGCCTTCACCGCCGGCGGCGCCCTGAACCTGGGCGGGCCCCTGTCGGTCGGTTCGCTGATGCTCACCGCCGCCGACGGTATCACCATCTCGCAGGACATCACCTCCGCCGGAACCATCGACATCGACGCCGACTCCAACTCGGACGGCAACGGCACCCTGACCGTGGACTCCGGCGCCATGGTCGTCACCAACAACGCCGACATCTCCATCAACGCCGCCGACCTTGATCTCGACAACGGTCGCCTCGATGCCGGCGGCGGAGCGATCGCGCTCACCGTCTCCGACGGGTCCGACGCCCACCTGGGCGGCGCCCCCGCGATGGGCGACATGAACATCTCCGCCGCCGAACTGCTCAATGTCACCTCCAACGGATTCTCACTCACGACCGACGGCGACGTGACGGTTGACGCCGTCACGGCCTTCAACCCCGGCATGATGACCGGCACCGTCAGCGGCCTCTTCTCCATCTCCGCCGCCGGCGCCATGTCCACCATTACCTTCCAGAACGGCGACTCGTTCTTTGATTCGCTCTCGGTCGCGGCGCGCGATCTGGTGATCGATACCGATGTGTTCTGCGATACCGACTTCGCCGCCGGTCTCTCGACGCCCGGCACGCTCGGAATCGGCGACGCCATGGGCGACATGTCTATCTCCAAGGCCGAGTTGGCGCTGATCCACGCCGACAACGCCACCTTCGGCGGGGCCAATGTCACGCAGATCTTCGTGGACAACGTCGCCGCCGCCGATGTCATGGGTATCACCGGCCTGGTCACGCTCGACGCGACGCGGAACGATGCCTCGATCACCTTCCAGAACGCCCCCTCGATCTTCCGCCGACTCACCGCCGTCGCCGACGACGGCATCGCCCTGAGCGTCGATCTCTCCACAACCATCGGCGACCTCCGCC
Organism: Phycisphaerales bacterium; assembly: GCA_050246015.1. GTDB lineage: Bacteria > Planctomycetota > Phycisphaerae > Phycisphaerales > UBA1924 > JTS-AC122. The sequence continues at coordinate 34,142 of JBFWWU010000025.1, forward strand.
TCGATGCCGACGCGGACGACATAATGGACACCGCCGGCGGCGTGCTCGCAATCGCCGACGGCGTCACCCTCACCTCCGGCATCGCGATGGTCCTCGACGCCACCAGCGGCGGTATCCAGGGCGCAGGCGTCACGAACCTCAACGCCGTCCAGGGCATCATCATCAACGACAGCCTCTCCTCCGCCGGCACCCTCACCATCAACTCCGACACCAACGCCGACGGCGTCGGCGCCCTCACCTTCCTCGGCGGCACGACCAACTCCACCTCCGACGACAACATCTCCATCACCGCCGCCAATGTCTTCATCAACGGCACCCTCGACGCCGGCATGGGCTCGCTCTCCATCGTCCGAAGCAACGCAGGGGCCGCTCGACTCGGCGGCACCGATCCCGGCATCGGCGTCCTCTGGCTCGATTCCAATGAACTCTCGCGCCTCACGTGCCTGGGGTTCACCTTCGGCGGCGCCATGGCGACGCTCGTCGAAGTGGACGGCGTCTCGGCCGCCGCGGCGCCCGGCATCAGCGGCACCTCCACCATCTCCGCGCTTGGAAACCAGGGCCGCGTCGAGTTCATCAACAACGACTCCTCCTTCCGAGCCCTCAATGTCCAGGCAAACGACGGCGTCGCGATCAACCGCTCCCTCTCCACCACGCAAGGTCTGATCCAGATCGACGCCGATGCCAACATGATGTCCGACTCCAGCGACACCATCTCCGTCGCCGACAGCGTCAACCTCTCCTCCGCCACCGGCATCTCCCTCTCCGCCCCCGGCGGGCTCCGCCTCGACGGCGCGTTCGGGTCCACCACCACCTTCACCTCCGGCGCCGACGGAACCATCAACCTCCCCGCCTTCTCCGCCCCAAGCGGGTCCAGCCTCACCATCAACTCCCAGGGTGACGTTATCCTCAATGGCGGCGACCTCGGCATGGGCACCCTCGTCGTCTCCGTCGATTCCGACAACGACGGCGCCAACACCCTCTCCCTCCGCGGCAACATCGCCGGCGCCGGGAACGTGCTCTTCTCCGCCGGCGGCGTCGGCGCGGGCGACACCATCGAACTCTTCTTCGACATCAACTCCGACGGCGCCATCGTCCTCCAGAACGCCGACACCGTCACCATCGGCAGCGCCGTCGCCCCCAACGTCAACCTCAACGCCGGCAACGGCTCCCTCGACATCTTCACCAACATCGGCGCCATCCGCCTCGACGGGCCCGACATGTCCATGGTCCGCTTCATGAACTCCGGCGGCTCCATGAGTTTCGCCCCGATTGTCGCCACCAATGACGCCAACCTCCAACTCACTTCCACCGGCGTCGCCTCCATCCGCACCATCGACCTCAACAACGGGTCGTTCACCGCAGACGCCGGCCTCTCCAACATCGGCTCCAACCTCGCGAGCATCGAGGCGATGAACATCACCATCAACCGCGATGTCACCACCCAGATGAACGCCGGCTTCTCCGTCATCGTGAACAACGCCGGCGCCTTCACCACCGATCCCGCCGCCGTCTTCAATCTCGACGGCGCGTTCACCCAGTCCCAGGAAGCCATGACCACCGCCACCGTCAACCTCGGCGGGTCCATCACCACCTCCAACGACAACATCTCCTTCGCCTCCCCCCTGCGCCTCCGCGGAACCGGCGTCACGCTCAACACCGGCGCCGGCTCGGGCGACATCTCCTTCGCCGACTCCGTCGATTCCGACATGGCCGGTCCCGTCGATCTCACCCTCACCGCCGGCACGGGCAACGTCTCCTTCGCCGCTGACGTCGGCGCGGGGATCAACGGCCTCATCGACACCCTCACCATCCAGAGCGCAAGCAACGTCACCTTCAGCCGCGCGCTCTTCGCCAACTCCGTCGTCCAGACCGCCGGCACGGGCACCACCCGCTTCGCCGGTACACTCGTCACGCAAGGCGCCGGCGGCATCGACCTCAATGGCAACATCTTCTTCTTCGATGAAAACGCCGTCACCATCAACGGAACCAACGGCGGGTTCTCGCTCACCAACAGCGGCGACGCGACCTTCGCCACCGGCAAGAGTTTCGAGTTCGAGGGCGCCTTCATCCAGGACGGCCCAGGTCGCGTCATCCTCGGTTCCAACATCTCCACCGGCAACGACGCCATGTCGTTCGCAGGACCCATCACCATCAACTCGCCCAGCGAGCTCTTCGTCCTCTCCACCGGCGGCGGGAACATGTCCTTCGCGAACACCGTCAACGACACCTCCGCCGGGGCGCACTTCCTGCGTCTCGATGCCGGCGGCACCGGTGACATCGCCTTCACCGCGGGTTCCGTCGGCGTCACCAACGCGTTCGGTGCCTTCCGCGCCCAGGGTCGCAATCTCACCGTGCGCGAGATCCGCACCGTCCGTACCGCCGATCCCCTCCGCACCGGCGACATCACCCTCCTCCCCTTGCTCACCCTCACCGACGTTGACCCCGCGTCCGATGTCGGCGCCGGCGTCCCCGGCTCCCTGGCCGGGCAGGATCTACGCCCCAACGGCATCATCACCATCAACGGCAACCTCGTCACCACCGGCGGCGGCCGCGTCCGCATCGCCCAGAGCGTCGACGGCTCCGGTATGGTCGATAACGACGGGCACACCATCAACCAGCTCCAGGCAATCCCCTCCGTTGCCACCGTTGTCTTCGGCGATGTCAACGGCGCCGGCGACGGCACCTTCACCATCAACTCCTCCGGCGACGTCATCTTCGGCAGGTTCTCCAAGGTCGCCGTCTTCGGCACCCTCAACGTCAACGCCCCGGGCCGCGCCGTCACCATCTCCGATATCACCGCCACCGATCAGATCAACATCTCCGCCGCCACCATCAACCTCCAGTCCCGACCGCCCGCCTTCCTGGTTGATCCCACCAACCTCATCGGCGGTCAACTCAACCGCATGAGTCCCGACAACGGCCCCAGCATCGTCGCTCGAACTCGCATCATGCTCAGCGGGAACCTCGTCAACCTCGATTCCTTTACGATCCCCACCTTCGGCTCAACGAGCAACAACGATGTCATCGGGGCCGTCGGCTTCGTGCCCATCTCCCTGGCCACTTCCCAGATCCCCACCGCCGCCCGCCTGCGCTTCAACGACCCCGACCGCGGGCTCACCGCGCTCACCGTCAACTCTTCGGGCGTCGGCAACTTCGGCCTGGCCTCGGCCCTGGCCTCCGCCCTCCCGCGCGAAAACCGCTTCGAGGTCGGCACCGACGTCACCGTCGGCAAGGCCCAACTCGACGTGCTCCTCCAGATGAGCATCTTCGCCCGCGAACTCAGCGACGACGAACTGCAGACCTTCCTCCGCGGGCTCGCGTTCTACAACGACACCCAGCGTGCCCTCTCCCGCGATGCCAGCGCCGAGGACTTCGAGGTCACCGTCAACCGTCTCTACCCCCCGCTGGTCGATCGCCTCGTCGGTGCCTACCTCCGCGTATTCTTCAAGCCCACCACCGACCCGGCGACCGGCGAAGAGATCCTCACCATCCAGAACAACGCCGGCAAGCGCTCCGCCGCCGAGATCAAGGACATCCTCTCCAAAGCCCTCTCCCGCTTTATGGGCGACGCCACCGGCGCTCCGGACCCCGTCGCGTTCCGCGATTACCTGGAGACCGCCCCCGGCGAAGAGCAGGCGCACTACATCGTCCAGAACCTCGGCGAGTTCCTCACCGAACTCAAACTGCTGGGCCTTGGACCACGCGAAGAAGCCAACGCCCGCAAGGCCGTCTTTGATCCCATCCGTCCCAGCAAGTTCACATCGCTCTCCCAGTTCGAACTGCTCCTCACCGGGCAGTCCGAACCCGTGCAATAACATACCCCGCGCGCCGACCAGCGGCCCGCTCTCCAGCGCCATCGCCGCGTACCTCAACCCGATCTCTTCCCATGGGCAAGGCCAACGTCCAACAACTCCTTCAGCCGATCGCGCCCGACAAGCCCTCCGGCGAGGACCTGTCCTACGACCCAGCGCTGCTCGAACTCGAACGCATCATCCCGGGTACCGCCGAGCAGCAGATCGGGGACACCTTCGTCCCCGCCGAGGAGCCCAACTGGCGCGATGTCGTTGACATGTCCATCAGCCTCCTGGGCCGAACAAAGCACCTGCGGGTCTGCCTTTACCTCTCGGTCGGCTTGCTGAAACTCGAAGGCCTCCCGGGTTTCCGCGACGGCATGCAGGTGCTCAAGGGCACGCTCGAAAACTTCTGGGATACCGCCTATCCACAACTCGACCCGGCCGACAACAACGATCCGCTGGAGCGCATGAACATCATCGCCCAACTTGCCGTCACACCCGGCACCCCCGGCGACCCGCTCCGCCTCTGCGAACGGATCCAGACCTGCCCGGTCACCAACTCGCGTCAGTTCGGCAGGCTCACGGTGCGCGACCTCTTGATCGCCCGCGGTGACCTCCCCGCTCCCGAGGGCGTCAAGCCCCCCGAAGCAACCCTCATCGAAGGCGCCTTCCAGGATACGCCCCGCGAGGACGTCGATGCGACGTTCTCCGCCGCCAAGGAGATCCTCGCCACCGCCGAGGGGATCGACAAATACCTCGACTCCACCGTCGGGGTCGATCGCGCACCGGACCTCAAGACATTCCTCTCGGCGGTCAAAGACGCCATCAAGTGCATCGAGCCCAACTGGGCCAAACTCACCGGTGCGGCGGCTTCAGACGAAGCCGGCGGTTCGGCTGGCGGTGGGGTCGCGCCCGGCGCCGCCGCAGGACCGGGGGCCCGCCTCTCCGGCGACATCGGCTCTTCCGCCGATGTTGTAGTGGCCATCGACAAGATTTTCCGTTACTATCAACACAGCGAGGTGTCGAGCCCCGTGCCGCTCCTGCTCCGGGCAGCCAAGCGGCTGGTGGGAAAGGATTTCGCGGATATCGCCAAGCGTCTCCCTCCGGACGCCATCCGTACCGTGGAGGAAATCGCCCGTGATGAAGTCCCCTGATCTATCCCGCGTCTGACCGATCTTCGCATGATTCATGCCGACGATCCCCGCGGGCGCAGAACGTGAAAGGACGGCCATGGCCAAGCAGAGTTCGCAGAAGTTCATCGCACGCAACCGCGCCCCGCGCGTCCAGATCGAGTACGACCTGGAGGTGTACGGCGCCGAGAAGAAGATCAACCTCCCCTTCGTCATGGGCGTCATGGCCGATCTCTCCGGCAAGCCCGCCGAGGCGCTCCCCGCCGTCCAGGACCGCAAGTTCCTCGAGATCGACATCGACAACTTCGACGACCGCCTCAAGGCGATGAAGCCCCGCGTCGCCTTCAACGTCCCCAACACCCTCACCGGCGACGGGAACCTGGCCGTCGACATCACCTTCGAAAGCATGGACGACTTCTCCCCCGCGGCCATCGCCCGCAAGGTCGAGTCGCTCAACACGCTCCTCTCCCAGCGCACCCAGCTCGCGAATCTTCTGTCATACATGGACGGCAAGGGCGGCGCCGAGAAACTCATCGCCGACGCGCTCGCCAACCCCGCGCTCATGCAGGCCCTCGCCGCGGCGCCGAAGCAGGAGGAATCCACCAATGGCTGAAGCTAATCCGCAGACCCAGGCAGCCGCCGGCGAGCAGGTCGCCGAGATCTCAGAGTTCGAGAAACTCCTCTCCAAGGAGTTCAAGCCCAAGACCGACGACGCCAAGAGCGCGATCACCACCGCCGTCCAGACCCTCGCCCAGCAGGCGCTCGCCGGGACCTCGATCATCCCCGGCGAGTCCATCAAAACGATCGAGGCGATCATCGCCGCGATCGACAAGAAACTCACCGAGCAGATCAACGCCATCATGCACCAGGCCGACTTTCAGAAACTCGAAAGCGCCTGGCGCGGGCTGCACTATCTCGTGAGCAACACCGAGACCGACGAGACGCTCAAGGTCCGCGTCCTCAACATCTCCAAGGCCGACGCCGCCAAGACCGTCAAAAAGTTCAAAGGCGCCGCCTGGGACCAGTCGCCTCTCTTCAAGAAACTCTACGAAGAAGAGTTCGGTTCCCCCGGTGGCGCGCCCTACGGCTGCCTCGTCGGCGACTACTACTTCGACCACAGCCCGCCCGATGTCGAGATGCTCGCCGGTATCGCCCAGATCTCCGCCGCCATGCACGCCCCCTTCATCGCCGCCGCCGACCCCAAACTCATGAACATGGACTCCTGGCAGGAACTCTCCAACCCGCGTGACCTCACCAAGATCTTCGGCACCGCCGAGTACGCCTCTTGGCGCTCCCTCCGCGAGTCCGACGACGCCCGGTACGTCGGCCTGGCCATGCCGCGATTCCTCGCCCGCCAGCCCTACGGCGCCAAGTCCAACCCCGTCGAGGAGTTCGCCTTCGAGGAGGACACCGTCGGCGCCGATCACAGCAAGTTCGTCTGGGCCAACGCCGCCTACGCCATGGGCCTCAACATCAACAAGGCCTTCAAGACCTACGGGTGGTGCTCACGCATCCGCGGCGTCGAGTCCGGTGGCATGGTCGAGGGGCTCCCCGTCCACACCTTCCCCACCGACGACGGCGGGGTCGACATGAAGTGCCCCACCGAGATCGCCATCACCGACCGTCGCGAAGCCGAACTCGCTAGGAACGGCTTCATGCCCCTCTCCCACTGGAAGAACACCGACTACGCCGTCTTTGTCGGTGCTCAGTCGCTGCACAAGCCGGCCGAGTACGACGACCCCGATGCGACCGCGAACGCCAACCTCGGCGCTCGCCTTCCCTACCTCTTCTCCACCTGCCGTTTCGCCCACTACCTCAAGTGCATCGTCCGCGACAAGATCGGCGGCTTCAAGGAACGCGCCGACATGGAGAAATGGCTCAACAACTGGATCATGCAGTACGTCGAGCCCGATCCCGCCAACGCCACCGAAGACGCCAAGGCGCGCCGCCCCCTCGCCGCCGCAGAGGTCAAAGTCGAGGAAATCCCCGGCAACCCCGGCTACTACTCGTCCAAGTTCTTCCTCCGCCCTCACTACCAACTCGAAGGCCTCACCGTCTCGCTTCGCCTGGTTTCCAAACTCCCCTCCGCCAAGGGCAAATAGCCACACCCGGTTTCTCCGGCGCGCCACGACCGCACGCCCCGTTCCACACACCAGAGTTCCCCGCCGCTCCCGGCATCCATCCGCACCCGTGCACGTTACGCGCACACATCTGAAACGGAGATTGACTCATGGCAGTAGACATGTTCCTCCAGATCGAAGGTATCAACGGTGACTCCACCGACTCCAAGCACGCCAAGTGGATCGAGATCCTCTCGTACACCCACTCCATCGTGCAGGCCACCGGCGGCGCGGCCAGCGCGCAGGGAACCCACGCGGGCGGCCGCGCTGACTTCTCCGACTTCTCTCTCGTCAAGCGACTCGACTCCTCCACGCCCACAATCATCAAGTTTGTCTGCGATGCCAAGCCGATCCCCAATATCTACTTCGAACTCTGCCGCGCCATGGGCGAGAAGACCTGCTTCATGAAGTACCACCTGATCGATTCCATCATCTCCTCCTACCGCCCCAGCGGGCACGCCCAGGGCGAGGACCATGTCCCCCTCGAGGAAATCTCCTTCCGCTTCGGCGATATCAAGTTCGAGTACACCCCGACCGATCCCCGCTCCGGCGGCAAGGCCGGCCCGTCCATCAAGTCCGGCTGGAGCACCATCGAGAACAAGGCCCTCTAAGGCACTCTCGCATCCGCCCCCGGTCCCCCCCGTCTCACCAAGCCCGCCCTCGTGGCGGGCTTTTTCATTCACCGTTCCGGAAACCCATTGCCCCCTCAGCCACCACCGACCGGCCCGCCCACCCTGTCCTCTCGCCTCGCCGATCCCCGCTTCAGAACATGTCCGTCATCCACCCGGCCGGCCCGGCGAACGCCGCGTCCGCCCGCCGCAGCGATTCCTCGCTCCCCTTTACCATCCCGGCGTCCCGCAGCGCCGACGCCGACATGAACCCGCTGTACATGCACGCCAGCCCGCACGCGTCGGTCTCGATGTCCGCGCCGCCCTTCTCGGAATCGGCCCCGCGCAGCGCGTCCGGGTCGATGGTCCCGCCCTGTAGCCGCACCCGGTACGTGCCCGTATTGCCGCGCAGCACCTCGTCGCGCACCGCGATCGTCAACTCGGTGCTCAGTCCCACGGGGTACCCGCGTGCCGCCAGCGCCCGGGCGGCGTCCACGATCCGGATCATCCAGTGATGACGGATCGTCAGCCGGTACGGCTGCTCATCCAGCAGCAGCAGCAACGGGTGCGACGGACCGCCGTGCCACACCAGGTCCGTGCCCACTGTCGAGTACCCCGCCAGAAACGTGAGCAGCCGCCGCCATCCCTCCGGCGTCGCCGCGCACAGGTCCTGCACGTGCACCTCGTGCTTCCCCCCCTCCACGACCACCGGCGCCAGGTAGATGTACCCGCTTATTCGCTCCCCATCCATCATCACGAACGCACGCGCCGCCTCTTTCCGCTCCGGTGGCGGAAACTTGATCCGGTCCCAGTTGCTCGCGGCCCGGTCGATGTTCCCCGGGTGTTTCGCCGCCACCGCACGGTACAGCGCCCGGATCGCCGGCTCATCCGCCTCCGTCGCTTGACGCATCTCCACTCCCCGCTCGCGCAGCATGATCCGGTGCAGCGGCACTCGAACCTCAAAGCGGTGCCCCGCCTGTTCGTAGCCCACCGCGCGGTACAACGTCTGCGTCGCCGGATACAGGCATGAAAGCGCCATTCCCCGCTCGCGCATCTCCAGCAGCGCGTCGCGCATCAGCCGCGTCGCCAGCGCCTTCCCACGCGCCTCGGGCATCACGCCCACCGCGCCCACGCCGACCATCGGCACGCTCCGCCCACCCCAGAACTGCCCTTTCTCAAACAGCAGCAGCCCGGCGAGCACCTCGTCCCCTCGGCACATCACCCGCATCTCCGACGGGGAATACCGCGCCAGCCATCCCTGCGACGTCGATTCCGGGCGTCCAAAGGCGTGCGACAGCACCCGCGCGTACTCCGCCACGTCCGCTTCGCTCCGCGCGGGCCGGTACACCATTGATTCACCGCCGGTCGGCATCGGGCGAGCCCTCCTGCATCGGCGCCGCGTGGCGGTACCGGTCGCGGGAGATGATACGCCCGCGCATGAAAAAACCGGCGCGTCGTCCGCTGCTTCAAGCGAGTGCCTCGCTCGCGGACAACCACGCCGGTCATCGAGTCGCTGTCGTCACTCCTCGCGCCCCCCGCTCCTTGCTACGGGCACGGCGTAAAGAAGCACGCGATGAAGTCAAAGAAATCCTGACTGTTCGTCGTCCCGTCGTTGTTGAAGTCGGCGGCGCTCGCGAAGAAGTCCGTCAGGAAGTCGAAGAAATCCTGCGAGTTCACGCCCCCGGAGTTGTCCCAGTCGCACGCGCACGGCGGGGCGCACCCGATCGTCGACAGGTCCGATTCCAGGAACGCCGGATCAAGCCCCGTGCCGGCCGAGAGACCGCTGATCCCTTCCGTCGCGTTCGACGACAGCCACGTCAGTCGAAGCGTCCCGTCAAAGAACATCTCCGCCTGCATCGTCATCCGCGTCGTGGCCGATGCGAATCGCCGGATGTTCGCGTACGTCACGACCGCCCGGTCGGACAACTGCGACCACCGGACGTTGCCCGTCGGGCTGTCCGGCAGCAAGTCGTCATACCGCAGCGAGATCCGCGGAACCTGGAAATGCTCCGTCAGCGATTCGGTGTAGTCGCTCGAGCCCGATCCGAACGTGATGTACCCGTTGCTCCCCACAAAGAACGACGAGAACGGCATCCCGTAGATCCGCACCTGCTGCCCGCCGGCCAGCACCGCCTGCGCCGACGAATCGTCCGTCAGCCCCAGCACCGTGTGCCCCGTCGGATCGATGTTCAGCGTCGTCCGCGGCTCCCCGCAGGCCGTGTAGAAGTCCGGGTGCCCCGGCGTCGGTGTGAACGTGATCTGCCAGTTGTTCAGGTCGTTGTCTCCCGTGAACTCCTCCGTATAGAAGTCCGGCACCGGCGGCGTCGTGAACGTGAAGCACGCCCCGCCGTTGTTGTTCATCCCGCTGTTGGCCGCTTCGTCCGTCGCCTCGATCGCGAACCGATAGGTCGTGTCGTCCGTCAGTCCCGTCAGGGTCACCGAGTGCGTCGTGCCAAAGGCCGTCTGGTCCGACATCGACGACAGCGACCCGCACGTCGTCCCGAAGCGCACCCGAGTCTGCGCGCTCTCATCCGTCGTGTACGTCACGACCGCGCTGCGCGCCATCACGTTGCCGACCACCACGTTCGAGATCGTCGGCGGCGTGCAGTCCACGCTCGCCGTATCCGTCACCATCACGTTCATCCCGCCGGACCCATCGTCCGCGTCGATGTACAGCAGCGTGATCGTGTCGTTCGCCCCGATCTGCAGCGAGCCCGGCGTATTCGACGTGCTCAAGCCCACCGACCCCAGGAACGCCGCCGACTCCGCCGACGTCTCGGTCAGCGTCACCACCTCGCCCGACGGATCGCTCGTCGAAGTCACCAGCACGTTCACCGTGTCGATCACGCTGTCGGACGTGTTGAGCCCGCAGTCCACCGCCCGCAGCGTCGCCGACGTGGCCCCGCAACTATACCGCGAGCGGTCAAGCTGCGCCGAGCCGGCGTCCGAGCAGTTCACCAGCAGCGGGCTCGCCGCAAGACTGAACCGCTGCGGTCCCTGCGGCACGTTCGTTCCCCGTACCTGGCACAGCCAGCCCCCCGGCATCGGGTTCGCCACGAACACCTGCTCGATGTTGTTCCGATGGTCTTCCCCCGTGCGAACCGCCGGCGCATCCGGATCCTGCGGATTCAGCGTCCAGGGGAAGCGCCGCGTCCCGCTCGGATCCATCACCACCAGGTCCAGATCGTTCACCAGTTGATCCTGCACCGCCGCGTTCCCGCGGTAGTCGTCCCACGCGATCGTCACCTTGAACTCCGTGTCCGTCGGCGACACCACCACCACGAACGAGTACACGTCCCCCTGGCCCACCTGGTTCTCGATCCAGTTCCCCGAGCGCAGTTGATCCATGATCCGCGGGGCCCGGATCGATCCATACCCCGTCTTGTAGTCAGGACCCGGATCGTCAAGGTCGATCGCCGTGTGCGCGAAGATCGTCTTGATCGTCGAGTTCAGCGGGTCCGGCATCCCCGTGTTCACCTGCCGCCAGTCCTGGATGAACAGCGCCGCGATCCCGCACGTCGTCGGGCTCGCCATCGATGTCCCGCACAGCGACGTGTACCCGCTCGCGCCCGCGCACGACGTCACCCCGTTGTCCCCGTCGCTCTGGCACCCGGGCGCGCAGAAATCCGGCTTCAGCCGCCCGTCGTCCGTCGGTCCCCAACTCGTGAACGTCGTGATCGAATCATCGTTCGAGTTGATCGCTCCCACGCACACCTGGTTCTTCCCGGCCTGTGGCGGGGCGATCGAATAGAAATCGCCAAACCCCTCCACGTCGCACCGGCTCCCCTGACGCTCATTCCCCGCCGCCCAGATCGTTCGGAACGGCTCCCCGTTCTGGCCGACCCGCTCGCCCCGGATCAAACTGTCCAGCATCTCGTTGAACAGACCGTAGTCCCCCTGGTATGGGCACGGGTAGCCGTTCGACTCGATGTTATTCCCCACCGAGTTGTTCGCCACGTCCGCACCCATCCCGATCGCCGCCAGGTAGTCATTCTCCGTGTCGGTCTGCGGCGCATTGCGGAAGAAATCATTCCCGAACCCCTGCACGCCGTACGAAAGGAACGCTCGAACGCCCGGCGCCATCCCGCGGTGTGGATTCCCCGCCTCGCCGGAACCGGTTCCCCCAATCGTCCCCGCGACGTGCGTCGCGTGCGTGATCACCCCCGATGCATCGCCCGTCGTGATCCGCGGCGCAAGCCCCGGATGCGCCGCGATGGTGCCCCCGTCGTACACCAGCACGTCCACCCCTGCTCCATTCAGCCCGTACGGCGCCTGGTTCACCGTGTCCACTCCCGTGCGCACCCGGTTGTCATCGTTGCATGTCGTCAGCGGCATCATGATCGGCTCGATGTACCGAACCAGGTCGCTCGATGCCAGTTCTCGATACTTCGACATCGGCAGGTGGATCGCGAGCCCGTTGACCGTCTTATACCGGTGCGTCGTAGATCCGCCCAGCCCCCGCACCAGCGCCTCGCCGTCCCCCTGCGCCACATCTGTGTGCAGCATCACCGTCATCGCCAGCGTCGGGTTCTGGCCCCGAGCCTCAAGCGACGCCACCGTCGTGTCGTCGTGCGCGCCCATCGGCTGGTCTTTCACCCCCTCGACCACCGTCCATCCCCGGATGATCCCCGCGTGCAGGTCCGGATGGAGTTTCCACGCCGGGTTGATCTCTTCCACCGTCAGCAGGACCCCCATCCCCGCGATCCGCGCCGCGTCATACCCCGGCTTCACCCTCGCGTAGTACGCATTGGCCCCGGCGTAGTCGAGTACCTCCAGCCCCGCCTGCTTCAGCGCCGCCTTCTGGGCTTCCGTCAGCGCCGCTTCGAAGTGCGCGACCACGTGCACCTGTTTCCGCGCTGCCTCACCGAGCAGCCGGGCCAACCCCTTCTGATCCACCTTCTTCGGCGCCGCGCCAGCCCCAGTCCGCCACTGTACCTGCCCCTGCGCCGACATCGCCGGCCCCAGGGCACACACGAGTCCGGTAACACACACCAGACTCCACGCGCGACGCCGCGCTCCGCTGCGTCCGAACCGCTCCTGCTCGCTCATCATGGACTCCTCTTGGCAAAATAAAACCGTTTCATGCTCGGACGGGCATCCGCGCACGGTGCGACAACGAGCCCCTACAGAGTTTGCCCGATCCCGGACATACTGCCAAGTTTTTGCCCGGCCGTCAAGTCAACATTTTCATGCCAACCCGCGCTCCCCATATCCGAACCGGCCGCCCAGAACCAATTCACTCTCCCGCCACCCCCGCCGCCGCTTATCGCGCATCCCGAGCCACCACGAGGATCGCCCGGTCATCCGGTGCGCTCCGGCCCCCGCCGCCGTCCTCTATGCCCCCGCACACCCTCGCCGCGATGTCCCTCAGCAACGCCGCCGCCCCGCTCTGACTCCACGCCGACTCCATCGCCGCCACCGCCGCTCCGGTCCCCTGCGGCCGACCCGTATCGCTCGGAAACTCATACACGCCATCCGTCGCCACCACCAGCCCATCCCCGGCGTCGAGCACGATCTCCGCCGTCGCCCCCTCGCCGATCTCTTCATCGACGCCCAGCGGCGCCAACGTCGCTTCGCTCAGCGCGGCGTGCCCCCTTCCGTCCGCGCCCGCGCGCAGCCTCACAATCGGTGACATCCCCGCCGCCGCGTACCGAATCGCGCCGCGACGAGTATCGAGCACCCCGACGAACGCGCATACGAACATCCCGATCGGCAGTCGCTCCCGAAGCCCGCTGTTGAGATGCTCCAGCATCTCCTCCAGTTCCAGCCCCGCCCGCACCCCCATCCGGAACATCGCCTGCGCCTGCGCCGCCGCGAGCGCCGGCCCCACCCCGTGTCCCGCCGCGTCCGCCACGAACAACCACACCCCGCTCCCGCTCCCGCCCCCGTCTCCAGGCCTCGTGATCACGTCGTAACTGTCGCCCGCCGTCTCTTCCGCCGGCGACAACCACGCCGCCACCGAATAGCCCGGCACTCTCGGCAACTCCGTCGGCAAGGTGGCCCGCTGGATCTCCCGCGCCACCCGCAGGTCCGCTTCCAGTTTCGCACGTTGCCGCTCGGATTCAAGCAGCGCCGCCCGCCGGATCGCCACCGCCGCCTGTGATGCCAGCGCCCTCGCAATCAGTTCGTCCTCCTGCGTAAAATGCCCCGTCGGGCCTCGCTTGTTCAGCACCTGCACTACCCCTTCCAGCGTCCCATCCAACGACGCCAGCGGCACCGTCAGCATCGTCCGCGTTCGGTACCCCGTCCGTCGATCGATCTCCGGATTGAACCGTCCATCCGAATAGCAGTCCTTCACGTTGATGATCCGCCGCGTCTGCGCCGCTTCGCCCGCCAGGCCGCTGCTCGCCGCGAATCGCAACTCCTCACCAACGCCGTGCGCCTGCGCCGAGAACAACTCATCCCTGACCCGATCGTACCGAAACACGCTCGCTCGCTCGGCCTCAAGCCCGTCCCGCATCGCGTCGTTGATCAGTCCCAGCACCTCCGTCAGGTCCCGGCTCAGCGCCAGCCGCTCCATCACCCCCAGCACGCGTACCCACGCGGACTGCGATCCATTCCGCGGCTCGTTCCCGGCTTCAGCCTGATCCATACCCGCTCAGTATGACCCCGCTCACCGGCCGAATCAAGCCCAGCAGCCGGCGCCGCGCCACTGACTCTACTCGTGTCCCGCTTGCCCGTTCCCGCCGTCCCATCCACATCTCACCTGCCGGCAACGAAAAAGCGGCGTCCGAAGACACCGCTTTGAAGAAATCGTGGGGCAAGAGGGAGGGAGGGTGGGGGGGGTGGGGGTGGGGGTGGGGGTGGGGGTGGGGGGTGGGGGGAGGGGGGGTTAGCAGCCGGTGAACATCACGTTGAGGAAGTCGAACAAGTCGCGTGTGTCGAGCGAACCGTCGCGGTTGAAATCGCTCTGTGCTTCGCTGTTCAGGAACGCCGTCAGGAAGTCGTAGAAGTCCTGAGACGTGATGGTCTGGTCGCAGTTGAAGTCGGCCGGGCAGGACGAGCAACTATCGTCGAGCAGCGCGACGAACGCGAGGATCTCGCCGTAGTACACGCCCGTCCCGCTGAACACGCGCCCGTTCGGGCTCACGCCACGCCCCTCAAACAAGTACCAGCCCTCGAGGTTGACGCCGTGCTCGCCGAGGAACTCGTTCAGATCACGCATTCCCGATTCCGGGGTCCACACAAAGGCGGTTGTTGCCGACTGGAAACGCGTGGTGCCCACCACGGTCCGTCCATCAGAACTCACGGCGACCGCCAACGCATCCGTGCGAACCGGGAGCGCTCCCAGATCCTGCATCCCGCTTTCGGCCGTCCATCGAAATGCCCGCATCGTCCCGCCGGGGAGTTCCGCGCCCCCGACCACCGCGGTGCCGTCGTTGTTCACGCCGTACGCCAACGACGATTGGGCGCCCGTGGGAAGCCCGAGATCGATCATCCCGCCCGCCTCATCCCACCGGAACGCGTGGACGACGTCGCCGGCCACATTGCTGTATCCCACGACGAATCGCCCGTCTTCATTCATCCCGTACGCGCCCGAGTTAACCCCCCCGGGGAGCGTCCCGAGCGATTGCATGCCCCCGCCGGCGGTCCAGCGAAAGGCTCGCTCGCCCTCGGGCATGGATCCAAATCCAATCACCACGTTCCCGTCACGATTCACCGATTGGGCAAAGGAGTACGTACCCCCCGACAGCACACCCAGGCTCTGCATCCCTTGCGTCACGCTCCAGCGGTACGCCCGGATTCCCTCGGAGGAGTCACTGGTCCCAACGATGAACTGACCGTTCCCGCTGACCACGTTGCCGAAGGAAAATCGTCCCCCCGGCAGCGTCCCAAGGTTGGTCACGCCGTCCTCCAGCGACCACCGGAACGCGCGGCTTCCCTGCGGGGAATCCGCGTATCCCGTTGCCACGCCTCCGTCGGCGCTCGTTCCGTACCCCCCGATCGAATACGTGCTGCCCGGGATTCGCCCGACCGCTCGGATCGACTGACCCAGTGCCGCGTCGCACGCAACGGCCGCGGCCAGCGCCGCGCACGCCATCATCATCCTGCTTCCCTGCGCCCGCGCACCACGTGTTCCGTTGCGGCTGCCAGCCGCACCGGTCGTCCGACAGATCGAGTTCATCATCGTGGGGTAACCTCGTAGTGGGCTTGCTCGTTCCGTGGCCCCCATCGGCTAGGTTCCGAAAAGCGGGTGAAAAATATATCACCCGATCGCAACTTGGCCTTAATCAAGTGCCCGACTTGATGAGAGCGTTCTTGAATCGGGGAGCATCCCCCCGGAGTTCACGCTCACTCCATTTTCGCGCAGGATTTGCTCGTTCTCCAGCCCGCGCAATCGGCCGTGCTTCACATCGGCCGATATGAGCCACTCCACCCGCCCCCGCGGCTCATTTCAGGCGCCCACGATGTTGTCGCGCCGCTCAATGTTTTTCATCGCATTCCGCGTGTCCACGATCAGTTTCGCGTGCTTCGCGATCATCTCATAGTCGTACACGCCGTGGTTGGTCGATACCAGGACCGCGTCATAACTTCCGATCGTCTCGGGCGTAAGCGCCACGCTCTGCATCCCCAGGTCGTGCTTTCGCATCTTATGCGTTCGAGGCACGTGCGGGTCGTTGTAATCAACGTGCGCGCCCAGGTCCTGCAACTTCTCGATCAGAACAAAACTCGGACTCTCACGCACGTCGTCAACGTCCGGCTTGTACGCAAGCCCCAGAACAAGCACCCGTGATCCCTTGATCGCTTTCTGACGCTCGTTGAACGCCAGGTTCAGCCTCGAAATCACGTAATCGGGCATCGAGTGATTAATCTCGCCGGCGAGTTCGATAAACCGCGTCGGCAACCCCACTTCGCGTGCTTTCCAGGTCAGGTAGAAGGGATCGACCGGGATGCAGTGACCACCCAGCCCGGGGCCCGGATAAAACGGCTGGAAGCCGAACGGCTTGGTGCTCGCCGCCGCGATGACCTCCCACACGTCGATACCCATCGCCGTGAGAAGCACCTTCATCTCGTTCACCATCGCGATATTGACGGCGCGGTAGATATTTTCGAGGAGTTTGGCGGCTTCGGCCACCTCCGCCGTGCTGACCTTCACCACCTGCTTGATCGCGGTTTTGTACAGCGCCGTCGCGACTTCGCCGCTGATCGCGTTGATGCCGCCCACCAGTTTCGGGATCGTGGTGGTTTGGTGGTCTTTGCGCCCCGGATCTTCGCGTTCAGGCGAGAATGCGAGATAAAACCCCTTGTCTTCGTCGGATTCGCGCTCGATGCACGTCAGCCCGGTCTTGAGCAACACCGGCAGCACATCGTCGCGGGTCGTGCGCGGATACGTGGTCGATTCCAGCACCACGAGTTGACCCGGGCGGAGGGTCCTGGCGACATCCTGGGCCGAGTTGATCACGTAACTCAGGTCCGGCTCCAGGTGCGTGCCCAGCGGCGTGGGGACGCAGATCAAGATCGCGTCCGCGTCCTTCATCAGCCGGTAGTCGGTGGTCGCCTTGAAGTGCCCCGAATCGCGCATCGGACGCACGAAATCGTCGCCCAGGTGCTTGATGTAGGACCTTCCGGCCTCGATCGCGACGATTTTGGACTCGTCGATGTCGAAGCCCAGGACCCTGAACCCGGCGTCGTGGAACGCGCGCGCGAGGGGGAGACCGACGTAGCCCAGGCCGATGATGCCGACCACGGCGGAACGATTGGAGATCTTCTGAGAGAGCGTCATAGGGGCGGATTGTAACTGGGTGGAGGACGCTAGCCGCGCGGTGCCGCCGCGCGTCGCTTTGGTCTTTATCGGGCGATTTGTGCGTTGAGTGAAGCGGCGTGTAGCCCACGCTTCGCGCTCGACACTGCAACGTCGTCATTGAGTAGAGCCTATCCGTAAACGTGCTTCAACAAGATGATGGAGGCAGGTGGCACGGGTTCATTGCTGCTGGTGCCACGGCTTGGTTGCCTTTGAACCAAGCCGTGTCTTGTATCCCGATCACCGTTGCGAAGACACGGCTTGTCGAGGACGCCAAGCCGTGGCACGTTTGCGTTCAATCGGCAGGAGGCACG
>JBFWWU010000026.1:0-45543 GCA_050246015.1 Phycisphaerales bacterium
TCCCCCTCCAATGCTCGCACACCGCCTCAAACAGCCGCCTCACCGCCTCCGCGAACGACACCGTCCCGTCGATGAAGTAGTCCGATACGCCCACCGGAAACTCGATCCCGTGGTGCTCCCAGGTTCGATACTTCAACTCGCTCAGTCGCCCCGCGTCCAGCCAATGCTCCAGCAGCAGCACCCGCGGCCGCCCAGGTATCAGCCACCGCCCGTGACGAACCTTCAATCCCTCTCGATCCAGTTGATCAATCACCCGCGAGATCCACCCCGTCGCCGGTCGCTCCTCAAAGTCCAGCGCCGCCTTCGCCTCCACATACGGCCCCACCAGCCAGTACCGATTCCGCCACCGCTCCACCATCCGCGGCGCCTTCGACCTCAGCACCTGGTAGATCCCCCCCAGTTGGTTGCACACCTCCCACGCCACCTCGAACAACGCCGCCCCCGGCGGCGCTCGCTCCGAATCCACCTCCGCGTGCGCCAGCGGATGCCCCGGATCGTGCACGTCTCCCGCCCCGCGTTGGATGTTCAGTAACATTCGGCTCCACTGTACCACGCCGAACCCAATCACATCGCCCCCACACCCCTCTCCCCTACACTCGACCCGAATGCCCAGACCGCCTCGTCGATTTCCCTTCGCCTCGCTCCAGCCTCACTTCATGGCCCTCGCGCCCCTCGATGCCTGGGCCCGCCTCCTCTTGGCCCCGCGCGCCCGCATCCCCCTCCGCTACTGGCCTCGCCTCCTCCTCAACCTCGCCTTCTCCGCCATCGGCACCCTCATGACCCTCCCCGAGCGTCTCCTCCTCTGGCCCTGGCTGGCGCTCCGCGCTCGCGCCTCGGCCGGCGCCATCCTTCATCCCCCGGGTGCCATCGTCGTCCTGGGCTACTTCCGCTCCGGCACCACCCACCTCCACTACCTCCTCACCTGCGACAATCGCTTCGTCACCCCGCGCTGGTACGAAGCCCTCGTCCCTCAGGGCTTCGTCCTCTCCTGGAACTTCCTCCGCGTCTTCCTCGTCGCCTTCCTCTCCACCAAACGCCCGCAGGACGACATGGCCTTCGGCCCCGAATGGCCCGCCGAGGACGACTTCGCCCTCTCCAACTGGGCGCTCACCTCCAGCCTCCCCGGCCGCGTCATCGTCCCCCAACTGCACCAGCACTACCGCAGGTTCCACTCCCTCGACGCTCTCTCCGATCGCGAACTCTCCCGCTGGCGACGCTACCAGTGGGCCTTCCTCTACAAACTCACCGTCTTCGCCGGCACCCGGCGACTCCTGCTCAAGACCCCTTCCCACACCGCCCGCGTCGCCGAGTTGCTGCGCCTGTTCAACTCCAAACACCAATCTCAGCCCACTTCCGGTCGCGTCAAGTTCATCCACCTCTCGCGCGACGCCGCTCCCGTCCTCAAGTCCAACGTCGCCATGATGGACCGCATGTCCATCTATCACCTCCAGGACGCTCCCCAAGGCGGCGCCGCCGAGTTCCGCCGCCGAATCTCTGGCGAGTACGACCGCACCGAGCACGCCTTCCTCGCCCAGCGCGACCAGATCCCGCCCGGCGACCTCGTCATGATGCGCTACGAGGACCTCATCGCCGATCCGCTTAGCGAAATGAAACGCGCCTACGCCGCCTTGGGCCTCGAGTGGACCCAGTCCTACGAACGCAAACTCCTTGAATACCTCGACACCGTCCGCGAATACCGCACCGCCGGCGACAAGCAGAAGTCCGCCGCCGCGATCTCTCCCGCCGCCGCACCGCCGCTCGATCCCCTCCCCGGCGAACTCCGCTGGATGCACGAAGCCTTCGGCCATGATCGCCCCCCGCGCCCTCGGGCCACCCTCCCCGTCCTCGTCACCAGCCTCAGCGACAACGAAAAACTCCGCCGACGACGAACCGCGTACATCCTCACCCCCCTCGTCGCCATCCTCGTCGCCGCCGTCTGGCTCGCACTCGCCGTGGCCATCAATAACCGCAGCGACTGGGTCGTCTGGCTCGTCGGCGCCGCCACCGGCTACGCCGCCATGCGCACCGCCAAGGTCGGCTCCCCTCGTCTGGGTCTCTGGGCCGCCCTCTGGACTGTCCTCGTCTGGCTCGTCGTCGCCTTCGCCGCCACTCGCTTCATCTACTACCGCACCAACCTCGCTCCCACCCTCTGGGAAATGTGGGACGCCACCCAGAAAGAACTCCGTTCCGGCTCCACCCTCCCCTGGGCTATCTTCGGCGTCCTCACCGCCTTTCGCTTCGCCTCGCGCCAGCACGGCGGCCTCCCCGGTCGCTAACTCGCCCCCCCGCGGCCGAAACCAACCATCCGACCCTCGGCCCCCGACCCGGTACTCAATATTTCGACATTCTCTATTGACGCCTCCTCCATGTCGTGGTAGTTTGGCTCCCATGAGCCGAGCCAAGGCGACCGCGGTGTCGCCTCTTCGTCAGGCTCGGCGGCTCCGCCCGGCCCTTTCTTACCCGCGCCCGGCGTACGTGGAGGTTCAATCATGCCGTCTCGTCTTCCCGTCACCCCCTTGGTGGTTGCGTCTTCCCTCGCCCTCGGCTCGTCCGCCGTCGCGCAACTCAACCCCATCGCCAACCTCATCGTCCAGACCCAGCCCGACCCCGTCCCCCGTCTGGTCATCCCCACCGGATCCCAGATCGTCACCCTTCCCGGCGGCACGCAGCAGGTCATGCAGACCGAGCAGGTCTGGAAGCCCGTCTGTTCCAACAAGGCCTCCGTCTCCAAACTCGACCTCATGGCCATGGCCGCCAGCCACGCCGCCGACTTCGCCGACCCCACCGGCGCACAGATCATCGACCACGCCCCCGCTCCCCGCGCCGGCCTCAACGTCGTCTACGTCCTGGGTGGGTCCGTCCCCGCCGGCGCCGCCGCCGCCTTCGCCACCGCCGAGGCCTACCTCGAATCCCAGTTCCCCGCCGATTCCATGACCCTCACCGTCACCGTCTCCTTCGCCGCGCTCCAGCCCGGTGTCATCGGCGGCACCAGCAGTTCCTACGGCTCACTCAGTTGGTCCGCCTCCCGCTCCACCCTCGTCGCCGGCATGGACGCCAGCGACTCCATCCAGTCCTCCCTCCCCGCCGGTTCCACCATCCCCGTCCGTTACTCCACCTCTTCCACCACCAACGAGACCCGCATCTTCTGGACCTTCGCAAACTTCAAAGCCTCCGGCGGCTCCGTCGCCGGAAACGACGCCTCCATGACCTACTCCACCGCCTTCCCCTTCGACTTCGACCCCTCCAACGGCGTCTCCGCCAACACCATCTCCCTCGTCGATGTCATCATCCACGAAACCGGTCATTCCATGGGCTTCGGCTCCGGCGTCGACTTCCGTAACCGCGACATCGAAACCCACGACATCTTCCGCTTCCGCGTCACCGACGGCAACGCCGACTTCAACCCCGACTCCGCCGCCGAGTTCACCGTCCGACCACGCTGGGCCGTCCGAAACAACCCCAACGACGACGTGCAGTTCGACACCATCAGCGGCGTCGAATACCGCCTCAGCGACGGCTCCCCCTGGCAAGCCAGCCACTGGCGCGAGCAGGTCCCCGCCATCGGCATCATGGACCCCGCCTTCAACTACGCCGAGACCTTCTACCCCACCTTCCTCCGCGCCAGCGACCTCACCGCCTTCGACGCCATCGGCTGGGACAAGTAATCAACGGTCCCTTCCTTCTATCCGATCGAATCAACAACAACACACCCGCCGACCGATTCACCATCGGTCGGCGGCGACGTGCCACCGCTTGGCGTCCTCGACAAGCGTGTCTTCCGGCGGCGACGGAGGACGACGCCCAGGTAAAATACAGCCGTGATCCTCACTCGTGACCACCTCCCCGGCACTGCCAGGTGGCCCGACCCTGATGTGCCACGACCTTTGTGGAGTCTGGGGGGGCGGAACAACGATCGTGTCTTCGCTGGCGAACGTCTCACCCGTCACGACCTTCACTCCCAAGACTCCGCAAGGTCGCGACACTAAGATCGTGCTACCTGCCGGAGCGGGGGGCGATGACGGCCGTTGGCTGGAGGTGCCACCGTCACGCAGCACGACCACGCGAACGCCGGCTCGGGGAGCGCCACCGACAAGGTGAAGTACACCTGCGCGGACTGGGGAAACATCGACGTTCAACTCGGCACCGCGATCTCGCTCAGGTTCTCCTGTTGCCACGCCCCGCCCGGCCTCCACCAATACCTCACCACGTCTCCTTCCCCCGATGCCCCAAGCACGTTCAGCGTCCCCTCGTACCCCTCCCCCGTCACGCCCGTCAGCCGCCCCACCGGCAACACCGACCCCACCACCTCATCACTGATCGGGCTCACCGCCCACAACGCAAACCCCGGCACCCACCAGTAGATCACCACCTTCCCCTCACTATTCAGCCCCGCGATGTTCAGCGCCCCCCACGCCGTCACATAACTCGTGATCGACTCCGCCTCCAGCGCAGGCCCACCCGTCTCGTCCGTCAGGTTGTTGCTCCGCCACTCACCCCCGAACCCCGGCACCCACCACGTCACCGATACCTTGCTCTGAGTATTAATGCCCGCAAGATTAATCCCTCCCCACGGCGTCAGGTACACCGTCAGCCCGCCCGACAGCGCCCCCGCCCCCGTCACCGCCGACAGGTTTGTCGTCTGCCACCTCATCAGCCCCGGCGCCCACCACACCGTGTGTATCTCCCCCCCCGCCGTCAACCCCGCCACATTCAGCCCATTCCACGACGTTACATACGAGATGATCCGGCCATCCACGAACGCCGGCATCGTCTGCCCCTGCGGCTGCAAGTCCCTCGTCACGATATTCGTAAACGTCCACTCATACGCCCCCGCGCTACCGCCCCCCGTCTGCGTAAACAGCACCAGTTGCCCCTGCCCATTCAGCCCGGCGATGTTCACGATCCCCGTCGTCTCCACGAACACCGACAACTCCGACGTCACCCCTTGCGCCCCGCTCACCTCGCCAGACAGGTTCCGCAGCGTCCACTGCCCCGCGCGGTTCGTGAAGAGCACCACCCCGCTCCCCGTGTTCGCCGCCGCGTACGTCAACCCGTCCTTCCGGTCCACCCACGTCACGACGTTGCTGATGATCGGCGGCGCATCCGTCGCCTCGCGCAGATCCACCGCCCGCCACGACAGCCCCGGCAACTGCTGGAACAGCACCGGGTCCCCGTCCCGGTTCACCCCTGCCACCGTGTGCGTGAACTGATCCCTGGCGCTCCCAGCCACCGCCCCCGCGATCGGCGTCCCGCCCTGCGCCCGCAGTTCCGTCGCCACCGCCCCCGAGAGCACATACAGCCCCGTCGAGCCCGCCGTCGCCCCGCTCCCGTTCAGCGCGCTATACCCCCGTGGCGTCCCGCTCGCGCCGCTCACGCCAATGTAATACGTCTGCCCCGCCGTCAGCATCACGCGCACGAAACTCCCCGTCGTCCCGATATACGCATCATCGTTGTACGCGATCTCATTCCCCGCCGCATCAAAGATCCTCAGGAACGTGTCCGCCATCTGCGTCCCCGCGTCCGCCGCCGCCGCCGCGTCTGTCCGGAACTGATACCTCCCCGTCGCCCCCGGCACAAACCGGTACAAATCCACGTCCGCCGCGTCCTGGATCAGCGAACCATCCCGCCCGATCGCCGCCTCCACCGCCTGCCCCAGCGCCAGCGTCGTCGGCGTCGCGCCATTCACCGAGTTATCCGCCAGCGCCACCAGGTCCGACATCGGCCGCAGCGTCGTGCTCAGCGTATACGACCCCGTATCCCCGCCGGACCCGTCCCACGGCGCAAACCAGTTGAAATCGTTGTTCCCCATCCCCGTCACCGCAATGTAATATGTCTGCCCAGCCGTCACTCGGAATATATGCCGCGACGCCGACCCCGCTCCATCCGCCACCCGCGTCGCCTGCCCCGTGCCCGCGTTGTACGTCCACAGGCTCACCACCCCGGCCAGCGACCCGTTGCCGCTCGTCACCGACACATCCAGCAGCCCGTTCCCGCCCACCGTGAACCGGTAGAAATCCACGTCCTTTGAGCCGTCCAGGCCGATCGTCGCCCCGCCGTCGCTCCCGATCACGCCCGCCACCGGGACCCCGACGGCCCGCGTCGTCGCCTGCGTCAGCACGCCGTCACTATCACCATTGCCAAACGCGATTGTAATATCATACAACCCGCCCGGACCCGCCGCGCTGCGATCAAACGGGTTCGCAGGGTTGAAGTCCCGGTTGCTGTAATCCGCCACCGCGATGTACAGCCGCTGCCCGCGAGTCACCTGCAGTTCCAGGTAACTGTCCAGGTTGTCCGGGAACATCTCATCATCGTTCGCGGCGATCTCCACACCCGATGCATTGAACACCCGTACATAACTATCCACCGCCGTCCCGTTCATCCGGTACGCCGTCGTGTCGATATCGATGATCAGCGTGCCGGAGTCCGGCGCCACCACGTCGAAGAAGTCCACGTCCTGCGACCCCACCGTCAGCCCCATGTCCGCCCCGATGAGCCCGTTGAAAAACGCGCTCAGCGAGTCCACCGCCACCGCCCCTTGGAACACCCCGTTGGGATCCGGGTTCGTCAGGCTCACGACCAGGTTGTAATCGCCCTGTGACTGCCCGCTCGCCGCTCCCGTCCCGGTCACCGCGTTGTAGTTCGAGTTGTTATAACTGCTGATCCCGAAATAATACGTCCCCGGCTGCAGCCGCACCGACGAGAGCGTCGGATACAGCGTCCCCCCCGCGTCGTCGGAAAACGCGAGCGGCGCCCCACCCGAGTTGAACAGCCGCAGGTACGCATCAAAACTCGTGCCCCCCATCACCGCCGACGTCTGGAACGTCACGATCCCCGGCGACTCCAGCACGATCTTGAAGATGTCCACGTCGTTCGCCCCGGGCGCCACCGTCCCGTCCGCCCCGATGTTCCCAGTGAAATCATACGTCCTCGTTCCGTCCAGGCTCGGCAACTCGATCCCCGTCGCAATCGTATTATTAATATCCGTCGTCCCCGGCTGCGGCATCGGCGCCGGCTGCCCCGTCACCGTCGCCCTCACCGCCTGGATCGCCCGGTACACGTTCACTCGCTTGTACGTCAGCCCCGTCTCCGGCAGGTTCAGCGCCGGCCCCACCATCGCTCGCCCCTGCGAATCAAACGTCACCTCCGCGCGCCCGTTCGTCGACACGTCATAGTCCACTACGTCGTCCGCCGTCTCCCGGATGATCTGCCTCACCTGCGCCGGCGACAGATAGATCCCCCCGTACGTGAACGCCGCGTCCTGCATCAACGCCACCATCCCCGCCACCAGCGGCGACGCCATGCTCGTCCCCGAGATCGTGTTGTAATACTTCCCCTGATCCCCGTTCCACGATGAATAAATCGTCGATCCCGGCGCCGCCACCTGGTTCCCCAGCGTCGAGCGCTGGCTCGTCGCCGCGAACCGGTCCGCCGCCGCCTCTTGCTCAAACGCGAAATACCGATCCCCATACCCCCCGGACAGCCCCCCGAACCGGTCCCCGCGACCGTCATCCTCCCACGTATTGGCCACCGTCAGCGTCGAATACGCCCCCGGCGTCGCCGACCCCGGCGCCGCGTAGTTCGCGTAACTGTTCCCAGACGCCGCCACGATCGTCACCCCGAGCCGCTCGAGTTCCGCAAAGAACGGCTGGTACTGCGACGACGGCAGGTTCCCGTTCAGGTTGCTCGGGCTCCCCAGCGACATATTAACCACTCGAATGTTATATGTCTGGTAGTTGTTGATCACCCACCGCAGCGATTCAAGCACCGGATCAAAGCCCGGCTGCGGCTCGTTGTCGTCCGGCAAACCCCGGATCCCCACCAGCCTCGCCTGCGTCGCCACCCCGATCTCCGGGTTCCGGCCCGCCGCCGTCCCCGCCACGTGCGACCCGTGACCGTTCGGATCAAACGGCGTGTTCGACGATATCCGCCGCACCGCGTCGTACCACGCCGCGAAGTTCGGCGCCAGATCCGGGTGCGCCGAAAACACCCCCGTGTCGATCACCGCCACCCCGATGTTCGATCCGTCAACCCCCGCGTACACCGGATCTGCACGCAGCGCGGTCAAGCCCACCACGTCAAACGCCGCGCTCAGCAAACATCGGCCCTCCAGCGCCTCCATCGCCGACACCCGCGACTCGTTCCGGCGACACCCGCTCCTTCCACCCGTCCCCGTCCACCTCCCGACGACGTCAACCGCTCGGTTTCGTGCATCCATCGGCTGTGTCCTTGTCTCTCCTCCCCGCATCTCCCAATCGTATTGCCACCGAATCCGCCGCCCCGCCATTCCCGCCCGGTTTGTGTGACCATGCTCTTTTCATCTGAGCCGCCCGGCGCGAGCCGGCGCGGAGAGCGGGCGCCGTCTCATGGCGACACCATCATTCGATCGCGCCGGGCCACCGAGCGCTCCTCCGACCGCTGGCGCGGTCCGGCTCAGAGAAACAGATACTCACACCCCGCCCGGTTCGGACAGCCGCCCCCTCGCCCCCCCCGGCCTGCCCCCCCCCGCTTACCCGAATCCCAGCGGAATAATATTGTCTCTAGCGGAGTTCGCTCACCCGTTGCGTTCGGCTCACGCCATAGAGGCCCGTCCTTCAGCGCAAGGAACATCCATGTCAAGTACGCTCGTCAAGTGGGGCCGCCGCGCCGCGATCATCCCGGTCGCCGTCGCCGCCTACATCGCCGTCGCCGGACTTACCGGCTTCTGCCCAAACTGCGCCAACTTCATGGACTCCGTCCTGGGCCGCTCTCACACCCCCATCACTCCCGGCTCCCCCCGCGGCTCCATCACCACCCTCGCCGCGCTCGACTTCGACGGCCAGCCCGTCTCCCTCGCTCAGTACCTCGGCAAACCCACCATCATCGACGTCTGGGCCACCTGGTGCCCACCCTGCCGGCAGCAGCGCGACGTCATCCACAACCTCGACCCCGACTTCCTCTCCTCCGTCAACATCGTTTCCCTCTCCACCGACCGCTCTCCCGCCGACGTCGCCGCCTTCCTCGCCAAGCACCCCTCCAATATCACCGACCTCATGGCCACGTCCGACACCCTCCGCGCCTTCGGCGGCGTCACCGCCATCCCCACGCTCGTCTTCGTCGATCCCTCCGGCCAGATCCGCGACGTCTCCACCGGCGTCCACTCCTCCAGCGAACTCCGCCGCCGCGTCCTCGGCCTCACCGCCAACTAACCCATCCGGCGACCCCGCTCCTACCCTAGTGGATCGGGCGTCCCTCCCGCTTCTTCAGGCCCTCTTTGGCGATCTGACGTTTCAAAGTACCCGCGACCGCTTCCACCGCTCGCCGAACGTCCGAGTCTCGATACCAGTTGCTCCGGTACCCGTCTCACAAGATCCGACGCGACCGCGGATAACTCCCAAGCACATGTAGCTCCCGGCAATGCCCCCGCGCCTGCGCGATCGCCGCCATGATCCATTGGTCGTCCACGTGCCCCTCGGCGTCAATGAAGAACGTGTACGTCCAGTTGCTCCGACCGCTCGGTCGCTTGTCGATGTGCGTCAGATTGATCCCCGCCCGATGAAACACCGACAGCACGCTCACCAGCGCCCCCGGCTCATCCGCCGTGGTAAACATGATCGATGTCTTATCCCCGGGCTTCCCGTCCGCGTCCTTCCCCGTCGGCTTGGCCTTCTGCCGTGACAGCACGAAGAACCGCGTGATGTTTGTCGATCGATCCTCGATGTTCTCAAACAGCACACTCACCCCGAAGTGCGCCGCCGCCAGCACGCTCCCGATCGCCGCGACCCCGGCGCCCGACGTCGCCGACGCCCCGTCCCGCTTCCTCGCCTCGCTCTCTTCCGCGACCCGCCGAACCGCCGCCGACGAACTCGTCTCCGGCGCCAGTTCCGCCTCCGGATACTGCGTCGCCAACCACTCCCGGCACTGCTGGAACACCTCCGGCTTGGAGTAAATCACCCGCACGTCCCCCGGTGCGCAGTTCGCCACCAGCGCGTGGTGCACCTCTAATTGCACCTCCGCGTACACGCTCAACTTCTCCTGGAACTCCTGGAATGCCTCGAGCGTCTCCACGATCCCGCCCCCGATCGAGTTCTCGATCGGCACCAGCCCATAGTCCACGTGCCCGCGCGATACCTCGTTGAACACCCCGCTGATCGCGTGCAGGTCCTCGAAGTCCACCGATGTCCCAAAGTGCTTCACCGCCGCCACGTGCGAGTACGACCCGACCGGCCCTAGATACCCAATTCGCAGCGGCTGTTCCAATCGGAAACTCCCGCTCATCACCTCGCGGAACACCCCCTCGATCGTGCGGTCGCTCAGGGGGCCCTTGTTGTTCGAGATCGCGCGCGCCAGCACTTCCGCTTCTCGATGCGGCGTGTAAATTGGCAGGTGATGCTGGCGCTTCACGTTCCCCACTTCGACCACGAGTTGCGCGCGCCGATTGAGCAACTCCACCAGTTCGCGGTCAATCCGCGAAATTCGCGTCCGAAGTCCCGCCAGTGGGTCCGAATCGTTCGTTTTCTCGGCTCTTTCGGGGTTCTTTGAGCGCGATGTGGACCCCGTATTCCGGGGGCTTTTGTCCGTGGAGACGCCACCGACGCGACCCGCGCGCGCCGACCGCTTCGAACGACCACCATGCTGGCCCGGCTTCTTTCCCATCTTGAATCGATTCGCGTCGTCTTATCGACCAAAAAATGACCGAACTTCTGGGTGATTTCCGCAACTCTCGCTGCGTTTGCCGAAGAATACACCGTCAATGTCCCCTGAGACTCTCCAGCCAGCCCAGAGCCTGCTCGAATCGCTCCGATCCCTTCCGTGGGCCGCGCATCTCATCGCGGTCGCCGCTTTGGTCAGCGGGCTGATGCTCTGGCTCTATGGCCGCAGGCTGCTTCGGCCCATGATCGTCATCGTCTTTGCCCTCACCGGCGCGGGCTCGGGGTTCGTGCTCGCGCCGCTCTGGGGAGTGATGTCGTCGCCCATCGGGATGATCGTCGGCGGCGTGCTGGGCGCGGCGGCGGGCGTGGTGCTCTATCGCTTCGCGATGGCGGTGTCGGTCGGGCTCATCCTCGCGGTCCTGGCACCGGTGCTGTGCGTCGCAATCGTGGATGCGCCGGAGCGGCACGAGCGATCGACCGGGGTGCTGTCGCGCGACGAACTTCGACTGCGCGGCGTGCCGGAGGGTCCCGCCGAGCCGAGGTCCGTTACTGGCGAACTGATGATGCGCGGCGAGCAACTGCGAAACTCGATGCAGGATGCGCTCGTGAAATCGGCCGCCGCGCCGGACGTCGATCACTCAGCGCCTGCCGAGGCACCGTCAGCGACGCAGCGCGCCAAGGCGTTTGCCCTCGCGCTGGCCGATGAGATTCGGGCGCAGTGGCACGAACTGCCGGCGCGCGTGCGGGTGATGCTCATGGGATCGGCGTCGCTGGGGCTTGGCCTGGGGATCTTTCTCGGACTGCTGATGCCCAAGTGGACGAGCGGCGGCGTGACCGCGATGCTCGGAGCGGCGATCTGGCTGCCCGCTGCGACATGGCTGATCGCCGCGGCGGGCGTCCCCCTCACCGAACGATTCTCCATCGGAGCGGTGCAGTGGGTGGTGGTCTGGGGCGTGGCATCGCTCGTCGGCGCGCTGCTGCAGTGGCGCGGCATCAAGTCAACGAAGCGAACGCCAGCGACCGTCATCATCCAGCCGGCGGCGTGAGTACCCACTCCAGAACAGGCGAGAAATTCGGACGGAATCGCTCCACCGGGGCGCCGATTCGATCGTGATCTGTTCGGAAAACGTAAAAATCTGCGAGTTATTGGGCGCAATGGGGCCCGAATTCGGGTAGTCTACCCAAATTGTACGGATCTTCGCAGATTGAAGAGTCGAATGTGAAGATAGTGCAATCGCACGTATCGAGGGCAGGCGGCACGATCGTGGCGCGCTGCCGCGAACTCCGGGGCAAGAGACTGAGATTGAGTCTGTGTGGTTTGTTGTCGCGAAGTGTGAGATTCGCTTGGGTATTGGGACGTTCATTGAGTGGAAGTGGACACTCCGCTTCACTCAAGTTGAAGCGAGCAAGAGGGTGCGTCGATATCTGAGTCGTTTGAAAATGGGGGATGAAGGTACTTTGGGAAGACTCTCACGCTCAGGACCGACCGATCCGGCGCAGGCGAGGTATGTATGACAAACGACTCGGAAGCGAAAACGAAATGGGTGAACAAGAAGATATTCACCACCGGCGAGGCGGCGGAGATCTGCAAAGTAAGCCAGCAGACGATCATTCGTTGTTTCGACAACGGACGGCTGGGAGGGTTCCGGGTGCCGGGCTCGAAGTTCCGGCGGATTCCGCGGATTGAGTTGATCAAGTTCATGAAGGCCAACGACATCCCGATCGGCACGCTGGACCTGGGCCGCAAGCGGGTGCTGGTGGTGGACGACGATCCGGCGATCGTGGAGATGATCAGCGAGATCCTGGGGAGGGATGGTCAACTGGATGTTCGCTCGGCGAGCACGGGGTATGACGCGGGGATGCTGACGGAGGCGTTTCGGCCGCACGTGATGATCCTGGACTATCTGCTGCCGGACGTGAACGGAGACCTGGTGCTTCGGCGTCTGCGTGAGCGGGATGAGTTGGCGGAGACGCGGGTGCTGATCATCAGCGGGGTGGTGAATCAGGCGGAGATCCAGCAACTGCTGGATGCGGGGGCGGCGGGATTCCTGCGCAAGCCGTTCGATGTGAACGAACTGCTCAAGAAGGTCGGCGAACTGCTCGAAGTCTGATAGAGGCGCGGTGCGAGCCGGCGAGCGTCGAGCGCGGAAACTGCGCCGTCGCCGGCGGTAGACCGCGCGATCGGAGCGAGACGAGATGCCAGCCGCGACGATATCAGGGACGAAGCGGACGGAACTCATCCTGCATGAGGTGGACGCGCTCCCGACGCTGTCGTCGGTGGCGACGCGGCTGATGAGGATCACCAGCACGGATGACGCGGACCTGAAGGAGATCATCCGGCTGATCGAGTCGGACCCGTCGCTGACGGCGAAGGTGCTGTCGATGTGCCGGCGAGCGGAACTGGGGCTTGGCTCGCGGGTGACGACGGTGGAGCGGGCGGTGCTGCTGCTGGGGCTTGACGCGCTGAAGTCGATCGTGCTGGGCGTGCAGGCGGTGGAGTGGACGGGGCGAGCGGACTCAAACGGAGCCGGGGCGGGGGGAGAGGCGAGGTTCGACCGAGCGGCGTTCTGGCGGCACTGCATCGGGGTGGCGTGCTGCGCGGAACTCATCGCGGGGAAGCACCGTGAACTGGGCGTGAACCCCGGTGAGGCGTTCGTGGCCGGGCTGCTGCACGACCTCGGGAAGATCGCGCTGCAGATGGTGTTGCCCCGGACGTACGCCCAGGTGATCGAAACGGCGGAGGTGCGCCAGGCCAACATCGCGGAGGTCGAGGCGAGCATTATCGGGCTGGATCACCACACGGCGGGGAAGCGGCTGGCGGAGCGGTGGGAACTGCCCCGGATCTTCACCGAGACGATCTGGCTGCATGGCCAGCGTCCGGAGGCGCTGCCGGCGGGCTCGAATCGGAACCTCATCGGCGTGGTGCGAGCGGCGGACGCGGCGTGTCGATCGCTGCATCTTGGGTGGTCGGGGAATCACTCGCTCGGAGCGAATACGGGGGAGGTGTGTGAATCGGCGGGGCTGCACGCGGAGCGTGTGGAGGCGGTGCTGCCGAAGGTGCTGGAATCGACGAGCGCGCGGTGCGGCGAACTGGGGCTGGAGGACAAGCCCAGCGAGCAGATGGTGGTGGAGGCGCTGGCATCCGCGAATCGGCGGCTGGCGCGTCTGAACACGACGATCGAGCGTCGGGCCCGGGAGAGCGACCGCCGGGTCCGGGTCGTGGAGGAAGTGCGGGAGTTTCTGGGGCGTGTGCGGCCCGATCGGGGGACGATCGAGACGCTGACGGAGATCGTGCGATCCGCGGCGCGGGTGCTGGGGCCGGGACGGTTCGCGGTCGTGTACCGCGCCGGCAAGGCGAGCGAAGGAGCGGACGGCGGGGGCGGGGACCGGTCGGTGTGGGTCTGGCTGGGGTTTGACCGTGACGGAAAACGGATCAGCAGCGACGCGGTGGAAGGGGCGGACCACGGGGGGAGCGGGCGAGGGTCGGGAGGGGCGCTGGAGCGCCAGGCGCGGCGTGCGCCGGGGGCGGGGGCGATCCTTGACGGGCCGGGCGGGGGCCTGCTGGAACTGGATCCGGGGGAATCGGCGCGGGAGTGCGGGATCGCCGCGCTGGTGCATGACCGAGACTCGGCGGTGAGAGCGCTGGGCGAGAGCCAGGTAACGCTGCTGCAGTCGGCGTGGAAGGGGGCGCTGGGGTCGGCGGCGCGGGAGGAGGCGGGGGCGCGGATGGGGGAGCAACTTGCGGAGGCCAACCGGCGGCTGGGGGACGCGCAGCGCGAACTGGCCGAGTCGCAATCGATGGCGCGATTGGCGGAGTTGACGGCCGGGGCGGCGCACGAGTTCAACAACCCGCTGGCGGTGATCGCGGGGCGAGCGCAACTGCTGTCGATGACGGTGGTGGACCCGAAGCACAAGAGCGCGGTGGCGTCGATCGTGCAGGCATCGAACCAGTTGTCGAGCCTGGTGCAGCGGCTGCACGCGGTGGCGAGGCCGCCGGCGCCGGTGTTCAAGGCGACGGACGTGAAGGGGGTGATCGAGGAGGCGCGGGGGCGGGCGCTGGCGCGGTCGCCGAGGAAGGACGCGCAAGGGGCGCCGGTGGAGATCCGGATCAACACGCCGGCGGATCTGCCGGCGGCGCGATTCGACCGAGAACTGATGGCGCAGGCGCTGACGGAGGTGCTGGTGAACGCGCTGGAGGCGGAACCGCGCGACTTTGTGGATGTTCGCGTTCAGATCGACGGGGTGGATGACCGACTTCTAGTGGTCGTGACGGACACGGGCCGGGGCATGTCGCCGTTCGCGGTGAAGCATGCGCTGGACCCGTTCTTCAGCGAGAAGTCGGCGGGGCGACAGACGGGGCTGGGGCTGGCGTTGGCGCACCGGCTGCTTGGGGTGCACGGGGGGACGGTGAGGATCGAGAGCGCGCCGGGAGACGGGACGATCGTGAGCATCGCGCTGAAGGAATGGCGCTGGGAGCCGGCCGCGGGGACGCGCGGCTGAGGAACAACGGAGTGTGGAACGCCTGGGACGCGGGAGCGGCCGAGGCGGCGCAGAAGGATCTGCATGTCATTCATTGAAGCACACTGCGACGGCGCCGGCAGCGGCGACCGGCCGGGTCCGGGTTCGGGACCGGGCAAGACGCCGGCGCGGCCCGCGGGGCGTGAGGGGGCGGCGGTGGAGCGGGCGGCGTCCGCGCGCGGGGAGGGGCGGCGGGTCGGGCGCGTGAACGCAGCGCGCGCGGGAACGGCGTACCTGAACGTCGAGGAACCGGTGACGCTGCTGATCGTGTCGGCGAGCGCGACGTGGCAGGCGCGGCTGCGCGCGGCGTGCCTGCTGCTGCAGATCCAGCCGATGGCGTGCGCCGGGGTGTCGCGGCTGGTATCGCGCCTGGCGGAGCGGGATCGGACGGGGGACGAGTCGGTGCCGGTGATCGCGCTGGACATCGGGCTGGGGGAGGGGGCGGTGAACGAGGCGTTATCAGCCGCGGGGCGGTACGGGATCGACGTGGTGCTGCTGTGCGAGCGGTCGGGGGCGGAAGCCAGGGGACTCGGCGAGCGGTGCGGGTCGCTGGACGTGCTGGGGAGCGCGGCGGGGGAGGTGGAACTTGCGCGGCGGGTGGGCGCGGGGGGGGGGGGGGCGCGGGAGAGAGCCCGCCAGAACCGGCGGAACACCCGATTGAAACGACTCTGCCGACGGTTGTGCGACGCGCCGCGGCAAGTTGCACGACAGATTGACTCGCTTTGGACCGAATTGTTGAGCACGCACCGGGAGACAGGGAACAACATGAACCAGGTAGCGATATCCAGCGAGTTTGGCGGGCTGATCCGGCAGGAGCTTGATCTGGAGGTGCTCCTGCGGACGACGCTGGAGTACATACTGAGCAAGAGCGGGCCGACGAACGCGGCGGTGTTCCTGCCGGCAACGACGGGCGATTTCACGCTCGGGGCGTATGTGAACTACGACTGCCCGAAAGAGACCGTGGACGTGCTGCTGGACCACATGGCCAACGTGGTGGCGCCGCGGTTCGAGGATGTGCGCGACGTCGCGCACCTGACGGACCCGACGGAGATCGAGGAGAAGGTGACGGGAGACGCGATGTGGATCGGGGACTCGCACATCGTGGCGTTCGCGTGCCGACACGAGGGGGAGTGCCTGGCGATCTTCCTGTTTTTCCGGGATGCGAGGTCGCCGTATTCGGACGGGTTCGTGGAACAACTGCGGGTGATGAAGGACCTGTTCGGCGCGCAACTGGCGCGGGTGGTTCGGATCCATCATCGGCACTTGCCGAAGGAGAAGTGGGGCGCGCTGGGGGACCCGCCGCGGGAGGAGAATGACGACGGGCTGACGATGTGACGGGGCGTGTGCGTGGTCGAATGAAAAGCGGGGCGGGCGGAGTCGCCGTACGGTTGGGGCATGAGCGATTCGATACCGGTGGCGATCGTGGGGCCGACGGGGTACACGGGCCTGGAACTGATTGAGATCCTGCTGCGGCATCCGAGGATGCGGCTGGAGTACCTAGCGTCGGCGCGGACCCCCGCGCCGCGGATTGATGTTGAGTTTCCGCGGCTTCGGGGGCGGATGGTCGCGGCGTCGGCGGAGTGCGGGGCGATTGATCATGACGTGATCGCGGAGCGGTGCCGGCTGGCGTTCTTGTGCTTGCCGCACGAGGCGGCGATGGAGCACACTCCCGCGCTACTGAAGCGCGGCGTGAAGGTCGTGGACCTGTCGGCGGCGTACCGGATCAAGGACCGCGGGGTGTACGAGAAGTACTACGGACACGCGCATACGGACGCGGCGGGGCTGGAGCGCGCGGTGTACGGGCTCACGGAATGGAACCGGGAAGCGGTGCGGACCGCGGACCTGGTGGCGAATCCGGGGTGTTACCCGACGGCGGCGGCGATGGCGCTGGTGCCGCTGCTGCGCGCGGGCATGATCGAGCCGGGTTCGATCATCGTGAACGCGGCGAGCGGTGTGAGCGGCGCGGGGCGAGCGGCGAAGTCGCACCTGCATTTCCCGGAGGCGAACGAGAACTTTTCGGCGTACAACGTGGGCGTGCACCGGCACCAGCCGGAGATCGGGCAATCGCTGGGGCAGTTTGGCGGCGGGGGTGGCGGGGGGGTTGGGGGGGGCGGGGTGTTGTTTGTGCCGCATCTTCTGCCGGTGGAGCGGGGGATACTGGAGACGATCTATGCGACGCCGAGGACGGGGTCGCTGGAGACGGAGGGGGTGATGGGTTGCTTGAGGGCGGCGTACGGGGGAGAGCGGTTCGTGGTGGTGCGGGAGGAGACGCCGGCGCTTCGGGATGTGCAGCGGACGAACATGGTGCACGTGAACGGGCGGGTGGTGAGCGGCCACGTGGTGCTGGTGTCGGCGGAGGACAACCTGGTGAAGGGGGCGTCGGGGCAGGCGGTGCAGAACGCGAACCTGATGCTGGGGCTGGAGGAGTGGGCGGGGCTGGAGTGAGGGGCGGTGTCGGCGGGCAAGAAGCGTGAAGAAAATCTGGCGGCGGGGGTGATATCGACTATCGTTTTCCGCGTGGGGACGCTATTGTGTGAGGATCGCCAAGGATGGTCGTTCTCACGTCTCGCACGGAGGAAAGTGCGGTATGCGCCTCGCGAAACTGACGCTCAGCGGCTTCAAGTCGTTTGCGGATAAGACGGAGTTCACGTTCGACACGCCGATCACGGGCGTGGTGGGCCCGAACGGGTGCGGGAAGTCGAACGTGGTGGACGCGGTGAAGTGGGTGCTGGGGGAGCGATCGAGCAAGAGTCTGCGTGGGAAGGAGATGATCGACGTCATCTTCGCCGGTTCGGCCGCGCGCAAGCCGATGGGGATGGCGAGCGTCACGCTGACGTTCGAGAATCCGGTGATCGGGGAGAGCCCGGCCGGGGCGGATCCGCGAAGGGGCGAGGTGGAGGAGAGCGACCACGGGGACGGTCGCGGCGAGACCGGGCCAGAGATGGCGGGTACCGGCGTGGATGGGGGTGCTGAAGTCGCGATCGCGAGCGAGGGAGGGATCGGGGTCGCGGCCGGTGTGAACGATCCGTCGGCGGATTGGGGCCACGAAGCCGTTCCGGAGGACGGCAAGGCGGTGTACGTGCACCGGCCGGGCGCGCCGAGGCGGGGGCTGCCGATCGACGCGGACATGGTGGACGTGGAGCGGCGGCTGTACCGTGACGGGACGAGCCAGTACCTGATTAATGGCCGGCGGGTTCGGCTGCGCGATATCCGCGATCTGTTTCTGGACACGGGGATCGGAGCGGACGCGTATTCGATCATCGAGCAGGGGAAGGTCGATGCGATGCTGATGGCGTCGCCGCAGGAGCGACGGACGATCTTCGAGGAGGCGGCGGGGGTGGCGCGGTACAAGGCGAGGCGGATCGAGTCGGAGCGGAAACTGGAGCGCGCGGAGTCGAACCTGTCGCTGTCGCGCGAACAACTCGCGACGACGGAGCGGCGGCTCAAGATCGTGAAGGGGCAGGCGGCCAAGGCGCGGTTGTTCAAGAAACTCGACGCGGAACTTCGGGCCCTGCGGATGACGCTGGCGCTGGATCAGTACGACGAGATCCGGCGGCGTCTGGGCGAACTGGGAACCCGGCTGGCGGAGCTTGAAGCCAAGCGCGACGAGGCGTCCAGGTCGCTGACCGAGGCGGAACAGGCCAAGCAGGAGGCGGAACTGCACCGGGCGGACGTCGTGGGCGAGCAGCGGCGGGTGGAATCGGCGCACCAGGCGGCGCAGCACGCGGAGCGAGCGGCGGCGCAGCGGCAGGAGATGACGCGGCGCGCGATCGAGGAAGCGCGGCGGCAGGCCGAGTCGGAGGAGTCGCAGCTCCGTGAGGCACAGAACGCGATCGAGGAACTGGACCGGGCGGCGCGGCGGCACGCGGACGAGGTGGCGGCGATCGGCGAAAAACTGGCCGAAGCCGAGGCGATGCTGGCGGGGCTGACGCAGGAGCGTTCGGCGGCGCAGGGGAAGGTGGCCGAGGCGCGGTCGGCGCACGCGGAGCGTCGCGCGACGGCGAATAACATCGATCGCGAACGGGCCTCGCTGCACGCGGCGGACCAGGCGGAGGAGCGGCGGGCGGCGTCGATGCGGGAGCAACTGGGACGGCTGACGGCCAAGGCGGGAGCGAGCGAGCAGGAGCGGGCGGGACTGGAACATCGCCGGGACGAGGCGGCGCGGGCGCTGAGCGAGACGCGCGGGCGCGGGACGGCGCTGGAGAGAGCGTTGGCGGAGGCGGAGGCTTCTGCGGCGCGGCTGACGACTGATCGCCGGGGGTTGTCGCAGCGGGTGAGCGAACTAGAGCAGCAGTACCTGCGGACGGATAGCCGTCGGGCGGCGCTGCGGGAGATGGAGGAGACGCACGCGGGGCTTGGGGAGGCGGTGCGGCACGTGCTGGAGCGCAAGGGCCGGGGAGAAGGGTTCGCGGGGGTGGTGGGGGTGCTGTCGGACTTCATTCAGACGGATGCGGAGCACGCGGGAGCCGTGGAAGCGGCGCTGGGGCCCGCGCTGCAGGCGCTGGTGGTCGAGTCGCTGGCGTCGCTGCCGACGGAAGAGGAGGCGGCGAGGTTGCCGGGGAGAGTGGCGCTGGCGCCGATGAACGTCGGCCGGGACGAGACGACGAGCCGGGGCGCCGGCGCGGAACTCGTGAAGATGCTGGGGGGTCACGTGGTGAGCGTGCGGAGCGTGGTGCAGACGCGGGAGGCGGGAGCAGGCGCGGCGGGGAACTCGGGGACGATTGCCGGGATCGAGGCGATCCTGGACCGGCTGCTGGGATCGACGCTGCTGGTTCGAGATCTGGACTCGGCGATGATGCTGGGAGTGAGCCTGCGCGGGGCGTCGATGCCGATGGGGGCGAAGGAACTGGCGTTCACGTCGGCGCTGCCGACGGGCGTGATCGACTGGGCGGAGGGGCGAGTGGACGTGCGGGACGGCGGGGCCGGGATGAACGAGCAGGCGAGCGAAGCGCCGTCGGGTCCCAGAGGCGGGACAAGCCGGACGGTCGGGGTGCTGGTGGAGGCGGGGACGCCGCGGTTTGTGACGCGCGACGGCCGGGTGATGGAGGCGGACGGGACGGTGCACGTTGGTCCGATGTCGGCGGGGAACGAGGGGGCCGGGGTGCTCCAGCGGCGGAGCGAACTGGCGACGTTGACGGCGGAGTCGAACCGGCTGGGGACGGACCTGGAGGGGGCGCGCGCGGACCTGAAGGGCGTGGACGCCGAGGCGGCGTCGCTGAGCGCCCGGGTGTCGCAACTGCGGACGGCGGTGGCGGCGGAGCAGCGGCGGCTGGTCGCCGACGAGGCGCAGGTGGACCGGATGAACGCGGACCTGTCGCGGCTGATGCGCGAGCACGCCGGGCTGGCCGACGAGATCCAGCAGGTGACGGCGCGGTGTGAAGGGGTGGCGAAGGAGCAGCAGTCGCTGCGCGAGCGAGCGGCGAAGTTGACGCGGCTGCATGAAGAGCAGGTCGCGGCGGCAAGCGAGCTTGAGTCGCAGATCGAAGAGGCTCAGCGGGCGGCGGAGGACGCGATCGAGCGGATGACCGCCGCCAAGGTGGAGGCGGGTCGGCTCAGCGAGCAGATATCGGTGGCGCGGCGGGAGCGGGCGCGGGCGGAGACGATGTCGGACGAATCGCGGCGGCGCGTGCGGCACCTGGAGCAGCAACTCGCGGGACGGCGCGAATCGATCGCGCAGCACGAGCGGGTGATGGCCGAGGCCGTCGAGGCGATCGCGCAGGCGGAGACGGACGCGGCGGGGGCGGCGGCGCGGCTGACGGAACTGGGCGGGCTGCTATCGGGGGCGGACCAGACGTGCGCGCGCTTGAATGAACTGCTGGCGCGGGTTCGGCAGGAGGCGGGCGCCGTCGAGCGCGAGTGCCACCGGCTTGAGGTCGAGCGGCGCGAGGCCGAGGTGAAGCGCGACAATCTCGAGGACCGCGCGATCGAAGAGATCGACCTGCACCTGGCGAGCGAGTACGCGCATTACCGCGAGATGCTGGACGAGGGGGGCGTGTCGGCGGTGAACCAGGCCGAGACAGTCGCGGAGATCGAGTCGCTCAGGAGCGATATTCAGAAACTGGGGAACGTGAACCTCGACGCGATCGAGGAAGAGGATCAACTCGAGGCCCGGAACGAGGACCTGATCAAGCAGGTCGCGGACCTGGACATGGCGCGGGCGCAACTCACGGACCTGATCGAGCGGCTGAACGTCGCGAGTGAATCGCGGTTCAAGGAGACGTTCGAGTCGATCCAGAAGCACTTCGCGGACCCGGACGGGATGTTCCGGCAACTCTTCGGGGGCGGGCGCGCGGAAGTGCGGCTGATGCCGATCATCAAGGAAGGGCCGGATGGGGAGAAGATCGACACGGGCCGGGTGGACTGGCTGGAGTCGGGGGTCGAGGTGATCGCCAAGCCGCCGGGCAAGGAGCCGCGGAGCATCAATCAGTTGTCGGGCGGTGAGAAGACGATGACGGCGATCGCGCTCTTGATGTCGATCTTCAAGAGCAAGCCGTCGTGCTTCTGCGTGCTGGACGAAGTGGACGCGGCGCTGGACGATGCGAACGTCGAGCGATTCTGCAAAGTGATCCACCGGTTCCTGGATCACTCGCACTTCATCGTGATCACGCACCACAAGCGGACGATGCAGGCGGCGAGCCAGTTGTACGGGATCACGCAGCAGGAGCGCGGGGTGTCCAAGCGGGTGGCGGTGCGGCTGGATCAGATCGGCGAATCAAGCGCGGCCGAGGGGGCCAAGATCAAGATCGAAGGGACGATCGGCGCGGAGCGAGCGCCGGGGGTGACGGATGCGGTGGCGGAGCCCGGCGGGTCGGGGGGGACGTTGGGGGGCGGGACGGGGGGGAAGGGGATCCTGCGGCGGGCGCTGGCGGGGATGCGGGAATCGACGCCGGCGCCGCGGGAGTGAGCGGCGCGTGTCGCAGTGCCGCGGCGGGAGGCATCGCGCGCTGATCAAGCGGAGTATCGCCGATGCGCACGCTGCTGCTAGCGGATTCGGAGTTCGCGGGGAACGAGCACGCGCTGCTGTCGCGGCTGTCGATCGCGCTGGCGGAGGCGGGGGCGAGCCCGGTGCTGGCGATGCCGGAGCGGACGTCGGCGGGCGCGAGCGAGCCCGCGGGTGTCTTGTGCGCGTCGCAGGTGGGGTACGACGCGAGGGGCTCATCGTTTTCGCTGACGGGGCGGGTGATGCAGTTGCTGCGGGCGCTGCCGGACCACATCGAACTATCGCCGGCGCGGGGCGAGCCGGGGGCGGTGGTGCACGTGTTCGGCCGGCGGGTGTGGAAGTTCGCGCGGCGCTTGAGGGAAGAGACGGGGACGGCGATGGTGTTCGAGTTGTCGCGGGCGGCGGACGCCGAGGCGCTGGCGGCGATGCTGCGGCACGCGGTGAGGGACGTGCCGGGGGCGCCGCTGGGGGTGGTATCGGCGGGCGAAAACATTCTTAGGCGGTTTCAGGCCAACGCGCCGGGGGTGCTGTCGGCGTTGGCGCGCTGGGGGGTGAACGTGAAGGAGCCGACGCCGGCCGGGCGGGCGCCGGGGGAGATGGTGAGCCTGGGCGTGCTGGCGCCGGGCGGCACGGATCACGACCGCGGTGTCAGGGACATCATCGAAGCGGCGGGGATCCTGAGCGCGTCGCGTGCGGAGTTGCTGGTGTTCCTGGACTCGCGCGGCGCGGCGCACCACGGCGTGTGGCGCGCGGCGCGGCGCCGGGGCGTGCTGGACCGGCTGACGCTGGTGTCGGACGTCGAGCAGCGGGCGGAGCACTTTCTGCAGACGACGATACTGGTGGTGCCGGAGCGACTCGGGGAGTGCCGATCGATTCTGCTGAGCGCGATGGCACAGGGGTGTCCGATCGTGGCGAGGCATGACCCGGATGCCGAGTGGCTGATCGACGGGACGACCGCGATCCTCGCGGACAACCCGAACTGCGCGACGTGCCCGCTCGGCGGACGGGCCTGGGCGGACGTGATCGATGGGGTGCTGTCGAACCCGGCAAGGGTGGAGCAGGTGAGACACAGCGCGCGAGAGTATGTCCTGGAGAATCACTCGCCGCTGGAGTACGCCGAATCGCTGCTTGGCGTGTATCGGGCGCTGATCAAACAAGGGACGGAGCAGGAGCGGGCGACCGAAACATCAGGAACCGCGCGGTGAGCGGGCACGAACCGGCATACATGCGAGCGAAGCCGGGAGCAAACGGTTCAATGGATGGGGTGCAATCCAGCGCCACGAATGCAAGTGGCGAGGCGCGCGCTCCGAACATTGGACGGTTTCGGGTGATCTCGCGCGCGGCGATCAAGCGGCTCGCGCTGTGATTGAGGATCTGGCGCGGGAGGCGAGGAAGTAGGATCGTCGCGTGGGAAGCGGAGGGCGGATGAGACGCACGCCGTGATCGCATGATCGCACGCGCCGCCCACTTTCCTGCGCTTGACGTGTTGACATGGAAAGCGATCTTCAGCATGATTCGGAATGAAGCGTGACGAACTGTTTGAGCCGCCGAAGAAGGGCGTCATGGGGAGCGTCCTGTCCGTGGGCATTCTCACACTAATCGGGATGATCACGATCGGGGTGTGCGCGGTGCGGGGAGTGCGGACGGCGCCGAGTGCGGTCATCGATGGCGCGACCCTGCTCGGAATCATGGGCGCCTGCCTTCTGCTGCATGTGTGGCTTCATCGGCTGGCGCGACGGACCAAGCCCGAGCGTTTGCCGATCGTACACGCGGGCGTCATGCTCAGTTCCATCGTGACGGTGTACATGATCTTCGGCCTCGTGTTGTATTCCTCGATGTTCGGGATGGCGGAGATGTACGCCTTTCTCATCCCGGTGACGGTGGGAATCACCCTGGTGCATGCCGGCATCACACGGCGGGAAGGCGAGTCGATGCACTGCCCCATCTGCGAATACGAGCACAACTTCGCGGAAGCGGATGGGCCGGAGCGGTGCCCGGAGTGCGGCACGGGTTGGTTGGGTCGGCTGAAGAAGGGGCGGAAGAAGAAAGCCACGAAACTGATCGGGTGGGGGATCGGCGTGATCATCGGGGGAACGGTGTTGATGCAGCCGTGGTTATTCTTCTCGTGGGCGGCGGGGTTGATGCCAACTCCCATGCTGTACACGCTGCTGTACATCTCGCCGAAGCAAGGATATCGTGCGTGGAGCGAACT
This sequence comes from Phycisphaerales bacterium, assembly GCA_050246015.1. GTDB lineage: Bacteria > Planctomycetota > Phycisphaerae > Phycisphaerales > UBA1924 > JTS-AC122. The sequence continues at coordinate 24,302 of JBFWWU010000026.1, forward strand.
TGCCAAGAGGCCGCTGGCGTCCCCGTGGGATCGGGTCATGGCGGAGCGGGTGATTTCGGCGCGGCGCCGCGCGTCGTCATTCATGAACGTTGGCGGCTCGTGGTTCGAGTCCGCGGGCGTGCAGGCCTCGCTGCCTGCGGGAGTCAAGCAGCGGTACTACGGCGGGTCGGTGGAGGCGGATGTGTCGGCACCGGCGACCGTGAAGGCTGGGGAGGAGTTCGAGGTTGCGGTGCGGGTCCGCCGGGTGACGCGAGGCGAGCAGCAGGTCGGGATGTATTTTGGTGGGTATTGGATCGGTGACGCGGGTCCAGTGGGACGACAGCCCAAGACACTGTGGGCGCATGAACTGGGGCCGAGCGACTTCTTCGGATCGCACCGGGATGTACTTGTGGAGCGGCTGGCGGCGCCGCGGACGGCGGGTCCGTGCGTGGTGCGTGCGACGTACTGGGTCGTGTTTGTTCCGTCGTTCTGGGAGCGATTGCAATGGCAGGCGGATGGAACGCCGGCGGTGCCGCCGGGGGCGACATCGTTCGAGCGCGTAGACCTGGAGCGGACGGTGGAGGTGGAGTAGGGGCGGTTGCGAGTGATCAGGCGCGTGCCTGCGGCGTGCCGGCCGGGGCGGGGGTTTCCTTGAGCGAGCGGAGGAGGGCCTCGGCCTTTTCGGGCTTGATGGTGCCCCACGCGACGGCGTCGGCGATCTTGGCTTCGGTATCGCTCGCGCCGGCATTGAGGATCTTCGCGGCGTCGTCGGGGCGGATCGATCCTTCCGCGACATAGGCGGCGACCTCGCGCCTGGTTCGCTCGCGCTGGCGGGTGTCAAGGATCTTGCGCACGTTGAAGATGAGCACCCAGACGACGAGGCCGGAAATTATCATGCCGAGGACGACGATTTCTTCGGCGTCGATGCCCGCGAGTGTCGGCGTGAACGTGTTCATGATCTGCTCCTCGCCCCCCCCCACCGCCCCCCCACTCCCTCCACTCCCCACTTCCGACGGCCCCCACACCCCACCCCCGTTGCGGCGGCGCCGGACCAACACAAGTTTACGACGCGCAGCGTCCTCCCAGTTTCATATTGGGAACTTTGAAACGGGGTTTCACTCAATCGCGACGGGAGCCGGAATGGACGAGATCGCCGACCTGGTGAGTCGGTGGGGGAGTGCAGGGCGCGTTGGTTCGGTGTACGAGGCGCGGCGACTGGTTTGAGTATGGCACTGGGCGCTGGACAGCCGGGGGCCGCGGAGGCGCGAGGTGTACCATGCGGGCATGAGTACGGGACAACTGACGCTGGTTGAAAAAATCGCGACACGATTCGCCGTGGGGCTGCCTGACGGGGCGGCGGCGAGGCAGGGTGATTTCATCACGATCCGGCCGAAGCATGTGATGACGCACGACAACACCGGGGCAGTGATCCCGAAGTTCAAGGAGATCTGGAAGCGGGCGATGGAGCGGAAGGCGGGGCTGGCGGCGCGGATCCACGATGCGCGCCAGCCGGTGTTCGCGATTGATCATGACATCCAGAACACGACGCCCGAGAACCTTGGGAAGTACGCGAAGATCGAGGCGTTCGCGAGCGAGCACGGGGTGGATTTTTATCCGGCGGGGACGGGGATCAGTCATCAGGTGATGGTGGAGCAAGGGTACGTGACGCCGGGCGCGCTGGTGGTGGGGAGCGATTCACATTCAAACCTGTACGGGGCGCTGTGCTGTCTTGGGACGCCGGTGGTGAGAACGGACGCGGCGAGCCTGTGGGCGAGCGGCGTGACGTGGTGGCAGGTGCCGGCGGTGGCGAGGGTGGTGCTGAAGGGGAGGCTTCGGCCGGGCGTGGTGGGGAAGGACGTGATCGTCGCGCTGTGCGGGGCGTTCAATCACGACGAGGTGCTGAACCACGCGGTCGAGTTCCACGGCGAGGAATCGCTGCGGTCGCTGTCGATCGATCAGCGGATGTCGATCGCGAACATGACGACGGAATGGGGCGCGCTGGCCGGGGTGTTCCCGTTTGACGAAGTGCTGCGCGAGTACCTGCATGCGCGGGCGGAGGTGTTCGCGCGGGCGGCGGCGGGGAAGCGCGCCCGGCCCGGGACGCGGCGCGAGGGGTCGATGGGGATGTACACGCGCGAGGACGTGGACCGGTGGTGGTCGGCGCGGGAGTCCGTGCGAGCCGACGCGGGGGCGGCGTACGCGGCGGAACTGGAGATCGACCTGGGTTCGATCGTGCCGCATGTCTCGGGGCCCAACGAGGTGAAGACGATGCACTCGCTGCCGGAGATCGAGGCAAGACGGGTGACGATTCACAAGGCGTGGCTGATGTCGTGCGTGAACGCGCGGTACGAGGACCTGGCGGCGGCGGCGGCGGTGGTGCGCGGGAAGAAGGTGGCGGCGGGGGTGGAGTTTTATCTCGCGGCGGCGAGCGCCGAGGTGCAGGCGCGGGCGGCGGCGGATGGGCACTGGCAGGCGCTCACGGACGCGGGCGCGATCGAGTTGCCCCCGGGGTGCGGGACGTGCATCGGACTGGGCGCGGGGACGATCAAGGCGGGCGAGGTGGGGATCTCGGCGACGAACCGGAACTTCGAGGGACGGATGGGGGACCGGAACGGGCAGGTGTATCTGGGGTCGCCGGCGGTAGTGGCGGCCAGCGCGGTGGCGGGGTACATATGCTCGCCGACGAAGTATGAAGATGCACGGGTGGTGGCGCGGGTCAGGACGAAGGCAGACGAGAAGCAGGAAGAAGACCGCCGGGGACCTGCGGGCCACCCGGGAGAGGCTCAGATCATCGCGGGATTCCCGCGGCGTGTGACGGGTCGGCTGTTCTTTCTGGACCGGGACAATCTGAACACGGACGGCATATTCGCGGGGAAGCACACGTACAACGACCGCCTCACGCCGGCGGAGATGGCCGGGGTGATCTTCGAGAACTACGACCCGGAGTTTCGCGTGGTGGCGAGGGCGGGCGACATCGTCGTGGGCGGGCTGAACTTCGGCACGGGCTCGTCGCGCGAGCAGGCGGCGACGGCGCTGAAATACTTCGGCATCCCGTGCGTCGTCGCCGCGTCGTTCAGCGAGACGTACAAGCGCAATGCGTTCAACAACGGGTTCGTGTGCTTCGAGTGTCCGGAGTTCGTGGCGTTCGTGCGCGCCGGGGCCGGGACGGGCGGGGGCGCCAAGACGCGGTTGATCGGCGACGCGACGATCGACTATCAAGCCGGGACGCTGAGCGCGGCGGGGAAGACGTTCGCGTTCAAGCCGCTCTCGACGGTGGCGCAGGAACTGGTGGTGGCCGGGGGGGCGGAGGAGGTAGTGGTGAGGCGGCTGGTGGGGACAGCGTAAGGGTGGAGAAGGGTGGTGTCAGGCGGCGGAGTGCGGTTCGAGTTCGCGGAGAAACGACTCGGACCACTCGAAGACGTCGTGCCGGCGGACGATCATGCGCAGGATGGACATGCGGGTGCGGCGATCGCGGGCGGGGATGCGCAGGGCGGCGAGGAAGGTATCCGCCATGCCGTCGATGTCGCGCGGGTTGACGAGCAGGGCGCGGCGGAACTCCTCGGCGGCGCCGGTGAACTCGCTGAGGACCAGGACGCCGTTGAGGTCGGCGCGTGACGCGACGTATTCCTTGGCGACGAGGTTCATGCCGTCGCGGAGGGGGGTGACGAGCAGGACATCGGCGGCGAGGAAGTAGGCGACGAGTTCGTCGCGGTTGAGGGAGCGGCGGAAGTAGTGCACCGCGACCTTGCCGGGCTCGCTGAACTGTCCGTTGATGCGGCCGACGATGTGTTCGACCTCTCGGCGGATCTCGGCGTAACCGGGGGACTGCTCACGGCTGGGGACGGCGACCTGGACCATAACGACGCCGGCGGTGGAGGCGCGGCGGGAGCGGAGGATCTGCTCGAAGGCCAGGAGGCGGTTGGGGATGCCCTTGGTGTAGTCGAGTCGATCGACGCCCAGGAGGACCTTTCGGCCGCCGAGTTGCTCGCGGATTTCGGCGGCGCGGCGCTGGACGGACTTGGTCTTGGCGAGGCGCTCGAAGGCGGCGAAGTCGATGGAGATGGGGATGGAGCGGACGTGGACCTTGTGGTTGTGGTAGATGAGTTCGCGGTCGGTGCCGTCGGCGTCGGCGTAGCGGCGGCAGGCGCGGGAGAAGTTGCGGGCGCCGGCCTCGGTCTGGAAGGCGACCAGGTCGCACCCCAGGAGCCCGCGGAGGATGTCGTCGCGCCATGGGAGCCACGCGAAGAGTTCTTCGGGAGGAAAGGGGATGTGGAGGAAGAAGCCGATGCGGAGGTCGGGGCGTGCATCGCGGAGCAGCGCGGGGACGAGTTGGAGGTGGTAGTCGTGGATCCAGACGGTGGCATGGCGGGTGGCGTGGCGGGCGACGCAGCGCGCGAAGCGTTCGTTGACGTCGATGTATTCCTGCCAGGCGGCGCGATCGAAGGTGGGCTTCTGGATGGCGTCGTGATAGAGGGGCCAGAGGGTGGCGTTGCAGAAGCCGTGGTAGTATCCGTTGATCTCGGCGCGGGACATGGAGACGCTGGCGAGGGTGAGCCCGTCGAGGTCGTAGGGGCGGTGAGCGCGGCCCGGGGCGCCGTCCCAGCCGACCCAGACGGCGTCGCGGGCGCTGATGACGGGGTGCATGGCGCTGACAAGTCCGCCCGGGCTGCGAGTCCACGTGCCGGCGGCGGAGCGCGCCGCGGGGAGCCTGTTAGCCGCGATGACGAGGCGGGATCGTTTGGCCAAGCCGAAGACTCCGAGCGAGGTGGGCAACGAGGAGCATGTCTGCGAGTCCGAAACGGTGAGCGAGCCCGCGTACCGCCAGCGTGCGGGCACGAGCGAGTATAGGTGGACGTGCGGGGAGGTCGACCGGGGTGGAGGGAGAACTTTGGATCGGCGTGACGTGAGCGGTCAATCCAGATCGAGGTACCCGCGCAGGCCCTGGAGGCCGCCTTCGCGTCCGAAGCCGCTTTCCTTGTATCCGCCGAAGGGAGAGGCGGCGTCGAAGCGGTTGTAGGTATTGAGCCAGACGACCCCGGCTTCGAGTTGTCGGGCGATCTGGAAGATCTTGCTTCCCTTGTCGGTCCAGACGCCGGCGGCGAGGCCGTAGGGGGAGTTGTTGGCGCGGGTGATCGCTTCCTCCGGGGTGCGGAAACTCATCACCGCCAGCACGGGGCCGAAGATCTCTTCGCGCGCGATGGTGTGAGAGGGCTGGACGCCCTCGAAGAAGCAGGGGCGGCACCAGTAGCCCTTCGGGGCGACGGCCAGCGCGGCGGCGACGGAGCCCGACGATTCGCCCTCGCTCATCGCCCGCGTGCTGGAGCGAACCCCGGCGCCCAATGCGCCCGAGACGCGGAGGCGTGCGCCCTCGCGCTGGCCGGCGTGGAGGTACTGCTCGATCTTGTCACGCTGCATTCGAGAGTTGATGGCGCCCAGGTCGGTGTTCTTGTCGAGGGGGTCGCCGACGCGGATGCTGGACATGCGGATGGCGAGTTTGGCGGCGACTTCCGGCAGGATGCCTTCCTGCACGAAGAGGCGGGAGCCGGCGCAGCAGACGTGTCCCTGGTTGAAGAAGATACCGGCGATGATTCCCTCGACGGCCTGGTCGATACTGGCGTCGTCGAAGATGATGTTGGGGGATTTGCCGCCGAGTTCGAGGGTGAGTTTCTTGGCGGTGCCGGCGGCGCGGGATTGCTCGGCGATGGACGCGGCGATGCGTTTGCCGACGTCGGTGGAGCCGGTGAAGGCGATTTTGGCGACGCCGGGATGGTTGACCAGCGCGGCGCCGGCGCGTCCGTCACCAGTGACGATATTGACGACGCCGGGGGGAAGGTCGATTTCAGCGAGGATCTCGGCGAGGCGGAGAGCGGTGAGGGGGGTGGTCTCGGCGGGCTTGAGGACGCAGGTGTTGCCGCAGGCGAGCGCGGGGGCGAGTTTCCAGGCGGCCATGAGGAGCGGGAAGTTCCAGGGGATGATCTGGCCGCAGACACCGACCGGGCGCGGGGGCGTGCCGCGGGAAGAGGGGAAGGCGTACTGGAGTTTGTCGCACCAGCCGGCGTGATAGAAGAAGTGCTGGGCGGCGAGCGGGATATCGACGTCGCGAGATTCGCGGATGGGCTTGCCGCCGTCGAGGGTTTCGAGAATGGCCAGTTCGCGGGCGCGTTCCTGGATTCGGCGGGCGATCCGGAAGAGGTACTTGGCGCGCTCCGTTGGCTTCAGAGCGGCCCACCTCGGGAGCGCGGCGGCGGCGGCGCGAACGGCGGCATCGACGTCGGCGTCGGATGCCTGCGCAACTTCGCTGAGGGGCGATTCGGTCGCGGGGTTGATGGTGGGGAAGTACGCTGGAAGGGGGGCGTGGCTGTTTGAGACGATCGGTGCTACCTTGCGCCCGCGCGAAACGGCGGGCTTGCCGCGGGACCGTGCGTGGGCGGGCGCGACGAAACGGCCATTGATGAAGAGGTTGTATCGCGGGGAGATCACGACCTTCGCGGTCTCGGGCGCGGGCGCGTAGTCCCACGCCGCCCCCCCACTACCCCCTTGAGCAAACGCGGCGGCGTCCGCGGACGTGACGATGGACGATGCGGCCATGGGGAACGGTACACCCCAGAGGACACGGATGCGGCGGGCATCTGAGCCTGCGTGCGCGAGCACGGGGTCGTTGGGGCGAGCCCGGCGTGTGGACCCGCTGGCGCGGCACGGTTCAGATTTTTGGCACCGTGGCACATACCCTCCGTCGGATTCTTTCCTTCTTTCCTGCCCCACTGGAACCGCGAGTCATGTCTGCACACGCTTCGTCGTCGCCCACCACCTCCCCATCTGTACTGACTCCGCGCCTGGTGACGGGCGCTCGCCGCGAGGCGGTGATCCGTGAGGCGGCGGGCTTGCCGCGGATCACGTTGTCGGCGAAGCAGTCGTGCGACCTGGAACTGATCGGGAACGGGGGGTACTCGCCGTTGACGGGGTTCATGGGCGAGGCGGATTTCCGGGGCGTGTGCAAGGAGATGAAACTGACGGCCAAGACGGCCGAGGGAGGGGGGGCGGCAGGGCTCGACGTGTGGTCGATCCCGGTGCTGCTGAGCGTGACGAAGGACAAAGCACCTGCGATCGGGTCGAGGGTGGCGCTGTATGCACCGGTCGCCGGGCGGGACGACCGGGCCACTGAATCAGGAGCGACGGGGTCGCTGCAGGCCGTGATGACGGTGGAGGAGGTCTTCCCGCACGACAAGGCGCTGGAGATTCCCAGCGTGTTCCGGACCCAGGACGCGGCGCACCCAGGGGTGGCGCAGGTGATGGCCGAGGGGGACACGTGCCTGGCCGGGCCGGTCGAGGTGGTGGACCTGTGCATGGACCCGAAGGGGCCCGAGGCGTTCCTCGAGCAGCGGCTGACGCCGGCGCAGACGCGCGAGGCGTTCGCCGCACGTGGGTGGAAGACGATCGTCGCGTTCCAGACGCGCAACCCGATTCACCGGGCGCACGAATACGTGTGCAAGTGCGCGCAGGAGATCTGCGACGGGCTGCTCATTCATCCGCTGGTGGGCGAGACCAAGAAGGGAGATATCCCGGCGGATGTCCGCCTGAAGGCGATCGACGCGCTGGTGCGAAAGTACTTCAGCGCGCAGGCGACGATGGTGAGCGTGCTCCCGGCGGCGATGCGGTACGCCGGCCCGCGCGAGGCCGTGCACCACGCCGTCATGCGCCGCAACTACGGGTGCACGCACTTCATCGTCGGGCGCGACCACGCGGGCGTCGGGAACTACTACGGGACGTACGACGCGCAGAAGATCTTTGATGAGATCGACGCGGGGCGGCTGGGCATTCAGATCATGAAGTTCGAGCACACCGGGTACTCGAAGTCCTACGGCGGGATGGTGAGCCAGAAGACGTACCCGAAGATCGAAGGGGACATCATCAACCTGTCGGGGACGGCGGTGCGGGAGATGCTGGGTCGCGGCGAGCGTCCGCCGGTGGAGTTCACCAGGCCGGAAGTGGCGGACGTGCTGATCGCGTGGGCGCGGGGGGCCTGAGTAAGGCACGAAGGTCGGCGCGCGCGGCGCTCGCGGGGTACTGTGTGGCGTGCCCGACGATCCGCGAACCGACGCCGAGTTGCTCCGCGCGTACGTTCGCGGCGAGGCATCCGCGTTCGACGTGCTATACGAGCGGCACCGCGACTGGGCATGGCGCCTCTCGGGTCGCTTTTCACGCGATCAATCCGGCGCGATGGACATCATGCAGGAGGCGTTCGCGTACCTGATCGCGCGGGCCCCGGGCCTGGAACTTCGGGCGCCGCTGCGATCGTTGTTGTACAGCGTGATCAAGCACGCCGCGCTGTCGCGGCGGCGCCGGAGGCCGTTTGAGCCGCTGATCGATCAGGACACCGCGGCGACCGAGAGGGCCGGGGCGGGCGATGAGGACCTTCGCGTGCTCGATTCGGCGCTGGCGCGATTGCCCGAGGCGCAGCGCGAGGTGTTGCTGATGCGGACGATCGACGGCCTGTCGCTGGCGGAGATCGCCGCCGCCCTGTCGATCCCGGCCGGGACGGCGAAGTCGCGGCTTCACTTCGCGCTGCAATCGCTCCGGGAGGATGCGGGGCTGGCGCGGTACTTCAGCGACGATGCGGCGGAGTAACGGGGGAGTGCTCCGGGTGGAGCACACCGATCACCGCTTCATCGCCGACACGTCGAGGCTGGTGATGTAATCACTCGGCTTGGACCCGGAGGGGAGATGTTCAACAATCCATCGATAGAGGGGGTCTTCCCAGTTGGTCATGGCGTCGATGTATTGAGGCTTGGAGGTGAGCGCGACGTCGGACAGGCCCGCCGCGACCGCCATGGCTCGCGTTTCCTCCACGAGCACGGCCCCAGCCACGCAACCCACCAGCGCTTCCACATCGGGCTTGACGGAATCAGGAAGTGGGCGCACGAGCGCCAAGTCGGAGACGGCCACGCGCCCACCGGGTTTGAGCACGCGGGCAATCTCGCACCACACTCGCGGCTTGTCGGGCGAGAGGTTGATGACGCAGTTCGATATCACCACGTCCACACTCGCGTCCGAGACCGGGAGGGCCTCGATCTCTCCCAACCGAAACTCGACGTTGTCCAAGCCGGTTTGCTCGCGGTACGAAGAGACGTTGCGCCGCGCCTTGGTGAGCATGTCGGGCGTCATGTCCACGCCGATCACCCGGCCCGTCTTCCCGACCTTCGGCCCCGCCACGAAGCAATCGAACCCCCCGCCCGCGCCGAGGTCGAGCACCACTTCACCGGGACAGAGCGAAGCCATCGCAGTCGGGTTGCCGCATGAGAGGCCCATGTTCGCGCTGTCCGGCACCGCGCCCAGTTCGCCACTCGTGTACCCGATTGCTTGGGCGAGTTGATCGGGGGAGAAGGCGGTCGCGCCACAGCATCCGCCGCCGCTGGGCCCACAGCATCCACTCTGGGCAATCTTCGCGTACCCCTCGCGGACTTGATCCCGCACGGCGTTCGCATCGGGCGCGGCGGGCGGGCAGCACGAGTCATCACAGCATGTACGGTCGTTCATGGTCGAATCTCCGGTGAGGGCATGGGGCAACGTCTCTACGAATCGCCGAATCTCGTCACGCACCCGGCGGTAGTGCGGGATAGCGCCTTCGTCGGTCTTCGCACCCTTCGCCAACGTGGGCGGATCATCGAAGCCGACGTGAACCATCTTCGCGGGGCCGAGGACGTGCGTGCACGCGTCGTTGGCCGAGTCGCACACCGTCACCACGAAGTCGAAGGCGACGCCCGAGAGAGCATCCACGGACTTCGACGTGTGGCCGGATATGTCCACGCCGGCTTCGGCCATCACCCGGACCGCGAGCGGGTTCATCCCGTGCGGGTCGGTCCCGGCGGAGTAGGGTTCGATGGAATCGGAGCGGAGGGCCCGTGCCCACCCTTCCGCCATCTGGCTGCGGCACGAGTTACCGGTACAGAGGAACAGCACGCGGAAGCGCTTAGCAGCACTTGCCATGGCACGTCCCTCCATTCTCGGGGCAGCACTCTTCCAAGGCATCCGCGAGCGAGCGGAGCGATCGGCACAGCTCGACGTAGCGGACGCGATAGAACACTGTCCGCCCTTCCTTCGTCACCTCCAGCACGCCAGAGCGGGCCAGCAGCGCGAGGTGGCGCGACACGACGGAGAAGTCGACGGAGCAGCACTCTGCCACCTCGCCGACAGAGCACCCCCGCCCGCATTTGGCGATGCATGCGAGCAGGGACACGCGGGTCGGATCGGAAAACGCCTTGAACAGCGCCGGGTCCAGCAGTTCGTCGACGGGTCCACAACACGCGGCGGCTTGCTTGGGTGTCGCCGGTCGCCAATGTTTGCGTACATGCGTCATGATGCAAGTATTGGCGGCCCCCGGTCTCGCGTCAACCAGGACCGCCCATCCGAACGTCCGATTTCCAGATTGGTCGCGATGCCATTGACCCATGTCGGCAACGGACCGGGTGGATCCGGAGGTCCGCCCGGAAGGGGTTGGTCTCTAGGAACGTGGGGTTCGCTTGATTTGAACTCGGCACACGACTCGTCGCGGCGGCAAGCCGTATCGAAACTTGCTACCATGCTGTCCTTCCGGTCCGATCCGTATTTTTCCCGAATATGCCCGCGACCCCATTTCGCCTCGGAGCGTTCGTCCATGCAGACTCGCCGCACCGGTTCTCGTGATTCATTTCTGCTCGCCCTGGTGGCGCTTGCTTCCTGGCTGCTGGCGCTGGCGCCGGCGGGAACGGCACGGGCGGATGACTACCTCGATCGCGTGAACGCGATGTTCCGCGGGATCCCGGATTCCAACCGGAGCGATCTGGTGGTCCTGCCGGTGCTGGCGAACATGCAGCCGGCGCCGGCGGAGATACGCGACACGGAGTTCGCGATGCTGGTCACGACGAGTCATCCGGCCTGGGGGACGCTGGAGGCGTGGGCCAAGGCCGAGCCGCAGCAGGCCGTGATCAAGGCGATTCATGACGTGACGCGGGAGGAGGACTTCCGCAAGGCGATGGTGTTTGCGCAGGGGTACGGCGTGGAGGCGGTGGCGTCGAATCCGGAGTTCATCGAAAAGGGAATGTACACGGACCTGGGCGAGCCCCCGACGCTGGCCGCGGCCAAGCACCTGTACCTCCCGGCGATCAAGCGGGCGATGATCCTGGGGCACATCGAGGCGACGCGGCTGCTGGCCGCGGGCGATCCCAAGGGCGCGATCGACCTGCTGTTTGATTTTCTGTACTTCGCCCGGCAGTTCGCCGATCGGCCGTTTCTCGAAGAGAAGCACCTGGGCATGCAGAACGTTCGCGAGACGCTGGTGCGCATCCGCGACGTGGCGTACCAGGACTCTCGCGCGGAAAAGCGTGCCCTCAAGGCGGACGACATCAAGAACTGGATCAAGCGCCTGGACCCCGAGAAGGGGTACGTGAGTGTGGATCGGCTGCGGTTGCCGGAGGCGAACCTGATCGCCGCCGAGCAACTTGTCCACCGCGTGATGATCAAGGCACAGGGGGTGAACGACGAGGTGTTCTCGGCCACGCTGGCGCGGATCTCGGGCGGAGACAAGCCGCTGCGGATCCTGAGCGAGTCGGCGTACTGGGACCGCGTGAAGCGCCAGCACGCCGATTACTACACGACGATGGACCAACTCATCGGCAAACAGGCCGATGGCGGCATCCGGGCGGACTGGAACCGGCTGTGGGCGCTGGATCCATTTGATCCGCTGCTGCGCCGGCCGTCGGCGTTTGCGGCTCGTATTCTGAACGGGGACCGCTTCGCGGTGCTGCGCCTGACGCTGGACGGGATCGACGACCTGTTCCCGCTTCGCATGGCGCTGCGGGCCGAGATTTCGGGGACGCGGGTATCGCTGGGGATCTACGGGTACTACATCCAGACCAACGGCTCCTGGCCGCGCGACATCACCTCGATCCGGCCGGAGTTCATGAGCGTCGTGGACCTGGACCCGTACAACGCGCGCAAGCGCAACCGTCTCGACTTCTTCGTACCCACGCGTGAGCGCCCGCCGCACGGCCCGCGCGGGGAAGAGATCCCCTTCGAACTGCGCGTGTGGCCGGTGGGTCGGCCGAACTTCTCGATCCGTCTGCGCAGCGATCAGTTCGTGCTGTATTCCGTCGGGCCCAATGATCAGAACGACCTGGGGACGGATGCGACGCAGGGCGACACGAGCGCCGACGGGGACTACCTGATGTGGCCGCCGGTGATTTCGCTCGTTCGCAAGTATCTCCAGGACCAGGGTCAGCAGCCCTGACGCGATGGCCCACCGACGCGATTTGAATCCCACTTCGGAAATGACGTGCATGAGCGAGACCCCCGCCCACAAGATCGTGATCATCGGTTCCGGCCCGTCGGGGTGGACCGCCGCCATTTATGCCGCTCGGGCACAACTCGACCCGGTGGTGTACATCGGCACGCCCAAGCCCGGCCCGATCCTGCCGGGGGGGCAACTCATGCTGACAACGGAAGTCGAGAACTACCCGGGATTCCCGCACGGGGTGATGGGCCCGGAGATGATGTCGCTGTTCCAGAAGCAGGCGGAGCGCTTCGGGACGAAGGTGTTCAGCGCGGACATCGAGCGGTGTGATTTTTCCCGGCGTCCGTTCACGCTCTACACGAGCGAGCGCCAGGAGGTGCGCGCGCACGCCGTGGTCATCGCGACGGGCGCGGTCGCCAACTGGCTGGGCCTGCCCAACGAGAACCGGCTCGCGATGTCCGGGGGCGGGGTGTCGGCGTGCGCGGTCTGCGACGGCGCGCTGCCGCTGTTCCGCAATCAGCCGCTGGCGGTGGTGGGCGGGGGCGACACGGCGTGCGAAGAAGCGACGTACCTGACGAAGTTTGCATCGACGGTGTACCTGATCCACCGGCGGGATCAACTCCGCGCCTCCAAGATCATGCAGGATCGCTTCGTCACTCGCCCGAACGCCAAGGTGCTGTGGAATAAGGTCGTTGTTGACGTACTCAGCGCCCCCGACGAGCACGCGAGCGACAAGGTCACGGGCGTCGTGCTCGAAGACACCAAGACGCGGGAGCGGTCCACCCTGGATGTCAAGGGACTGTTCGTCGCCATCGGGCACACGCCGGCGACGCGGTTCCTTCAGGACTCGGGCCTTGAGTTTGACGGCGCGGGCTACATCTCGCTTCGGACCCGCTCGTCCCACACGAACATCCCGGGCGTCTTTGCCGCCGGGGATGTCGCGGATTCCGTCTATCGGCAGGCGGTGACGGCGGCGGGGATGGGGTGCCAGGCGGCATTGGACGCGGAGCGCTGGCTCGCCGCGGAAGGCGTCCACTAGACCGGATGGCAACCCGGGGGACAGGCCCTTCGTGTAACGACGATAACGATTCGGCGGCCTGGGGGGCGACATCGAATACAGTTCTCGTGGCACCCAGTGGGAATACGCCCGCGTTCGGGCGTGTTCACTTTCTTCGGCGAGAGGTCCGGGCATGGAACGTGACCAGTTCGAGCGCCTCGCGCTGGACCATCTCGATTCGGTCCATCGGCTGGCGTGGCAACTGACGCGCAGCCGGGATGCCGCGGCGGACCTGGTTCAGGAGGTCTATCTGCGGGCATTCCGCCCCGAGACGGTCGCCCGCTTTCATCGGCCCGCGGTCGGCGGCGGTTCGGAAGGGGTTCGATCGGAGTCCGAAAGTGTCCGTTCCTGGCTCTTCACCATCACGCATAACACCTTCTATTCTTTGCTGAAAAAAGACCGAAGACAACGATTCGTCGAACGATCCGCCGAGCCTCACGGCGCGGCTCCGGCGGGGTCGGGAGGCGCGAGCGAACCGCCTGAACAAGCGGCGGGCTTGCCGCCGGCGTGGGATCTTCACGCTCTGGACTGGGACTCCGTCGATGATCGCCTGAAGCGGTCCATCGAAGGTTTGGCGCCCGAGTACCGGCAAGTGCTGATCCTGTGGAGCGTATATGAGATGAAGTATCGCGAGATCGCTCAGACGCTGGAGATCCCGATCGGGACCGTCATGAGCCGTCTGTTTCGCGCTCGAAAACTCCTCGGCGACGCGCTGGGGGGCGAGCAGGGTCCGGCGGGCGACCTGGGCTTCGGAGCCCGCGCCCTATCTCGGGAGGGTGACGAACCATGAGCACGCGGGAAAACGGCGAACAACCCGAGATCGGCGACCTGCTTCGCGCGGCCGCGGATGGCGAACTGTCCGCCCAGGAGGCGGAGCATCTACGGTCTATGGAGGCCGACGATCACGCGCCGCGCATCGTGTTTGACCAGGAACTCCGCCGCGCCTGCGCCAGGGTCCTTCGCGGGATCGACGCCCAGGCCCCGAACGTCCCGGAGCAACTTCGCCAGCGGATCCAGGCGATCGCGGTGAACGCCCCCGCCGGCGCCCCGGCCGTCCCCCCGGTCCAGGTTCCGCGGACGCACACTGACGCAGGTCGAAGCAACCGCGTTCCGCGGACCGGTCGGCGCCGCCGATCGCGGCTGGTGTGGCTCTCGGGCGCGGTCTGCGTACTGATCGTCGGCGTGCTGGTGGGTGTCCGGGCGCTCTTGCCCGGGCCGACGTTCCGCGATTCGCCCGCGCAGGCTCGCATCGCGCTGGTGGGGTTCCTGGAATCCGAGCATCGACGCTGCACGCTCGACGACCGCGCGCTGAAGCGGAAGATGACCGTGATGAGCCTGAGCGAGGCTCCGAAGAAGTTCGAATCGCTGATCGGCGGCACGCTCTCGGTGGAGGCCGTCGAGGCGGCGGGGTACGAGTTCCTCGGCTCCGGGCGCTGCGCCGTCCCGGGCTGCGGCGAGTCGGTGCACATGATTTTCCGCGATCCCCGCGTCCCCGCGCCGGATCCGTCGAGCGTCCGGTTCGAAGAGTGCGATGCGTCGCGCTTCAGCGTCTTCGTGCAGAAGGACATGGACGAACTGCCGATCGTCGCGGGCAGGACGTACCGCCTGGAGACGCGCGCGGGCGAGCCGCTGGTGGCGGTGTGGACGCGCGGGGGGGTGCTGTATTACCTCGTGACGGAGTCGCCCGAGCAGGAAGCCGACGTGATGAAGACGATGAATGTGCCGCGGGCCTCCGAGGTCCTCTAGATGGCGGGGCGCGGGCGGACGGCCGGGGCGCAACAATCGAGCATGACCCTGTCCATCCGCGACGCGCGTCCAGATGACGTGCCCGAGATCCTCGGGCTGATCAAGGCGCTGGCCGAGTATGAGCGCATGCCCGATGAGGCTCGCGCCACGCCGGAGCAACTGCATCGCGCTCTGTTCGGCGACCCCGGCGCGGACGGTCCCGGGGCCGGGGTGATCGAATGCATCATGGGCGAGATCGACGGGCGGGTGCAGGGGATGGCGCTTTTTTTCACGAACTTCTCGACATGGACGGGCCAGCCCGGCATCTACCTTGAGGACCTGATCGTGCGCCCCGAGGCACGCGGGGAGGGGCTGGGGGGCGCGCTCCTGGCACGCCTGGCGCGGATCGCCCTGGATCGGCGCTACACGCGCATCGACTGGCTCGTCCTGGACTGGAACACGCCCGCGATCGGGTTCTACAAGTCCCTCGGCGCCGAGTCGCTGGACGGCTGGACGATCCACCGGCTCTCGGGCCCCGCGCTGCAAGCGGTGGCCGCTCGATAGCACCCGCTCGGGCTGTGTCCAACCGTGTTCCGCGTTGCCGTCCGCGTCGCTGAAAGAGAACCCATGTCGAACGAATCTTCGCAAGCGCAGCACACCATGCAGTGCATGGAGGTCTGGGGCGGGAACGCCGCCAGCGACAACGGCGTGGTCATGCCCGGGCTGGACGCGTGGGTCTTCAGCCGGCCGCACGCGGGGGACGCGAGCGGCGGCGACGTGCACTACGTCTCCTCGTGCGCCACGGGCCGGATCACTCGCCTGCTTGTCGCCGACGTGAGCGGGCACGGTCAAGGCGTTGCCGACGTCGCCGTCTCACTGCGCAACCTGATGCGCCGGTTCATCAACTTCGTGGATCAGGCGCGCCTGGTGCGGTCGCTGAACAAGGAGTTCTCCGAGTTATCGCAGGCGGGGCGCTTCGCGACGGCCGTCGTCGCGACGTACTGGTCTCCAACGAACTACCTGGTCATCTGCAACGCCGGTCACCCCGCCCCGTTTCTGTATCGCGCCAAGAGCGCGACATGGGAAATCCTGCGTCCGTCCGCCTCGGCCCGCACGGCCGACGACACCGCGGCGCCGGAGTCTGCGGCCCCCGGAACCGAACCCGCCATCGTCAATCTCCCCCTGGGCATCGACGACCTGGCGGGGTACGACAACTTCGGCGTGGAACTCGCGCCCGGCGACCTGGTCCTGTTCTACACCGATTCGCTGATCGAGTTGTCCGACGCCCGGACCGGCCGGCTGCTCGGTGAAGACGGCCTGCTCGCGGTGCTCACCACGCTCGACGCCGGTGACCCGGCTTCGCTCGTGCCTCGCATCATCGATCGGCTTCGCGTCGTCAGCGGCGCGGATCCCGACGACGACCTGACGCTGCTCCTGCTCCGGCACAATGGTTCGCAGATCGCGGCGCCCGTCTGGCAAGGACTCATCGCGCCGCTGCGCATCGCGCGCGACGCGGTGCGCCGGCTGCTGAGGAACGAACGCGACGGCATCGGGCGGCCTGAAATCTCCGTCCCCGCCATCGGCGGCGCCGTGGTCCCGACGCTTAGCAAGTCGTGGGGCCCCAAGCGAAAGAAGTAGCCACCCGGGGGGGCCGGGTGGGCCGGGTGGGCCGGGGGGGCCGGGGGGGGCCGGGGGGGGGGGTCAAGGCTGCGCCGGGGGCAACGCTTCGGGTTCCCGCGTCGCCGCGCCCTCCGCGATCTCCGCCCGCAGCGCCTGCAGCGACCGCTCGACGAGGAACAGCGCGTCGTTGCGGCTCAGGTTCTCCCGCTCCAGGTCAACCAGGCCCTGATTCTTGCCGCGGTTGCCGGGCAGATCCGCCCGCTCCAGCGCCGCCCGCAGTTGCTCCCGATATTGCTCGAGCCCGGCGATCTCCTGCTGCACGGTCATGGTCACCATCGAATCAAAGTCCGGCGCGCCGCCCATGCCCGCGCGGAGCAGGTTCTGGATCCGTCGCTGGTCCAGCGCGTTGATCCGCCCGTTGTTGAAGGCGTTCCAGATTTCGAGTTGCTCCTGCTCATCGACCTCCCCGCCGCGAGGCTCGCCCCCGGCGATCAGACGAGGCCGATAAATCGTCGGCATCTGCATCTTGATGCGGATGCGCTTCTGCTCTTCGGGGGTGGTGAGCCCCAGTTCCCACTTGCCGGCGGGGATGCCGGTCGCGATGGGCTCGGGCGAGGTGGTGCGGTAGCGGGCGCTGCGCAGTTCCCAGGCGCGCTCGTACTTAGCCAGGTCCACGCCGTTGTTGCCGGGCAGATCGCGGTAACTGCCGAGTTTGACCTCGACGGGGATCTTCTGCTCGCCGCGGCGGATCACCAGCGAGAGCGACTCTCCCGGGTCTTTCGAGACGATGTGGGCGCCGAGCCGATCCCACGCACCGCGCGAGCGGAGTTGTTCGCCCTCGACTTCGATGATCATGTCGCCGCGCTGAAGCACCTCGAACGAGGGAAACTGCGGGTAGGTGCGCTCGAGCACGACGCGTTCGGGGAGCGGGAGCCGGGAGAACTGCACGCCCATCGCCGCTCGCGTCGAGGTAAAGAAGCGGTCGCGGGCCGCCTGCATCAACCGGCAGCGCTGCTCGCCCGAGAGTGAGCCGTCCCGCAGCGACTGCTCGATCTGCTTGAGCGTGAACGCGGGATCGTTGGACAGGACTTCCTGGGCGGCCTCTCGCTCCATGGCGATCGGCGAGTTCAGTTTCGCGAGCGACTCGATGTACAGGCTCGCCTTGGACTCCCGGCTGGCGCCCGCCGGCGCGTCACCGTGATCCACGCCCCCCACGGGCTGGGCCAGCGCCGCCGCCCCCAGTGTGCCCGCCGCCACGATCGCGCACCCGGACCAGACCAGACGGCACGTCTTCGTCGATATCCTGCGGTGACTCACGCTCAACCTCCGATGTGGAACTCACCCGCGTGCTGTTCGATCCAGCCGGCTTTTCGTCGCACCAGACGGAGCACGCCCATCGGATCCACCTTGCCGAATCGGCCCGTGATCGCGATGGGGATCGCCGCCTCGGCGATGAGCGCCTGGATCATCAGCCACGGGATCGCACGGCGCTCCCCTGCCGATAATGCAGTCCCAACATTAAAATGATACCCGTCGATGAAGGCGCGGTAGCGTTCATATGACAGTTCGCTCACGGCCTGTTTTTGTTTTGATCGGGTGGCGGGGGCGGTGCGTAAAGAGCCGGACGTCGCGTCTTCCGCCGGGCGCGCGAGCGCAAACTGCAGCGCCCCATTGGCCACGTCGATGATCCGCTGTCCGGGCCGGGCGGAGTCGAAATCCAGCACGCACGCGACCGCGGCGCCGTCGCCGGCCTCCGCCGTGGCCGGCGCTCGGCGGTTGGCCCGCGACAGAAACAGCATGTTCCCGGGGTGCCAGTCGCCGTGGATGAACGGCGCCGGCTTCCACTCCGGCTCGGTCGCGCCCGCTTCGACGGCGCTTCGGCGGTACAGGTCGATCAGGTTCAGCGCCACCTCGCGCCGGTCCGGATCGTCAAACCGCCGCGGAATCCGCGCCAGCGCCCGCGGCACGTGATCGGAGTTGTGGTACGAACTCGCCGGCGGGGTCCAGCCCGCGTCCGTGTGGAGACCGAACTCCTGAAGCGTGCGGTGCAGCACGCTCAGCGCGGCGCCGGCGGTGCGCGCGTCGTCGGGCAGCCGCGAGTCTTCGCGCCCGCGGATGTACCGGTGCAGTTCGTAGGTGTTGCCCCGGGTCTGGAGCATCGAGTTGTTCCCGTCGCGGGTTCCGATCAGCGGCGGGGCTGGAAACCCGCGCGATATGAGGAACAACTGCAACTCGTGACTGAACGCCACGCGCCGCGGATCCGCCCGCGTCGGCGCCAGCCGCTTGAGGATGTACTCGCCGGTGCTGGTCTGGAGGATGACCTTCGGAGATGAGCCGGACCCGCGCTTGAGTCGCTGCACGCGGGTGATCTCCCCGATGTCGTAGCGGGCGCAGACCAGCGCGATCTCGCCGGCGGTGATCGTCGCCGCCGCGGGCAGGCGCCGCGGCGGCGTGCCGATCAGTTCGGCGTCACGCGCGGCCGGGGAGTTGCGTATCGACGATGCCGGTGATCCTCGCTGAGTCGATCGCCCGGGCGCCGGCTCGCCCCGCGAAGGAGGTTGTGACGAGGAAGGGGTGGACATTCCCGGCCAAAGCGTACCACCGTGGCCATCGGGTCGGCGATGCCGGCCGAGCCGGGTGTGACCACGCGATTTTCATCTGAGCCGCCCGGCGCGAGCCGGCGGCGGTACTCGTAGTCCACGCGACCGCGAGTGCCGGTGTTGAAGAAATCGGGTGCTGGGCCGGTGGGGATAAACGGCGCGTTCCCCGGATGCGTGATCGTGACGAAGTCGATCCCATAATCCGGCCCCCCTTGGCGGGCGTGCACCGGCTGCACCACGCCCGAAAGCCCCAATCGCGTACCATGTCGCGACGAACCAGAATGCGTGACCGATGCGAGCCCCCCTCCCCCCCTTGTCACGCGGAAAGTGCCGTCCCTTCATTAATAATCGAAAAGCAACCGCGCACCACGATTCCGTGGTGATGCGACGTGTTTCGCGCTTTCGCTGGGTGAGATGCTTCTGGCGGTGTCGCCGCGATTCATCACGCCGCATCCGTCGCCGACGCTCTCCCTACAACTCTTCATGCTCCGCATGAACAACCGCTCCGCGCGACGCCTGCCGTCGATCGTCGCGCCCATCGCGCTGCTCGGCTCGCTCGCGGCGCTTCCCGCGTGCGTCACCACCGTCGAAGGGCCGACCCGCCGCGGCATTCCGCTTCGGCCCTCGGCCTCGTCCGCGACCGGGACTACCGCCACCGCGCCGCGCGACATCCCCCCCACCTCTCCCACCTCCCCTGCCGCCGCCGGATCCGGGACGCTCCCCGATGGACCGGTCGCGCGGCCCGCCGCCGACGCGTCAACGTTCGATGCCCAGGCAACGGTGACCATCCTCGATCTGGGCATGATCCCGAGCGACGGGCAGGTTCTTCCACTCGTCAGCCCCGATGGGCGCTTCGTCGCGGCGCAGTACGCCCAGCCACCGAACTGGACGATTCTCTTGGCCTCGGGCGACCAGCGACCGGCGATCGGGACACGCCTGGCGGCGTACTCGGTCGATCCGGGCGCGATCGCGCCGAAATCGGCGGCCTCACCCTCGCTGCTTTCGGCGGTCGCGTGGTCCACGGCGCTCCCGGAAGGGGCGGTGCTGGGCCGCTCTGCGGACAACGCCGGATTTCTCATCGAATCGCCGCGAACCGATGGATCTCGGTGGATCGCGCACGTCAGTTGGCTCTCGGGGGACGTGCGCTGGCTCGTCCGCGACACCGATGTCAACTCGGCGGCGGTCCTGGGGCCTGCGGGCGAACTGGCGTTCTCCCGCCGCCCGATCGGGGCGAATCGGCGGGTGGTGGTCGCTCGCCAGCCGGGCTCCAATGTGGACCTGGTACTGGATGATCCGAGCGCGTCGCTCAGTTTCCCGTGCTTTTCCGGCGAGCCGGGGGTGGTGTATGTGTTTGCGTCTTCAGCCAGTTCACTGGACCTTCGGGCATACGCGCTTCCGAAGACGGCGGGGTCCGGCGCATTCACCTTTCTCGGTGGGAGGGAACTGATGAACCACCCGGACGAGGCGGCGGCGTTTCAGGCGTGCGCGTCGATCGCGGTCCCAGCCGTGCGCGCAAGCAGAGCGAGTGCTGCTTCGGAAGCCGATCAGGAGTTCGTATTTTTCCATCCCGGATGGGGCAGAATGGCCCGATTTTCGTACCGGACCGGGGCGATTCGAGCGCTTCCTGAGGGGTCGATGTCAGCCATCGCCGCTCCGGGCGCGCGCGTGGGAGAGTCTGGCTTCATCTTTACGAGTGAAAAGAGCGTGCGGTACGTATCCGTCGGAGCGTCCGAAGCGAGCGCGAATTCGACGCCGAGTCGGCTGGAGACGGAAGGAACGAAGTTGCTGGCGGGATCACTGCTTGTCAGACAAGCAATGGATAAGCAATGGCCATATGTGCTTATCGGTCCAGGGCAGACTGGTGGGGGATCCACATATCGAATTTTGAAAATGCGACTTGGGGGCGGGAACTGAGGGCCTATAACCTGAAGATGGCGTGAGATCACACCTATCTAAGTTGTTGATAGGTCGGAATTTACGGTTGATGGCTGGGGGA
>JBFWWU010000027.1:0-44911 GCA_050246015.1 Phycisphaerales bacterium
GATGTACTACGACCCGCACCGGTACGGGCCGGGGCAGGAGGGGTACTGGCTATACCCCGACGGCGGGAACGAGCCGCTGATCAGCGGGTATCCAGAGAACGGTGGCGAGACCAGCGCGGGCCTGCGCTTGGGCGACCCAGGTGCGCGGTGGCTCGACGTGGGTTCGTACCCAGATGTTCAAAGCCCGTGGGGTTTGCTGGATGGGTCGGGGGGGGAGGATGAGTGGTTAGAGACGCTCCTTGGCCCACGCGAGCGATGGAAAAAGGGAAGCCAGCAGTTTGGGGGCGCGTCTGATCCGATCGATCGACTGGACCGAGCCGAAGGAGCGCCCCCCAACGTTGGCGGCAGAGGTTTTCGGCTGGCATCCGCGATTCCAACGCCGTATTCTTTTATGGTGTTGATTGGTTTCTTCACGCTGTACCGTCGAAGGAGACCCGACAATGAGTCGAATCGTAATCCTGATTGCGACATTAGTGTTCTCGATTAGTCAGCGTACCGTCGCTGATATCACCGCCGACGTGTTCCCTCCGGGCGCGGGAACTTGGGTCGTCGGTCCAGTAGTCAACGGCAGGCAATCCGTTGAATTTCAACGGAGCACATCTGCGGCGGGCCTTGTGACGTTCTTTGTGTTTGGCACGGAGGACGACGGTGTCGGAGAAGTAATCGTAACGACCAATTCTGTGGATGAAACCCGACTCGAAGTTCGCGGATTGTCACCAGAGGGTCGAGTTGAGTTTGTTGATTCCGTTCGGAAAGCCGGCACTGGACGGGTCGTGGTTTCGAATTTGCGTGTGCTGCACGACCTCGGGAACAGTTCCACTCCTTCTACTCCTGCTTTGAACGTCGATGAAGTTTTGCTCGCTATTGTCGGCGGCGATCTCGCCACAAGTGCCATCGTGGCGGGCAACTTTCGAGATACGATCATCTCCGGCAACGTCCTGGCCCCGATCACCGTGACGAACAACGGGCAACTCGACCTGATCGTCACGGGCGACATCGGCGTAACGGGGACATCAGCGCCGGTTTCGGTCACCGGGGGTATCTTGCGGCTCGAAGCGGCGAACATCTACGGCAACATCAGCGCTACGGGTCCGGCGCAGACATTGCGTGTGATCGGCACGCCCGGCAACGTGATTGGCACGGTGTCCGTTGGCAGCGTGGGCTCGATCAATGGCGGGTCAAGCGAGTTCCTGGTGGCGGGGAGCGTGATCGCGCTCAACACCCCGCTCAGCGTGAACGGGAACGTGTCGGCTCCGATGCGTTTTTCATCGAGCGGCGACCCCGCCGTGATCGCGGGTAATGTTTCGTCTGTTGTGACCTGCGTGGGAGATACCACTTCACTGCACGTGGACGGCTCGCTTTCCGGCACCGTGCTCGTCGAGGCTTCGATTTGGATGGGACAAATGTCGATCGGTGCCATACTCGGAACCGGAGTTCTGCGATTCAACTGTGGCATGGGTGGCTCTGTCGAAATCAACGGAACGATCCCGGCAACCGGATTGATCGATATTCGGAACAGTCTCTCGGGCGGCGCTTCGCTTTTCATCACGCAAGACATGAACGGTCAAATCAACATCGGACGTCCCGCGATGGCGGGCGGCACCTTGGCCGGCCTGCTGCGAATCGGCGGGAACATGGGTGGAACGATTCGGGTGCAAGACTTGATACCCTTTACGGGCAACTGGGGGTATATTTTCGGAACGTTGGAAGTTGACGGCGAACTGACCGGATCGGTCTTCGTCGACGCCGGCTTACGCCCGCAGGGAAGAATCGTGCTCGGTGGACCATCCGCCTTGCCTTCGACCAATTTGCGCGGGCAGGTAGTGCTGAACCGGACGAACTTGTGGTGGACTTGGGACGGGCAGGTGACGGTCAATGAGGAGGCCTTGGATGGTCCCTACTACACCATTGCATCGGATCAACTCGGCGGCGGGGCCGTTGGTCTAGCGCCCTTCGCTCGCTACGAAAGCGACTGTGCGCCATTGAATAATGCGTTCGTCAGTCGGTCGCGGTTCGAATCCGAACATGGTCTGATTCGATACTACGGTTCGGTGTCGTTGGGGGCGGAGGTGGTTCCGACGGTGCAAATTCGGGATCACTATCACGTCGGCGTGTGGGCGGATGTGTCCCCGATGTTTCAGGTGTCGGTCAACCCACCGGGCACGCCGGGGGCTGCGAGAACGCTTCGTGTGCGGTATATCGGGACGCCGGGGAAGCTGGCGCCGGGGTTCTACCGCGTGGTGATAGAGGAGGGGTCGCTGTTGTCGGCGGGAGTCGTGGATACGCCGCCCGTGCTTGGCGGTGATTACCACTTCCAGATCGCGTTCGACTGCGATTCGTCGGGCGGACTCGGGCACGGTGATTTTCTGCCGGAGGGCATCTGGAATCCGGCGGTTGACTGCGACGGGAACGGCGTGGCGGATACTTGCGACATTGTCAATGACCCGTGGCGAGATCTGAATATGAACGGCACACTCGACACTTGCGAGACAGTGTGCCCGTGCAACTGGAACGGGGATGGGGTCACGAACTCGCAGGACTTTTTTGACTTTCTGGTGGATTTCTTCGGCGGCAACGCAGACTTCAACAACGACGGCTTTACCAACTCCCAGGATTTCTTTGATTTCATCACATGCTTGTTTACGGGGTGCTGAAGCTCGTGATGCTCAGGGTGTGCGTCGGTGAGTTTGTGTGAATGCTGAGTGGCTTGCGTTGTGCAAGCGAGTTACACTTACCCGTTCCGCCAGCGTAGCTCATCCGGTAGAGCGCTTGATTGTGGATCAAGAGGTAGTGGGTTCGACCCCCACCGCTGGTACGTATTTTTTGGCCGTCTGAGCCGCGGTGCGCGAGCACGCGGACTTTGGATGCCGCGAGCGCGATCCATGCCGAGGACCGACCGAACGGGAGGTCCGGTTCGTCAGGCGACGCTGAGAGAACGCCCGCAGTTTGGGAATGCGAGCAATCCTGTGATCCCCAAAACCGACCGCGGGCGCGGTTCGGCTCCGATGGATGCACGAGACCGACCGCTGGCGCGGTTCGGCTCAGATGGGGTGCATACGCTCGCTTCGCGCGAGTAATCAGCGATTCAGTCGCACCCTCATTGGAGAATCGCACAATGGGCGAACACGTGACGCCTCGCCTGTATCGTGGGCTTCGAGATTACCTCCCGGATCAAATGGGAGCGCGGCAGCGCATCATCGACACGATCCGCGGCGTGTACGAGAACTACGGGTTCGCGCCGCTCGGCACGCCCGCGATTGAATACATGGACGTGCTCGTCGGCACCGGCGGGCAGGAAGCCAACACGTCGATCTTCGGCGTCAAAGGGCCGGAGGACGAGAAGATCGGGCTGCGGTTTGATTTGACGGTGCCGCTGGCGCGCGTCGTCTCGCAGTATCCGGATCTGCCCCGGCCGTTCCGCCGGTATCAGGTGTCGCCGGTGTGGCGAGCCGACAAGCCTGATCGCGGGCGCTATCGCGAGTTCACACAGTTTGACATCGACGCGGTTGGGGTTGAAACTGATCTTGCGGACACCGAGATCATGGCCGCGATGGCCGACACGCTGACGGCGCTCAAGGTCGGCCCGTTCCGCGTGCGGTTTTCCAGCCGAAAGATCCTCGAACTGCTGCTGAAGTTCGCCGAGGTCCCGCCGGTCATGCGGGTGAAGAAGAGGGTCGGCGGGGGCGGTGGGGGAAGTGGGGGGGCGGCGTCGGTTGAAACTGTTGAAGATCGCCCCGCGACCGATGTCTTCCGCGTGCTGGATAAACTCGACAAAATCGGGATCGAACGTGTGCGGCTCGAACTGACCACCGGCTACAAAGACGACTCGGGCGATTTCGTACCCGGGCTCGGGCTGGATATGTCGCAGGTTCGGCGCATCGAGGAGTTCCTGGCGATCAAAGGCGATTCGCGCCAGGCTGTGCTCGATCAACTCGCCCGGACGTTCGCCGGGGTCGGCGGCGCCGAGGCGGAAATCTCCGTGATTCGCCGCATCTCCGACACGCTCGGCTCGCTCGGGTACGGCGATGACCGCATCGCGGTGGACCTCAGCATCGCCCGCGGACTGGCGTACTACACGGGGCCGGTCTTTGAGGCCGTGCTGCTCGATGCGCCGCAGTTCGGCTCGGTCTTCGGGGGGGGACGCTACGACGACCTCGTGCTGCGATTCCTGGGCGAACGCGTCCCCGCGACCGGCGCCTCGATCGGTGTCGATCGGCTGCTGGCGGCGCTGGTCGAACTCAAACGCATCGACCTCCGCCCGACCACGTCCCAGGTGCTCGTCGCGGTCTTTGATCAGGACCTCCGCAGCGAATACGTCAGCATGGCCTTCGAGTTGCGACGCGCGGGCGTGCCGACCGAACTCTACCTGGGCTCCAAGGCGATCGGCAAGCAGATCAAGTACGCCGATCAGCAGCGCATCCCCGTCGTCGTGCTCGTCGGGAGCGACGAACACTCGCGCGGGGTCGTGGTGCTGAAGGAAATGAACGAGGGTCGGCAGAAGGCATCCGAAGCGGCGTCTCGCTCGGAGTGGCTGCGGACTCGGCCGGGGCAACTCGAAGTGCCCCGCGCGGACCTGGTGCCGGCGACCCGGCAGTTGCTCGCGATGGCGTCCTCGACCGCCTAGTCGTTGCCGGCAGTGGGGGGGGAAGGAGACAGAGCCCGGGGGAGAGACCAGGAATCGCCGATGAGCAACGGTACGAACAGCGCAGTCACCTTCTCGGGCCACGGCCTGCGGATCGCCACGCTGGCGATGCTCGCGCGTGACCACGCCTCGAGCGTCGCGATAGACCCCGGCGCGATGGACTCGCTCCGGGTTTCGCGCCAGGTCATCGACGACGCCGTCGCGTCGTACAAGCAGGCGTACCCGAACGTCCACCGGGACAGCCTGATGTACGGCGTGACGTCCGGCTTCGGCGAGTTCAAGTCGGTCGCCATACACCCTGACGACTTGATCAGGCTGCAGCGCAACATCCTGCTCAGTCATTCCGCGGGAGTGGGGGATACGGCGGACTGGCTCGATCCGGCGAACTACTTCCCCGCCGAAGTCGTGCGGGCCGCCCTGGTGGTCCGGCTCAATGCTTTCCTCCGCGGTCATTCCGGCATCCGCCCCGGGCTCGCGCTGGTCATCCAAGCGATGTTCAACGCGGGGATCGTTCCGCTCGTGCCGACCAAGGGCTCGGTGGGATCCAGCGGAGACCTGTGTCCCCTGGCGCACTGTTTCGCGACGCTGCTGGGGCGCGGGCACTTCTACGTCGTTGGGCGCGAACCCTCGGCGCCGGAGCCGGGTTCCGCCGGCGCGCGCCGGGAATGGATGCTCGCCGGCGCGCGGGTGGTGCTACTGCCCGCGTCAGAGTTCTGGCGAGAACTCGCGGCGTTCGATCATCCGCCGGAGGTTCGATCAGCCATCGAAGCGCTCTCGCACCTGCCGGTGAGCAACAAGGAAGGGCTCGCGCTGACGAACGGCGCGACGTTCTCGACCGCGATGCTGGCGCTGGCGGTCCACGACGCGGAGAATCTCGCGGGCACGGCGGACATCGGCGCCGCCTTGGCGATCGAGGCGATGTGCGCCCGGGTGCGGTTTCTGGATGAAGCGGTGCACGAAGCGCGCGGGATGGCGGGGCAGATCGACTCCGCCGCCAATATCCGCGAACTGCTGGATGGCACCCGTCTGGCCGAGTGGGCGGAGACGTCTCAGGACGCGTATTCGCTCCGGTGCGCCCCGCAGGTGCACGGCGCGAGCCGGGACGCGATCGCCTACGCCGCGATGATCGCCCAGACCGAGATCAACGCCGCGACGGATAACCCGCTGTTTTTCCCGGGGCATGAGCCCTTCGGCGTGTCGCTCCGCCGGAGCCGGGAGGCGCAGCGTGATCGCGTGGGCGACACGCACGCGTTCTCGGCGGGGAACTTTCATGGGCAGCCGATCGCGCTGGCGGCGGATTTCCTGAGTATCGCCGTGGCGGAACTGGCGGACATCGCCGAGCGCCGCTGCCAGTTGCTGCTGGATTCGCACCACAACCGGAACCTGCCGCCGAATCTCACCGCGATGCCCGGCGTTGATTCGGGGCTGATGCTGGCGCAGTACGCCGCCGCCTCGGTCGTTTCCGAAAACAAGGTCCTCACGCACCCGGCGAGCACGGACTCGATCCCGACGTCGGCGAACATCGAGGACCATGTTGCCATGGCGACGCACGCGGCCCGCAAGTGCCGGCAGGTGATCGAGAACGCCTCGGCGGTCCTGGCGATCGAACTGGTCGTCGCGGCGCAGGCGGCGGACTGGCGCACGTGCCTGCTGGACGAATCCTGCCGCGAGCGCGACGCGGCCCAGGAGTACGCGATTGACCCCAACGCGCGCAGCGCCGCCGAGCCCGGCCCGCGCGCCGAGCCCACCGCCGTGCAGGCCCGCGCGGATCATCGCCGCCGCGCCTTCAAGCAGCATGCTGCCGGCGGTCCGTCGGCGCGCACGGCGGCGAGCCTGGGCATCGGGACCAGGGCCGCCTACTCGGCGATCCGCCGCGCCCTCTCCGCCATGCACGAGGACGAGCCGATCGAGCCGATGATCCGCGCCGTGCGTCTCCTGGTGCGAGATGGAACGATTGTCGCGGCGGTGAACTCGGCGCTGGCATCATCAGGCCGCGGTGCCCTCCGCGCGATCGACCCGCTGCGCCGGTAACCTCCGGGCCGCGAGCCGGCGAGCGGACCTCAGATGATTCCCCGCTGCAGGTGATCGAGGAGCCCGCCGCACGCCGCGCGGATCATGTGGTACATCCGCTCGAATCCCTCCGCGCCGCCGTAGTACGGGTCGGGCACGTCCAGCGCATGCGGTCCGGCACGGCGTGCTTCGTCCATTGCCGCGGGATCGAACTCGCGCAGGCGGCGCACCGTGCTCGCGTGCCCCGGCGCGCCGACGCGAAGGATCTCCTGCACGTTGTGCTGATCCATCGCGATGATGAGATCGAACCTGGTGAAGTCATACAGCGGCGCGAACTGGCGGGCGCGATGCGAGATCGGCACGTTGAACTTCCGCGCGATCGCGAGCGTGCGCGGATCCGCGTCCTGACCCGCGTGCCAGCCGCCCGTTCCACACGAATCGACGTGGAACCGACTCTCCACGCCGCGCTCTCGCGCCATCGCCACAAACACCGCTTTGCCCAGCGGCGAGCGGCAGATGTTCCCCATGCACACGAACAGCAGCGACCGCGGCCCCGGGCCGTCTCCATCCGCAACGGGTTGTGGTTCCCGAGTCACGGCGCATCGTACCGCCGATCACTTGGTGTGCGGGGGAGTCGCGGCGGCGGGCAGCGCCTTGAGCAGTTCATCCCGCAGCGTTGGATGCGTCCCTCCCAAGCGCTCGGCCTGTTCGAGCAGTTGGAGATGTCGCGGACGGGCCTCTTCCGCCGCCAGCGCCGTCGTAATGAGAGCCTGACGCACCGAGGCGTCATCCCGATCGGCGATCATCGCATCGGCAATGAGCCAAGCCGTGGCCTCGTCCCCGCCCTTCAGGCACGCGGCGTGCAATCGGCACGATTCGTCGAGCAGGAACTGCTTCGCGAACGTCCGGAATGCCTCCCACTCGTCGCTGGGCGATGACAGCGGCCTGGGCCCGCGAATCGACCGGCGGATCGTCTCGAGGTGCTTGAGCACCCCCGTGGCGTCCACCGTGGTGCGAACCGAACGGTCCGGACCCGGCCGCACCCGCGACGGCACCCAGGGGTCGGTCCACATGTCGCGCAGCATCATCAGGCGATACCCGTGCCACATCGCGCGAGGGAGCATGCTCCCTTCGTCCTGGTCGTTGATCGACAGATCGAGAAACGAGAGCGTCTCGATTTCGTCGCCGAGCACGCCGTTGAGGAGGAACCATTCCGTCAACTCGTCCCGCTCGGCCCAGCGCAGGCGCTCCGTGACCGCGGCTCGAACTCGCTCGAAACGGCCTCGCGTCCGCGGGTGCTTCGCGATCAGGTCGCGGATTTCCTGGGTCAGCATCGACCGGCGCGCCGCGCGGAAGGACGCATCGAAGTACTCGCCCCGTTCCCAGAGCCAGGTGTAGAGGCCGGCGGCTCGCAGCGCGTCGCCGTTCGAAGCGGCTTCCCGGGCCAGCCGCAACTGCGCGAGCACATCGATGACGACGCCGCCGTGCTCCACTTCACGATGATCATGCCGCAGCACCAGGTCCGATTCCACGATCGCCTTCGCCCCGTCGTCCTCGGTCTGGTACAGAGGGTCGGCGGGCCCGGGCGGCTCGGGAATCGGGTTCAGTTGATCGTGCAGCGCACGCCAGACCGGTTCAATCGACGCCAGGCCCTCGAGCGTGATATCGGCCTGGAGGAGCACGAAGATCGGCGTCGGCGGGATGCCCTGCACGTCGTGCCCGCCGCCCATGAGGCCGAAGTCCGGGATCGGCCCCAGGCTCTGGGTGCCGGCCGAGAAGAGCAGGTCCGGGCAGTTGGTGTTGGTGGGCCGAACGGCGTCTCGCCACAGGTACACCGCGGGCATCTTCCCCGCGTGATGCTTGAGGCCGTGAGCACGCCCGACGGTACACCTTCTGGCCGCGCTGTAACTCGGGTCGCCGGGCGTGTACCTCACCGTCACGCAGTGCCAGAGGCAATACGCGGCGAGCGTCGGGTTGCGCCACGTGCGACGCTCGATCTCCGCCGTGTCGGGATCCTTCGGGTCGTACAGATAGACCATCAGCAAGCGTTTTTTCTTGAACGCTTCCTCGCGGGCCTCCTGAAACGACAGCGCCGCGAACGCCGTCCCCGGCATCCCCCGGTCAACCTGCGGCGTCTGGGCCACCGCGATTCGAGCGGCGAGCGCCAGGGCGATGACCAGCAGGCACGCTCTGATGGTGTTCCTCATCGATGCCTTGACGGTTGACGGATAACGGTCTGGCCCTGGCGAGTTCTCGCTTCTAGTACGAAGCCCATGCCTTCCAATGTGACGGGACGGCGATGAAAACTACCGGCGGTAAGCCGATTCGGCCCGCTCGGCACCCCGTTAGACTTGCCCTGCCTCATCAGTTTTACATAACATGTATTATAGGACCTTAAAAGGCCTGCCTACGGCGCAATGGTTTGATCGGAATAAGTACGGCAATTCTACCTTGCCCCTTCACGACTGTCTAGCCAGCTTGCGATCCGCTTGGCCTGGCCCGGCAGGAACAGGAAGACACCCCGATGGCCGAGGGTGTATGTGTAGCATTCGCAGTTCCCCAGCCGCTGGCGCAGCATGGCGCCCGTGTCGGACGGGATGATGTCGTCGAACGCGCCGTGCAGCATGAGCACGGGCTTGCAGCACAGTCGCGGCGCGAGGGTGTATGGGTCGAGTTTGGATTGCGTCAGGTAGGCATCGCAGAGTTGCCGCATGAACTCCGGCGTCTGCTTGTTGTCTTTCCAGACGAGTTCGATCCCGCCGTTGGTCAGGGTGCTGCGCTGCGAGATGTCAAGCAGGTTGGCGCCGCCCCCGACCAGGACGACGGCGGAAACGCGCGCGCCGAGCAGTTCGGCGACGGCCGGCGCGGTGAGGGCGCCCGCGCTGTACCCGATGACGACCAGGTTCGACGTTTGCACGAGGTGCTTGTGATCGGTGAGGAACTCGACGCCGGCCTCCGCCGCGTACGCGATCTCCGCCACTCGATTATCAATCATCGCGGCTAGTCGCCTGCCCGCGCCGGCGTACCCCGCGTCGGGATTGACGTACACCGGCGGTTCATCGCGGCGCGCCGTCGAAGCGTTGATGACCAGCACCGCCCACCCGCGGGCGTTCAGTTCGCTCACCACCGGGAGTTCGTACTCAAGGCCCGAAAGACTGCTGAGGTGGATCACCAGTCCGCGCGAGAGTTTGCCGGCAAACCGTCCCGTCGGCTCGTACAGCCGCATCCGCGTGCCGCGCACTCCCAGCGTCCACGTGTCGCCCGCGCCCGGGCGCAATCCCAGTCGCCCCAGCAGCATTCGGCGGTACCGGTCCGGCTGTTCCTCGCGGAATCGCCTGAGCGTCTCGGAAGAAAGACCGCGGCTCCGCGGCACCGACACAAACTGCATCCCCTCCAGCAGTTCAGGAGGCACGGACAGCGTATCCGCGGACGGCGGCGAACCATCCAGCGGGACAACCGACCCGAACTCCCGCATCAACCCACGCCCGTACACGCCGTGCGCGACGATCGTCGCGTCCAGCCGGTATTCCGCCGACCCCTCCTCGTGCGGATTGCGGGCGCGGTAGGGCACCGCCAGGGTGACACGATCCGGGGTCAATGCATCCAGATCGTGCAGGAGTTCTCCGGTGGTCCGCACGGGCCACGTGTCGTCGGGCAACTCGGGCACCGCCAACGCGTGCGTGCCACGCGCCGGGTCGCCGCCCGAATAGAACGAGCAGCCCGAGAGGCCCAGAACGGTTATCGCTCCGAGCACCAGCGACGTGATGAAGCCCGATCGCGGCATGGTGTTGAGTATATCGAACGGCGGCAGGCGACTCTGTATGTACCAGCAGGTCGTCCCGGCGTTGAGTGATCGCAGGAAATCGGCGCCGCGCCGATCGTGCCGCGGCATCCTCACGACTCTCTGGAACCGGGGGCCGTCGCCGCTCAGGCGTACGCGTGCAACCCCGGCAGCAGCAGGTTCACGCCGAAGTAGGTCCAGAGCATCACCAGGAACCCGACGATGCTCAGGATCGCCGTCCACCACGCCCGGTCCTTTACGGCAAAGCGGATGTGGATCACGATCAGGTACACGATCCAGGTGATAAGCGCCCAAAGTTCCTTGGGGTCAAACGCCCACCAGCGGCCCCACGAGTGGTCCGCCCACCACGCGCCCAGCAGGATCCCCGTGCCCAGCGTCCAGAACGCCAGTTGCAGGATGATCATCTGCGCCGTGTCGAGGTCCGACAGGATGCGCTGGGGCCCCTTGGGCGCGTCGTCGTCCAGGCCCAGGGCCGAGGCCGACACGTCGATCATCGCCCCACCCCCCCCACCACCCCCCCCACCTCCCCCCCCGCCCCCCCCACTCACGCCCGCCAGCGTCCCGGCCCCGGATGCGGCGGCTTTCCACTTCGTCGAGTAGTACGTCCCCAGATAAAACAGGCTGACCATGAATCCCAGCGAGATAAGGCCGTAACTCACCAGCACCGTCGTCACGTGGTACTTCAGCAGGACCGACGTATTGAGAATGGGCGCCTCGCGCCCGATTTCCTGGCCGGGAATGGCCGTCTGCGTGGCGGTGATCAGGACCATGAACCCCACGCCCGCCGCCGCCGCGCCGAACAGCCATTGCCGCTTGAGCAGCATGATCACGAATCCCACCAGGGCCGCTCCGAGCGAGAGCCCCGTCATCGACTCGAACTGATTCTGGATCGCCAGCCGTTCGGCGATGTAGCAGCGCGACGCAAACCCGAACGTGTGCAGCGAGATCGCAACGACCAGCGCGGCGACGCCCATCGCGACGAGCGTCTTTCGTCCTGTTCCAAACGCCAGCAACAGCGTGACGAGCGCGACGCAGTAGAACCAGTACCCCCACTCGAACGGATTCGCCACGTTGTAGAGACGCTCGACCTCGCGCCGGGTCTTTGGGTACGTTTCCGGGCCGAGCCTTGGCAGTTCGGCGGCGAGCGTCTTGATCGCCGCGTTCACCTTCGCGGAATCACCGGCGCGCCACCCCTGGGCGAAGTCGCCCACGGCGGTCTTCAGCGAGTCGCCGCGCGAGCCATCCAGCACAACCGCCAGGTTCTGCCATCGCTTCTGCATGCTCGGCGGCGCCACCAGGTTCAGCGTCTCCCAGGCGTTGCGGTACGTTCCCATCGCGCCCGCGATCCGCATGAGCCCCCGGCGGTACCCGTCCTCGAACTGCTTCTCCTGGCTGATTGCGGCTCCGTACCGGCTGACGACGCTCGGGCGGAGCCGACCCAGTTTCAGCCACCACGTCCGCTCGTCTCCCTCATACCCGGCGGCGTCAAGAAACGCCTCACGCAGCGGCAGAAAGTCCGCGCGGATCAGCGCCTTCTCCTGATAGAAATCCGGGTCGATCATCAGGTCGAAGAACGTGAAGAGCGGGTCGTACGAGACCTTTTTCGGTGGATTCTGTGCGGAGTAGGCGTCGCCGCCCCGGCCCGGCGCGCCGTCGCGCACCCAGTCCACGAAGTCCTTCCGGCCCATGATCTCGCGGACCGTCTCGCGCGCGAGCGTATCGACGATCTTGAGCCGATCCTTGTCAAACACCGCCAGATCGCGCAGCGGGTCCAGATCCAGCGACGCGGCGAACTCGTGCTTCTGCTTCGCGCTCATGACCGACGCGCTCGCCGGTCCAAAGGGGTTCGAGAGTTCGCTGACATCCATGTCACGAATCCCCGTCGGCGTGTTGCCGGCGGGCGCGGTCTGGGCGCGCACGAGCATCGGGCACAGCAGCGCCGCGCACAGCAGCGCCAGCGCACATGCCGTTCGTGATACCGAGGTCAGGACAGGCGTAGGGAATTGCCGGGCCGTGCGTGCTTCTGATTTCATGCGTTCACCTCGACAGCGTCGGCTGCCACGATGGGGTGCTTGGCGAGCGGCTTGGCGGCGTGCTGCATCTGCACCCGCTTCTTCCGCCGCTTCATGATGTACGGCTTCACGTAAAACGCCCACGGAATTCCCACGACCATCATCACGGCTCCCGTCGCGATCACGTAGATCCCCGGGTTATTCCCCACCCCGAGGATGGTGTACCGCGCCAGCGCGCGGGGTCGCTTGCCTTGATCCACCTCCGCCTGCGTCGCGTTCCACCCGTCCGGGTCCCACCCCGCCTGGCTGAACTTGTACTGCGTCGGCGCGATGAAACTGATCGCCCACCCAAGGACGTTCTCGATCGTTGACCGTCCCGCGACCGGCTTGTACGGCACACGCACCAGCAGCGGATCATTCAGGCTCGTGTACCTCAGATCGATCTTCTGCTTCGCGCCCGCGCCGTGAATCACGACCAGGTCCGATCTGAAATCCTGCGTCGGCCCGCCGAACGCGTGCGAGAACATCCGGAAATCGGCCAGTTGGAGTTGAAGGTCGGGGAGCGGCCGCATGACCCGGCCGAACGCCAGTTGCAGGCGTTTCCCGGTTGGAAGCCGCACTTCTCGCACGTTCTGCTGATCCGACATCACGTACTGGATAAAGGGGAGCCAGACGACCTGCTTCCAGTCGACGTCTCCCGATGTGCCGTCGTGCCGGATTTCCACCGCGATCGCCGCGTGCTTGTGCGTGCCCAGTTCCTTGTTGTCGCGCTGATTTGCCGGCACGGGCATCGGCATCTCAACGGGCACCGCGTGCGCCCAGCGCTCCGCGACGCGGAGCCCCGCCACCGGGCCCAGCGGGATCACGTAGCCGGGCTTGAGACCCTCCAACGTGACCGGCGATGACGCACTGCTTCCCGCCCCGCTCCCACCGCCCCCCCCACCCCCCCCACTCTCCGGCCTGACCTTGGGACGCATCACGCCCCGCAGCACCGGATTGCCCGGATCACTTGATTCGCCCACGACTTCGTCGATGTAGTAGTGAGGCGAGGAATCGTCGAGATACGAGAGCCGGATGGATGGATCGGCCTCTCGCTTGCCCAGCGAGCCCGACGCGGGTTCGCCGGAGCCGCGCGACACCTGGTAGATATCGATCGACTTCTCCGGGAACCGCGAGTACACAAAGCGGATGTACGACTCGGACGGCGCGGCGGGGTCCGTGCTCGGAGGAGGACTAATCTTGACCACCGCCACGCTCGTATCCGCGCCCGCGTAGAGCGGATCCGCGATGCCGATCGGCAGGTCGGCGGTCTTGGCCAGCAGTTGCTGGAGAGACGGGATCAGCCGGACCGTCTCGACGGTGTAACCGGTCCCGGCGATCTCGTGCGACGATCCTTCGCCCAGCGCGACGACCTGCCGCGTCGCCGATACCCCGGCGCCGGGCACTTCCACGATCAGCGAGTGCGCCGACCCCGCGGGCGCCGGCGTGTTGAGGTCCGCCCAGCGCTGCGCCGACATCCCCGAGGTGTATTCCAGGGTCATTCCCAGCCCGATCTGCTGGACTCGTCCGGCGGGAATCGTTGGGAAGAGTTGCGTCCGATCGTTCACCCTTGACGAGTCGGGGCCCGTGCTGATGACCATCTCAACGTTCCGAACCGGGATCGCGGGGGACGTGAGCGCCGCCACTTCCGCCGGCGAGGCGGGCATCCATTGCAGCGCCACGTCCGCGTACGGCGCGTAGCCGACGAGCCGGAATGAGAGCCCGTCGAACGGGTCGGCGGCGCTGGGACTCGCGGGATCGGCCGGCGGAACGGGGATGGCGCGGTCGAGCGTTCGGCCTTCGTCAAACTGCCGCGCCCAGTCGTCCATCCCCGAGGCCCCCAGCGCGTTGAGGTTGTAGTCGTGGTAGCGTGGCACGCCCGTGAGGGCGAGTTGCCGCCAGGTGGTTTCATCGGCGACCCACAGCGCCACGCGCGTGTTGTCGTAGAACCCCTTGACGGGCGCGCCCGGCGTGGGGTTGCCGTCGGCGCCCGTCGCGCCGGAGAGCAGCAGCACGTCCCCCTCCTGCTTCAGGGATGAGTAGTACATGCTCCCGAGCGCCAGCACGACGATTCCGGAATGGACGGTAAGGACGCCGATGTAGGGGAACGAGAACTCGATGCGTCGAACGGTCGCGACGACCATGTTGAGCACGAAGGCGACGAGCAGGACCTTGAGGGGCCACCACGCGTAGAACTCGAGTTCGCTCATCTCCATGCCGGGGAGTCGGCGGACGGTGACCGCCTTGTTGCGCGCGACGAAGTCGCTGAACAGCCGGACGCCGCTGCCGGTCGCTTCGCTGTACCGCATCGCCGGCCATGCGAAGCGCGCCCAGAGATACGTGGCCGCCAGTCCGAGCACGATCGCGCCCAGGAATACCACCCCGAACCGTGCCGCTCTGGAGACCCCCGCGTGGCGGAGGAGCACCGCCGCGCCTCGGATCGGCAGCACGGCCACCACGCCGATCGTCAGAACCAGCGTGAGGGCATAGAGGAAGTAAGTCGGGGCAAGCGCGATCAGGCCGATCGGCACGCTGGCCAGCGTGCCGTAGAGCGAAACCCCGATGAGAAGGACCACGGCGAGCGGGATCGAACTGAACGCCCGAAGCAGCGCCTTGAGCGGCCACGCCCAACCCGGGATGTGCTCATCGTCCCATTTTTTGCTTCGGATCCACTTCTGGCTCATGTGCGTGTGGGGGCGGTGGCGACGGGGAACGGTCTGTGGGAATCTGGAGAGAGAACGTGAGAGATGGAACTATATTCTGGTCGGGCTAGGCGGCAGGGACGATTCCGGCCAACTCGAAAAGATTCCTGTCTGACAGCAGTTGAATGCGAGTGGGTTGATTCAGCGCGAATCGCAGCATGTCGCCGTCCGAACAGGGTGTTTCGGGTGAAATGGCGACCAATCCCGCAAGGAATGATTCGTTCAGAGGGTCGAATCGGAAGAGGGATTCCGGCAGGCCCAGCGCCCTGGCTCCATTCAAAGTGGCCATTCGCAGCAATAGGGTGGGGTCGGCTGCATCTCGACGGTACAGAAACTGGGCTTCGTGCCAGACGGAGATCCCGCCGGACGCGCCGTCGCTCGCGGATGTGGGCAAGTTGACGATCGAATCGGTGCCGAGAGCCACCGGAACGCCGGCGTCGAGCATGGTCCGGTAGCGATGCGGCCCGAACTCGCGATCAACGCCGAAGTACGCGGATGCGCGCGGGCAATAGGCGACCGCGGCGCGGGTCCGTGCGAGAATCTCGATGGCCTGGTCGGGCGCGTCGTTGACGTGTGCAACGAGATACGGGGCGCCGGCCTGGTGCGCGGCGTCGAGGACGGGGGCGAGGAACTCGACAGGGTGCAGGCCGGCGCCGATGTCGTCGTTGGCGGAATCGTCCCAGAGGCCGAGGGATTCGAGGAGGTCTCGCTGCGGGCCGTCGGCGCGGGCGATGAAGCGGCGCTCTTCGGGAGTTTCGGCGAGGTGGGTGCAGAGCGGCGCGCGCAGGCGGCATGCTTCGGCGGTGGCGGCGGCGTAGGAAGAGAGGCAGACGGTGTTCGGCGCGTGGGGCTGTAGTCCGAGGCGGACGGGCGGGAGGATCGGGTTGTTGGAGGCCGGAGCGGCGGGCGCGCCGGATCGAAGGGTGTCGAGGCCGGCGTCGAGGCCCTGCCGGCGGAACTTGCCGCGGGAGAAGAACTCGAGGAAACTGACGCCCAGGAGCGCGGAGTCACGGAGTTCGGCAAGCGGAGCGAGGGAAGGGACGCCGCGGGGCGCCCCGGCGATATCGCCCAGGGCGGCGGTGCCGCCGGCGAGCGAGAGATCGATGCCCCGGCGGACGGAAGCGGCGATCTGGGCGTGATGATGGAGCCGGTCGCGGCGGATCATGTCGATCCAGGGCACGAAACCGGCGTCGGCGTCGTGCGGGCGGGGGCCGATGTGGGTGAGATCGAGGTGAGTGTGGGCGTTGACGAGCCCTGGGATGAGGAGAGAACCGGGGAGCCGGGCGACGACGGCGCCGGCGTGGGCGGGATGGCGAGCGACGTCGGCGGGGAGTCCGACGGCCAGGACGCGCCGGGCGCGGCGCGGGGGAGGCGCCCAGAGGTCCCGCGGGTGAGGGAGGCTGAGGAGCATGGAGCCTGGGGAAGCGGAGAACCCGGAGCCGTCGGCGATCGCTGGCGCGTCAATTCGAAGGATCACGTCTTTCATGGAGTGCGAGGCGCCTTCCCGATGAATACTGTTGCGCGGAGAACGGCAACGGCAATCGCGCCAGCGATTCCCGCGATCCAACATCGAACCATACGGGAGCATCCGATGATCGTCACGGGCAGAGGAGTTGAAGGACGGCGAGTGAGGAACCAGGGAACGCGGGCGCGCCTGATCGCCGGAGCGATGGGGCTGTGCCTGTGCGTACTTGGCGGGGGACCGGTCGGATGCTCGAGCAACTCCGACCTGATCGAAACGAACCGGACGCTGACCGAACGGATCGAGCAGTTGATCGTTGAGAACAAGCGACTCAAGGGAGAACTCGAGACGGCGAACGCGGAGATCGCGGCGCTGCGGCAGTCGAACGCGGACCTGGTGGCGCTGCGTGATCAGTTGATGGCTGAAAACCAGATGCTGCGGGAGCAACTGCGGCGGTTCGGCTCGGACCTTGAGAGCCTGAAGTTCTCGGCGCTGGATCCGACAACGGACGCCGCGCTTCGAGAACTGGCGGCGCAGTACCCGGATCTGCTGGAGTACGACTCGGCGCGGGGGATGATCCGGTTCAAGAGCGACGTGACGTTTGCGTCGGGATCGGACGAGGTGAGCGATGCGGGCCGGCGGACGATCGATGCGCTGGCGAAGATCCTGATCTCTCCGGCGGCGTCGTCGTACGACGTGCGGATCGTGGGGCACACGGACAGCCAGCGGATGAGCGGGCCGACGGCGGCGAAGCACCGAACAAACTGGCATCTTTCGACGCACCGGGCGATCTCGGTGGGTCGGGAGTTGATGGCGATGGGGGTGGCGCAGACGCGGCTGGAGGCGGCGGGTCATGGCGAGTATGACCCGTTGGTGCCGAACACCGCGAGCGGCAACACGCCGCAGAATCGCCGGGTGGAGGTGTTCCTGGTACGGGGCACCAACAAGCAGGATGGGGGCACGGGAGCGATCACGCCCCCGCCGATCGAGCAGGGCGGGAACAACTTCCCGGGCGCGGCGGGTCGTCGAGAAGAGATCAACAAGTGAGTCGATGAACCTGAGTGCGAATGTGAACGAGCCCGCGTGTCGCGGGCTTTTTCGTTGTAGGATCCATTCGGGCGATCCGGCGCGATGGGATCCTGAACGTAGTCGCAGCCGCCTCGGATCAGGCGTCCACATTCGCCGCTAAGGGCCTGACGGAGTGGCACCCCGGGTGCCGAACTGCCGTTGCTTGGTTCAGATCACGGCAGGATGTGGTGTCGAAGTTAGGCGTGAGAGCCAGTTCATTCCAGAGGTGGGTGGAAACAAGCGGACTCTGCCGGGCGGAACGCCCGGTCCACTACCCGTGTCGCTAGGGTTGAATTTGATCCGCGCTAGACACTCGGCACTCGGCGTTAGGCAGAATGCGAGTCGGGAGGGTGAGCGAGAAGTAGAATTGGCCATGGACGACCTTTGGGCCGGCAAACGGCGTGCGGCGGTACGGGCGGTGGAGCCGCTGGCGGTGCGCATGCGACCGCGGACGCTCGATGAGATCGAAGGGCAGGAGCACATCCTGGGTCCTGGGAAGTTGCTTCGGCGGATGCTGCACGCGCACGGGGTGCTGACGAGCCTGATCCTGTACGGGCCGCCGGGGACGGGGAAAACGTCGCTGGCCGAGGTGATCGCGCTGCACACGAACCGGCATTTCGAGCGAGAGAACGCGTCGGCGGTGGGCGTGGCGAGGATCCGGGAGATCATCAAGAACGCGGAGGAGCGGCTGGCAAACAGCGGGAGGCGAACGGTGCTGTTCCTGGACGAGATCCACCGGTTCAGCAAGAGCCAGCAGGACGTGCTGCTGGGTGACGTGGAGCGCGGGCTGATCACGCTGATCGGGGCGACGACCGAGAATCCGCTGTTCGCGGTGAACTCGGCGCTGGTGTCTCGCTCGACGCTGTTTCGGTTGGAACTGCTGCCCGTCGAGGCGATCAAGCGGGTGCTACGGCGGGCGATCGGGGACGCGGAGCGCGGGTATGGGAAGGTGGCGCTGGAGGTGCATGAGGCCGCGCTGGATGTCTGGGCGATCAAGAGCGACGGGGACGCGAGGCGTGCGCTGACGGCGCTGGAGGTGGCGGTGCTGTCTGGGGGAAGGGACCAAGGGGCGGAGTCACGAAGCCACGGAGGGGAAGCAAAGCATCGAGGCGCCGAGGCATCGGGAAACCGAGACGAAGCCGCGCTCGTGATCGATCGGGGTGTGGCGGAGGAATCGATCCAGCAGAAGGCGGCGGCGTACAGCGGTACGGGGGACGAGCATTACGACTCGATCAGCGGGATGATCAAGAGTGTGCGTGGGAGCGACCCGGACGCCGCGGTGTACTGGATCGCGCGGATGCTGGACGCGGGGGAGGACCCGCGGTACATCGCCAGGCGACTGGCGGTATTGGCGAGCGAAGACATCGGGAACGCGGACCCGCGGGGCATCATGGTCGCGGCGGCGTGCTGGGAACTGGTGGAGCGGATAGGCATGCCCGAGGCGCGGATCACACTGGCGCAGTGCGCGACGTACCTGTCGATGGCGCCCAAGAGCAACGCGAGTTACGTGGCGATCGAGCGGGCGTCGGCGGACGTGAAGGAGGGCCGGACGCTGCCGGTGCCGATGTACCTGCGGGACGCGAACTCATCGCCGGTGTCGGCGGCGAGCGAGTCGGGAGTGGCGCAGCGGACCAAGCAGGCGGCCGGTGAACGGTACGAGTACTCGCACGATGTGGAGGGGAACATCACGGGGCAGGATTACCTTGGGGTGGACAAGGAGTACTACCAGCCGACGCAGAATGGGGCGGAGAAGGCGATGGCGGAAAAACTGGAGCGGGTGCGGAAGGCGCGGCGAGAGAAATCGACGTAGCCCGGCTGGGGCGAACGGGGGCGGAGGCTCACGACCGTCACGGGGACGCGCGGAGCCGGGTTTGTGTGCGCTTGGGCAGACCGGCGAGGATGATGCCGTACGCTTCGCGGAGCAGTTGTCGTGCCTGGGGGAGTGTCAAGGCTCGCGGCCGACGAACCTGGACCCAAAAGAAGCGCGCGGAGTACGGGGCGGGGACGATGCCGGGCTTCTGGATGAGGCGCAGGAAGGTCTGCTCGGTGCACTTGAAGGAGTAGTAGCCGCTGGCGCTGGTGTCGAACCCGGCGAAGATCTTGCCTCCGATGGAGAAGATGAGGTTGTCGCCCCATTTGATGTCGGATGTGGCGTAAGGGAGCGAACGGCAGAACTTCACGAGGGGCGAATGGGTCAGGTCGATGTCGGTTGGCATCGAGTCTGGAGGCGTTCGGCCGGAGGGAGCGGGCCTGTGGGATGTTTTTCTGGATGACATCGGAGGGTGCTCAATGGAGCAGATCGAGGGCGAGAGGAAATGCGGTCGGGGGTCAGAGGTTGGCGGAGATTCGTGCGGCGAGCGCCGCACCGGCGGCGTGGTCGAAGGGCTGCGAGCGCCACTGGATGCCCAGGCCGGGGCCTTTGCCGGGATCATCGAACTTGGGGATGATGTGAAAGTGGACGTGCAGGACGGCCTGGTGGGCGGCGGCTCCGTTGTTCTGAAGGACGTTGTAGGCGGTCGCGCCGGTGGCGTTGATGACGGCCCGGCAGAGGCGAGGGAGGGCGCGGCCCAGGGCGGCGGCGGAGTCGTCGGAGAGTTGATCGAGCGTCGCCCTGGCTTCCTTGGGGATCACGAGCGTGTGGCCGGTGCTGAGAGGACCGATATCCAGGAAGGCGAAGACGGCGGGGTCTTCGTAGACCTTGTGGCAGGGGATTTCGCCGCGGATGATCCTGGAGAAAATGGAGTCGCTCATGAGAGGATTGTAATCGACGGGTTCGAGGTCGGGGACGTCTGTGGGGGCGCGCAGTGGGGCGCGCGGAGTTTCGTAGTGGGTGCGGCGTGGCGGCGGATGTCGATGCGGAGCGGCGTGACCTAGCCTTTTGTATCATGGGGGTGCCCGGCCCGTCGAGGTAATCGTGAGCGTTCCGCTCGCCCGCCTCCACCCCGTTCCTCATTGGTGCTATTAGACGATGCCCATGCCAGACCCCACGACCGCAGCCAACGCGAAGAGAGACGCCGCGACACCGGACGCGGAGCGAACGGGCCACGCCAAGCCCGGGGCGAGGCAGTCGGCGATCGTGCGGGAGTTTCGACGGGACATCGAGGAGCGGCAGCACGCCGAGACCGCGGCCAATCGGGAAGACAAACAGACGCGGTCGCGTACCGACGAGGAATACGAGGAGGCGGTGCAGCGGATCACGCGAGTAAGGGACGAAGCGGTGGCGGCGGCGGACGCGATATACGAGCAGCGAGTGAAGGCTATCGCGGCAGAGTTTGAATCGGCACGGGGGAAGGCCAAGCGGGACGCGGAGGCCATCCGCGCGAAGGTCGGGGGTGAACTGGAGGCGGAGGAGCGGCACGCGGCGCGGGCGTTGAAGGAGAAGATCTGGGCGGCGGAGACGGTGTTCGAGGCGAACCAGAACAAGCCGGAAGCGGAGTATCAGCAGACGAAGAAGCAGATCGAGAAGAAGTTGAACGACCTGGTGGCGACGGAGACGCTGGCGGGGACGCTGCTGACGGAATACGGGCAACCGATCGGGCCGGGTGATCTTGATGCGGCGGGAAAGGTGATCGAAGAGGAGCCGTCGTCGGACCCGGCGG
Source organism: Phycisphaerales bacterium (assembly GCA_050246015.1). Taxonomy (GTDB): domain Bacteria; phylum Planctomycetota; class Phycisphaerae; order Phycisphaerales; family UBA1924; genus JTS-AC122. The sequence continues at coordinate 21,337 of JBFWWU010000027.1, forward strand.
CGGAGTTTGACAGGCGGGCGGAGTCGGCGGCGGGGCTGACGACGGCGCTGGACCGGGCGGGGTTGCCCCGGATGGTGAAGCACGGGACGCTGATCGTGCTGGCGATCATCTTCGTGGTGGGGATGACGGCGCTGGCGGCGTGGAGTCAGCAGTGGAAGTTTGACGCGATTGTCGGAGTGGCGGCCGGGGCGACGGTGGTGTTCGCGGCGACGGGGGTGTGGGCGCTGTCTCGGGTGGCGAAGCGGACGATCGGACGGATTCGGGAGCCGCTGATTATCGAGTTGGTGGGGGCGAGACAGTCGGCGGAGCGGTGGCTGGCGGTGGCCGGCGCGCGGCGCGATGCGCACTCGCGGTCGCTGGCGGATGCGCGCGACGAGGAGGTGCTGCGGGCCAAGGAGAAGCACGAGCCGGTGATCGCGGACGTGAAGCGGCGACGGGCGGAAGAGACGGCGCGGCTGCAGGAGCAGTACGCGGCGATCCGGGCGGCGATCGATCGGAAGCGGGAGCAGGAATCGGCGGGTGCGACGGCCCAGCGGCGGCGTGCGACGTCTGAGGCGGTCGCCGCGTACGAGCGCGACATGGCGGCGACGGAGGAACGGGCCGCCAGCACCCGTGATTCGTCGGCGAGCAAGCGAGAGTCGCGGTTCGCGGCGCTGGCATCGGCGTGGAGGGCCGGGGACGAGCGGGCGCGGGAGGCGGCGCGGCGGCTGTGGGAAGAGGTCGCGGGATCGTTCGTCGGGTGGGACGATCCGTCGTGGGGCGGATGGACGCCGCCGGTGGCGCCGGCGACGCACCTGGGAATCGGGAGGTTTCTGCTGGACCGGCGTGAGGTGCCGGGGGGGGAGCCGTCGGATCCGCGGCTGGCGCTCGATTCGGCGCCGGTGCTGGAGATACCAGCGACGCTGGCGTTGCCGGATCAGTGCTCGCTGGTGCTGAAGTATCCCGGGGTCGAGGGGGCGGGGCGCGGGGTGGCGCTGCGGACGCTTCAGGCGGTGATGATCCGGATCCTGACGTCGCTGCCGCCGGGGAAGGCGAGGTTCATCATCTTCGATCCGGTCGGGCTGGGGGAAAACTTCGCGGGGTTCATGCACCTGGCGGATCATGACGAGGCGCTGGTGGGCGGCAAGATCTGGACGGAAGCGAGGCACTTCGAGCAGCGGCTGACGGACCTGACGGAGCACATGGAAAACGTCATCCAGAAGTACCTGCGCAACGAGTTCCGCACGATCGCGGAGTACAACGAGCAGGCGGGCGAGATCGCCGAGCCGTACCGGTTCCTGGTGATCGCGGATTTCCCTGCGGCGTTCAATGAGGCGTCGTTCTCGCGGCTGGCGAGCGTTGTGAACTCCGGGGCGCGGTGCGGGGTGCACACGCTGATTTCGCTGGACACGCGGCACGTGCTCCCGCCCGGGGCGTCGCTGGCGGATATCGAGAAGAACAGCGTGCGGCTGATATGGCGTCGCCCTACCCCCCCCACTTCTCCAGCCGGCGCGGGCGCCGCGCCCGCGCCGGAGGCGCCCAAGAAATCGGCGTCGCACCGGCTTGGCGCGCTGGCGCCAGTGGGCGGCGTGCGGGCGGCGGACGCCGCGTCGGCACCGAACGGCAAGCGAGAGGATGAGAACGGGTTATCGGGTTCCGGGGCACACGAGGCAGCCCCGGCGGGGGAGCCTCGATTGGTGTGGGAGGACGCGGACCTGGCGGTGGTGCCGCTGGCGCTTGACGAGCCGCCGGGGGAGGAGTTATTCAACCGGCTGATCCACGAGATCGGGGCGGGGGCGAAGCGGTCGAGCCGGGTGCAGGTGCCGTTCAGCACGATTTCGCCCGAGCCGGAAGAGTTCTGGACGCTGGATTCGGCGGAGGAGTTGCGGGTGCCGCTGGGGCGTGCTGGGGCGACGAAACTCCAGTACCTCACACTGGGGCGCGGGACGTCGCAGCACGCGTTGATCGCGGGCAAGACCGGGTCAGGCAAGTCAACGCTCCTGAACGCGATCGTGACGAACCTGTCGATGTGGTACTCGCCGGAGCAGGTGCAGTTCTACCTGATCGACTTCAAGAAGGGCGTGGAGTTCAAGAGTTACGCGACGCACGAACTGGCGCACGCGCGGGCGGTGGCGATCGAGTCGGACCGTGAGTTCGGGCTGAGCGTGCTGCAGCGGCTGGACAACGAGTTGAAGCGGCGCGGCAACCTGTTCCGCGATCTGGGCGTGCAGGATCTGCGGGGGTTCCGCGCGAGGCAGCCCGGGACGGCGATGCCGCGGATCCTGCTGATCATCGACGAGTTCCAGGAGTTCTTCACCGAGGACGACAAACTGTCGCAGGACGCGACGCTGCTGCTGGACCGGCTGGTGAGGCAGGGTCGGGCGTTCGGCATGCACGTGATCCTGGGGTCGCAGACGTTGTCCGGGGCATACAGCCTGGCGCGGAGCACGATGGGGCAGATGGCGGTGAGGATCGCGCTGCAGTGCAGCGAGGCGGATTCGTACGTCATCCTGAACGAGGATAACGCGGCGGCACGGCTTCTTTCTCGCCCGGGCGAAGCGATCTACAACGATCAATCGGGGCTCGTGGAAGGGAACAGCCCGTTTCAGATCGCGTGGCTGCCGGACGACCAGCGCGAGGAGTACCTGCGGCGCGTTGATGCGATGACGCGGGCGAGCGGGTACCGGGTCGCCGAGCGGCAGGCGGTGTTCGAGGGGAACGTTCCGGCGGATATCTCACGGAATCTGCCGCTGGCGAACCTGCTGGAAGCGTCGGGAGCGGGCACGGATCAAGCCGGCGCCGGCTCATCATCGCTGCGGGTGTGGCTGGGCGATGCCATCGCGATCAAGGACCCGACGGCGGCGGTGCTGCGCCGGCAGGCCGGGAGCAACATCGTGATCGTGGGGCAGCGAGAAGAGACGGCGGCGGCGCTGCTGGCGGCGGCGATGATCGGGATCTCCGCGCAGGTGCCCGCACCGGGAGCGCCGGGGAGCGATTCGCCGACGTTCTATCTCCTGGATCCCACGCCGCCGGATTCGCCGCTGCTGGGGGTGCTGGAGTCGGTGGGGTCGCGGCTGCCGCGGGGGCATTCGGGGCGGGGCGTGGGGATGAAGGCGGTGGCGGAGGCGCTGGCGGAGTTGTCGGCCGAGATGAAGCGGCGGCAGGAATCGCAGGATGCGTCGTCGCACGGAACGTCTGGGGGAGTGAAAGCGCCGCCGCTGTTCCTGGTGATCAACGGGATTCAGAAGTACCGCGTGCTGCGCCGGCCGGAGGACGACTTCTCGTTCTCGATGGACGCGGACAAGGCGCCGTCGCCGGACCGGATGCTCGGGGAGATCCTGCGCGAGGGGCCGGGGGTCGGGATCCACGTGATGATCTGGTGCGATACGGCGCCGAACCTGACGCGTGCCCTGGACCGGCAGGGGCTGCGCGAGTTCGACTACCGGGTGCTCATGCAGATGAGCCAAGCGGACTCGGCGTCGCTGATCGACACGCCCGAGGCGGGGAAACTCGGGATGCACCGCGCCCTGCTGCACAGCGAGGAACAGGGGTACAGCGAGAAGTTTCGCCCCTATGCGTTGCCGGGGGAGGAGTGGATGAGGCAGTTCAGGGCGTAGGCACGAGGAAGGCGCTACTTGTCCTTGAGCGTCTTGAGGTACTCGGCTTCGGCTTTCTGGCGGGTCTTGATTCCGGGGTCCTCGGTGACGACGGACCTGACGGCGCGGCGGAACCCTGAGTCCCACGGGTGACCCATCCAGCGCACGACGCCGTCGGTGCTGACGACGTAGCAGACGGGGTAGACCTTGACACCGAGTTGTTCCCAGACCACGTCGAGTTCGTCGATCGCCTGGTAGTAGGTGGAGCGGTTGTTGGCGAGGTAGTCGCGGACGCGGCGCTCGGTCTGGAAACTGATGCCGATGACCGAAGCGTCCTGCTTGAACTCCTGGTGGAGGGAGTTCATGATCGAGAGGGTCTCGACGATGCGGTCGCTGAGTGGTGTCCAGAAGCAGACCACCATGGCGCGGCCCGGGAGGACGGGCGTCTTGGAGAGCCAGGTGACGGCGGAGAGCGTGGCTGGGAATGCCTGGCCTTGAACGTCCTTGGCCATCTCGTTGATGAGGTTGGTCTCCTTGTTCACTTCGGGCCAGCGAGCGGCGGTGTAGTCCTCCGGCGGCGGCGGGGTGAAAGGGAGGTCGAGGAGTTCGCCCGGCTTGAGCCGACCTGAGATCGTGGTGGTCTTGTTGGCTTCGAGCCTGGCCTTTTCGCGGTTGGCCTGGAGTCGCTCGGGGAGGTTGCGGGCCGCCTCGGCGGTCTCCTTGACGGCGATTTCGACGGCCTTGTCGACGGATCCGGTGAGGATGTCAACGTATCGGAACTGACCCGCGCGGTCGATGACGTAGAAGTCGGGATCCTGATCGGTGTGCAGGATGGTGCGAACCTTGTTGTCCACGTCGCGCCCGTAGAGGAACGTGCCCTTCTTGGACTCCATGATCTGCTTGGCGTTTTCAAACTTGGAGTCGTAGTGGAGGCCGACGACGACGAGGTCGTCCTTGCCGTACTGCTCGGCCATGCGCTGCAGGGTGACGATCGCGATGTGGGAAGGGGAATAGGCGCTCCACCATGTGCCGATGAGGACGACCTTGCCCTTGGTGTTTTCGGGGGTGAGGGCGTCGCCGTTGGTCCAGTCGGAGACGGTGTTCCACATGTTGGCGGGAACGGGTGAGAGTTCGAGTTTGTCGCACATTTCGCGGTGTCGTGCAGCGCCTTCGCGGAGCACGCCGTCTTTTTGGCCCATCGCGACGCCGCAGGCGAGGGATATCGCGGCGCACGCTGAAAACACGCTGATCTTGTTCATCCGTATCACCAGGTAAGAGGCTGCCTTTGACCGATCCGGGTAACTCTACCCGACCCGACGGAGCCGGAAGAGGTCCGGTGAAATCCAACGGGCGGTATTCTATCGATACCGCCGAGGTTGGCCGGCGGTTCGGGCCGGAGTTCAATGAAACAGTCGATGGAGAGAGATGGCGCAGGCGACCGCGACGTTGAGGGAATCGACCGCGGCGTCTGGAGGTGATAACGTCGCGGCGGAATCGTCGCGCCCGGGCATTGGGATACGTGCCCGCACATCAGCCAAACGGAGCGATTCAGGAGAGAGCCCGGGTCCCTCGGCGCCCAAGAGAATGGCGGGCCTGGCGCCCGAGGTCGCCACGCGGTGGGCGACCTGGGCAATGTCTTGGGCGTCATCGGCCGGCGTCATGGCGATCACATGAAATCCGGACTGCTTGAGCAGTTCGAGGCCGCCGGACCAATCGTTCAGCGTGGCGAACGGGACCTGCAGCGCGGCGCCCATGGAGACCCGGATGGACTTGCGGTATAAGGGGTCGGCGCAGCGGGGCGAGAGCAGGATGCAGGTGCGACCAAAGCACCCCGCGCCGAGGGCCGCGACGTTGCGGAAGATGCCGCCGAGGTTGTCGTGGTTGGCGAGGTTTTCGAGGATGACGGCGCAGCGGGCGGGCTGGAGGAGTGCGTGGAGCGCGGGCTCGGGCCCGCGCTGGCCGATGGCGAGCGCTCCGCGGTGGATATTGAACCCGACGACGGCGTTCATGGTGTGCTGCTCAACGAGGTAGACGGGCACGTCGCCGGGCAGGGTCGTCAGGAGGTCGGCGAGGGTGGCGAGCCGGGCGCGGGTGATGAGCATGGACCGGATGGGGTACCGGGAAGCAAGAAGTCGGCGGATGACGAGTTCGCCCTCGGCGATGAAGAGGCCGCCCGGGGCGTCGAAGCGGTCGGCGCGGAGTTCGGCCTCGCGGACCTGGGAATAGTCCGCGACGCGCGGGTCGTCGATGGACTCGATCGGGAGAATGGGCATGAGGGATGCTACGGGGGGGCGGCGGGGCGCGGGCGGTGCGGGTGGGTGATCCCGCGGGTCGTGCCTGCCAATAGTTGTGACCATGAGACTCTGGCGTGCGCTTGCGGTTTCGGCCGTGCTGGGCGTCGTGACGACGATTCTGTTGGCGGCGACGCTGGCGGCGCTGAGCCCGCAGAGCGGGTGGCGTGCTCACTACGTCATCGGCGGTCCGCGCTCGGCGACCCGCGGAATGGTGATCGCGACGGAGTACTACCGCTGGGGGTGCTGGCGGCGAACCTGGCTGATCGACGAGTCGGGGAATCGGCCCTTTGCAGACGCCATTCATCAAGCCGCGTTATCGACGTTCGCACCGGCCTTTCTTGGGGGCGCGTGGGGCGAGGGGCCTGAGGCGCTGAGGGCGCCGGTGTCGCAGGTGCAGCCCGGGTGTGAACATGCCACGGGCTGGCCGCTGGCGGCGCTGTGGTACCGGATCGTGCCGTCGGGCACGGGCGCGGGCTTCGCGGTTCGGGGGGGGTATCAACTGCCGACGAGAGGGAAGGCAAACCCGCCGCTGGCGGACGTGCGGGCGATTCCCATGATGCCGGTGTGGACGGGGCTGGGATTGGATTCGCTGCTGTTCGGGTCCGCGTTCTTCGTGGCGCTGGCCTCGGTGGCAGTGGTGCGTCGGGGTCGGCGTCGGCGACGGGGATGGTGCCTGGGCTGTGGGTACGACCTTGGCGGACTCTCCGCCGGGTCGGCGTGTCCGGAATGTGGCATGGCCCGCGCGGAAGCCGGTGCTGGCGGGATCGCGGCGGACGCTTCCGCGGCTCCGGCGGTACACTGACGTCCCGGCGCCTCATCCGCGACGAGCACGGATGGCACATCCCGCACCTGGCCCGACGATCGACGGGATTCGTCGGTGGACAGTTCGCCGGGAGGGGCCATCTACCAAGGCGCGGCTGGAAACGCGCTCTCGAAAGGAACACCATGTCCGGCCTCTCATTGCGGCGATCGCGCTCGCTTCGACTCTCCTTGCTTGTGCTGGCGGCGGGGCACGCACTGGCGGCTCCATCGGCGCTCGCGGGGTTGCGGGAGAGGGCCGACATCACGCCCCGTCCGACGGCGGGTGCGTTCGGCGTGGATGAATCGGCGATCCCGGTGCGCAAGATCACGCTGTACCGATCAGGGGTCGGGTTCTTTGAACGCCACGGCGATATCACGGGCGATGCGTCGATCGAACTGCGTTTCAAGACCGGCGACATCAACGACATCATCAAGTCGATGGTGCTGATCGACAAGGGAGGGCGCGTGGAATCCGTGTCGTACGGATCGAAGGAGCCGATGAACCGCCGACTGGCGTCGTTCGGGGTCGACATCGCCGACAACCCGAGCGTGCCGAACCTGCTGAACCGGCTTCGGGGCGCGTCGATCAGGGTCACGGCCGGCGGGGAAGTGATCTCCGGGACGATCATGGGCATCGAGCAGCGGCGGACGGCGGGCGGGAAAGACCAGGCCGCGTTCGATGCGCCGTTCCTGAACCTGCTGACGCCGGGGGGTGTCCGTTCGATCGCGGTCAACGACATCTCGTCGTTCGAACTGCTCGACAAGGATCTGGCGGGGGAACTGACCAAGGCGCTGGCGGCGGTCGCGGAGTATCGCGCGGACCGGACCAAGAGCGTACAGATTCGATTCGCCGGCGCCGGGGTTTCGGGCCCTCGTCCGGTGACGGTTGGATACATCCACGAGATGCCGGTGTGGAAGACGTCGTACCGGCTGGTGTTGCCGGAGGAGACCGGGCGCATGATCCAGCCGGGGGACGGGGGCGCGGTCAAGGGCGGGGACGCGGGGGGAAACGGAGCGGCGCCGGGGAAGACGGGCAACTCGATGAATCTTCAGGGGTGGGCCATCGTGGAGAACAACACGGACGAGGATTGGAACGATGTTCGGCTGGCGCTGGTGTCGGGGCAGCCGGTGTCGTTCCAGATGGACCTGTATGAGCCGCTGTATGTGGAGCGGCCGTTCATTCCGGTGCCGACGATCCCCGGGGTGTCGCCGCGGGCGTACTCGGGCGGGACCGATCAGGCGCTGCACCTGGCGCTTCAGGACGCGGCGGCGGCGCCACTGCCTGCTTCGCGGCCGATGAGTTCGCTGGGTCGTGTGCTTTCCCGAGCAGAAGTCGCGGAGAAGGACGACAAGGCGCCGCTGGAGCAGAGGCAGGACATGCTGGGTCGCGGCAAGTCGTACGGCGGCCTGGGCGCCGCGGACCTTGCGGACTACGCCGCGTCGGCCCGGGCGGCGGGCTCGGAAGTGGGCGAGGTGTTCCAGTACGAACTCGATTCGCCGGTCTCGATCGAGCGCCAGCGCTCCGCGATGATTCCCATTCTGAATACGGCGGTCACCGGGACGCGCGTGAGCATCTTCAACCTCAGCGACGGGTCCGAGCATCCGATGCGCGGCGTCGAACTCACCAACAGTTCGACGCTTCAGTTGCTGCCGGGGCCGCTCTCGGTGTTCGACACCGATTCGGGTCGCTCGGCGTACGCGGGTGACGCGGTGATCGGTCACGTCGCGCCCGGCGAGAAGCGGTTTCTCGCCTACGCGGTCGATCTTGACGTGGATGTCCAGACCAAGCAGGAAAACACGTCCAACATCCTGAGGCTGCGCATCGTGCAGGGCGCGATCGAGCAGACGATCAAGAGCGTCACGACGCAGACGTACGCCTTCAAGAACAAGGACCAGTCGCGCCCTCGCTCGATCGTGATCGAGCACGTCAAGGTGGACCCGGCATGGCAACTGGTGAACCCCAAGGCGCCGGATGAACAGACGCAGACGCACTACCGCTTCCGGCTCACGGTGGATCCGGGCAAGACCGTCGCGCTGCCCGTCGTGGGCGAACGCGTGGACCGGCAGTCCGTTGGGATACTGAACTACGACACCGAAACGATGGTGCGGTTTGAGCGCAATGGACAACTCTCCCTGGCGGTGCTGGACGTGTTCAGGCAGGTAGCGCAGAAGCAGGCGGACCTTCAGGCCATCGAGCGATCCATCGGCGAGATCGACCGGCAGACGCAGGAGATCAACGCGGACCAGGGACGCATCCGCGAGAACATGGCCCGGATCGATTCGGGAAGCCAGTTGTACGCGAGGTACATGTCCAAACTCACCGAGCAGGAGACCACCCTCGAGGACCTGGTCCAGCAGCGAAGGACGCAGCAGCAGCGACTGGAAGATGGGCGGACGGCGTTCAACGAGTTCGTCCGCGGCCTGAACGTCGAGTAGCGACAACGCGGGCGGGAGGTAATCGCTGTCGAAGTCGGCTCGGGTTACTCGGTGGCGTCGTGCTCGCCGCTCAAGGCGTGCCAGAGGTCTTTGACGACCCATGACATGTTGCGGTGGGCGGTGGTGGTGGCGGCGGCGATGTGCGGGGTGAGCACCGCGTTGGGTATGCCCAGGAGGGGATAGGCGGCGTCGAACGGCTCGGGTTCGTGGACGTCGAGGGCGGCGGTCGCGGCGGGATGAGCGCGGAGAAACCCGGCGAGCGCGGGGGGGTCGATCACGAAGCCGCGCGACGTGTTGATGAGCAGGACGTCGGGCTTGAGGGAGGCGAGGAAGTCAGCGCCGACGAAGTGGCGGTTGGCGGCGCGGCCGTCGACGTGGATGGTGAGCACGTCGGCGTCAGCCAGCAGGGCGTCGAGAGGGACCGGCGCGGCGCCGCAGCGCCGGGGCGTGGGGATCTCGACAAGGTCGTTGAAGATGACTCGCATGTTCAGCGAAGCGGCGACGCGCGCGACCTGCGAACCGATTCTGCCCAGGCCGAGAATGCCGAAGGTGAGGTCGGAGAGTTGCCTGGGGGCGATGAGGGACTCGCGGAGTTTTTTCCACTCGCCGGTGGGCAGGGCGCGCTGAAGCCTGGTTCGGGGCCGGAGGGCATCGAGCATGAGCGACGTGACATACTCGACGACGGCGCGTGTGTTGGCGTCGGGGGTGGAGAGGACGGCGATGCCGCGGGCTCGGCAGGCGTCCTGATCGACGTTATCGAGCCCCACGCCGGCGCGGGCGACGGCGCGGAGGCGCGGGGCCCTGGCAAGCAGGGCGGCGTTGACCTGGGTGTAGGTGCGGATGAGCAGGGCGTCCGCCGTGGCGAGCAGGTGGCCGAAACGAGGCTCGTCTTCGGATGGGCACACGACGAGTTGGCATCGCCGGGCTAGCCAGGCGGCGGCGTCGGGGTCGAGGTGTTCGGTCTGGATAACTGATTGAGGGGGCATGTGAGGAAATTTGAGTTGATTTTGCAACCGGGGTAGCCAGGATGTCTGTATAGCAGCGTATACCACTTGCCGATATCTAGCACCAGGTGCGAAAGGAGGGCCGACGACAGGTCGGGAAGTGGAAGGGTAAGAGGTGGGAACCCTTCGTCTACAGATTTCACTACCTCGACAAAGGCGTGCTGAAAGCAGGCGGAGACGTGCAATGAATCAGCGCGAGTTCATTCGCCGACTATGCGATCTTATCCAAACCCCGGATGCCTACGTAGCGAAGCCCGCGGCAGTGTACAACGGAACCTGCAGTACATATGTCGTCTTTCGCTGCGATCGACTCTTGGGGATCGCCAAGGACAATCTGGTGCGGGTTCAATCTCCGGCTCTTGCCAAGTTGGTGATGGATTGGGCAATGTTTGCCATCGAAATCGCGAGCGAGGGCGCCCCGATCGAAGACTTCGACGCGGATCTACGACTTCTAGAGGCGGAAAACGAACTGGTTCCGTTGATCAACGCACTCAAGCGACTTGGGCTATGGAACTGACAACTCGAGCATCTCAAGCGCGGTAGTCAGAAATGGCTGCCGCGGCTTTTTAGGACGGATCGACTGTTCTTCATGGAATAGGAGCACATCGTATGTATTTCGATCATGCACTGGCGATTTCCAAGACGTATTCGTTCTCCGGCCACCCCATTCCGCAGGAGGGGTTTCTTCTGAGAAGTTGGCAACTTCCCAATGTCGTGGCGCGAAACCTGGACTTGCAGGTCTGCTACGACAAACTTGTGCGCACGTCGGCGACCATGCTGTCGGCCTGGCTGGAAGCGGGCGTGGAGCCCCCGACGCCGACGTTTGATGCCGCTGGAGAGTCGCGGGCGGCCCGAAACTGCCAAGTCAATGTCCGGCTTTCGGAACACGAGAAGATCCTGTTCGAGGAGATGGCCAAGTCGCGCGGCTTCGCGGGCGTGTCGGACTTCCTCCGACATTCCGCGTCGCAGCAGATGAACCCCGCGCTTCAGCCGGTGGCGGTTTCAAATAAGTAAGGTCGTTGGCATCGGGCGGGATACGGACCGGGGCAATACCATCGCCCGATGCCTCGACTCTCGCCGCTTCGTGAACTTCATGAGACCGCGGGCGCCCTGATGCGCCCGTATGGCCCTGCGGATAGCCAGGCCATCGACGTGGTGGAGGCGTTTGATCTGATCGAGCCGGAGTATGCGTTGCTGCGGAAGCACGCTGTGATGCTCGACCAGCCTCAGCGCGGGACGCTGGAGGTTCGAGGCGCGGACCGGATCGCGTTCCTGAATCGGATGCTGACGCAGGAACTCAAGGGGCTAGAGGCGTTCGGGGTACGCCGATCGTTTTGGCTGAGCCGGAAGGGGCGGATCGACGCCGACCTGCGGCTGATCGAACTCCCCGACCGCATGCTGGTCGATCTGGACTATTTTTCGACGGTCGGGGCGGGGGAGCGGCAGCCGGCGTCGGCCTCGCTGGGATCGTACATCTTTTCCGAGGATGTGCGGATCGAGGACCAGAGCGAGCGATGGCATCGGCTGGCGATGCACGGGCCGGCGGCGCTGGCGGTGCTGGCGAAGCGATCCGAGCGGGTCGCGGGTGCCGGCGTGCTGGACCTGGCGCCCGGCGGCGCGTGCGTGGTGCGCGTCGCGGGGCACGAGGTGGTCGCCGACCGCTTCGACTCGACGGGCGAGATCGGGGTGGAACTGCTCGTGCCGGTGGAGGGAGCGGAGGCGGTGTACGGCGCGCTCTCGACTCTTCACGATGCGGCGTCTCGCGGGCAGGGCGAGGGATGGGACAAGCCGGCTTCGGACGCGCCCGCGCGGCGGATCGGCTGGCACGCGTTCAACATCGCGCGCGTGGAAGCGGGGACGCCGATCTTTTTCATTGACTTCGGACCGACGTCGCTGCCGCACGAGACGGGGAATGAAACGCTGAATGATCGGGTGAGTTTCAAGAAGGGGTGCTACCTCGGGCAGGAGGTCGTGGCGCGGATGCAGTCGCTCGGGCACCCCAAGCAGAAACTGGTCGGGCTGCGCATCAGCGAAGGGGGCCTGGATTCGATGCCATCGACCGGGTGCGCCGTGGTGCACGAATCTGATGGGAACCGAGAGATCGTCGGCGCGATCACCAGTTCGGCGCACTCGCCGATGCTGGGCGGCGCGACGATCGGGTTCGCGATGGTGAAATACAAACACGCCAGTCCGGGCACACGGCTTTTCGTCGAGTGCGACGAAGGGAGCCCGGTATTGCTCGCGGCGGACGTGCAGCCTGCGCTGCGCTTCTGGAATCGCTGAGCCCCCCGCCCGCGCCCGACCCCCCCCACCGATCCCCCCCACCGATCCCCCCCCCAGCGCTCATCGCCGTCGCTCTGGTGCGCGAGGTACGACCATCATGACGATCGCGTCCGACCATACGATCCCCGCCATGTCATCCGAACCAACATCACCGAACGCTTCATCGCCGGAGACACCGGCCGCGCCGCTTCACGAACTGGAACGGCAGCGTCGCGCGAACCGAGAGGCAGCGGCCGCGCTGGGGCTGAACCCGTACGGGCTGCGGACTGATGGGCTCAGCCCGTTGGCGGAAGCGCGGGCGGCGTACGACGCCGAGGCTGATGCAGCGCACCAGTCGGCGGGGAAGTCGCCGCCGGCGGGGTACCTCGACCGGCGACCGGTGGCCCGCGTGGCGGGGCGGATCATGCTTCTGCGCGACAACGGGAAGTTGATCTGGCTGACGCTGCGCGATCACACGGGCGACCTTCAGGTTGCCGTCAGTCAGAAGGACTGCGTGCGCGACACATCGCGGGCGCAGAGCGGCGGGTTCGAGTTCGCCAAGACGCTTGACCTGGGCGATATCGTGATCGCCGGCGGGCCGATCATGAGGACCAAGACTGGGGAAGTGACGATCTGGGCGTCGTCGCTGGAACCGGCGAGCAAGGCGCTGATGCCCCCGCCGGAGAAGCACGCTGGGCTCGCGGATGTCGAGATCCGCTACCGGCGGCGGTACGTGGATCTGTGGGCGAATCCGGAGACGATGCGAGTGATGTCGCTCCGCAGCCGGATCGTCTCGCGGGTGCGACAGTTCATGGCGCAGCGGGGGTACCTGGAAGTCGAGACGCCGATGCTGCAGCAACTGGCTGGGGGCGCGGCGGCGCGACCGTTCGTGACGCACATGAACGCGCTGGACATGCCGCTGTTCATGCGGATCGCGCCGGAACTGTACCTCAAGCGGCTGCTGGTCGGGGGGATGCCGCGCGTCTTCGAGATCAACCGCAACTTCCGCAATGAAGGGCTCGACAAGCAGCACAACCCCGAGTTCACGATGCTGGAGGCGTACCACGCGTTCGGGGACATGGAGACGGTGATGGAACTCACCGAGAGCCTGATCCGCGAGGTGGCTCGGCTCTCACGAGCGGAGACATCCGAGGAGGAAAGGACGCCGCCAGGGGGAGCGGTGCTACCCGAGACGGGGCCTGACGTGGTCCTTCCTTTCGGCGACCTGCGCATCAACTTCTCGAAGCCGTTCGCCCGCGTGACGTATGCGTCACTGTTCGAGAAGGCCTGCGGGTTTTCGATGTCTGATGCGCCGCGGGCGCGGGCGGAACTCAAGCGCCGTCATCCGAAGATCGCGGCACAGGTCGATCAGATGGACGAGGCGCTGGTGGTGAACGAACTGTTTGAAGACAAGCAGCACGGCGGGGAAGCCCAACTCGATCCGGCGGTGCCGACGTTTGTTACACATTACCCCGCGGCGATCTCGCCGCTGGTGCGTCCTAACCGCGAGAACCACAGGATCGCCGACCGGGCCGACCTGTTCATCGCGGGGATGGAGATCGCGCCGCACTACACGGAGTTGAATGACCCGGACGTTCAGGAATCGAAGTTCCGCGAGCAACTCAAGGGGCTGGACGCGGACAAGTCGGCGGAGGAAGCGACCTATCGGACATTCGATCAGGACTTCATCGACGCGCTGAAGGTGGGGATGCCCCCTGCCGGCGGGATGGGCCTGGGGATCGACCGGCTGGTGATGATCCTGACGAACCAGCGAACGATCCGCGATGTGCTGCTGTTCCCGCTGATGAGGCCGGTGTAGAACGAGCGGCGTCATGCGCGACCGCGCTGACGCAGTTTTCCGGGCCACTGGCGCGGCCGCGATCCGAGTTGTTGCTCGTCCTTGTCCCCATCTTGCGCCGGGTGTGACCATGTGTCTTTCTGAGCCGGACGCGCAAGCGGTCGGTGGGGGCGCCCGGCGGCCCGGGACGTTCCAATGATGGCGTGGGCCTTGAGACCACGCACGCCCCCCCCACCCCCCCACCCCCCCCCGCCCCCCCCGCCGGCTCGCGCCGGGCGGCTCAGATGAACATTGCGAGGTCACACCCCCTATTGGGCCGGACTTGCCCCTTCAGCCGCGGCGTGGTATTATTGATCTGCGAGTTTCCTTCAGAATGGAGAGAGGGAAAACTCAGCAACGACAGCGGGCCCGCCTGAGTGTTCAGGCGGGCTCGTCTTTTTGTGTCCCCTCTGAGGGGGCGTGCCACGCGATGCAGACCGATCGCGGCCGGGGAGAACGGAATCTCACGGATCGGCAGCGGTGGACCGGGACTCGATCTGGCGCAGGATGTCCACGACACCCTCGGCCTCGGCGAACGGGGAGACGTAGTCGGCGAGGCGTTTGATCTGATCGTGTGCATTGGCGGGACAGGCGAAGAAGGCGCAGCGTTCGCGGATTGGCAGGTCGCTGGTGGTATCGCCGATCCCCGCGAGCCGCGAGTGAGAGAACCGCGAGGCGGCCGAGTCCGGCGGGCGCGAACCGGAATCGTCGCTGCTTGGTAAGGGCGGCTCGTGCAGGCGGAGCATCGCGAGCATGCGGTCAAGGCCGGTGCCCTTCGAGACGTGTCTGAGGTCGAGATTGATGTAGAGCCAGGTGGCGGAGACGCGGATGGGCCAGCCGGCGGATGCCACGTGCCGCTCGATGGTGGGCATGAGCGACTTGAGGTACGCGGTGTCGGGGTGATAGAGCGAGACGGAGGCGAACTTGCCGGGTTGCTGCGTGACGCCGACGGCGTGTCCTCGATCGTGCCGGGGCGAGCCGAACTCGCGACGCACCCAGTCGGAGAGGTCGCGGACGGCGCGAAGATCCTCCGGCGTGACCGCGGGGTCCAGGTCGTAGCGGTTGTCCCGCAGGCGGTAGACCCAGGCGCCGTTCTCGCAGACGCAGGGCACGTCGCGGATGTCGAGGAGTTTGCACATCGCTTCGGCGAAGGGCTGAGGCCTGCCGGAACAGAGCGTGAGCGGCGGGGGCGCGTCGTGGGCCGGGGACGCGGCGCGGGTGTTGTAGTCGCGGACGCGGGCGATGAAGGCGAGATCGATGGGGACGTTGTCTTCGGGCGAGAGGCAGCCATCGATGTCGGAGATGATCAGGTCAAAGGAGCCGGAGCGCGGCGTGGTGCGCGTGGAGGACAAGCGGTGCATGCGGAAGGAGTGTAAGCGGGAGGAGTGGGCGCGTGGTCGGGGTGTGGCGACACGTAGAAGTTGGCCGAACTCGACACCCGTACCCCATGCGCCCGAGAGCATGGACGGGGCGTGCCCGTTCAATCGTGCATCGGGATCGGCGCGGAGGTCCGGCACTTCAGTTGCCCCCCGCGTTGACCATCGCCCCGGCGATGAACCGTTCCACGTCCGCGCGGCGGTATCGCACCGACCGCCCGAGCCGCACGAAGGGGAGTGCGCCGAACCCACCGGCACGGCGGGACCGGGCGTTCACCTCCTGGAGCGCTGCGCCGACGGCGGAGCGCCCGGCCTGGAGGAGGTGTGGGAGGCGGCGGAGGATCACCCCGGTTCCGATCGACGAACGGTTCTCGACTACTTCAGCCGGGAATCGGTGTGGAATCGTCCGTAGGGGTGACGATCACGACTTTGAGAACGTCATCCGATCCATGAGCAAGCCGTCCACGTCTTCAAGGTCCAGCATGTACTTGGGCGGGCGAGGCGCGCCGTTCGAGTTCCGGCCTTGCTTCATTTGACTGAGCCTTGTGACGGCCACCTTGTCCAAACGAAGGAACAGAATCTCGGCGAGGTCAGCGCGCGTCTTTCGGTATCGAGATACTTCGGTGCGGGTCCGGCGTTCCTTCTCGTATGCCGAGTGTCCGCCTTTGAGTTCACTATGCCAAGTCTGGAACGTGCGGTTCACATCGTTGTATTCAACGTCGCAGAGCGCGCATTATGCCCCCCCCCCCCGGAGAGGCCACGGGATGTAGCCACGGGTGGAGCAGAGCCCGCGGCGTAGCGGGCACAACGCAACCCGTGGAGAGGGTCGCGTCGTCTCGATCCTGCCCCGGAGGGGCAGAGGAGTTACGCCGTTACAAGGTCCATCAGTCAAACACGTACTGCTCGTCGAACTCGACGCCGTGGACGCGGAGTATCCGCAACGACTCCGACTTGAAGTCCTCCTTCTTGTGATGCTCTGCCTGCCCCGCGATGTGCTTCTTCACGGCTTCTTCCTGCGACTTGCTGACGGAGAAGACGCTGTACCCCTCTTGCCAGGCGAACGCGGCGAGGTTTGGAGACGTCTCGTGGACACACTTTGACGACCGGGACTTCACCGTGCGCATCAAGTCCGACACCAAGCCATCGGGCCGCCACCGGAGATACATGTGGAGGTGGTCCTCCACGCCGACGATGTCGTAGAGCACGCCCAGTTCCGCCCGCACGATACCGCTGCCATACGGATACAGACGCTCGGCGCCTTCGGGAGTGATCCACGGGCGCGGCCCTTGGTCAAAAAGACGACATGGAGCAGGAGTTGGGAGGAGGTGCCGGGCATCGGGAATCCTTCGCCCCTCCGGGGCGACAAGAAAGGGAGAGGAGGAGACGCTATCCACGGGTTCCGCGAGGCCTAAAGCGGCCTCGCTCCACCCGTGGCTATATCCCGACGCCCCGTTGGGGCGTTCAGAGCGGATCACGCGACCAAAGTCCACGCGCCGTTGATGAGCGCGATGGTGCCGCGTTTCTTCAACTGCTGCTGCGCCGTCCGCGCGGCATGTTTCCACTTCTTGCCGAACCGCTTGCCGTCGATCACCCGGTCCACGGTGTCGTCGCAGAGGTCGGGGTGCATCTGCTGGATCATCGGGTGCATGGCCTCTGTTGACAGCGGGCCGTGGCGGCGCAGAATAAACTCGATTGTCTTGGCGAAGACCGTGTGGACGGGACCTTCGGCGAGTCGTGCCCGTACAAGCGTGTCCGATGCGGACTTCAGCACGGCCCGCAGGCGACGAGTCGATTCCCGGGAGGCTGAAGCGGTCTGTGCTTTGTACGCGGCGCGTGCGTCAACAGCCAGGTTGCACATCTCGTTGAGCGTGGCGTCGTTCACGTCGGCCCCGAGCCCCGCGTAGGCGGTTACTTCGTCGTCGATCTGCGCCGCGGCAACCGGATCGTCCACAAGCAGCCCGCACTCATGGTTGCACACGAGCCCACCGTAAGTCAGATTCCCAGAGGTCACGATCGCGCGAGCGCCATCCGCCGTGTAGACCTTTGCGTGCAGGCGGGGCAGATGAACGGATCGAGACGCCGGAAAAAGCGCACGAAGCACCGCAACGGACGCGGGATCGGTTGCGCCGGCACAGATGGCGAGCGGCGACAAATCTGTCAGCACGAGTACGCTCAGTTCACCCCCATTGGTCTTGTCCCGGACCTTGCGGACGATTTTGGTTCCGTGCTCGGTGATGTACGGAGCGCACAATGTGAGCCGCTGTGAGGCTGACGCGAGCACATCTTCGAACGTCCGTTGCCAGGCGCCCACAAGCACCGTGGTTCGAGGCGTAGGGCTCACCTGAGAGAGTGCGTAGAGTGCGTTGAGCATCGTGTAAGTCAACTACAGGTAATGCGCGCTATGAAGGACGGCCATCTCGCTGGCTTCGCGTTCAACGATCCAGTCGGGTATGGCATTGACGATCTCAAGCGTGCGTGCAGAGACGTCATCCACAACGAGTTGGAGCCCACGCACCGTATCTTCGATCGAGTACGTCAGGGTGTACCGCTCGCCACCCCATTGAAAGGGGTGTTCATACATGCACATCCCTCCCGTGTTGGTGCTCGCTTCTCGTGAGCGACTTAGAAAAATCCTTCGTCCCGTCACCGATCACGACGGCGCACACGCCCCCGTCCGTCATCGCGCGGAACAACTCAGAACCGAGCGTCTTGTAGTCAAGGCTCCAGTTCTTCCCGTAGTCTCGGATTCCGTCGTAGGGGGGACTGAAGACGGTGAGGTCCACATGACCGACCGGCAACTCCGCGAGCGCCTTGAGCGCGTCAGCATGGAGAATGACGTTGCGGGGACCGGGGACAGTTTCGACCTCCACCGGGGCGGCGGGTTCCGAGTTGCTCTTTGTCGCGGGCATGGATCACAACACCTCAATGTCTTTCGCCTTGGGGCCGCGATACCCGCGACCGATCACAAACCGTATGCGTTGGTCCACGGCCAAACCCTTCTCGCCCTTCATCTTCAGGTAGTCCCGGTGAAGGAAGATGTCCTTTGCGCCGTCGTCTGGCCGAACCAATCCGGTACCCGTCTTCTCGTTGTACTTGACGACCGTGCCCTCTGGCATGAACCGCTCCCCTGGGACTCTCGACGTACAGAGGGAGAGAATACCGGAAGACGCCGAATCGCGGCGGTTTCACCAACTCTGCGCTTGGTTGCTGAACCCGTGCTGAACCGGCGTTATCGGGGGCGGGCGTGCTGAACCGCAAAAATGAAAAAAGGGCCTGAAATAGGCCCTTTTTCAATGCCCCCCGAAGGACTCGAACCTTCGACCCGCTGATTAAGAGTCAGCTGCTCTACCAACTGAGCTAGGGAGGCGTCGCGGCGGGGCCGATGGGCGTGCCGCGGTTGGGATTTCGTCAAACTCTAGCGCGCTGGTTCGGAGGTTCAAGTATGCGAGGTGATCGGTGGTGACCGGGTTTGAAATTCAGTTCGAGTCCAATCCGGGTGATGGGTGGTAACCGGCTTTGAAATTCAGGTTGAGTCAATACCGGGTGATGGGTGTGACTGAGTTTGAAGATGCAGCCGCGTCATTACCGGTGGATGCGCCGGGAGGGCTGATTCACGTGTTCCACCGCGGCCTGTCCGTCATCGTCAGGTGTGTGGCGAGAGATACTTGGCCGGACGTGGCGATTGGAAGTCTGTCTGAGCCGCGAGCGCGAGCGAGTGGCGGAGTTGGCTGGGTCCCGCGCGACTGCGTGACCAACGGTGCATCGCTTGCGCGATGGCGCTGAGATGCTGCGTGGGTGCGGGTGGTGGCGCGATTGCAATCAGATTCGAGTCTTCCGGTACCATGTCTTGATGAATCCGCGCGCCGAGGCCGGAACACGTGGGGCTTCACCGTCGGCCGTGGCCTGTCCGCGCTGTGGGTATGACCAGGCCGGGCTGATCGCATCATGGCAGGATTCGTGTCCGCTCCGCAGCCAGTGCAGCGAGTGCGGCCTGGGGCTTGAATGGTCGGAACTGTTCGACGAGATCGGTACGCCGTTTAGCGGGTTCATCGAACATGTCGAGCCGGGATTGCTCGGCTGGCGCCTCGCATGGGCGGCGCTACAAACATGGATCAGGACACTGTTGCCGTGGCGGTTCTGGAACCATGTCAAACTTCAACACCGGATCAGACGGCGCCGGTGGCTGGTCTGGATCCTGTTGCTGCTGGGAATGCTTCAAGTATTTGGGACGGTCTTTCGCACCTCGGCGTACTTGAGGCACGTCTGGCGGCCGGGCTGGATGCGGTCTCCAGCGGGAGCGTCGACCATGATTCAGTGGGCCGGAATACGCCCTCATAGCATCGAGGAAACCATCGCCGTCGCGATTCAGTTGTTGCTGTCGCCTGTCTGTGAGGTGCAGGGTACGTGGACGTGGGGACCGATGCCGACAAGCGCGGCGCAACTCGCGTCCGTCATGATGTGGAAACTCGAATGGAATCCCGCCTCGGAACTGATGCTGCTGATACCGATCGGCGTGACGCTGGCCATGTTCCCGATGATGCTGCTGGTGCTGCCCGAGACGCGCAGCCGCGCGAAGGTGCGTGCGGCACACGTCGCGCGGGGCTTCGTCTACAGCCTTTCGTGCGTCGCATTCATCTCGCTCATGTACGTGGTTGATGCGCTGTGGAGTTTGATGGACGTGAGCGGGCGCGCGGCGGCGGGCCCGATCAGTGCGGGTGCCGGTCGGCCGTGGGCATCCTACGAAACGCTGTTCGGCGACTTCATCAATCAGGCGGGCGGCCTGGTGTTCTTTGTGACGCCGGCGTGGATCGCGCTGTGGTGGTATTTCGCGCTGAGCCGGGGATTTCGGATCCGCCGCGCGCTGGGCGTGTGGGTTGCCACGTTCGTCCCAGTTCTGCTGGCCGTCATCGCGGCGTACCTGTACATCGGATTCGGCGCGTGGGTCTACCTGTAGGGGAATCAGGCCATCGGATCGGGTCGGAAGAGTTTGGTATCCAGCGACCACTGCTTCTCGGTGAAGTTGCCGCCGAGGTCGCCGGTCGCGAGGTCTGGCCGTGCGACGGCGATCGCGATAGTGGTCTTGGCGTCGAGGTTATCGAGTTGCGCGACGAGGATGGCCTCGGGGGTTGAGGGGATCTTGGCGGCTCCGAACTCGGGAACGCCGTGGTGGGAGAGGATGATGTGCTGGAGGACCATGACCATGTTCTGGGGGAGTCGCTGGCCGGTGGTGCGCATGACCTGCTGGGCCTTGTCGTGGAGCATGAGGGCGCCCTCGACGATGTGGCCGATGAGTTCGCCGCGGTCGCTGTACCCGAACGTGCGGTCGTAGACGAGTTCGCGTGTCTTGCCCAGGTCGTGCAGGAAGAGCCCGAGCATGACAATGTCGCGGTTGATCTTCGGGTAGAGGGGGCAAATGCGGTCGGCGAGGTTGAGCAGTTGCAGGGTGTGTTCGAGGAGGCCGCCGATGTAGGCATGGTGCATGCTCTTGGCGGCGGGGCACTGCCTGAAGGCGGTCATGAGGTGCTCATCGGCGAGGTAGGTCGTGGCAATAGCCCTGGAAGCCGGATGCTCAAGCGTTCCAAGCAGCCGCGTGACCTCGGCGAACATCTCGTCGATGTCGCGCGTGGTGGTGGGAAGGAGTTCCCGGAGAAGTTCGGGCGTGATGACGACCGCCTCGATGCCTTGGATAATCAGTTGCAGTTCGCCCTGGTAGGGCTGGGTCTCGGCTTCGATGTAGACGAAGCCGTCGGTGGGAAGCCGCTTGAAATAGTTCGGCTCGATGGACCACATCCTGCCCGGAAGTTGGCCGGTCTTATCGCCGATAATGCACTTGAGGAACGGCTTGTCCTGCTTGGTCTTGCCGAGCTGGGCGTTGGAGATGGAAAAAACACCTGCGAGGCGCTCGGAGGGCTCGAGGTCTTTGATAAAGCGGCGATTCGATGCCGTGGCTGAACCGTTCGACATATCTGGCTCCAAACAGGACCGGAACGAGGACCCGCATGGTACGAGCATCAGCCCGTCATGGCGAACGGTACGGGAAGGCGGGCGGAACGCGGGACCGCGAGACGGCGGAGGCGGTCGGAGGCGGTGCGGTGACGGGTCCGCTATGCTTGAGCACCCGATTTCTTCATGAGGAGTTGTGATGCGACCAGCGACAGCCGAGCGGGCACGATGGAGAGAGTTTGGCGCGATGCTGGCGTGCATCGCTGGGTGCGGGGCCTGGGCGGCCGGGCCGGCGATCCAGCCGGAGAAATCCGCCAAGCCGGCCGCGCCCAGCGCGAGCCAGCCCGCCAAGGCCCAGAGCCCGGCTGCCTCCGGAGCCGTGGAGGTGGACGTGGTCGCCGAGATCCCGCAGCGCCAACTGACGGGGGTCGCGATCACGAAGAAGGGCCGGATGTTCATCTCGTTTCCGAGGTGGCACACGTCGTTCAAGATGTCGTTGATCGAGCAGTTCGCCGACGGGATGTCGGTCCCGTATCCGAACATCGTGTGGAACAGTTATTCGGAAGGGTCCGAGGAGCACCGGGGGATTCAGTTCGTGTGCGTGCAGAGCATCAAGGTCGATGATGCTGACCGGCTGTGGGTGCTGGATTCGGCGGCTCCGCGGATGGAAGGCGTCAAGCGCGGTGAGTTCGACGGCGGAGGCCCGAAACTGATCGAGTTTGACCTGGAGACCGCGCGGCAGAGGCGCGTGTACCGGATCCTCGGCCTCTCCGCGCTCGAATCGAGCTACCTCAACGACTTCGAAGTCGATAACGCGAACAACATCGCGTATATCACGGACTCGGGCGACGGCGCGATCATCCTCGTCAACCTGCGCACGTACGAGAGCAAGCGGGTGCTGGAGCGTCATGCGTCCACGAAGCCCGATCCGACCTTCATCCCGATCATCGACGGGCAGGAACTTCGCAACCGCAAGGGGGTCGTGCCGAGCGTCGGCGCCGACGGGATCGCGCTGGATCGCGCCAACGGCTACTTGTACTACCAGCCGCTCATCGGCAAGAAGCTGTACCGCATCAAGACGCAGGTGCTGCTGGACGTGCTGCCCGGCAAGTTCATGACGGGCGAGCAGAAGAACACCGTCGCGGCGGCGGTGGAAGAGGTCGGGGAAACGGTGATGACCGACGGCATGATCTTCGACCACGCCGGCAACCTGTACTTCACCGCGGTCGAGCGCAATGCGATCACGATGCGTACGCCCGACGGCGAACTGCACGACATCGTGACCGGCGGGCTGTTGAAGTGGCCGGACAGCCTGGCGATCGGCCCGAAGTTCGGCGGGTCGCCGGATGGCTCGGACCAGCAGTACATGTACATCACCGCCTCGCAGGTGCACCTGAGCAGTTGGTTCAGCGCGGATGGCAGCGAGCCGACGGAGCCGTTCCGCGTGCTGCGGATCAAGATGCCGACGACGAAGTGAACGCCGTGCGCGGGACTCGTCGCGGCGACGCCGTGGAATTTCGAGCCGCGTTCTTGCGGCTTCGGGCAACCCAACTTGCATTCTCAGACGGATCTGGTATGCCGGGCCAGACGGAGCGTTCTGCTTCGCCGCAGGGGATCGTGAACGTGGAACGGAGTTGTTGTGACGGGCGGCGAGGTGTGCGAGGCCGAGGAGTTCGGCGGGGTGATGCCGCGCGGGTGGCGGATTGTGATTTTCAGCGCGGGACGCGATGTGCAGATTGTGGGCCGAGATTGGGTGTGTGTGAGCCGGGAGGGGTGGATTCTTGCGTAACGAGTGGCATGAGTTGGTGTGTGGCGTGTGCCGCGCGGCTGAGCATGCCGGATTCTTTGGGGATTTCACATGAAGAAGACAGGCAGGAAGATGTCGTTCGTGATGGGCGTGGTCGCCGCGCTGTTAGGGGGGGGGTACGGGTTGCCCGGCCACTTTCGCTGACGGAGCGTCAGTGAACTGGTCGCGGCGAGATCTTGGGCCGGTGACGGCGCCGGACACGAACAAGATGATCGCGGTGACGCACCTCGGGGCCGGGGG
>JBFWWU010000028.1:0-39288 GCA_050246015.1 Phycisphaerales bacterium
AAGCGACCGCCGCCGATTTCTTCGGGTTCCTGAACTCATTCTTCTCGCTGGATCAGTACGCCGACTTTAACCGCGACGGGCTTGTGAACTCGCAGGACTTCTTCGATTACCTGTCGGCGTTCTTCGCCGGGTGCGAGTAGAGGGTGCAGAGCGGGTGGGACGCCCGCTCCACGAGGTTGAGTGGAAGGGAAGAGGCGGGTGGGACGCCCGCTCCACTGGGTTGAGTGGAAGTGGAGGGGAGGCGGGTGGGACGCCCGCTCCACGAGACTGAGTAGAAGATGATGCATCAGATCAGCGAGCGAGTCTTGGAGATCGTGATCGGGACGCTCTTGAATGCCGGGGTTTTGGATTCGGGGTCGGCCAGAGCGGGGACGAGGACATTGGCTTCGGGGTAGTACATCGCGGCGCTACCGGGGCGGATATCGATCTGGCGGACGAGGATGCCGCTCATCTCGCCGGTATCGCTTCGGACGGTGACGGCGTCGTTGACGCTCAACTTCAAGCGGCGCATGTCCTGGGCCGAGAGGAAGATCACGTCGCGGCGCTCGGTGCCGCGGTAGACGTCTTCTTCTTCGTAGACGACGGTGTTGAACTGGCCCTCGGAGCGGATGGTCATGAGGGTGAGGAAGCCGTTATCACGCGGCGGGGCCGGGGGGATCGGCGGTGCGAAAAAGCGGGCACGCCCGGTGGCGGTCGCGAAGCGGGGCTCGCGGAACGTCCGGCCTTCGACGTGGAACTCCTTCTTGGTCGAATCGATGGAACGGATGGGGTCGTAGCCGGGGATGACGTCGGCGATGGCGTCGCGGAGGTTCTCGTGACGCAGCAGCGCGCCAAAGTCGATGGCGCGTGCGGCGGGGGAATCGGCAAGGGCGGCTTGGGCGAGCGTGGCGATGACATTCACCTCGCCGCGGGGGCCGGGGTAGCGAGCAGGCCCGCCGTCGGAAAGGCGCACAAAGTTGAACATGGACTCCTGAGTGGTGGGCTGTGCTTCTTCGTCGCGGGCGCGGACGGGGAGGACGATGGACTCCTTGCCGCGGCCCAGGACGTGCCCGGTATTGAGCGTGGTGGAGAGAAAGACGGTCATGCCGATGCGTGAAAGCGCGCGGCGAGCAAAGGCGGCGTCGGGGCACGAGCCGAAGAGGTTCCCGCCCAGGTGGAGGGCGAAGGCGACCTCGCCGCGGTCGGCCTTGTGGACGCAGGCGAGCGTGTCCAGGCCGGGCGAGGTCGGGAGCGAGACGCCAAAGCGGGCTTCGATGGCGCGCAGGACCTGGTCCTTGAGGGCCGGGGTCGCGCCCATGGAGCCGACCCCTTGGACGTTGGAATGGCCGCGGAGCGGGAGGAGTCCGGCGCCGGGTCGCCCGAGCATGCCGCGGAGCAAGGCGAGGTTGGCGATCATGCGGACGTTGTTGACGCCGTGCTGGTGATGGGTCATTCCCATGGTCCAGCAGAAGACGGCGGACGTGGCCTTGGCGTAGGTGGCGGCGACGGCGCGGATGTCGGGCTCGGCGACGCCGGACTGCTCGACGAGTTCGTCCCAGGAAGCGGCGTGTACGGCGGCGGCGAAGTCGGCGAACCCCTCGGAGTGGGCGTCGATGAAGCCGGAGTCGATGGCGGCGGATTCGATGAGCGCCTTGGCGACGGCGTACATGAATGCGATGTCGCCGCCGATGTGGGGCTGGATGTAGAGATCGGCGATCGGCGAGCCGACGAGCATGCTCCGCAGGTCGGAGGGAACCTTGAAGTTGACCAGGCCGCGTTCGCGGATGGGGTTGACGACGACGACGCGGCCGCGACGCCGGCGGACTTCCATCAGCGTGCGCATCAGGCGCGGGTGGTTGGAGGCGGGGTTGCCACCCAGGAGCATGACGAAATCGCAGTGGTCCAGGTCGTCGAGCGTGATGGTGGCGGTGCCGGACCCCAGGACGCTGGCCATGGCAACGCCCGAGGCCTGGTGGCAGAAGTACGAGCAGTTGTTGACGTTGTTAGTGCCGAAGAGTCGGGCGACGATCTGGAGGAGGAAGGCGGCTTCGTTGGAAGAGCGACCGGAGAAGTAGAAGAACGTGGAGTCGGGGCCGTGCTGGGTCTTGGCGGTGCGCATGGCGGCGGCGACTCGCGCGAGGGCATCGTCCCAGGAGATGGGGCGGTAGGAACGATCGGCGGGCCCGGCGTAGAGAGGCTCACAGAGGCGCCCGGCGTGCTCGAGCTCGCGCGGAGAGAAGCGCGCGAGTTTGTCGAGTGGGAACTCGTCGAAGAAGCCGGGCTTGATGCGCCCCTGCATGTCGGCGGCCATGGCTTGGACGGATTTCTTGCAGACCTCGGGGAAGCGGCCGCGTTCGTTGGTCATGCCGCCTTGCTGTCCCCCCATGCCCAGCGCGCAGGTCTTGCACGCATTGCGGGCGCGGAGGGCGCGGAGCATGCGCAGCACGCCGCCGGTGCGACGCGCGGATTTGAGCGTGTAGAAGATGGAATGCCATCCGCCGGCGGACGGGGGGATGGGGGGAGGAAGGGCGGGCATCACCGATGGTACAGCACTGATGCGTGGAACGAAGAGCAGAGCAGGTGTCGAGGGATCCGTGCGTGTTGGCGTCGGCCTATCGGTCGTGGCGAGCGATGGGCGTTACGCGGCGCGGCCGGCGCCGCCCGCCGACGGCGAGCAATGTCATTGGGACGGCGGCACTTGGAGCAGGAATATTCTCGGCCATGGCACTGCGGATGTGGGCACCCCCCTCAAACTTCAACCACTGCTTCCGGGCATCCCAGGTCACGCTCGCCATCATGACGCTGCCGGGGTTATTCGGATCGATGACACCGATCTGAGCGGCTTCATTATCTTCGGGGCGGCCATTGTTGTTGCGATCGTCGAAGCAGACTTTGGTCAGGGTGACGGCGTGTGAGAAACTCTGATCGGTCGTTCCGAAGACATAGGTGATTTCGACGTCGCACCGCGCACAGATCGCGTCGTAGAGCCACGACACATGCGGGTTGCCGGACTGAAGACCCGCGTTATTCGCCCAGTTTGAGAAGTTCTGCCGATCGCCCATGGTACCGGACACGCGCGTGGTTCCCGGCGCGAAGTCGATCAGCCATTGAGTCTTGCTTTCCCACATGTCCTGATCGCCGCGGCGTTCTCCTTGGCATCCCTGGGTGCCGTGGCGAGCATCGCGCCGGTCGCCCCAGCCGCCGTTGAGCAAGTCGCGAGTCTGAGCCGGGGTACCTTGAAAAAGACGTGTCCCGTTGTACACCTCGGGGTGCTCGCGAGCGAGAAACGAGAAGGAGTTCACAATGGACGTTGCCGCACAGGCTTTGCCGTTGTTGCGCAGGTGACCGTAACTCTCGTAGGGGAGTTCGCAACATATGACGTCGGCTGATGTCTGTATTGCCACTCCTAACCACAGCGCCAGAGGCGCGAAGCCAAGCCAGTATCTAAACATTGCTCTCTCCTTCGATTCGGAACAGCGCCGCCACCCGGTTGACAACGCGGCTACCGCACATGCAGTTGAGGCGCACGCTCGGGTCTTGCTTTATAACATAGCGACTGACCCGTGCAGTTCCAAGGCAACGTCGCGCCGCGACGAAGGTCGGGTCGACGGGCGCTACAACGAGGAGAGATGCGGCCCGCCGCGCCGAGGACGGAGCGAACACAACTTGTTGTCACGGCTCAGCTTGCGCAAGCAGCACGGAGTGGAACCACCAAGCGGGATTCGTTCGGCATCGGCGCACCACGTTGGACGAGACCGGCGTCTACTCCACGCCCATCAGGATCTCAATCGTCCGCTGGTCCAGCGCTTCGTACGGCAGCGGTTTGGATGCCATTTTCTCGCGGCTGAACTGCATCCCCAGCAGCGTCTCGGCGTGGCTCCGGCTGAAACCGGCCCACAGACCGTCCAGGTCCTTGGACTCCTGCTGGATCTGCCGCAGCAGCGTTCGGACATGCCGGTCGGCGTTCCAGACCTTGGCGCGCTGACGCAGCAGGAGGTACGTGCGCATGCACCCGCGGGCAAACTCGATGACATCGTCGCGGTCGGCGCTCCGGTAGGCGTGAGCGTCGAAGTGCCGGAAGCCGTCGTACTTGTGGTCCTCCAGGAGTTTGACCAGGAAGAACGCCGCCTTCAGGTTGGCCGAGCCGAAGCGATAGTCCTGGTCGTACCGGCCGGGCTCCTGGTCATTGAGGTCGATGTGGAAGAGTTTGTCGGCGGCGAGCGCCTGGGCGACGGCGTGCGAGAAGTTGAGACCCGCCATCTGTTCATGCGCCACCTCGGGATTGACGCCCACCATGTCCGGACGCTTGAGCGTGGGGATCAGCGCCAGGTAGGAAGCCGTGGTCGGGAAGAACATGTGCCCGCGCGGCTCGTTGGGCTTGGCCTCCAGCGCGAACTTCATGTCGTACTTGCGGTCCACCGCGTAGTCGCACAGAAAGTTGAGGGCCTTGCGGAAGCGATCCTCGGCGACGATCGGATCCTTGGCGGCGTCGGACTCGCATCCTTCTCGCCCGCCCCAGAAGACGTAGATCTTCGCTCCCATCTCGGCCCCCAGGTCGATCGCGCGCATGGTCTTGCGAACGGCGTAGGCGCGGACCTCGGCGTCGTTGGAGGTGAAGGCGCCGTCTCGGAAGACCGGGTCGGTGAAGAGGTTGGTGGTCGCCATCGCCACCTGGAGCTTGTTGCGCTTGAGCGCTTTCACGAAATCCTGCTTGATCGCGTCGGCCTCCTTGTCGGAGGCGTCGATGGGGATGAGGTCGTTGTCGTGGAAGTTGACGCCGTGGACGCCCCCCACTTCACCCAGAAGGTCAACGATCTGAGCCGGATCCAGCGCGGGGCGCGTCGGCAGACCGAAGGGATCGCGGCCGGTGTGGCCCACGGTCCAGAGGCCGAAGGTGAACTTGTCTTTGGGCGAGGGAGCGAAGTCGTCGGACATGGCGTAGACCCCTGCGAGCCGGGCGGGTGCGGACCAGAGAATAGGACGGGCGGCGGGACCCAGGCCGATCCACGAAATCCTACCATGCGGCCTCCGAAACACCCGCCATGATCAATCGCATCTTCCTCTCCTCCGCACTCGCCGTTGTCTGCGCTGCCGGAAATCCCGCGAGCGCGGAGGATGGAACGTTCGATTCAGGCGGCGTCACGATTCGCTATGTCAGCGAAGGCGAGGGCGTCCCCGTGCTTCTGATCCACGGCTGGATGGCGGATTCGTCGATGTGGGGCCGGGGTCCCGACGGGAACACGAAGCTCAAGCCGTCGGCGGGTTTTCGGGTCATCGCGCTGGACTGCCGCGGACACGGCAAGAGCGGCGCTCCGCACGATCCAGCGCAGTACGGGCCGGAGATGGCCGAGGACCTCGTGCGCCTGCTGGACCACCTCAAGATCGAGAAGGCGCATCTGGTGGGGTACTCCAGCGGCGCCTACTTGGCGGGCTATGTGGCCGCCCACCACCCCGAGCGCGTGCTGAGCCTGGTTTACGCGAGCCAGGCGCCGTTGTTGAAAGCCCAGAAGGTCGCGGACCCCGCCGATGCCTCGGATGCCGCCGGTCCGCCAACCGACGCGGCCACGCCCGTCGCTCCCCCCCCAGCGGCGCCGGGCGTGGACAAGAAACCGGCCCAGACGCCGCACAACCAGCCGCGGGCGAAAACCGACCCCGCGCCGGCGGAAGAAACGTCGGAGGTTGAGGTATTCGCCCGCGCCGTCGATGAGGGGGCTGACCTGGGAGTGTACATCATCGCGGTCACCCCCCCGGACCGGCCCAAGCCCTCCCCGGAACGGGCCAGGTTGATTGCTGAGTACCTGTTCCGCGGCAAGGACCTGAAGGCACTGGCCGCCGCCGGTCGTGGGTTCAAGCACCTGGGCGTTTCGCTGGACGCGCTCAAGAAGTGCCACGTCCCCACGCTCTTTATCCACGGCACGAACGAGCTGGAGTCTCTCAAGGCTCACGTCGCATCGGTTCACGAACAACTCGGCCACGGCGAACTCAAACTCATCGCCGGCGGCGATCACATGACGACACTCATCATCCCCGAGTTTGCAAAGTCCGTCGAGCAGTTCCTCCGCACCGGCTCGACCAAGTGACCCCGGATCGGCGAGGTTCAGGCCTGCGCCCAGCGGAACAGACGGGTGCCCAGGAAAAACGTGGCGGCGCCGATCGCGAGCAGGATGCCGCACGGGAGAGCCAACTCGGCGAAGGTCGCGTTGCGCCAGATCGCCCCGTCCAGCGCCTGCATCGCCCATTTGACCGGGCTGATGGAGCCCAGCGACTTCATCCACCCCGGCATCACGAACTGCGGGACCATCCCGCCCCCGAGCATCGAGAACATCAGCATCACGCCCCAGCCAAGACCTGCGGCGGACTGTTCGGACTTGCCGATCACCGCGAGCATCATCATCAGGCCCGTGAAGCAGACGCCGATGCACGCGATGACGAGGACCAGAAGCGGGACCGACGTGGGCACGACGTGAAACGGCGGGACGAACCGGGCGATGAGCAGGAGCCCGGCGGCGACACACACGGTGAGGACAAAGCAGGCCAGCCCCTTGCCGGCCAGAAGGCGGGTCTGTGAGAGCGGCGACATGCGCAGGCGGACCAGGGTGCCGCGGGTGCGCTCGGTGACGATCGTGAGCCCAAGCGAGAGGCAGCACCCGATGACGCCCCACATGATGCCCTGCGGAAAGGAGACGGCGTACGAGTTGGTCGGGCCGTTCCGCGGGGCGGTTTGAACCGTCCCGGATTCGATCTTGATGGGGGTCCAGGTCGCGGCGCCGCCGGCGGGCGCGGGGTTGCCAGCGTCGGCGGGCGCGCCCGACGCGGGAACATCCTTCAGGAACGTGTCGAGTTGCGGGAGGAACGCGCCAAGGGCGTCCTTCATCGCCGGGTCGATGTCCGGCGATTTCATGGCCTCGCCCAGCGCCGTCTGCACCTTCGGACGCATCGACGCCGGATCCGTGAACATCGTCTGGAATCGCATGAACGCGTACTTGGTCAGTAGCCCTTCGAGCATCCCGGCTTCGGCGCGGCGCGATGGGTCGGTGGTGACGTAGATGGTGGCGGGGTCGCCGTAGAACATCCGGTCCGAGGCTTCCCCGAACCCCTCGGGGAGTCGGACCATCGCCGCAAAGCCGCCCTTGCCCGAGCGAATGGCGTCGGTGGCGGCCGCGGCGTCGTCCCGGCGCTCGACGCTGAGTTCGCTCGCGGCTTCGAGCGACTTGACGAACGACGCCGACGACGCGGAATGGTCCTGGTCCACCACGATGATCTTGAGCGTGGTGTCGGTGATCGAGCCGGTGCTGAAGATCGTGCCGAAGAACACCGCCATGATCAGCGGGAAGAAAAAGGTGAAGAAGAATGCGAGCCTGTCGCGCACGAGCAGGCGGAAATCCTTCACGAGCATCGAACCGAGTGCGTTCATGAGTCGCGCAGGCTCCTTCCCGTGAGCGACAGAAAAACGGATTCCAGGTCGGGACGCTCGACGCGAACCCCGCGGACCAGAGGATTGCGCAGGTGTCGGAGCATCTCCGCGGCGGGATCGTCGGTATCGATCCGGCGCTCGGCGGCGGAGGCGCCGGCGGAACCGGCCAGTTCTTCCACGATCACGGCGCTCTTGCCGCCGTGGGACGTGATGAGTTGCTCGACGGATCCCAGGGCCAGGAGCCTGCCGTGGTCGATGATCCCGACCCGGTCGCAGACCCGCTGGGCCTCTTCCATGTAGTGCGTGGTGTAGAGGATGGTCGTGCCGGCGGACTTCATCGAACGCACGATGTCGAGGATCGCGGCCCGGGACTGCGGATCGACGCCGGCGGTCGGCTCGTCGAGCATGACCAGCGGCGGGTTGTGGAGCACGGCGGCGGCGAGGTTCAGGCGTCGCTTCATCCCGCCGGAGTAGCCCTTGATGCGATCGCGCCGGCGATCGGTCAGCCCGACCAGGCGCAGCAGCTCGCTGGTGCGGGATGCCAGCGCGGGCCCGGAGAGATCGTAGAGAGAGCCGAAGAACCGGAGGTTCTCGTCGGCCGAGAGGTCGTCGTACAGGGCGATCTGCTGCGGCGCGACGCCGATGAGGGCGCGGAATCTTGGATCCTCGGGCGAGCCGATGCCGGCGCTCGTCGCGAGCGTGACGTCGCCGGAGTCGGGGCGGAGGAGCCCGACGGCGATGGAGATGGTGGTGGACTTGCCGGCTCCGTTGGGGCCGAGCAGACCGAAGACTTCGCCGGGGCGGACTTCGAGCGAAAGGCCGTCAACCGCGACCACCCCCGCATCAGGCGGCTTCCCAAAAGTCTTGCGGATGTTGGTGAGGGTGAGCATGTCTACCCCGAGCACGAGGGGTGCGAGAGGATACCGGATTCCGCGCGGGCATGGGATCTCGATCCGGCGGCGAGAGGCTGCCAAAGCGGCAGCGGACGGCGGATCGCGGGCTCGTTGGGGGCCCGCGCACGCGATGGCGCGCCAGAAAGCGGCCCGCGGGGTCGATCAACCGCGGCCCGGCGCGGCGCGCGATTCGCACAAGTTGGATGGTCAAATGCCTCCCGGATGGAGACAGAATGACCGATATGCGCTTCTGCAAGGCCATATCATTCAAGAACTTATCGGACATGGCTGATTCAATGAACAACGCGACGCACCACCCCTTCGGCACGACACATCCCGAATCCGGTCCGATTTCCACACCTCCACCTTGGGAGCGACTCATGCCCGCCGCCAGCGTGACCTACCAGCGCACTCGCGAAATGACCATCGACGAACTGCTCCTCGAAAACCGGGTCGTGTTCCTGATCGGCGAGATCAACCACGCATCGGCGGCCCGGCTCATGATGCAGATGTTCTATCTGGAACACCAGAAGCGCGGGCAGGAGATTCACTTCTACATCAACTCCCCCGGCGGCGCGGTGGACGACACGCTGGCGATCTACGACACGATGCGGTTTTTGTCGTCGCCCGTTTCCACGTACTGCCTCGGACGAGCCTATTCCGGCGCGGCGGTGCTGCTGACGGCCGGCGCCAAGGGCAAGCGGTTCATCCTGCCGCACGCCAAGGTGATGATCCACCAGCCCTATGGCGGGGTGTACGGGCAGACCGAAGACATCCGCATCCAGGCCGAGCAGATCATCAAGTCCAAAGATGAACTCATCCGCATCATCTCGCGCCACACCGGGCAGCCCGAGGCGAGAGTGCGGGAAGACGGCGAGCGCGACAAGTACTTCAACGCCGGGCAGGCCAAGGAGTACGGGCTGGTGGATGAAGTGATTCAAGAGCCGCCGAAGTGAGCGCCGTGGTGTTCGGTATCGGGCAATCGGCGATCGAATCTGGACGGAATCGGCACGTGGCAATCAGGACTCTCGGAACACACCCATGTCTTACATGATCCCCATCGTCATCGAACAATCCGGCCGCGGCGAACGCGCCTACGACATCTACTCGCGCCTTCTGAAGGACCGGATCATCTTCCTCGGCGGGCCCGTGATGGACGACTCCGCGAACGTCGTCATCGCCCAGTTCCTCTTCCTGGCGAACGAGGACCCGAAATCGGACATTCACTTCTACATCAACTCGCCCGGCGGGAGCGTCTCGGCGGGCCTGGGCATCCTGGACACCATGCGGTTCGTCCAGCCCGAGGTGTGCACCTACATCATCGGCCAGGCGGCGAGCATGGGGAGCGTCCTCGCGGCGGCCGGGACCAAGGGGAAGCGGTTCGCACTCCCCAACGCCCGCAACCTCATGCACCAGCCCCTGATCGGCGGCGTGCTCGAAGGCCAGGCGACGGACCTGGAGATCGAGGCACGCGAGATGATCCGCATCCGCGAGCGCCTGTACACGATCTACGCCGAAGCGACCGGACAGACCTACGAGAAAATCGAGCGCGATTGTGACCGCAATAAGTGGCTGGACGACAAGGAAATGCTGGAATACGGCCTGATCGATAAGGTCCTCACGAGCATGCCGCGAACAGGCAAAAAGGAATCGACCGAAGAGGAATAAGCGCCCGCTCAACCACCCATCAGAGCCCACGACGAGGCGGCCCGGACATTGCCGGGCCGCCTTGTGCTTTTGCCGGGCATGGAATGTGCACCGCCTCGCAGCGGGCGTACGAACGCCCCGAATCACGCTCGGGAGCACACGATGAAGCCGACAGTGTTGCGACTTGCCAGCGCTCGTGATGATGGGACGCGACGGGTGTCGCCGGCAGGCAACGCGCAGGAAGTGCGGGAGACGGGCGGACGGCGCGTCGATTCGGGACCGGAATCGGCACGAGCAAGAATCGCGGCGGAGAACGAGTCCGCGTCGGAGTTGCGCGCCGACGATGCGCGGTGGATGCTGGCGCGGAGCGTGGCGGGGATGCTGGAAGGCGCGGCGGGAGGAAACCAGCCTGCGGCGGCCCGGCTGCGCCCCGAGCGGCGCCGGCGCGTGCACGAACTCGCGACGCGGCTGGGGCTGCGCGCCTTCGACGCCAACCTCATCATCGCCGTGGTGCAGGACGCCGCCATGAGCGACAACGACTCGCTCTCCCGCGGATGCCGGCGCCGGCTGACGCTGGTGGGCCGGGCGCGGCGAATCACCGCCGACGAAACACGCCCGGCGGAGGTTGTCGCGCTGGAGCAGGGAACCGAAGACGAACGCCGCCGCGTTCGGGGGCGCGACGCGGCGCACGTCGGGAGCCCCGCGCTGGGAATCGGCGCGATACTCGGCGTGATCTGGCTCGTGCTGCTCATCGGCTGGGTGAGCGGCGTGTAAGCGTTCGCCGCGCCGTTTGGGCCGCACGACGCCGACGCACGCCTCAGACATTTCTCGACCGCGAGGGCGATACGCTGGTTGCTATGCCGATTCCCCCTTCGCCCTACGCCGTCGATGAAACCCACGACCCGCAACTGACGTCGTGGGTGGAGTCCGCGAACGACCCCGCGACCGACTTTCCCATCCAGAACCTGCCGCTCGTCGCGTTCCTCAAGACGCACGACGACGGCTCGGGACACGGAGCGCCCCACACGCATCGACACCTCGGCGTCGCGATCGGCGACCAGATCTTCGACATCTCGACGATGATCGAACTGGAGATGTTCACCGACGGATCGGCGAGCGGCGACGCCGGCGGATTCAACCAGGAATACCAGTACCTGCTCCGCGCGCCGTTCGCGAACGTGATCGGACGCACGCCGGGGATGGCGGCGGACCTTCGCCGGCGCGCCCAGCGGCTGCTGCGCGCGGACGTGCACGTGGGCCAGCCCGCCAAGCGAGCCCGCCAGAAAGCGCTGGTGCCGATGGGCTCGGCGCCCCTGCTGCCCGCGTGCTCGATCATGAACTACACGGATTTCTACGCGTCCAAGCACCACGCGGCGAACGTGGGCTCGATGTTCCGCCCGGACAACCCGCTCCTGCCGAACTACCGCCACGTGCCGATCGGGTATCACGGGCGGGCGAGTTCGATCGTGACGAGCGGCACGCCGATCGTGCGACCGCGGGGCCAGCAAGCGCCGCCCGACGATCAGCCCAGCGCCGGCCCCTCGTTCGGCCCCTGCAAACTCCTGGACTACGAAATGGAACTGGGTGTGATTGTCGCGGAGGGAAACACGCTCGGCGAACCCATCGCGATGAAGGATGCCCGCCGCGCCATGCTCGGCCTGTGCATCGTGAACGACTGGTCCGCGCGGGACCTGCAGAAATGGGAGTACCAGCCGCTGGGCCCGTTCCTGGCCAAGAACTTCGCCACGAGCATTTCGCCGATGGTGGTGACGATGGAGGCGCTCGAGCCGTTTCGAGTCCCGGGCCCGGAGCGAGAGGCCGACGACCCGCAACCCCTGGAGTACCTGCGTTCCGATGCAGGGCACGCCGGAGACTGGGGATACGACATCACGGTGGAAGTGTGGCTGTCATCAAAGGCGATGCGCGACAGCGGCGTGCCGGCCGCCCGCGTCAGCAGCGGCAACTTCAGACGCATGTACTGGACGCTGGCGCAGATGCTCGTGCATCACGCCAGCAACGGCTGCAACTTGCAGCCGGGCGATCTCCTGGCCTCCGGGACGATCAGCGGCCCGGAGAAACAGTCGCGCGGCTGCCTGCTGGAACTGACGTGGGACGGGATCGACCCGGCAACCAAGAAGCCCCGACCGCGAGTGCCCGTACAACTGCCCGGCGTGAACGGCGCGCCGCCGGAGACGCGCACCTTCCTCGCCGACGGGGACGAAGTGATCATGAAAGCGTCCTGCGAGCGCGAGGGATTCCGACGGATCGGGTTTGGGGAGTGCCGGGGGGTTATCGAGTCGGCCAAGGCGTAGTCAACCATCGGGCGACCCCTCGCGGGTCATTCGCCGGGCGCGCCCGGCGCTACGCGGTCCGCGCCGGGGCGCCGCCGCGGCGCGAGGGGGGGAGTCCGAACTGACGCGGGGGCGGACCCGGCGGCGCAGCGCTTGGCTCAAAGCACGCGTCCAGCCCGCCGCAGGATGCCCAGCGCGAGATCACCGCCGGCGAGTATCCGAAGCGGTCACGCAGCGTGCTGAGCAACTGCTCGCGCGAGAGCGTCGCCCGGTCAACCCGGCCGGCGGTTCGGCTGAACAGGTCAGACCCGACGATGACGAGCATCTCGCCATCAAAGTTTCGCCGGGCGTACAGGCGATGGTTGAACGGGCCGACGGATCGGGACGCCTCGTAGCGCTCGCGAAAGAGCGGCTCGCCGACGTGATCAGCCAGCAACCGGCAAGGCATGCTGGGCTCAAAGGCGGGCGTGTACCACCAGATGACGTGCCCGCCCGGCTGAGCCGGGCCGCCACCACCCGGGCCGGGTTGGTGCGGGCCGGTGTATTCAACTTCGATGGGCTGTACGGGGTTGAAGTTGTTGAAGACGTCGGCGTCGAGCGGCAAAGGATCATCCGAGAGAATCGACGTATCGACGAGCCACTCCCGGGCGTCGAGCGTCACGCGGTTGGTCCCGTGGTTCAGGTCGCCGCCGTCGAGCATCGAGCCCGCCGCCCGGCGCGCGGAAAAGCGCAGGGCGTCAAGCAGGGCGTGCATGGCGCGAGCGGAGGGCCAGCAGGTGGCGCCGGTGCCATGCGTGAGAAACAGATCGAAGAAATCCTCCGCCGACTCACCCGGAAGCGGCCCGGCGGGGGCTTCCTTCAGCGCGATGATCTTCTGCATGTTGTCGAACGGAACGGAGCGGCACCACGCGCGGTACAGCGCGCGCAGGCCGCCGAGATCAGCCCGGGGAGCGCCCGACAGGCCCAGGCGCTCAAGAACCCGGGCGAGCGTCGCCGGAGAAATCGAATCGGGAGAACGGGGTGCCATGGGGGCGGATCGTATCGGCCGGGGAGTCACCAGGGAACCAGCCGGATGCCTGTCCCACCCGGGACTCCTAAACTCCGCGCATGGCTGTCACCTTTGAACGCGCGACGCTCCCCAACGGGCTCACGATCATCGCCGAGATCGATCCGACGGCACACAGCGCCGCCGTCGGGTTTTTCGTCAAGACCGGGGCGCGCGATGAAGATTCGCGGGTGATGGGCGTCAGCCACTTCCTCGAGCACATGATGTTCAAGGGAACCGCGAAGCGAACCAGCGAGCAACTCAACCGCGACTTCGACCGCATCGGGGCCAAGAACAACGCCTACACCTCCCACGAGATGACGTGTTTTCACGCCCAGGTGATCCCCGAGCGCCTCGACGCCGCGATCGAGATCCTCGCGGACATGCTGCGCCCCGCGCTGCGCGAAGAGGACTTCTCCACGGAAAAAGGGGTGATCCTCGAAGAGATCGCGATGTACCAGGACAATCCCTTCTGGGTGCTCTACGAGCAGGCGATGGACGAGTACTACTCGCCGCACCCCCTCGGGCACCGGGTGCTCGGCACCGCCGACACCATCGCCGCGCTCACCGCCCAGCAGATGCGCGAATACTTCGAAAACCGGTACTCGGCGGACAACACGGTGGTGGCGCTCGCCGGCCGGCTTGACTTTGACCGGGTCGTCACGCAGATCGAATCCCTCTGCGGGTACTGGCAGCGCACAAACTCTCGGCGCGACCTGGGGCGGGTCACGCCCCGCGCCCGCGATTTCCAGCAGCGCGACGCCAAGGTCAACCGCGGGTACGTGATCGCGATCGCGCCGGCGCCGTCGAGTTCTGATCCGCGTCGGTACGCGGCAAGCCTGGCGGCAGAGGTGCTGGGCGGCTCCGACAACTCACGCCTGCACTGGGCCCTGATCGAAACAGGCCTCGCGGAAGAAGCCCAGGCCGCCTACGACCCGCGCGACGCCACCGGCGACTTCCTCGCGTTCGCCTCCGGCGATCCCGATCGGCTCGACGAGATCCAGCAGGTGATGTTCCGCGAGATCGCCTCGCTCGGCGAGACGCTCGCCGAGGACGACCTGGCGAAAATCCGGAGCAAGATGGTGACCAGCGTCACCGTCGGCGGAGAGCGCCCCAGCGGACGCATGCAGCGGCTCGGCAGGATGTGGACGTACCTCGCCCAGTACACCACACTCGAAGAGGAACTGGCGCGCATCAGCGCGGTCACAGTGGCGGATATCCGCGCCATGCTGCGCGACTTCGGGGGCGGGTTCCATCCGCGAACCGTCGGCGTGCTGCTGCCCAAACAGTGACACGCCCGCCACGCTTCGGATCGCCCCTCACCCGGCCATCTCGTGTACCTCGTCCCGGCGCCGCGCCCTCACGCTCGGCGCGGCTGATTCCACGGCATCTTCTGCATCAGCAAGGCCAGCCCGCAGGTCCCGGACGCGCCGGCGACGACGAGCCCCGCGCCAAAGAACGCCGCGAGCCCGAAGAACCCCGGGTGCACCAGCCACCCCAGCGCGCACCCCGCCAGCACGCCGATCCCGATGGTGAGTTGCACCTGCCGCATGACGCTGATCCGAGCCACCGCGGTATCGATCGTCACCGGGAGATTGGCCCCCTTCCACGCTTCGATGCCGCCGGTCATATTGAAGACCTGCATGCCGGCGGCTTCGAGCGCCGACGCCAGTCGGCAGGCGTCGGCGCCGCGGCGCCCGCTCTTGCAGTGCACCACCAGCCGCTGGCCGGGACCCGTCAACGCCCCGGCCCTGGCCGGATCGAACTTCGAGAGAGGCACCAGGTGCGACCCCGCGATGTGCTCGCGCGCGTGCTCGTCCGGCTCGCGGACATCGATGAGCACCGCCTCGCCCGCGCGGAGCCATTCGTGCACCTGCGTTGGCGCCACCTGCCGCGCCGGCGAAGCATCCCCAGCACCCCCGGCCCCGTTCGTCCCCACTGCTGCGGTCGAAGACATTGTCTCGTCCTTTCTGAGAAAACGTCCGCTGAGGTTCTTTCGCAAGCCCTACGCACCCCATTCGCCGGCGTACGCAGTCGAATACCCCGCGCCGTCCCGGGCCGACAACTCGAAGAGGCGCTTGGCGATCTGCCGCACGTGCAGGGCGTCGTGCGCGGCCCAGCAGGTCAGCAGCATCCCGGCATGCAGCGGGCCGAAGCGCGGATGAACGTGCGCGCGAGACCACTCCGGGTTGCGCAGCGATCGCAACCACGCCACGGATTGCTCCCGCTCCCGCGCGAACTGCCGCGCCGTCGTTTTCAGGTCGTCCTGGTTGTACCTCTTCTCCTGCGCCCAGCCTTGCGGATCGGTCGGCGGCCAGGGCAACTCCGGGTCTTGAAGGGTCAGCCGCACCCGCGTGCGAAAATCAAGGATTTCCTCGTCGAGCATGTGCCGAGCGATCTCGAGGATCGACCAGGCGCCCGACGCGGGCTTCCAGCGCGCCTCGTCGTCCGGCACGCCGGCCAGCAGAGCGGGAAACGCGGACTGCATCCGTCCGAGCCGATCGATCAGCGCCGTCGCATTCATAGGCAATGTTATGGCCGGCGGGCCCACACGCCGATTCGGATGATGACGAACTCGGCGGGCTTGAGCGGCGCAACACCAATCTCGATGTTGACGATCCCCGAGTCGATGTCGCTCTGCGTCATCGTCGAGCGGTCGCATTTCACGTAATACGCCTCTCGCGGTGTGCCGCCGACAAGGGCGCCGGCACGGAACAGGGCCTGCATGAACGCGCCAACGCTCGCGCGGATCTTCGCCCACAACGGCTCATCGCTGGGCTCAAAGACGGCCCACGTCGTGCCCTCCGTGATACTGCGCTCGATGAAGAGCGCGGTGCGCCGAACGGAAACATACTTGTACTCGCCGCCGCGAGCGTCCCCGCCCGCGGTGGTCCGGGCTCCCCAGCAGACGCAGCCGGCGCCCGGCAATCGCCGAAGGCAGTTGATCCCCAGCGGATTCAGCGCGCCGATCTCGGATTCACTCAGTTCGAGCGACAGGCCGACGACGCCCGTGAGCGTCGAGTCAGCGCCCGCGGGCGACGTCCACACACCGCGGGTGGCGTCGGTGCGGGCAAAAAGTCCGGCGATCGTGCCGGATGAAACCGCGTCCTCGGGCTCGCCACGCCGAACGCGCAGTCGCACGCGCGGGAAATACAGCGCGCTGTTCGGACTGGTCGCAAGCCCGCCCGCCCAATCGCGGATCCCCGCGGTTGTCACGATCCCGGCGGGCGGGTCGATCAGGTACATCGCGCCGCGCTGCTCACAGAACGCCGTCAAGAGCCGTGCCGCTCGCGTCGCGGCGCGCCGGTTCATCGTGCCGGTCTCGGGCGCGCACAGCATGTTGAACGCCGCGGGCCGATCGGTCGTAACCAGCGTCCGCCGGCCTCGGCGCAACCGTATGGCACGCGCCGGCAAACCCAGCGCCCGGATCGCCCGTCGAACACCGTCCCGGGGCGACATGCGAACCACGACGGCTTGTCGCCCCCCGCCCGCGAAGAACTGCTCCACCTGCCTCGCCAGCGCCCCCTCGACGCGCCGGGCGCCGAACGCCCGGCGGTATTCGGACACGCCCCGGACAATCACCGGCGCATTCACAGGCCCGCCGGCGCTCCGACCCACGATCGTCGCGGTCGAGGTTTCCACGCCCGCGATTGCGTGCGCGCCCGCGGCTATTTCCTCTAGGTACACGCCCGGATAGGTCACCCTGGACATGCGGAGTTGTAGGCCCCCGCGGGCTCAGACACACCCTTCAAAGAACTGAGACAGAAAATCGAAGAAGTCCTGGCTGTTGGTCACGCCGTCGGTGTTGATGTCGGCGTTGCCCAGAAAGAACGACGCGAGGAAGTCGAAGAAATCCTGCGAGTTCAGTTCCCCGTTGCGGTTCCAGTCGGCGCGGCAACAGTACGGCTCAAGCCGCACGATCTGGGTCGTGCTCAGCCCCGCCGGGTCGGCAACCGTGAGCCGGAACTCCCACGAGAACTCATCGGTCGGCGCGCCGTGGGGGGTCAGAACGGCCGTGGTCTGGCAGGCCGGATCCGGGGGCTCGGGGTGCCCGTGCGTGTTGTGACGCAGGATCGTTTGCCACGTGCAGGCGAGTTGCTCGTTCGGAAACTCCAGGTCGGAAATCTCGGCGGTCAGGGGCACCACGACCGTTCCGCAGACCTGGATGCGCCCCGGAATCGGGCTGGTGATGTTCACAATCGGGGGGGTGTTGTTGAACGAGACGACCACGTCCCGGGTTGATACCCCGCCGCGAGCATCGGTCGCGGTCACCCGCACCGAGTGCGCCGTCGGAACCAGCGCGAGTTGAGTGGCAAAGACCCGCAACTCGGCGGCGCCGAAGAATCGGCCCGGTCCGCCCGGGCATCCGATGATGCGGATCCCGTCCCCCGAAATCGCGTCAATGGAAACGTAATAGGTCTGGAATCCCACGCCGTCGGACCCCCCGACGAACGCCGGCGTGATGCTGAGTCCGCCCGCCGCGATCCACGCGCCATCGACCCGCACCTGAACGGAAAGAGAATCGAGCCACCCGCCCGCGCTGCCGATCCCGGCAGGCTCGTACTCCAGACCTTCCTGGAAGACGAGTCGTCGGAACTCGCGCGGAGCGGGGAACGTGTACCCGATCCAGTCGTCGT
Source organism: Phycisphaerales bacterium (assembly GCA_050246015.1). Taxonomy (GTDB): domain Bacteria; phylum Planctomycetota; class Phycisphaerae; order Phycisphaerales; family UBA1924; genus JTS-AC122. The sequence continues at coordinate 17,907 of JBFWWU010000028.1, forward strand.
CCGTGCCGCCGAGGTTGGCGACATGGAACGTGTCGAACTGCGCTTGCATGTCCGCGCTGCCGGCGGGGGGCATCTCGCCGTCACGGATCACTTCCGGATCCGGCGAGCCCAGCCCCTGCGGCCCGGGTGGGACGAGCGTCAGCACGCGCGCCACGATCGTCCCCTGCAGGGTGATGTCTTCCACCGCGTCAAAGGTGTGCGATGGGTTCGCCTGCTGGACCGGGGCCGTACCGTCTCGGAAGTCCCACACGAATGTCCACGAGGGGTCGTCTTCGTCCGTGGTGCCGTCCGTGTTGAAGCTGACGTCGAGTGGGGTGGGCCCGAAGGTCGGTGACGCCGCGGCGGCGATCACGGGCGGTTGATTCCCGGTGTACGACAGACGGTGCACGCTCGCCGGTCCAAACGGGTCCAGCACCGCGGAGCACACGTCGCCGGTGTTCGGGTCCACCGCCATGGCGACGATGCGGCCCGCCAGCGGCGCGAACGACCGCAACTCGGCGATGTGGTTCTGCGCGTCGAACGTGAAGTTGTGCGCCCACAGACGCGTCCAGTCGGAATGAAAATAACTGTTGTGATAGATATTCGGGAACGACGTGCCGGTGTACCAGCACAGCGCCACGGACGTATTGCCCCCGAACTGGAAGCCCCCGGGCACGCACGAGCCCGTGCCGATCCGGCACGAATCGGCGACGCCCCCGACGAACACGGGGACGCGGCACAGGTCGGTGTAGTGCTTCCAGTCAGCGGCCGGACGCTTGTGCACGAAGGTCCGGATGGACCCAGGGATCGACGCCGCCGGATTGCACGGATTCGGGAACGAGGGGGTGCCCGGCGTGTCCTGTACAAGCAGGTCCTGGAAGTTGAAAAACTCCGGGCATGACGCCGGATCCTCCGGGTCATGCAGCGGATTAGGAGCGTCGCGGTTGGGCACGAGCAACGTCGGGAACGCGGGGTGCGGGTCCAGCCCCTCGTAGATCGGCCACCCGAAGTTCTGCCCGGGCCCGTCGCAGATGTCCAGTTCTTCCCACAGGCTTGACCCCACGTCGCCGATGTAAAGATCCCCGACGGGGTTTCCGGGGCGCGCCGACCCGGGCCGCAGTACGACGCGGAAGGGATTTCGGAGTCCCAGAGCCCAGACGCGCGATCGCGGCGAGCGCGGGCTCTCTGGGTCGTAGAACGGGTTGTCTGGCAGACCGTCGCCGGTGGCTGGGTCCAGCCGGAGCAGTTTGCCGGAGTGGGAGTTCACGAGTTGGGCCCGGAACGCGCCGACATCTTCGGTCGGGGTGATGATGCCGTCCTGAAGCCCGGTGTTCGAGGAGCCGGACCGTTCCTGCCCGATGTCGTTCTTGTCGTACGAGGCGCCGTCGCCGACGCTGGCGATCAGTGAGCCGTCTTCACCGAACAGGAGCGTCCCGACGCCGTGGGACTGGTGCAGGATCGCCATGCCGGTGGTGATCGATTCGCCCAGCAGAACGTGGCGAGATCCGGGTGCCACGCTGTTGAATCCGTCGGATTCATTGATGGTGAAGCGCGTGATGCGCCCCATGGTGTCGTGGAAGTATTCGTTGGCTTCGGGGTCGTACTCGCGCGATCCAAAGTGGATCAGGTGGTGGTAGTCAACCACGTAGAGCAGGTAGATGAACCCGTTGTGATGGAACTCGGGGTCGAACGCGACCCCGAGCAGGCCAAAGTCGCGCCAGTCGCCGACTTCCTCGGAGATATCCAGAAACGGCGCGTCGTCACGGACGTCGTTGCGCACCCACCAGATCTTGCCGCTCTTTTCCCAAACAGCCAGGCGCGTGTCCTGGCTCGGGTTGTCCCCACAGGCAACAAACGTCAGCCCCACCGGCAGGATCCACTCTCCCGAGCCGGGGGAGATGGGAGTCTCAGAGAATCCCGGCGGCCAATCGGCGTACGCAATAGTGGCAGTGATAGCCAGAACGATGGCGCACGCAGCGCTGCGAATAGACATATCGGACCCCGCTTGCTAAGCCTCGGCACGTCGACGATCCACTGTAGTAATCGCCAGTTCGATGATACTGCATGAATCGGGGGGCGTCCGGAGAAACGGGCGAATTCCCCCTTTTCTCGGCGTGGACCGGCACGACCGGGCTCTCAGCGGCCCGATTCGTCCATCATGCTCCTCACCATCTCCTGGAAGTCATCGTGCATGATCTTCATCGCCGGGTTGTTGAACATCTTGCGGAATGACTCTTCCTGCTGGATATCCCGGATCCGCTTGACCCAACTCTCGAAGTAGTCGTCCGGGAGCAGCCCCTGCTTGTGGTTGAACCACACGATCTCAAAGACCGACAACTGCATCAGGTTCATGAAATACTCGCGGATCTCGCGATCGGACGTCATGTCCTTGACATCGTGCGAGTAGATCGACGCGAGCGACGGGTCGGTGACCCGCATCTTGCGAAGGTCCATCTGCAGTTCGACGAGTTTCGTGAAGTTGGCCGTGAGCGCGACGCGACGCCAGTGTCGGAACTGCACCGCGGCGAACGTCACGCCCCCCGCGAGGACAAGGGTCGAAACGGACTGGAGAATCAGCGGCACGTGAGAGATATCCATGCCCCAATCGTTGCACGATTCAGGCGCCCCGGGGGAGGCCGGCCGAGGTGCGGTGGATACGCTCTGGCGAGCGATGCGTTTGGCCGCATCGGCGCGCCAACCATGCTCCCCCGGGACTCTTTCCCCGCAAGAATGCGACGGAATCCCCCAACAACCGGGTCCGTGTGTATTTCGACGCCGTGATCGACAACCGACCGTCCCCCTTGTTCAAACTTCGCCAGGAATGATGCCTATGCACACCCGAACCGCCGCGACATTCACGACGTGCTGTCTGACCCCCGCCTTGCTGGTGCTCAGCGCCGGCGCCCCCGCGCGCGCGGATGTTGATCCGACCGGTTCGATGATGCGCTGGCCGGACGTGAGCGCGACGAGCATCGTCTTCTCGTATGCGAACGACCTGTGGATCGTCCCGCGAACGGGTGGGACCGCGCTCCCGCTTGCCAGCCCGCCCGGGCCCGAAGCGCTACCCAAGTTCAGCCCCGATGGTCAAACCATCGCCTTCATCGGGAACTACGAGGGGAACCGCGATGTCTACACGATACCGGTCACGGGCGGCGTCGCGGTCCGCGTCACGCACCATCCCGCCGGTGAAATCCTCTCGGACTTCTCTCCCGACGGCTCGAAGATCATGTACCTGACCAACGGCTTCGCGGGGCTGCAGCGCCAGACGCAACTCTGGTCCTCGCCCGCCGGCGGGGGCATGCCCACCAAACTCCCCGTCCCCTACGCGGGGTTCGGTTCCGTCAGCCCGGACGGGACATGGCTTGCGTACACGCCCCATTCCACCGATACCCGCACCTGGAAGCGGTACCGCGGCGGGATGGCGACCGATGTCTGGATCTTCAACCTCACGAACAACTCCGCCCGCAAGATCACCAACTGGGAAGGCACCGACACCATCCCCATGTGGATCCCCGGGGGCGACAGTTCCACCGTCTACTACCTCACCGACAACGGTCCCGACCACCGGCTCAACATCTGGTCCTTCGGCGTCAACAGCGGCGAGCGGGCGCAGATCACCACCTTCTCCGACGATGACGTCCGCTGGCCATCCATCGGCCCCGGCCCCGACGGCAAAGGCGAGATCGTCTTCCAACTCGGCGCCAAGTTGATGCTGCTGAACCTGGCGACCCGGCAGTCCAGCGAGGTGAACGTGACCATCCCCGGCGACCGCCCGAAGGTCCGCGACCGCCTCGTCGATGCCTCCAAGAACATCGCCGGGGCGTCCATCTCGCCCAGCGCCAAGCGCGTCGTCATCGAGGGGCGCGGCGACCTGTGGTCCGTGCCCGCCAAGGAGGGCGTCACCCGCGCGCTGACCTACAGCGACGGCATCGCGGAACGCGATCCGTCCTGGTCGCCCGACGGCAAGTGGATCGCGTACTTCTCCGATGAATCCGGTGAATATGAGTTATGGGTTCGCCCCAGCGACGCACGCCCGGCGGACGAAAAGAAGGACGCCAAGAAGCCCGACGAGAAGACGCCCGATGGCGCCCCGCCGGCGAAAGCGGACGACGCGGCGGCGACTGAGCCCAGGCCCCAGCCGCGGAAACTCACCAGCCTCGGCGCCGGTTTCCGGTTCAACCCCACCTGGTCCCCCGATTCGACGATGATCTCGTTCACGGATCAGAACGGGCGGCTCTATCTCACGACCGTTGCGTCGGGCGACACCAAGGAGTTCGACAAGGACCCGTGGATGAACCAACTCAATGTGAGTTGGTCCCACGACAGCCGGTGGTTCGCCTACTCCAAGGCCGACGACGGCAACAGCAACGGGTGCATCTGGATCGGCGACGCCAAGACCGGCCAGAAGCACCAGGTCACGAGCAACATGTTCGCGAGCACCTCGCCCGCCTTTGACCGCAAGGGCGATTGGCTGTTCTTCGCGTCCAACCGCTCCATCGAGGCGCCGGAGTACAGCGATCTGGACACCACGTTCGTGTACGCCGACACCGACACGCTGCTGATGGCACCGCTGCGGGCCGATGTCAAGAGCCCGTGGTTGCCCAAAAGCGACGAAGAGGAACTCAAGAAGGACGCCAAGAAGGACCAAAACAGCAAGGGCGGCGCGGACAAGCAGGACGAGAAGAAGGACAGCGGGCCCCCCTCCCCCGCCGCGGTCAGCGACCCGGTCACGGGCACGTGGTCGGGCAAGGCCACCGGCGACGCGCCCGGCATGGAGAACGGCCTGCCGTTCACGATGAGCCTCAAACTCGACGGCGACAACATCTCCGGCAGCATGACCTCCGCCATGGGCAGCGGCGACGTCTCGGGTACCTTCGACAAGGCCTCCGGCCACGTGACCCTGACGATCACCATCGGCGACGGTGTGGCGACGCTGACCGGCACGATCGACAACGGGCAACTCGCGGGCACGTGGACCACGGGCGACGCCAGCGGCAAGTTCACCGCGACGCGGTCCGCAAAAGAGAACGGCGAGCCGGGCAAGAAGGACGCCGACGGGCCCAAGAAAGACGACAAGCCCAAGGACCTCATGATCGACTTCGATGGGTTCGAGGGGCGCGCGATCATGCTCCCCGTCCGCCCGGGGGGCTTCGCCAATCTCGCGGTCGCGGACGGCGAGAAACTCGTCTACAGCCGGCGCAGCGCTCGGGGCACGGGCGTCGAGCCGGGGATCAAGGTGTTCGACTACTCCGGTGACGAGAAGGAAGAGAAAGCCGTCACCGCCGGGGGCAACTTCCAACTGACGGCGGACGGGAAGAAGATGCTGGTCTTCCGCGGCGGATCGATGGCGATCTGCGACCCCAGCGCGGGCGGGGGCAAGTCGCAGGCCGTCGCCACCGACGGCATGAAGAAGACCATCGATCCGCGGAAGGAATGGGAGCAGATCTTCACCGACGCGTGGCGGCTGCAGCGCGACTACTTCTACGAGCCCGGCATGCACGGCGTGGACTGGCCGAAGATGCGCCAGCATTACGGCGCGATGCTCCCCGACGCGGCCAGCCGCGAAGACGTCAACTGGATCATCTCCGAGATGATCTCCGAACTCAACATCGGGCACGCGTACCTGCAGGGACAGGGCGACGTGGAGGACCAGCCGACGGTGGGCGTGGGCCTGCTTGGGTGCGACTTTGAACTCGACGCGGGCGCGCCGGGGGGCGGCGCGTACAAGATCGCCAGGATCTATCAGGGAGGGCCGTGGGATGCCGACGCGCGCGGGCCCCTCAGCGAACCCGGCGTGAACGTGAAGGTCGGCGACTACCTCCTCGAAGTCAACGGGATCCCGATCAATCCGAAGGAAGACCCCTACGCGGCCTTTGTCGGCGCGGTCGGCAAGACCATCGCGCTGACCGTGAACTCATCCCCGACGATGGACGGCAAGGAGCGCGAGGTGCTCGTCAAGCCGATCGGGAGCGAGGCAAGCCTGCGCTTCCGCGCCTGGATCGAAGACAATCGTGCCTACGTCGATGAAAAGTCCGGAGGCACGATCGGGTACATCTACGTCCCCAACACCGGCGTCGATGGACAATCCGAACTCTTCCGACAGTTCTTCGGGCAGCGTCAGAAAGACGCGCTCATCATCGACGAGCGATGGAACGGCGGCGGTCAGATCCCGACGCGATTCATCGAACTGCTCAATCGTCAGCCCGTCAACTACTGGGCACGCCGCGACGGGAACTCCTGGCCCTGGCCCCCCGACGCCCACTTCGGGCCCAAGTGCATGCTGATCAACGGGCTCGCGGGTTCCGGCGGCGACGACTTCCCCTGGCTCTTCAAGCACGAAAAAATCGGCACGGTCATCGGCACCCGCACCTGGGGCGGGCTCGTGGGCATCTCGGGCAACCCGCGGTTCATCGACGGCGGCTCGATCACCGTCCCCACCTTCGGCTTCTTTGAACTCGACGGGACCTGGGGCGTCGAGGGGCACGGCGTCGATCCCGACATGGTCGTCGTGGACGATCCGTCGCTGATGGTCAGCGGCGGAGATCCGCAACTCGATGCTGCGATCGCCCACCTGACCGACGAACTCAAGACCAGGCGTTTCGTGCCGCCGCAGAAACCCGCGAGCCCGGACCGCCGCGGCATGGGCCTGCCCGAGCGGGACCGCTGAGATCACGATCGGACGATCCCGGGATCCGCGGTGAGGAGCGGCTCGATCAGGTCCTTGGGCGTCACGATGCCCGCGGGCTTGCCGTCGGCGACGACGACGCCGATGAGCATGCCCGCGCGCCGGATGGCCAGCAGCGCGTCTCGGACGCGCATGTCCGGCGCCAGGAGCACCGGAGGGTGCATGAGTTGATCCAGCGGGGTGTCGTGCCGCAGGCACAGGTCCAGGTGGCTCACGACGCCCAGCACGTCGCCCTGCGGACCGACAACGGGGTAGGCCGAGAAACTCTGGCGCGCCAGCCCCCCGGCGAGTTGTCGCCGCTTGCCGTTGAGCGGGATCGTGCGGACGCGTGACCAGGGGACCATTTCGCCTCGGACCAGCGTGTCGCGCAGGAGCAGCGCGCGATCGACCATGTTCGTCTGCGCTTCGGAGAGGATGCCGTGGCGGGCGCCTTCCTTGAGCAGGGCGGCGATGGCGTGCCGGGGGGTGCTGAGGGAGCCGGGCTCGTTGGCGCGGGCCCAGCGCATCGCGATCGACGCGACCGCATCGACGAGCGGGATGAGCCCCACGAGCGTGAGCAGCCGGCGGAGCCAGACCAGCAGCGGCGCGGTCCAGTAGTTGAGGCGGTCGGCCTCGACGCGGAAGATCTCCTTGGGCAGCGCCTCGCCGAGCACGACGAGCGTGGGCACGACGATGAGCAGGTTGACGGCCAATAGCCACGCGTCGCCCAGGTCGCGCGTCGAGAGCAGGCTGGTGATGCCGACGCTGAGCAGATTGCCGAACGCGGTATTGGAGATGAGCAGGGTCGCCAGGGCCCGGTTGGGATGGTCGATCTCGCGCCGCAGGAGCACGGCGCGTCGCTCGCCCCGGGCGACCCGCAGGTTCAGGCGCACCCGGTTCACGCAGTACATGCCGGTCTCGAAGCCGGCGCACCACGCGCTGCCGGCAATGGCCAGGAGAACGACGCCCACCCAGGCGATGAGTTCCAGGGTGCTCATGCGCCCCCTCCGCTTCGGGCGCCCGCGGAGCCGGCTTCGGCGGCGGGGTCGTCCGCGTTGCCCGGCGGATGCAGGAGCACCTCGACGCGCTCGACCACGTTTCGCGTCATGGATTCCACCACCAACTCGATGTCCCCCACGCGCGCCCGGTCGCCCGGGGACGGGATCCGCCCCAGCATGAGCGTCACGAGCCCACCGACCGTCGTCGCGCGAGAGTCGGGCTTGAGAGGGAAGAGTTCGGCGAACTCGTGGATACCGAGTCGCCCGGGCACGCTCCAGCGATGCGGGCCCAGCCGCCGCACGCCGATGCCCCGGTGCTCGTTCGATTCGCCGGCGCTGTCGGCGACGGCGAACTCTTCCACAAATCGGCTCGCGACGTCGGAGATGCTGACCAGCCCGTCCACGGTGCCGTGCTCGTCCACGCACAGCGCGATCTCGACGTCGCCGGAGCGGAAGTGCTCGAGCAACTGGTCCAGGCGCGCGTTCTCCGGGACGTACGACACGGGGAAGACGTGCGGATCGACGGCGGGCGCGCCCCCGGCCGCCCACGCCGCCACATACCGGCGCGCATCGAGCATCCCGACGATTTCATGATCCGGCGAACGTGCGTACACGGGCAGGTAGCGGTGTCCCGACTCGCGGATGGCGCCAATCACCCGCTCGGGCGCGGCGGCCCGGTCAACCCATCGAATCGACGTCCGCGGTGTCATCACGTCCCAGACGCGGCGCTGCCCGATCTCCAGCACCTGCGCGATCACCGACTGTTCGTCGCGGTCGATCGCGCCCTGCGAGGCGCCGAGTTCCAGCAGTCGCTCCAGGTCCCCGACCTCGAGCTGTCCGGCCGCGCCCGCGACCGCCCCCCGCGCGGGCCCGGCTTCCGGGCGGAACAGCCGGGCCAGCGGGCCGATCAGCCCGACTTCGACCACACGTCGAACCGGCGCGATCAGCATGTACACGCGGTACACCGACGGCGCGAGCACGCGGCAGAACGTCACCCGCGCCGCCCCGGCCAGCATCTTGGGCAGCACCTCGCCGAAGACGATCAGCCCGATCACCGACGCCGTGTTGATACCGATGCCCAGCGCGCGGTTCTCGACGTGCAGCAGCAGGACCGAGCCCAGCGCGAACAGCAGCGCGTTGACGCACATGTTCGAGATGAGGATGCCCACCAGCAGGGCGCGCGGCGAGGCGAGCATCGCCTCGGCCGCCGCCGCCGCCCTTGGACGAAGCCGGCGCAGTTGCAGCCGGTCGTTGTACGAGAGCCCGAACAGCGCCGTCTCCGAAGCCGAGCACAGCGCCGACGCGGCAATCAGGACCGGGATCAGCGCGAGAATGAAGAGATCGGTCGGGGTCATCGTGCGCGGCCCCTACAACTCCGGCGCGAACCCTCGGCGGAGGGTGTTCTCGCAGCAGGCGCGGGGCTCAACGAAATGAAGCAGGTAGTCCAGCCCGCCCGCCTTCGTGCCACCCCCGGACATGCCGAACCCGCCGAAGGGCTGTCGCCCGACCAGCGCGCCGGTGATGCCGCGATTGAGATACAGATTCCCCACGCGGAAATCGCGCCGAGCCAGTTCGAGGTGCGCGGGCTTGCGGCTGAAGACGCCGCCGGTGAGTTTGTACGCCGACGAGTTCGCGATCCGCAGCGCCTCTTCAAAGGAATGAGCGTGCATGACGGCGAGCACGGGGCCGAAGACTTCCTCCCGGGCGAGTTCGTGGTCCGGGGGCACGGTCCAGAAAATATGGGGCGCGACATAGGTCAGCGAGGAAGTCGGCGCTTGGCGGAGTGGAGGCGAGGAAGGGAGCGAGAGCGCCATGTGGTGGAGGCCCGAGGCCTTGGCACGGTCGATGAAGCCGACGATCTTGGCGGCGGCGTCCGCGTCGATGACCGGGCCGACGTCGGTACCCGGGAGGGACGGATCACCGATCGTCAGCGCCCGGGCGGCTTCGCACAGCCGCGACCGGAACGACGTGATCGCCGGCCCGTCAGGCCCCTGCGGATCGACGACGATCACGCGCGAGCACGCCGAGCACTTCTGTCCCTGGAAGCCGAACGCGGACTGGCGCACGCCCAGCACCGCCTCGTCCTGATCGGCGGACGTGTCGATGATGACCGCGTTCTTGCCTCCCATTTCGCAGATGACGTGCTTGAGGTGTGAAGGCGCGGCCCCGCGGGAAGCGCCCGCGGCAAACGGAGAGAGCGGGGCGGCGGCGTGGAGGATGTCCAGGCCCACGTCGCGCGAGCCGGTGAACGCGATGAGCGCGACTCGCTCGTCCCGCACCAGCGCCGCGCCGGTTGTCTCACCGGGAGCCGGGCAGAACTGCACCACCTGGCTCGGGTCGCCGCGGAGCAGTTTCGGTGTGTCGCCGGAACCGTCGAGCACGTCGATCAGGGCCTGCCAGAGGTACTTCTCGACGAGCAGTTTGGCGATGCCCGGGGTCTGCTCGGCGGGCTTGACGATGACGGCGTTGCCCGTCACGAGCGCGGCCGCGGTCATGCCGGTCAGGATCGCCAGCGGGAAGTTCCACGGCGCGATGACGACCGCGACGCCGCGGGGCTGGTACCACGTCTGGTCAAACTCGCCGATGAACCTCCCGAGCCGTTGCGGCACAAAGAGGCGCGGCGCGAGGCGCCCGTAGTACTCGCAGAAATCAATCGCTTCGCAGACATCCGCGTCGGCCTCGCGCCAGGTCTTCCCCGACTCCTTGATCATGACCGCGGCGAGATAGTCGCGGTCTTCTCGCATCGACGCGGCGGTGAGTGTGAGAACGCGGGCGCGGCGGATCGGATCGACATCCCGCCAGCCCTCGCCGGGTCGCTCGCCCAGGAACACCCGGGACGCGCTACCGACCATGCCGCTCGCCTGCGCCGGGGTGACGTCGTTGCCCACACGGGGCACCGAAGCCTTCTCGATCGCCGCGGCGAACGCGGCGCGCTGACGCGAATCGGAGAAGTCGCGAAACGGCTCGTTGACGAAGGGCTTCCCGTCGCCGACGCCCCCGGCCGCGGGGGTGAGTTGGTGGCGCTCGGCCGCGATCGTCACCAGATCCGGCTTGGACATGCCGGAGGCCGCGTGCGCCCCGTTGGATCCCGCCGCGGGCGACGCGACGTGCGGGCTGGCAAGCAGGACCTTCGGGTCGGCGTTGTCGAGGAACCCCGCCTTCAGCCACGATTCATTGCTCGTGTTCTCCAGCAGCCGGCGCACCAGATACGCCATCCCGGGGATCATCTCCCCGACGGGGACGTATTCGCGGACGCGCAGCCCCATCTCGGCGGCGGCGTACTTGAGTTGGTCCGCCATCCCGTGGAGCATCTGGAGTTCGATCGCGTTCTTCGGCAACCCGCGCCGCTCCAGCCCCGCCAGCGCCGCGGCGATGGAGCGCACGTTGTGCGAGCCCAGCGCGAGTTTCACCCCGGGTGGCGACGTGGCCGTGGGGACACCGGCCCCGCGAGAGTCGGAGCCTGCCCGCGGGCAGGCATCAAGGAAGATATCCGTCATCCGCTCGAAGCACGCGTCCGTCTCTCGCTTGGTCGTCCACACCGGGCACGGCCAGCCCATCTGTTCGGCGTGGATGACCTGGTAGTCCCAGTACGCGCCCTTCACCAGTCGCACCGAAACCTGGCGCCCTCTCGTGTGCGCCCATTCACAGATCCGACGCGCGTCGGCGTCACCAGATTTCAGGTACGCCTGCATCGCCAGCCCGGCGTGGAAGTCGTACTCCTCGCAGCATCGCATGAACAGGTCGAGGGTGAAGTCCTTGAACGCGAACTGCTCCATGTCGAAGTTCACAAACACGCCGTGCGTGCTCGCGGCCTGGAGAATCGGCCCCAGCCGCGAGAGCAGGTTCTTCATCGAGCCCTGCGGGTCAATCGGATCGCAGCGGGCCGAGAGCGACGACACCTTGATCGAGACGTTGGTGCGCGGGATGGGTCCGAGATGGTCCGATTCAAGGCGCGGGTTGGGCTTCCACGACGCGACCTCGCCGGGCAGGTTGGTGACCAGGTCGAGGTACTTGCGCTGGTACTGATCCGCTTCGGTGTCGGAGACGCACGCCTCGCCGAGCAGATCGACGCTGAACGCGATGCCGTCGTTCCATAGGTTCTTGAGGTTGCCCAGCGCCGACCGGGCGTCCGTCCCCGCGATGAACTTCGACGCCATCCCCGTGATCTGCTTGCTGATCTGCCCCGCCGCAAGCCCCTTGGCGATCCCTCCCGCCTTGAGCGCGAGCTCGATCGGCCCCGGCACCGTCACCCCCGGCTGCGAGAGATAGTCCTTGAGGTGATCGAACACGTCTTCCGGCGTGCGCAGCATCGGAAACGCATCCACAAAGCGAAACAGTTGCACCTTGAAGTTGGGGTCCTTCATGGACCAGTTCATCAGCGCGTCGGAGTAGAACCTGGCGCTGAGGACCCCGGCCTTGTGATTCCGCGCCATCGACAACATCTCCGAGCCCAGCGCGAGGATCCGCGACTCGCCGTGACCCGAATCGGCGCTCGCCGCGCCCGCCGGCCCGGGCTCAGAGGAGGCCGGAGGCGGAACCGAGACTCGAACTGCTGCAGGCTTGGGCTTGCGACCGAAAATCGCCATGGGACAATGCTCCGAAGAGGCTCGATAGAGGCTCGGGCCGCAAGTGTACGGCGAGCCAGACCAACGGACGCCCCAATCTGCGCCCAGCCGACTCGCCGCTTCGCTCAACAGGCGTATACCCCGCGACTCCGATACGCTCCCTCATGTCCGAGCAGCCCATCGCCGTGATCGACTCCCACACGGAAGGCGAACCGACGCGCGTCGTCATCGAGGGCGGGCCTGATCTGGGCTCCGGCCCGCTCGCGCAGCGCGTCCGTCTCTTTCGCGACCGGTTCGATCACGTCCGCAGCGCGGTGTGCAACGAGCCCCGCGGGAACGACGCGATGGTCGGGGCGCTGCTCGTGCCGCCCACGAATCCGCGCGCCGTCACCGGCGTCATCTTTTTCAATAACGTCGGGTATCTCAACATGTGCGTGCACGGGACGATCGGCGTCGGCGCCACGCTGGCCCACATGGGGCTCATCGGACCAGGGTCGCACGTCCTGGAGTCCCCGGTGGGAGACGTCACCATCTCGCTGGGCGACGACGCCCCGGACGTGCCCGCCGGCTCGATCGGCCAGGTCCGCGATGCGGGCCAGGGGAGTTGGAATCCCAACCGGGTCACGGTCACCAACGTTCACTCGTTTCGGCATCGCAAGCAGGTGCCGATCACGCTCGACGGCGGTCAAACCGTCCACGGCGACATCGCCTGGGGAGGCAACTGGTTTTTTCTCGTCGACGACCACGGCGCCGACCTCTCGATGCAGAATCTCGAACGCCTCACCAGCCTCTCCTGGCAAATCCGCCTCGCGCTTGATCGCGCCGGCGTCAAGGGTGACCCCGCGTTCGGAGCCGGCGGCGGCGACATCGACCACATCGAACTCTTCGGCCCACCGACTCGCCCCGATTGCCACAGCAAGAACTTCGTCCTCTGCCCCGGCAAGGCGTACGACCGCTCCCCCTGCGGCACCGGCACCAGCGCCAAACTCGCCTGCCTCTTCGCTGACGGCAAACTCGGCCCCGGCCAGGTCTGGCGCCAGGAAAGCATCATCGGCAGCGCGTTCTCGGCACGTGTGCGCCCCCACGACGCCGGCGTCATCCCCGTCATCACCGGTCAGGCTTTCATCACCGCACAGAGCACCCTCGTGCTCGATCCGAACGACCCACTGCGCGATGGCATCCGCGGGTAACGCCGGCGCAGCGCCCTCACGCCGCGGCGCTCGCCAGCGGCAGCATCTGCGACCGAATCCGATCCATGTGGCGAATGACCTCGCGCAGCAGCAGGTGATCCTGATCCTGCCCGATGAAGCGCGACGCGAACCGCAGTTCATCCAGCAGGTCATCGCGCAGGTAGTCAAGGCTCTGCTGGTTGCTGCCGGCCCAGAGCACGCACAGCCCCGCGGCGGCGCGACCGAGCGTCAGCAGGCTCGCCGGGCCGTACTCGATCTCCGCGTGCACGAACGCGAGCGGATCGGCCGCGACCTTCTGCCCCTGCGCGACCAGCGCCCCGAATCCTGCCCCCAGCCGTTCCAGCCCGCGCTGGGTTTCGCCGGCGCCGATGCACGCCGCCGCGACCCGAAGGGTCGCCTCGGGCTCGCCTTCAAGGATGTCCGCGCATGCTTCGACGAGTCGGCGTCGTTCCTTGGAGTCCATCTCGTCCCACGATGCCAGCCACGCGCCCGCGGCGCGGGCCGCGGCCCGGGCCCCCACCTCGGTCCGGGCCGCCGGCGTCGTCCAATCCGCCGCGAGCGTGTTCGACAATCGCAGCATGGACCGTTCAACCGCCCCACCCGCCGCGAACAGATCGCGGATCGGCCCACGCCCGTCGCGGGACGTCGGCCACAGCCGAGCGTCATGTCGCCCCAGAAAACCAGCGACTTCCGCCAGCCGCGACACCAGCCTCGCGTCCCGCTCCGACGTCAGGTCCACCACGCCGCACGATACCGCCACCGGATCCACCCGCGTCGGGAACACGCCCGCGTACCCCAGCGGCAGGCGTTCGCACCAGTCCGGCCACGCCGCCGGATGATCAGCATGCTCCGGCACGCGCACAATGATGTCGTCGTGACGCCCCCGCCGGATGACGGCGTCAAGCCGAAGCGCGGCCGGGTCGCCCGCGTCGGTCGAGAGCGCGATAGGGGTCCATTCCACCCGCGCGCCCGGAACCGAATCGCTGCACGCCAGATCGATCAACGCCGAGGTCTCTCGCGCCGACGCTTGAATCCCGATTCGGATCCTGGCCGGCCCGGGCGGCCCCAGGGCCGGTCCCGCTGGCGAACCCACAATCTCGCGCGCGTGCCGTACCGCTTCGCGCGGACTTTCGACGAACCGCCGGCCGAATCGCACCGCCCCGGTCGGCCAGATCGCCGCCAGCCCCTTGTTCACACGCGACCGCAAACTTTCCGATGCGGGCTCGACGCTGAACGCGTACGCCGGCGCGGGGGGGGGCGCGGTGGAGGGCGCGGCGACCTCGGGCGGTGCCTCGAAGATCGGTGTCCCGCCCGCGTCGTCCGGACGCCGGCCCACCCGTCCATTTACACGCTGGGCCGGCGCGGCGCCGGCCGGGTTCACCCCAACCATCCACACGTTGCCGATCTCTTCGCCCGCGCCGGTCAAGGACGCGGCAAACCCCGACAGACCGGGGGCTTCACAGCCGATCCGCTCGGTCGTCAGGTGATCGCCGCTCGTGTGCGGCGTGCCAGATGAACCTCCCCCGGATCGCGCGGCCAGGTCCAGTTCTCGGCGGACCGCCAGGATGTGGCTCACGCCCGTCGCGGCACCGGCCAGCCAGACTCCCAGCGGCAGGCCGATCAACGGTTCAGCGAGCCACGAGGCGCCCAGCCAGTAACTCATCGCCACCAGGCCGCACCCGCCGATCATGGTTGATAGCCGCGGTCCGAGAATGGGCGTCCGGTCCGGAAACACTGCGGGCGGAAGGATGGCGCGGAAGGCGCGCCGCGCGGGTGATGTCTGCATGGCCCAACCATCGGACCATCCCGCCAGGGGAATGAGCGGCCCGCCCGAGCGGTCTCTTTCGTCCGCACGGATTCCGAGAGGTCGTAGCGATCGGTGGAGCCGCCCGGACCGACCGCGCGGTTGTTGCGCGGGGAACGGCTGAGCGCCCGTGCCCGGCTTTGATGGAATCCCTGCGTCTTGACCCGTCGCCTCTTGGGGCCTTTGCTCTTCTTCCATGCGAATCATCGCCGGCGAGTTCCGCCATCGAAAACTCCATTCCCCGCCAGACGCCGGCACGACCAGGCCCATTCCCGACCGTGTGAAGGAATCGCTCTTCGCTCTCCTGCGCGGGTGGACGGAGGGCGCCGTCGTCCTCGACGCGTTCGCGGGCACCGGCGCCATCGGCCTCGAAGCCATCAGCCGGGGCGCGCAGCGCTGCGTCTTCATCGAACGCGACAAGAAAATCGCCCAGATCCTCCGGCGAAACATCGAAGAACTCGGCTGCGAAGATCGGGCCGAGGTCGTGCAGGGCGATGCGCTGGGCGCGCCGCTCCTGTCTCGCTGCCCCCGGCCCGTCGATCTGATCTTCTTCGATCCGCCGTACCCGCTCGTGCTCGACCCCTCCCCGGCGATGGGCGGCGGCGGGGGTTGGGACCGCGTCGCCCGGCAGTTCGCCCGCGTCATCGAAAACCTGAATACGTCTGGCGGAGGGGGCGGGGGGGGCTACGCCGTGCTCCGCACTCCCTGGCCGTTCCGCCATCGCTCCCTCGAGCCCGGCTCAAGCAAGGGTCGATCGGAATCCGAACGCAGGCGCGGGCGCGGACATTCGGGCCGCTCCCAACCGATCGGCGACGATGAAGTCGCGTGGGAAGGGGACGAACTGTCGGACATGCTGCGCGGCGGCCCCTCGGCCTTCGAGCATGATCACGACCCAGACGAGTCGCTCCCGTCGCCCCCGCCGCCCGCGTCGGTTCAGGTTGACCTCAGCATCCCGGGCGCGGTAGGCCCCGAGACCCACGTGTACGGCAATACCGCGATCCACCTGTACATGAAGCAGGCATGATGCAACCCGTCGGGTAACGACGGGTAGTGTTGTCGAACTGGCGGCGCGCGTGCCATCCCTCACGCGCGGACAATCGTTGGACCAATCATGCTCGATCGATGTTTCGTTCGATCCAGGCCGCATCATCGCGGGCGACTCAACCAGCCGAGTCGCGCCCGCGGCGCCGTCCGCGGAGCACGAACGATGTTCGGAGTGGCCGCCGGGGCTTGGCTGGCGCTCGCCGCCCTGCCCTTGAACCGCGCTCCCGCGCAGGACGAGGCGACAAAGGCCCCTCCGGCCGCGACCGTCGCGGCCGCCGCGGCCCGACCCGTGCCGCCCCTGCCCCTCGAACCGGGCCCAATCGTGCAGTTCGACCAGACGTACCGATCGGCCGGCGTGACGACGCTGACGCTCGGCAACGGCGTCGTCGTGCACCATCGCGCCATCCGCCCAAGGCCCGCCGACGCCCCTCCATCCATTCCGGCCCCGCCCGCCGCTCCCTCAACCCCCGACCCGGGCGCCGACGCCATCGACGGCTCAACTCCCTCCCCGGCCTCTCGCCGCCCCGGCCCCGGCACTCGATCCCAGGACGCCGAGTCTCGCGTGATGGTCTCCATCTGCGTGACCGGAGGCGAGATCCAGGAATCCGTGGCGAACCGAGGCATCACCTTGGCCGCCTTCGACGCCTGGGATCGGCTCTCGGTCCGCTCCTTCCGCCGCGACGACCTGCTCGCGTACCTCCAGGAGCATAAGGTGCGCCTCTGGTCCCGGGTCTCATCCGATTCGGTCATGCTGCGGATCGAAAGCGACCTGGGCGGCGTGGAGCACGGGCTCCGAGTGGCGCGCCTGCTCCTCACGGAGCCCGTGGTGTCCAACGACAACTTCGACGCGTGGCGCAGCCGCATCCGTTCGCGGCGCGAGAGTATCGGCGGGCAGGGCATGCCCGGCCGCCGGGCCGTGTTCGACACCGTCGTCGATGTCGTCTTTGCCAAGGACGACCCCAGGCCGCGCCGAATGACTGACGAGGCCCTCGACTCGCTGACCGCGGGGGCCGCTCAGCACTGGATCGACGCGATGCTCGGCGTCGCGCCCGGCTCGACGGCCAACCCCATCGAGGCCTCGATCGTCGGCGACGTGAGCATCAAGGACGCCGCCCGCCTCGCGTCGCTGTACCTCGGCACCCTGTCTTCGCGGCCGAGGCTGACCGGCGATACCTTCGCCGACGCACGCCGCGCCGCCCGCAACGACATCCCCATGATCGATACCCGCACCGTCGATGGGATGCAGGACCGTGCCTACATCATCGCCGGCTTCCTCGGCGCCGACCTGGCCGACATCCGAGACTACCGCTCGCTCGCCGTCGCCGCCGAGATCATCGAACGCCGACTCAAGCAGTGGCCACCGGACGAACGCGGCGAACGCGCCGACCCCGCCGACGATAACCGTCGCGGCGGCGGCGCCGGCGTGCAGGCGATCCCCGGCAGCGCGTTCCCCGGATTCGGCCTCGTCCTGGCCGTCAGCGAGGTGCCCCCGCACCGCGCCCCGGAACTGCTCGAGAAACTCTCGGCGATCTTCGAATCCGTCCGCGAGCGTGGCCCGGGCGACGACGAACTCAGGCAGGTCACGTCGCGCCTCGCCGGCAACTCGCGCGATGTCCTGCAGCGAACCGGGTACTGGTCCAACGTGCTCGCGTCCAGCACCTACCACCGCCTGCCGCTGGATCAGATGATCGCCGCCGAATCGCACTACGCCGGCACCACCGCCTCCGATGTCCAGGCCGTGCTGCAAAAGTACGACGCGCCCGACCGCCGCATCCGCGTGCGCCTGATGCCCGGGCGCAAGGGACAGTAACTCGGGCTCAAGACGCCACTCGTGGAGCGGGCGTCACGCCCGCCTTTCAACTCGTGGAGCGGGCGTCCCGCCCGCCTCTTCAAGCCTCTTCCGCGATCTGGCGTTGTAAAGTCAATACCGGTAGTGATCCGACTTATACGGCCCGTCCACCGGCACGCCGATGTAGTCGGCCTGGTCCTTCGAGAGTCTCGTGAGTTTCACGCCCAGCTTTTCCAGGTGCAGCCGCGCGACTTCCTCGTCGAGTTTCTTGGGGAGCGTGTACACCTTGCCGCTCTCGTACGTATGCCCGCTGAGCGTCGCCTTCCCGCTCGCGTTCAGCCACAGATCGAGCTGCGCGATCGTCTGGTTCGTGAACGACGACGACATCACGAACGACGGATGCCCCGTCGCGCACCCCAGGTTCATCAGGCGTCCCTCGGCGAGCACCAGGATCGACTTGCCGCCTTTCTTGAAAACAAACTCGTCGTACTGCGCCTTGATGTTCACGCGGGCGACGGTGCCGGCCTTCTCGGCGGCGTACAAGCCCGCCATGTCGATCTCGTTGTCAAAGTGCCCGATGTTCGCCACGATCGCCTTGTCCTTCATCTTCCGCATGTGCTCGAGCGTGATCACGTTCTTGTTGCCCGTCGCGGTGATGAAGATGTCCGCGGCGCCGACGAAGTCCTCCAGCAGCGCGATCTGGTACCCCTCCATCGCCGCCTGCAGCGCGTTGATCGGGTCGATCTCCGTGACGATCACCCGGCACCCCTGCCCGCGCAGCGCCTGGCAGCACCCCTTGCCCACGTCGCCGTAGCCCAGCACCATCGCGACCTTGCCCGAAAGCATCACGTCGGTCGCGCGGTTCAGCCCGTCCACCAGCGAGTGCCGGCACCCGTACAGGTTGTCGAACTTGCTCTTGGTCGCGCTGTCATTCACGTTGATCGCCGGGAACGCGAGCTGGCCCTTCTTGGCCATGTCGTACAGGCGGTGCACGCCGGTGGTCGTTTCTTCCGACACACCCTTGATGTGCTTGATGATGTTCGTCCAGTAACTCGGCGAGCTCTTCAGGCTCGCGCGGAGGACCCCGAGGATCACCCCCCATTCTTCAGGATCGTTCTTCGCGTTGAACCCCGGGACCTTCCCGGCCTTCTCGAACTCCGCGCCCTTGTGCACCAGCAGTGTCGCGTCCCCCCCGTCGTCCAGCAGCAGGTTCGGCCCGATCACGTTCCCCTTGGAGTCGGTGAACTTGAAGATCTGCTCGGTGCACCACCAGTACTCTTCGAGGGTCTCGCCCTTCCAGGCAAAGACCGGCGTGCCCCGTGGCTCGTCCGCCGTCCCGTTCGGGCCGACCGCCACCGCCGCCGCCGCGTGATCCTGCGTGCTGAAGATGTTGCACGACGCCCAGCGAACCTGCGCGCCCAGTTCCACCAGCGTCTCGATCAGCACCGCCGTCTGGATCGTCATGTGCAGCGAGCCGCTGATCCGTGCCCCGGCCAGGGGCTTCTTCCCCTTGTACCGCTCGCGAAGAGCCATCAGCCCCGGCATTTCCTGCTCCGCGAGCCGGATCTCCTTGCGCCCCAGTTCGCACTCGGCCAGGTCTCGCACCTTGAAGTCGGTGAAGGCGCCCGGCGCGCGCCCGCGGTGCGGCGTGCCGGTGTTCTTGTTGAGTTTGGGCTTGGACATCGTCGTCAAGGGGGTTCTCCTAACTTGAACTGGTGATTTCGGGCGTCGGTCGTGTTTCGCTCAAAGATCCGCCGGGTTTCACGATACCCGGCAACATGTTCGCGTCGTCCTCCCCGCCTCATCTTGCAAGCGCGGTGCATGCAAACAGCCCCGGCCCCCGCGCGTCCGGATCCGAGGCCAGCACCACGAACCGCGGGTCGGCAAACCCCGCGTCCCCCAGCAACGCCCCCAGCCGAGGCTCGTTGAACCCCAGCCAGCGGTGCCCCATCGTGTGCTTGTAGATTGATCGATCGTGCTCGATCATGTCGATGATCAGGCACATCCCCCCGGGCTTCACCACCCGGCGCATCTCCCGGCACGCCGGCATCGGGTCCTCGACGTGGTGCAGCACCAGCACCGCGACCGCCAGATCCACACTCGCCTCGTCCAGCGGGATCCGCTCCAGGTCGCCGCGCAGGAATGTAATATTCGAGAACCCGCTCAGCCGCTTCTTCGCCGCCGCGAGCATCGGCTGCGACTGATCAATCGCGAACACCTTCTTCACCAGCGGTGCCAGCAGTTCCGACGCGTTCCCCGTCCCGCACCCCAGATCCGCCACCGTCCAATCCCGCGGCAACAGCGCCAGCAACCCCTGCATCGTGAATCGGCTGCCGAACAGGTCCGTCCGCAGATCGTCCCACTGCCCCGCGACCCGCCCGAAAAACGCCTGACTATCCGTCCGCCGGTCCGCGAGCACGCCCGCCAGCCGCCGCGAATCCTCCGCCAGATCCGCGGGGAGCGAGCGCTCCGCCTTCCCGGCGCTATCCGCCGCTCCCCCCCCGAACTGCGATTGCACCGCGATCCACAGCGCTCGTGCGCCGGGAGAGAGTTCATCGAGGATCATTCGGTAGAGCGTCGCCGTCCCCTCCGCTCGCTTCACCAGCCATCCCCCCTCCGACAGTTGCTTGAGGTGCCGCGATATCGTGGACTGCGGCAACTGCACCACGCTTGCCGCCTCGCCGACCGATAACTCCTCCTGCTGCAAAATGCGGAGCAGGCGCAGCCGAACTCGCTCGCCCAAATCGGCCAGCAAGTCCGTGACCGTTCTTGTTTTAGAAGGGTTCTTCATCCGTATATGCGGATGAATGGTAGGATGTCGGCGCGCCGCGTCAAGTCCATCTCAACACGGCGTGCGCCGACTCCCGCACGCGTTGACCCGACCCCGCCGATCAGTCAGTTCAGTCAGCAGCCGGCGAAGAACGCGCTGAGGAAGTCAAAGTAGTCCTGCGAGTTGACGAAGCCGTCGGTGTTGATGTCCGCCGACGGCTGCTGCTCAAAGAACGGCGCGAGGAAGTCGAAAAAGTCCTGCGAGTTCACGAACCCGTCGGCGTTGAAGTCGGCGCTGCACGCCGGGCGGCACACCAGCGCGGGCGCCGAGACACGGATGTTGTCCACGTGCCACCCTCGAAACGCGTTCATATACGTGTTCATCGTGTCAAACCGCCACTCGAACCGTCCGGTGCGCCCGGCGTGCAGGTTGACGCTAAACGTCTGCACCCGCGAAACGCTGTGATCCGTAAACCAGTTGATCGGCGCGGCTTGCCCGAGCCCGCTCCCCCACACGACCCACAACTGCGCCTGATCGTCATCGCCGTACGCGTTGTCCGGGTATTCCGTATCCAGCGCC
>JBFWWU010000029.1:0-38610 GCA_050246015.1 Phycisphaerales bacterium
TCCGTCAACTTGAACTGCGGCCGAAATGCCCCGCGCCCCCGCCCCGACGCCACCCCGCCCGCGCTTCCCCCTTCGCCGGCGCCTCCGGACGACGACGCCCCCTTGCTCCAATCAAACATGCTCCCGCCGAGATTGCTCATGATCCAGCGTAGCCGCGAGGCCCCGATCGGTGACGCTCGTCCAGTTGACACGAATCGCCAGCAACCCATTCAAACACAACCGGATCGATTGTTGGATCACCTCGTCTCCAGTTCGCTTGCTCTCCGCTCCTTGCCACCGATACCGGTCCGCGTGCGTAGAATGGACCCTTCATGCGGGTGACGCGCGCGTGAAGACCCGGTCCGCCCAGAACTGGTTATTCATATGGATCAGATCGCCGTCCGTTCGGCCCGTCGCGTGCCGATCGCGGACCTCCTGAACATCTCAAGCATCTGCCGCCACCTCTGGCAGTACCGCGACCTGATTCGGCAGTTCACGGTCCGCGATGTCATGGTCCGGCACAAGGGGACGTCGCTCGGGCTCGCCTGGGCGATCCTCCAGCCGCTGCTCACCCTCGCGATCTACACCTTCATCTTCGGGTTTGTCTTCCGCCACCGCTGGGGCAAACTGGGCGGGTTCGAGTGGGCCGATTTCTCCCTCCATTTCTTCGCCGGCTTTGTCGTCTACTCCATCTTCGCCGAGACCGTCAACCGTTCCCCCGCGATGGTGACCGAGCATCCAAACCTCGTGCGAAAGGTCGTCTTCCCCCTCGAGATCCTCCCGATCACCGCCGCGGGGGCGAGCCTCGTGTACGCCTTCTTCGGCCTGGCGCTGCTGCTCATCGCGGCGGGCGCGCTCGCTCAGTCGTTCTCCTGGACGATCATCTTCTTCCCACTCGTGCTGCTGCCGCTCCTGATGATCACGCTCGGCGTCAGTTGGCTCTTTGCTTCCCTGGGCGCCTTCATCCGCGACTTCAAGCAGGTCGTCCCGGTCCTCACCCAACTCACCTTCTTCATGACCCCCGTCTTCTACGACGTCCAGCAGGTGCCCGAGCGGCTTCGGTGGGTCATCATGATGAACCCCCTGACCCTGATCGTGCTCAACTCGCGCCGGACGCTGCTCTGGGGTGAACTCCCCGATTGGACCCAGGTCGCCGCGCTCAACGCCCTGGGGCTCGTCGTGCTCGTGCTCGGGTACGCGTGGTTTGTCAAGAGCAAAAGGGGGCTCGCGGATGTCCTCTGATCGCCAGCCCGCCGACCTCCGCCCGATCACGAACCACGCCGTCGCCGACAGCGCCGTCGAGACCAGGACGCCCCTCGCGACCCCTCCGCCCCAGGTCCTCACCCGCCTTGAGATGCCCCCGGGCCTGGCGATCCTCGCCCGCAACGTCAGCAAGTGCTACCACATCTATTCCAAGCCTCGCGACCGCCTCAAACAGGTCGCGATGCGCGGCCGAAAGACCTACTTCCGCCCGTTCTGGGCCCTGCACGATGTCTCCTTCGAAGTCATGAAGGGCGAAGCCGTCGGCATCGTCGGTCGCAACGGCTCGGGCAAGAGCACCCTCCTCCAGATCATCGCCGGTACGCTCACCCCGACCACGGGCCAGGTCATGCTCCGCGGACGCGTCGCCGCCCTGCTCGAACTCGGCTCCGGCTTCAACCCCGAGTTCACCGGCCGCGACAACGTCTTCCTCAACGGCGCCATCCTTGGCATCCCGCGCCGCGAAATGGAGAAACGCTTCGACGACATCGCCGCCTTTGCCGACATCGGCGACTTCCTCGACCAGCCCGTCAAGCATTACTCCAGCGGCATGCACGCACGCCTCGCCTTCGCCGTCGCCATCAGCATCGATCCAGACATCCTCATCCTCGATGAGATCCTCGCCGTCGGCGACATGGGCTTCCAGCAAAGATGCATCGCCAGGATGCGCAAACTCCTCGACTCCGGCGTCACGCTCCTCTTCGTCTCTCACGCCCCGGACTCCGTCAAGAGCCTCTGCCGAAAAGGCCTCTTCCTCGCCGACGGCAAGACCAGGCACTGGGGAACCGCCGAGGACGCCGTCAACAAGTACTTCGGCTACATCCGCCAGACCACCAACGAGCAGGCCCAGAAGGCCCGCGGCGACCTCGCCAGGCCCGTCGCGTTCGCCTCCGGTACCCGTGGCACCCTCCGCTACGGCAACGGTCACGCTCAGGTCCAGGAGATCCGCCTCCTCGACAAGTCCGGAAAGGACGTCCAGGCCTACGCCTTTGGTGAGACCGTCACCATCGAGGCCCGCATCGCCGCCAAGGTGCCCGTCAAACTGCTCGACGTCGCCTTTCTCGTGCGCGACGCCGCCGGCGTGGACCTCATCGGCACCAGCGTCGCCGACGAGCACCGCTCCATCGAACCCCTCGACGCCGGCCAGTCCGCGGTCGTCCGCTTCTCGTTCCCCTGCCACCTCCGCGGCGGCAACTACGGCCTCTCCATCACCCTCACACGCCTCCCCGAACGTTCCGGCGACCACGGTGTCACCCTCGACAACATCGACGGCTGCGCCGCCTTCGCCGTCGTCCCCGACCTCGACCGCCCCGTCCGCCACAAGGTGCACGCCCCCGTGCGCGTCGATATTGATGTCCACAAGCCCGCCGCCACCGGCGGCCCGCGAGAGTTGGCCGGCGCCTGAACACACCCACCCCGCCCGCCCACCGCCTCCGAAACCGCGCCGTTTTTGCGCGCCGACATCAACCTCCCAGCCGCCACCCCCCCCGGATCCCCGCGCGGTCCGATAGTCCTCCGGGAGTTCTCGTACCCCGGAGACATCGATGATCGCCCACCCAACGCCTGGCGACTCCGCCGGGGAGCAAGCCGCCATCCACGACGCACCGCCTGCGGAACACCCCGCCGCGCTCCTCGCCCCCGCCGGCGCATCGCGATGCACCAGCGCCGCCGCCCGCGGCGTCTGGCGCGGTTCGCTCCGCGACGGCTTCGCCCTCGATGCCGCCGCGCGCGTCCACTCCGCTCTCTCTCAAAAATACCGCGAGGAACTCTCCTACTGGGTCGCGCAGCAGCACGGCGAATCACAACGCATGTTCGGCGGTCCGTTCTGGGATATCTTTCGCGGCTGGCAACTCGACCGCGTTTCAGAACTCGCGCGCTCCCTGAGCCTCCAGAACGCCCCCGCCCTGGCCGAGTGGTCCCGCACCCGCACCGCCGTCGAGATCGGCCCCGGCCCATTTCCCTCGATCTCGCTCCTCCCCTGGCGCCGCGCCGTCGCCGTTGACGCCCTCGCCGACGGCTACTGCACGGAAGGCCTCATCCCCCCCGACGCGGCACACGTCACGTTCCTCTCGGCCTCCGCCGAATCCATCCCCCTCCCCAGCGCCATCGCCGACGTCTTCGTCGCCGAAAACTGTCTCGATCACGTCGACGACCCCGACGCCGTCCTCGCCGAGGCACGACGCCTCCTCAGGCCCGACGGCCTGCTCTGGCTCCTCGTTGACCTCATGGACTTCTCCGACTGCATGCACCCCAGCCCCTTCAGCGAGCCCCGTCTCCGCCAGTCGCTCGCACGCCACGGCTTCACCGTCGCCTCCGAGCGCCTCACCACCGACCACACCTCGCATCCCAAGGCGTACGGCGAGTACCGCGCCCTGCTCCGCAAGGCCGCGTGATCCTCCCGCCATTCGATCGATGGTGGCGTGCCTGACGCGCCGCCGCGCATCCCCCGCGCGGGCAGTTGCTTAAGATTCTCCGTGCCCGACGATCCGGACAAGCAACTCCCCGACGCCGAAGGATTCCTCCCCGCCGACTCCCCGCCCGCCTGGGGGACCGAATCTCGCCCGCAGCGCCTCTCTCGCCTCAGCGCCAAGGCCCGCAACCTCCCTCCCCGCGCCGGCGTCTACCTGATGAAAGACCACCGGGGCGTGGTCGTCTACGTCGGCAAGGCCCTGCGCCTCTGCGATCGCGTCGCGTCGTACTTCGTTCCCTCCGCCGACCTCGGCTTCAAGAAGCAGCCGATGCTCGACGTCGTCCACGACATCGACGTGCTGGTCTGCGACGGCGAGTGGGAGGCGCTCCTGGCCGAAAACCGCCTCATCAAGGACATCCGCCCTCGCTTCAACACCCGCCTCACCGACGACAAGACCTTCCCCTACCTCGCCGTCACCATGGGCGAGGAGTTCCCGCGCGTCATCGTCACCCGCGAACCGTCGTCGCCCGAGTTCAGGGGCGCCAGGATCTTCGGCCCCTTCGTCAGCGTCAAGTCCCTCAAGCACGCCGTCCAGATCGCACAGCGCATCTTCCGCTTCCGCACCTGCCACCTCGACATCCTCCAGGCCGACAAGAAGAACACGTTCTTCCGGCCCTGCATCCTCCACGCCATCGGCCAATGCACCGCCCCGTGCGCCGCCAAGATCTCCAAGGATGCCTACCGCGCCGATGCCGAACGCTTCGTCAAGTTCATCTCGACCAGGCGCGCCGACACCCTCCGCGAGATGCGCGCCGAGATGGATTCCGCGTCGAAGTCGCTCAACTTCGAAAAGGCCGCCGTCCTCCGCGACCAGATCCGCGCCATCGAGCGCCTCGACGAACGCGCCAAGCGCTCCGACCAGTGGCAGCCCGAAACCGAGGTCTCCGTCCTCGATCCCAAGAAGGGGCTCCGAAGCCTCCAACGAGTCCTCGGCATCGACGCCCCTATCCGCTGCATCGAGGGGTTCGACATCGCCCACCTCATGGGCGGCGAGACCGTCGCCAGCAAGGTCTGCTTCGTCGACGGCCGCCCCCTCAAAAGCCAGTACCGCCGCTTCAGGATCGGCAAGAAGGGACGCGACCGCGGGATCAAGCCATCTGCCAACCACACCCGTGTGCAGACGACCACCGACGCCGCTTCACTCGATCCCTCATCCCTTGATCCCTCGATCCCTCCTTCGCACAACGACGACTACGCCGCCATCCGTGAAGTCGTCTCCCGCCGCTACCGCGACGCCGGAGAGGGGCACGAGTTGTACCCCGACGTCATCCTCATCGACGGCGGCCTCGGCCAGTTGCACGCCGCCCTCCAGGCCTTCGCCGAACTCGATATCAAGCCCCCCATGGTCATCAGCCTCGCCAAAAAAGAAGAACTGATCTACATCCAGGAACGCAAGGAGCCCATCAAACTCGGGCGCGACAACCCCGGGCTCCGGCTCGTGCAGGCCATCCGCGACGAAGCCCACCGCTTTGCCCAGCATTACCATCACGTCCTGCGCCGAAAGAAAACGCTCGATGAATGACGCCACGCCTTTCTCGCCGCTCCCTTCATCCAGCAGCCTGTAACGCCCTCGATGTTCTGGGACCTCAGACTCTCCGCCACCTTTCATGGCACCGCGCCACTCCCGTGGCATACTTGCCGAGCCTGCGCTCTTCAACTCCAGATCGAACCCCCATGCCCCCGGCTCGCCGCCCAAGTGATCGATCCCCGCCGCGCCGCATCTCGCCCGGCGAGCAAGTCCGCCTCATGCTCGATCGCTTCACGCCGGCCGAGCGCTCTCGCCTGCTCTGGTTCGTCCAGCGCCGTCACTGGCGCTCCATGCTCGCCGTTGGCGTGTTCATCGGCCTCGGCGGCGCCTCCTGGTCGATGATGGTCGTCTTCCTCTGGCTCCGCCGCGTGCCCGTCCACGCGGGAGTGGGGGAGTGGTTCAGTCTCCACCCCGTCGCCGCCCCCGTCGCCTGCCTCCTCCTGCTCGCGCTCCTGGCCTGCGGCGCCCTCGCCGGGCTCTGCGTCCGTGATCACTGGCTCCGCTGGGCCCTCTCCAAACACTCCATCGAAGCCCACTGCCACGACTGCGCCTACTCGCTCGCCGACCTGCCCCTGGACGATGGCTCCCGCACCTGCCCCGAATGCGGCCAGGTCGAAATCGTGGTGCGGTCCCGCGGCCTCATCCCCGCCAGAATCCATCGCTCGGGCCTCATCACCCCCGACTGATTATGCACTCTCGCCGGCGCGCCCCCGGCTCTCCCGATCACCGCCCCGGCTTCCACCTCGCCACTTCCGCGCGAACCGACTTCCGCCCGAACCAGATCAGTAGCACCACCGGCATCGCCGTGTACATGATGATCCCGAAGATCGCCCCGATCACCAGCCCGACCGACAGGATCCCGCTCGCAAGCCCCGCCGTGTTCTTGGGCATGCCCCCCTGCATCGACTCGAACACCTGGTGCTGCACGAACACATTGAGCCCCACCACCGCGAACGCGTGAACGATCTTGCAGAACGAGTACCCCCGCGCCTGCGTCCGCGCGCTTCGCCGCCGCTGCGAGATCAGGTACCCCGCATAGATCAGCCACCCCGCCAGGCACAGCCCCATCAGGTTCGCCGCGAACAACACCCATTGGTACTTCTCGCCCGCCGACAGCGACGCCGCCGTCGCCCCGGTCCGGTCAAGCTGAACGAACAGCGCGCTGATGAACGGCGCCGCCAGTCCATACAGCGCCACCACCGCCCCCAGTCCCCCCACCACGAAGCACGCCACGCTCAGCGGCGTCGGCCACGTCACCGGCGCGTGAACCTCCCCCGGCAGCGTCGGCGGCATCAACACCGGCGCAACCTCCGGCGCGCCATGGCCCGCCTCAACCGGTCCGCCGCCCGTAACCTCAGGCTCAGTCGCGTCCGACATCGCAACCTCCCGCGTCAGTGCAGCGTCGCGTCTTCAGAGGCCCGTGCCGACGCTTGACCCGTCGCCTCCTCCTCATTCTCATTCCGAACTCGCAGGAACACATTGCTCGATTCCGGATCCTGACGCACCCCGATCCGCCGTTGCCGCACCAGTTCCAGCATCGCCAGGAACAGCCCGATCAGTTCGCCGCGCGTTCGATTCGCGACAAACGTCGTGAACGCCACCTCCCCGGCTCGCGCCTCGCTCCCCGCCGCTTCCTCCGGCCCGCCCCCCGGCTTCGCCCCCGCTTCACGCCGCAGCCGATCAAGAATGTCTTCGGCGTGCAACTCGATCGGCGTGTCGTCCACCACCACGTGGTGCTCCCCCACCCGCGTCATGTCCACCGACTCGATCACCCGCGCAAACGCCGACATCAGGTCCACCAGTTCAAGGTCCTCGATGTCCATGTCGGCCATTTCGCCCATCGCCTCCTGCACGCGCCGCGAGTCGTACGCCGCCTGCGACGCCGGGAACCGGCTCTCCCACTCGTCCAGCCGCTGGTGCAGCCGCTGCGCCGCGTCGCGATACTTCTTGTACACCAGCAGTTGTCGAACCAGTTCCGCGCGAGGATCCGTCAACTCCGCCGACGACGATTCCCCGCTCTCCTCGCCCGCCTGCCCTTCGCTCCGCGGCATCAGCATCCGCGACTTGATCTCCATCAGCGTCGCTGCCATCACCAGGAACTCCCCGGCCCGGTCGATGTCGATCGTCCCGCTCCGCAGGTCCGCGTCCTTCAGATACCCAAGGTACTGCTCCGTGATCGATGCGATCGGGATGTCCGTGATCTCGACTTCCGCCCGCCGAATCAGGAACAGCAGCAGGTCCATCGGACCTTCAAACGCCTCGATCTTCACCCGGTAATCGTTCACGTGCGACGTTGCCATGTTCCATTCGATCTGGGCCGCTCACGTCCGCGGTTTCTTGCCCCGCCGGCCAAGACAGTCCCCAGCGCGACCTTCAGCACCTTCCCCGGTCCAGCAGTGTACCCTTGATCGATGCCAGGCAGCGCGGCCAAGCCCACGAATCCCGCCCACGTTCGACCGCCCCAGGCCACCCCCGAGGTCGATCTGGCACGCGCCGCCCTGCGCGTCGAGGCCGCCGCTCTCTCCGCCATCGCCGATCGGCTCGCGCCCGGCTCCCCTCAGGCCCACGCCTTTGTCCTCGCCGTCGATCTCATCGTCACGTGCGCCGACGCCGGCGGCACCGTCCTCGTCACCGGCCTCGGAAAATCCGGCATCATCGGCGCCAAGATCGCCGCCACCCTCTCCTCCCTCGGCATCGCGTCCCACGCCGTTCACCCCACCGAGGCCGCCCACGGCGACCTCGGCCGCTTCCGCCCCGCCGACTGCTGCATCGCCATCTCCTACTCCGGCGAAAGCGACGAAGTCGTCGCCCTCGCCAGCATCCTCCGCCAGGACTCCATCCCCATCATCACCATCACCAAGGGCAGCCTCGACCGCGCCGGCCACCTCACCCCATCCTCCTCTCTTGAGCGACTCGCCACCGCCGCCCTCTTCGTCGGACACATCGATGAAGCCGGCGGACTCACCCCGGCCCCGACCACCTCCACCACCGCCACCCTCGGCCTCGGCGACGCCCTCGCCCTCGCCGCCTGCCGGCGCCGAAACTTCACCAGCGACGATTTCGCCAAGCGCCACCCCGGCGGCACCCTCGGCGGCATGCTCCGCCCCGTCGCCGACGCCCTCCGATTCACCATCGGCAAGAACCTCGCCCCCATCCCCGACGACCTCTCCGTCGCCGACGCCCTCAAGCAGGCCGAATCCATGGTCCGCCGACCGGGCGCCCTGCTCCTGGTCGCCCGAACCTCCGGCGCCCTCACCGGCATCTTCACCGACGCCGACCTCCGACGCCTCATCCTCAGGGACTCCTCTCACCTCTCCCGCCCCATCCGCGACCTCATGACCCGCGAGCCCGCCACGCTCCCCGCCTCCGCGCTCGTCCGCGACGCGGTCAATCTCGTCCGCGAGTCGCGCCGCGATGAGATCCCCGTCATCGACGACGCCGGCAAGCCCATCGGCATCCTCGACGTCCAGGATCTCATCGCGATGAGGCTCATCCAGGATGCCTGACGAGAATACAATCACGCGTGAACGCGGATGAAGTCAGTTCCTCGGCGCTTGTGCAGCGGATGGTCGATGCAGTGGAACACGTTCGTCGGCGATTGCTCAGGTCGTGCGCCGTCCTTCGCGACGCGGGGGTTGATTATGCCGTCATCGGGGGCAACGCCGTGGCCGCTTGGGTCGCGACCATCGACCAGGGCGCCGTACGCAATACGCGCGATGTTGACATCCTTGTCCGTCGGCGTGACTTCCCCGCGGTGAAAGCCGCGCTCGAACTCGCCGGATTCGTCCACCGTCGTGTTTCGGGCATCGACATGTTCCTTGACAACCGCGCTGCCACAGCGCGCGATTCGATCCACATCGTGTTCGCCGGTGAGTTCCTCCGTCCTTCCGAGCCCGAACCAGCCCCGGATGTGTCCGAATCCCACGATCTGGGCCCATTCCGTGTCGCCAGCATCGAAGCGATCGTCCGCGCCAAACTCACCGCGTTCCGCGACAAGGATCGGGTCCATCTCCGCGACATGCTCGGCGTCGGTCTCATCGACCAGACTTGGACGCTTCGATTTTCGCCCGTCCTTTCCGCCCGTCTCCAGCAGATCATCGATACGCCCGATGGATGATCGCTCGCCGCGTCTCGCCCGTTCTACCTCCGCATCCCGCGCCGTACAGTCGCCACCGTGTCGGCGTCCCCTGTCATCCCCAAGCGCCTCCTCATCGTCTGCCCCTCCTGGCTGGGCGATGTCGTCATGGCCACCCCCGCCCTCCGCCGCATCCGCTCCGCGCTCCCCGGCGCGTTCATCGGCGCCCTCCTCCGCCCCGGCCTCGATGAACTCCTCGCCGGCTCCGACTTCTTCGACGAACTCCACGTCGATCGCGCCCGCGGCGTCATGGGCCCCAAACTCGTCGCCGCCAAGATCCGACCTCGCCGATACGACGCCGCTCTCCTGCTCACTAACTCCTTCTCCACCGCCCTCATCACGCGACTGGCCTTCATCCCCCGTCGCGTCGGCTACGCCCGAGACGCCCGCGGCCTCCTCCTCACCGACAAACTCCGCGCGCCGCGCCGCGCCCGCCCCCACCGCGGCTGGATGCCCATCCCCGCCATCGACTACTACCTCCACGCCGCCGACGTCTTGCTTCCCCGCGGCGCGCCCGAACCCTCGCCCCCGCTCCCTCACCTCCACCTCGCCGTCACCACCGACCAGGACACCGCCGCCCTCGACATCCTCCGCCGGGCGCGCGTCCTCAACCCCGCCGACGACCCCTCCGCGCCGCTGGCCATCCTCAACCCCGGCGGCAACAACCCCGCCAAACGCTGGCCCGCCGACCGCTTCGCTCAGATTGCCTTGCATCTGCTCCGACGCCGCGGCATGCACGTGCTCCTCAGCGGCGCGCCCGCCGAACGCGATCTCACTCAATCCATCCTCGAACAAATCAACTCCGCCTCCTTCCCTTCCCATCTCGTCGCCGCCGACATCTCCACCCTCGGCGTCACCATCGGCTCATTGAAAGGCGTCGTCCGACACGCCTCCCTCATGGTGACCAACGACACCGGGCCGCGACACATCGCCGCCGCCTTCCACATCCCCACCATCGCCCTCTTTGGCCCCACCGATCATCGCTGGACGACGCTCCCCGACTCCTCCCCCAATCCCGGAACGCGCGAACGCCTCATCCTGTCCGACCCCTCGCTCCCGCCCGACGAAGTCGCCGATGATCATCCCGAGCGTTGCCGAATCGATCGAATCCAGACCGCAGCGGTGATCGACGCGATCGACGCCATGCCGACGCGCCCCTAGATCGCTCATCTCTGGTTCACACCTCCACCGCGCCCACCAGTTCCCTCATCGACCCGCACCCCTGCGCCCGCACCCACTTCGCGAGCCCCTTGATGACCGCGATCGGCGACCGCGGATCCGCCAGCAGCGCCGTGCCCATCTGCACCGCCGTCGCCCCCGCCAGGATGAACTCGGCCGCGTCCTCCCACCGCATCACGCCGCCCGCCCCGATCACCGGCACGCCCCGCTCCTTCGCGACCTTGCGGTACACCTCATGCACCTGCCGGACCGCGACCGGGTGCAGCGCCGGACCCGAGAGCCCGCCCGTCGTGTTCGACAGCCTCGGCTTCCGCGTGTGAACATCAATCGCCATCGCCGGCTGCGTGTTCCCGATCGTCAGCCCGTCCGCCCCCCCGTCGATCGCCGCTCGCGCCACCCCGATCATGTCCGGCGTCGCCGGTGACAGTTTCACGAACACCTTCGCACGCTTCACGACCGGGCGCACCGCCCCCATCAACTCCCGAAGGTGCTCCGGCGCCAGCCCGAACTCAAGCCCCGTGCGCACGTTCGGGCACGACAC
Source organism: Phycisphaerales bacterium (assembly GCA_050246015.1). Taxonomy (GTDB): domain Bacteria; phylum Planctomycetota; class Phycisphaerae; order Phycisphaerales; family UBA1924; genus JTS-AC122. The sequence goes on from JBFWWU010000029.1 coordinate 11,093, forward strand.
GTTCAGTTCGATCGCCGGGATCCCCGCCCGTCCCCCCGGCCCGCCTCCATCGCTCTCCCCGGCAGACCCCGCATCGCGCCGCTTCACGCGCGAAAACCCCGGTTCCGCCCACTCGTCCATGCACGCCGCCACCCGAACGTATTCGTCGATCGAGAACCCCGCGACCGACCCGATCACCGTGGTCGGCACCTCCGACGCTTTCGGCGCGATGTGCTCGTCGAACGCGTCGATCCCCGGGTTGGCCAGCCCGATCGCGTTCAGCATCCCCGCCCGGTTCTCGATGATCCGCCACGTGTCGTTCCCCGACCGCGCCTGCGCCGTGATCGACTTGGTCACCACGCCCCCCACCCGCGACAGATCCAGCGGGCCGCGCCGTCGAGCGCGCCTCCCCGCGCTCCCCGGCACATCCCGGCTCCACATCTCGTCCAGCACCCCCGCCGTCCCCGCCGCCAGCAGCACCGGGTTCCGCAGCGACAGCCCCGCCAGTTCCGTCACGAGCACCGCTTCGTCCTTTGGCACGCCCAACCATAGTCCGCAGCCGCACCCCCAGGCCGGGCGCACGCCTTTCCCGTCGACCCGGCTATCCTTGCACGCCTCACCCGATCCGCACACGACATGCGAGCCGTGACCATCGGCAACTTCGACGGCGCCCACTTGGGGCATCAGGCCCTCGTCGCCCGCGCCCGCTCACTCGTCTCCGCCGCCGGTGAAGTGATCGCCGTCGCCTTCGATCCCCACCCCGCCAGCGTCCTGCGCCCGGGCGCCGAGCCCCCGCGCCTCTCCACCTTTGATCAGCGAGCCCGCTGGCTCGTCGCCGCCGGGGCCGATCGCGTTGAGCGCCTCGTTCCTTCGCAGGCCCTGCTCTCCAGCCCGCCCGACGAGTTCATCGACCACCTCTGCCGCGACTTCCACCCCGCGTTCATCGTCGAGGGCCCCGACTTCCACTTCGGCAAGGCCCGCGCCGGCAACGTCGAAACGCTCCGAACCCTCGGCCTCCGCCACGCCTTCCGTGCCGACATCGTCCCCGGGGTCACGGCCTCGCTCTCCGATCTCCTCTCCACGCCCGTCTCCAGCACCATCATCCGCTGGCTCCTCTCTCTCGGACGCGTCCGCGACGCCGCCCTCCTCCTCGCCAGACCCTACACCATCGACGCCGTCGTCGTCCGCGGCGATCGTCGCGGCCGCGAACTCGGTTTCCCCACCGCCAACCTCCACTCCCCCAACATGCTCCCCGCCGACGGTGTCTACGCCGGGCGCGCCATCCTCCAGGACGGCCGCTGCTTCCCCGCCGCCGTTCACGTCGGCCCCCGCGCCACCTTCGATTCCCCTCAGCGAACCATCGAGGCCCACCTGCTCGACGTCCCCCGCGACGCTCCGCCCGCCACCCCCCCCAGCGCCGCCATCCCCGGCCTAACCGAATACGGCTGGGGAATGTCGCTCGAGTTCATCGCCTGGGTTCGAGACCAGATCGCCTTTGATTCCGTCCCCGCCCTCGTCCACCGGATCCGGGCCGATTGCGACGCCGTCCGCCATCTGCTCGCCAAGCCCGCCCATCCCGCCGCCACCACCTCACCCCGCTGAACTAAATTCTACAGCGACTCATGGAAGTGCTGCAGTTCGCTCAGTGCCTTCAGGTCGCCGGCCGCCCGGGCCTTCGCGATACCCGCTTCCAGCGCCGCCCTTGCCGCACTGTCCTGCCCAGCCTCATGAAGCGCGACGGCCTTGTGGTAATACGCATAGTGATATGACGGGTCAGCGGCGATGCACCGGTCGTAAAACGAACAAGCCACCTCATGGTTCCCCGCTTTGGCGTGCTCCTGCGCGATGCCGTACAGAACAAACGCGTCGTCCGGAGACGCTTCAAGCATGGACAGGAGCGTGTGGAGTCGCGGGGACATGATCTTGAAACTGTAATCGCTTGCGAACCCCGACGGTGTCAGGAAATTGACGTACTGGCGAACTTTCACCACGTCCATGTGGCAACTATTGGCCAAACTGGGGTGGCAACCAGGTTCCTCTTCCGCTCCAACATCGATGATCCTACTCAAACAGGGTTATTTGATGCCTGGCACGATAGTTGCAGCAGATGGCTCGAACTTGACTGAGGGTGATCCCGACTCTGGATGTCGCGAGCGAGTGAACCCCGAACTGCCTCCTCTTGCGGTTCGCCTCAGTGCGTCGAGGCGAGACCGTCCAGCAGCGCCTGGCACGCCACAGCCGGGCGCTGTCTTTTTTGCACAAACGACGACACGGCGACCCCTTTGCATCCAATCCGCACCAGTTCAGCCACGTTTTCCGATGTAATGCCGCCGATGGCAAGATGGGGCACTTGCGACGTCTCCGGCGCCGCGAGCACTTCGCGCAGCAACTCCGGTCCCGCGATCGCTGGCTTGTGCTTCGTGGTCGTCGGGAACATCGGCCCGATTCCGATGTAGTCCGCGCCGGCCCGGACCGCCTCGCGCGCTTGCTCAAGGGTTCCCGTCGAGACGCCGACCAGCAGCGTCCGTCCCAGCAGTCTGCGGACCTCGCGCACCGGCAGATCCGTCTGCCCGAGATGAACACCATCCGCCCCGGCGAGGACCGCGATGTCCGGGCGATCGTTGATGATGACCGACGCTCGCGCGCCTTCAGGACGCCCGGGCGCGGGCCCGGCAAGACTCCGCGCCAGGTCCACGAGCCGGCGCGCCCGGCCGAGCAGGTCGGCGTCCCCCAGTGACTTCTCCCTCAGTTGCAGGCAGTCGGCTCCGCCCTCGATACACTGGCGCGCCACGTTCTCCCACGTATCGTGCTCGCAGAGCGATTCGGTGATCAGCACGCACAATCGCCACTGCGGCGGGGTCGGCGCCCCCAGTGCCGGGAGCGCCGTCATCAATCGCCGCTCCAGTTCGTACGCCCGGTATCGGAGCCGCTCGACGCTTTTCGCCGCGCTTGCCCCCGAGCGTGCGGCATCACCGGTCGGCGCCCCGGCATCGACAACTCGATCCGGCTTCAGGCATTCCTCGATCGAACGCAGCGCCTCGGTGAGGCGCTTGGCGGCCGCCGCGACGACCTGGGACATGCCGCCACGCGAGTATTCCGACTCGGTTGACAGCGCGGTGCCGACGTCGCCCGGGGTGTCGCGCCATGCAAACATCGCGGCGGCATCAACTCCCGACGAGTCAATCGCGTCCCGCAGGGCGTGCCGCGCGCTCTTGATGTCGGCGCTCAGATCGGCGTCCGCCAGCACAAATCGGCTGGCGTCCTCCATGACCCGTAGCGCCTCGCGGGCACGGTTCACGTTCGCGTCGATGATGCGAAGCCGCGCGTCGAACATCCGCCCGATGATACCGCCCCGGCGGGGCCCCACCGGATCACCGGCGCCCGGACGCCGGCTCCGCCACGCTCTTGTCGGCGCCGGGCACGACGATCCGTGGCCGTGTGACACCCCTTGAGGCGGACGGCCCCGGCCGGAGCGACCGGAGTTCGTCCGCCCGGAACATCAGCAGCGCCCAGATCGCCACCGGCACAAAGAACGTCGCGTTGAGGGACGATGCGAACATCTCGACGGCCCATTCGAGGGCATCGCGCGCCCCGCTGGAGAACTGCCAGCGTGCATACAGGGCCCCGGGCGTGCTGTAGAGCCAGATGATGATGAGCACGACCCGCAGGCCGATGAACACGTGAATCGCCCCCAGCCCCAGCGCCAGGGCGATGGCTCGACGCCGCCACGACACCGGTGTAGCGACGATCAGCGCGAGCAGTTCCGCGGTGGCAAGGTAGCCGATGACGTGGGTGCTGTGGTAGGTTCTCCCGGCGACGGGCACGCCGCGGCGATTGGCGACGATGGCGGTATCCATCCCGGGCTGCGTGGCGTTTGGAAGAAACTCCACCAGGTCGCCGCGCGAACCGAAATCGCTCAGGCACGCCCGCGCCACCGCTCGGTACGCCGAGCCGTACCCCCGCGCGACGGCGTCCACCTGCCAGAGCAGCACCAGCCCCAGGTACACACCGCCCGCCATCACAAAGAAGACCAGCACGCGCCGCCGAAGCGACGCCGCGGCACCCTCGCGAGCGATCAGCGGCCCGGGATGCTTGCCTGATGTGCTCATGGGCGCGCGCGGTCGAAGATTACAACGCTCCGGCATGGCCGGCGGCGGCGGTCCGCGGGCCCGGCCGGCTCGCCGTCGCGCGCCACGCCCAGGCGATCCACAGCCCCACCGCGGCGAACACAAACACCGGCTGCCACACGTCGATATGAACGGTCTCGAACGATCCCGGCGCGTGCACGCCGACGTAGTACAGCGAGATGATGCGGGCGTAGTTGAGGCAAAAGAGTACGCCCGCGCCGACGGCGACCCCGATCAGCCTGGAGCGCCACCGGACCGGGAACGCCAGCGCCGCCGCCGAAAAGAGCGCGATCGGGTCAATCGCATCGCACCCGCGCTTGATCGAGAGTGTGAAGCGGCTGGTACGGACGTGCTCGTGCAGCGACGAGGCGTCTTCGCCCAGCCGGCGCAGCATCCACGCGGACGACTCGGCGATCCGGTCGATGAGCCACGGGTGGGCCGTGAGTCGCACGAAGGGGATCGACATCACTCCCCAGAACGCGATGATGAGCAGCACCGTCAGCACGACAAAGCGCACGATCGGGCGCTTGGCCACCACGGTCCGTGCCGCCCCGGCGAAGCGACGAGCCGGCGCCGCGTCCGCCCTGACCACCACGGGCCTGGGCATCGTTTGCGCGTCGGTCGGTCCGTCGGGGCGTGACATGGGGCTTGCGTCTTGGATGAAATCGCAGCACGGGCGTCAGAATCGACGCAGGATGATCACCGCCCCGGCGCCGACCACCATCAACACCAGGATCGATTTGAGCGTATCGCCCATGACGGGAACACCGCCGCCTCCGAGACCGGCGAGCGCGTCGTCCACGAGCGTCTCGATCTCGGGATTGGCCGCCAGGCTTTGTTCCGCCGCCATGCGGAATCCGGCGTTCGTGTCCAGGAGGTTCTGGAACCCGCCAAGGTCGTCCAGGGAGTCGCCCGCCCCATTCACCATGTCGTCAGCGCCGCCGAGCGCGCACTGGCGTTCCTCCGGCGTGATGCCCGGGTTCTCGATGTCGATCAAGCCGTTCCAATCAAAGTTGCCCACCAGACCGGAAAGCTGGCTCAGTTTCGCGCGGACGCGAGTCGCGGCGTTCCCCGGCGATGGGGGGGGCTGGACATTGAGCACGAACGGCTGGCTCGGTACGCCGCCGACCTGAATCACCACCGACACTTGCCGTGGAAGCGCGCCCAGGTTTGACAGCGGAATCGCTGTCACGAGCGTCTGATTCGTCGACATGGCCCCCGTGACCGATTCGACGCCGTCGAAAAACACGCGGTTCTCCCCGTGCACCATCGAGAAGTTCGTGCCGCGCACCGTCAGGATCCGTCCGGCAGGGGCGCTGGAAATCGGCGGGCCCGGCAGCACGAACTCGTACGGATCCTGGGTGCGATCCTGCGGCGGGCCGGCATGGATCGAGACAATCGTCGGCGCTCCCTGCGGTGGGGGGTCAACGCACTGGTCGTACACCCCGGCGCCGACGCTGATGGCTCCGTAGATCAGTCCGGTGATCGGCGTCACCGGGTTGGGTGCGGCGAGCGAAATAACGCCGTGCCACAACCCGATCGCACCCGTGGAGAGCGAGATTACCGAAGCGGTCTGGCTCGCCATCGCCACCCCAACGGGTATCAGCACGCCCAGCGCGGCGATTCGAGCAAAACGAGCGCGGATTGACGAGTTCCTTGGGTTGGTCATTGAATCCTCCCGGTGATGGGGGCCCAATCGCGGCTTGAAGTCATGAGGCGGGCGCGCGGAGCCCGACCATAATCACACTTCGCTCCATGCTCCCGAGAGCGGCGGTGTGATTCAAGCCAATTCATCGTGGGTGCTTCGAGTTTTTTCCACACCGCCGGTGCCGCGATTGCGGTGCATCACACGCCATGATCGTCTGTACAATGAAGCACCCCTTCAGCGTCGGCCCGGACGCAAGTGCTTCCCTCATCGCGAGTTGCGCGATACCGTGACAGACATCCAGACCGCCAGAGGCATCAGTACAAACAAGGATTGAATGACATGACTCATCCACCCCTCAGGCTGATGCCGAACGTGCTGCGAATCTGTGGCGTGCTGCTAGTGCTCGCGGTCGTGGCGCCCGCCGCATGGGCCCAGCCGCGCCGGGAGATCCCGGCCGACTGGTTCTACGACGGAGCCAATCGCCCCAAGCCCCTGAAGGACCTCGAAGGCAAGTCCGCGGCGGCGATCTCGCCGGACACCTGGATCGGTGACCCCACCACCATCGAAGGATCGATCGGCAAGGTCGTCATCCTCGACTTCTGGGCGACCTGGTGCGGCCCGTGCATGGCATCGATCCCGAAGAATGTGCAACTCGTTTCCGACTACAAGGACAAAGGGCTCGTGTTCATCGGGATCCACGATTCAAACAGCGGGTGGGAGACCGCCGACCAGGTCGTCAAGCAGAAGTCCATCAACTACCCGGTCGTCAAGGACAAGGGGGGCGAGACGACCAAGGCGTACAACCTCCAGTTCTGGCCGACCTATGTCGCGATCGATAAGTTCGGGATCGTCCGCGCCGCCGGGCTGCTCCCGGATCGGGTGCACGACGTAGTGGAGATCCTCCTGGCCGAGCCGGGGCCGGTTGGCATGGGCGGGGCGAGCGCCAGCGGCAACCCGCCCTCGTGGTATTACGCCGGCGCGGCCCGGCCCGCCTGGCTCGGGAGCGTGGAAGAAAAATCGCTCCCCTCCATCGGCGGCGAAGGGACGAAATGGTCCGGCGGGGTCGAAGCGCCCAAGCCCGACGATTTCAAGGGCAAAGTCCTGGTCATGCACTTCATGTCGAACGACAGTGCGGTCGCGATGTCGCAACTCGCCGAGTTGAACAAGTTGGCTCCCGAGATGGGCCCGCAGGGCGTGGTGTTCGTGGGGGTGTGCGATTCACGCGCGACCTGGGACGGCCCGACGGGCGCCGCCGCCGCGCTCAAGACCGCCTCGCCCAAGGTCCCGATTCTGCAGGACGCCGCGATTGAATCAAAGACAGACGAGGCGGTCGGCGACAAGGCCGAAGCCCCCAAGCCGGCGGAAGCAGCCAAGGGTCCGCCCGTGATCAAGTCGGGCAGACTCGCGGCGGATCTGGGTGTGCGGCTGGCGCCGACGATCGTCGTGGTGGACCGCGCGGGCAAGATCCGCGCCGCGGGCGTCAAGGTCGAGAAAGTCAAGGACATCATCAGCAAACTCCTGGCCGAGCCGATGCCCGACGCGCCGGCCTCGCCCGCCAAACCCCAGGACAAGCCGTAACACACCTCGCCCGCAGTACACCAGGCGCGCGCCGGAGTTTCATTGCGGGCGCGCGGAGGAAACCGACATGACCACCGCCGTGAATCATCAAGCCCCCAGCGTTCCTTCGTCGATGCCGCCGGCGGGCGCCTGCCCGTTTGCCGAAAACGTTCGAGGCCAGGTGGCCAAGACCGTCGTCGGGCAGCACGTGGTGGTCGAGCGGATCCTGATCGCGCTACTCACGGGCGGGCACCTGCTGCTGGAAGGCGTGCCCGGGATCGCCAAGACGCTGCTGGTGCAAGCGCTGGCGCGGGCAATCGACCTGAAGTCGTCGCGCGTGCAGTTCACGATCGACCTGTTGCCCTCGGATATCGTGGGGTCGGAGATCCTGGATCAGAAGTCGGGCGAGTTCCGCGTGCACAGGGGGCCGGTGTTCACGAACCTGCTGCTGGCCGACGAGATCAACCGCGCCTCGCCCAAGGTGCAGTCGGCGCTGCTGGAGGCGATGCAGGAGCGCAAGGTCTCGATCGGCGACAAGTCGTACGAACTCCCCGCGCCGTTCCTGGTGATCGCGACGCAGAACCCGGTCGAACAGGCCGGCACGTTCGAGTTGCCCGAAGCCCAGCTCGACCGGTTCATGCTCCGGCACCGCCTGGGCTACCCGACCCCGGCGGACGAGGCCGAGGTCGTCAAGCGCAGCCTGGCGCTCAAACTAAAGCGCCAGGGCGAAGGCGCGGTCCCCATGACCGCCTTCGACGCGATCGACGACTCCCGCAAGCTGCACATCAAGGACCTGACCGAGGCGATGACGGCGGTGCAGAACGTCCACGTGAGCGAGGTGTTCATCCGCGACTGCGTCGAACTGGTCAACCTCACCCGGTCGAGCCCGGACATCGAACTCGGATGTTCGCCCCGAGCGGCCCTGGCGCTCGTGCACACCTCGCGAGCCCGGGCGTTCATCCACGGGCGCGACTTCACCGTGCCGGAAGATTTCTTCGCGCTCGCCGAGGACGTCATCCTGCACCGCATGCGACTCACGTACGAGGCGCTCGCATCCGGAAAGAAGCCGCAGGAAGTGCTGGCGGGGATCCTCAAGACGCTGGCGTGAATCCAGCGCCCGCATCACCAAACCCTGTGAGGACGCATCCGTGCAGAACTCTTTTCCGTTCCTGTGGGTTGTTCTTTGTGTAGCCGTGCTCAGCGGCGGCGGCGCCGTCGCCTCCGCACAGACCGATGAACTCCGCGCCGATCAGTGGCAAGCGCTGATCTACGACCCACAGTCAAAGACCCGGACGGCCTCTTCCAGCATCGAAGTGTTCCTTCCATTCGAGGACGGTTACCAGGCAGCGATGGAGGATCCAGAGTTCGGCCCGCTCGGTTTCTTCGACAGAGCATCCGTTCGCGGTCTGAATATCCTCACGGTTCATGATTCGTCGCTCGGGCCGAACGCGATCACGCTGCACCTGCACGCGGATACATCTCAGGATCCAAGCCAGGAACCGCCGGAAGACCGGTTCATCGGCTTCGCGTCATCTCAGATCGGATTTCAGTACACCTTCAGACTGATGAAGGCCTGCAACTTGCGGCTGACGGCTTCCACACATGTCGTGATCTCAGGAGGCGGGGCCGCACAGGCAAGTATGGAACTGTCGGGTCCGCAAGGGCTCATCGAGCGCCTCGACGGAGCCCAGGGGGAGGTCGCCAGGAGTCTCACGCTCGAAAGCGGTGTGTATATGTTGTCGGTTCGCGCCGATGCTTCATGCGGGGGCGATCCACCCATCTCGACGGAGCGAGTTGCATCCGCTATCGTCGATCTCGATCTTCGTCAGGAACCCGACCGATCCCCGGTGGAAGTGCTCGACCCGGTCCGGTCGGGCTGGATCACGTACAACGACGCGGCACGCCGTGCCTGGATTGATGCCGCTGTGCCGACACGATTCTGGTCCGGCGGCGTCGAGCCGTACGGCGTCGCGGCCGACGGCGTCACGCCGCTGCTGGTGCGGTGGCGCCCCGAAACCTGGGTCGAGGTGGCGACACTTGGCTTTCCTGGGGTGCCCAATCTCGGATCGCTTCTCACCGTTGATCAGTGGAACGCCGGTCCTCCCTACGAGCCCGCGACATTCGATATGATCACGCGCGACTCGGTCAACCTCCCGGGTTATGTTCATGCCAACCGATATGTGGTCGCCGTCTACGTGCCCCCGGTGAGTTTCGGTGCCGGCGGCTACGGCGAGTATGGGCGATTCACACCCCGGCTGATTGATGTCGGCGCCCAGGGTTGGGTGGCGGGTGTCCCGGGTCAGGAAGAGGGCATTCAGATTCGCTTGTTTCGTCCCCCCGTCGTGCTTTTACACGGACTTGAAGACCGTCCCGATAGCTGGCTCTGGGCCCTCCGGCAGGATTCGTTCCGATTCCACGTGCATGTTGCCGACTACGAGCGCACGAATAACGTGCGATTTCGCGAAAACATCTTTGAACATCAAGTCGTCAGCAAGGCGGTCATGCGGGCCAAGCGCCTCGCGGCGGATGAAGACATCGCCGTCTCTCAAGTCGACATCTTTGGGCACAGCATGGGTGGGTTGCTCGCGCGCTTGTGGACCGTGCAGGAGAACATGTACCGCCGCCGCGACAACCTGTTCCGCGGCGATTTCCACATGCTCGTCACCGTCAACACGCCCCACCGGGGGTCTCAGATCGCCTGTCTATCCGTCGAACAGGACGGGCGTTTAACATCCTACGGCCACCAATACGGGTACTACGCTGATCTGTTTCAGGGACGTTGCACGCCCTGCGGCGCCGTCGCGGACTTGCGGCCCGACAGCGACGCGCTGTTCGAGTTGAACCGCTCCGTCCCCTCCGTGTCGGTCCCCGTGCACGCGATGTATGGCGTCGGCGGCTCGGCGGACTATCCCCCCGGCATGGAGCACCCGTACGTGTATCGCACCCGGCGGTGGATTCTCGGCTGGTGCGATGCCCTGACCATGGAGTCGTTCTTCGGCGACGAGCACGATGCCGTCGTCACCCGTGCCAGCCAGGTGCACGGTTTGCCCCCGGAGTGCACTCAGGAGTTCCAACGCGCCGAAGGACTCCACTACCCCGTCATCGCTGAAGAACATGAGAACGACGGGCCGAACTCATGGGCCATCACGTTGCTCAACTCGAGCATCACCGACCAGGATGGGGCGATCGCTCCTCCGTTTCACGACAACTTCCCGGCCTATCCATTTCGCGACTCGTGCCGGCCTGAGGCCGTCGCGTGTTCCCGCGAGTCGGACACCATCACGGGGATCGCATTCACGGCTCCTACGAGCGGTCAGGCCGTCGTCGCTGGCAGTCTCTTGCACGTGGCGCTTATCCTGAGTGACCAGCCCGCGGAACAGTACACCGTCACCCTTTCATGCCTGTCGGGCAGGGGTTGCCGAGTATCCGCGCCCGGTCCAACGCACGAGTTCGATATCATGATCCCCGCGGACCACCTGGGCGACGTGTTGCTGACGGCTATCGCGGACAGCGACTCGCGCGGGGTGTTCGCCGCGGGATCCGTCGGCTTTGTGGTCGTGCCCCCGGCGCCCCCCGATGCCATTGAACTCGTCCCGTCCGGGCCCGTCGTGCTCGAGCATGCGGCCCGCACCGAGTTTCTGCGCGTCATGGGCCGCTTTCCAGACGGGGTTGATCGCGAGTTGAGCGACCTGCCCGGTACCGAGTTCTGGTCAGATCAACCGGACGTCGCGGCCGTGACGAGCCAGGGCAAGGTGGAAGCACGCCGGGTCGGACAGACGATGGTGCATGCTCGTCGGGACGGTCGAGTGTGCAGTTCACCGGTGATTGTCCGTGAGGCGCCCGGAGACTGGAACTCCGATGGCACTATCGACGCCCTGGATGCTGGTGCGTTCCAGGCCGCTTTTACTGCAGACGTCGCTGACCCGGAGTATGTTCCTCCGCTCGCTCGGGCTCAGTTTGTCTTTGATTTCGACTCGGACAATGACGTTGATTGCGATGACTGGACCGAGTTCCGGCGACGGTGGTCCGGACCGATGTCGCCCCCCGGACTGCCCGGGTGCTTCTTCTGTGCCGCCGATTTCAATGCCGATGGGTTTCTCAACTCCTCGGATTTCTTTGATTTCCTGACGTCTTTCTTCGACGTTCAGCCTGCCGCGGACATCAACCGCGATGGATTTGTCAACACCCAGGATTTCTTTGATTTCGTCACCTTACTCTTCGGCGGGTGTTGATCGAAACCCGGAACAGTCCATGCACTCGAGTGTTCATCCCATCCTCCGCCCACCAGACGAACTCGCCCGAGGCGACTTCGAACTCGTCGTCCGGCGCCTCGCCGACGACCTGGCATTCGGCGCCGATGTCTCACGGTTCGTCGGCTCCGGCCTTGAGTTCATCAAGGCCCGCCCCTATGCGCCCGGCGACTCCATCAAGATGCTCGACTGGCGCGTCACCGCTCGCACCGGCAAGCCATTCGTCAAGGAATACGAGACCCTCAAGCGAACCTCGATCTACATCGTCCTGGACACGTCGGCGTCCATGCACGTCAGTTCGACCGCGCTCACCAAGCACGACCTGGCCGTCTGGATCGCCTCAGCCCTCGGGCTCATCGGGCAGCGCCGCATGAGCCCCGTCGGGATCATCGGCGGGGGCGAGCGACAGACCCGTCTGAAGCCCAGCATGCTCCGCAGCGACCTGTGGCAGGCGCTCGAGCCGCTCCGCGCGGGCAGTTACAACGAGCACACCCGCCTCGCCGAACGCCTGCGGGATCTTGACGTCCGCGCCGATCGCGCCAGCCTGATCTTCATCCTCAGCGATCTGCACGACCCCGAACTGTTGGGCGCGGCTCGGCACGCCGCGCAGAAGCACGACTGCGTCGCCGTGCACCTGCTGGACCCGGCCGAGCGCGGCGACCTTCGCGCCGGGTTCTATCGGGGTGTCGAGGCCGAGTCGGGCCGGTCGTTCGTCGGCCGAGGCCGGACGCGGTGGGACCGAGCCGACCACATGGCGACGGACTTTGCCCGCAGCGGCATCAGTTACCTGCGCCTCCAGACCGACCTCCCGTTTATCCCGCCGCTGCGCCACTTCCTCGCGTACCGGCCCGGTATCGGCGGAGGACGAGGATGAAGCGATCCGTCATCAGCGCCGCTTGCTACGTCGTCTGCGCCGCGAGCACCCTCGCCGGCGCACAGCCCGCCGATCCCTCCGGCCCCATTCACTCCCTCGAACAGCCCCCGGCCCCGGGCGGCCGGCCGACGGGGTCGGTTCGCGCCACCGCGTCGCGCGGGGTGGCGGGCGAGTTCGTCCTCGAATACGCCGGTCCCGTGCTGCGCGCCAAGCCGAATCAGGCACTCACGTCCCCGATGCTCGTCCGACTGGAGTTGCTCGACACCGGCCAGATCAAGCCCGGGGAAAAGCGCCGCTACAGGCTCAGTTTCATCGGCGCCGTCGCCGGAACCTTCGACCTCCGCGAGTTCATCGAGCGTGCCGACGGTCAGGCCCTCACCGATCTGCCCGAACTCTCCGTCGCCGTAGTCTCGCAGTTACCGGAAAAGCACGGCACCGACCTCTTCACAGCCAAGCACCCCACCTTCCTGCTCCAGAGCCACTACCACACGCTGATGTACGTCTTCATCGGGCTGTGGCTGGCGGTTCCGGCGCTCGTGCTGGTGCGCCGATCGCTCCGCCGGCGCGCGGCGACGGTCCAGACGCCCGCCCCACCGCCACCGACGCTCGCCGAGCAGTTGCGCCCGCTCGTCGAAGCCGCGGCGACGCGCGACCTGAGCATCGCCGAGCGCGGCCGGCTTGAACTGCTGCTCATCTCGTTCTGGCGCGATCGGCTGGGGCTGTGGTCGCTGGCGCCGGCGCAGGCGATCGGACGCATCCGCGCGGATCAGACGGCGGGCCGGCTTCTGGGCGCGGTGGAACGCTGGCTCCACGCCCGCGGGTCCGGCACGGGCCGTCCGACCGACGACATCGCGGCCCTCCTGGAGCCCTACCGCTCCATGCCGGCCGTGCACGTCACGACCGAGCCCGGGCCCCATCAGGCGGAGGCCGCGCCATGACGTTTACCCACCCCATGCTCCTGCTCCTGCTGGCCATACCCGTGCTGCTGCTCTGGGCGGTCCCGATGCGCGGCTGGGGGCTCGTCCTCCCGTTCGATCACCAGACGCACCGGCGGCGGCGTTGGCTCAAGTGGCTGCTGGGCGCCTTTGACTGTGTCCCGCCGTTGCTGCTGGCCGGCGCGATCCTCATCCTCGCCGGCCCGCAGATGCTCAAACAGCCCAAAAACGCGCGAAGCCTTACCAACATCATGTTCTGCCTGGACGTCTCCGGAAGCATGACCGCCGAGAACCGCTACGAGAACGCCACCAAGGCCATCGAAGAGTTCACCAGGGACCGCGAGGGCGACGCGTTCGGCCTGACGATCTTCGGCTCGCAGCAGATCCGCTGGGTCCCGCTCACCAAGGACCTGGCCGCTATCCGAAACGCGCTGCCCTTCGCGAATCCCGAGCGACAGCCCATGCACATGTCCGGCACTCGCATCGGCGCGGCCCTGCGGTACTGCAGCGCGAACATGCAGGCCGAAGCCGAGCGCGGCGACCGCATGATCATCCTCGTTTCCGACGGCGCCAGTTCCGACCTGGGCGACGGGTTCGCCGAGGGAGACGTGGCCGACGAACTGAGGGACGCCGGCATCACCGTCTATCACATCCACGTTGCCAGCGATGACATCCCCGACGAGGTCGTCGAGATCGCGACCCGAACGGGAGGCGAGGCCTTCCAGGCGACCGACAGCCAGACCCTCCGCAAGGTCTTCCAGCACATCGACCGCATGCGCCCCGCGCAGTTCTCCACCGTCGGCACCGTCCCGATGGATCACTTCCGGCCCTTTGCCCTGGCCGCGCTGATCGTCCTGGGTCTGCACGTGATCGGGCTCCTTGGTTTGAGGTACACCCCGTGGTGATGTGGCACGTCCTGATCGCCCTCGGAGTGCTCGGCGTGGTGTCGCTGGGCGAGTGGCTCCACGCGCGGCGCGTCGCCCGGGTCGCGCGGCTGGCGTTCGGGGCGTCCGCCCGGCCCGCACTCTGGGTGTTCGCCGTCCCGCTCGCCCGACCCATCGCCGCCGCGATCGCGACCTGGGGCCTGCTCTTCCTCGCCACATTCGATCCCGTCGAGATCGACAAGAAGCCCAACCCGATCGCGTCCAAGCACCTCTTGATCTGCCTGGACGCCTCTCCCTCGATGCAGGTCAAGGACGCCGGGCCCGACCGCGAAAAAGTCAGTCGCGCCTCCTGGGCCGGGAAGATCGCCCAGGGAATCCTCGACCGCCTCGACATGGAATCCACCCGCATCACCATCGTCGCGTTCTACACCGAGGCCCTCCCCGTGGTGCAGGAGACGTTCGACAAGGAGGTCGTGCGCAACGCGCTGGACGGGCTCCCGATGTACGTCGCCTTTCAACCCGGCGCGACCAATATCCAGGAAGGCGTCACCAAGGCGATGGAGTACGCGCGCCGCTGGCCCGAGCAGTCCGCCACCCTCCTGGTCATCAGCGACGGCGACGCCATCAAGTCCGCCCCGCCTAACTACATCCCCGCGTCGATCGCCGACACCATCGTGATCGGCGTCGGCGACCCCGTCAAGCCGTCGATCGTCGGCGGGCACAGCAGCCGCCAGGATTCAATGTCGCTCAAGCAACTCGCCGCGCGCCTCCGCGGGTACTACCACGAGGGAAACACCAAGCACCTCCCCAGCGATGTGCTCGACAAACTCACCATGATCAAGCCGCGCATCGGCGACCGCTACGGTCAGCGCGACCTGGCGATCCTCTGCACCATCATCGGGTGCGCCACGCTCGCGCTGGTCGGCCCCGCGATGTCGATCCTCGGCCGATCGTGGACGTTCTCGCGCAATCGGCGCGAGGCGGCACGCCGCCCGTCGGCGCTCCCGGCGAGCCCCGCGCCCGCGGTGTACAACGCGCCAGCCGTCCCGACGTCGACCGCGGGTTAGCGCATGAAAATCAACTCCCTCTCTCCCATCCTCAACGTCTCCGACGTCCCGGCCAGCGTGACCTGGTTCGAGTCGCTTGGCTGGTCTCGCGCGTTCACGTGGAACTCCGGCGGCATGATCCCCGCCGCCGCGCTGGAGAATGCCCTGGGCCCCGCGCACTTCGCCGGCGTCTGCGCCGACCCCGCGCTGCCCGGCCAGGAGACCACCGTCTTCCTCTGCAAGGACGCACAGGGTGCCCGCGTCCGCGCCCATGCCCGGGGCCCCACGACGACCGCTGCGGCGGGGTGTGGATGAGTTGGTGGGTCCAGGACGTTGACGCCGCGCACGCCGAGTGCATCCGGGCGAACGTCGAGATCATCCGCCCGCCGGTGAACGAGCCCTGGCACGTGCGGGAGATGCTGATCCGGCACCCCGACGGGCATTACTTCCGCGTGAGCGGCCCGGTCAAGTAGCGCGCCGATCGTCATGCCATCACGACCCCGGCCGGCGACTGACCGGTCGCCGTGCTGCTCCCGGGAGCGGGAACTCAACCTCGACGGACCCGCCGATTTCCAGGTCCGTCCAGCGCCGCGACAGCGACTCGAACCGCTCAAAGATCGCCCCCACCTCCGGGACCGACAGTGATCGTTCCGGCAACCTCGCCGCCCCGAGCGTGCTCGTCAGTTCCGCGTTGACCTCCTCGGCGCTGAGCGCCAGCACATCCGCGTCGGCGCCGAGCCCAGGCTCAAACGCACGCGACAACGCGGCGACCAGGTGCTCGACCACCACCGCGCTTGTCGGCAGCGTGCGGTACAGCGGATGGGCATGGTCGCTGAACGCCTCCAGCGGCCAGCCCGAGTGAACCAGCCCGAAGAACGCATCGCGGATGTCCAGCGTCGTCTCGACGGCGTAGTGCATCAGGTCGTGCATCGCGAAGAACCCGCCGTGGCCGCTGCGCTGCACGTCAACGCTCGCGTCATCACGGACAAAGGTGAGCGCGACCCCGATGCCCCCCGCGCCGTCGCCGCTGCGCACTTTCTTGAATCGGGCCAGCATGGTGAATTATGGCGCGCCCGCGAGTTCCCGCGGAAGAAACCCCCGGCTTCGCGGAATGCCCCGAGATGGAGGCCGGCGGGCCGTGAAGAGGGGGGTACACTCCCGCACTATGGCACGACCCATCACCCTCTTCACCGGCCAGTGGGCCGATCTTCCCATCGCCGTCATGGCTGAAAAGGCCGCCTCCTTCGGGTACGACGGCATCGAACTCGCCTGCTGGGGTGACCACTTCGAGGTGAGCAAGGCGATCAAGGACAAGCACTACTGCCAGTCGCGGCACGACCTGCTCGCCGCCCACGGCCTTGAGTGCCGGGCCATCTCCAATCACCTGGTCGGCCAGGCCGTCTGCGACGAGATCGACCTTCGCCACAGGGCGATCCTCCCCAAGCATGTCTGGGGAAGCGGCGCCAGCCCCGACGCGGAGTC
Organism: Phycisphaerales bacterium; assembly: GCA_050246015.1. Taxonomy (GTDB): domain Bacteria; phylum Planctomycetota; class Phycisphaerae; order Phycisphaerales; family UBA1924; genus JTS-AC122. The sequence goes on from JBFWWU010000029.1 coordinate 27,875, forward strand.
GGTCCGTCGCCGCGCCGCCGCCGAGATGATCGACACCGCCCGCGCCGCCGCCAAGTTCGGCGTCAGCGTCGTCAACGGCTTCACCGGCTCGTCCATCTGGGGCAAGTTCTACTTCTTCCCCCCGACGACCGAGAAAGAAGTCGATGCCGGATTCAGGGATTTCGCGAAGCGTTGGACGCCCATCCTGAGCGCCTTCAAGATAGAAGGCGTGAAGTTCGCCCTCGAAGTGCACCCGGGCGAGATCGCCTACGACATCCACACCGCGCGACGCGCCCTCGACGCCGTCAACGGCCACCCCGCCTTCGGCTTCAACTTCGACCCCAGCCACCTCCACTGGCAGTTCGTCGATCCCGTCGCCTTCATCAACGAGTTCCCGGATCGCATCTTCCACGTCCACGTCAAGGACTGCGCCCGCACGCTCGACGGACGCTCCGGCATCCTCGCGTCCCACATCCAGTTCGGCCAGGCCGGTCGCGGGTGGGACTTCCGCTCCCCAGGCCGCGGCGACGTCAACTTCGAAGAGATCATCCGCGCCCTCAACCGCATCAACTACGACGGCCCCCTGAGCGTCGAGTGGGAGGACGCCGGCATGGACCGCGAGGCCGGCGCCGAAGAAGCCTGCCGCTTCGTCGCCGCGCTGGATTTCACCCCCAGCGCCCGCGCCTTCGACGCGGCGTTCGAGAAGAAGAAAAAGTAAACCCGCGATCACGTGTCGTTCTTCCAGCAACATCGTGTATACTCCTCTGACGCGGCCCGCGCCTTGCCAGGTCAGCCGCGGAGAGGATCGGCCTATGCCTGCCACGGTCACAGCCTGATGTGCGCTTTCCACCGCTGACCGCTCCGCCCACGCGCCGGTCAGCCGCGTGGACCCCTTCGAACTCGCTGTCAGTTCCAGGCTCTTGCACGCGCCGAGCCGGCGATCGCTCCGCGCGGTCTCCCCTTCAGGCTTCCCCCACACATGTCCCACAAATCCCGAGCCGACCTCGGCTTCCACTGCGCGCACTGCGGCTGGAACGTCCCGCCACACGCCTTCGGCACACGCCATCGCAACCACTGCCCGCGCTGCCTCTGGTCTCGCCACCTCGACGATGAGCCCGGAGACCGCCGCTGTCCCTGCGCCCAGCCCATGGCCCCATCGCCATCGAAGTCCGCGGCGGGGGTGAGTGGGCCATCGTCCACCGCTGCACCGGCTGCGGCATCCTGCGCACCAACCGAATCGCCGGCGACGACCACGAACGCGCGCTCCTCGCCCTGGCGCTGCGCCCCATCTCCAGCCCCGCGTTCCCACTTGACCGACTCAGCGATTGAGAAAAAGTGACTTCTTCGCCCCCTCGCCACTGGTATCGCGCGCGTCGGTGGCTATTCTTGAACAGTTGAAATATCGATCCGATTGTCGGCTGGCGACTCTCGCGCCGCCGCCTCCCTGTTACTTACGCCAGTTTCAATTATCGCCGTCCCGTTTCCTATTCCACCGAGTCACTTCAGGAGCAAGTGATTGTTCTCGCAAACGACGGAATACGCGGTCAGGGCCATGGCGTGGCTCGCGCTCACACCCAACGAGCTGGTTCCGACTGTCTCTCTGGCCGAGCACACGCAGGTGCCCTCGCACTACCTCGCGAAGGTGCTCCAGCAACTCGCCGCCGCAGAGCTCATCACCGGCCGGCGCGGGGTCGGCGGCGGGTATCGCCTGTCGCGCCCCGCCGGCGAAATCAGCGTCATGTCGGTCGTCCGCGCCGTGTCATCGCTCGAGCGGATCACCACCTGCCCCCTCGGCATCGCCAGCCACGGGCCCAACCTCTGTCCCCTGCATCGCCTGATGGATCAGGCCGCCAAGGTGGTCATCGAGGTCCTCGAAGGCCGCTCCCTTGCAGACCTCATCAACCAGCCGGGCATGAATACCCCGCTGTGCAACACGGCTCCGGGCACCACCGTTCCACTCTCCCTCAATCGCACCTGACGCTCGGGCTCCTCACGGGGCGGCGCTCACACCGGGTGCGACCAGTCCATGCGCCGTGGCTTGATCACCCGCGCCGGGTTCCCACCGACCACCACGTCCGCCGGGACGTCCTGCATCACGACCGCCCGCGCGCCCACGACCGCGTTATTCCCGATCGTCACCCCGGGGCCCACGAACGCCCCGGCGCAGACCCACACCCCGCCCCCGATCGTGATCGTCGGCCTCACCAGCGGCAGGTGCGGCTTGCAGTAATCGTGCGTCCCCGCGCACAGATACGCGTCCTGCGACACCGTCGTGTGCGGCCCGATCGAAATCGGTCCCAGGTTGTACACGGTCACATTCTCCGCCAGCCAGGTGTGCTCACCCATCGTCAGCAGCCACGGGTGGATCACCTTCGTCGATGCCTTGGTCGCGCTGGTGGACGGGATGATCGCGCCGAAGCGTCGAAGCCAGAACCGGCGCCAGCCGTGCGCCCGTCGCGGGCTGAAGCGGATCAGCGTTCGCTGCACCCATTCCCAGGCAAACCGCCGCGCATACTCACGCACCGAGTACGGATACCCCTCCCCCCGGTCCAGGCGCTGAAAGATATCGCGCGGCCTCGCTGACGCCGGGCTCGGCGCCTCCCGTCCACGCTCCGCGGACGACCCCCCCGCCCGGCCCACGCCGGGCGCGGCCGCTGACTCGGGCGTCGGAATGTCCTCGGTCACGCCAGACATGGCTCGTGAAGCGATCGTACCCGGCCCCTACGTACTATCGGCTCCCGGCTCGCTAAGGTTCGAATCCATCCCAAAGGATTGCGAACATCATGCGGCCCATTGGCCGGGCACACCGCTGCTCAATGCCCCCGACGCATCTGCTCCACTCCGACAACCGATGTGATACGCCGCGGGTCGGCTGGCCGGGTACGCTTGCCGCCGCGCAACTTTCGCCAGGGTCCCGATGCTCCGAGTCGCACACGTCATCGAGTCCGCCGACGCCCGCTCCGGCGGCACGACCACCGCGTTCCTGAGCATCCTCGACGCGATCGACGCCCGCGCCGACCGTCTCCGCGCCACCGCCTACACCGTTCGGCCGCCGCCTGATGACCCGCTCTGGCAGCGGATCAACGCCGAGCCGGAGCGATTCAAACTCGCGGACTCCCGCGGCCGGCTCCGTCGCCCAGCCCACTTGGGACGCCTGCTCGCGGACGACATCGCCGCCAGCAACTACGACGTTCTGCACATCCACGGCATGTGGTCCCCGGACCTGGTCCACGCCGCGGCCGCCGCCAAGGCCGCCGGCATCCCCGTCCTCTGGCAGTCCCACGGGATGATGCTCCGCTGGGCGATGAACTACAAGCGCCTCAAGAAGCGCGTGTTCATGGCCATGGGCCTGCGCAGGGCCCTGCGTGATGCCAGCGGTTTCATCTGCATGACCCGTGACGAGATCGTGCAGAGCGTCTTTCCTGACACCTGCCTCCCGGAACGAAAGTTCCTGGTCCCGCTCCCCGTGACCATGCCGCCCCGGACTCCCGATCGCGCGTCGCTCCGCGCCGCGGGCCGCGAGCGATGGGGGCTCCCCGGCGACGCGGCCGTCTTCGCGTTCCTCGGTCGGCTGCACCCCGTGAAGCGCGTAGACATGACCATCGACGCCTTCGCCGCCGCGATCTCCGGCCCCCTCGACGCTCACGCACGTCTGCTCATCCTCGGCAAGGGCGACGACGAGTACGAACGCATGCTCCGCGACCTCTGCCACCGGCTCGGCGTCGCCGACCGCGTCGTCTTCGCCGGCTGGGTCGGCGCCGACCTCAAGCCCCTCGCCCTCGCCGCCGCCGAGGCGCTCGTCGTCAACTCCTCCATCGAGAGTTTCGGCTACGTCCTCTTCGAGGCCATCGCCGTCGGGACTCCCGTGATCATCACCGGCAACATCTCGCTCGCGACCGAGTTCCAGCAGGCCGGCGCCGCGATCCGCGCCGACAACACCACGACCGCCCTCGCCGCCGCCATGCGCGACATGGCGCGCCGTTCGCCCGATGCCCGACGCGACATGGCCGATCGGGGCTTCGCCTGGGCTCGCCAGGCCTTCTCGCTGGACACCGTCGGCCGCCTCCTGGAAGAAACCTACCACGCCGTGATCCGCCGTTGACTCAACGCCCCGGGCCGCGCACGATCCTCCGCATGCCCAGCCCCGACGCACGCTTGCCGATGTCCGCCGCCATCGTGTGCAAGAACAACCGGGACACCATCGCGCGCACGCTCGAAACCGTCGCCGGGCTCGCCTCACAGATCGTCGCGGTGGATTCCGGCTCCACCGACGGCACCATCGCCCTGCTCGAACAGTTCGGGTGCACGATCATCCGCTCCGCCTGGCTCGGTCACGTCAAAACCAAGCAGGTCGCGCTCGAAGCATGCACGCACCCCTGGGTCCTCTGCATCGATTCCGACGAGTCCATCGAGCCCGATCTGGCCCGGTCCATCCGCGAGGCGCTGCTCGCCCCCGCCACGGCGTGCCCGGGTTACGACGTCAACCGCAAGATCTACTACCGCGGCGTCCCGCTCAACCACGCCTGGCAACCCGAATGGCGCACCCGCCTCGTGCGGCGCGACGCCTTCCGCTGGGGCGGGCTCGATCCGCACGACTCGCTCGGGCCGATCGCGCCCGGCGTCACCACGCGCCGCCTCCGCGGGACCTTGCGCCACGATTCCATCTCCACCTTCGCCGACTTCTTCGTGAAGCAGGCCTCGCACGCCCGCACCATGGCCCAAAGCCTCCACGCCGCCGGGGAGCGAGGCTCCCTCGGGCGCCTGCTCACCTCGCCGATCGGCGCTTTGGCCAAACAGGTGATCGTCAAGCAGGCCTGGCGCGACGGCTACGCCGGCTGGCTCGCCGCCGCGTCCACCGCCGCGGGCACCCTCATCAAGCACGCCGTGCTCATCGAACTCTCCCGCATGCCCGGGCCGCCGACCTCGCCGGGCACGGACGCTGTGCCCAAGCCTTGATCGCGCTCGCGCCCATCAACTGATGTCCATGCCCCCCGCGCCCGCCCCGCTTACCCCTTCGGCGGATACTCGTACACCCCGCGCCCGGACTTGTCCCCCAGCCGCCCCTCCTTCACCAGTTGCTTCAGCCGCGGGCACGCGCGGAAGCGCTCGTTCCCAAACCCGTCGGCGAGCACGTCCATGATGTGCACGCACGTATCAAGACCGATGTAGTCCGCCAGACGCAGCGGGCCCATCGGGAAGTTGCACCCCAGCGTCATGATCCCGTCGATCGCCTCGGGCTCCGCGACCCCCTCGTTCCATGCGTGGAACGCCTCGTTGATCATCGGCATCAGCACGCGGTTGCTCACGAACCCCGGGAAGTCGTTGGCCTTCAGCGGCGTCTTGCCCATCTTCGTCGCCAGCGCCATCGTGCGCTCCACCACCGCGTCACTCGTCGGCCGCCCCTTGATCACCTCCACCAGCCTCATCAGCGGCACCGGGTTGAAGAAGTGCATCCCGACCACCCTCGACCCCGACGCCCCGCACGCGGACGCGATCTCGCTGATGCTGATGCTCGACGTGTTCGTCGCGAGCACGACGTTCGGATCCGGGAACATCGCCGCGAGCCTCGCGAACAGTTCCTTCTTCACCTTCGCGTCCTCGACGATCGCCTCGACGACCCATCCCGCTCCCTTGAGTTCCTCCAGCGCCGTCACGAACCGGATGCGGCTCAGCGACGCCTCCATCTCCGCCGCCGAGATCTTCTGCTTTTCAACCAGTTTCGACAACGACTTCTTGTGCACCGCCTTGCACTTCTCGATCGCGCCGGGGAACGCGTCAAAGACGATGGCCTCGAAGCCCGATGTCGCCGCAACCTGCGCGATGCCGCCGCCCATTTGGCCGGCGCCGATGACCGCGATCGTGTGTGGGAGTGTCATGGTGGTGTGTCCAAGGTGCTGGGTGCTGAGGCGTCGTCGTCCCCCTGTCCAGCGCCGGGTGCCTCGTGCCGAACGCCGAGCGCCTGATACTCAAACAGGACGGGTTGCTTCGGAGGTCGCACAGCCCAAGCATAGCGGGTCATCGGCGCCGATACGTTCTGTCATGCCTGCGCCATCGTCGCTGCCACCCGGTCTGTCTCCGGACGAGTTTCGCCGCCGCGGTCACGAACTCATCGAGTCGATCGCGGCCTACTGGGAATCGCTCATCGCCGACGCCGACCCGGCTCGCGCCTCACAGCCACAGAGTGGGGGGCCCACACTCCCCGTCCTCTGCGCCCTGAAGCCCGGAGAGATCCTTTCCCGGCTCCCCGCCTCCGCCCCCCTGCACCCCGAACCCTGGGAACAGGTGCGGCGCGACCTCGATTCAATCGTCATCCCCGGCCTCACCCACTGGCAATCACCCAACTTCTTCGCGTACTTTCCCACCAACGGCTCCGTCCCCGGCGTGCTCGGAGATATGTTCGCCACCGGCCTCGGCATCAACGGGCTCACCTGGGCCGCCAGCCCCGTTGCCACCGAACTCGAAATCCGAATGCTCGACTGGATGGCCGAGTTGATCGGACTGCCCGACTCGTTCCGATCCACCTCGCCCGCCGGGGGCGGATCGATCCAGGGAACCGCGAGCGAAGCCACGCTCGTCGCGCTCCTGGCCGCCCGCGGGCGCGCCGCCGGCGCCGACGCGCCCTTCGATCCACGCCTGACCGTCTACACCTCCACGCAGGCGCACTCATCGGTGCTCAAGGCCGCGATGATCGCCGGTTTCGCCCGCACACCCGACGACCGCCGACGCCTCCGCATGATCGACTGCGACGACCTGTTTCAGATGAAGCCCGACGCGCTGGACCGCGCGATGCGGCACGACGCCGACGCCGGACTCGTGCCCGCCTTCGTCTGCGCCACGGTCGGCACGACCTCCTCCGGCTCGGTGGATCCCGTCCCGCGGATCGCCGAGGTCTGCGAGCGGCACCGCGCCTGGCTCCACGTCGACGCCGCCTGGGCCGGCGCCGCGTGCGTCTGCCCCGAATACCAGCACCTGCTCCAAGGCGTCGATCACGCCGACTCCATCTGCTTCAACCCGCACAAGTGGCTCCTGACCAACTTCGACTGCGACCTCTTCTGGACCCGCGACCGCCCGTCCGTCCTCGCCGCCCTGAGCGTCACCCCCGAATACCTCCGTCACGCCGCGACCGACGCCGGCGCCATCACCGATTTTCGCGACTGGCAGATCCCCCTGGGCCGCCGCTTCCGCGCCCTCAAACTCTGGTTCGTCGTCCGCGAGTTCGGCGTGGAAGGGCTGCGCCGACACGTCCGCCGGGGCATCGCGCTCGGCGAACTCTTCGAATCGCTGGTGGCGCAGGACGCCAGGTTCCAGATCGCGGCGCCGCGCTCGTTGTCGCTCGTCTGCTTCCGCCTGTGCCCGCGCCCCGCCGAGCCACCCGACGCCGCCGATGCCCGCAACCGTCGCCTGCTCGCCGCCATCAACGACTCCGGGCGACTTCACCTCATCCACACCACCCTCCCGATCGGCGGCCGTCCCACCGTTGTCCTCCGCATGGCGCTGGGCGGCAACTACACCGGGCCCGATCATGTCCGGGCCGCCTGGGAGTTCATCCGCGCCGCGACGGACCGGGTATCCTGATGCCATGCCCAGCGCTCCCACGCGGATACGCCTGCACACCGTGTCATGCCTTGCGGCCGCCGCGATCTCTTCCGCGATGCTCGCGTGCTCGAACACGCCCCCCAGCGCCGACATCGCCCTGGACGCGTCCGAGTACGCCCCGGCCTTCGACGCGGCCCGGCTCGTGCTCAGAGACATGCGATTCGACCTGGAGCGCATCGACGCCCGTGTCGGCGTCATCTCCACCGCCCCCAAACGCACCGCCGGACTCGCCACCCCCTGGGACCGCGAACAGCAGACCGCCGGACAGGAACTCGAAGACCTGGTGCAGCATCAACGCCGGGTCGTCCGCGTGACGTTCGTGCCCGCGGATCCCGCGTCGTCCGCCACCGGCGCTAGTCCTGACGCCGCGGCCCCCGACTCCAAGCAATTGTCCGATCAGCCTCCTGCCGACGACGGCTTCTTCGACCTGCTCGACACCCCCCAACCGACCACCATGTCCGTGCGGGCGTATTTCCAGCGCGTGAACCGCCCGAACTGGCAGGTGGATAGCACCTCGATCCGCCTCAACCACTACGCCTACGACCCCGAACTCGCGGCCCGCGACCTGGTTCCCTCCTACGACGTCACCTTTGCCGAGGACCGCGATCTCTCGGCCCGCCTCGCCGACCTGATCCGTCAGCGCATGACGCCGCGGAACTGACCCGTGCCGCACGAAGCCGACATCACGGCGTCGCTTTGCGGTGCGTGCACCACCCTCGCCGCGGGACGCGCCTCCGGCTTCGCTGGCAATCATCTCTTCGTCGCCGAACTCGCCGAATCCGTCGCGGTCCTCCACGAGCATCAGTGTCTTGCCGGCTGGTGTGTCCTGCTCCTCAAGGAACACGCCGAGCACCTCTGGTCGCTCCCGGTCGCGCGGCAGGCCCGGCTCTTCGACGACGTCGCCCGCGTGGCGCAGGCCGTCCGTCACGTCTGCCTGCCGCGCCGCATCAACTACGAATGTCTCGGCAACGTCATGGCCCACGTGCATTGGCACGTGGTGCCGCGGTACACCGCTCCGACCGATCCCGACCCCGCCGCGCCCGTCTGGGTGCAGCCCAGGGAGTTTCTGCAGTGCGGGCATCAGACCGATCGTGCCGCCGACCTCGCCGCTCGCCTCCGCGCCGCGCTCTAAGCCGTCGTGCACGACCCGCCAGACACCACCGCGGGCGGCGCGTTCATTTCCGCCCCGCCGGCTTCCCGCCCCCCTCTTCCCACCGAATCACCGCCTGGTCGATCGCTTCCCCCGCCAGCGGGCCCGCGAGATCCACTCCCAGCCCCCGTTTCTTCACCCAGGCCGATACCAGGCTCTCAAAGTCCGCGTCCGACATGTCCTTCACAGGCGGCGCCCGGCGCGCACGCACCAGCGGCGAGAGTTCCTCCGCCGCGATCTTCGATAGCGCGCTCGCCAGTTTCGCCGAGACACCCTTCACGCCGTCGGTCTCCGCCGCTTCCCGCGATTTCACCCACTGCTTCTGCCGCTCGCGGTACAACCGCATGTACCGATCGACGCGCTTGCGGGCATCCAGGTCCGCCGAATACGCCGCGAACCACAGCGCCCCGGGAAACACCACTTTCTCCTGCGCCTTCACCCCGATCGAGTTCAGGTTCCGCAGGTTCCCCATCCGCACGTCGCTTGTCAACTCCACCACCGTGTTGTCCAGCAGTTGAATCAGCGAGTTGAACATCGCCCACTGCGGCTTGGCCTTCGGTAGCACATCAGACAGCGGCGGCATCTGCGTCGGCAACTTGATGTACCAGTTCCCGTCCTCCGCAAGCTGCAGCGGGATACCGATGCCTCCCACCGGCTGCCCGTCCAGCGTGATCGTCGCCTGATCGTCCGTCACTGTCAGCGTCGAAAGCCGCTTGGCGTTCTGCTCCAGCCAGCCGAACGGGTCGGAGAACTGTCGCGCGACAAACTCCTTGATCGCCGATTCCGCTTTGGATCGGTCGCCGTCATTGCTGGGTACGCCGATGTCGATGCCGCCCCCCCGGCCGCCGCTGCCGCCCGCCAGACCCCCCAGCACCGACAGCAACGCCGGCGTCTTCCCCTCCGCCAGTTCCCTCTCCGTCTTGGCGCGGAACTCCTCGATCTCCTGTGGAAACTTCTTCTGAATCTCGCTCGCCAAGCCCTGCATGTTCTGGAGCAGCAGACCGAGCCGGTTGAGCGACTGCCGCATCTCCGGCGTGTCCGCATAAACCAACTTCGTCAGCAGCCGCGCCTCCCCGTTCTTCACCATCTGGATCGCCGAGTCCAGAACCGCATCCGGCGACGCCTGGCTGTACGTGTGCTTCGGCGGCGCGAGCATCGAGTAGGCCAGCGTCGCAAACAACGCCAGCAGTACGCCCACCGCCGCCACCCCCAGCGCCACCTGCCCGATCTTTTTTCTGGATCGTCTCATCGATCGACACCTTGCGAGTTCGCCGATCACGCCCCCTGTGGATTCATAACCGTATCAGTCGCTCTCCGGTTGCGAACGCCTGACGGGGCGTGACCATGCTATTTTCATCTGAGCCGCCCGGCGCGAGCCGGCGGGGAGGGAGGGGAGGGGAGGGGGGGGGGAAGGCGTGCGTGGTCTCATGGCCACGACATCATTCAATTGCGCCGAGCCGCCGAGCGCTCCCACCCACCGCTGGCGCGGTCCGGCTCAGAAAAACAGATGGTCACACCCCGCTGATGCCCTTCGGCCCGCCGAGTCGGGCTTATTCGCTCCCTCGCCCGCCGTGCTCGCCCGACTTCGGCAGCGGGGCCCCCGTCAGATCCAATCCCGGCTTGGCTACCCGGCTCTCTCCCGGCTTCCCCTGACGTTGCGCCGGGGCCGTCGCGGCGGCCCGCGCCAACGCTCCCGCCCCCGCCCCCCCCTTCGTCCCTCCCGCCCCCCCCTTCGTCCCCCCCGCCCCACCCTTCGTCCCCCCCGCCCCCCCCGCAAGCCGCATCGCCGCCGCACGCCGGCTCGCCTCGTATTCCCGCTCGCTCAGAACCCCTTGCTTCCGCAGCCGACGCAGTTCCTCCATCACCGTCCCCGGCGACGCCAGCGACGATTCCCGTTCGTGCGTCTTGCGCCGCCTATACATCAGCACGCCCCCGCACGCGACCAGCACCACGATCAGCACCCCCATGATCACGATCAGCTTCTTCGAATCCACGAAGTTCCAATACGACA
>JBFWWU010000030.1:0-35592 GCA_050246015.1 Phycisphaerales bacterium
AGGGGGGGAGTGCCACCGATCGCTGCTTTTGAGCGATCGGCGTCTTTGGCGGTGCGAAGGTGGTGAACGAAGACACCGATCGTGCAAGAGCCACGATCGGTGGCACCGTCGGCACGGCGCTTCCGTTCGAGGCCACCTGCCCGGTCATCAAGACGTATCGACAGGAGCGACAGCGGCAGCCCGCTCGCGATTCCGAAGACTGCCCCCAAGCACGCCCCGGCACGAGTGGATTTCGCCCACGACCACGTGCCCATCACTCCGCGCGGCGGGTCGTCTTGCACGTCATCATCGTTCTCGTCCGCCACGCATCCCCTTTCTCCCCCCACGCCACCACAACCACCTCTGTGCCGTGAGAGAATAACAGTGACTTATACGCATCTCGAACACAATCGGGATTCGGGAATCAAGAATCGAAGATGCAAAGAGGCACGCGGAACGATCCGCGTGCCTCTACTAACTTCTACGACTGCCTATTGCCCATTCCCTACTCCCTACTCTTCCAGATACGTATACCCACCCAGCCCCGCCTCATAAAAGTTCAGCAGGCTCTGCCCTTCCGGCACCGTCAGCCGCTTGGCCCGCACCGCGCTCTCGATGCTCTTGCGCATCGCACGCTGCATGTCGTCGGCGTCGAACTGCACGTACCCCAGCACTTCCTTCACCGTGTCCCCCTCGATCACTTCCTCGATGTACCACTCGCCGGACTCGTCCACGCTCACGTGCACGGCGTGCGTGTCCCCCAGCAGGTTGTGGAGATCGCCCAGGATTTCCTGGTACGCGCCCAGCAGGAAGACGCCCAGGAAATACTGCTCGTACCCGCCCGTGGACGCGACGATCGGCGTCGATGATGGCGCCGGGGCATCGGGAGATCCCCCGTGGGTTCCGCTCCCCATCGCGCCGGGCGCTGCCGCGCCCGCGCCGCCCGTGCCATGCTCCGCATGCCCGTTGGCCGGGGAGGGGGGGGGGAGGGCCGGAGGAAACGGGAGCATGCCCTGCGGCGGCGGGGCTTCGCGCAGTTCGTGCAGTTCCAGCGTCTTCTTCTCGACGCGCTTGTCCACGAAGTGGTCGATCTTGCCGTCGGAGTCGCAGGTGATGTCGGCCAGGATCGCCCGGCGCGTCGGCTCTTCATTGAGCCGGTGGATCGGGCAGATCGGGAAGAGTTGGTCGATCGCCCAGGAGTCCGGCATCGATTGAAAGAGCGAGAAGTTGCAGAAGTAGATGTCGCTCAGCAGTTCCGGGAGCGACTCGAACTCCTCGGGCACCTCCCCCTTCCGGCTCACCTTCTCGACGATGCGCTGCGCCAGCGCCCAGAAGAGGCGCTCGCTGGCGGCCCGCATCGGCAGCGACATGTACCCCAGCGAGAACAGGCTCATCGCCTCGTCCCGCGCCTGCACCGCGTCGTGGTACACCTCCACGATGTTGCGGTCCCCCAGCCGCTCGTACGCGTCGATCAGGTCCCGCACCGGCTGCGGCGGCTCGCTCTCCGCCTCCATCTGCGACTTGATCGAATCGATCCCCGGCGACGCCGAGAACTTGCTCATCCCCAGCACGTCCACCACCAGCACGCTGTGGTACGCCACCATCGCCCGCCCCGACTCGCTGAAGATCGTCGGGTGCGGGCACCCGGCGTCGTCGCACACCGTCTTGATGCGGTACACCACGTCCGCCGCGTACTCCTCCACGCTGTAGTTGATCGACGAGTCCCACGCCGACTGCGAGCCGTCGTAGTCCACCCCCATCCCCCCGCCGATGTCGATCGTGTTCATCCCGGCCCCCAGCCGGCGCAGCTCCGCGTACACGTGCGCCAGCTCGTTCACCGCGTTCTTCATGTACCGGATGTCGTAGAGCTGGCTCCCCACGTGGCAATGCAGCATCTGCAGGCAGTCGAGCATCCCCTTGGCCTTGAGGAACTCGACCGCCTCGAGCACCTCGGAGACGAACAGCCCGAACTTCGAGCGCACCCCGGCCGACGATTCCCACCGCCCCGCCCCGCGCGACGACAGTTTTACCCGGATCCCGATCCGCGGACGCACGTTGTACTTCTGCGCGTGCTTGGCGATCAACTCCAGTTCGCTGTACTTCTCCACGACCGGGATGATGTTCCGCCCCAGTTTCGTCGCCAGGACCACCATCTCGATGAACTCGTCGTCCTTGAACCCGTTGCACACGATCGGCATCTGGTCCAGCCCGTCGGTCAGCCCCAGCACCGCCAGCAGCTCGGGCTTCGACCCCGCCTCCAGCCCGAAGTTGAGTTTCGCCCCCAGGTTGCGCACCTCTTCGCACACGTGCCGCTGCTGATTCACCTTGATCGGGTACACGCACGAGTACTGCCCCTTGTAGTCGTGGTCGGCGATCGCCTTGTCGAACGCGGCCCGGATCTCGTGCAGGCGATGCGACAGGATCCCGCTGAACCGCACAAGCACCGGCGTGTGGATGTCGCGCTCGCGGAGCCCCGCGATCACTTCATACAGATCGATCTGCCTGCCCGGATCCTTCCCCGGCATCACCGTCAGGTGCCCGACGTCGTTCACGCCGAAGTACCCCTTCCCCCAGTCCGCCAGCCCGTAGAGGCGCGCGGAGTCGTCGCTGGACCACTTGCCGTGCAGGAACGCGTTCTTCGTCGAAGAGGAGAGGGTCGCCATGTCGGGGAGGACCACCATGGCCGGCGCGAAGGTGAAATCAGAATGAAGCGCCGGCGAAAGCAGTGCGAGGCTGGGGCGGCAGGGGGGCGCGTCCGCGCCCTCGTCTTCGCCCAGCAGTCGGTTCGTGCAAGGCCCACCGGCCGTGCGCCGATGCAATAAAGATAGAACCGCTGCCGCGCCGGACCACTTCGAGCGCCCGATTGCGCGCGATTTTTTCTCTCTCGCCCCCCGGCGCGCCGCGCGATCCGACTTACTCCGTCGGTGCCGCCGCGTCGCTCTCTTCTCTGATTGGGATGTCGATGTCGCACCGCGCGCCCGACGGATCGAACGCCAGTTCGACCGTTGCCCCGATCTCGTGCGCCAGCCCCGCGCGGATCAGCCTCGTTCCAAATCCTTCCGCCGCCGGCATGCCGACCGTCGGCCCGCCCGACTCCACCCAGCGCAGCCGCAGTCGCCGCTGTCCCTTGGTGTCCACCCCGATCTTCCACTCCACCTCCACGATCCCCGTCGGCGTGGAGAGCGAGCCGTACTTGGCCGCGTTCGTCGCCAACTCGTGCAGCGTCATGCCCAAGGGACCCACCCCGCGCGCCGGCAGCGTGATCCTCGGGCCCGACGTCCGCAGCCGGTGCCGGTCCTCGCCCACGTGCGGCTGGAGCGTCCGCAGCACGATCGCCTCCACGTCCACACCCTGCCAGTGCGACCGCGCCAGCATGCCGTGCACGTTCGCCAGCGACATGATCCGCCCGATGAACCGCTCCGAAAACTCCCCAAGGCTGTCGCACCGCCTCGCCGTCTGGTCCGCGATCGACAGCACCACCGCCAGATTGTTCTTCACCCGATGGTCGAGTTCCCGCATCATCGTCGTGCGCTGGGCCTCGGCCCGCTTGCGCTGTGTAATGTCGCGGACGATCCCCAGGTACCGCCCGTCATGCAGTTTCTTCTCGCTTACCTCGACCGGGATCACCGACTCGTCCTTCCGCCGCCAGCGCCGCTCCGTCAAGAGGTGCATCCCCGTGTGCAGCGCCCCCCGGCCCGTCGTCTGCCCCTCGGCCGGGTCCGCCACCTGCAGGTCCGCCACCGTCCGCCGGCGCAACTCATCGAGCGAGTACCCGAGCATCTCCAGCGCCCGCCGGTTGGCCTCGATGAACCCGCCCCCCGGATCAGTCAGGTAGATCCCGTCCGACGCCTGCTCGACCAACTGGTGATACTTCCGCTCGGCGTCGAGCTGCGCCCGCGCCGCGAGTTCCCGCTCATTCATCGCCGCGCTCAGCGTCAGCGACGTGGACGAAAGAAAGAAAATGAAGATCGACGCCGCGATCAGCGACTCGCTCACCGACCTCGCGCCGCCCACGAACGGCCCCACGTCCCGCAGCGTCCCCACCACCGTCATCAGCGCAAACGCGAAGCACGCGATCGACACGCCGCGAACGCTGAACCGGATCGCCGCCCAGATCATCGGCGGGAACATGATGAACGCGAACGGGAACGAGTGGATCCACCCCTCCGAGGCATCGGCGAAACTCACGAGTTGCACCGCCACGATGCACGCCGCGAACGCGACCGCTTCGAGCGCCCGACGCCCCGTGATCATCCGTCGGCGAAAGCCCAGCAGCCCCAGCACCAGCGGCGCCCCCAGCACGCAACCGGTCATGTTCCCCGACCACCAGAACACCGCGTCGCGCCAGACGTCCTCCGCGCCCAGCGTCCCGCCCGCCGTCCGCGCCGCCAGCCATCCCGCCACGCTCAACATCGGTGTCAGCAGCGCGCCGATCGATACCAGCCTCACCACGTCCCGCACGCGTGGCAGCGACCGGTCCACCGGAAACACCCGCGTCATCAGCACCCACGCCGCGACCGCTTCCAGCGAGTTCCCCGCGCCGATGAAGGCCGCCGTCACCCAGTCGCTCCCCGGACTCGTCACCACCGTCAGCAGCAGCACGTTCCCCAGGAAGACCATCGGCCAGAAACGAACGCCACACAGCAACACCGACGCCAGCGACAGCCCCGCCGGGAGCCAGATCGGCGATCCCACTCCCCCGAAGTACGTCGCCACCAGCGACACCCACCCGGCGGCCACGTACGCCCCTGTCAGCAACGCGACCGCCCCGGCATAGCGAAGCACCCGTCCGCCTCTCGTCCAAAGCGGCCGCGCGGGCGCCCGCGTCTGTAATGATCGGCCTCCCCCGGAGGCCATTGGCTCATCGGTGTGCATCGCTCAACCAGTCTATCGGCTTCATCCGTCGAGATGCAACCCCGCCGGGGCATACACTCTCTCCGCATGGCTCACTCGCAACTGCATTCGCTGGGCGTCACCGCTGACCCCCGCTTCGTCCCCGTGGACGCCCTTGGGTCTTCCCACGCCGGTATCGCCCTCAGCCGAAACCCCGCCACCGGTGAACTCCTCGGCGCCGTGCGCATGAACGATGCCGCTTCCTTCGAATCCGAACTCGATGGCGCTGTAAAAACTTTCGCCGCCTGGCGCGACGTCCCCGCACCCGTTCGCGGACAGGTCGTCCGCGCCATCGGCGAGGAGTTCAGAACACACAAGCAGGCCCTGGGCGAACTCATCTCACTTGAAATGGGCAAGATCCGCGCCGAAGGACTCGGCGAGGTCCAGGAGACCATCGACATCGCCGACTTCGCTGTCGGACTCTCCCGTCAACTCCCCGGCCTCACCATCCCCAGCGAGCGAGCCCACCACCGCATGATGGAGCAGTGGCACCCCCTGGGCCCCGTCGGCGTCATCAGCGCGTTCAACTTCCCCAACGCCGTCTGGGCATGGAACGCCATGCTCGCCGCTATCTGCGGCGACGTCACCATCTGGAAGCCCAGCCTCCTCACCCCGCTCACCTCCCTCGCCACCAACCGCATCGCCGACTCCGTCGCCTCCGCGATGGGCTACCCCGGCGTCTTCCGCCTCATCCTCGGGCCCGACGACGTCATCGGCGAGCGATTCATCGCCGACAAACGCGTCCCCCTCATCTCCGCCACCGGCTCCTGCCGCATGGGCCGCCGCGTCGGGCAGGTCGTCGCCGCCCGGCTTGGCCGATGCCTCCTCGAACTGGGAGGCAACAACGCCGTCATCGTCCACGAGGACGCCGACCAGGAACTCGCGCTCCGCGGCATCCTCTTCGCCGCCGTCGGTACCTGCGGGCAGCGCTGCACATCCACGCGCCGGCTCATCATCCACCAGAACATCGCCGACGCCTTTCTCGCGCGCCTCGTCACCGCTTACCAGTCCGTCCGCCTCGGCGATCCGATGGAAGAAGGGACCCTCGTGGGCCCGCTCCTGAACGAGCGCGCCCTCGAGGGGTTCCTGCACGCCGTCGCCGCCGCCAAGTCTCAGGGTGGGCACGTACTTGTCGGCGGCGGGCGAGCGTCTGTGGTCAACCGAATGGGCAAGACCCTCCCCGGGCACTTCGTCGAGCCCACGATCATCCGTGCCCCGAAGGGAAACGCCCTGCCCATCGCGCGCGACGAGACCTTCGCCCCCATCCTCTATGTCTTCACCTACAACTCGCTCGACGAGGCGATCGCCCTTCACAACGCCGTGGACCAGGGCCTCAGTTCCGCGATCTTCACCGAGGGGCTACGATCGGCCGAACGCTTCCTTTCTCCCTCCGGCAGCGACTGCGGGCTGGCCTACGTCAACCTCGCCACCAGCGGGGCCGAGATCGGCGGCGCGTTCGGGGGCGAAAAGGACACCGGGGGCGGGCGGGAATCCGGGTCTGATTCTTGGAAGGCGTACATGCGCCGTCAGACTTGCACCGTCAACTATGGTGGGAGGTTCGAGC
Source organism: Phycisphaerales bacterium (assembly GCA_050246015.1). Lineage (GTDB taxonomy): Bacteria > Planctomycetota > Phycisphaerae > Phycisphaerales > UBA1924 > JTS-AC122. The sequence goes on from JBFWWU010000030.1 coordinate 6,437, forward strand.
TTGCACAGGGGATCCGCTTTGAATGAGCCCAAAACTGCCGATCCGCTCGCCGAGGCTGTCGTCGCGCAGGTCCGCTCCGGCATGATCGTCGGACTCGGAACCGGACGCACCGCCTCCCGCGGCATCCTCGCCCTCGCACAGCGCGTCCACGACGAGGGTCTCGACGTCCAGTGCGTCCCCACCAGCCACGCCACCGAGACGCTCGCTCGCAGCCAGCGACTCACGCTCGCCGACTTTGCCATGATCGAGCGCGTGGACATCCTCTTCGACGGCGCCGACGAGGTCGACGGTCATCTCCGCATGCTCAAGGGCGCGGGCGGCGCCATCACCCGCGAACGCATCGTCGCGCACGCCTCCGACAAACGCGTCTACATGGTCAGCGAGGCCAAACTCGTCGAGCGCCTCGGCAGCAAGAGCACCCTCCCCATCTGCGTCATCGCCTTCGGCCTCGCTTCCATCCGCGAGCACCTGCGCTCCCTCGGATTCAGCGGCGTCGTCCGACGCACCAGCGACGGCCAACTCTTCCTCACCGACAACGGCAACCTCGTCATCGACGTCACCATCGAGGACCAGAACGTCGAGGAACTCGCCCGCCTGCTCGACTCCGTCCCCGGCGTCGTCGACCACGGCCTCTTCCTCACCGAGTGCGATGAACTCTACATCGAACGCGGGACCGGCGGCCGCGGAGGCGGGAGCATCGAAAAGATCGTCCGGACCGAAATGAAATAAGTGCTCGCCGCGATGGAATCGGCCCATCTCACTTCCGGCACGCGCGGGCGTGACCATCTGGAGAGGATCACAACACCATGAAACGTCCACTCACCGCCGCCGCGCTATCGGTCCTGTTCATCTCCTGCATCGCGGCCTCCTCCGCCGTCCTCGATCCCTCTCCACACCGCCCCCAACCAGAGGCCCCGGCTCCAGCAAAGGCCGCGAACCACCCCGCGACCGACCACCACATCGACCCCGACAAGATTACCGCCGAGACGCAAAAAGACCTCCCCGGCAAGGATTCCCTCGGCTTCGTCTGGTGGATCCCACACGAGTTCTGGCGCGCCAGCCTCGCGCAGGAGCAGGGCATCACCCCGGAGATGATCGACGGCCTCGTCGATTCGCTCTCGAACTACACCATCGTGATGGTGGTGGACGGGACCATGGACGCCGACGGCGGGCCCAGTTTCGTCGCCGAGTCCGCCCTCCGCGACGCCCTCACCCTGGTCGATCCCAAGGGGACCGTCCACTCGCCGCTGGACAACTCAAAAATCAACGCCACCACCCGCGCCATGTTCAATCAGATGAAGCCGCTCCTCGCCGCCAGCGCCGGGGAGATGGGCCGCAGTATGCACGTCTTTTATTTCCCGGGCAAGCACGAGGACGGCTCGCCCGTCGTCGATCCTCGCTCCGATGGAATGCTCCAGGTGAAGGTGAACGAGCGCGCCGTGAAGTTCCGACTCCCCCTGGGCTCGCTCATGCCCGAGAAGGTCTGCCCCACCTGCGCCGAGTCACTCAACGGCGCCTGGAAGTTCTGCCCCTGGGATGGCGCGGCCCTCAAGCCCGCCCCCGCACCGGATGCTCCGGCCGCCGGCGCGCCCAAGTGACTCTCGCCCTCCCGCCCCTCTCTTCTCACCACTCTCTGATGCAACCGGTCGATCGCCGCCACTCGCGCCCAGTGCGGGCGATCGGCTCGGCGACGCCGACGTCCAGTTTTGCGTCGTTCCCCATCGCCGACGCACCTTTTTTCCGTCTTCACGCAACACCCGTTGCCTCACCGGCGTTTCTCTTGTACAGTCCCCGGTGCCTCATCACCCGGCCTCGCCGGCAACGCGGGACCGGTAACTCGGAGATTCTCATGCCTTCATCCCGATCTGTCCTCGCGAGGCTCGCCGCTCTGGCCCCAGCCGCGGCCATCCTTTCCCCCGCCTTGGTCGCGCCCGCCTTCGCCGACATCTTCTACGACGAAGGGTTCGCCGGCGATATCTCCAACGACCGTTTCAACCCCACCGCATTCAATCTCGCCGCGGGCGACAATCAACTCGTCGGCGTGATCTTCGGCGACGACGGCCAGGGAAACATCGACCGCGACTACTTCAGCCTCACGATCCCCGCCGGACTGCAACTCTCCCAGATCGTCCATCTCGATTACATCTCCACCGACTTCGGCGCCTTCATGGGCATCGAAGAAGGACCCATCTTCCCCATCGACCCCGATCAGGCCACGCCCGGCGACCTGCTCGGGTGGGTGATCTTCGGCCCCTCCACCGTCGGCGTCGATCTGCTCCCCACCATGGGCGGCAACGGACGCGGGTTCACCCCGCCGCTTTCCGCGGGTACATACACCTTCTGGGTCCAGCAGACCGGCGACTATACCGACTACATCATGAACTTCGTCGTCACCGAAGTTCCCGCCCCCGCATCGGCGATCCTCCTAGGCCCCGCCGCCGCCCTCGCCTTCAGGCGCCGCCGCTGATACCCGTCGCCGCCGCCCCCCGTTTGGTGTCATGACTCTGCTTCACGCCGATTGCCTTCACCGGCGCGCGCACCCCGTCTATACTTCCCGCTCAACTTTCACCAAACGGATATCGACCATGATCGAATCACTCAAGCCCGGCCAGACCGTGACGTGCACCATCGTCAAGGAGCCCCTCACCCCCGATGATGCTCAGACCGTCATGCGCCTCATGCGCAAAGATCCGGCCATCCAGCGCCGCCTCCGCCGTTCTCAAATGATGCGACGCCGCAACATGGTCGTCTACAACCGCGGCAACCGCGATTGGTACAAGCGCCAGCAGGTCGGCAAGATCGCGACCGTCCGCGCGGGCTCCACGTGGAAGTTCACCTACTCGCTCGAACTCGGGCGCGATATGAAGTCCGTCGAGCGATTCCTCAAGGTCGAGGCCGCTTGATGCCGTTCCCAGCCACGCAGACGGTTCGACGCGCGCCGTGGGCAGCCACCGCGATCTTGCTCGGTGCACTCGCCTTCGTCGCTTCGTGCGATTGCAAGACCGGCGACTCCGCGCCCCTCAGCGGGTCCAGCACGCCTCAGACGCCGGCCAAGACAGTCACCCCGGGCGCCGACCCCGCGGCCGGCGCGACCCCCGACGCCGTCTACGTCGTCCGTGGCCAGATCGTCGAGTTGCCCGATCCCGCCAAGCCCGCCAGCGAGTTCCGTGTCCACCACGAAGCCATCGATACCTTCGCCGATTCCACCGGCAAGGTCGTCGGCATGGGCGCCATGACCATGCCGTTCCCCCTCAAGGACAAATCACTCCTTGAAGGACTCCAGGTGGGCGACGTCGTCCAGATGACCTTCGAGGACTTCTACAAGCCCCGAAGACGCTACTTCGTCACGAAGATCGAGAAACTCCCCGCGGACACAGCGCTGGAGTTCCGCGACGCCCGGCCCGCCAAGTGAGCCCTCATTTCATCCGATTTCTCCCGCGACCGGGGGGCCTCACGATGGACCGAAAGCATCCGGAGCGAGTTCGCCGCGCGCCGCCCTGACACAAGAAAAAACCCAGCGCAAGGCACAAAGGCCAAGCGCCGGGTCTCGTGGGGGTCAACAACGAGAGTGATGTCGCTTCGACGCGGCGGGAAACATGGGCTCTGATCCCGTCACAATGGGATCACGATTGGACGCCGGGTCTTACATCTTGCTCTCCGCATCGGATGCCGCCTTGTTCCGGCATGATTCATTTTTTTTCCATGCCTCCACCTCCCATGACACGCACCGAGATCAGGTGCTTTCGTCCACCTGATCTCGCCGCTCTCCATTGGCTCTTTACGCGCGCTCTATTCCCAATCGCTCCATCGCCCTTTGCAGATCCGACCACACCTTCTCGCGGTTTTCCTTCGTGTACGACCGCAGCAGAAACGCCGGGTGATACGTCGGCATCACCGGCACCGTCACCGCACCGTGCGAGAACGTCGCCCACTTCCCGCGCAGCGCGCCCATCGACTGATCCGTCCCCAGCAGCAAGCGTGTCGCCGGAAGCCCCAGCGTCACGATCACCCCCGGCCGGATCACCCCAATCTGATCAAACAGGTACGGCGCGCACAATCTCGCTTCATCAAGCGTCGGCGTCGCATTGTTCGGCGGCCGCGTCTTGAGCACGTTCGTGATGTACACCTGTTCCCGTGAGAGACCCATCGCCGTGATCATCTTGTTCAGCAGTTCGCCCGCGCGCCCCACGAACGGTTTCCCGATCCGGTCTTCCTCCGCGCCGGGCGCCTCCCCCACGAACATCAGCCGCGCGCACGGATCGCCGTCGCCGAACACGATGCAGTGATGATCCGTCACGAAGTGCTGGTGCGGCGCATCCTCTTCGTACCGCTTCCTGATCACCTCCAGAAGTTCCCAGTTCGCGATCTGCGCCTCGTTCCAGTGAGCCGCGGGGGAGCCGGCGGCGCCAGGCACGCCCGCTGCGCGCGCCGCCGTCGCGTCCGCGCGCTCCGCCACACTCACAACTTCTGCCTGCTTCGGCACGGATGGCGCTTCCGGAGCGCTCGCCGCGGCGGCGTCCTCGGAAATCACCTCAAGACCCGATTTCGCGGATCGGTACACCGGCACGAAATCCACACCCAAATAACGTGAGGCAAACGCATTCTGGCGGACAATCGCGGCGAGATTCGGGGTGCGGGACATGTTCCACGGTACCGCGTCGGCTCATTCAGTTCCAGTGCGCGACATTTGCGCGTCTCATCCTCTCATTCCCGCTCGAACAGGTGGAACGTCCCGCCTTTTTCCCACTCCAGAAGGCGGCTTTTCGGAGTTTTTCGGCGTGTTTTGGTAGCATGGCAGACAGTGACGCATTCCGCACGCAACGTCCCCCAGCAGCGAGGGTGAGGCCATGACCACGATCCACGTTGAGCCCAAAGAGACGCCTTCCACCGTCAAGCCGCGCGAAATCGTCATTACCCGCGAGCATCACGCGGGCCGCCTCGCACGGTGGAGCCAGCCCGTCGGCGGCCCCAAGGTCGTCGGGGCGGCACTCGGCGGAATGGTGGTCACCGCGCTCTGGATCGCCATGTTTACCGTCGGCCTGTCCGTGCCCAGTCTTCCCTTCCGAAGCGGCCTGCTCGCCGTCGGGTCAAGCACCACGCCACCGGACGCGTTTCAGATCAATGGCCCTCTCGACGCGATCTACGCCCTTACCGTCGTCTGCTTCGCCTACACCCCGACCAACCTCGTGCTCCTGTGCTGCCTCGCGTCGCTCATCGGGTGCCTCGGCTATTACGCCACGACCAACGGCGTCGCGTCCCACACGCCGCCAACTCACCCCCACGCGGACGATCACGACCTCGCCGCCGGCCCGCACTCACCGTCCCGCGATCACCCCGCGGACACACTTTCTCTCCGCCCCGCGATCTCCGCCGTCATGTGGGGCTTCTTCATCTACCTCTTCCTCATCTCCGGCACCCTGCTGGCGATGGAAAACCCCTTCGCGTCCACGACCCCCGAGCAGTACCTGCGCCTCGCCGGCACCGCGTCGCTCCTGGCCTTCGTCGTCGGGTGGCAGCCCGAGGTCATCACCCGGCTGGTCACGCAGATCGGCCGCTCCCGCATCAGCAGCGACAAGCCCGCGCAGTAACTCATCCAACGTCCGCGATCCCGATCCACGGCCCGTGCGCTTTGAGCAATCGCCGCCGCACCAGCGCTTCGTCCGCGCCCGACAGCGTCGGGGATCGCGCGATCCACTCCTGCGCGTCGCGCGTCGCCAGGCGGAGCAGATCGCGGTCCCGCATCAGGTCGGCGACCTTGAACGGCGCGAGGCCCGATTGCCGCGCTCCCAGGACTTCGCCCGGGCCGCGGATCTCGAAATCCCGCTCGGCGAGCACAAACCCGTCGCTCACCCGGCGCATCACGTCCAGCCTCCGCGACGCCTCCTCCGTCACCGGGTCCCCCATGAGGATGCACACCGACTGCCGTCGCCCACGCCCCACGCGCCCGCGAAGTTGGTGCAGTTGCGACAGCCCGAACCGTTCGGCGTGCTCGACGATCATGATGTTGGCTCCCGGCACATCGACGCCGACTTCGATCACGGTCGTCGCGATCAGCACGCGCGTCGCCCCGGCGCGGAACGCGCTCATCACCGAGTCGCGCTCGGGCTCGGACAGCCGTCCGTGCATCGCCGCGACCGGCACGCCCTCCAGCGCCCCGCCCGGGCCGCGCAGCCGCGCCGACAGCGATTCGATGCTCCGCACCCCCACCCCACCCGCGGGCACGCCGGGCCGATCGTCGCGGCTCTCCGGGTCATCCACGCCCCCCGGGTCCGTCGCCCTGTCCCCCCTGTCGGCATCGATCGCGGGCGCCACGACATACGCCTGGTCGCCCGCCTCAACGCGCCGCCGGAGAAACCGGTACACATCCTCCGATCGGCTCGCCGGCACGACGCGCGTCCGCACCGGCTTGCGACCCGGCGGTAACGACCGGATCGTCGAAACATCCAGATCGCCAAAGAGCGTGAGCGCCAGCGTGCGGGGGATCGGCGTCGCCGTCATGACCAGCACGTGCGGCGTGAGCGGTGCCGCCGGTCCCCCGGCCGGAGCCTGATCCGCGCCGTCCGCCGCGCCCCCCTTGCTCCGAAGCGACGCCCGCTGGTGCACGCCGAATCGGTGCTGCTCATCGATGATCGCGACCGCCAGCGAGTGGAACGCCACGTCCGGGGAAATGAGCGAGTGCGTGCCGATGGCGATGTCGATCTCCCCGCGCGCCAGTTCGTCCAGCGCCGACGCCCGTTCCCGCGCACTCAGCGCCCCGGTGAGCAGCCGCATCCGCACCTTCGACCCTTCCAGCATCCGGCTGATCGACGAGAAGTGCTGCTCGGCCAGCAGTTCGGTCGGCGCCATGAGCGCCGCCTGGTGCTTGGACGCCACGGCCAGCAGCATCGCGTACAGCGCCACGATCGTCTTGCCCGATCCGACATCCCCCTGGATCAGCCGATTGCTCGGCGTAGCGCGGGCCACGTCGTCCGCGACGTCCCGGATGACGCTGTTCTGATCCGGCGTCAACTCAAATGGGAATCGCGCGCGGATGTGCCGGTCGATCGTTGGCGAGACCGCCAGCGGCGGCGACCGCAGCGCGGTGCGCAGGTGCACACGCTTCATCTGCACCCCCAGTTGCAGCAGCAGCAGTTCGTCGTACGCCAGTCGCCGCCGCGCCGCGATCACGTCCGGCTCGGAGCCCGGTCGATGGATCATCCGGTACGCCTCGCGCAGTTCCGGCAACTCCCGCCGGCGCCGGTACTCCTCGGACAGGTGGTCGTCGATCATGGGCAACGCCAGCGGCAAGGCGTCCGCGATGATCTGCTCGATCACCGCCGAACCGATCTTCTCGCTCGCCGGATAGACGGGGCGCACGCGCGCTCCCTCGGCGGCCGGCTCGGGCCCGGAATCGTTCAGGATGGTGTACTTGGGATTGGCCACCTGCACACCGGGCCCGAATGCTCGGGCCTCGCCGTGCACGCGCAGCCGCATGCCCGGGTGGATCGTGCGCCGCATGTACGGCGCGTTGAACCACACCAGGTCGAGCCGGCCGGTATCGTCCATCAGCACGGCTTCAAATCTCGGCTTGCGCCCCCCGCGACCCGGCATCGAGCGCGTCGCCGTCACCTCGCCCCGCGCCGTGATCATCGAATCCGGACGGATCAGGTTGATCGTCGTCTCCGCCTCCAGCAGCTCGTGGCGCATCGGCAGATACGCGGCCAGGTGTCCCAGTTGGTGAACCCCCAGCGCCGCCAGTGCGTCGGCGTTCGCCGTTCGCACGCCGGGCAGGCTCCGCACGGGCGTGTGCAGCGAAATGTCGCTCGGCGGTGGCATGCGGCGGGTTCGGCGTTCAACGTGGGAACCGGTCGAGACTTGCAGTGTAGTAGAACCACCCGGCACGCTCCGCCTGGCGCCCCCGAGCCTCCCTCCCAATCGCCCCGCGCCCCTCGATGCGTCCGATCCAGAGAGTTACACTGTGCCCGATGGGCCGATCGGCTGATCCAGCCAGGGCACGGACGGCGGCGATCGAAGTCGTGAGGCGGCTTCGGGACGCCGGCTTCGTCGCGTACTTCGCCGGCGGATGCGTCCGCGACGAACTCCTGGGCCTCCGCCCCACCGACTACGACGTCGCCACCGACGCCCGACCCGACGCCATCCGCTCCATGTTCGAGCGCACACACCTCGTGGGGCTCGCCTTCGGCGTCCTGCTCGTCCATCTCCACGACTGCCAGATCGAGGTCGCTACGTTTCGCGCCGATGGACCCTACACCGACCTTCGGCGACCGGATTCCATCGAGTTCAGCGACGCCACCTCCGACGCGTCTCGCCGTGATTTCACCATCAACGCCCTGTTCCTGGACCCGCTGGGCAAGCCAGATGGCGCCGACGTCCGCGACCGCGTCTCAGGGCATGTCATCGACCTGGTGGGTGGCATCGATGACCTCCACGCCCGGCGAATCCGCGCGGTGGGGAACCCGGATCAGCGGTTGGCCGAGGACCACCTGCGGGCCCTGCGGGCCGTGCGCTTCGCCGCCAGGCTCGGATTTGAGATCGAGCCCTCGACCGCGGACGCCATCCGGCGCCACGCGATGCAACTCAAGGGCGTCAGCCGCGAACGCATCGGGGAAGAGATCCGGCGAATGATGGAGCATCCCCGCCGCGCTCACGCCGCTGCGATTCTCGAATCCCTCGGCCTGGACGCCCCCGTATTCGACGACCCGCCGGACGGCTCCACCCCGGGCACGAGCGCGCTCGATATCCTCGCCGGACTTGAAGCCGTACGCAGCGAGTTCGTGCGGCATCGGCTTCGCTACGGGACGGTTCTCGCGGCGTGGTGCATCGATCGCATCCGTTCCGGCCGACTTCAGGTCGATCACAACCCATGGGAACTCGGACCGCGCGCCGCCGCCGCACGCGGTTCCCTGGTCGCCAGACTCCGGCGTGCGCTGTGCCTGAGCAACGATGAGCGCGACGATCTGGCCGACGGCTTGGAAGGGCTTGGAGTGCTCCTGGACGCCTGGGATTCGCGCCCGGTCGCCGGTCAAAAGCGCATCGTCGCGCGACGCTGGTTCAAGGACTCGCTGCGACTGGCGCTCGTGCTCGATCCCGTCACGGGAGAGTCAATCGTGGCAAGGGTTCGCGAACTGGCGCGCACCCCCACCGGCCTCACGCCAGACCCGTGGGTGACCGGCGACGATCTGATTGCGATGGGTATGACGCCAGGACCCCTCTTCCGATCGGTGCTTGATCGGGTGTTGGACGCTCAGTTAGAGGGGCGAGTGAGGTCAAAAGACGAGGCCGTTGTCCTGGCGCGGGAACTGTCCGGCGATCCGAGCGTCTAATTACTCGTCCAGTCGATCTTTGTATACGGGTTGCGTTATACTCTTTGACGCAGTCTTGTCATAGATCACTCAAAGATCGGCGGACTTGCGTTGCCGGGATTGCGGGGACAATCGCATCGAACGTCCGGCTTCGGTCGGACCCCTAGACATGGGAGATTCAGAATGAACAATCGGCGAATCAGGACGGCTGGGTTGGCGATCGCGGCGGGAATCGGCCTTGGTGCGGCGACGCCCGCCATGTGCCTCGAACCGGCGCCGCAATCCCCCGCCGTCTCGACCGACACCCGCGACGTACTGATCCTGCGATCAGGACAAAAAGTCGAAGGAAAGATCCAGAAGGAAGACGAAACCTCGGTTGATTTCCTGATCATCATGTCCAGCGGCTTGTCCGCTCCTCGCACCTATCAGAAGTCTGAAATCCTCGACATCCAGCGCAACGTCGAAGTCAGCGCCGTCGAGAAGAAGCCCGATTCCGCTCCCCCCACAAAGTCCGACAACAAGGACGTCACCGTCGTCGGCGAGGGCAAGACCAAGGTCTACCTCATGGAACTCTCCGGCGAGTTCAAGCGCGACGTGTCCCTGAGCCCCATCAAGGACGTCGCCAAGGACATCAAGAAAGTCCAGCCCGACATCCTCGTCATCAAGGTCAACTGCGACTTCGTCAACGACGCGGGGCAGAAGGAAGACGAGTGGAAGGCCTACGAAGGGTCGTATGACCACCTCGAACTCGCCCGCAACATCGAGGTCGTCATCACCGACCAGATCCAGCACGACCCGGAGTTCAAGGTCAAGCCGCGGCTGGTCTTCTGGGTGAAAAAAGCCCTCGGCGGATCCGCCTTCCTGCCCTTTGTCGGCAAGGAGATCTACTACACCTCCGACGCGCAGCACGGCAACATCGGCTATCTCGACCTCCTCTTCGAGGGCGTCGGCGACGAAGTCGTCCGCGAGAAGCAGCGCTCGCTCCGCGAGGGCCGCGCCGAGGGCCTGGCAATCAAGGGCGGGCACCCCGTGGAAATCCTCCGCGCCATGTCCCGCATGGACTACGTCCTCTCCGTCTCGTTCCCCGACGGCAAGCCCAAGTTCTACGAAGATACCTCCGGCGAGATCCTCCTGTCGGACGATGGGTCGCTCACCAACGGCCGGCGCGATTCCATGTCCGACCTCATGCGCGGCCGCGGGAACGACATCCTCACCCTGAGCGCCGATATGGCCAAGAAGCTCGGCATGTCCAACGGCACCGCCGACACCGACACCGAACTGATGGACGAACTCGGGTGCGCCCGCAACTACACCCTCACCCCCGGCGCCAGCAAGACCATCCTCTCCGCCTGGAGCAAGGGGGTCCGCGACGCCGAGTTCAAGATCCGAGACCTTCGCCGCGACCTCGGCCGCGTTGAAATCAAGGCGCCCGGTGGCTGGCAGGAGCGCACCAACGCCCGCTCTCAGCAGATCGGCATCATGGAGGACATCCTCGCCCTGCTGAAGCGCTACGGTGAAGCGATCAACCCCTACGAGATCCGCGCGTATCCTCCTCAGTACGAGCAGGACCTGCGCATCCAGATCGACCAGATCAAGCAGCAGCAGCGGCTCGACAAGCGTCGCTGATGTGCTTCCCCCGGGGCGGGCGCCCGCGAGTCGTCCCCGCTTTCTTCCGACATGATCCTTTTGAGTACCAACACGGCAAAAGTGAGAAACACGATGAACCTCAGAGCGATTCTCCGATTCCTCCTCGTGGCGGTGGTCGCGGCGACTTCGATGCTCGCCGTCTCCAACGCCTTCGCCGACAAACTCCATCTCAAGAACGGCAAGGTCCTCGACGGATCGGTCGTCGCCGAAGGCAAGGGCTGGGTCCAGTTCAAGTATTCCATCGCCAACATCGAGCAGACTCAGATCTTCACCGATGCCGAGTACAGCAAACTCGAGAAGGACTCCGTCACCAACCCGGCCCCGGCGCCCGACGCCGGCAAGACCGACTCCGCCGTCGTCACCCCCAAGAAGCCCGGCGTCACCCGCATCGCCATCCTCAACTTCGGGCCCCCGAGCCAGTGGAGCGAGCAGTGCGGCGACATGGTCGGCGTGCAGATCTCCGCCGAGGCCTACCGCAAGGCCATCCCGATGCTCAAGAAGGAGCAAGTGGACGTGGTGGTCATCCGCGTCAACTCCGGCGGTGGGTACCTCCTCGAGATCGAGAAGTTCCACGACCTCTTCCACAACGAGTACAAGAAGAACTTCCGAACCGTCGCCTGGTTTGAGTCAGGCATCTCCGCCGCCGCCATGAGCCCCTGGGTCATCAACGAGTTCTATTTCATGGACAAGGGCAGCCTCGGCGCCTGCACCGGCTGGTACGGCCCCCTCATCGCCGTCAAGGGTGAGGAACTCGAAGCCGTCCTCATCCAGATGGAAAAGGCCTCCATCCTCGGCGGACGCGATCCCAAGATCATGCGCGCCATGCAGATCATGGAGCCCCTCTCCGTCACCAAGGATCCCAAGACCGGCGAGATCACCTGGTTCCAGAACCTTTCCGGCGACAAGGTCATCAACGGTGAAAACCGCATCCTGACCCTCAACTCCCACGACGCCTACGAGTACGGCATCTCCCGCGGCACCGCGAACACGCCCGAAGAACTCGGCCGCGTCATGCTCGGTCCAAACGCCGAGTTCGAGATCGGCGCCAAGGACGTCTCCGACTTCGTTGACAACTTCATGCGCGAACAGGATCGCGCCGAGAAGCAGGCCGTCGAGGTCGTCATCAAGTACATCACCGCGATCCGCCTCGCCCAGGCCGTGCAGGATCGTCAGGAGCGCGGCGCCCAGGTCAACATCGCCAAGCGCCAACTCGCCCAACTCCGCAAGTGGGTCAAGATGAATCCGAACATGGAGTTCCACCTGGGCGGCTACGTCGGGGCCCGCATGACCGACGAGTGGTTCCACGTGCAGGAGCAGTTCCTGCGCGACCTGCTCAAGTAAACCCGGTTGATCCCTGCAACCATGCCCTCAAACCCCGCGCCCGCCGCGGGGTTTTTTCTCGGCCTCGACATGCATCGTCGGCACGTCGATTCGCCCAGATTCGGGTCGCCCGGCGCCTCGTCTCGTGCTAGTTGCCGTACTTCACCTCGATGAGCCTCGTCGATGAGTTCTTGCGGCGCATGACCACGAACAACCGGTCAAACTCGGACTCCGCCACCGCCGGAGGGTTGGAAATCCCCAGTTCCTGGATGATCAGAGGCACCGTGTTGCTGTGCCCGACGACCAGCGTCCGCGACCCGGCGGCTCGCGCGCGGATCCGCGAGGCGACGTCCGCCGCGTGTGCCTGTGCGCTGTTGCCAAGGGGCACCACGACCGGGGTGATCCCCAGAGCGGTCGCGGTGGGCGCGGCGGTCTGCTGGGTCCGGTTGGTGTCCGTCACGAACATCGCCGTGACCCCCGAGCGGTCAATGGCGTCCCGCAGGGCCTGGGCCCGTTGCTGCCCGTCGCTCGTGAGGTTCGGGTCCGCCCCCGGGCCCTTTTCGGCGTGACGGACCAGGATGACGGTCGAATCGCTGGCACACCCGCCGACGCCCAGCGTCAGCACCAGCAGCGTGCCAAGTACGTACAGGACGGATAAGAGAGGTGTCTTCATCCATCGAGCGTACCGAGAACAGCGCGCGGATGCAAACCCACCGTCCTCCCGTCGGTCCCACTCCGTTGGCCCCGCCCGGCCTCCCCGCGAATCAGGGGCGAGCGCACTATGTTTAGTCTCCCATGCTGCGGATCGCGCTGCTGATGCTGCTTGGTGATCGCGGGAAGTACCTGGCCCTGGTGCTCGGGTTGTCCTTCGCGGTGCTGCTGATTGCCCAGCAGGCCGCGATCTTTCTAGGGCTGCTCACGCGCGCGACCGGGGTGCTTCAGAATGTCGGGCAGGCGGACCTGTGGGTGACCGACAAGGCCACCCGCTTTGTTTCCGAAGCCCGGCCCATGTCCGACACCGACCTGCTCAGGGTGCGCTCCATCGACGGGGTGGCCTGGGCCCAGCCGCTCTTCGCCGCTCGGGCGATGGTGGAACTCGACAACTCCAAGTTTCAGACCGTCCAACTCCTGGGGATCGATCGAACGACGATGATCGGCCGACCGCCCGAGATCCTGGAAGGCAGCCTCGAAAGCCTGCGCGCGCCCGACGCGGTGATGCTCGAGGATTCCGGCCGGGAGAAACTCGGTCATCCCAGGATCGGCGACACACTCCGGCTGAACGATCAGCGGGCGGTGGTCGTCGGCTTCTGCCGCGCCAAATCGGGGTTCGATTCCAACGTGATTGTCTACACCACCTATGACAACGCGCTGCAGTTCGTCCCCGTGGGGCGCAAGGCGCTGACGTTCATCCTGGTCAAGGCCGCCCCGGGACGCACCGTCGAGTCCGTAGCGAGCGAGATCGAGGCGCAGACCGGGCTGGGCGCGTTTACGCGCGAAAAGATGCAGCAAAAGACCATCCAGTTCATCATCACCGAGACCGGGATCGGCATCAACTTCGGCATCACCGTCCTGCTGGGGTTCATCGTCGGTCTGGTCGTCTCGGGCGCGATCCTCTACCAGTTCACGCTGGAGAATCTCCGCAACTTCGGCGTGCTCAAGGCGATGGGCGCGCGAACCCGGGTCCTCATCGCGATGATCCTCCTGCAGGCATTCGTCGCCGGGATCATCGGGTATGGGATCGGGGTCGGACTCGCCGGGACGTTCGGGCTCTTGTCTCGCTACCCGGGCTCGGAACTGACGGCGGAGTTTCCCTGGCAACTCCTGGTCGGCGCGCTGGCCGCGATGCTCGCGTGCGTGAGCCTGGGGAGCATCCTGAGCCTGCGCCGAGTCGTCGCGCTGGAGCCCGCGATCGTCTTCAAGTAACCGCGGCAGCGCGGGGCGTTTCCCGCCGATGCCCCCTCCGTAGAAGCTTTGAACGTGTTGGGTAATTACGAACTTTCCGACGGGATCCACTCCACCCGGCGTCCTTCGGTTATTCTGGGATGACGGGGATCGACGAGGAGCCAAACGATGACCAAACTATCACTCGCACGGCGGTGGCGCTCACGATTCATCGCCGGGTCGATCGGGATCGCGATGGCGCTGGGCGCGCCCGCCGGCGCCCAACTCAGTCTCTTCCGCGGGATGGAAGCCAACCGCCCCGCGATGAGCACCGGCGACCTGAAGCGCCACGCCAAGGTCCTGAGGCTGACCGAGGCGCAGACCGAGGCGGCCAAGTCGCTGGTCGCGTCGTACACCGCGGAGTTCGAGCAGGCCTCGAAGGAGCGCCGGGACAAGATGCGCGAGATCAACGAGGAGTTCCAGGATTCGCGCGATTTCAGCGTCATGGAGCAGATGGGGCCGGTGGAAGAGAAGTTCCAGAAGCGGGCCGACGAACTGGAAAAGACCTTATTGAGCGATCTGCGGTCGATCCTGACGCCCGAGCAGGATTCGACCTGGCCGAAGTTCGAGCGCACGCGGCGGCGGGAAAAATCGATCGGCAAGGGCTCGCTGTCGGGGGAGTCCGTGGACCTGGTGCGCATCGTGGAGGACCTGGAACTCAACGACAGCGCCCGCAAGCCGCTGACGGACACGATCGAGTTGTACGAGGTGGACCTTGACCGCGCGCTGGACGCGCGCAACAAGGTGATGGAGAGCCAGAGCGACATGTTCCCCAAGCCGGGCGCGGGCGGCTCGTTCGCGATCGACATGGACGCGATCCAGGAAGCGTCCAAGAAGGTGCGGGAAGCCGGGACGAAGGTGCGGGAGGTGAACCAGCGGTACGCGCGCACGCTGGAGGGGCTGCTGTCTGAAGACGTGCGGCCGAAGTTTCAACTCGCGGTGAAGCGGCAAAGTTTTCCGCAGGTGTACCGCGAGTCGCGGACCGAGGCGGCCTTCAACGCCGCCCTGAAGTTCGATGACCTGGACGCCAAGCAGCGCGAGGCCATCACCGCGGCGCGGGAGCAGTTCGTGCGCGAGAACGACGTCGCCTGCGACAAACTCGCGCAGGCGATCGTGGAGGACGAGGAATCCGGGTCAAACATGGGCTTTGGCGGGATGATGATCTCGTTCGGCGAAGACAACAAGGACACGCCGATCTCGCAGGCTCGAAAGGCCAAGCGGGAACTGGAAAAAAAATCCCTTGACGGGCTCAAGTCGCTCCTGACCGAGAAGCAGATTGAAAAACTGCCCAAACGAGAAGAGCGCGAGCCCGTCGAAGTCGGCGGCGCGCGCATGATGATCCAGATGGACGGGCGCTAGTCCCGACACGAAGCGTTTCAAACAAATACCAATCGGACAGGGCGCGAGTCCTGTCCGATTTTCGTTTTTTCGAGAGGTTCTTGCCCCATAATGGTCCAGCGGTGAATGTGTTGTAGACTTTGGTCCGGTCGATTCACAGCGCAAGCAGCCCATGTTGCCAACGTGTGTTGGTCCGTCTGCGTCCTCTTGGGCAGCGGCGTATCTAAGTGCTGGGCTGTTTGTGACCAACCCACGAAGGAACATCTCTTATGCGTTCATTCCATGCGTTTGGAGCAGCCAGTTTGTTGTCGGCGGTCGCGGCAGTTGCGCCCGCCTGGGTGGCGATGGCGCAGGTGGCGCCGTCGATCGCGACTCAGCCAGCGATCACGACCTACGTCGACGAAGGTCAAAATGTGACATTATCGGTCGTGGCTTCGGGCGACCCGGCGCCGACCTATCAGTGGCGATTGAACGGCGTGAACATCGCCAACGGCGGGCGGTACGCCGGCGCGACTTCGGACACGCTGATGATCATGGGCACGACGCAGTTCGAGTCGGGGCGCTACTCGGTGGTCGTGTCTAACCCCTCCGGCAGTGAAACCAGCAGTTTCGGGTACGTGGCGGTGCGCGGGCCGCTGTGGCACCGGTTCATGACGAACACCGTGCCCCCGAACGGCGCCTCGCCCATCGCATTCGACAGCCAGCGCGGACTGCCGGTCATTTGGACATCGAACTGCGGCGGAAGCCCGATGGCCGGGACGTGGGAACTGCAAGGCCCCAACTGGGTGAACATCGTCACGCTCGGCCAGCCGATGACCTGCGCCCGCGGGTACCTGACGTATGACTCGACGCGCGGCGTGACGGTGCAGTTCGGTGGGACCGGTTCGGATGATCGCGCCTATGAGTACGACGGCTTCTCGTGGGTGCGGTCCGCCGTGCCGGGGCCCGACGCACGGTTCGGACACCGGATGGTGGACGTACCGGAAGCCGGCGGCATCTTCCTGTTCGGCGGACGGCGCATCTCGGACAACGCGCTCCTGGGATTGCAGTACTACAACGGGACGAACTGGACGGCGATCAACCCAGCGGGACCGAACCCGCCGGGGCGTCAGGACTTTGCGATGGGGTATGACCCGCGGTGCCAGAAGATCGTGATCTTCGGGGGCAGCGGCGTCTCCGGGCCGCTCGCCGACACCTGGGAGTACGACATCCAATCCGCGACCTGGGAGCAGTTCACGCAGACATCGGGGGCCCCCAGCGCCCGGATGGCATCGACGATGATGTACTACCCGCAGCAGCAGGCGATCTACATGTTCGGCGGGCTCGTGGGGGCGAACTTCGTCAATGGGTCGTGGCGGTACGACTGCACCACGCACATGTGGTCGCTGGCCTCGATCAGCGTCAACCCGCCCGCGCAGCAGGGGTACCTGACCTACGACGGTTCGCTGCGCCGGCTGGTGCTGCAGCAGTCGGACCAGACGTGGGAGATGCTGACGTACTACGTGGGCTGCCCGGCGGACTACAACGGGAACGTCGCCGTCAATACCCAGGACCTGTTCGATTTCATCAATGACTTCTTCAGCAACCAGGCGGACTTCAACGGGGACGGCTCGGTGAATAGCCAGGATTTCTTTGACTACATCGCGGCGTTCTTTACCCCGTGCTGATTCAGCGGGCTTCGCGGGGGGAATTCTCTCGGGTCTACTCAAGGGCGCCGCAGTCCGCGGCGCCTTTTTCACGCGCGTGCG
Organism: Phycisphaerales bacterium; assembly: GCA_050246015.1. GTDB lineage: Bacteria > Planctomycetota > Phycisphaerae > Phycisphaerales > UBA1924 > JTS-AC122. The sequence goes on from JBFWWU010000030.1 coordinate 23,733, forward strand.
GGCCGGGTCGGCTCCGGCGCTAGGACGCCAGCCGATCGCGGAAGGGATCGTCGCGCTCGCTCATGGGTCGATCGAGGATTTCGCGGAGAAGGATGGCGCGGCGCCAATCGCCCGGAGAGAGGGAGCCGGCGCGGGCGCCGGCGAGGGCGATCGCGGCGGCGGGCCGCGGGCGTGGCTGGGGTTCGTACGAGTCCGGTGTCGCCTGGGCGTCTCGAACGGTGTGGGCGGCGGCGCGCTCGGATTGCTCTCGGCGGGCCCGCGCCTCGGCCTGCTGAGGCTCGCGGCCTTGACGCTTGGAAGTCTTGGGCTGCTTGGGCCGGGCCGAGGGCTGAGGCGCGGCGGGGCGGGCCGGCACGGGTCGGGCGGTCGGCGTCGCGGGCCGGGTTGGAGGGCGCTGCTCGACCGCGACGGGCGAGGGCGGCTGCATCGGCGTCGCGGGGGGCGACCCGGCTTGACGCCGACGGAGTTCGTCGAGTTGCTGCTTGCGCCGCTCGGCGAGTTCCTGCAACCGCCGCCGGGCGTCGGCGTGCGACGACGGCGCTGAAAACGTCGGGGTCGTCGTGAGCGGGGTGGGCGGGGGGGCGTCGGCGCCGGTCGGGGCCGTGCTGGTCGCGATCGTCGAAGCGTCATCGCGCCCGGTGCGGAGGAGTTGCTCCTGGCGACGGCGGGCGGCCTCGCGAGCGTCCTTGATCTTCTTCTGTTCCTGAAGGGTCTTGGCGATCCAAGAGATGACGGAGACCGAAACGGCCGCGAAGATCACCAGGAGTTTGACGACGTCGGCGGCAGACACTTCGAACAACTCTAGGCGGTCCGGGCGTGCGTCCCAGAGGCCGCGTGCTACAACCGGCGCAGGGCGGCGACGAGCCCGTCGATGTGAGCGTGATCGTGAGCGGCGGAGATCTGCACGCGGAGCCGGGCGTGCCCTTCGGGGACGACCGGGTAGCCGAACCCGATGACGAAGACGCCCAGTTCCAGGAGCCGCTTGCTCATGGCGATGGCCTTGGCGGTGTCGTGGACGATGATGGGGCAGATGGCGGTGGGTGATTCGATGACGGTGAACCCGGCCTCGCGGATCTTGGTGCGGGCGTACGTGCAGTTCTCGCGGAGTTTGGCGACGCGCTGGGGCTCGCGCATGAGGATCTGGATGGCGGTGCTCGCGCTGGCGGCGACGCTGACAGGGAGGGCGTTGGAGAAGAGCGTGGGGCGGCCGCGCTGCACGAGCAGGTCGATCGCATGGGAAGGCCCGGCGACGAACCCGCCCGCGGCCCCTCCAAGGGCTTTGCCGAGCGTGCCGGTGAAAAGGTCGATCGAAGGGATCGAGGGATCAAGTGATCGAGGCATCGAGGCGGGCGTGGGTGCCGGGCACATGCCCCAATGCTCGTGGGTACCGCGGCCGGTGGCGCCCATGACGCCGTGGCCGTGGGAATCGTCAACCACGAGGATGGCGCTGAACTCGTCGCAGAGGGAGCGCATGGGGGGGAGGTCGGCGATGTCGCCTTCCATGCTGAAGACGCCGTCGGTCACGACCCAGATCTGTCCTCTCAAGTCGGGGTTGGCGCGGGCTTCTTCAAGTTTGGCGCGGAGGGAGGCGAGGTCGTTGTGCTTGTAGACGGCGCGGAGGAGTCCCTTTTTGATGACGCCGGCGAGGCGGATCGAATCGATGATGGAGGCGTGGTTGAGTTCGTCGGAGATGATGATGTCGCCGGGCTCGCAAAGCGTGGGGAAGACGGCTTCGTTGGCGTTCCAGCAGGAGACGAAGGTGTAGGCGGCTTCGGTCCCCATGTAGGCCGCGATGGTGCGCTCGAGGGATTCATGGGGGGAGAAGGTGCCGCAGATGAAGCGGACGCTCGCGGTGCCGGCGCCGTAGTCGCGGGTGGCCTTGATGCCTGCCTGGATGACATCGGGGTGATTGGCGAGTCCGAGGTAGTTGTTGGAGCAGAAGCAAAGGCAGTGCGAGCCATCGGGTCCCCAGCCGCCGCCTTTTTCGCCGCCGGTACCGGTGTACCCGCGGACACGCACGCTCGCGTCCATGGGCGATTCGAGCATCTGAAGGTGCTTGTACTGACCGGCGGCGCGGAGGGAGGCGATGGTCTCGGCGGCGCGGCGGTCAAAGGGTCGTTGCGTGGGCGCTGCGGAGCGCGCCGCGACGGGCGGGTTCGAGGTGTTCATGCCGGCATCGTAGTGACGAGCGGGCAGAAAAACGGCGTGGGAGCGGGGCCCTGGGCGGAACAGGGCGTGCGGTGTCCATCCGGGCACGGTTTGACCCACCCAGAAATCATCCGTACCATTGACAGCGTTTGTATCGACATGGCGCCTTGAGCCTGTTCAAAGGAACTCGTATGCAGATGGTTGTAGGCCATGCGCGGTAAGGCAGGAGTCATCACCGCGGCGCCGGGAGTGAAAGCCCGGAGCCGGGATGGCGCTGGTGCCGCTCGTTTCCCCTCCACGAATCGAAGGGAAACGGGGCAAGCGGTGTTTTCGTTCCGATCGGTGATGCCGAAAGGAAAGGAGCCGCTTGTGCCGTAACGAGTTCCGAGTCGTATTCCGCTGACGGGGATCCCCCGTGGCGTGGAGGCGAGAACAGGCCGCGGGCGCTCTGATCGTGAGCGAACGCGGCTTGATGCGTTTTGGGAACGCCGTACGAGACAACCTGACAATCTGGACAACCCGGAGAACCAGCGGATGAACACTCAAGAGATGATGCGGATACTGGATGCGATTGCCCGCGAGCGCAAGGTCGAAAAGGCCGTGCTGGTTCGCGATCTGGAGCAGGCGATGGTGTCGGCGGCGCGCAAGTTCTTCAACACGCTGGACACGGAAGAGTTCGCGTGCAAGTTGGATTTGATGACGGGGGAACTGAAGTTGTTCCGTCACGGCGAGCCGCTGGAGATGACCCCGCAGGATTTCGGTCGCATCGCGGCGCAGACGTTCAAGCAGGTGATGATCCAGCGGTTCCGGGACGACGAGCGTCAGAGCGTGCTGGAAGAGTTCGCCAAGCGGGTCGGGGAGATCGTGACGGGAAGCGTGCAGCGGTACGAGGGGGGCGCGCTGGTGATCATGATCGACCGGGCGGAGGCGTTCATGCCGCGCAGCGAACAGATCCCCGGCGAGCAGTTCCAGCCCGGCGACCGGGTGCGGTGCATGATCCTGGACGTGAAGGACGTGGGGAACCAGGTGAAGATCGTGCTGAGCCGGTCGCACCCGGACTTCATCAAGAAACTGTTCGAGGTCGAGGTCCCGGAAGTGACGGAAAAGATCATCGAGATCAAGGCGATGGCGCGGGAGCCCGGGTACCGCACGAAGGTCGCGGTGTCGTCGATCGACTCGAAGGTGGACGCGGTGGGGGCGTGCGTGGGGGTGCGCGGGAGCCGGATCAAGAACATTGTGGACGAACTCAACGGCGAGAAGATCGACATCGTGCGATGGAACGAGTCGAGCCAGATCCTGATCCAGAACGCGCTCAAGCCGGCGGAGGTCGCGGAGATTTCGCTGTGCTTCGAGCTCGCGCGGGCGACGGTCGTCGTGCGGGATGATCAACTGAGCCTGGCGATCGGGAAGCGCGGTCAGAACGTCCGCTTGGCGGCGCGGCTGACGGGGTGGGACATCGACATCCTCACGCCCGACGAGTTCCAGAAGGGCCTGGACATCCTCAGCGAGACGCTGCTGCAGGCTGACGGCGTGACCGAGGAGATGGTCGATCGGCTGGCGGCGCTGGGGATGATCAGCGTGTTCGACATCGAGGAAGTGGGGGCGGAATCGCTGATCAATGAACTGAGCGTGAGCGAAGCGACGGCGGCCCAGATGGTGGAACTCGCCGCGGCACGCTCGAAGATCGTCGCGGAGCAGCAGGCCAGGGAGAAGGAAGAGGCCGAGCGAAAGCGCCGGGAGGAAGAAGCGTCGGCCCGCAAACTGCTCGAAGGCGGCCTGGGCGAAGCGGGCGACGGAGCGGGCGTGTCCGCGGAAGACGATGCGAGGGCGGCGGATATTCTCGGCGGCGTGGACACGCAGCCCGCCGGGGCCGCTCCCGAAGCGCCGGCGCCGTAACGCTGGCGGGTGTGTGGTGTGACGCGGGGAGGGGGAGGTCGGAGCGGGGGAGGGAAGTTGAGGGTAGGTGGGGGGGGGACTCGGTGGATATTCGCCTTCCGCGGCGCGTGCCGCGAATGGGTTGGGAGTTTCACAAGGTTCGGTCGATCGGGAGCATTGTTTGGCTAAGCGGATTTCGGACATCGCGAAGGACCTGGGGATCACGTCCAAGGTCATCATCGAGAAGTGCCTTGCCGAGGGTGTGCCCTCCGACAAGGTCAAGGGCCACATGTCCACGGTCTCGGCGGGGCTGGAGGCGAGCATCCGGGAGTGGTTTGCCTCGGGCTCAGGCGTCGCGACGGCGGTGGAGACGAGCCAGCACGTGGACCTGGCGAAGGTCAAGCCGTCGCGTCGGCGATCGACCAAGGCGGCCAAGGTGCAGGGGCCGAGCGATGAACCGGATCCGGGTGATGCAGCGCCGCAGGAGTCCGGCGAACCGGGCGAGATGCACAAGCCGGCCGCGTCGGCGCGAGCGACGGAGGCGACGAGCGAGAAACCGGTCGAGGGGCCTGCTACGCCGAGCGCGCCCCCGACGCTGGAGCCAAAGTCGGTCACGATCGCGCCGCCGGCGATGGGGACACCCGTGGCCGCGCCGAGCGCGACGGCGTCTGGCGCTCCGCAGCCGATGATCGCGGGACTGACCGCTTCACCGCTGGAAGGCATGCAGGCGCCGCCGCGAAAGGGCGCCGGGCGCCCGACACCGACGCAGGTTGGGCCGCAGGGAGCGGCGCCGGCGGCTCCGACCCGTCCGCACACCGAGGGTCCTCGGCGAACGCAGGATCCCAAGCCGCAGGCGTCGCCCGCGACGTCGGGCCCAAGCCGCGAGGGGCATCCCGGGCATGGGCCCTCCAAGGGCGCGGGCGCGGCTGAGCCGCCGAAGTCGATCCGCCCCGCGCCAATGAACGTCCCGACCCGGCCGTCGGTGGTCGCGCCCGTCGGGAAGAAACTGGAAATCAAGACGCCGGTGCGTCTGGCCGGTCCGAAAGTGGTCCGCATCGAGGCTCCTGAGGTCGTCAACGTTCCGCGGCAACGGCGCGACGGGACTGATACCCGGCCCGGCGGCGGTACGGGCAGCGATGATGAACTCGGGCGCAGTCCGCGGCGCAAGAAGCGCCCGGGACCAACGACCGGCGCCGGGGCGGGCGCGGGCGCGGGCGCGGGTGCGGTCCCGGCGCGGCGCAAGGGCAAGAGCGACGAATCGGCGGGCGGGATGTGGCGCGAGCAGGATCTGCTGGAGCGAGAGGCGCGGCTGCAGCGCGCCGGCGGGTTCCTCAAGCAGCGCCGTCACGCGCAGAAACTCCGGACGGCCGGCACGGGCGAGCGTCCGCAGGCGGCCGCGGTCACGGGCGGGGTCGTCAGGATCGCCGCGCCGTTCACGATCAAGGACTTGTCCGCCGCGACCGGCGTAAAGGGCGCGGACATCGTCAAGAAACTCTTCATGCAGGGCATCATGACGACGATCAACGCCGGCATCGATCCCGCCAAGGCGCAAGAGGTCATGATCGACTTCAACATCGAACTTGAGGTCGAAGAAGCCAAGACGGCCGAGGAAGTGGTATCGTCGCAGTTCGTGGACCGGGACACGGTGGACGAGCGTCCGCGCGGGCCGGTGGTGACGATCCTGGGCCACGTGGACCACGGCAAGACGTCGCTGCTGGACAAGATCCGCAACGCCAACGTCGCCGCGGGCGAGGCGGGCGGGATTACGCAGGCCACCAGCGCGTTCCGCGTCCCCGTCAAGATCGGGGGCGAAGAGAAGCACATCGTCTTCCTCGATACACCCGGTCACAAGGCGTTTACCGAGATGCGAGCCCGCGGGGCGAGCATCACCGACGTGGTGGTGCTGGTCGTCTCGGCGCCCGAAGGGGTCGCGCCGCAGACGATCGAGTCGATCAATCACGCCAAGGCCGCGAAGGTGCCCATCGTCGTCGCGCTCAACAAGATCGACCGTCCGGACGCGACCGACGCGCGCATCAACCAGACCCTCGGGCAACTCGCCGAGCACGGGCTCAACCCGGTGGAGTGGGGCGGCACGACGGAAGTGGTGCGGACGTCGGCGACCAAGGGGACGGGGATCGAGCAACTCCTGGAAATCCTGGACCTGCAGGGGCAGGTGCTGGAACTCAAGGCGGACTTCGGGGGCCCGGCGCGCGGCACGGTGGTCGAAGCCAAGATGGAAGAAGGCCGCGGCGCGGTCGCGAACGTGCTGGTGCAGGACGGGCAGCTCAACGTGGGCGACTTCGTGGTCATCGGTCGCGCGTACGGCCGTGTCCGCGACATCATCGACGACCGCGGGGCACGCCACAAGTCGATCGGCCCGGGCAACCCGGTGCAGATCTCGGGCTTCGACCTGCTTCCCGACGCGGGCGACAAGTTCTACATCGTCGATTCGCTGCGGCAGGCGCAGGACGCCGCCGAGCAGCGCCGCGATCGCGAGCGACACGACACCCTGGCGCAGCCGAAGGTCACGCTGGACACGCTCTTCTCGCAGATGGCCACGAGCAGCGTGAAAGAGATCGTGATCGTGCTCAAGGCGGACGTGCAGGGGTCGGTGGACGTCTTGAAGAACGAGATCGAGTCGATCAAGACCGACGAGGTGAAAGCGCGGGTGATCCACTCCGCGGTGGGCGGGATCAACGAGAGCGACGTGCTGCTGGCGGACGCCTCCAAGGCGATCATCGTCGGGTTCAACGTGATCGCCTCGGGCAAGGCGAGGTCGCTGGCGGAGTCCAAGGGCGTGGAGATCCGCACGTACGACGTGATCTACAACCTGACGGACGACATCAAGAAGGCCGCCGAGGGGTTGCTCGCGCCGGAACTGCGTCAGGAAGTGCTCGGGCACGCCGAGGTGCGCAAGGTGTTCCGGATCAGCAAGGTGGGCACGATCGCCGGGTGCTACGTCACGGACGGCATCGTCGAGCGCGACGCGCTCATCCGCGTCACGCGAAACGGGATCATCATCGAGAAGGAGCGCCGGCTCGAGCAACTCAAGCGCGTGAAGGACGACGCCAAGGAAGTGCGGGCCGGCATGGAATGCGGCATGAAGATCGTCGGGTACGACGATATCCGCGAAGGCGACGTGCTGGAGTGCTACAAGCAGGTCGAGGTGAAGCGGACGCTGTAACACCCGTCCGGCATCAGCCGTGGAGAGGCCCGGCGCCGCTCACGATCGCCTTGGCGTGGACCAGCGCCTCGTCCAGGTTCTCGTGCATGTTCTCGATCCCGAGTTCGCGGTCCATCCCGGCCTTGACCATCTCGAGCATCGGGTGCGCGTGGACGCCGCCCAGCAGCAGCGCCGTGCCCTTGTTCCGGCAGCGTCCGTGGAACTCGCGCAGCGCGTTGAGCCCCGTCGCGTCGATGTGCGGGACGTAGCGCATGCGAAGGATGATGACCCTGGGGGGTTTTTCGATCTGGTCCAGCGCGGCGCGCAGGTTGTTGGCCACGCCGAAGAAGAACGGCCCGTTGATCTCGTACACCTCGACCCCCCGCGGCACGCGCTTCTCGTGGACCGCGCCGGGATCCTTGGGGTCCGGCTTCTCGGGCTCCTGCCCCTCCTCGATTTCCTCGCTCAGCCAAGTGACGGTCGTCACCTGGGCCATGCGTCGCATGAACAGGATCGACGAGAGCAGGATGCCGGTCCCGACGGCGATGGTGAGATCAAAGAGGACCGTCAGCCCAAAGGTGGTGAGCAGCACCAGGACGTCGGGCCTGGGGGCGCGGAGCAGCGCGCGGAAGTGTTCGAGTTCGCTGACCTTCCACGCAACCATGACCAGGATCGCCGCCAGCGAGGCCAGCGGGATCGATTTGGCCAGCGGCGACAACACCAGCATGAACGCCAGGATCAGGGCGGCGTGCAGGATGCCCGCCACCGGTGTCTTGCCCCCGCTGCGGATGTTCGCGGCGGTGCGCGCGATCGCACCCGTGGCGGGCAGGCCCCAGAACAAGGCGCTGGCGATGTTCGCGGTCCCCTGCGCGACCAGTTCCTGGTCGGATCGATGCCGGTACCCGGTCATCCCGTCGGCGACGACGGCGGAGAGCAGGCTCTCGATCGCCCCCAGGAACGCGATCGCCGACGCCGATGGAATCAACTCCCGGACCATGTGAAAGGAGATCTGCGGGAAGCGTGGCGGCGGGAGGCTGGAAGGGATCCCGCCGAAGCGTGTACCGACGGTCTGGACGAGCGGGCGAGTGTGCGTTCCGTCAAAGAGTTCGGTCGTCTGGGCCCATCCCATGAGTTTGACGACGATCGCGGCGAGCCCGACGGCGACGAGCGCGCCGGGGAGCCGCGGCGCGTACTTCCTCATGAGCCACAGGATCAGCAGCGAACCGAGCCCGATGCCCAGGGAATGCAGGCTGGCGGTGTGGCGCGCGTCCCAGAAGACGGAGATTTTGCTGAGGAACTCGGCGGGGACGGGCGCGGGGGAGCCGTCGGGCCTGACGACGCTGAGCCCGAAGAAGTCCTTGATCTGCGACGCGAGGATGACGACGCCGATCCCGGCGGTAAACCCGGCGGTGACGGGGTAGGGCACGAACTTGATGACGCCCCCGAAGCGGAAGATTCCCAGCAGGATCAGGATGACGCCCGCCATGCACGTCGCCAGGACCAGCCCTTCGTACCCGTGCGCCGCGCAGATGCTGAAGACCAGGGGCATGAACGCGGCGGTCGGCCCGCCGATCTGCACGCGAGATCCGCCCAGCGCGGAGATGAGAGCGCCGGCGATGACGGCGGTGAACAGCCCCATCGCGGGCGGCGTCAGCCACGGGTGGATCGACGCCAGTTCCTCCGCGACATTCTGAGGGATGCTCGCGATCCCCAGCGCCATCGCCAGGGGCAGCGCGATGACCGAGACGGTCAGCCCGGCGCCCAGGTCGCTGAGAAACGTTCGTCCCGAGTACCCCTCTCGCAGGCAAACCACGAGTTTGGGAGTATGCCGACTCGTCCAGTGGGACATGGCCGCGGTACCTCACGTCTGCACGAAGGGCTCCTCGCCGAGCGCCGGAGGCGATTTCGTCCCGAGTGTACGGGTCGCCACCTGCCGTTGGCAAGAGGAGGAGGAGTCGCTGCAATGGGCGGATCAGAACGAGCCCGGGAAAGGTCCCGGGGCTTGGAATGGGCTGACGATCGGCGGGTAGAACCGACGCCTACGCTGTCGGCGAGTCAGTCGATCTCCACGGTCTCAGGCAGTGCGAGGTTATCGATCGCGCCCGCGAATCCCGTTCGTGGAGTGCATGGTTGGTGGCCAGGGATTGAAATGGTAGTACGGCTGAGTCGCGTCGCCGTCGCCAAGGGAATCAGTCTGCGGAAAGCCGACCGGTTCGCGCCCGGCGCTGGAATCCAGGAACGCCATCCCAGCCTTGAATGGGCCGGGCGCGACCGCTTGGATCGCGGGATAGGGCTCCAGCATCAACATCTTGTCGGCTGGAAAGACCGCATCCGACAGCGAGGTCGGTCGCAGTTGGGTGATTCCAGCGACTCTCGTGCGCGAGTTCCAATAGTCTGCTGTGGCAATGAACGAACACCCGTACCAGTATGGCGAAATCGCGACTCGATCCCTCAAGCCGGGTCGCGCGCGCCCACCACCGGGGTAGAAAAACACCGAACTGTCGTGATTGCCGTCGTAGTACGGGTCCGCTAGCGCGACGGGCCAGTTGAAGTGCGCGCTGAAGTAGGAGGAGTCGACGGTGTAATCTCGTGCCGGATTGCTGACGGGCGTTGTTGGGAGCGTTGGATCGGTGAAATACGGCAGCCGGTCCTTCCAGTCGGTCGCGTACGCCGAGAACACACCCGCGTGAGAGCGCAAGTTCGAGAGGGAAGCCGAGTCGATCGCCGACCATCGCGTACCGCCGATCGTTGGAACAACGATCGCAATCACGATGCCAATGATGGCAATGGCAAAGAGCAGTTCGACGAAGGTGAACGCTGGCGTAGAAATGCGGCGGGTGCAAGCATGCCCAGCAGCACGCCGTTGCGGATGACCACGCTCGCCGCTTCTTGCGACACGGCTTCGAACGCTCGGATCTTGCCCCAGCACGCACAGTTCGGCGGAGCCGCTATCCAGGCTTGCCAGCCGTAGCCGAGGGTGAAGATCAACAGAACAAGTGCAGCCGCACACGTGGCGCCTCGGCGTGCGCAGCCGGACATCCACCACATGGCTACCGCGACCTCCACCAGCGGCACCATGAAGACAAGTACAGCGACCAGCGGTAACGGGAGAACGGTCCATGATCGGAGTGATGCGAGGAACTCACCAAGATCGTACAACTTTGCTACGCCGGAAACCGATAACACCACGATCACTATTCCGGCAGCGATGGTGCTGAGGCGAGCATACATGCGAGGCGGACCGATGACGCAAGTAAGTCGCTCGAATGGGTTGAGCACTTGCGCGTCATGTTCGGACCACCTTCAAGAAGCGAACAACAGTTCTGGTCCAGTGTGATCCAGCAGGCAGCGGACACCGCGGTCGCAATCATTAGACTCAGCGCAATGGCGCCGTATCCCAGAAAGCGTGCGATCGCGGTTGAAGTCGTGGCATCGTCGTTCCGAACTTGTTCCGTCTTGTTACTCTTCATCTTGGACTCCTGTAATGCTTCGTGGACGCTCGCATGCGTCGTTGCCGCAACACCACGGCAATACCCGCGACAAAAAGGCCGCCGGCAATCCATCCAACATATCGCAAGTACGATGGGCCGCGTGTCGCATCCAGCAGTTCCCGGGTGACAGCGACCCGATCCCCTTCGGTGGTTGTCGAGGCGATCGTCTGCGTCCCAACGCGGTAGTCAGAGAAGTTTGCGATGTCTACCGAACCACGCACTGCATCCGCGTGCCTCCCGGCCCGCGGCGCGGACGTCGCCTCGCGAAAGCCGGCTGGATCATTGAGTTTGGCCTCGATGTTGAACAGCCGCAACGTCCGCCGTCCGTGGTCGGTCACCTCCACCTCTGTCGCGACCATCCAGGGCGTGTCACCGATCGGCTTCGGCGAACGAGCCTGAATTACCTCCAACAGCGTTGTATCATCTTTCTCCCTCATCTCCACGCGATCGATCGTTCCGACGCCTTCACCCTCGCGCCAGGAACCAGACGCTCGGAGTGAATAGCCCATCGCGCTCGTCGCTGACGCGGTCCATGACGCTCCATCAGATCCCAGTTCAAAGGCCGCCAGCTTCGGCGCAGCGTGGGAAATTACCCCCAGCCCCCCAAAGAGCAGCAAGCTAAGATCGCGTCGAACGCTTGGCTCCATCGACGCATAGTCTCGGCCCGCCGGGACGGACGCACTCATCGGTACGACGGTGGCGGTCGACGGCACCAGACACCACGCTTCCTTTCCGGTCGCGGCATAATCGGTGTACGAGCCGCCGTTAGGAAGCGAACAATACCTCCAGCGACCGGGCGAACGGGCCCAGAGCGATCGCGAGAACGTATCGGGAATTCCCCTGAGCCGCCTCTCGAATGACTCGACAAGTGGGCGCTCGGGATGTTGTGGCGCGTAACCGGCGGTCGAACGCCGCATCCGCTCCAGTTCCGCCGGCGGCGGCGTCTCCCACGTCTCTTCCGTCCAATGAAGGCTCCAATCGCCCAAGTCCGCGACAGACTGCGCCGCACGCCATTGTGTGTCGAACCACTCCCGAGCGGACTTGAACTGCGCCCAAGCCGTGCTCGGCAGCAGAATACACAAGCACGCGACTATCCTCGCCACCCAACCCACCCTCAAACTCCCCGCGCCCCAAGTCATATCAACAAGATACCACCCCGCCCCCCCCCAGGGTGTCAAGCGGA
>JBFWWU010000031.1:0-31532 GCA_050246015.1 Phycisphaerales bacterium
GGGTGGGTGCGGGGTGAACTTGGGGGGAGGGGGACCGAGGGGGATTGACTTCCACGATCAACTCTCGACTTCTCTCTCTCTCGCCAAGCGGCTTGCCGTGCTCGATGCGCGCGCAAGCCGCTTGCAATTCGAGGGAGAACCGGTGCCGGCCGCGGCTCGTAGGGAACCGCCCGTATTCGGGAAATCGGGCGAGGCTCTGTTCGAGCGGGCGACGTGGTTACCATAACTGCGTTGTCGGCGGTGTGTTGTCAATCGTGCGGCGTCCGATATCAGACCGAGTCGGAGGTGCCCCCCCTCCCCTCCTCCCCCTCCATATCCCTCCCCATCATGCCCGATCAGGACACGAGAACCGATGAGGAACTGATCGAGGCCTACCGGGGCGGCGAGAGCGGCGCGTTTCCGGTGCTTATTGAGCGGTATCACGACGATCTGCTGAGGTTCCTGGTGCGATTGACCGGCAGCCGGGCGACGGCGGAGGACGCATTTCAGGAAACGTTTCTCCAGGTTCACCTGTCGGCGGATGCTTTTGACGTGAATCGGCGTCTAAAGCCGTGGCTTTTTACGATTGCCGCGAACAAGGCGAGGGATGCGCTACGTAAGAACTCGCGCCGACGGGCTCTGGATCTGTCGGCTCCGATCAACAACGGGGGCGGCGGGCGGGGAGGACCGGGCGGGGGGGGCGACCAAGGCGGCCGCACGTTTGTGGATCTGCTGGAGATCGACATCCCGCCCCCGAGCGGGCGGATGGAGGACGAAGAGCAGAGCAAGCAGGTGCAGCAGGCGCTGGATGCGTTGCCGTGGTCGCTGAGAGAGATTCTGTTGCTCGCGTATTTTCAGCGGATGAGTTACAGCCAGATCGCTGATTCGCTCGACATCCCGCTGGGCACGGTGAAGTCCCGACTGCATGCGGCGGTGGCGGCATTCGCGAAGAAGTGGCAGGCGACGATCAAGGGTAAGAAGCCGGTATGAGTTCACACGATCCGCGAACGAGTCCTGGTGATTCCGCCGGCCCCTGGGCGAGTTCGAGCACGCCGGGGGGATCGGGCGACGAGTTTCAGGACGTGGACCCCAGCCAGTACGAAACGTTGCACCCGCAGGACGAGGCCGCGCTGGACGCGCTGGCGTCGGCGCATTTCCGGATGGAAGCGGTGGAAGAATCGCAGCGTCCGATCGCGCGGGGGCTGAGCGATCTGCTGTCGCTGCTGGACCGGGGGACGGGGGGAAGTCCCGAGGGGCGGCAAGCGCTGGTGGACGTGACGCTGGCGCGGGTGGCGCAGGCGAGGCGACAGGAACGACGGGGTGGGACCGAGCCGGCGCTCAGTTGGGGCGATGATGAGGCGCTCGAAGCGCTCATCGCGGCGGAGTATGACGTGGAGCGGGTGCCGGGCGCGCAGCGGTACCGGGCGAAGCGAGCGGCGAACCTGCTGGGATTGCTGGGCGGTGTCGTGACGGGGAGCGCGGCGGATGGATCACTGGTTGAACGGACCCTGTCGCGGGTGCAGCGGGCGATCGAAGAGCACGAAGACCGGCTGACGGTGGCGACACGGCAGGCGGAGGCCCCGCGGGCACGGGGGCTGTCCATTCGGCTGGCGGACGCGATGTCGGCGGCGGCGCTGCTGTTCATCGGGTTCATGCTGGTGGCGCCGATGCTCCTGGGGATGCGGGCATACAACCAGCAGCAGGCGTGCATGTCGAACATGCACAGCGCGGGCGTGGCGTTCGACGCGTACGCGGGCGATTTCAGGTCGCGGCTCCCGGTCGCGTCGCGGGCGCCGGCGGGCACGTCGTGGTGGAACGTGGGGGACCCGGAGCACTCAAACTCGGCGAACCTGTTTCTGCTGCGTCGCGCGAACTACGCGCCGACGATCGAGATACTGGCGTGCTGCGGAAACCCGCAGGCGCCTCGCGTGGCGCAGGCGGACTGGGTGGACTGGCCGACGCTGAATCAGGTGTCGTACAGTTATCAGAACCAGTTCGCGGAGCGGCGGGCGCGGTGGGAGCAGGGGCGGCGTGTGGTGATCCTGGCGGATGCGTCGCCGGTGGTCCGGCGGGCGATCCGCAACGGGGTGATCCTGCCGTTCGAGAACTCGGCGAATCACGATGAGCGCGGGCAGAACGTCCTGCTCAATGACGGGACGGGTGTGTGGCTGGCGACGCCGAACCTGCCGTTCGGGCGCGGCGACAACATCTGGCTGCCGCGTAACATCGAGGCGGAGATCGCGCGGCTGGGTCGGCGTGGGGAGACGTTCCCGATCGAGGGGACGGAAGAGCCGGAGCGGGAAGACGATTCGTTCGTCGGCCCGTGAAACAGGTCCAACCAGAAGTGTGGCGTCGGCGCCGAGCGAGGAGGGCGCGGGCTGTTCGTACGGCGTGCCTGGGGGCGGCACGAGCGATCACGCGCTGATGGACTCCACGCCGAGGATGACCTCGACGGCGCGCTTGGCGCTGGCGGCGGCGGAGGTGATGCGCTGCGTATGTCGTGAGACGATGGCGCCGGTGAGCAGGACCATGCACTGCTGCGTCAGAGCGTCGGGATCGTCGATGCCGGCTTCGACGAGGCGCTGGTGAATCTGTTGGGCGAGGTGGCGGCCGTGCTTCTGGGCGGCCTGGTTGATGGGGTCGTGCGGGGACGGGAACTCGGTCGCGGCGTTCATGAAGAGGCAGCCGCGAAATCCATCCTGACTGAACCATTCTTCGAGTTGATCAAAGAGGGCAACGACCTGGCGACGGGGGTCGTTGCTTCCGTGGGTGCGCATGAAGTCGATGGCGTCGGCGATATCTCGGCGGTCGCGTGTTTCAAGGACCGCGAGGATGATGTCGTCCTTGCTTTCAAAGTGTTTGTAGAGAGCGGTCTTGCTGATGCCCACGCCGTCGAGGATCTGGTCCAAGCCGACGGCCTGGAAACCGTGGTGATAGAAGAGATTGCCGGCGACATCGATGATGCGTTCACGAGTTCCACCGGGATTCGTTGGCATGACGGGCCCTGTCGGAGTCTGGTCGGGTGTACGAGGAGTCAACCAGTAGTGTACTTCGAGTCAACCTGACTTCGATAGCCGGCGGCGTACGTTCTATCGCTGATTCTGCTGGACGAGGCGAGTGACCTCGGAAGGGAATCGGCGAAAGGACGCACAATGAACGAACAGGATTCTTCGAGCGAACGTCCGGCAATCCGGCATGAACGGCGCCTGGAACCGGCCGGAGACGGAGCGCTCGTGGAGGCACTTTCGAGGAGCGAGCCGGGGCAGCGGGTGCACCTCGTCGCCGCGACGTGGGCGCAGGTCGATCTCACTCGCGAGCGACTCTGGAGGCTCGGTCTTTGTGATCGCGTGAGTGTCCACCATATCTCGGGATTAGTGGAGAAGCGTCGGGCCGGCTGAGGTGGGGGCGGCGGCCTGGACTGTGGGCGTGGAGGCGAGAGCGAGTTGGTAGGGTCGGGATGTCATCGGCGCCACGGCCGCGCTTCAGGAACTGTTTGCACGTTTGAAAGGAGCATCGGATGTCAACGACAGTGGATCATCGAGCGGCGAGAGTGGAGGGGCAGGAGAATGCGGGCCGCGGGAGAGGCGCACGGGCGTCCGCGGGTGGGGCGGAGGCGCGGGAGGGCACGCCGAGGAAATCGTGCCCGGTTCATGCGATCGGCGATCTCCTGGGCCAGAGGGCGACGATTTCGGTGGGTGGGATGGCGGCGCTGGTGTACGGGCTTGTGGCGTACGGGGCGTTCATGGCGACGATCCTGTACGCGATCGGGTTCGTGGGCGAGTGGATCGTACCAAAGTCGATCGACAGCGGGGAAGCGGGGGCGGTGGTACCGTCGCTGGTGATCAACGCCGCGCTGCTGGCGCTGTTTGTGGTGCAGCACACGGTCATGGCGCGGCCGGCGTTCAAGCGGGCGTGGACACGAGTGATCCCGCGGAGCATCGAGCGATCGACGTTCGTGCTGGCGTCGTGCGTGTGCCTGGGGCTGTTGTTCTGGCAATGGCGGCCGCTGCCGGGAGTCGTGTGGAGCGTGAGCAACCCGGTGGCGGCGGGGGCGATCACCGGGGTGTCAATCCTGGGGTGGGTGACGGTGTTTGCGTCGTCGATGCTGATCAATCACTTTGATCTGTTCGGGCTGCGGCAGACGTGGCTGCGGGCGCGGGGGAGGGAGTATCAGCCGGTCGGGTTCAGGCTGGTGGGGCTGTATCGGCTGGTGCGGCATCCGCTGATGGTGGGATTCCTGCTTGCGTTCTGGGCGACGCCGACGATGAGCGTCGGACACTTGTTCTTCGCGGTCATGACGACGGGGTACATCCTGCTGGGGACGTGGATCGAGGAGCGGGACTTGATCGCGGAGCACGGAGAGTCGTACCTGGCGTATCGGCGGGGCGTTCGCGGGTTCATTCCGATCCCGCGGCGCGCGGTGTGAGCCGCGAAGAGGGATTCGGGATGGAGGGAGGGGCGGGATCGTCGGCGGCGCGAAAGGAAGAGGACGCATGAAGAGTTATTTGAGGCAGGCGGGCGTCGCCGGAGTGGCGTTTTTCATGATCAAGGGGTTGGCGTGGCTCGCGGTGCTGTTGATGCCGCTGGTCAGCGCGAGGTGCGCGGCGAACTGAGGAATCGGGTTGAGCGGCGGCGGGGCACGCCCGCGCGGCGAGGGTCGCGCGGGCGTTTGTGTTTTTTCGTTTGGAGAAGATGACGGAATTGTGCGTGAGTGCGGCGGGGAGCGCTGCGTTCAGGAGATATCGGACACTGCGCGGGAGGCGAGGAGGTCCGATTGGCGGCGCCGTCTCGCGCCGGCCGGGTGGCGTGTGTTTCCCCGGGCGATTGTCGCCGTGAGCGTTCACGGCGTGTGGCTGTATCGGCGCACATTTATTCTCAAGGAGCGGTACATGAATCTCTCACGGTGGTGTCGGAGCGCGATGATGGCGGTGGGGATGCTGATCATTTCGGTGCTGGCGGTGGTGCGGGTGGCGACGGCGTGCAGCCACGCTCCGCCGAACCCGCCGCAGGTGTGCATCGAGCAACTCAGCAACACGATGTACTGCATCATCATCAAGAACTACAACACAGGGGGTGGTGCGCAGCAGGGGCAGTTCTGCACGTGCGCGCTGCGGACGCTGGGTCCGATCCAATCGGTGAACTCATTCCAGATGTTCCGGTGCGGGACGACGATCCCGGTGCAGGGGTGGAACTTCCAGCCGAACTCGATCAGTTCGCAGGCGTGGAGCCAGATCCTGGGCGGGCCGGCGACGGGGTTCCTGTCGGCGGTGAACGCGCCGGTGCCGCCGGAGACGTGCATCGATCTGAAGTTCATCATCACGGTGGCGCCGGGGACGACGCCGACGCAGGTGGCGGGGGCGCTGGCGGGCGGCGGGGTGATCGTGGGGAACGGGGAAGCGGATCCGACGGGGCGGCCGATGCCGGGGAGTTTCGAGGTTCGCCCCGCGGGCCCGATCATGATTGTGCAGGGCAACCCGTGCCCGGCGGATCTGGACGGCGACGGGGTCGTCACGAGCATGGACTTTTTCGTCTTTCTGACGGCGTTCTTCAACGGGACGGACGTCGCGGACTTCAATCACGACGGGGCGATCACGTCGCAGGACTTCTTTGACTATCTGGCGGCGTTCTTTACGCCGTGCTGACTTGACAACGCCAGATCGCGGACGAGGCGTGAAGAGGCGGGCCGGACGCCCGCTCCACGATGTATCTGTAGGAAGTTCGAGGAGGCCCGGACCGGGAAGGTCCGGGCCTTTTGGCGCGCGAAGGGGAGGTGTGAGGAATCCGGAGGGGCGATTGGGAACAATGCAGCCGGAGGACGCGTGGTATGCCCGACATGATGACGGACGACCGGATGAACCTGCTTCGGACGCTGGCGGTTCGGTATCCCACCGCTGACGCGGCGATTGCGGAGGCGGCGGGGCTGCGGGCCAAACTCGATCTGCCGACGGGTGTGGTGCACGTGATATCCGACGTGCACGGTGAGGATGCGAAACTTCGGCACGTGATCAACAACGCGTCGGGCGCGCTGCGGACGATCGTGGAGGAGGTGCTGCGGGATCGGCTCTCGGCGGACGAGCGGGCGAGGTTCCTCGCGGTGCTGTATTACCCGCGCGAGGCGATCCGCACGTTCGCGGGCGAACTGGTGGCGTCGAACCGGCGGGGCGAGTGGATCTTCCAGACGCTGATGCTGCAGTTCGAGATCGTGCGAGCGATCCGGAAGACGTACCGGCGGGATTATGTTGATGCGCTGATCCCGAAGCAGTACCGTGAACTGTTCGTGGAACTGGTGTCGGGGACGCGGCCGGAGTTCGCGCGGGCGATGCTCGCGGAGATGGCGCGGTTTGATCGCGACTGGGGCGCGGTGCGTGCCGGGGCGCGGCTGATCCGGAACCTGGCATCGGCGGAGTTGCTGGTGGCGGGTGATCTTGGGGATCGGGGGCCGCGGATCGATCGAGTGATCGACACGCTGAAGCGGCAGCCGAACGTGAACGTGCTGTGGGGGAACCACGACACGATCTGGCTGGGAGCGCACCTCGGGCACGAGGCGTGCCTGCTGACGGTGCTGCGGTTTTCAGCGCGGTACCGGCAGGCGGCGCAGCTTGAAGAGGGGTACGGCATCCTGACGACGGCGCTGGAGAAACTGGTGCGCGAGGTGTACGCGGACGATCCAGCGGAACGGTTCATCCCGAAGGGGTCGGGGCTGCGCGATCACCTGGTGGTGGCGCGGATGCAGAAGGCGATCGCGATCATGCAGTTCAAGGCCGAGGGGCGCCTGATCGAGCGGCATCCGGAGTGGGAGTTGTCGCACCGGCGGCTGCTGCACCGGATTCGCTTTGAGGGCGAAGGGGCGGAGCGGAAAGCGGTGAGCGTGGAAATCGACGGGAAGACGTACGCGATGCTGGATCAGCGGTTGCCGACGATCGATCCGAAGGACCCGTACGCGTACTCGCCTGAAGAGCAGGCGTGCATGGATCGGCTGAAGGAGTCGTTCGTGCGGTCGGAGAGGCTGCGCGACCACATGCAGTGGGTGGTGCGCCGCGGGGGGATGTGGACGAAGCGCGACGAGGTGCTGGTGTTCCATGCCTGCGTGCCGGTGGATGCGACGGGGGAGCCGGTGAGCCTGGAGGTGGATGGGAAGCAGGTCGCCGGGCGGGAGTTGTTTGACGCGCTGGGGTCGGTGGTGCGGCGTGCGTTCCGCAAACGGTTCTTCGGGCTGGATGAGGACGCGGACTGGCTGTGGTACCTGTGGGGCGGGCCGCGGTCGCCGCTGTTCGGGAAGGACAAACTGGCGACGTTCGAGACGTACTTTGTGGCGGACAAGGACGCGCACAAGGAGAACAAGAATCCGTACTTCGAGCACGTGCACGATGCGGCGTTCGTGAAGAAGATCGGGCGGCTGTTCGGGTGCGGGGACGACGTCTTGATCGTGAACGGGCACGTGCCGGTGAAGATCGAGAAGGGGGAGCAGCCGGTGAAGCGTGGGGGCAACTGCGTGACGATCGACGGCGCATTCAGCGAGGCGTACGGCGATCGGGGGTACACATTGGTGATCAAGCCGGGGGCGATCGAACTGGCGGAGCATTCGGCGTTCAGTTCGGTGGAGGCGGTGATCGAGTCGGGAGCGGACATTGTGCCGAAGATGACGACGATCCGGCGGTATGATCGGGCGCGCCAAATCGCGGATACGGAGGAGGGGCGTCGGATCAAGCAGACGATCCGGGATATGGAATCGCTGGTGCGGGCGTATCAGGAGGGGGTGGTGGCGGAGCAGGGGTAGAACGGGGTGTGCCGGGCGGGGACGTGGGCTGTCCGGTGGGACGCCGAACGTTGACTCGTGCCAGGAATCAGCGGTCCGGTGCGTCGCTCCAGCAACTTTCTGCGGGAATATCCGTACGGTACAGTGTGATCGAATGCGATCGAGGCGGCCCGGAGAGAGCAGTCCACCTGAGCCAAGAGAGAGGAACGAGAGACCATGCACAATCTGATAATTCGTTACGGGCCCGCGTTGGCGGCCTGGTGTGCTGTCGCGCCGACACAGGCGTGGCACTTTGAGACGCGATTCGTGGAGCGTGTTGGAAACGTCGATGTGATCCTGCCGGGCAACGCCATCGACGCGAGCAACGGCGACGCGCGCAGCATTCGGTTTCAGGTGGGCGTGTTTGACGACGCGAGCAGCGAGGCGCCCGCGGGGGGGTTTGCCGGGTGGGTAGGGGGCGGAGCGAGCCTGACGGTCAGCGGAAGCGTGGGGAACTCGGACGAGCGCCGAAATCCCGGTCGGCTGGCGCCGTTCAATGCGAACCAGAATCCCAATGCGAACGGGAATCCACCGCTGCCGGGGGGCGACCCGTTCACGGTGCTCACTAATCTTGACGTGGCGCTCAACGGGCAGACGATACCGTGGTTCTGCGGGGCGGACGGGCAGCCGCTGCCCCGGCCGGAAGCGATCGTTCGCGGGCGCAACACGTTTGTGTCGATCTACGCGTTCAGCATCGATCCGAACCCCGGCGCGGTGTCGTACACGGTCACGGCGAGCGGATTCCTGTATGCGGTGAACCGCTGGGTCAACATTCCGTCCACGCAGGAGCCGGACTGTTCGGATCCGGATAATCCGTTGCCGGGGCATGCGGATTATGGCCCGATTGTGGAACAGCCGCAGAATGTGGTGACGGTGCTGAACGTGATGGTACCGGGCCCGTCGGCGGGGGTTGGGGTGGCGGTGATGGGGGTGTGGGCGGTGGGGCGTCGCAGGCGGTGAATGGGCGAGCGGATCGACCGTCCGAGGCTGCTGCGTTGCGGGGGGGGAGACGTGATACCCTCCGGCATGACGATCCGGATCGCCTACATGGTGATTGCCACGCTTCCCTCGCGAGCGCTGGCGGACACGTACATTGCGTGGCTTGAGGACGGGCACGTGGACGCGGTGATCAACGCGGGGGCGCACTCGGCGATGATCGTTCGGATGGACGGGTCCGGCGCGACCAGCGCCGATGGACCGCGTCGCGTGATGACGCAGTACATCTTTCCGACGCGCGAGGTGTTTGAGCAGTACATGCAGAAGCACGCGCCGGCGCTGCGAGGGGAGGGGCTGAAGCGGTTCGGGCCGGAGACCGGCGTGAGTTTCGAGCGGATGACAGGGGAGATCGTGTGAGCGCCACGACCTTGACGCTGGCGCACTCGCCGGACGCGGATGACGCGTTCATGTGGTGGCCGATCACCGGGAAGATCGATGCCGGGACGGGCGAACGGATCGCGGCACCGGTACTTGATACCGGGGGGCTGCGGTTTGAGGCCGTTGCGGCGGATATTCAGGCGCTGAACGAGCGGGCGATGTCACGGGGGGACCTGGACATCACCGCGATTTCGATGCACGCGCTGTCGCACGTGTCGGATCGGTACGCGCTGACCCGGTGCGGAGCGTCGATGGGCGAGGGGTACGGGCCCAAGGTGGTGGCAAGGGCGGGGGCGGGGCCGGCGGAGATGATTCGAGCGGTTCGATCGGGTGGAGCGAGGGTGGCGGCGCCGGGGCGTCAGACGACGGCGTTACTGGTGTTTTCGTTGATGATCGGGGCCGCGCCGCCGCGTGTGAACGCGATGAGTTTCGAGCGGGTGATTGAATCGGTGGTGAGTGGGGAGTCGGACGTGGGGCTGGTGATCCATGATGGACAGCTCACGTTCGCCGACGCCGGTTTGACGGAGGTAGCGGACCTTGGGGCGTGGTGGGGTTCGCACACGAGCGGGCTTCCGCTGCCGCTTGGAGCGAACGCCGTGCGGCGCGATCTGGATGAGCGATGCGGTGACGGCGCGACAGAAGAGGTCGCGGGGTTGCTGGAGCGGTCGATCGCGTATTCGATGGAGAACTGGGAGGAATCGATCGAGTACGCCGCGACGTTCGCGCCGGGGGGCGCGACGCGAGAGAAGATCGAGCGGTTCGTGCGGATGTACGTGAATGAGTTGACGCGTGACATGGGGGAGCGGGGGGTGGAAGCGGTGAGGCGGTTGCTGGGGGAGGGCGCCGCGGCGGGGTTGTGCCCGCGGGCCGCGCTGCAGGTCGTCGGCGCGAGCGGCGGGTAGGCATTACGGCGCATCGGAACGGGAGAGTTCGCAGAACCGGTCGAAGAGCGACTTGGCTCGGCGCGACAGGATGGCGTCGCGAGCCGAGGCAAGCCCGGCGGGCAGGTCGGGGGCCGCGCCGGCCGTCCACAGGGCGGCGGCGGCGTTGAGTTCAACGATGTCGCGGCGGGGACCGGGTGCGCCGTCGAGCACCTGGTGAACGGCTTCGGCGGCGTCCCCGAGGGTATGGGCGCGGAGGTGCTCGAGGGGCGGCGGGGAGTATCCAAGTTCGCGCGGATCGATCTGGCGCTGGGATGTTGAATCCTGGGTCACGAGCAGGAGGTCGTTGACCGAGGTCGTGGTGAGTTCGTCGAGCCCGTCGGGGTTGGTGACGATTGCGGCGCGCTGCGAGCCGAGTTGTTGCATCGCCTGCGCCAAGACGTGGGCAGCGCGAGGGTCGAAGGTGCCGACGAGTTGGTGGGAGGCGCCGGCGGGATTGGCCAGGGGGCCGACGAGATTGAAGATGGTGGGGAAGCCAAGCGACTTTCGTGCGGCGAGGGCATGGCGCATGGCGGGGTGGTGGTCCGGGGCGAAGGAGAAGCAGATTCCCAGTTCGCGCAGGCAGCGGACTTGGAGGGCGGGCGAGGCGTGGATGTTCGCGCCCAGGTGCTGAAGGACTTCGGCGGAACCGCGTCCGGTTCGGCTTCGCCCGCCATGCTTGGCGACCAGCACGCGTCCCGGTGCGGCGGCGGCGACGACGAACGCCGCGACGGTCGAGATATTGAAGACCTTTGGGGCGCCGCCGGTCCCGCAGGTATCCAGGACGATGGGGGGGGAGTCGGTTGTTTCGTGGGGAGCGGTCGAGGAAGAAAGCGTGAGCGGGGTCATGTGGCGACGCAGGACGCGGACGCCGGCGACGACTTCGGCGGAGTCAGCGCCGCGAGCGGCGATGATGGCGAGGATCGCGCCGAGTTGGGCGTCGTTGAGTTGTCCGGAGAGGGTGAGTTCGAAGAATCGCTCGGCCAGGGGCGCGCCCAGCGAGCCGCCCGCGTGAAGATGCCGCAGGATTTCCTGGATCTCGTGTGGGCTGTGGCTCATGCGGGGGCGTGTTACGGTGCGTCGGTCGGCAGGGCGTCCGGCTCCGGGTACTCGGGCGGGCTCGGCGTCAGTGGGAAGACCCACCGGACCATGGTGTGCCCAGAGGTGTGGATCGGGGCGCCGTCGACTTCGATGGGGACGGGGCACTCGCTGGCGGTGAGGTGACCCAGGACGATGACGCAGGGCTGCGTGAACCAGCGGCCCAGGTCGAAGGAATGTGTTTCTTCGCGGTGGACGAGCGGGGCGCGTGCGGCGAACTCCTTGGTGATGGGAACGGGCAGCATGGAAAAGAAGGTGATCCGGCGGAGATACTTGACGATGCCGGTTCGCATGTCGGCGCTGATGGCGCCGTCGAGGCCGTAGGCCGGGCTGGCGGTAGGCATCAAGCGGTCGAGGAAACTTCGGGCGTTGGCGGAATCGGCTTCCTTGGCGTCGGCGGGGTTGAAGGTTTCGAGATGGAGCGGTTCGCCGGGGTTCCAGGACCAGTTGGAGCCGAAGGACCAGACTTCGGCATTGGCCAGCAGGTCGGCGCGGGGCTCGGAAAGGCTCAGGGGCGATTGCCCGCCGACGATGACAACGATGACGTCTTGGAGCGGTCCCGGGAGGTTGTGGGTCAGTGAACCCTTGAGTGCGAACACGCGGCCGTTGACGGCCTGCGCCAGTCTCTGAAGTTGGATTTCATTCCCGATGATTCCCGGGGCCGACGGCGCGGCATCGGGGGGAGCCGGCAGGGGCATGCTCCACCTGGGGGGGCCGAGCCAGTCGATCTCGACGCGCTTCTCGGTGGAGCGGGTGGGGAAGGGGATGGACTCCGGGGAGCGGGAATCGATCGAGTACCCGCGGACATCGGGGAAGGGGTTGCCGCCGGCCTTGGTGGTGCTGGGTTCCCATGGGACGATGGCTGGGCGCCATTTGGCGTCCTTGGAGACGGAGTGAGCGACGCTGACGCGCTGGGTGCCGTAGTCGGGGAGGAAGAGGTTGGCCCAGACGCGAGCGCGCTGCATGGGCTGGCCGTAGACGTGATCGATGATGGCGACAAAGCGGGCATCGGGCTGTCGCTGGCGGAGGAGGGAGGCGCCGGTCCAGGAGACGCCGGTGAAGACGGCGACGCTGCCGGCGAATGCGAGCCAGGCGTGGTGGGCGAGGCGACGAGTTTTGAGGATGAAGTAACTGAGCGGGCAGGCGACGACCCAGAACGCGCCGAAGACGGCCAGGGCGAGCAGGAGCCCGCCGGCGGATCGGGCGTTTCGCTGGATATTGGCGTCGATCACGTCGTCGATCTTGAGGAGCGGCTCGCGCTGGGTGGGGATTTCGAGTTGGCGGACCTCGGCGGAGTTCGACCCGGGGTTGACCAGACGCCCGCGCCGGCCCAGCACCCGATGCCAGAAGAAATCCGCGCGGAGCGATTCGAGCGTAAGGGCGGGGTGATTGAGGTCCAAGCCGATCACGGTGATGGCGCCGGCGTTGTACAAGCGCCGGACGACGACGGTGCGCTGGTTGCCGGCCTGGTCCTTCGGGGTCGCGAGGATTGGCATGGCGTCGTACGGGCCGGCGGATGGATCGGGCTCGAAATACTGAAGGACGGTGGAACTTGGCAGGTCGATGGGCTTCCCGGGCTTTCCGTCGATGACCGGATCGCGCCGCGTGAGCATCGTGCGCACGGCCCCGAGGTCGAAGTTCTCGTCTCGGGAAATGTCCACGAGGGGCATGAGGTCCGAGAGGGGATTGGCGCCGCTGTTGATCCAGGTCTGTCCGACGGCGGGGAGGACGATGATCAGGTGTCCGCCCGAGGCGACCCACTTTCGGATGACGTCGGCCTGCTGGGGGTCGAGTTTGGCGGGCTGCTGGTCGGCCGCCGAACCGGTCCAGACGATCGCGTCGAAACCGCGCAGGCCCAGCGCGCGGTCGGGGAGATCGGCGGGCTTGACACCCGGGAAGAGTTCGATGATCTCATGACCAAGGGGAGGGCAATCGGCCTTGCCCCCGACGGTGCTCCCGAGGCGGTAGGCGTACGGATCCAGCCCGCACCGGCTGGAGCCGACGATGAGCATCATGGCGGCGGTCGAGTTAACGGTGGCGCCGGTGCCGATGCGCAGGTCGGTGGTGCCGAGGCGGCGGCCGGGGACGTACGCCGCTTTGGATGGATCGTCGGCGTCGCCGCCGGGGCGTTCGATCGCTTCGAAGACCGAGACGGTGAACGACTCGGTCTGGTAAGGGAGGCGAGCGTAGATCCAGACGGTGGGCGTGGGTTTGCCGCGGGTGGTAGTGACGGGGCGGGACCAGAAGGCCTGGTCGCCGTCGATGTCGATGACTTCGAGACGGAGCAGGACGTTTCGGAACTCCTTGGAACCGCGGTCGGTGAGGACGAAAGCGAAGGGAGTCATCTCGCCGGGGCGTGGGCGACCGCCGACGCCGATGCGACCCGGGACGGGCTCGATGAGCACTTCTCCCGCGGCGTTCGACGCGTCCTGCTGTGCCCGCGCGGGGGCGGCGTCCGCGAGCGCCAGGACGGCGACAAAGAGAATCAGGATCCGTCGCAGTTCATGCAGCATGAGTTTCCCCGTGGGGCCGGCAGCCCGATCGCACGCGGATTGTAACCTGAAGTCGGGCGTGCTCCCGGTCGATGATGTGCGGATGCAGATGTTCGCCGCCGAAACGTGGGTGCTGATGGGGATCGTGGCGGTGGCGTGTGTACTTGGGTGCCTGCATGCGCTGGCGTCGTACTACCGGGAGCACACCCGGCTGCACGACCTGCGGATCCGGATCATCGACCTGCGCCGGGAGTACGCGGAGCGATTGGCCAAACTGCGCTCGGTGGTTGATGTCGGGGAAGAAGAGGAGGAGAGTGTGGGGGAGGCTGAGGTCATCGAGCCGGCTCCCGCGGTGAAGAAGGCAGCCTGACGGGAACGCGAGAGGATCAAAACGGGATCGTCACGGCACCGCCGCGGTCGCGTTGCGTGCATGCTACATGGTTCTACGGGCGAGCCGATGAAATGTTTCGATCCGGAGACAGGGGCGCAACGGATGCGTGGTCACGAAACATCGGCGGGGGTGTTCAAGTTGCGGCTTGGCAACGTCGATGTCTTGCGTGTATGGCAGGCGCCGGACCGATGATGCCCGATGACACCCGACCGCCGCGACGGCCTCGACCGCGTGAGACGGTCGTCCGTCCGCGGAACCCCCACATGGGGGCGAGCGATGGTCCCTTGCTGGCCACTAAGGTAACGGCGCTGGTCCATGAACTTGCCAACCTGCTGGACGGCTCGCTGCGGTGCCTGGAGTTGGCGCAAAAGCAACTTTCGGCCGGCGGCCCGGAGGACCGGTGTGCGGAGAGGCCGACGCGGATGTCGGCAGGGGTTTCGGGTGCGGGTCCGGTCTCGACGTTCGCCAGTCGTTTGGATGCCGTGCACTCGGGGCTCCTCCAGATGTCGGGGTTGGTGCGGGCGTTTTCGAGTGGAGGGAACTCATTCGCGGCGGCACTGCACGTTGACGTGGGGTACTCGGTCGCCGAGTCGATGCGTCACGCCGCCGAGGTGCTCGGCCCGATCGCGTTCGAGAACCGAGCGAGGCTCAGCACGGAGATACCGAGGGAGTTTGAGCGGATCTCGTCGCCGGGGATCTTCGGGGTGATCGCGTCTGGTGTGCGCAATGCGATCGAATCGATCCAGCGGGCGCGCGGGGGGCAAGCAGAAGGGCCGGATCACTCGATCTGGATCAAGGGGTCGATGGGATCGGCGGGGGACGTCCCCGGGACGGAAGGCGCGGGCCGCTGGGCGTGGGCGTGCATTGACATCATTGATGACGGCGCCGGGCTATCGGCGGACTTGCGGGAGTCGGGCGAGCGTGCCTTCGAACTCGGATACACGACCAAGCGTGGGACGGGCGGGATCGGGCTGGCGATTGTGCGGGACACGATGCGTTCCCTTGGCGGGACGGTGAGCCTGCTATCCAGGGAGCTGGGCGCGACGGAGGGCCGGCACGCCGGGGGCGCGGTGCTGCGGCTCTCGTGGCCGGTGTCTCTGCCGTCGGGGGATTCGGGAGCGCCCGCGGGCGTGACTGACATCGTGAAGACGGAGGGCGATACGAAGGAGGCGGGGGCATGAGAATCGCACCGGCGGCGGGCGTCGCGGGGTCGCTCCAGCGCCGAAGTCGCGAGTCAGCGGTGGGTGAAGGGCGCCCCGGTGACGCGCCGCCGCGCGTGCTGGTCGCGGATGATGATCCGATTGTGGCCGAATCGTTGGCGGAGTTCCTGCACACGGAGGGGTACGAAGCGATCACGGTATTCGATGGGGAGGAGGCGCTGGAGGCGCTCGGGGAGGCGGAGGGGAGGCGAGCGGGCGGGGGCCCGCCGACGAGTCCGGCGCGGCCGATCGCCGCGGTCATATGCGACATGTCGATGCCGCGGCTGGACGGGCTGGAGACGCTGCGGCGGATCGGCAAGGAGTTTCCCACGGTCGCGGTGATCGTGCTGACGGGGTACGCGACGATCGACTCGGCGGTGGAAGCGGTGCGACTGGGCGCGGTGGATTATCTGACGAAGCCGGTGGTGGACAAGGAAGTCCGGCTGGCGCTTCAGCGCGCGATGCGGCAGCACACGATCCTGGCGGAGAACCATGCGCTGAGGTCGCAACTCGACGAGCGATTCGGACTGGAGAGCATCGTCGGGTCGGATCATCGGATGCTCAAGACGTTCGACCTGATCCAGTCCGTGGCGCCGAGCAAGACGACGGTGCTGATGACGGGCGAGTCGGGGGTGGGCAAGTCGCTGGTGGCGCACGCGATCCATCGTCTGAGTCCGCGGCGTGATAAGCCGTTCGTTGAACTGGCGTGCGGGTCGATCCCCGAAACGCTGCTGGAATCGGAACTGTTCGGGCATGTCAAGGGAGCGTTCACTGGGGCGCACGCGGACAAGCCGGGGAAGTTCCTGGCGGCGGACGGGGGGACGATATTTCTCGACGAGATCAACTCGGCGTCGCCGGGGATGCAACTCAAGTTGCTGCGGGTGCTTCAGGAGCGTCGATTTGAGCCGGTGGGCTCGAACCAGACGATCGAGGTGGACGTGCGTGTGGTGATCGCGTCGAACCAGCCGCTGGAGGCGCTGGTGGCGCAGGGGAAGTTCCGGCAGGACTTGTACTACCGGATCAACGTGGTGAAGATCGAGTTGCCGCCGCTGAGAGAGAGGACCAGCGATATCGCGCTGCTGGCATCGCATTTTCTGTCGAAGCACTCCGTCGAACTTGGGAAGCAGATCGTGGGGTTCAGCGCCGAAGCGGCCGCCGCGCTGCTGAGATATTCGTATCCCGGCAACGTGCGAGAACTACAGAACATCATCGAGCGGGCGGCGGTGCTGACGCGGTCCGCGACGATTTCGATTGATGACCTGCCGGAGCAGGTGGTGCAGAACGCGTCGGCACTGCGACCGCCGCGGGAGGCGAGCGCGGCGGCGGGCGGGCCTGGGGAAGGGGCGTGGGCGGAGGAGTCCGCGGGACACGGGGTGGCGAGTCCCGCGGGCGCCGAGGGGCCGACGCAGGCGCCGGCGACGGGCCGCTCGCTGGAAGAATCGCTGCGCGACGCGGAGCGGGAGATCCTGGTTGGGGCGCTGCGCGAGCACGGATGGAACCGTCAGCAGACCGCCGACGCGCTTCGGATCAACCGGACCACGCTGTACAAGAAGATGAAGACGCTGGGCATCGGCGAGCACCACTGAACGAGTGCGCGGGATCGCCGCCTGCCGGGTTGCGGGGAGCGCCCGCGGCGAGGCCCCGACGGCGTTGCCGGGGCGGGTTCGGTGCGACTTGTATCCGTGGCTGCCTTCCCTTAGCATGTGCTCCACCGTCGCCGCCGGCAAGCCTGCCGGATCGAGTGACGGCGAGAAGAGAGCCAGACATGCACGGCAGCAGCGTCAAATCGGCAGGGAACGATCGGAGCGGCCACCGACGGCGGCGTGCCGCCATCATGGCGGTCGCGGGCCTTGCCTGGGGGCTGATCGCGCCGCACGCCTGGTCGCAGACCGATGACCCGACCGGGCTGGCCCCCGGCGGGGCGGCGCTGCGCGCGAGTTCGTTCGATGGGCGCGATTTCGGCGGGCTTCGGCTGACCTCTCCGGCGCAGGTCACGGACCTGGTCATCGCTGGCACCAAGGCATGGACCTGGGAAGAGGGCTCCGGGCCCACGGGTACCCAGCGGTTGCTCCTGCAGGGGGACGCGCGCGTCGAGATCGGTCAGTATCAGTTCACGGCGTCGCAGGCGGTGGTGTGGATCGAGCAGATCGAGACGGCTGATGTGCCGGCGGTCCCGCCCGCGGCGAGTGACGCGAGCGGTGAACCGGCCGAGCCGCGGCGGACGTACCAGATCGCGGTGTACTTTGACCGAGTGAGCGACCCCGGCGCGCCCGCGGGCGAAGCGGGGCTGTCGCAGGCCGGGGACCGGCTGCTGGTGACTGGCGTGATCTACGGCGCGATCGCGCTTCGATCGGACGTGATGCGCCCGTTTCGACCGGGGTCGGCGTTCATCACCGAGGCGGAGGCGCGGCTGGGGCGGTTCCTGGCGGCGGCGACGGGGCAGCCGGAGGAAGGCGCGGGGGGCGCGGATCGGCCGGTGAGCGAGTTTGAGGGCGGGGCCGCGCGGCGTGTGTATGCGCGCGACCCGATCGAGCCGGGGGTGTCGAGGCCGTACTCGCCCGGGTCGCGGTTCGCGCCCGACGCGTTTGAGCCGTACGAGCCGCCGGTGACGCGGACGCAGCAGCCGGCGCCGATCTTCGCGTCCCGGGGCGTCATCACGGTCGCGTTTTCCGAGCGGCTGGAGGGGCAATCGATCAACTACATCCCGTACGGCGAGAACGAATACGTCGCGATCTTCGACGCGCCGGTGGTGATGGTGTATTCGGATCGCCGCAGCGGGCGGGTGCTGCAGGTCTCGGCGCAGCGTGCGGCGGTGTTCACCCCGCCGCTGACCGGGGCCGATGCGCCCGTCGGGGGCGTGCAATCCGAAGCGTCCAACATCCACGGCGTATACCTGGAAGGGGACGTGATCGCGACGGACGGGCAGTACACGCTGCGCGGCGAGCGAGTGTACTACGACGTCGTCGGCAACAAGGCGACGGTGCTGAACGCGGTCTTCTGGACGTTTGACGAGAAGCGCGGGCTGCCGCTGTACGTGCGGGCCAAGTCGATCAAGCAACTTGCGGACAAGCAGTGGCAGGCCAACGACGCCAAGCTCGCGACGACGTCGTTCTTCGAGCCGCACTTTTCGCTGGGGATGACGAGCGTGACGGTGACGAACGTGGAGAAGACGCTCCCGCCGAGCCCGGGGGATCCGGACGGACCGGTGCGGACGCGGAACGAGACGCTGGTGGATGCGCGCAACATCACGCTCCGCGCGGGGGGGTTCCCGTTCTTCTGGGTGCCGAGGTTTGCGGGCGACGTCCAGCATTTTCCGCTGCGGTCGATCCGCGTGGATAGTTCCAGCGGGTCGGGGGCGGCGATCAAGACCACGTGGGATATCTACTCGCTGCTGGGGCTGGAGCGGCCGGAGAACCTCGAAGCGAGCGTCCTGATCGACGGGTATTTCGAGCGCGGGGTGGCCCTGGGCACGGATCTTTCGTGGCGCTCCGGCGTGGCGCAGGGGGATCTGCTGGCGTACTCCATCCTGTCCGACAACGGGACGGATCACCTATCGTCGGGGGCGCGGGTTGATCAGGACGGCGACACGCGCGGGATCGCGCTGGGCGAGCATCGCTGGAACATCGACGAG
This sequence comes from Phycisphaerales bacterium, assembly GCA_050246015.1. Taxonomy (GTDB): domain Bacteria; phylum Planctomycetota; class Phycisphaerae; order Phycisphaerales; family UBA1924; genus JTS-AC122. The sequence goes on from JBFWWU010000031.1 coordinate 18,880, forward strand.
ACCTGGACGCTCTTCCTCGAAGGCGCGTACGTCTCGGACGAGACGTTCGTCGATGCCTTCTTCCGTCCGCTCGGGCAGTCACGGCGCGAGTTCGCGAACTCCGCGTACATCCAGGCGATCGACGGCACCACCGCGTTCAGCGCCGAGGTGCGCGGGCAACTCAACGATTTCACGCCCAATCAGTACCTGCTCGAAAGCCTGGGCTACAACACCGAGCGGCTCCCGGAGGTCCGCTACTCGCGCCTCAACGACGACCTGCTCGCCGGAATCGCGCCGGGACTGCTGACGTATGAATCCGAGTACCGCGTGTCGCGGCTGCAACTCAACTTCACCGAGCCCACGGCACGGGAACTCGGCTTCACCAGCGACGATCGCGCGAGGGAAGCGTTCGGCCTGCTCCCGGACGAATCGATCGGCGATCGGCTGCGGGCCCGGGGGCTGACCGAAGACGCCGTGCTCCGGTTCGATACGCGCCACGAACTCTCCAGCCCGTTCAAACTGGGCCCGGTGAACCTGACCCCGTTCGCGACGGTCCGCGTCACGGGCTACGACCGCGATTTCTCCGACTATTCGCCGGATTCCGACGAGCAGATCCGGCTCTGGGGCGGCGTCGGCGCACGGGCGAGCACGCAGATCGTCCGCGTCGATAACAGCGTCGATTCCCGATTCTTTGATCTGCACCGCATCCGCCACATCATCGAGCCGACGCTCACTGTCTGGGTTGGCGGCGCCAACCTGGATCAGAACGACCTGCCCGTCTACGACGACGACGTGGAGTCGCTGGCGGGTGGCTCGGTGGTCAAGGCGGGGATCAGGCAGACCTGGCAGACGCAGCGGGGGGGACCGGGGCGATACCGCAGCGTCGATTTCATCACGCTCAATACCGAGATCGTCGAGTCGTCCAGCGATGCGGACCGGGAGTCGCCTATCGGGCGATTCTTCGATTACCGTCCGGAGTATTCGCTGCTGGGCGACTACGCGACGGTCGATGCGGTCGTGCAACTCTCGGACTCGGTCGCGGTCACGGCGAACACGATCTACGACTTCGAGACCAACCAGCCGGCTCGCACAAGCGCCGGCGGCACGATCCAGCATTCGCAGGACTTCAGCACGTTCGCCGAGGCGCGGTACATCAATGCCCGGGACGTGACGCTCGTGGATTTCGGGGCCAGTTACAAACTCACGCCGAGGTATTCGATCTCTGGGTACGTAACATTCGACACGGATGAGAGCGACGTGCAGTCGGTCGCGACGACGATCCGGCGGCGGTTCCCGGTGGCCACGCTGGGCGTGACGCTGCGGTACAACAACATCAGTTCCGAGTCGAGCGTGGGGGTGGTGTTTGAGCCCAACGGCCGCGACGACCGCGCGGCCGAACTCCGCCGCCGGCTGGGACCGGAATACAAGGATTACCCGATCGGGGAGGAGCCGTAAGACCCCGGCCTCGGCGTGGCGACGCGCGGCCACATCAGCGTCATGGTGCGAGTGCGAGCGCCGGTGCCCGGGCAGGAGCGGCATCCACCGACGCGGCGCCGCGTTCGCTAGTTTCCCTTGGTCCAGCGCGAAAGGAACTCGGCCTCGGCCTTCTGGTATTTCTGGAAGGATTCATCGATCGCCTTGGTGATGTCGTCGATGGTGCGGCGGTCGAGTTCGCTGGGCTGGCCGTTGCCCTGGGTGATGGATTCCAGCGAAGCGGCGGCGGCGCGGAGGTCGCTCACGGCGGTGGCGTAGGCGCGCACCGAGTCGTAGAGGACTTCATTCTCAAGTTCCTTGCGTCCTTCGGGCTTGGCGAGGATCTTCCACGGGGCCTGGCGCACCTCGATCATGGTGAGTTTGAGTTGATCCGACGCGATGCGGGCGTTGCCGATGGTGGTCTCCAGGTCGGTCGCCCGGCGTCCGACGAGCACGCGGATGCGATCCGCCGCCTGGGCGAAGTCAGATGTGGCCGCCTTGCCGTTCTCGAGGATGTCCATGACGGCGGCGTAGGTGTCGGTCTTGAGGCGCTGGGTCAGTTCTTCGACGTTGGTGAGTGCGCGGGCGATGCGGTCCTTATTTTCGTCGACGGCTCCCTGGACGCTGGCGACGACGCCGCGGGTTTCGTCCACCCCGGCCTGGGCGCTTTCCAGCAGCGTGACGACGCGTTCGGTGGCGGTGTTGAGGCGTTCCAGCGCCGCCGTCAATGAGGCGCGCCAGGCCTGGAAACTCTCGCGCGCGTCGCCGGAGAGGGAGCGCCCGTCGGCGAGGATGGTCGAGACCTCGGCCATCATCGGCTCGAGGCGGTCCTCGACGCTGCGCGTCACGCGGTTCATCCTCGCGGTGGTTTCCTCGGCGTTTGAGATGATCGACTGCACCTGCTTGGTCTGCTCCGGCCCGTACCCCGCCTGAGCCAGGAACGCGGGCGGGGCGAGCGTACCCTTGATGTACTCACCCGATTGCAGCAGGGGGTTGTTTCCCTGGGGCGACACGACCGTCACGGGGTCGCCGACGCTGGGGAAGTTGATGGAACTGCTGGACCCCAGCAGGGGGAGGTTGAGGTACGCCACCGCGTTCTCGTAGATCGCGATCTCGGAGTGGACCTGGATTTCGACATCGACGCCGATGATGTGCCCGGACGTGTCGTCCTTTCTGAACGACCAGGAACTCACGCTGCCGACCTTTTCGCCGCCGATTTTGACGAAGGCGTCCTTGTCGAGTCCTTCGGCGCCGTCGGCGAGGGTGAATCGGACGATGTACTTGTTCGTCGGGACGGTGAGGCGTTCCCACGCGCTGGAAAGCAGGAAGAAGACGGCCAGGGCCAGCGCCAGGCTGAAGATCAGGAACAATCCCGCGAGCACGTTGTTCTTTGAAGTCCGCCGAAGCATGCGTACATACTACCGCGACTCGTGCGGGGGCGTGGGGTGCGACGAGGTGAAGTCTTTCAGCCGCCGCGCGCGAGCGCGGCCTTGGGGGCGAGAGTTCGCGAGGTTAGGTGGGCACGGCCGGTGATTCTCCCGGGTCTTGCAGGGGCGCGGCCGGGGTCGGGCGATACACTCTCTCACGTCAGATTCGTGTCCAGGCCGTCGGGAGTCCTCTCGATCGGCCGGCCGGACGTTGCGCGGAGACCGGGCGTGTCGATTCCCAGCCAGATCATGACGAGCGATGCGGTTCGGCGGATCGCGGGCAGCATCGCGCAGGGGCGGCGTGTTTCCGCGCTGGGGTCGCACGGCTCCTCGGCCGCGATGGTCGCCGCTTCGGTCGCCGCCGCCGCGGGGCGCCTGGTCGTGCTGGTCGTCGCGCACCTCGACGACGCGGACGAGGCGGTCGATGAACTGGTGTCGGCCGGCATCGATGCCCTGCGCTTCCCCGCGCTTGAACTGCTTCCCGCAGAGACCAACGTCAGCATCGAACTCTTCGGCGAGCGCCTCGGCGTCGTCAAACGAGTTCTGCATCCCGGCAGTGATCGGCCCGCGCCGTGGGTTCTGGTGTGCCCCATCCAGTCGTTGATGCAGGGGGTGCCGCGACCCGACACCATCGAGCAACTCTCCCGCACGATCAGGATCGGCGACACCGTGGGGCCCGGCGTGCTGGCGCGCTGGCTCGAACACGCCGGCTACCAGCGTCTGGAGGCGATCGAAGAACCCGGGGACTTCGCGGTCCGCGGGGGCATCGTTGACGTCTTTCCGACCGCCGGGCGCACGTTCCTGCGAATGCCGCCCGGGTCTCCCGAGCCGCCCAGCGCTGCTTCGCAGGGGGCGGTTCCCGTTCGCATCGACTTCTTCGGCGACGAGGTCGACACGATCAGCGAGATCGATCTGGACACGATGGCGTCGGACCGTGCGGTGGACTCGGTCGAACTTGTCTCGGCGTCGCTGGATCGCGTGCAGGACGACGCGCGCGTCGTGAGTCTGCTTGATCTTCTTTCTGAGGCGCCCCGGCCGCGGGATGCAAGCGGCGGAGGACGCTCGCGTCAACCGATCGCCATTCTTCACGAAACGCTTGAAGTCACCGAGCAGGCCCGCGGCTACTACGAGCGGGTCTCCGACGCTCGCGGCATCTTCAATCCTCCATCGGTCCTGAAGCGCCTCCAGGAAGGGTTCGCGTTCGTGGAACTCAACGGGTTCTCGGGCGCTCGCGTCGCGACGGATGTGGCGGTCGAGATTCCGGTCTCGCCGCTGCCGCCGCTGCCCAAGGACGCGGCGGACGCGGTGCGGGAAGTCGCTTCTCTTGCGGGGTCGCACCAGGTCCGGATCTTCTGCCAGAACGCCGGAGAACTCCAGCGCCTCGGCGAACTGTTGGCGGAACATGCGCCCGACGTGAAGGACCGGATCGAGGCGGTCGTGCAGTACCTGCACCGTGGATTCATCTGGGGCGCGGACCCGGCGGTCGCTTCGGAGCGGGCGCTGGTGCTGCTGCCGTACCACGAACTCCTGCACCGCTTCGAGTCTCGTCGGGGTCGGCAGGGTCGGGTGGGAGGGGATGTCAAAATCCGCGCCGGGCGTGCGATCGACACGTTCCTCGATTTCGCCGTGGGGGATTTCGTCGTGCACCGCGATCACGGCATCGCGCGGTTCCTGGGCGTGTCGGTCATGCCGTCGCGGCCGGTGCAGCGAGAACTCAGCGGCAAGGAACTCGACGCGCTGCTGCCCAGCAGCAAGGCCGCGCAGAATGCGGCCAAGAAGGCGCAGCGGCTGGCGAAGAAGGGGATCGTTGCGGGCGAAGGCGGCGAGGCGCCCGATGAGTTCGCGGGGATGGAGGAGTTCCTCGCGCTGGAGTTCGCCAAGCACGCCAAACTCTATGTGCCGGCGACAAAGATCGATCAGGTTCAGAAGTACGTGGGCGGGTTCCGCGGCTCGCCGCAACTCTCCGCGCTGGGCGGCGAGCGCTGGCGGACCCAGAAAGAGCGGGTGGGCGAGGCGGTCAAGGACCTGGCCGCCGAGATGCTCCGCATCCGCGCCGCGCGCGAACACCTTCCCGGCATCACGTACCCCGGGGACACGGCGTGGCAGAAGGAGTTCGAGGCCGAGTTTCCCTTCGAGGAGACCGACGACCAGCTCGCCGCACTCGCCGAGATCAAGCGGGACATGGCCGGCGCCAAGCCGATGGATCGGCTGATCTGCGGAGACGTCGGGTTCGGCAAGACCGAGTTGGCGATCCGCGCCGCCTTCAAGGCCGTCGAGTATGGCAAGCAGGTCGCGGTGCTGGTCCCCACGACCGTCCTCGCCGAGCAGCACGGGCGCACGTTCTCATCGCGCTTCGCCGATTATCCCTTCACGGTCGAATCCCTCTCTCGCTTCAAGACCACCAAGGAGGAGAACGACATCCTCGCGCGCCTGCGCAAGGGACAGGTCGACGTTGTCATCGGCACCCATCGGCTGCTCTCCAAGGACGTCAAGTTCGCCGACCTCGGGCTCGTCGTCATCGACGAGGAACAGCGCTTCGGCGTCGAGCACAAGGAGCGGCTGCTCTCGCTGCGCATGACGGTCGATGTCATGACGCTCAGCGCCACCCCCATCCCGCGCACGCTGCACCTGTCGATGCTCGGGCTTCGCGATATCTCCAGCCTCACGACCGCGCCGATCGACCGGCGCGCCGTCGTGACCGAGGTGATCCCGTACAACACGCGGCGGATCCAGGCCGCGATCGCGCGCGAACTGGCGCGCAACGGGCAGGTGTTCTTCGTGCACAACCGGGTGCACAACATCCTGAGCGTCGCGGACGAGATCCAGAAACTCGCGCCCGATGCCAGGATCGTCGTCGGGCACGGACAGATGCCCGATCGCGAACTGGAAGACGTGATGCTGACGTTCATGCGGCGTCAGGCCGACATCCTTGTCAGCACGACGATCATCGAATCCGGCATCGACATCCCGACCGCCAACACGATGATCATCAACGACGCCGATCGCTTCGGGCTTTCGGACCTGCATCAACTCCGCGGACGGGTCGGGCGCTACAAGCACCGCGCGTACTGCTACCTGCTTCTGCCGGAGAACCGCGCGGTGCAGGAAAAGGCCCTGAAGCGACTCAAGGCGATCGAGGAGTTTTCCATGCTCGGCGCGGGGTTCAAGATCGCGATGCGCGACCTGGAGATCCGCGGCGCGGGGAACATCCTGGGGCCCGAGCAATCCGGGCACATCGCGACCGTCGGGTACGAGATGTACTGCCAACTCCTCGACCGGGCCGTCAAGGAACTCAAGAACGAGGTTGTCGTCGTCCCGAGCGAAACCGCCCTGGAGATCGGCGTCACCGGATTGATCCCCAAGGCCTACATCCCCAGCGACCAGCGGCGAATGGAGGCGTACCGGCGGATCGCGCTCGTCGCCTCGCGTGACGAACTGGCACGGGTTGAGCAGGAACTTCGCCAGGCGTACGGCGACCCGCCCCCCGCCACGCGCCGGCTCCTGGAACTCGCGGAGATCCGCGCCGGCGCCAACCGGCTTGAGATCCGCTCCCTGACGCGCCGCGGCCCGGACATCATCATGCGGGTTCCGCCCCAGCGGCTCCAAGAGGTGGTCAATCGCTTCAAGGGTGCGGCGGACGATCCCGCGCCGGCGCAATCGAGCCCCCACCCTCCCCCGGCGGCGCGTCCGTCCGCGACGCACGTCCGGCCCGCGCCCGCGACAACGACCGCGGAGCGGGCGTCGCGGCTGGCGGCGCCGACCGATCGCGAGGCGCTCGGATCCGCTGAGCCATGGCACGTCGTGGGGTTTCCCCCGAAGAAAGGCGAAGAACTCTGCGAGGTCTACGCGCGGCCCCCGGCGGCATACATGCAGGGCACGACGCTGCTGGGCGTGCTGCGATCGCGACTGCGCCCGCGATGAGGCAGCGCCCCGCGGAAACGGCGCGCGAGTCAAGCGAGCCCACAAATCGACAAGTCACCCGGTCCGGATTCCCGCATCAGCCCATGTTCATCGTCATGAGGAACTCGGCGTTGGTCTTGACCTTGGCCAGGCGGCTCTTGAGCAGTTCCATCGCCTCGACGACGTTCATGTCCGAGAGCACCTTGCGAAGCCGGTAGACAAGTTCCAGTTCCTTCTTGTCCAGCAGCAGTTCCTCGCGCCGCGTGCCGGAGGCGGCGACGTCGATGCAGGGATAGATGCGTTTGTCCATCAGTTTACGGTCCAGGTGCAGTTCGCTGTTGCCGGTGCCCTTGAACTCCTCGAAGATCACCTCGTCGGCGCGTGAGCCGGTATCAACCAGCGCGGTGCCGATGATCGTGAGCGACCCACCCCCTTCGATCGCGCGGGCGGCGCCGAAGAACTTCTTGGGACGCTGCAGGGCGTTGGCGTCGATGCCGCCCGTCATGATCTTGCCGGAGTGAGGCATCTCGGCGTTGTACGCTCGCGCCAGCCGGGTGATCGAATCCAGCAGGATCACGACGTGGTCCCCGAACTCGACCATTCGCTTGGCTTTCTCGATCACCATCTCGGCGACCTGCACGTGACGCGAACTCTGCTCGTCGAACGTGCTGGCAACGACCTCGACTTCCGGCGCCGTGTGCCGACGGAAATCCGTCACTTCCTCCGGGCGCTCGTCCACGAGCAGCACGATGATCTTCACGTCCGGGTAGTTCTTGTTGATCGCCTGCGTCATCTTCTGCAGCAGGACCGTCTTGCCGGTGCGAGGGGGGGCGACGATCAGCGCTCGCTGCCCCTTCCCGATCGGCGCGACAAGGTCCACCACCCGGCATTCGATCACGTCCGGGGTCGTTTCGAGCACGAACCGTTCCTCCGGGTGCAGCGGCGTGAGGTCCTCGAATATCGAGAGTTCGTGGATCGTGCCGGGCGGGCGCCCGTTGACGTCATCGACGCGCAGCAACGCGAAGTACCGCTCGCTCTCCTTGGGAGGCCGGATCGCGCCGCGGATGACCATGCCCTTCTTGAGGCCGTAGCGGCGGATCTGCGTCGGCGAGACGTAGATGTCGTCCGGCCCGGCCAGGTAGGACTGGATCGGGCTGCGCAGAAACCCGAACTTGTCGGGCATGATCTCGAGCGTCCCCTCGCCAAACATCAGCCCCTGCTTGGCGGCACGGGCCTTGAGGATCTTGAAGATCAGTTCCTGCTTGGGGATCTGGTGGAAGTCCTCAAGCCCTTCGGTCTTGGCGACGCCGTGCAGCGCGTCGATCTCCATGCGCTGAAGTTGCGAGATGGTGAGAGTGTTTTTCAGCGCCTTGGGGTCGGCGTTGGCGGCGATGCGTTCGAGTTCGGCGGCTTCGCGTTCGAGTTCCTCGTCGCTTGGGAGCACGAAATCGATCGGCTGGCGCTGCTGGTAGAAGCCGCCGCCCTCCCCGCCACCGCCCATGCCGCCCTTGCGTTTCTTGCGCTTTCTGCGGCCCATTTTTCCGTATCCAAACCCGCCGTCGCCGTGGTCGCGGTGCCCGCTTCCTTGACCGTTGAAGCGATCCGAGCGCTCGAATCGCTCGGGACGATCCTGGCGGTCGTGGGGCCGGTCGTAGTGGGGGCGGTGGCCCTGGCCGGGGCCTTGCTGTCCTTGTCCGCTTTGGCCTTGACCGTACCCGGGGTTGCCGGCTGGGCCGCCGGAGGATCCACCGTCCGAAGACGACGAACGCTCACCAGACGACGCTGGACTTGACGGCGCGGGCGGGGGGGCAGGAGCCGGAGCCGACGGGGCGGGCGATCCGGACGCCGAGGGCGCGGCGGGCGCGGGCTTGCCTTCGTCACGCGACTTGGATCGGCTGCCGCGCGACGACTTGGCTTCGCCGGCATCGCTGTCGCGCTGGGCCTTGGATTCGCGGGTGGACTTGGTTTCTTCGGCGGCGTTGGAGTGCTTTGCCATGGTTGAGCGCGATAGACCTCTTGCTGGGCCCCCCGGCGCACGAAGCGCGGACGAGAAAATCAGGGGGGCTGAATGTCAACGGGAAGGGTTGTGCACGTCGGCGATGAACCGCTCGCGAGTTCTGTGACGTGCCGTGTCGATTGTGACGACCGGAGTGGGTAACTCCGCTTGAAACCTTGATCTATGGCAGCCGGATTGATGCGCCCGCATCAAGCCAACCGGCGTGTATTGTGATCCTGAGACACGGCGTGATGAACAAGAGCAAACTCCGCGTGTGGGCCGGAGCCGTCCCGATCGTGCCGCATTTCGTGACGAGTTCTTGTGGATGCGTCCGTGCCGAGCCTGGCTCGGGTTCGGAACAGGTTTTTCGATCCACACGTTCACTATAGCACACGCCGGGGCCGATCAAGTGCCCGTGGCGCAAGATTCCTGAAATCTCAACTCGCGTGCCGAGCAAGGAAACACCTGCTCGGCCTGACCGGGCCGCGCTCTTACTATCGGAGAATGGCGCTTGCCGGGTTAGTTCAGTTCAGAATCGGGGCCGCGCGCCACGGAATTCGCGGCGAGGTCGGCCCGCATCCTCGTGAGCATTCCGGCCACCTGTGCCCGGAGCGACTCCAGCGACCCGTCGTTGCGCACATGATGCTGGCATCGGGCGCGTTTGGTGTCCAGCGGCATCTGCGCGGCCTCACGCCGGGCAAGTTCCGCCTCATCCCACCCACGCGTCTCCCGCACCCGTCGCACCCGCTGCGCTCGCGGGGCGTCAACAAAGACCAGCACGTCGCACTCGCGATCGACCCCGGCTTCGATGAGCAGTGGCGCGTCAATCACAATGGCGGGCGGAGCAGGCGCCGCCAGTTCCAGCGACTCGATCCGGGCCCGGCGCTGCTGGTGAAGCAGCGGGTGGATGAGCCGTTCAAGGCGCGTCCGCTGAGCGGGGTCGGAGAAGATGATCCGCGCGACGGCGGCCCGGTCGATGGCGCGGGCGGCGCCCGGATCGCTCCCGGCCGGCTTTGACAGGATGTCCGGGCCCCACCACGAGACAAGTTCCCGGCGGACATCGTCGCGGTCGAGCATCGCTTTGGCCTGGGCATCGGAGTCCAACACGACGCAGCCGAGCGATTCCAGCACGCGCGCCACCTCACTCTTCCCGGACCCGATGCCCCCGACCAGGCCGATGACGGGGATGCGCCGCCGCGAGGGTTGGCGAGGTGAACTGGTCATGGAAGCGGGCTAGTGCCCCTTGCCCTTGTCCTTGCGCTGTTTTCGGAAGTCCTGCTTGTTGCGTTCGCGGGACTTGCTCTTCTGCGATCGGCGTTCGGCGCCGGAGGCGCCGTACTTGAGCATGTCGTAGTCGAGGTTCAGCCCGCCGCCGCCCAGGCCGAGTCCGCCGCTGACGCCTTGCTTGGGCGCCACGTGCTTGGCCTTGCCGGTGTCGCGGGCCTTGGCGTCGGTGATGAGCAGGTCCATCTTTCGCAGGGCCAGGTCGATCGCGGCGATGGTCACGTTGACGCGGTCGCCGATGTTGAACGAGCGCCCGGACTGCTCGTGCACGAGCGCGCCGGATCGGGGATCGATGCGCCAGCGTCCGCCGTGGTATTGCGGGCGCCCTTCCTTGCCCCCGGTGGGAAGATCGGCGGACTTGATCATGCCGTCGGCCAGGTACTTGTCGAGTTGAACAAATACCCCGTTGTGCGTGACGCCGGTGACGATGCCGTCGAAGTGCTCGCCGACGTGGTTGGAGAGGAGTTGCAGCACGAGGAAGCCGCGCAGGCTGTACTCGGCGTCCGAGGCGTTCTCCTCGGTGCGGGTGATGTGCCCGCCGATTTCCTTGAGTGTCTCGAAATCGGGGCACGCCGGGGAGCGGCGGAGTTTGTCGCCGATCGCCCGCTTCTCGGCGTCGGACTTGGGCGGGCGCGCCCCGTTGCCGGTGTGCTTCAGGTATTCGGTCAGGGCACGGTGCACGAGCGTGTCGGCGTACCGGCGGATGGGGCTGGTGAAGTGCGCGTACGCCTCGCTGGCCAGCGCGAAGTGCCCAATGAGCGAGGGCGAGTATTCGGCCTTGGTCATGGTGCGCAGGACGGCCATGTGCACCGCGCGGGCCGCCGACGTACCCGCCGTCGCTTCCAGAAGCGATTGCAGTTCCTCGCGCGTCGGGTTCTTCGGGATCTTGTACCCAGCGACGCGGGCGTACATTTGGAGTTCCTGCACGTCGCCCGGGGTGGGCTCGGGGTGGATCCGGCGCAGCACCGGCACTTCGACCCGCTCGAACAGCCGCGCCAGCACCTCGTTGGCCTCCACCATGAACATCTCGATCAGCGTGTGCGTGTACGCGTCGTCCTCCTTCTCCGCGTCCACGACGTGACCCAGGTCGTCGTAGATCAGCACCACGTCGGGGAGTTCCAGGTGGATCATCCCCTGTCGCTTGCGGCGTTCACGGATCGCGCGCGAGCAGGCGTTCATCTCGCGCAGCGTCGAGATCAGTTGGTCGGTGTACTTCGGCTCGGTCTTGGCGTGCTTGACGGCTTCGCGCAGGTCCCCGTCGATCAGCGCCTGCGCTTCCAGGTACGTCAGCCGCTTGGCCGACTTGATGACGGTCGCCGCGACCCCCTCGCTCCGGCAGTTCCCGTCGCGATCGTACTTCATGAACGCCGATTTGCAGAACCGGACCACCCCCTCCTGCAATGAGCAGATGCCGTTGGAGAGCAGTTCCGGCAGCATCGGGATCACGTGCCTCGGGAGGTACACCGAGTTGCCCCGCTCCTTGGCTTCCAGATCGAGCGGCGTGCCGGGGAGGATGAAGTTCGCGACGTCGGCGATGTGCACACCCAGTTCCCACCCGCCGTCGCTGGTCTTCTTGATCGAGATCGCGTCGTCGTAGTCCTTGGCGTCCGGCGGATCGATCGTGATGATGAACTCGCCGCGCAGGTCCTCGCGCCCCTTGAACCCATCACGCTCGCCGGCGGCCACCTCTTCATCAAACTGGCGCGTCGCCTCGCGCGCCTGCTGCACGCACGCCTCTTCGAACTCGCCCGGCAGGTTGTACGCGGCGATCACCGCCTGCGTCTCGACATCGGGCAGCCCGGCCTCGCCCAGCACCCGCACCACGACCCCCTCGGCCAGCATCTGCCCCTCCGGGTAATGCAGCAGTTCCACGACGACCTTGTCCCCGTCCTTGGCGTGCTTGGCGCCGGCATCGGGCACCATGATCGGCTCGGTGATCTCCTTCCCGTCGGGGTAGACCATCCACTTGTTGCCGCGGAACGCCAGTTCGCCGGTGAAACTCTTGCGCTTGCGGGTGAGGACTTCGAGGATCCGCCCGGTGGTATCGTGCTCGCCCTTGCGGAACCCGCGGACGACCTCGACGCGGACGCGGTCGCCCGTGAGGGCGGTGTCGGTCTCGTCCGGCGGGACGAACAGGTCGCCCTCGCGGTAGGCGATGTCGGGCTTGACGAATCCGAACCCCCGTGGGTTTTTCTTGAAGACGCCGGTGATCTCGGCGGGCATCGTCGGCAGCCGGACCTTGCCGGCCCCCCCCCCCCCGCCGGCCCCCCCCCCCCCCCCGTCGATGATGACCAGTTTCTTTGCCGCCAACTCGGCGAGTTCCTGCTTGAACTCGGCGAGCGAGTCGGCGTCGATGTTCAGGTCCGCCCCGAGTTTCTCCGCCGAGGCGGGCTCGTACGAATCGTGCTGAAGGTGCGTCAGGATGCGTTGCGAAAATCGTGAAGACATGAGAGAAGAGAGTAGCGTGGCATCCGGCGATCGGGAACGGGCAAATCGGCAAGGTGTGACCATGCTATCTCATCTGAGCCGCCCGGCCCAAGCCGGCGGGGAGGGGAGGGGCGGGGAGGGGAGGGGAGGGGAGGGGAGGGGGGGGG
>JBFWWU010000032.1:0-28810 GCA_050246015.1 Phycisphaerales bacterium
GGGGGACGTGCCTGGTCTCACGGCCCACGCCGTCATTCGATCGCGCCGGGTCGCCGAGCGCTCCCACCGACCGCTGGCGCGGTCCGGCTCAGAAAAACAAATGGTCACACTCAAGCGGCAAGTGGAAGCAGGCGACGCACGGCGCGGGGGGCCTTCGCTCAGCGCCGGGCGCGCTTCACCATCCGAAGGGCCCGGACCGTCACGACCTTGAGCGCCGAGTGCACGCCCATCGTCTTCATCGCGTTATTCATCCGGTCCACGACGCGGTAGCGCAGATTCGCCTCGATGATCCGCCGGGCCTCGGCGGCGGGGTCCACGTACATCGACAGGTGCCCGCCGGAGTGCCCGCCGGCGCCGAGCGAGCGGAGCGTGTCGCACTCGCTCCGCAGATTGTCGCGCTCGCACCAGAGCATCTCGGCGAGCGAAAACGCGCGGATGTACTCGACTCCCCGGCAGGCGATCTCTGACGCGAACGCCGGCGTCGGCGTCTCTCGCGGCGCTCGTTCTGCCAGTTCCCTCGCACGCTCGAAGATCGCTTCAAGCCGCTCGGCCATCTTCTCGGGTGTGAAGTGCTCGCGGATCCGCGCCGCGCCGCGCGATCCGGCCCGGCGGGCGCTTGCCGGGTCGCGGATGAGTGCCAGCAGGTGTTCGGCGAACGCCTCGGCTTCGGCCGCCTCGTCGCCGCGGGGCATGAGCACCCCGCACTCGGGTGTCACCAGTTCCCGCTGGCCGCCGACGTCGGCGCCGACGATCGCCAGGCCCGTCGCCATCGCCTCGAACACCGACAGCGCGATCCCTTCCCACTGCGACGGGAGGAAGAACACGTCGCTCGCGGAATACAGTTCGCGCATCCGTTCCTGCGGGATCGCGCCCAGCAGGCGCACCCGATCGCGCAGCCCGTGCTCCGCGACGAAGTCACGCAACCACCCCATGTCCGGCCCGTCGCCCGCCACCAGGCACGCCCAGCCGAAGGGGTTCTCCTCCGCCACCAGCCGCATCGTGTGCGCGAAGACCCGTGGCTGCTTCTGGAGCACCAGCCGGCCCGCGTAGAGCATCACGAGTTCATCGGGCTCGATCCCCTGCTCATCTCGCACGCGCTGCCGGGCTTCGTCGTCGCGCGTCATCCCGCGAGTATCACTCACGTGGCACACCTTGATGCGCCCGGCGTCCGCCCCGCGTTCCACCATCCACTGCTTCAGGTGCTCCGACGAGACGATGTTCGCGTCCAGCGAAGGCTGGCACCCTATCGCGTAGCGCGGGTACCCCCCGTTCTTCCACCACGGTTCTTCCATGTGGCACAGATCCACGTACGCCGGGGCCGGGTGGTGGGCCCGCAGGTACGGCAGCAGGTGATACCCCAGTTCGCTGTTGCTGACCATCACCACGTCCGGCCGGCGCGAGCCGATCAGGTACCGCAGAAAGAGCGGGAAGTCGGGCATCCGCAGGAAGTGCGGGAGCGCGAACACGTCGGGCGTGAAGTTCGTGAACTCGGGCTGCCACGAGTTGTCCCCCGGGACGGTGGTCGCGATCGTGACGCTCCACCCCCGCGCGGTCAGTTCACGCGTCATCGCGAGGTTGAACTTGTCGGCTCCGCCGAGCGTCAGCCACGGCGCGATCAGCAGCAGCCGCCGCGCGCCATCGCCCGGCCCGTCCACGCGCGCCTGCGGATTGACAAGATCCACCGGGTTCTCAAGCGGCAGGTCGCCGCGCACCGGCTCGAACGGCATGTGCCACTGCGGCGTGGCGTGCGGGAACTCGCCCTGATGGTCCGAGTACAACCTTGGATAGCGCGATCGCATCGTCTCCAGGAACGAGTCGGCCCGGTCCACGCTCGACAGGTTCTGCCACGCATCGCCCGTGAGCGGGGCGGCCTCGCGCCGGCGGTACCAGTCCAGGTATTCCGGGATCGTCGCTCCCCACATCCCCAACGACGCGCAGCGAATCCAGAACTCCCAGTCTTCCAGCCCCCCTCGGTTGGATTCATCGAACGCGCCCCCATCGCGCCCCACGGACGCCCGCTCCCACGCGCCGCGGCGGACCATCGTGGTCGCGGTGGCGAGGTTCTCGCGCAGAAACGCGCTGCCCTCGTGGAAGCCCCGCGTCCAGAGATACTCCTGGGCCCCGAAGCCCACCGAAAACCCCTTGACCCACGACGCCTCGGGGTGCGTGTGCAGATACCAGGCGCACTTTTCGAGCGTGGTCGGCTCGATCAGGTCGTCGCTGTCAACAGGGATGACCATGGACGCGCGGGCTTCGCGGAAGCCCGTGTTTCGCGCCGCGCTCAGACCGCGGTTGACGTCGTGCGTGATGACACGCACGCGCGGGTCGATGTGCCGGAACTCGGCGAGGATCGCCAGCGACTCCGCATCGGTCGAGCCGTCGTCGATGATCAGCCATTCGAAGTTCTGCAGCGACTGGTTGAAGATGCTCGCGGCGGTCTCGCGGAACACCTCCCGGGTGTTGTAGAACGGGGTGATCACGGTGACCGCCGGGGTCGCGTCCGACGTGCCATCGGAAGGCATCAGCGAGGCGTGCCCGTTCAGCGACGCGGGCTTGGCGCCCGCCGCCGCGATGAACTGCCGGCCCGGCTGATAGGCGATCGCCGGACGCCGATGAGACGCCGGCGTGCACGTAAAATCAGGCGTTCGTGGATCGATCATCGATCTCGCTCGCTGTGGGTCAGTCGTTCGCGGCGTCCGCCTCACGAGATGACGCTGGTTCGCGCAACGCTCCAACACGAGCACGCCTGAACTCGGCGGGGAGTCCAGATCCGAAACTCTGTCTTGGCGAAGCACGGACGACCGTCTTCACGTATCCAACTCTCTCTCCCGGCGTGGCAGATGCACAAACCGGTGAGCCTTCGACTCCGGGACGCGTGGGCCGCTGGATGAGACTATTGCATCCTCGGGCGGCGGAAGCAAGTCATCGACAGCCCGGAATTGTGCCACAGACCGGCCCGGCCGTGCCTGCTGGTGCAAAGTGCGGGGTGGGGGGGTGGGATTAGGGAAGGCGTGAGGTCGAGGACTTGGGGAGTACGATTGGATGCATGCTGCAACTGACCCGAACGGTGAGATTCGCGATTAGCGACGCGCCCCACCACCCCACGCCGAGCCCCGCGAAGCAGACAGAGTCGGACGCCGGCTGGAACACCTTCGCCGCATCCCCTTCGATGCGAGGCTTGGGCCGGTACTACGAACTTGAGGTGACCTGTCGAGGCCGCGCTGATCCGATCACCGGGTATTTCATCAACATCCGCGAGATCGATCACGCAGTGCGCTGCGGCGCCGTGCCGATCATCGAGCAGGCATGCCGGACATCGCCGGGCACTGATCCGATCGCCCTGTTGCCGCGACTGCTGCCCCCGATCGAGGCGTCGCTCCGGAACGCGGTGCAGCGCGGCGCCGAAGCGGCTGCGAGTCATTTCACGAACGCCGGTCTGCCCCCCGCCTCCGCCGTTGACTCCGCGCCGGTCGTTTCGAGGATTCGCTGGAAACTCTCCCCGTACTATTGCGTTGAAATGTCGGCTCCCAACCCTTCCTCCCCGGCCCCGGTCGCGCTGCTGCGCCAACAGTTCGAGTTTGCCGCGTCGCATCGCCTGCAGTCCGCCTCTTTGACGGACGAGCAGAACCGCGCGCTCTTCGGCAAGTGCAACCTCCCCAGCGGGCACGGGCACAACTACCGCGTCGAGCCCTGTGTCGCCGTCCCGCTTCCCGTTGACGCCGCATCCGCGCCGTTCACCCTCCAACTGCTCGAGCGCCTCACGCACGAGCACATCATCCGCCGCTTTGATCACACCCATCTCAACGTCGATACCAAGGAGTTCGGCTGCGCCCCCGGCGGGCTCAACCCCTCGGTCGAGAACATCGCCAAGGTCTGCTACGACCTGCTCGCGCCCGCCGTCCGAAATTCGGGAACCGGCGCCGAACTGCGATGCGTGACCGTGTGGGAGACCGACAAGACGTCGTGCACCTATCCGGCATAACCCGCCAAAGCCGGGTGGCCGCGCGCCCCGTTCCGGCAAGCGGGCCACGGGGCGCGTACGATTCGCCCTCGCGACACACCATGTTTTTCCCGTCCAATCCCGCTTCCGGTCTGTTCGTGCTAAGCAAGGAGCGCTGACAATGAACATCTTCGCCCGACGGTCCCGAACGTCTCCGCGGCGCGGGCTCGCCCACGCCGGCCTCCTCTCCGCGGCGACCTGGTTCGCCGGAGCGCTCGGCTCGGCTGCCGGACTGCTCTCGCCCTCGGCGGCGATGGGTCAGGCCATCGAATCCATCACGCCGTATTACGCCGCCGTGACCAAGGACGGCTCGGCGCTGCAATGTCGCCTCGGGTCTGCCTCCTATTCCGTCAAGACCCTTAAGGCCGGAGACGTGATCCGCATCGACGGCCAGTCGGGCGCCTGGCTACAGGCCGAGTACCCAGCCGGTATGTCGGCGTTCGTCAAACTCGACGACTGCCAGACCATCGAAGCCGGAAAGGCCGTCAAACTGACTCGCAACGCACGCCTCATGGCCGCCAACGCCGACGGCGGCGTCAACTGGTGGTACATCGATAAGGAACTCCCCGCCGGCACCACCTTCAGCGTCACCAAGGTCGTCAAAGGACCCGATGGAAAGGACTCCGGCTACCTGGTTCCAGCCCCAAAGGGTTCGCACGGCTTCGTGCGCAAGGACTCGGTTCGTCAGGCGACCCAGTCCGAAATCGACGCCGCGACCAAGGGTGCGACCGACGCTCCCAAACCCGCGGATACTCCCAAGCCCGAGACGGCTCCCAAGCCCCCGGCGTCCGACCCGCCCAAGCCGATTTCCGACATCGTTAAGCCCCCCGATGCCGCCCCAACCGAGCCTTCAACCACTCCCACAAACCCCCCGGGCACGACCGACAACACCAAGCCGCCCGAAGCGCCCGCGACAACCCCTTCCACCACGGTCCCGCCGGAGAACGGCGCCGCGCCCACAACCCCGGCGAACCCGCCCCCGGTCCCGCCGCCCGCGGTCACTCGCCCCAAGGTGGACGTCGAGTCGCTTTCGACCCTTTATCTCAGCGCGATGACCAAGTCCGACAGCGAGATGGAGATGAGCGCCGTCATCGGCGAATACGACAAGGCGATCTCCGACCTCGAGTCCACGCCGGGCGCGGAGCGTTTGCGCCGGCAGTTGTCCGTGCGGCGCGACGCGCTGAAACTGCGATCCGAACTCCAGGAGGCGCTGCGCGCGTCGGATCAGCGGCTCTCGGCGATCCGCGACAAGGCCAAGACCGCCGACGACGCGATCTCCCGCTTTGAAAAGGAGCGGCAGTTCGCGGTGGTGGGAAAACTCGCCGCGAGTTCGGTGTACGACGGTACACGCCTGCCGCTGATGTACCGCGTCGTTTCGACGGACCCGATCGCGCCGCGGACGCTCGCGTACGTTCTCCCCGCGCCGTCGCTCTCGCTCCAGAACATGATCGGCGAGATGGTCGGCGTCGCGGGGGACAAGAAGTACGATGAGCAACTCAAGGTGAACGTGATCGCCCCGACTCGGGCCGAGGTGGTAAAGGTCCCATCGGTGGAGGTGCCGGTCGCGCCGCCCCCGGCGCCCTCCGCCGGCGCTCCCTCGACCGTGACGCCTGATGGCATCCGCACCGAGGTTCCCATCCGCCAGCCGGAGAAGTAGCCGCTTCCCACGCAACAATCCGCCAATGAAGCCCGACCCTTTCGCGTGGGAACTGCTGGCGGACACGGGCGGCACGTTCACCGACGTGCTCGCGCTCGACCCCGCCGGCGCGCTGCACCGGGCCAAGGTCCTCAGCACCTCCGCGATCCGCAGCGCGGTCGCGTCGGCCGCGGGGATGAGCCTGCGGCTGGCGGATCCGCTCGCGCCGGAAACCGCCCGTGCGGTCGTCGGGATGCGGCTGCGGCTCGTGGCCGCCGGCGCGGGCCCGCACCCCGACTACTCGGCTGCCCCGGCGCGCATCGTGAGCGCGCACTCGCACACGCTCCGCGTCGATCGAGAACTCCCCAGCGGCTGGTTGGCGCCTCCAGACCAGCGCCCGCTGCCCGGCGCATCGTCGCCGATCCTCTGCGAAATCAGTTCCTGCGAGGCCGCGCCGATCTTCGCCGCTCGCCTGATCACCGGCACGCCGATCGGCTCGCCCCTCCCGCTGATCAACCTGCGTGTCGCCACCACCCGCGCGACCAACGCGCTGCTCACTCGATCCGGAGCCCGCGTGGCCCTGTTCGTCACGGCCGGCTTCGCCGATATGCTCGCGATCGGTTCCCAGCAGCGCCCCGCGCTCTTCGATCTCGACGTCGCGGCGTCGATGCCCGCGATGCTCCACGCCGAGGACTTCGAGGTCAGCGAGCGGATCAGCGCCGCCGGCGAGGTACTCATCGACCTTGATCGCGACGCGCTCGTCGATGCCGCCCGGCGTGCCCTGGCGCGCGGGATGACCAGCGCCGCGGTCGCCTTCATGCACGCCGATCGTTTTCCCGGGCATGAGCACGCCGCCAGGGAACTCCTGCTCCGCGCCGGGTTCACGAGCGTCACCTGCTCGGCCGACGCGGCGTCCATGATCAAACTGCTCCCCCGCGCGCAGACCGCCGTCACGAATGCGTACCTCGATCCGGTCATCCGGCGGTACGTCCAGGGCATCGAAGACGCGATCGCGCCCGGTACCGCAGCCGCCGGCCCGCGCTCCTCGCTCGTGCTCATGACCAGCGCTGGAGGGCTCACCTCGGCGCGCTCATTCCGCGCCGTGGACAGCCTGCTCAGCGGCCCGGCCGGCGGTGCCGTCGGCGCCGGCCGCGCGGCCCTCGCCAGCGGGTTCACCCGCGCCATTTCGTTCGACATGGGAGGCACCAGCACCGACGTCGCCAGGCTCGATCCCGCCCCGGCCCTCGTCCACGAGCACCGGGTCGCCGACGCGCACCTGATCGCACCGGCCGTTGCCGTCCACACAGTCGCCGCCGGCGGCGGGTCCATCTGCTCCTGCCGCGATGGGGAACTCCGGGTCGGTCCGCACAGCGCGGGTGCAGACCCCGGCCCGGCGTGCTACGGCCTGGCCGGCCCGCTCACCATCACCGACGTCAACCTCCTCCTGGGCAGGATCGTCCCGGATCGCTTTGCGATCCCCATTCGCCCGCTCGCGTCCCGCGACCGCGCCCTCGAACTGCTCGCGCAGTCTGCCGCCGAAAATCCACGCCGCCACCTTTCCCTGGAACTCATGCTCGAAGGGCTGCTCACCATCGCCTGCCAGACCATGGCGGCGGCGATCCGGCAGGTCTCCACCCGCGCCGGGTACGACGCGCGCGACCACGTACTGGTCGCGTTCGGCGGCGCGGGCGGACAGCACGCCTGCGCCGTCGCCAGGTCGCTGGGAATGCGCACCGTCCTCGTTCCTCGCGACGCCGGACTCCTCAGCGCCGTCGGGCTTGCCGGCGCCCGCGTGCAGCGCATCGCCGAGCGGCAGTTCCTCATGCCGCTCGACGCCTGCGACTCATCGATCGAAGACTCGCTCCTCGCCATCGAGCACGAGGCGTGCGCCCTCGCCGCCTCGGAGTATCCCGGCGATGCTCGGGACGGCGCATCCGGCGGGCAAGTCCGCGTGCGATCGCGCATCGCCGCGCTGCGACTCTCCGGTCAGGAATCCACGCTCGAAGTCGAGTTCGATCCCTGTCGCGCCGGCGAGATGACCGAGCCGAGTCCTCTTGGCCGCCCGCTCGTCGCCCGGCTCAATGACCGGTTCCACCATGCCTACGTCGCGGTCTACGGCCATCCCCCGCCGCCCCGCCCGCTCGAACTTGTTTGGATCAAGGTCATCGCGGTTGTAGAGGATCCGCGCGCCGAGCACTCGCTTCAATCCGCGTCGCGCTCACGCCCGCCGGATGAGCATGCGTTGCCCGCGCCGCCGCGGGTGCAGCGAGCGTTCATCGATGGACAGTGGGCCGACCTGGCGGTCATCGATCGCGGTCGTCTTCGGCCCGGGTGGACAGCCGCGGGCCCGCTCATCATCGCTGAGCAGCACGGGACCACCCTTGTCGAGCCCGGGTGGAGGGCGATGGTTGACGACGCGGGCGCCATTGTGCTGACCGACGCGCCGGCCGCGACCGATGCTGATCACGCCGGCATGTCGGCGTCGTCATCGCCCGCCCGCGCCGCCCCGTCCGACTCACTCGTTCGCGTCGAACTCTTCACCGCCCGCATCCGCGGCGTCGCGCTCGAAATGGGCGAGTTGCTCCGCCGAACCGCCGTCTCTGTAAACGTCAAGGACCGACTTGATTTCTCGTGCGCCATCCTCGACTCGGGCGGCGAACTCATTGTCAACGCGCCGCACGTGCCGGTGCACCTGGGCTCACTGGGCCTGTGCGTCCGCCGCGTCCGCGAAGCGATCCAGATGCGCCCGGGCGATGCCGTGATCGTGAATCATCCCGGCATGGGCGGGTCGCACCTGCCGGATATCACTGTCATCACGCCGTGCTTCGACCAGGCCACCCCTTCGGTGTTACTGGGATACGCCGCCAGCCGCGCTCATCACGCCGAGATCGGCGGCGTGCTCCCCGGTTCCATGCCTCCCTTCGCCCGATCGCTCGCCGAAGAGGGGGTGGTGATTCCGCCGATGCATCTCATCCGCGGCGGTGTCAGCCGCGCGGACGACGTCCGCCGCGTGCTTGCCGCCGCTCCCTACCCGTCCCGCACCATCGATGACAACCTCGCCGACCTCCTTGCGGGAGCCGCGGCGAACCACCTCGCGGCCCAGGCGCTCTGCCAGATCGCGGCGGAGCAGGGGGCCGCCGCGCTGCCCGATCTCTTTGGCGCGATCAAGCAGCGCGGGCACGATGCCGCCAGGCGCCTCATCGCTTCCATCGCTCCACTTCATCGCCGCGCGGTCGAAGAACTCGACGACGGCTCTCGCTTGTGCGTCCGGATCCTCGCTGCCAACGACCGCATCCTGCTCGACTTCACCGGCACCTCCCCCGTTCATCCCGGCAACCTCAACGCGACCCCCGCGATCGTCCGATCCGTCATCGTCTATGTCCTGCGCTGCCTCGTGAAGGACGACATCCCGCTCAACGAGGGTCTCATGCAGGCGTGCGATATCGTGCTCCCCCCGTGCATGCTCAGCCCCGAGTTCGGCGACGACCCCGCCCGCGACCCCGCCGTCGGCGCCGGCAACGTTGAGACCAGCCAGCGCCTCACGGACACCATCTTCAAGGCGCTCGGCGTCGTCGCGTGCAGCCAGGGCACTATGAACAACGTCATCTTTGGTTCCCACCAGCGCGGGCTGAGTTTCTACGAGACCGTCTGTGGCGGGACGGGCGCGGGGCCCGGCTTTCATGGCGCCTCCGCCGTTCACTCTCACATGACCAACACCCGCATCACCGATCCCGAGATCCTTGAAACCCGCTACCCGGTGCGGTTGCGCCGATTCGCCATCCGTCGCGGATCCGGCGGCCCCGGTCAATGGCGCGGCGGCGACGGCGCTATCCGCGAGTTCGAGTTCCTTGCTCCCATGTCCTTGGCCGTTGTCGGACAGCACCGCCGACACGGTCCCTACGGCGTCAACGGGGGCCACCCTGGCCTCCCCGGTGATCAAGTCCTCCTCCGGGCCAACGTGCCCCCGATCCACATCAGCACCGCTCAAGCCATCGACGTCATCCCCGGGGACCGGCTCATCCTGCAAACCCCAGGCGGCGGCGGGTGGGGCGCGGGCTGACGGCAAGCGACATCGACCCCTGACACCGCGTTCCGTTGGACGATCCACGTTGCCACATGATCTTCGTGGAATTGCGCGGCCGTGGGGTATACTCACACTTCGAACCGCCACAACAGATTCAATGTCCGAAAACTCCTGGAGCCGCCACGATGCGACGTTTCTCATGTGTTGGTTTCGTCCTTTCCCTCCTGCTCGCGAACCTGTGCACCGCGATTGATGCCCCGGTCCGCCTGATCGATCCCAACGATCGCGCCGCGTTCTCCAGCGTCCACGTGGATGTGGCCCAGGCCCGGCAGATTCCTACCGATCACGCGGTCCAGTGGCGGTCATTTCCGATCGGCCGCGGCCTCACTCTCGACCTCGAAGTCGAACTCTTCGACGTCCTCGCGCCCGAAGCCCAGCTCGTCTTGGGCACCCCGCAGGGCCAAGCCCCGCTTCCACGCCCCGATATCCTGCTCCTGCGAGGCACCGTCGTCGGCGACGATGAATCCAGCGTCTTCCTGGGCATCTCGGACCTGATGACCCACGGCTACATCCAGACCGCCGGCGCTCGATACATCATTTCCTCCGGCCCGACGGGCGCCGACTCCGGAACCCTCGTCTTCAACGAGCGAGATCTCCCCATTGACCCCGCCGCCCCCCCGTTCATCTGCGGCGCCGACCACGTCCTTCAGCCCCCGCTCGCGCCCACCTTAAAGCCCCCCGCCCAGTCCCCTCCCGCCCCTCGCGGCGCGTACACCTGCCGCACCGCCCGCATCGCGGTTGACACCGTCTGGGAGCACACCCGCGACCTCTTCGCCGGCGATCCCCATCGCGCCGCGACCTACGACATCATCCTCTTCGGCGCCATCTCCGAGATCTACGCGCGCGACATGAACCTGCACATCGCGCTCTCGTTCCTCCGCGTCTGGGCCGCCGACGTCGATCCCTACACCCCGGCCAACAACAACATGCTCGATCAGTTCCGAAACACCTGGCTCGGCATGGGCTCCGTGCCCCGCACCGTCGCTCACATCCTTACCACCGACGGCCTCAACGGCGCCGGCGGCGTCGCCTACCTCAGCGTCGTCTGCAACAACTCCTACGGATACGGCGCGTCCGGTTACCTCGGTGGCTCATTCCCCTATCCGCTCCAGGATAACGTCGGCGGCAACTGGGATCTCGTCGTCGTCGCGCATGAACTCGGACACAACTTCGGCAGCATTCATACCCACGACTACAACCCGCCCCTCGATGGTTGCGGGCTCGGCGACTGCTCCCAGGCCGCCCAGGGAACCATCATGTCCTACTGCCACACCTGCGCGGGCGGCATGAACAACATCGCCCTCCATTTCCACCCGCGAAACCTCCAGGACATCGACGCCTACATGACCTCCCAGACCTCCTGCCCCCTCGCCGACCGCGGCTACCCCACCCAGGATCGCGCCACCACCCTCTCCGGCGTCCCCGTCACCATCGACGTCCTCTCCAACGACAACCGCGGCAGTTGCTTCACGTGGAGCATCGCCTCTCATCCCGCCACCAGCGCCGCCGGCGGATCCATCGTCCTCAGCCCCGGCAGCGGACCCGGCGGCATCGACCAGCTCACCTACTCCCCGCCCGCGGGCTTCGCCGGTCTTGATTCCTTCTCCTACATCGTGCAGGCCCCCGGTCAGTCTTCGCAGGGCACCGCGGTGTTCGTCAACGTCGTTCGCCCCCGACGCGCCGTCGGCATCACGAACTCCATGCCCGGCGTCGCCGCCTCCTACTTCGACCTCGCTTCCCCGAGCGTCCTCCCGGATTTCTCCACCCTCACCCCTTACCTGAACACCTCGATCTCCTCCATCAATATCCCTTCCACCAGCGGTAACTTCGCCAACTCCGGCCGCGCCGATCAGGTCGGCGCCGTCTTCTCCGGCTTCATCAGCGCCCCGGCCACCGACTTCTACGCACTCTCCATCGAGTCCGACGACGGCTCCAGGCTGTACGTCGGTTCGACCCTCGTGGCGGACAACGACGGGTTGCACGGCATGGTCGAACGATCCGGAACGATCGCCCTCGCCGCGGGGCTCCATCCCGTCAGGGTCGAGTTCTTCGAGAACGGCGGCGGAGCCGGGTGCATCGCTCGCTGGCAGAGTTCCTCCCTCGCCCGACAGGTCATACCCGCCGCCCGGTGGTTCCGCGGCACGCCCTGCGCGCCCGATTGGAACGCGTCCGGCTTGGTCAACTCCCAGGATCTCTTCGATTTCCTCGCCGCCTTCTTCGTCGGCGACGCCGATTTCAACGCCAGCGGCGCGACCGATTCGCAGGACTTCTTTGACTTCCTCGCCGCGTTCTTCGCCGGCTGTTGACACGACAACGCCAGATCGCCTTCCCCTCCTCGTGGAGCGCGCGTCCCGCCCGCTTCTTCGAGCCTTCTTTCGCGATCTGGCGTAGTAATCTTGTCCCACCGTCTGTTCAGCACGGCACGAAGAACCGCGACAAAAACTCGAAGAAGTCCTGCGAGTTGATGAACCCGTCCATGTTCACGTCCGAACGGCAGTCAAGCGAAAAGAACGCCGTCAGGAAGTCCAGGAAGTCCTGGCTGTTCACAAACCCATCGGAGTTGAAGTCGCCCGGGCAAGTCGGCGTCGGCGCGATCACCTCGCGGTCCGCCGGGCCCACCACCCCGTCATAGTCGAAATCGAGCAGGTTGAAGTTCGCGGCGAAGTTCCCGATGACAAACACCCCATTCGCCGTCCCGTCCGCGTCCTCCCACGATCCATCGAGCACCGCCAGCGCGGCGTCGAAAACGTTCGCGTCAAGGCTGTCCACGTCGCCGTCCCCGTCCATGTCGCCGACAGAATCCTCGTCGAATCCCACGTCGGTCCACGCGAACGGGCACTCGCCTTCATTGATGCACGCCGTGCCCACGAGTCCGCCGAAGCGCCAGTCTTCCACGTCCAGGGCATTCTGCCTCGGCTTGCCCGCCCAGCGGTGCGCCAGGTGCCACACCGGACCCGTCAGCGGGCCCCCGTGATCGCCGTTGGCGCCGTCGATCACATCCTGGATCGCTTCGGCCACGCTCGAGTGATTCCCCGCCAGGTCGATGACGCTGTCGATCGGTTGCTGCGGCTGCCCGGTCAGCATCGCCGCCCCTTGCATGTCCAGTGAATACACCAGCGTGATCGACGTTCGATTGCCCGCGATTTCGTGCGAAAACTGGAGTTGCACCACCGGGTCATACAGTTGCGGCTCGCTCCCCCCGAACATCGCGCTCGCCTCACGGTACCCCCCGGCGCGCCGAAAGAATCGCCCTTGCACGATCCACGTCTCTCCGGCATCGAACTGTCCGTTCTGGTCCCCGCCCTCCGCCACCACCACCGTCGGAAAGCATCCGCACAGCGCGAGCTCGAACTCCGCGCCGCTTCTCTCGAAGTACGGCTCCGTGTAGAAGTCGTCGTCCCAGTCGCTTTCCAGGCCCGAGCGAGCCGCTCGTTCACGGATCGACCCCGTCGGGAGCACGCCGAATCGCCCGACGTTGGCCAGGTACCGCGTGGTCGCGACGGTCCCCAGTTCACCGCCCGTGTTGCGGTCATCATCCATGTCGATTTCGATGAATCCGTACACCGGGCTCGGGCCAAACTGAAACGGCTCGAAGAATGTGCCGCCCGAGCCCAGCGATCCCGGCGGATTCACCAGCCCGTCGATCACCAGTTGCAGCCGGAAGATGTGCGCCGTTCTCGAGGAGACCGACTGCCCCCGGTATGGGTCCGTGACCGGGTCGTCCGGCATCCACCCGCACACCGACACCTGCCGGATATCCGGAAGCGTGGAACTCGGATCCAGCGCGGCGTCGTTGCCGTAGTCGGCGCGCCGCACATGCGCGTCACCGGCCGGATCAAAGTACCGAAACATGTAGTCGCTCTGCGCGACCGCCGGCAAGCACGCGGCCGCCCACGCGAAGATAACGCTGGCAATCGTGCTGGTGCGGCGCGGAATCGCCATGCTAGTGCGCGGCCTCGTGCTCGTGATTCAGCGAATATCGCTCCATCCGGTATCGCATGCTCGCGCGGGTCAGACCTATCAGTTTCGCCGCACGAGACACATTCCAGCGCGTGTACTGCAACGCCTGTGCCAGCAGGTCCTTTTCGATCGCCTCGGCGTTGAAGTTGCCGTGTTCAAACTTGAAGATCGGCACCAGGCTCGTCCCTTCTTCGAACGGGATCGGCACCTCGCGGGTTTCAAGCATCACCCCGTCCCCCTCGCGCATCCCATGGCGGCTTGTCAGATCTCGCATCACGATCTGAATCGGCTCAGAACGCCGGGCCGCGTGCGGCTCCGGCCCCGTCGCCACCCCGGTCGAACTCGGCGCGGCGATCCCCAGGTCGCTCGGCTCGATGATGTCCCGCTCGCACAGCATCGCGGCCCGCTGGATCGTGTTGACCAACTCTCGCACGTTGCCCGGCCAGTCGTGGCTGCTGATCGCCTCCCTGGCTGATTCGCTCAACTGCATCCCGGGCCGGCCGTACCGCTGCGCATTGCGCTGCAGTGTGATCTCCGCGATCCGAAGCGCGTCGCCGTTCCTGGCTCGCAGCGGTGGTATGCAGATCGTGAACGCGTTCAGCCGGTACAGCAGGTCGCGCCGAAACGTCCCCGCCTCCACCTTCTTCGCCAGGTCCACGTTCGACGCCGCGATCACACGCGCTCGCACCGTCCGGTCTCGCGTCCCGCCCACTCGCCGGTACGTCCCCTGTTCCACCACCAGCAGCAACTTGGCCTGCAGTTCCAGCGGCATCTCGCTGATCTCGTCCAGGAAAATCGTCCCCCCATTGGCCATCTCGAACAGACCCGGCTTCGGCTCCTTCGCGTCCGTGAAGGCTCCTCGTTCATGCCCGAACAGTTCTCCCTCCACCAGCGACGCCGGAAGCGCCGAGCAGTTCACGTGCACAAACGGCGCGCTCGTGCCCCGATCGTCGCCGCCGGCCTCCATCTTCGAGCCGTGCTGGTGGATGTACCGTGCCAGCACGCCCTTGCCGGCTCCGGTCTCTCCCATCAGCAGGATGGCCGGGAGTGTCACGCCCTCCTCAGTATTTGGAGACTCCACCGGGATCGCCGCCAGTCGTTCCGCCAGCCGAAGCGTGTCTGTCCACGCCTTGCTCTGCCCCAGGACCGCCTGCGACTGTTCCTTGTGCCGTTCCAGCCGTTCGAACAGCCGCAGGCGCTGCGCCATCTTCCGCCGTTCCAGCCACTTTTCCACCTGGAGCGGGAGTTCTTCCAGCCGCAGCGGCTTCTGAAGAAAATCGTCCGCGCCCCGCTTCATCGCCACCACGGCGGTCTCGATCGTTCCGAACGCCGTGATGATCACCGCGATCCCGTCAAACCCATCGGCTCGCGCGCTCTCGACGAGTTCAATCCCATTCCCTTCCCGGAGGTTCACGTCCGATATCACCAGGTCGAACCGTCCCTTTTGAATCAGTTCGAATGCTTGCGGCGCGGAGTCAGTCTCCCGAACCTTGTGACCCGACCGGGTCAGCATCTTCGAGATCGACACGGAAAGCGCCTTCTCATCTTCAACTAGGAGGATTTCAGCCATGTTCGAACAGCTCCGCATGGGCTATTTTTGACCATATGGCTGAAAAAAGCCAATTTGGTCAGGTCGCTGGAGTGATTCGCACTGGCAGAACTATTCTAAATCTCGCTCCCTGGAGTGATTCTCGGTGAGAATTCTCAGTTTCCAAGCGGATTTTGCCCATGTGCGATCGAACGACCTGCTGGGCCATTGCAAGCCCCATGCCAGTGCCGTGCCGCTTGGTGGTGAAGTTGGGCTCGAAGATCCGAGCGGCCACATCTGGTTCCACGCCGCTGCCCTCATCGGACACCGTGATCTCCCATTCTTTCTCGGGGCTTGACGAGCAGACCTCGACGCGAACTACCGATTGCTCGGGCGACGCCTCGATCGCGTTGGAAAGCAGGGCGGCCAGCGCGTGATCCAGGTGCACCGGGTCAAGTTCGGCGAAAGAAGGCGCGTCGGCATCGGAGACGACGATCTGGACCCCCTTGCTCTGCGCCATGGGCCGGTGTACCTCGACGACCGACCTCAGCCATTCCCGGATATTGGTCTGCTGCGGATTGATCCTCGCCGGGTTGGTGACGCTGAGCAGTTCATTGAGCCAGCGTTCGAAGGTATCAACGGTTGAGACGATCAGGTCGAGGTTGTCGCGGTGATCGCTCCCCTTGGGGGTATCGAGCCGGGTCACCTCGGCGAGTCCGCGGATACCCGCCAGGGGATTGCGGACGTTGTGAACCAGCCGGCGCACCATGCTGCCGATCGCGGCGAGCCGCTCACGCTCCACGCGCTCTTCCTGCATCAAATGGACCATCTCCGCCATGTGGTTGACCTCGGCGGAGAGCCGCGCCAGTTCATCGCGCCCGTGCACGGGGATGCGGTGGGTGAGTTCCCCTCGGGCGATGATGGCGGCGGCATCGCGCAGCGCCGCGACCGGCCGCTGAACCCATCGCCGAAGCAGGACCACCGAGAGCACACCCAGCAGCAGGCCAAAGAGCATGACCGACGCGAGCCACAGCGCCAGTCCGCGCTGCACGCGGCTGGCGTAGTCCAGCGAGAGGTTGTAGTTGCCGAGCACCTGCTTCTCCGTGCGCTCGATGAGTTCATGGATGTCGTAGCACTCGCGCATGACGAGCATCCGCTGCACGTGCAGGACGCGTTCCCGCGGGATCGGCCCGGCGACGGCCCAGGCCGCCGTGCGCCGGCCCAGCACGCGCAGAATCGATCGTTGTGCCGTCAAGGTCTGTGTGATGTCGAACCCGCGAATCGACGACATCGCACGCCCATCGGCGGCATCGGCGGCATCGGCGGCATCGGCGGAGGGCGAGGCGGTCGGGGCGGGAGGGGACGCCGGGCGCACGTCGTTGCGCGACAGCGAATCTCGCGAAGCCGCTTCGACCACTTCGCCGGCGCGGCCCTGCATCGAGTAGATCCGATCCTTGATGTTGCGCCAGGTTCCCCCAATCTGCTTGCGGTACCAGTCGTTGGCTTCCAGACTCTGGATCGCCGAATCAAACTCGATCGCGAGTGAACGGAGTCGGGCCGAGGCGTCGGACCCCAGGGGGGGAAGCACGGGCTGATACCCGACGATCGCCGATCGAAACCCCGGGATCAACTCCGGAGCGGTCGGGTCGTCCGTGGCCCCGGAGATGACTCGCGATTCCGCTTCGACGATCCGCTTGACTTCCCGCAGCCGGTCCAGCACGTTCCCGGAACTCTGAAACGGGGTCCGCAGTTCCCGATGGAGAAAATCAAACGCCCAGAACGCGCCGATTCCGCTGGCAATCACGGCCAGCATCAGCAGCGAGATCAGCAGGATGAACTTCGTCTGGAGCGTCATGTGGACGGGTCGGCGATGATCGTACGGCGACCACCGTCCCTGGCGTCCCGCACGCCATGTCGGCTCTCTCCGCACTGGACACGCGGGAAACCGGATCCACGGGCCCACGCTATCGTTGCCATCATGACTCGCGCCGAATCATCTCCAGCGCCGCCCGTGCCGGCCCGCGTCCCCGACGAGCGCGGACGTTTCGGGGAGTTCGGCGGCCGATTCGTCCCGGAGACATTGATCGCCGCGCTGGATCAGTTGGCGGCGACGTACGAGCAGGTGCGCCGCGACGGATCGTTCCGCAGCGAGCTCGGCGAACTCCAGCGCACGCTGATCGGGCGCCCGACGCCGCTGTACCGCGCCGACAGGCTGACGGCCCATGCGCGGGCCGGCGCCACCGCGGGCGCTATTCAGGGGAGGGGAGGGGCGACCATCTGGCTCAAGCGCGAAGACCTCGCTCACACCGGCGCGCACAAGATCAACAACACCATCGGGCAGGCGCTGCTCGCCCGGCGCATGGGGAAGCGGCGGGTGATCGCCGAGACCGGCGCGGGGCAGCACGGCGTGGCCACCGCGACCGCCGCGGCTCACTTCGGGCTCGAGTGCGATGTCTACATGGGCAGCGAGGATGTCCGTCGCCAGCGATTGAACGTCGTGCGGATGCGCCTGCTGGGCGCGCGGGTGATCGAGGTGGACTCGGGCTCCCGGACGCTCAAGGACGCGACGAACGAAGCGATGCGCGACTGGATGGGGTCGGTGCGCGACACGCACTACATCCTCGGCTCGGTCGTCGGGCCGCATCCATTCCCGATGATCGTGCGTGATTTTCAGTCCGTCATCGGCATCGAAACGCGGACGCAGTTCGCCCAGGACCGGCCCGGCGAGGGTCATCGAGCGGGCCGGCTCCCGGACGCGATCGTGGCCTGCGTCGGGGGCGGGTCCAATGCCGCGGGGATGTTCCACCCGTTCATCGATGATCCGGGTGTCGAACTGATCGGGGTGGAAGCCGGAGGCCGAGGCACAGGTGTCGGCGAGCACGCGGCCACGCTGTCGCTCGGCGCGCCGGGCGTCCTGCACGGGTGCAGGTCCTACGTCCTGCAAGACCCCAGTGGCCAGACGGCGAGCGTGCATTCGTGCTCGGCGGGGCTGGACTACCCCGGCGTCGGACCCGAGCATTCCTATTGGAAAGACGCGGGCCGCGTTCGCTACGTTTCCGTCACGGACGACGACGCGCTATCGGCATTCACCCTGCTGGCCAGGCTGGAAGGGATCATCCCGGCGCTGGAATCCGCCCACGCCGTCGCCTACGCGGTGCAGCACGCCGCGACCATGCCGACGGCGTCGCACCTGGTCATCAATCTTTCCGGGCGAGGCGACAAGGATGTCGATGAAGCAACCAGGCTCCTGGATGCCCGCGCTCGGGGCTGAGCGATCCCGCCCGGCAAGAAACTGAGCGATTCGTGCCGCCTTTTGGATCGATCCGGGTGTACCCTCTTGGAACGGGCGAAGCACGTGTCCCGGGAGCGAAGTCGCATGCATCATGGGTGAGCGTCTGGCGCAACTTGTCGGTCGATTGCAGGGCTACCCGCTGTGGCAGGTGGCGCTGGAGTTCGCGCTGATCTGGCTCCTGGTCTACGGAGCCGTGCGATTCATGCAGGGGACCCGCGGCGCCAGCGCCCTCAAGGGACTCGTCGTCGTCCTGGTGTTTGCCGCCTTGGTCGTCCGCGTCGTCGGGCAGCGGGATTCATTCCAGCGATTGACATATCTGTACCAGAACTTCCTGCCGCTGGCCTTCTTTTCACTCATCGTGATTTTCCAGGCCGAACTCAAGCGCGGGCTCACGCGCCTGGGCGAGCGACAGTTGTTCCGGCGGGCCGGCGTTGGTGTCGCGCCCGTCGTGGATTCCATCGTCGAAGCGAGCGTCTATCTCAGCAAGGCCCGTTTCGGGGGGCTCATCGTCATCGAGCGCGACAACTCCCTGCGCGGACTCATCGAGGGCGGCGAGACGGTTGACGCCAAGGTCTCGGCCCGGCTCCTCAAAACCATCTTCTTCCCCGGGTCCGACCTGCATGACCTGGCGGTGGTCATCTCCGGCAATGAGATCAAGGCGGCCGGGGTGCAGTTGCCCCTCGCGCACGCCGACGAGATGCCCGACGAGACGCTTGGGTCGCGCCACCGTGCCGCCGTCGGGATCAGCAAGGAGTCTGACGCCCTGGTCGTGGTCGTCAGCGAAGAGACGGGCGCGATGAGCGTCGCGGAGCGAGGCCGGCTGGAGCGGGGGCTCTCCGCGGACGAACTAAAGGAGTTGCTGATCAAGCGGCTCAGCCGCGGCGAGTCGTCGTGGACGAGCGAGAACGAGCCGGATCGGGCCGACGCCGGCGAGTCGGGCGGCGAGTCGGGCGAGCCCGGGGAACCGCGGGCGCCGCGGGCCGCCGGCGGCGCGGGTGCTTCAAAATCGCTCCCGCGGCGCACAAAGGAACCGGCGTCGCGCGGGTAAGAGAGTTTATCGTCTGGAGATAGGTGAGGCACATGGGCGAGCAGATCAAGACCGTGCTGCTGGTGACGCTGATCGCGGCGTTGATATGGATCTGGGCCGAGGGTGAGAGTTTCCAGACCGAGACCGTGAACTCGCGCATCGCGTTCGTGACCGACTCGCCCGACCTGTCCGTGACGCCCGGCGAGGGGTGGAACGGCGCGGTCCGCGTTCAACTCGAAGGTTCCAACAGCGCGATCCGTCAGGCCGCCGAGGCGATCAGCAACTCCATCGTCCTCTCGCCCGTGAATACCGACGCGCTGGCCACCCCCGGCGTCAGGAAGGTCGTTCAACTGGGCGGCGCGATCAAGAAACTCGCCGCGCTGCGCGAACTCGGCGTCACCGTGGTTGACGTCGAGCCGGCCGAGGTCGTCGTGACGGTGACGAAATACGTGCAGCGGGAACTGCTCGTCAGGCCCGAGTTCCCCACGGAAATCGACCTCCTGGGAGAGGCGACGGTCACCCCGGCGCGGGTATCGGTGCGGATGCCGGAACAGACGGCGTCGAGCCTGACCGAGTCCGACGTGATCAGACTGACGTTGTCGCCACGCGATCTGCAGGTGACGCGGGAGGACGGGCTCCAGACTGTCACGCTCCCGCTGTCGCTTCCGGACAAACTCCGCGGCGTGCCGGGGGTCGATCCGGATCCGGACCAGGCGACCGTTTCGTTCCGCGTACGAAAGAACGTGGACACCGTGACGCTCGCATCGGTCCCGGTGTGGGTGTCGGTGCCCCCGACGGAATCGTCGGGGTGGGACATCGAGGTCAAGACCGAGTTTCTTCGCGACGTGGTCTTCACGGGGCCCAAGGATCAGATCCGCGCCCTGCGGGAGAACAAACTGGTCCCGATCGCCGAGGTCCGCCTGTCCAGTGATGAACTCGAAGCCGGCATCACGTCGAAGGAGGCCGTCATCGTCGATGTTCCGTCGCAGGTGACGGCGAGCGCGCCGACGCGACTGGTGGAACTCGTGATCAAGAAGCGAACGGGGAGCGGCCCGTCCGACGCGGGCGGTGAGAGCAGAGGCGTGGGGGGTGGGGGTGGGGGGGGGATCTTGCCGGGAACCCCGGCGCCGCCCGTCCCGCCGGCCGATGCCGAGCATCCGGGAGCCGCGGCCGAGACAGAGGGGAACTGAGCAATGAGCGCGGCGGCGTCGATGCACATCGAGCGCGGCGTGTGCCACGTGATGTTCGCGTATGACGTGGGGATGTCGATCAACCTCCCCGAGGCCGAGCGCGTGCTCGTCGCCGCCGCCAGGCCCGAGACGATCCGTCACACGCGGCGCACCCCCGAGTACTTCGGTTTCGAGAATCCGCCGGTGAGGGTGCCGCAGGCCTGCGGCCCTCTATCACTGGGGCCGTATCAGACGGCCGAGTCGGTCGAGATCGCCCTGTTCGAGTTCGGCGCGGTGAGCGTGAAGTATTCGATCCCCATCCGCGGCGAGATGGAGGACCTGCTCGAACTGACCGACCGCCTCTACGAAAACGCGGCGCTGCGCGCGGACTCGCTCTCCCGGGTCCAGCGCCTCGTGCGCGACGTGGCCTCCGCGATCGCCAAGCCGCGCATCGCCGAGTTTGTCGAGGACTACTCGATCATCCACGTCATTTCGACGAGAGAGAACAGGAGTCGCGGCTTCGTCGAGCGCATGGTGGGCGACGCCGCGAGCCTCAGCGCCAGGGTTCTGCGCGCCGAGCGGGGAGAACTCTCCCGCGACGAGATCACCGACGCGATGGGCGCCCGCATCTGCTTCAGCCCCGACGACGTGCTCATCGTCGACTGGAACGGCGCGCTCATGGTCGGCGAGCAGATGGACGACGTGATCGCCGTGCTGGAATATGCGAACGTCGAACTCCTGGAAATGCGCTACCTGGATCATCGGCTCGACAGCGCGATGGAGCGGACCAGCGGGGCGCGGACCACTCGCGGGCTCCGCGCGTGGTGGCCCGCCAGCCTGGGCGGTGGCGCAGGGGGGGGTGGCGGTGGCGGTGGGGGGGCGGCCACCTTCCGGGCCCTCGCCGAACTGCAGGTCGATGGCGCGCGGCTGTTCGAAGAGGTCAACAACGCCCTCAAACTGCTGGGCGATCAGTACCTCGCGCGAGTCTATCGGCTCGCGTCGCAGCGTCTGCACCTGCCGGAGTGGGACGCCGCGATCCTGCGCAAACTCAACACGATCGAAAGCATCTATCAGAAGATGAACGACTTCCGGACCGCCAGGCGTCTGGAAACGCTGGAGTGGATCGTGATCCTGCTGATCGCGGTGGAGGTCGTGTTGTCGCTGGTGCGTTGGTAAATGAACATCTGGCGACTCGTTGAAGAGCGCGTCGATGAGAACTACGGCAGGTGGCCCGGAAGTCTCGGTGTCTTCGTGCTTCGTGCGGTCAACCAAGACACCGAAGTCCGCGTCAAAAGCACAGGGAGTCGGTGGCACGACTTCAGGGCCACCCGGCCACGACTTCCGGACTCTGCCGGGCGGGACGCCCGGTCCACTACGCATGTCGCCAGGACTGGACTTTCCTTTCCCTCCGTGGCTTCGTGGCTTCGTCCCTGCGTGGCTCACCCCAACTCATCACACCAAAGGCGTCCTTCCCGGCATCGCCACGTCCGGCACCGGCAGCGACCCGAACTCGTACGCGGGCGGAGACAGATCGAGTTTCGAGTTCATCGCGAACTCCCACGTCACTTCCTTGCCGGTGTACGCGGCCATGCGGCCCATGATCGCCGTCAGCGTGCTCTCGGCGACCCGCTTGCCCTCGTTGAGCCTGGGCCCCTCGCCGAGCACCGACGCGACCAGGTCCGTGTGTTCCTGCACGTAGGGCGCGTTGTTCTTCTTGCTGTCGTGCTTCCACGGGTTCTTGCCGACGATCTGCGCATTGGGATCCGCGGTGTTCAGGATGCCGTCGGTCCCGATGATCTGCTCCGCGACCTTGTTCACGCACCCGACGATCTGCCGGCACTGCGAGTTCATCACGACGCCGTCCGCGTATTCATACTGCACCGCGAAGTGATCGAAGATGTGCCCGAACTGCGGCTGCGTCCGAACCTGCCGCCCGCCCAGCGCAACGCACCGCAGCGGCGTCGATCCGATCGCCCAGTTGCACACATCGATGTTGTGCACGTGCTGCTCGACGATGTGGTCCCCGCTGAGCCACGTGAAGTACAGCCAGTTGCGGAGTTGCCATTCCATGTCCGACCACTTCGGGTCGTGCTCGCGGTGCCACAGGTCGCCCTGGTTCCACCAGCAGTTCGCGGCGACGACCTTGCCGATCGCCCCTCCCTCGACGCGCTTCATGGCTTCGAGGTAACTGGTCTGGTGCCGGCGCTGCGTGCCGGTGACAACGCTGAGCCCCTTCTCGGTGGCGTGCTGCGCGGCGGCGATGACCTTGCGGATGCCCGCCGGATCGACCGCGACGGGCTTCTCGAAGAAGACGTGCTTGCCCGCGTTGATCGCCGCCTCGAAGTGCATCGGACGAAAATGCGGCGGGGTCGCGAGGATCGCCAGGTCGATGCCGCTCCCGATCACCTGCTTGTACGCGTCGAACCCGACGAACTGCCGGTCCCCGATCTGGCATCGCTCCTTGAGTTCGCTGGGGAGTTTGCTGATCTCGCCCATCGCGCCATCAAGCCGGTCCTTGAAGACATCGCCCACGGCGTGGATCACGGTGTCCGGCGAGCCTTCGAGCGAGTTCACCAGCGCCCCCGTGCCCCGGCCGCCGCACCCGATCACGCCGACCTTGATCCGTCCTTCGTCTCCGCGGTGCACGCCCATCCCCGGGATGAACGACGTGAGCGACGCCGCCGCGCTGGAGGCCAGCGCGACCCCGCCCGCGGTCAGCGCGGACGCCTTGACAAAGTCGCGACGGGTGAAGTTCGAGGTGCTCTGCGAATGGGTATTCATTGGATTTCCTTTGGCTGAAGCCGGATGGGCGACTCAAGCCCCGAGACCGACGACGCCGGGGGGGGCGGGTGGGGGGGGTGGGGGGGGTGGGGGCAGGGGAGGACGAAGCGAACGATACCACGGAGAGCATACCACATTTTCGCGCTCGGATCGCACCCGCGGGCCATGCCGAGAAGGAAACTGCGGGCCCGGCCCGCTCACATCCCATGCCGCTTCAGCCACTGCCGCACCGCCGCCATGTACTCCGCCGGCTTCTCCCAGTTCGCCAGGTGCGAGCCGCCCTTGATCACCACCACTTCAGCGTTCGGCGTGCTCGCCGCGTACACACGCGCCGACCCGGGCGTCGCCTCGTCATGTTCGCCGCACGTGTACAGCACCGGCAGGCGCAGGCGCGGGAGCATCGGCGTCACGTCCAGCCCCTTGAGGGAGCCCGTCACCGTGAACTCCGTCGGCCCGTTCAATGTCTGATAGACACTCTGGCCCATCGTCTGGAGCGCCCGCTGCACGGGCGCCGGCCACGGATCCAGCCGGCATACGTGCCGGTTGTAGAACTCCTGCATCGCGTCCTGGAACTCCGGCGTATCCATCCGGAGCGTGGCCTCCCCTCGCTCGATCGCCGCGGCTCGCTCCGGACCGAGATCCGCGATGAGCCGCCTGACGTCGTTGTCCCACCGCGCCAGGTTTAGCGCCGGCCCCGCGAGGATCACGCCGCGCACGCCCTTCATGCGATCACCCGACGTTTCGCTCGCGCCCACGCCCGTCAAATAGTCCACCGCGAGGATGCTCCCCCAGGAGTGCCCGTAGATGATGACATACTTCAGGCCCAGCGCCGTGCGCACCTGATCGAGTTCGCGGGCGAACCGCTCGCGCGTCCAGAGCGACGCGTCCTCCGGGCGATCCGACCGCCCGCACCCGAGTTGGTCGTAGAAGATCACGGGCCGGTCATCGCCCAGCAGTTCCAGGTTCTCGAGATAATCATGCGGGATCCCCGGCCCGCCATGCAGCACGAGGATCGGCGTGCCGTCACCGCTGCCGCGCACGTCGTACCACACCCGGCCTCCCTCCACGCTAATGAACCCGGTCGATGGGCGTTCCTTGACGGCGGCGGCCGATGGACACGGCCCGGATCGGCATCCCGCCAGTGACGCGACCATCAGAGCGCCAAGGAGCCAGACGAGGAAGCGATTTGACGGACGCATGACCAGGATCTCCGCCGTGACCCCGGAGCATGATACAGGAATCGCTCGTATTGCGTGCGCGGCGGCCGGCCCGCTCTAACCGATCATCACCGTCGGCGCGCCCATCACGATCACCCCGCCATGAGCCGTCGGATCACCCATCCGCGCCGCCGGCATGTTGCCGATCAGCACCGTCGTTGATCCCATCGCGATCGTGTCCGGCGGGCCCACGCACGTGCACATGTCCGTTGCCCGGGCCGCGGGCATGTACCCGATCAGCACCGTCGGGCATCCCGGCGGCAACACCGGCCCGCCGACGTGTGGCACCACCCCCGTCACCATCGGGCACGTGTGCATGTCTCCAACTCGGGCCGCGGGGGGCATCGTCACCTCTGCAATCAGGAACTCAGGCTTCGGCCAGCCGCCGATCGTTCACTTCATCGACTTCAGCGATTCCACGTACTTCTCCGCCAGTTTCGCCACCGCGTCGTTCCGGTCTTTCGTGAGCGGCTCGACCGACGCCAGATCGTCCTTCTGCGGCCGCTTCGCCAGCCACGACAACCCGTGCCAGCGCACGTTGTCGTTCTCCGAGCGAAGCATGCCCAGCACGCTCGATCGCGGCGGCGGCGAGCCCGACGCGTCCAGCGCCGCCAGGGCGTCCGCTACCACCATCGAGTCCTCGTGTTCCAGCGCGCCCACCAGCAGTTCTCGCGCCCGCGGCGACTTCTGCCGCGACAGCGCCCACACCCCCATTTGTCCCGTTCCCTCCGCCCGAAGCAGGCGCGCCTGATACTCCACCGCCTGCGGCGACTCAAGAAACCCCAGCCCCTCGGCGGCTTCCAGCCGCGCGGTCGCGTCCGGCAACGCCAGCCGCGCCGATCGGCCGCGGAGTTGCTCCGTCAGTTTGGCCTGGTCAACGGGCGTTACCGTCAGGCTCGCCTCGGTGCGAAACCGCTCGGTGGTGGGGGGGGGTGGGGAGGGGGCGGTAGGAGCCTCGTCCGCAGGCGCGGAGTCCTTGGGCGTCCGATGCACGGGAATCGAAACTGAAATTGTCAGCGGCGCCTTCCCCGCCGACTTGATCGCCAGGAACCGGTTCAGGTCGTGCCGCTGCGTGATGCTCTGCCCCGGCGCGAGCGTTTTCGGGATCGTCCGCTGTACAACTTGCTCGGGCGCCGGGCGCGGCACCGCGACCGCGGGGTTCGCGCTCGCCACCGCGATGCCCAGCGGGTTGGGGAAGGGCAGTTCGACACGGACCGCCTGGGTCGAGGCGTTCGTGACCGTGAGATCCAGCGGCGCAGGCCCGCCGGGGTACACCGGTTCATCCGGGAGAGACATCGCGACCTTGAGCAGTGAGTCGGGCATGGAAGACCTCGGCGCCTGGGAACATCCCGTCAGTACGAGCACGATGATGGAACACAGGATGCGGCTAGGGAAGCGCATGGATCGAAGAAACAATAGGATTCGGGTTGGTGGTCGCGGCGCCCACCGTCCAGGCGTTGATTGTCACCCCCGCGCCCCACTTGGACGTCTTGTGCTTCCAGTCCGCGCCGGCCTGGTAGACCTCGTGCTTGATCTGCAGACCGGAGTTGGGCTGCGGCTTGTCGTTCGCCCCGCACCGCTTGCACTTGAAGATCGATAACTGATCGCGCGTCGTGATCCCCGCCGGACCCGCCGGTGGACGCCCGATCGTATGGCTGTCGGTCGAAAAACTGTCGGCGGCGAGGTACCCGCTGTTGTTGACCGGCGAGCCCAGCGCGGCGAACGGGGGGCTGTCCGACCGTGTGTACGCCACGATCTCCGAAATCTCGGCCTTGTCAAGGTCCGCCACCCGCCCGCTGTCGGATTCCCAGGTGTCGTTCACGCGGAACCCCACCCGGGCCGCCTCGTCGATGTCGCTGTTGAGCGTGTCGTTGAAGTTGATGGGATGGGCGCACACGCTGAAGCCGTTCGATTCGGCCTTGAGGGTCGAGCCGTCGAGTTTCGCCTGGATCTTCAGTTGTCCGTCGTGTCCCTCCTTGGTCTGGTTCGCCCCCGTCACCGTCACCGTCGCGGTGTCCGTGAGGCGCGTCGGCGAGACCGTCGCCGTCCCGTTGTCCGCGCTGCCGTTGGCGATGCTGAGCTCGATGTAGTGCGGCGTCCCGCCCAGCGAGTTGCTCAGCGTGACCTGGACCTCGTACGTCTTGGTCGGGGGCACGCTCGCGGGCATCCCGTCGTTGGGCGCGTTGCTGGACACGTACGGGTTCCCACGCTTGACCGGTCCGATGGTCACCGTGACGTTGTCCGCCAGCGGGCAACCGGTCGTGCCGCAGACGTGCCCGCTTCCCGACCCGCCCGACGCGCCGCCGGAGCCGCCGCCGCTGGGACTTGGAGTTGATCGACCGCATCCAGACACTCAAGACCTCCTCTTATTCACCGAACCACGCGCGCAGTTGCTGCTTGCTTCGATCGAGCAGTTGCTCCAGCCGGCGGCGCTCCGGGAGTTTCGCCGACTCCGCCAGCGATGCCCCCGCCCAGTCGTGCACCGGATCAGCCAGGAAACCATCCCCCAGGAGCATCATCAATGTCGCGATCGTCAGCGATCCCGCGTCGCTCGCCAGCCCGATGCCCGCCGCCTTGGCCGCGGCCCGCGCGCCCAGCGCATCGATGCCGGCTCCGCCAAGGTTCTTCGCCTTGGACGGGTATAGGGCATTGAGGTGCTCGCGAATCGCCGCCCGGCGCTCCATCGGCGTCAGCGCCGGGATCTCCGGGAGCGTCATCCGCTGCGCCTTCCGCAGCGCCGACAGGTGGGCGACGCCCTCGGGTCCTTCCACCTCGTCCAGGTACGACAGGCTCCGCGCCTGCACCCGCCCCATCTGCTCGAACTGCCCGCCGTCCTGCTGCATGAGCAGTTCCCGCGCCCACGGCAACTGCCCATCCTCATCGAAGCACGCCCCGTGCATCAGCATCCGCTCGACGAACACCCGCAGCGGCTCTTCCTGGGTCACGCCGTACGCCTTGCCCCTCGAGATCCCCATCCGGATCACTCGCTCCACCCGCTCCTCTCCCGCGACCTCGAAGTGACGCGGAAAGTGCTCCCTCAGGTGCTCCTTCGTCCGCGCGACGAACGAGCCCACGACGGATTCCTCCAGCACCACCATCTGTTCCCGGCGAATCTGGATCATGTCGAATATCCCACCGCGGTGTGATTCACTTCCGGATCAGTTCCGCCCCGCGCCGCTCGAACACGTCCGCCGCCGCCTGGTCGCTCTGCTCCGCCTCGGCGATGTACCTCGTGACGCACCCGAAAAACTGCCTGAGTTCTCCCGGGTTGCACGTCGGCAGATACGTGCGCAGCACCCGCGGATCGTAATACCGGAAGTACAGCGACTTCCCGTCCGCGTCACGCACCACCAGGAACTGCCGGCAATGTTTCCGCACCGTTTGCAGGTCCGCCGCGCTGACCGCGAACACTCCCCAGTGCTTCCCCCAGCCCTCCCCAAGCAGCCACTCGGTGAACGCGCTCCCCTCTTGGAGCCTCACCAGGTACGGCGCGCACATCGCCAGGTCGGGCGCGATTGTCCCGCTGTACAGGCACGTGTGCTCGGGCTTGTCTTCGCCGAGCCGCTCTAGCAACCCCTTCACCGATGCACCGTCCAGGATCGCATACGCCCCCCAAGCGGCGGGGTCCTTGAAGAGCGCCGACCGGACCGTGTTTCGAACGTCCGTGCTCATGCGGTGGTCCCGTTGTTGGCTGCTTCCTGTTCTCGCCGAGCCCGCTCACACTGCTCGCAGAACGGCGTGCCCGCCTCGGCCGCCTGGAGCAGCGCGACCGACGCCGGTGAAAATGTCGGCTGCTCCCGCGGCTCCTTGTGCTCCGGCGGTGGCTCGCTCACGTCGCCCGACTCGTCGTCCGCGGCTTCCGTGGGTTCCTGAGGATCGCCCGCCGATTCCGCCGCCGCCGGCGACAACGCGCTGCACCCGGACCCGGACCCCGCCGCCCCGCCGCTGTTGATCATCACCATCGTCCCCGATATCGCGATCCCCGTCGGGCCGATGTCGATGAACCCGCCGGCGCCCTTGAGCGTCACCTGCATCCCCGCCTCGATGATCACCTTCATCCCCCCCGTGATGTGAACCTCCATCCCCGCGTCCACCGCGTGGTTCATCGCCGACGTC
>JBFWWU010000033.1:0-17831 GCA_050246015.1 Phycisphaerales bacterium
ACGTTACGAAAGAATCCACCCCTCCCGGCTCAACTTCATCCCGAAATCCCAAGTCGCCGCCGGCGCCGAACCGGATGACACTCGACCTCGTTCCGGCGTCATGAACCCCGATCGCCGCGGCAGAACGCCGCCACAGTGTTCAACATACCAGATCCGTCCGAACGTGCAAGCGCGGCTCCGAATACGCCGCCCCTTTCCTTCACGCCCTCTTGGCCGTCTCCCGCCGGGCGTCTCCCCACCATCCCTTTCACTCGTCACGTGCTCACCCGATGTCATCTAGCAGCCGCTGCGCCAGTTCTCGCTCAGACGCATCGCGCAGTTCCCCCGCCAGCCCGCTCAGCACCGCCTTGGCTCGCACCGGGTCATTCAGATACCGCGCGTTGATCAAGCCGAGCATCAGCCGCGCGTGCGCCGCCTGTGAGTCCTTTGGATACGCCTCCAGGAACCGCTCGTACGCATACGCCGACGACGCGTGATCCCCCGCGCTGAAATAGTAATTCGCGATGTCCATCTGCGCCTGTCGGCTCAGCGTCGTCGCGCCCTCCACGTGCCCATAGCGCTCGACCAGGGCCCGATACTCCGCCGCCGCCTCCGCCGTCTTTCCGCTCCCCAGCAGTTCCCCCACCCGCCCCCGCTGAATCGCCACCTCACCCGCTGGCTCGCTGGCGCCTCGCCGCGCCCGCTCCCCGCGCCCCGCCCCGTTGTCCCCCGCCATCTCTCGAAACTGCCGCCGCCGATACGCCTGCCGTCCGATCGTGAACAGGTCATACGGCTCCCGCTCCAGCACGCGCCGCCATAGCAGCACGATGCTCACCGTCGCGCCGAAGATGTACCCACCGATGTGCGCCAGGTGCGCCACGCCGTCGCTCAGACCGCTGAACACAAAGTCCCGCGCCATCGCGAACGCGATGAACCACCACGCCGGAATCGAGAAGATCCCGATGAAAAAGAAAAACACCAGGCACTTCACGTGCGTCCGCGGGAACAGCACCAGGAACGCGCCCGTCACCGCCGCGATCGCGCCCGATGCCCCGATCGCCGGGCTCGGCTCAAACAGCGCGTGCAGCCCGCTCGCCGCCACCCCGCCCACCAGGTAGAACACCACGAACCACCATCGCCCGAACCGATCCTCCACGTTCTGCCCGAACACCCACAGCACCACCATGTTGCCGATCAGGTGCAGCCAGTCCCCATGTAAAAACGTAGACGTGACCAGCCCCCAGGCATGAAAATCCTCGCCGTGGATCCACAGCGCCGGCAGCCACCGGCTCGCCCACGCTTCCGGCGCCATGCGCGACACGATCGTCGTCGCCACGAATACCACGACGTTCAGCGCGATCAGGATGAACGTGACCAAGGTCGGCCTTTGCAGCGGCCTCTCGGTCCCCAGCGGGATCAGCATGCCTCATGATAAGCGGGCGCCCCACTCGCGCATCATCCGCTACGCCGCGAGCCGATACCGCCCGCTCTTGAACAGCCGTTGCAGACGCTGCTCGTCCCCCGCTCTGGCAAAGTTCGCGAACACCGCCGCCATCCGCGCCGGCCCGGGCTCGTCCTCGTCTTCCAGCCACACCACGTTCGCAAACACAAACACCGTCCGCCCCGGACCGATGTCGTTCTCATCCGCCGGCGGGAGCGTGATCTGCATCGCCACCTGCGTCCCGGGCTCAATCGCCCGGTCCAGTTCAAACCGGATCCCCCCCACGCTGATGTCGTACGCGTGCCCCTCGATCGTGAATCGCTCGCTCTCCAGCAGCCGCACCGCGATCGGCGCATACATCGGCTGGAGCACATACCGCGGATGCCGCCGTCGTTCATTGCCCTGCTTCACGATCGTTCTCCGCTCCCCGACACGCATGTTCTGCGCCCCCGCGCGTCTCCCCTCCCGCTCGCCATCGGCTACTTCCGTCTCCGACTTGAGCAACACCCCCCGCGCTCCCCCAATGCTCACGGCCT
Source organism: Phycisphaerales bacterium (assembly GCA_050246015.1). Classification (GTDB taxonomy): domain Bacteria; phylum Planctomycetota; class Phycisphaerae; order Phycisphaerales; family UBA1924; genus JTS-AC122. The sequence goes on from JBFWWU010000033.1 coordinate 1,957, forward strand.
CCGCCTTCTCGGTTGGTCGTCCTCACACCGCCGCCCAATGCCCAGCAGGTCAAAAAAAGCACCCCGGAGATCCCGGGGTGCCTCATCACATCGTCGCATCCGGCTCGCGGCTCAGAACAACAACTGGAACTGCAGACGCACCACCACCTCTCCCGAGTCCGCATCACCCAGCAGCCCCACGCTCGTGTTCGGCAGCGCGCCCAGGGTCACCAGGTCCGGCGTCTCATCGAGCGAAATCACCGCATCCGCCGTGAACTTCGCCGCATGCCCGGCGATGTACTGATTCACCCCGAACGTCAGGAAGTGGAAGTTGTCCTCCGTCAACCCCCGGTCGCTGTCCAAAAACACCGCGTCCCACCGCCCGAACAACTCCGTGTTCTCCGCCACCCGCACCCCGCCCTGCACCACCGCGCCGAAATCGTTGAAGTCCGAGTCCGTTCCGCCCGTCCGCAGGTTGTCCCATCGCCCCACGAACGCGCCGAACACGTTCCACCCGTCGCCCTCCAGCGTCCCATCCACCGTGTACTCAAACAAATCTCGGTCCGTATCCGTGATCGCCGACGTGTTCGGACTCTGCTGGTAGTGCCCCGCCAGTCCCAGCATCGCCCCCAGCGGCGCGCCCCGCGGCGACGTGAAGTCCTGCAGTTCCTTCTTCGACCCCGCAAACAGAAACTCGATCCGCCCCGTGATCGCCCAGTCCGCTTCTCCCGACGGCACGATCCCCAGCGTCCCCGGCGTCGTGAAATCCGTGTTCAGGCTGTTCAGCCCGTCGCTGAACGCCAGTCCCGTGTTGCACCAATTCGACATGCACAGCAGCGCCACACCCTGCGATCGCCCCTGCGTGAAGATCGAGTTCATCACCGACCGCTCAACCGCCAACTGATACGGATCATCCACCAGTTCTTCCCGCAGCAGCGGCAACTTGAACTGCCCCCACCGCACCCGCAGCCCATTCTCCATCTTGTACTCGACGTACGCGTCCTGCAGCGAGAACGTCCCACCATCCCGGCTGAAGTTCCCCAGCACGTTGTACGACCACGCCGGGCTCACGATGTGCCCACGCGCCCCGATCTTCGTCCGCGCCGTCTGGAACCCCGGTTCAAACTCGTTCGTCGTGTTGTCCTCGTCCCGGAAGTCCATCAGGTACCGGAACTGGATCAGCCCGTACAGCGTCAGGCTGTACGCCCCATCGTCGCTCGATATGAAGAAGTTTCCGTCCTGATGCCCCGCGTTCGCCGCCAGCAGGCTCGTCCGCCCGTTCGCGTCCGCCAGCATCTCCGACACCACCGCCCGCACCTCGTCCGTCGAGCCGCCGCTCTGAGCGCCGGCGTACGACGCCGCCAGCCCGCTCGTCCCCAACAGCGCCATCAGTGCACAAGTCGTTCGCATGGCTTCTTGCCTCCTCTTCGAGTTCAACTCCATTATGAACGCAACGCAACCGAACCGGTTCTCGGACTGTCCCAAACACCCTGCCCGCCCCGATCGAGGCCCAATCAGATCAGTTATTCGACCCAGAGTCAAGCAGTTCTTCAGAAATCCGCCGCCAGTTCGCATTTCTATAGCCAATCATACACTGAAAAAAAAGCCCCGGGACACAGCGTCCCGGGGCCTTGATGAGAGTCATCGAACTGATCCGCCGTCATGGGCGATCAGGTCATTAGAACAGGAGTTGGAACTGCGCACGGACGACGACTTCGCCCTCTTCCGTATCGCCCAGCACGCCCGTGCCGGTGCCCAGCCCGCCGAACCCGCCACCGAAGTTCGGGCTCGTCTCGCTGAACGAGTACACGAAGTCCAGCGTCGCCTTGGCGGCGTGACCGGCGTAGTACTGGTTCAGGCCGACCGTCAGGAAGTGGAAGTTGTCCTCGCCGCTGACAACGGTGTCCTCATCAAGGAACACCGCGTCCCAGCGAGCGAAGATTTCGGTGTTCTCGGCGACCCGCAGGCCGCCCTGGATCACGAACCCGAAGTCATCCGTCGCGTCCGCATCGCCCGCGCCGACCGGGCCGCGCGTATCAAGGTTGCGGCCCATGAACGCGCCGTACGCGTTCCACCCATCGCCCTCCAGGCTCACGTCCACCGTGTAGCCCAGGTACTGCATGTCCACGTCGGTCGGAGCCGACGTGTTCGCCGAATCCTGGTAGTGAACGGCGGCGCCAATCAGCGCCCCGAACTTCCCGCCGCGCGGGGCCGTGAAGTCGTCAAACTGATCCCAGTCGCCGTCGATCTTGAACTCGGCGCGGCCCGTCAGTGCCCAGTCCGCCTCCGCCGAACTCGTGAAGTCCGTGTTCCGGCTCCCAAGACCGTCGCTGAACGACGCCTCGAAGCGCCACGCGTCGGCCTTGTAGCCCAGCGCGATGCCCTGCGAGTAGTCCTGGTTGAAGAACTCGTTCGCGATCGACCGCTCTGCCGCGAGCTGCTTGCTCGAAGAGATGTTCTCTTCGCGCAGGAACGCCAACTTGTACTGACCCCACTTGCTGTAGAAGCCCGAGCCGAAGTCGTAGGAGACCCACGCCTGCTCCAGCCCGAAACTCCCGCCCTCGTCGCGATCAAACGCGCCCTGGACGAAGTACTTCCACTTCTCGTTCACGATGTTGCCGCCGAACCACAACTTCGTCCGGCGGGTCTGGAACCCCGGCTCGAACTCGTTGCTCGTGGAGTCCTCATCGCGGAAGTTCGCGACGTAGCGGAACTGGATCTGACCGCCGACGCGAAGGGTGAACCCTTCGCCGCTGATCATAAACCCCTTGGCATCGTGACCCGCGTCAGCCAGCAGGCTGGTGCGGTTCTGTGAATCGCTGAGCATCTCAGCGACAACGGCGCGCGTCTCGTCGTTCGACTGCGCCAGGGCCGAGTTGACCCCGACGAGGCTGATCGCCGCGCCCGCGAGCAACACGAACTTCTTCGCATGACTCATTCGATAACTCCTTCATCATGAGACGCTTCGAAACGTACCTTGGGATCGCTCCGTCTCTTCCGCGTCCCATTCCATTCCACGCAGTCCGGACGTTGCGAGCGGGCCAACAAGGTGCCGCTCCCGGACCGTCTCGCTTCGCTGTTCAAGCCCGCTCCTGCTGCGGGCCCCCCTCGTTCGTCGCGCTGGCGCGCACTCGGAGGGGCGGATGATACCAGCCGTAGTTTGCAAACGCAAACTCCTGTCAAACGGAATTTCGGACCAAACTCCTGGTCTTTGGCCACTTTTTTTGAAAACAGCCAATCAAAATCCTATCAAATGGCCGTTCCGTGTACCTATCAAAATACAACTCGTCCTCCCATGAACTTCCTTGCGCAACCTTCACGCTTTCCGAATCCCCCTCTTCCCACCGCTTTCTATCCTCCTCCACCATGGGCTCGCCCAAACACATTGTGGTGATCGAAGATGAAACCGATCTCGCCGATCTGCTGGTCTACAACCTCCAGCGCGCCGGGTACCAGGTCGCCGCCGCCAACGACGGCGTCGCCGGTCTCAAACTCGTCCTCGACCACCCCCCGGACCTCATCGTCCTGGACCTCATGCTCCCCAAAATGTCGGGGTTCGACGTCGCCCGGCAGGTCCGCACCTCCCCCCGAACCTGCGACATCCCCATCCTCATGCTCACGGCCCGGGCCGAGGAGATCGATCAGGTCACCGGGTTCAAGGTCGGCGCCGACGACTACGTGACCAAGCCCTGCTCCATGAAGGTGCTCGTCGCCCGCGTCGAGTCCCTGCTTCGCCGATCTCGCCCCGTGGGGCCCGACGCCCAGACCGTCGAGGTCGGCCCGCTCCGCGCCGACCTCACCACGCACGAGATGTTCCTCGACGAGGCGCCCCTCAAACTCACGCTGACCGAGTTCCGTCTCCTGGTCGCGCTCATGCGCAGCAAGGGCAAGGTGCTCTCCCGCGAGGACCTGATGTACACCGCAATGGGCCCGGCGGTGCTTGTCACCGCCCGCACCATCGACGTCCACGTCGCCGCCATTCGCCGCAAGATCGCCCCCCACGGCGATCGCATCCGCACGATCCGGGGCGTGGGGTACATGCTCGCGGAATCACCCGTCGCGGCCCACGTCGGCGACGAAGGCGGCGTCGATGATTGACGCCGTGTTCCCGGCTCGATTGAATAGCGCCCCCCGGACCCTCGCCGGCCGCGCCGAACGGGATACACGTGCCCACTCGCTCCTCCACCTCGGTCTTCCTCGTCCTCGCCGCGGCCCTGCTTCCGCTGGCGGTCGTCGCCGCCCTTGAGTCCTGGGGCGTCTCGCCGTCGTTTCGCTACGGCGCCGCGGTCGCGGCGGCCGCCCTGCTCGGAGCCGCCGGCTGGCGCCATCAGCGCCGCCACGCCCGCGCCCTGTTGGCGATCGAGCGGGAACTCCGCGCGATGGCGGAATCCGCGCCCGCCGGCGGCGCGAATCATCCGGCCTCCCGCGGCACGCCGCCCGTCCAGGACGCGATGCAGGCCTTGCGCACCCGGGTGTCCCTGCAACTCAAGGAAGCCGCCAAGAAATCGCGGAACCTCGAGGCCGTCATCGACGCCATCGATGAGCCGGTCCTGGCGACCGACAACACCAACGCCGTGCTTCTGTGCAATCGATCAGCCGAGGTCTTCCTCGGCGGAGCGCCGGGCACCCTCAAGGGCAGACCGATCACCGATCTCTTCACGCACGCGGACATCCTCGACATGCACGCCGCCGCCCGCGCCGGCGAGGTCCGCCGGCTTCGCGTGCGCCTCACCACGCCCGTGGGGCCGCGCGTCTTCCAGGTTTCCGCGTCGCCCGTCCCCGCCGCGTGGGGACAAGGAATCTTCGGAGCCGTCCTGGTCCTGCGCGACGTGACCGAACTCGACCAGGCCGCCGCGATCAAGACCGACTTCGTCGCCAACGCGTCGCACGAACTCCGCACGCCAGTCGCCGCGATCCGAGGCGCGGCGGAGACGCTCGAGCACTGTGTCCGCGACGACCCCACGATGGCAACCCGCTTCGCCGGGATGATCGTCCAGCACGCCGCCCGGCTCGAAGAGATGCTCCGCGACCTGCTCGACCTGTCTCGCCTGGAATCCACGGACGTGTCCGCGGTGTGCCGCGAGGTGAACCTGGCCGCCTTCGAGCATGACCTGCGCACCCAGTTCGAGGCGCCGGCCGCCGAACGCTCCATCCGCCTCTCGTTCGAGTTCGACGACACCCTGGGAACGCTGCACACCGATCCGAATCACCTGATGCTCGCCGTGCGCAACCTGCTCGAAAACGCCGTGAAGTTCGCCTACGAACGCACAACCGTGCGGATCGTCGGAACGATCCTGGGAACGGCGGCGCGGAGCGGCGGCGACTCGACCGAGCCCGGCTCGGCGCTGGTTCCCGTCACAGTCAAGTTCGAGGTCATCGACCGCGGCGTCGGGATCCCGCTGAACCTGCAGGACCGGGTCTTCGAGCGATATTTCCAGGTGGACTCAGCGCGGACGACGCTGGGGACCAAGCGCGGGACGGGGCTGGGCCTGTCGATCGTGAAGTACGCCGCCAGGTCGCTGGGAGGCGTCGCGGGGATCTCCTCGGTGTGGAAGGAGGGGACGACGGCGTGGATCGAGTTCCCGGCGAAGGTGCGTCGGCACGCCGGTGAGGGAACCAGATAGCGCGCGCGGCCCGCGTCGGTGCGGCGCAGATCCCTATTTTGGTCGGGCAAGTCCGCTTCGTTCAACCGAGTTGGGACCGCTTACAACGTCGATTTGGGGCGTTTGGGACCGAATCAGAAACTCGGCGGTTCGGGACACGCGCGCGCGTCCCCCGGGAGTACGGAGGGTCTTGCGCGCGAACCCGGTCACAGGACGGCCGGCGCTCCCAAGCCACGGGCGCGGTCGCTATGCTCAGGTGTGATCGACACGCATTGCCATCTGACGTTTCCGGAACTGTCGGGGGACGTGCCGGGAGTGCTGTCGGAGTGTGCGGCGGCGGGCGTGACGGGGGTCATCACGATCTCGACGACGACGCGGGATTGCCTGGAGGCGGCGCGGCTGGCGCGGGAGTATCCGAACGTGTGGTGCACGTCGGGGATTCATCCGCTGCACAGCCACGAGGGGCCGCACGAGTGGGAGAACCTGCGTCGGGTGGTGACGGAGGCCACGTGCGTGGCGTGGGGAGAACTGGGGCTGGACAATCACTACAGGGAGCCGGCGCGGGAGGTGCAGCACGCGGTGCTGGCGGAGCATCTGGCGTTCATCGAGCGGGTGCGGCGTGAGGATGGGATCGACAAGCCGATCGTGATTCACTGCCGGGAGGCGTTTGATGATCTGATCCCGATCCTGAAGCGGGCGCCGTTTGACGCGGGGCGGTACGTGTTCCACTGCTTCACGGGGACGGCAGCGGACGCGAGGAAGGTGCTGGACTTCGGGGCGATGATCTCGCTGACGGGGGTGGCGACGTACAAGAACGCACGGGAACTGCGGGAAGCGGTGCGGGGGATGCCCGGGGAGCGGATCATGGTGGAGACGGATGCGCCGTATCTGTCGCCGGAGCCGCACCGGGGGAAGTGGCCGTGCCGACCGGCGTGGGTGAGGCACACGGCGGAATCGATCGCGGCGCTGCGTGGAGAGGCGTTCGAGGATTTTCACGAGAGGGTGAACGAGAACACGCGGCGGTTCTTCGGGGTGGAAGCCGAGCGGTAGGCCGCTGGTGATGAAAAAAAAGCGGTCCGGCCGGACCGCTTGGAAGATCGTCAAGAGGCAGGCGGGACGCCTGTTCCACTGGGGAGGAGGTCAGCAGCCGCTGAAGAAGGCGGTGAGGAAGTCGAAGAAGTCCTGGGAGTTGGTCTGGCCGTCGCAGTTGATGTCGGCGTTGCCGGAGAAGAAGTCGGTGATGAAGTCGAAGAAGTCCTGGGAGTTGGTGGTGCCGTCGTCGTTCCAGTCGGAGGGGCAGAAGGCGCGGACGCGGATGAAAGCCTGTCCGACTTCGGTCGGGGAGCCGGAGCAGATACCGGCGCCGCTGCGGAGGCGGACGTTGACGTAGAGCCACCCGTCGCAGGAGATGAAGCCCATGTCGTCGCGGAAGATGTGGATGTAGGCGTCGTCGTCAAAGACGCCGTTGGCGTTGAGATCGACGGGGTCGTTTTCGCTGAGGACGACGCGGGAACTGTTGTAGACGAGCAGGGCGTTGGCGTTGGGGTCTGGGGAGTCGGTGAGGCCGCCGATGATGTACTTGCCGCGGGGGCCGGTGAAGGCGAGGAAGTAGGTCTGTGCAAAGCCGGCCTCGGCCCAGTGGATGCCGGCGGCGGGGAAGATCTCGGCGTCGCGAGCGGCGAGGAGGGCGGAGGGGGTAGCGACCCAGTCCTGGGTGTCGGCGTTGGAGCCGTAGAAGATGACGGGCCCGTCGGGATCCAAGTTGTTCATGACGATGGAGCTGACGGGGCTGGAGAAGGAGGAGTTGGGGAGGAGGGCGCCTTCCTGGGCGATGACGGCATTGTTGAGGACGTGGACGCGGTCGGTGGCGGTGCCGCCGGCGAGGGCGGCGGCGGAGCTGTAGGAGTTGCCGTCGCTGGAGACGAAGAGGCCAGTGCCGACGCCGGAGCCGGTATCGAAGGAGAGGAAGGCGTTGGTGGCGCCGCCGATCTGACCGGTGGGGATGGAGACACCTTCCTGCGCGAGGACGGAGTTGCCGTCGTCGGTGAAGAGGGCGGTGTCGGAGGCGGTGGGGAGGCCGGTCATGTTGGCGTAGAAGGAGACGGAGCCGTCGTTCTGGATGGAGGGGGAGTGGATGGTGGAGCCGAAGAAGGCGCCGGAGATGGGATTGACGGGCGCGTTGGTGCGAGCGGGTACGGAGAGGAGGCCGGCGACACTCTTGATGATGCCGTCGGTGGACGGGTCAACGGTGGCGCTGAAGGCGAAGTCGCCGGAGTCGTTGACACCCATGAGGCCGTCGAAGGTACCGATGGGGGAGGCGTTTGGCGGGAGGGTGACGCCTTCCTGCGCGACGACTTCGAAGGAGGTGCCGGAGCCGCGGAGCATGACGCGGTCCATGGTGGCGTCGGCGATGTCGGTATCGGCGGAGAGGACCCAGAAGTTGCTGCGTGCGCTGCGAGCGGGGCGGTTGAGGTCAACGGCGTCGCTGAAGGAGACACCGGGCATTCCGGGGACGGCGTTGCTGCCGGGAAGGGTGGAGAAGATGGCGGAGGCCGGGGCGGAGTTGGGGGGGAACATGGGGACGCGGACGGTCCTGGAGGCGGCGTTGTTGACGGGGAAGGGGTCAGCCTCGTTGCCGGAGGCGGAGGCGCTGAGGGTGGTGGGGCCGCCGGTGGTGGCCTGGACGGTGACGGTGAGGAGGGCGGAGTTTCCGAGTGTCAGGTCGCCGGCGTTAAAGGTGAGGGTGTTGCCGACGGGGGTGAGAGGGGGCACGGAGGAGACGAAGTTGGCGTTAGCGGGCAGGGTGACGGAGGCGACGACACCGGTGGCATCGCTGGGTCCGATGTTACGGACTTCGACGAGGTAGTCGAAGGTGCCGCCGGCGGGGAAGGAGCAGTCAGTGGGGCCTGAGACGCGGACGCCGAGGTTGACGCCGGGGGCTTGGGAGAAGACCTGGGTGGTGTAGGTGGCGCCGGAGTTGCCGCGGTCGGCGCCGAAGGGGGTATTGAGAGGGGCTTGGAAGAGGTTGTTGGTGCGGTCGTAGCGGTAGAAGGAAAGCATTTCGTCGGTGACGGGGTAGAGGAAACCGGGCGCGGCGGCGAGGGCGTCGATATCGGATTCGACGGTGGCGCCGGAGCGGATGGGGTAACCGGTGAGGAACTGGGGGGTGTCGGTGGAGAGGGGATCGATGATGTAGAGGCCGCGGCCCTGGAGGCCGCTGGCGGTGGAGGTGCTGTCGTTGGTGGCGACGAGGCGGTCCAGGGCGGGGTCGTAGTCGAGTCCGGCGAAGTCGCCGGCGCCGACGGCGCGGACCAGGGTGGCGCGAGCGGAGGCGAGGTCGATGCTGTAGATGCTGCTGGTGGTGGTGGCGTAGAGGATGCCGCGGGTGGAGTCGAAGGCCATGCCGCCGCTGACGGTGGTGATGGGCCCGTTGAAGTTACCGACGAGGACGGGGGTGCGTGGGGCGTCGTAGGGGACGACGAAGAGGCCGGTGCCGCTGCTGAGATAGAAGAGGCGGTTGGCGTCGTCGGAGGCCAGGGCGCGGACGGCGGCGGTAAAGAGGATTTCGGAAGCGCCGGAGTCGGTATCGATGATGGAGACGGGGAAGTCGGGGTCGTCGGCGCCGGCGACGACGGTGGCGCGGGCCGGGTCAAAGATGAGGGAGGTCGCGGAGGCGGCGTTGTTGGCTGGTGCGGAGTCTGGCTCGGCGGCGGAGGCGGAGGCGGAGAGGGCGACGGAGGTTCCGGTGTCGGCGGTGAGGGTGATGGAGACGATCTCGCTGGAGCCGACGCCGAGGGGGCTGGTGAGGTTGAACGTGGCGACGCCGCCGGAGGGGACGACGGGGGGCACGGAACTGACGAAGGTGGTGTTGGGGGGGATGGGGACGGAAAGGACGCCGCCGGTGGCGGGGTCGGGCCCGAAGTTATCGACGGAGATGGTGAAGGCGGCGGAGGAGCCGACGGTGACCTGGGCCGGCCCGCTGGCGGCGACGGAGATGTCGGCGCCCGGGGGGATGGGGCAGAGGTTGACGGGGCTGGCGGAGTTGCGGGGGCTAGTGGTGAGGGAAAGGAAGTCGGCGGAGTTGTCGTTGGAATCCATGCAGCCGTCGGAGAGGCGGGTGGCGGCGGTGGTGGTGCCTGGGGGGGGCGTAGGGGCGAGGCCCTCGAAGCAGTTGGCGGTGGTGCCGAAGCCGACGAAGTCGATGACGGCGGGTCCGAGCGGGCAGGCGCCCGAGAGGGAGGTGGTGTTGTTGACGAGAGCGACCTTTCCGGCGGTGGCGGCCATGGAGATGGCGGTGGTGACGACGTGGTCGGGGGTGGGGAGAGGGGCGCCGTTGGTGCCGGTGAGGGTCATCTGGATGAGGAAGTAGCCGCCGGGCTGGATGGTGGCGGCGGGGAGGTCGGTTCGGGACCAGGTGGTACCGGTGGCGGCGGCGTACTGGACGGACCACCCGGAGATGTTGATAGGGGCGGCACCGGCGTTGAAGAGTTCGACGTAATCGCGATTGAAGGAGGCGCCAGCGTTGCCGCCGGCGCCGTAGACCTGGCTGATCTTGATGGGCTGTGCGGCGGCGAGAGAACCAAGGGACATGACGACGCCGACGGCGATGAGCAAACTCGACTGACGCATGGAACCTCCTCAAGGTACGGATCAGAATGGATAGCCAAGGCCCGGAAGATCGGGACCGTCAGGCACGAAAAACATACCCGAATCGAAATGAATGGCAACGTGAAAGTGAGGATCCGGACGAAAGATTATCATGGACGAGGGACCGACCGAGACGGAGGAGCGTGTCGGGAGGTGCTCCAGATTCGCCGCTTGGGAGCCGATGCGGAGTGGGATGGGGCGCGGTCGTGCGAGGGTCGCAGGCGGGGAGGGAAGCCAAAGACCTAACGGAGGCGGAGAAGAGGCAATAGAGGGCGTGGTGGATCGTTGGACTTGAGTGATGAGGCCGATGACGGACCTGCGGTACCATGGCGGGGAATCACGGGGCGCGTCGGCGGGGGAGCCGGGCGGGCGCGATGTCGTGGGGAGCATCGGGAAGTTGGGTGCGGAGGAGGAAACGGCGGGGAGGAACCCGGAGTTGCCGGGGCTTCTTCAGGCGGCGGGGGAAGGGGATGAAGAGGCGTGGCGGGCGATCATTGACCTGTACGCGCGGCGCGTGTATGCGCTGGCGCGAAGCCGATTCGGCGCCTCGCGCCATGACCTTGCAGAGGAGATCACGCAGTCCGTGTTTGTCACCGTGGCATCGAAACTAGGAAAGCAGAACGCGAGCGGCGTGATCGGGTACACCGAGCAGGGCCGGTTCGAGTCGTGGCTGTTTCGGGTGGCGATGAACCGGGTTCGTGACGAGATCCGGCGGTCCAAGCGTCAGGCGGAGCCGACGGACCCGGAGGCGCTGGGGGCGACACAGGCGGCCAAGGCCGAGACGGGCGGTGAGGAGTTGTCGGAGAACCTGGTATCGCTTCGGCGGGCGATGGGACAACTGGCGGAGGCGGACCGGGAGATCGTGGAGTTGCGGCACCATGCGGGGTTGTCGTTCAAGCAGATCGCGGAACTCGTATCGGAGCCGCTGGGGACACTGCTGGCGCGGCACCACCGGGCACTGAAGAAGTTGAAGGAACTGATGACCGGTGGCGGCGGCGGCTCGGGAGGCGGGGGCGCAGGGGAGGCCGCGGGGGGCGACGAAGGCGGGATATCTCCTTTTCGAGAAGGAGCGACACAATGAGCGGTGATGCTGAACATGCGGGACAGGCGAGGACGCCGGAAGATGTGTCGGGCGTTGAGCGGCTGCTGGACGAACTGGGTGAGCGAGACCGGGCGGCGGCGCCGGCGTGGATGGAGTCTCGCGTGCTGAACGTGGTGCGAGCGCAGCGGACAGGGGAGAGCGTGGCGGGGAGCGGGGACGTGGCGGCCGCGAATGATGGGCTTGATCGGCTGGGCGAGATCGAACGTGGGAGCGGAAGGCCGACGCTGGAGGATCGGATCTTCGCGGCGACGCGGACGATCATCGTGTACCAGGCGACGCAGGCGTACGGGAGGAAGCGGCGGGTGCACCCGGTGTATTCGAGCCTGGCGTTCCGTGCGGCGGCGGGGCTGGTGCTGGGGGGCGGGCTGATCTGGACGTATATGGCGCTGAAGCCGGCGCCGGCGCCGACGGACCCCGGGGGCGGCGCGGCGACGGTGGCCACGCTGGAGGCGGAGATCGATCGGCAGGCGGATGGTCTGGGGATGGTGCTGGCGCTGTTCAAGCCGGCGAGCGATTCGACGACGAGTGCGTCATCGGGTTCGACGAGCGGGGACGTGGATGTGGGCGACTGGCCGCAGTATGAGTTCCTGGCGGGGGGTGATTCATGAGCATGAGCACGAAGCACATTCGAGGGCGGGCGAGGGTGATCGGGGGCGTGGTGGTGGCGGCGGCGTGCGCCTGGGGGCTGGGGGCGGCGGCGCCGATGCAGCCGCAGCCTGAACCGAAGGCGGCGGGGCAGCCCGAGGGGCCCGCGCGGCCGGTGGCGAGAGAGGAGCTTAAGCAGCGGCTGCAGAAGCGGCTCGCGGAAGCGAAGGAAGCGCAGAAGCGGATGGAGGAGGCGCTGGCGGCGCTGGATCGAGGGGCGACGCGAGACGAGATCGCGGCGCTGTTGCCGCGGGATGGGCTGTTCCGGATGCTGCTGGAACGGGGTGAGGATGGTGAGGCGCGGGGGCCGATGCAGAATCGGGAAGGGCGTCGCGGGCCGCGAGTCGGGGAAGAAGGTCCGGGGGAGGGGTTTGGTCCGGAGCGCGGCGCGGGCGAGGGGCCTGGGGACCGTCGGGGGATGAACCGGGAGATCACGGACGAGGACCGCGAGGTGATCCGGGAGGTGCTGAGGCACGCGGCGCCGGAGATGCTGAGCAAGATCGATGAACTGATGGAGAAGGACCCGGAGGCCGGGAAGCGGAAGATCGGTGAGATGTTCCCGCGGATGCGGTGGATGATCGAACTGCGCGAGCGGGATGAGAAGGTGTACCGGCTGAGGCTGTCGGACCTGGAACTAGCGCGGCGCTCGCTTCCCCTGGCGAAGGAGATCCTGGACCTACGGTCCAAGGGCACGGCGGCGGATGATCCGGGCCTCAAGGCCAAGTCGGCGGAACTGCGCGGGCTGATCGGGCAGCAGTTTGAGAACCGCGAGAAGGCGATGCGTGCGGAAGCCGAGGGGCTGCGCCGGCGCGCGGATGAGCGAGATCGGGAGATCGAGCGGATGAGCGGATCGCGCGAACAGATCATCGACCGATTGATGGAGGGGCTGATCAAGCACGCGGGGAAGCCGGGCCGGATGGAGGACATGCTGGGGCCGGGCCCTGGGCGGGGCGGTCCTGAAGGCGGTCCCGGTGGACCTCGAGAGGGGCGAGGAGAGCGGTCGAGGCCGAAGGAGTAAGGCGGAGCGGAGTCGCGCGGCGCGGGCGGTCTTGGGGCGCGGACGAACTCGGGTGGCTTCGAAGACCGCGTCCTTGCGCACGGCGGCTCAGAGGTCAGACCTCTTCGATTTCCTTGGTCTTCTTGGCGACGGCGTCGTCGGCCTGGGTTTCGTATTTTTTGAGCAGGTCCTGGATTTCGGTCTTGAGGCGGTCGATTTCGTCTTCGGGGAAATGGGTGCCGGCCTGCTTGGCGAGGGCTTCGGCGTGCTTGTTGCCGTCGCGCCGGGCGTTGCGCATGGCGACCTTGGTTTCCTCGGAGAGTTTTTTGCAGTGGGCGGCGAGTTGCTTTCGGCGGTCGCCGGAGAGGGCGGGGACGCTGATGAAGAGTTCCTTGCCGGTGACCATTGGATTGAGGCCCAGGCCTGAGGCTTCGATGGCTTTTTTGATCTCGCCGACGCTCTGGGCGTCGAAGGGCTTGACGTGGAGTTTGGTGGGTTCGGGGACGGAGATGGCGGCGAGGGACTTGAGGTCCTGCTGGGAGCCGTAGTAATCGACCTTGACGAACTCGATCATGGCGGGGCTGGCGCGGCCGGTGCGGATGCCCTTGAGTTCCTTCTTGAGGTGCTCGAGGGACTTGTTCAAGTGGTCTTCGGTTTCGAGGAGGATGGTGTCGGGGTCGGTAGACATGAGAGGTGCTCCCGCGCGTCAAGAGTGCTGAATGAGAGTGTCGAATGGATGATAGGCGAAGCAGGGTTCACAATGGGAGCGAGAGGTCGCGCCGGCGATGACGAAGGGGCTTGTTGCCGGGGTTACGAAGGACCTGGAAGTGTTGGCTTGAGTTCGGCAGTCGGCGCTGGGGCTGGGCGAAGACGTTGATCTACCGGGCGTGGTGGGAGAGGCACCGGTCGAAGCGGCGCAGCGTTGAGTCGCGACCGAGGACGGCGAGGGACTCGGCCAGGGGCGGGGTGACGGCGGAGCCGGCGATGGCGACGCGGATGGGCTGGGCGAGGGGGCCGAGGTTGACGCCCTTGTCGGTGACGAACCCGTTGGCACGGGCGAAGGACTCCATGGCGGCGTGGATGGATTCGGGGGTCCAGGGATCGAGCGAGGCTAGCACGGGACGGAACTGGGCGAGGAGTTTCAGGCCGGCGTGGTCGGCGGCGAGGAGGTTCTTGTCGGCGGCGGCTTCGTCGAAGTGCGTTGAGTCGTCGGGGCGGACGAGGAATGAGGCGGCGGCGTTGGCGTCGCGGAAGATTTTGGCGCGCTGCTTGACGGCGGCGGCGAGCCAGAGGCGACGGCGGGGGTCGCGCAGGGCGGCGGCGATGGTGGCGGGCTGGCCGCGGTGTGGTTCGGGCTGCTCGCGATGGAGCCAGTGCTCCCAGCGGTCGGCGAACTGCTCGTGGGTCATGGCGCCGAGGTAGTCGGCGCTAAAGGCAAGGAGTTTCTGGCGGTCGAAGCGGGCGTTGGTGGCGCCGATGCGCTCGATGGAGAAGTTATTGGCGAGGAAGGTGCGGTCAAACTTTTCGAGGTCCTTGCCGTCGGCGAGTTTCATGCCGGGGTTCCAGCCGAGGAGGCCGAGGAAGTTGACGATGGCCTCGGGGACGTAGCCGGCCTCGCGGAAGTCGGAGACTTCGATCTCGGGGAGTGCGATGGCGAGAGCGGAGGCGATGCGCTCGGCGGTGTCGATGGAGTCGTTGTCCTTGCTAAGGAATGCTCGCACATGGGCGACGGGGAGCACGAGCAGGTCGGCGGCCTGCTGCTCGGAGTTGCCCTTCTTGATCCATGCTTGGAGGGCCTGACGAGCGGACTTGGCCTTGTCGCGTTTGCTCATCTTGGTGGCGTCCATGTTGAAGATGAGCGGGAGGTGGGCGTACTGGGGGATGCGGAAGGGTGTGCCGGGGGGAGGAGAGGAAGAAGAAGAGGCAGGCGGGACGCCTGCCCCACGAGATGGGGTAGGAAGAGGCGAGGGGAGATCGATGCGGGTGAGGGCTTTCTGGAGTGCGACGTGTCGCGGGGTGTTGTTGAGGTGTTCCTGGGCGCGCATGACGTGGGTGATGCCCATGAGTTCGTCGTCGATGACAACGGCGAAGTGGTAGGTGGGGAAGCCGTCGGCTTTGCGGATGACGAAGTCGTCGATGCCGCCCTCGCCGTGCTTGTAGTGGATGCGACCCAGGACGAGGTCGTCGACGATGATGTCCTGGTCGGGCATGAGGAAGCGGACGACGTAGGGGGTGCCGGCGGCGTCGGCGTGCTTCATGGCGGCCAGGCGGGCGTCGGGGGTGGGGTACTGAAGAGCGGCGGCGCGGTCGTAGCGGTAGGTCTGCTTGGCGGCGACGGCGGCCTTGCGTTTGGCCTCGAGTTCGTCGGGGGATTCGAAGGCGGGGTAGGCGCGGCCGAGGGAGACGAGGTGGAGGATGTAGGCGTTGTAGATGTGGACGCGCTGGGCCTGGAAGAAGGGAGCGACACGGCGCGGGTCGCCGCCGAGTGATTTGGGTGGGGAGCCAGTGCTTTGCAGAGCGGTGCCGGCGATGGGGAGGGAGGGGCCTTCGTCCCAATCGATGCCGAGCCAGGCGAGGTCGTCCATGATGCCGCGGGCGGACTCGTCGGAGGAGCGGGCCTGGTCGGTGTCCTCGATGCGGAGGAGGAAGTGGCCCTGGTGCTTTTTGGCGAAGGCCCAGCAGAAGAGGGCGGTGCGGGCGCCGCCGATGTGGAGGTGCCCGGTGGGGGAGGGAGCGAATCGGGTGACGATGAGGCTCATGGGGAAGGGATCGAGGGATCGAGGGATCGAGGGATCGAGGGATCGAGGGATCGAGGGATCGAGGGATCGAGGGATCGAGGGATCGAGGGATCGAGGGATCGAGGGATCGAGGGATCGAGGGATCGAGGGATCGAGGGATCGAG
>JBFWWU010000033.1:17841-28440 GCA_050246015.1 Phycisphaerales bacterium
GATCGAGGGATCGAGGGATCGAGGGATCGAGGGATCGAGGGATCGAGGGATCGAGGGATCGAGGGATCGAGGGATCGAGGGATCGAGGGATCGAGGGATCGAGGGATCGAGGGATCGAGGGATCGAGAGGGGTGAATACTATCGCGTGAGAAGTTGACGCCTCGGCGTGTGCCGGTTGGGCGCGTAGACTTTCGCGGTCGATTTTGGAGCACCCTGTGTCCGGCACACCAATTCCCCCGAGCATTGATCATCCGACGTTCGCGGCGTTGCGAGAGAAGTTTCCGGTATCGGGCGGGAAGAAGTTCCGCGCGACGGAGTTTCGGGGGCTTTCGACGCTGGTGGTGGAGGCGGGGGATTTGCACGAGGTGATGGAGTTTCTCAAAGGACATCCGGCGACGGGGTACGGGTTCCTGGCCGACGTCGTGGGGATCGACTACCTGAACTACCCGGCGGCGATGCCGGGACGGTTCGCGGTGGTGTACAACCTGATCGCGTTTGAACGAGACGACCGGTTCTTCGTGAAGACGTTTTTGGATCCGTCGATGCCGACGGACGGGACGGAGGACGACCCGGCGCTGTATCTCGATTCGGTGACGGATATATGGCCGGGGGCGGAGTGGATGGAGCGGGAAGTGTTCGACATGCTGGGGATCCGGTTCCGGAATCATCCGGACCATCGGCGGATCCTGACGTGGGAGGAGTACCCGGGGCACCCGCTGCGGAAGGATTATCCGCTGCGCGGGCGCGGGGAGCGGGAGACGTACTCGATCGTGGATCGCACGTCGGCATAAGGAGGGGTGAGAAGGGGCGTCGGCGGCGGCGGGGCGCGTCGCGGAGGGATGGCGCTGCGATGGAAAGATGGACGGGGGGTGGGCGGCGTGCCGATGAGAGGCGGAGTGTCGAAGGAGCGCGATCGAGTCGGGGCGCTGGTGACGCCGGAGCAGGCGCGGGTGGTGTCGCTGTTCCTGGGGTACTTGAAGGTTGAATGCGGGTTGTCGGAGAACACGCTTCTGGCGTACGAGCGGGATGTGCGCGACCTGATGGGGCACCTGGCGAGCGAGGGGAAGCCGGACGTGACGGGCATGACGGGGCGTGACCTGGCGGAGCATCTGTCGGACCTGCGGACGCAGCGGGGTCATTCGTCGGCGACGATCACGCGGCACATGGCGACGATCCGCGTGCTGTGCCGATGGATGATCACGACGGGGAGGATCTCGGCGGATCCGTCTGAAGTGCTGGAGCGACCGACACGGTGGCGGAACCTGCCGGGGCTGCTGTCGCCGAGGCAGGTGAGGGCGCTGCTGGAAGCGCCGAAGATGGTGGAGGCGGGAGCGGGGCTGCGGCGCAACGGCGCGACGAAGAACCCGTCGCGGCTGGAGGCGCTGCGGCTTCGGGACCTGGCGCTGCTGGAACTGCTGTACGCGTGCGGGCTGCGTGCGAGCGAGGCGGCGACGCTGGCGGTGAACGATTACAAGGCGGGGCTGGGGGTGGTCATGGTGACGGGGAAGGGGAACAAGCAGCGGCTGGTGCCGGTGGGGAAGCCGGCGCAGGCGGCGGTGGCGGCGTATCTGCGGGGCGGGCGGCCGGTGCTGGCGAAGCCGGGGGAGGAGGACACGGGGCGGATGCTGCTATCGGCGAGCGGGAAGCCGCTGGAGCGGGTGGCGGTGTGGCAAGTGGTGAAGAAGCACGCGAGGCGGAGCGGGGTGGAGGGGCGCGGGCAGCGGGTGTACCCGCACGCGCTGCGGCACTCGTTCGCGACGCACCTGCTGATGGGCGGGGCGGACCTGCGGGTGGTGCAGGAGATGCTGGGGCACGCGGATATCGCGACGACGCAGATCTACACGCACGTGGACTCGTCGCGGCTGCGGGAGGTGCAGAAGAAGTTTCATCCGAGGCCGTAGGTGAGAAACGGCGGGCGTGAGGGGAACGGGGCGGCGGGGGGATCGGAAAAGCGCGGCGTGCGGAGGTGGCCGCACGCCGCGAGGTGTATTGAGGAACGAAGCGGGTCGTCGCGGGGGCCGGGCTGGCGCGACCGATGGGGGTCAGCGGCGAGGGGCGGCCCGGGCGGACGGGTTACTTGTAGGTCTTTTCGAGGGAGCCGTGGATGCTCTTGCCGGCGGCGTCCATGAACTGCGAGCCGGTGCGGAGGGCGGTGAAGTTGGCCTTGGCGCGGGAGATGACCTCGCTGGGGATGGCGACGTAGCCGACTTCTTCGGAGAGTTTGGCGGTCTGATCGAGGTAGAAGTTGACGAAGGCGGCGACTTCCTTGCGTGCGGCGGACTTCTTGTTCACATAGATGAAGAGAGGACGGCTGAAGGGGGCGTAGGAGCCGTCGTTGATGGTCTCGTGGGTCGGGGTGATGGCGCCGGCGCCCTTGCCGGCGTCGATGGGGACGACCTTGAGTTTGTCCTTGTTCTCGACGAAGTAGGCGAAGCCGAAGAAACCGATGGCGGCGTCGTCGCCTTCGACACCCTTGACCAGGACGTTATCGTCCTCGGAAACGGACATATCGGGTCGAACGGCGCCGTCCTTGCCGGCGAGGACTTCCTTGAAGTAGTCGAAGGTACCGGAGTCGGTGCCGGGGGCGAAGAACTTGATGGGCTTGTCGGGCCAGGTGGGGCGAACGTCCTTCCAGGTCATGACGCCGGGCTTGGCGGGGTAGGTGGGCTTGCCGTCCTTTTCGCCGGTCTTCTGGAGGATGAAGATCGTCTTGAGTTCATCGACGGTAAGGTGATCGACCCAGGTGTTCTTGGTGTTGACGACGAACGAGAGGCCGTCGAAGGCGACGGGGAGTTCGATGTACTCGATGCCCTTCTGGGCGCACTTGTCGGCTTCCTCCTTCTTGATGGGGCGTGAGGCGTCGGAGATGTCGGTTTCGCCGATGGAGAACTTTTTGAACCCGCCGCCGGTGCCCGAGATTCCGACGGTGACGTTGACGTTGGGAG
This sequence comes from Phycisphaerales bacterium, assembly GCA_050246015.1. Taxonomy (GTDB): domain Bacteria; phylum Planctomycetota; class Phycisphaerae; order Phycisphaerales; family UBA1924; genus JTS-AC122. The sequence goes on from JBFWWU010000033.1 coordinate 20,787, forward strand.
CGACTTTCTTGAACTCTTCGGCGACCGCTTCGGTGATGGGGTAGACGGTGGAGGAGCCATCGATTTTGATGTTGCCTGTGAGCCGGGCGGTGGGCTGGGAGGCCGCGTGAGCGACCGCCGCGGCCGAGGCAGCGGCGAGGATTCCGACCGCGAGGACTGAAGTGAAGATTCGTTTCATGCGGTTCTCCTGTTGAAACCAGTGTGGGGGGCTTGATCCATGACGCACCAAGTGACACGGACGAAGTATTGCAGGGCGGAGAATTGACAGGCCTCCAAGAGTGTGAAGAGTGCGCTAATCGTCTTAACAATGAGCGGAGGGGGCGGTAAACCACAACAGGTTGTGTTGCGTTGGCCTCGCGGCGGGGCTGACGGTCGAGCGCGACCGCCGGCTCGGATCGTTGGCAACGATCGAGGATCGATGGCAGGCGTGGAGTCGGCGGGACGTGATGTTCAGCGGGTCTTGCCGATGACGACGGTCAGGCGGCTGCCGCACTCGACGGGCTTGGCATGGTCGGCGGGCTGGAAGGTACAGGCGATGAGGACTTCGGTGGTGGGGAGGCGATCGCCGATGGGCGGCGGGGAAGCGGGAGTGGCGTCAGGGGCTGAGGCGGCGGCGGTGGAAGGCTTGCGGGCGTCGCGGAGGTCGAGTTGGAAGGGGAAGATGGTGCCGGTCCAGGTGAGGGCCTGGAGGTGGGCGGCGTCGGACCAGGGGATGGTCCAGGCGGCGAGGACGGTTCCGGAGGCGGGCTCGATGAGTCTGAAGATGAAGTCGCCTTCGGAGCGGATGGAGTAGGCGTAGTTGGTGTCGAAGAGGTAGACGGTGGCGGGGATGGTGTCGTAGTAACCGTTGCGGTCGCGGTCCTCGAGGACCTGGGCGACGGTGAAGACGACGCGGTTGACGTGCAGGCCGTCGGGCTGGGGGGGAATGGAGGCGGAGGGAGCGGGCTTCTGTGGCGGCCCTTCGGTGACACAGCCGGAGAGGGAGACGAGCGCGGTAGCGAGCAGGAGCCAGCGGGCGCGGACGGCGGGCGTGTGTCGCAGTGGTGATGGGCGCATGATCTCTCTCGGAGGCGGGAAGGAGTTACTTTCGGCGGATGCCCAGGGCCATGCCGGTGAGACCGGCGCCGGCGGAAGGAAGGTAGCCCAGGACGAGGTCCTTGAGGGCGCCGGCCTCGCCCTTGATCCAGTCGGCGGCGTGCTGGAGGGAGGCGGTGATGGCGTCGATGTTGAGTTGGAGGAGCCCGGCGCGCTGGAGGAGGAAGAGGCCGATGAGGATGACGCCGGTGACGAGGACGGCGGCCTTGAGCATTTTTCTGAATGCGTAGGCGATGCAGTATCCGGCGATGAAGCATCCGCCGAAGCGGGCGACGGCGGGAGCGGCCTGGTCAACGAGTCGGGGCTCTGGTGGCGGAGCGGACTGGGCGGAAGGGGCGGAGAAGCCACTGGCAAGAGAGGTGGCGGCTGGGCCGGCGGCGGGGGAGGAGGCGGCGGAGCGAGTGGCGAGTGAATAGACCCAGAGGGAGAGGCCGATGATGGTGACGCCGGTCATCGCGAGGAGGAGTTTGGAGCGCCAGAGCGGGGCGCGAGCGGGCGGGGGAGTGGCGTGAGCGGAGTCGGGCACGGGGCCTCGCGAGTGAGAAGGAACACGGCCATCGCAGGAGAGAAACGACTAGGCGATGGGTCGAACCAGGAGACGGCTGCCTTCGACGGAGACGACGCGGACGCGTGCGCCAGCGCGGATGAGGGAGGTTTCGGAGATCGCCTGGACTTTCTGGTCGCCGATCTTGACGGTGCCGACGGGGCGCATGTCGGTGAGGACGGTGCCTTCGAGGCCGACGAGGGCGTCGAACTCACCGGCGGGGGAAGGAGGGGGGGCGTCGTCGTCGGGGTCAAACTTGTCGGCGTCCTCGCCGTACATCATTCGGCGGCCCAAGGGGGTGTGGGGCATGATACGAAGAGCGAAGAAGAAGGCGCCGCACCCCAGGACGAGGAAGGAGAGCATACCGACGACGCCCCAGGCTACGCTGACCTGGAAGAGACAGACGACGCCGGCGATGGCGAGGACGAAGGCGGTGAGGGAGATGAGTCCCATGGAGGGGACGAAGACTTCGACGAAGAGCAGCAGCGTGGCCGCGAAGAGGAGGCAGATTCCCCAGAAGAGGTACGATTCCATGCCGAGGGGGTCTCCGGAGGCGTCGAAGCGTGGTATGAAGGAGTGTAGCGCGTGAGCGAGATTGTCGTTTCTTCCGCGACGGGAGGTGGCCCGCGGACGGGCGGGATGGAGGGAGTCAGGTTGTGCGGCGCAGGAGGACGACGACGACGCCGGGGAACTGCTTGAGCGTTTGAGCGTGGAATCCGCCGCCCGCGTGCTCGATGTCGGCGAGGAACCGGGAGAGGTCGTAGGGAGCATGAAGTTCGACGACCATGTGTCGCACGCGAGCGAGCCAGGGGCTGCAGGTCGCGAAGACTTCCTGCTCGGCGCCTTCGATGTCGCACTTGAGCAGGTCGATATCGGCGTCGATGCCGGCGTGCTGGAGGACCTGGGGGAGGGTCAGGCCGGGGATGGTCATTGAATCGGTGGGGGCGTGGGCGTCGGAAATTCTGAACGCCCACTCGCCGTGCGAGCGATCGAGGGTGACGTCCCGAGGGGTTCCGACGACGCAGGCGCGGACGAGCGAGGCGTTGCCGTGGGGGTCGGAGGGGGTCGCGCCGGCCAGGGCGTTGAGGCGGGCGACGGCGAGGTTGGCGTCATCGGGTTCGACGGCGATGATGGCCGCGCCGGGGAAGCGGTTCTGCCAGAGGCGGATGGAGAGGCCGACGTTGGCGCCGAGATCGACGATGGTGCGGACGTTGTGGAGTGAACCATCGAAGAGCGCGTCGTACTCATGCTCGAAGAAGATCTCTTCGAGGACGCGGAAGTCGGTGGTGCCGAGGCGGACGTGAAGCGGCCCGCGGAGGTCCCTGAGTCTCACGGCGACGGTGCGGCGCTTGAAGGGAAGGGGGAGCGAAGGGAACCGGCCGAGGAGGCGGTCATAGATCCACCACAGGAAGCCGGGGCCGCGGAAGAGCGAGCGGCATCGGGCCTGCACGCGGAGCGACTGGAGCACGGAACGTTTGCCGGGTGGGGCGGTCATGGAGCGCTAGGCGGAGGCGGCGGAGGAACGCGAAGGACTGTGGGCGTACAGGGGCGGCAGATCCGGAGAAGGGGTGATGGAGGGGCGGATGAGGGAAAGGGGGAGTGGGCTGAGCTTGTAGAGGCGGCGGGAGAGGGCGTAGGTTTGGGAGGAGACGGGTCGCCGGGGGTCGAGGCGGCCCATGAGCATGTCGCGGTAGCCGCGCCAGAGGCCGCGGAGCGTGGAGCGAAGATGCTGTTTTTTGAGTCCCCAGCGGAGGAGGTTGAGGGTCATGCCGAGCATCCGGAGTGTGAGATGTGGCATGGGGATGTTGTGCCAGGCGTAGAGGATATGGTTGCGGGCGTTGTTTTCGAAGAGGCGTGAGAAGTCGCGCTTGGGCGATTCGAGGTGTCGGATGGGGGTAGCGGTGCCGGCGCGCACGATGTAGCCGGCGTGGAGCATGCGGAGGGCGAAGTCGCCCTCTTCGCCCTGGTGGAGGTGGATTTCGCGGTATTTTCCGAGTTGGACGAAGAGGTCGCGGCGAACGATGTGCGCGGTGCCAACGTAGGCAGGGATGGCGTAGGGCTCGGTAGAGTCGGGCGCGAGTTGGCGGACGCCGTCGGTCTTGTAGATGTCGATATAGGGGATGGCGAGGGCGCCGACGCGCGGATGATCGAGTTCGCGGAGCGAATGGGAGATGATGTCGGGGGCTGGAAAGGTGGCGTCGTCATCGATGGAGACGATGAGGTTGGTGCGTGCGAGGAGGGCGGCGCGGTTTCGCTGAACGATGTAGCCGCGGGAGACCTGGTCGCGCAGGTAGCGGATCTGGGGAAAGAGTTCGCGGACCATGTCGGGGGTGCCGTCGGTGGAGGCGTCGTCGATGACGAGAACTTCCAGGGGAAGGTCCTGCGTGAGGCACGAAGCGATGGCGTCCTGGAGTTCCTGCTTCCGGTTTTTGGATGTGATGACGACCGTGCATGCGCACTGGCCGGGGACGGTGACGCTGAGGGCGGGGAGGCGTCCCTGCGCGGCGTCGTGCTCCGCGGTTGAGTTCGAGATGGGGTTGGGCATGGCGGGCGAATCGATCAGGAGCGGAGGTTTCAAGCGTAGACCCACAAGCGAGGCTTGGTGACACGACGGACGCCGATACACACTCGGTCGGTTCGGCGCGGGGGATGAGTGGGTGCCGGCGGGGCTCATCTTCTGACCGATAACAGCCGATAGGATCTGCGCACTTCTTGCAGTGGTATTGGTGAATGCCCGACGCCTCCCTCCCTCCGACACACTCGCAGCGTGAACACGGCCCGGCCGGGGGATCGGCGTGGGCGGGGGAGAGGGGCGAGGCGGAAGCGGCGGGGGGGCAGGAGCGAGCGCGGGACGAAGGGCCGGCGGGAGGCGCCTCGCCGCAGATCGGGAGCGCGGTAAAGCGCGGGATGACGTGGACGGTGGCGAACACGGTGGTGGCCAAGGGGCTGAGTTTCGTCTCGATCGCGGTGCTGGGGCTGCTGCTGACGCCGGAGGATTTCGGGATCTACGGGATCTCGTTTTCGATCGCGGCGTTTTTGCAGGTGTTCCGAGACGGGGGCGTGGTGCAGTTGCTGGTGCAGCGAGGGGAGGCGGCGTACGGCGAACTGCGCGGGCCGGTGTTCTGGATGGCTGGGGCGTTCAACGCGGTGACGGGGGGCGTGCTGGCGTTGCTGGCGCCGGTGCTGTCGCGGGCGTATGGCTCTGGGGAACTGATGTGGCTGCTGGTGGTGATCGGGGTGTCGATGCCGTTGGCGACGCCGGGGGTGGTGCTGCAGGCGCGGCTGGCGATGCAACTGAGGTTCGGGACGATCGCGCGGATCCAGTTGATGTCGTCGATCATCCGGTACGGAGGGACGATTACGCTGGCGTGGATGGGGATGGGGCCGCTGTGCTTTGTGCTGCCGCTGCCTGTGATCGCGGCGTATGAAGGGGTGGCGGCGTACGCGGCGACGGGGGAGTCGCCGTGGCGAGATGGGGCGCGAGTGGGAGTGTGGCGGGGGCTGTTCCTGCACAGCCGGTGGTTGATCCTTCAGGCGCTGGCGAGCGCGTCGATCAACCAGGGGTGCTTCCTGATGCTTGGGGCGATGGTGGACAAGTCGGTGGTGGGGGTGTTCTTCTTCGCGTACCAGTTGATCACACAGATCGACGCGGTGCTGGCGGCCACGGCGGGGGTGGTGCTGTTCCCGGCGTTGTCGAGGCTGGCGCCGGAGCCGGAGCGGTTCCGGGCGGCGCTGCTGCGGGCATGTCGCACGATCGTGTTCCTTGGGGCGCCGGCGACGGGGGCGCTACTGGCGGGGATGGACGCGTTCGAGAACATGATGTGGCACGCGCGGTGGAGTGCGGCGGTGTTGCCGGTGCAGGCGTTGTCGGTGTTGTACGCCGCGCGGGTGCTGTTCACGGTGCCGGGGGTGGCGCTGATGGCGCAGGGGAAGTTCAAGGCGTGCGCGATGATCGTGCTGGCGTGCGGGGTGGGGCTGATGCTGGTGACGGGTGCGAGTGCGCTGGCGAACCCGACGCCGGACTCGATCGCGGTATGGATCGGGGCGTATCTGGGACTGGGATGCCTGGCGTGCTCGCTGATCATCATGCGGCGACTGGGGGTAGAGACGGTGGCGGCGGTAAGGTCGATCGTCCCGCCATGGGGCGCGGCGTGGGTGGCGGCGGGGGCGGCGATGGCGGTGGACACGGTGGTGCGCGGGGTGGTGCTGCCGGCGCCGGGAACGGCGCTGGATTTCCTGGCGCGGTCGGCGACAACGTTCCCGTTCTGGGCGGCGTTCGAGTCCACGCATGACGCGTCGGCGGGGCTGGGGGCGGTGCTGTCGGGCGCGATGAAGTTGGTCTTGACCATATCCGGGGCGGTGCGACTGGCGATCATCGCGTCGGTGCTGGCGGGGGTGTACTTCGGGGTGATGCGGGTGCTGTTCCCGACGCGGCTGCGCGAGGGGCTGCACCTGGCGCCCGCGCGGTTTCACGCGATGCTGGACCGGGTGTTCCTGTTGCGGTCGCGCCGGGCGCGGTGAGGCGTCGTGCGACGGTGAAGCCCTATGGTGCGGGATGGTTGTTCGGCTTGCCCTGGAAGCGATGCGCACGCGCTTTGAGATCGTCCTTCTGGGCAGGGACCAATCCCGGCTGGTCGCGGCGGGGGAAGAAGCGCTGGCGGAGATCGAGGAATGCGACGCGCGCCTGAGCGTGTTCCGGGCCGGGAGCCTGCTTTCGCTCATCAATCGAGAGGCGGCGGGGCGGGCGGTCGGCGTTGATCAAGAGACCTTTGCGCTCGTGCGGGCGGCCCAGCGACTGCACGCGCAGACCGAGGGGGCGTTTGATCCGACGGTCGGGCCGCTGATGAAGGCGTGGCGGCTTCACGGGGACGAGCGCAGCGCCGTGGCGGCGGAGTCGGTGCAGAGCGCCAGGGCGTGCGTGGGCATGCATCTGGTGGAACTGGACGAACAAGCGCGGACGGTGCGATTCGCTCGCGAGGGAGTCTCGCTGGACCTTGGCGGGCTGGCGAAGGGACATGCGCTGGAACTGGCCGAGCGCGTGCTTCGCCGCGTCGGGATCGGCGCCGGCGGGGAGAGCGCGATGATTCACGCGGGCACCAGCAGCGTGACGGCGGTGGGCGCGCCGCCCGGGGAGCCGGGGTGGCGGGTGGCGATCCGCCCCCCCCGCCCCCCCCGCCCCCCCCTCCTCCCGCGCGCTGGGCACCCTGGGAGCAATGCGGGCACCGGAAGCGGAGAGGGAACCGGCGAAGACACGGCGGCTCACGTGCGGGTCGGGCCCGGCTCGATTAATGATGGGCCGGAGTGGAGCGGGCCGTACCCGGTGGTAGTGCTGCGGGATCGCTCGCTCTCGGTGTCGGGGGTGTGGGGACGGGTGGTCGAATCGGCCCAGGGGGTGGTGCATCACATCATGGATCCGCGGACGGGGAGTTCGGCGCGTGGGGCGCTGCTGGCGGGGGCGGTGAGCCCGACGGGGGTGGAAGCCGAGGGGGTATCGACGGCGCTGGTGGTGCTGAACCGGACGCCGCGCGGGCCGATGGGGTGGCGTGATCTGGTGACGATCCGGCATGTGGCGGGGAGGGAGCCGGCGTGGGAGATCGAGGGCGCGGGCGCGGACGGAGTTGTCTATCTTTGTTCATCGGGTGGGGCGGGAGGGAGAGAATAAGCGCCGGGCGAGGGGGGGCTGTGGAGCGCGGCGCGGCGCGATGACTCAGGAGAGACGACTCACTCGAGCGGAAGGGATCGCATGAGCGGCATGGAAGTGGATCGGCGGGAGTTTCTCAAGGCAAGCGCGGGGGCGGCGGCGGTGGTGGCGTTGATGCCGGAACTGGGGCTGGCATCGACGCTGTCGGCCGCCGACGAGGTGGCGCTGGGGCTGATCGGGGCGGGACGGCAGGGGCGTGCGATCCTGACGGAACTACAGAAGTTGAGCGCGGCGCGGGTGGCGAGCGTGTGCGATACGGACGCCTCGCGGCTGGAATCGGGGCTGAGGCGGACACAAGGGGCCAGCGGAGATCG
>JBFWWU010000034.1:0-26388 GCA_050246015.1 Phycisphaerales bacterium
CCTCCGCGGCTGATCAGCCGCGGCCCCATTGAAGCGGGTGCAGCTTGACGATCTCCGGTACCCCCCCCGTGCCTCCGCGGCTGATCAGCCGCGGCCCCATTGAAGCTGGTTCGGGCCTGGCTGTTGACATGGCTACGGCTCCGCCTCCGCGGCTGATCAGCCGCGGCCCCATTGAAACGACCTTCAGATCACCACCATCCCGCTCTCCGGCTCCGGGACCCCGGCACCCATGAACGTCGAGGCCTCCCGCGCCGCCTCCTCGTTGGCCCCCAGGTCCACGATGAGCACCTGGTCCTCCTTCTGGTTCATGATCTCCCGCAGACCATTCTCCAAGCGCACCCGGTCGATCGCTTTGAGCGTGCAGTAGAACACCGAGTACTGCCACCCCTCGCCGTACGCCTTCATGAACTTGTGGACGCGGCGCAGCCGCTTGTCATTTCGGATGTCGTAGCAGACGAGATAGCACCGGCGCATGGGATCACCTCGTGGTCAGGAACGCCAGGGTCGGCACCTCGCCCATGAGCCACGCCGCGACCAACCTCGCGTGCAGCATGAGCATCCGGCGGTAGGACAGGCGGTACTCGAACACAGGGTGCTTCACCTCCGTGTCCATGCGCCGGCCGTAGGCAGAGAAGAAGCCCTTGCGACCCGAATCGGTCAGGGCACACCCCGCGGCGGTGTTGAGGAAGTGCCCCTCGGCCAGCTCGCCGCGGTTGAACGCCGAGACCGCCACCGAGTCGGCGATCAGCGGTCGGAACGGCTCCATGAGGTCCAGCGCCAGCGCCGGGCGGCCCGGGCGCGTAGTATGTAGCGCTCCGAGCGTCGGTTCAAGGCTCGCCAGCCGGCACGCAGCGGTGCATTCGTGGGCAAGCATGGAGTAGCCGAACGACAGCACGCCGTTGATAGGATCGGGTGGCGGGCGGCGTTGCCGTCCGTTGGAGACGAACTTGGCAGCGATCTCCGACACACCCTGCTTGAAGAGTCCGGCGAAGTTGGCAAAATAGATCGCCGCTCCGTTGCCCTCGTGCCCGCGCAGTTCATCCATCGTTGCTGCACGCTCGGCCGAGTTCACGCACTCCTGCAAATCGGCGGCGATTCGTGGCGGAAGACCGACGTGATTCCGCATCAGCAGCGTGCGCTGGTTGGCTATTTTCGCCACCGTGATGGCTCGGGCCAGTTCGAGCGCCTTCTCGGGACGATCCAGCACCCGAACCTGCGCGGCTCGGACAGCCGCGCTGGTAGGCCCCAGCGGGTCCATCATCGCCACCAACCGGCCGGCGGAGGACATGAACGCCACCGGCACCTCGTGCTCGGCGAAGACGGTCAGCGCTTGCGTCGAGACTTGGACGCCGCCGAGCACAGCCAGCGACTCGATGTTCGCCAGCGGCAGGTCGCGGACGATCTGGCCCTCCTTGTCGGTGATCCGCACCGACTGCCCGCGCACGCCAACCCGGATGCCCTCCTTCTGCAACACGACATGAATCCCGTCGTCCCGCGGCGGCCACAGCTTTCGCGGGGTGAGCTCATCGGGCATCGTTCCAGGAATCTGGCCGTCGACAGTGATCGCGGTGAGCCGCTGGTGGTTGATCTCGTCGGGCAAGCAGATCGGCTGCAGCGAGCATCGGGGACACCGCGGGTCGTTGACCAAGGGGGGCGGGCGAGGTCCTTCCGCCGCCCGCTTGGCCGCCTCGAGTTGGGCGAGCGCGAACTCCCTGAGGCCGTCGTCCACCACGACGCGCAGTCGCAACTTCTCGGATGCGTAATAGAGGTATGCCTCGGGGACGGTGTAGCCCGCCTCCTCCAGAAGAAGCACCTGCAGCCCGACCTGCACGCGGTCTGTTGGCCACGGCTCGGGGCCCGGCAGGAGCCGCGGCTCTTCCATCATCTCATCGGCGGGTTCGACGAACTGCCCGGAGCGCTTCGGTCTTCCCTTGCGGTACTCCACCGGCACCGCCTTCGTGCCGTCGATCTCTGCGAGATCGAGCGTGGCGGTCAGGCCCAGGCGCTCGCTCGTAAGGGCCAGGCTGCGAATGGACCGCGGGCGATCGGGGTCCGCCTCCGTCTCCTCAAGCTTCTCGACAGGCTTGGTCCGCGTCCGCTTTTCGGTGGTCGCTTGCTCGGGCGTCGCCGCGCTCGGCCGATCGACGCGCCGATGCACGCCAGTACCCTCCTCGGTGTCCGCGCTGGGCACGAAGACGCCCTCGACTGTCATGTAGTAGAACAGTCGTGGGCAATAGGCATGTTCGGCGACTCCACGCGCAGGCCACATCGGCACACCTCCCGGAGATCATCGGCCGGGATGCGGCGCCAGTTGAGCCGTGCTCGTCACCTCCGCCAACCGCCAGCGGGCAGGCAGCCCGCCCGACATTCATCCACAAGGACTTGCGCCTTGCTTGATGCCGCCCCTTGAGGTAGTTCCTCGCGCTACGCCTTTTCACCAAAGTCTTCATGCCGCGGCGCGGCATCCTGGCGGATGAAAAAGGGGAGTTGAGGAACTACGGTGTGAGGACGGCGGCGTGGGTGGAGGTCGTGTTACTGATTGGGCCATCAGCTCGCTCCAAAGTCTGACCCGGACGCTTTCACGAACCCCGGTTTGTCTCCACCGCTTGGGCGGTGAGAACGCAGGACAGCTTGTTTGATCTTGGGCGTCTCCCACGCGGGCCGTCATCATTTGGAGGTGTTCCATGGACATCATTTATGAATGCTGCGCCGGCCTGGACCTGCATCTCAAGTCGATCCGGGCGCACGTTCGCCGCCGCTCCGCCGACGGCCGCGTGGCGAGCGCCGCGCAGACGTTCGGCACCACGACCTCCCAGATCCTGGCGCTGGGAGACTGGCTCGCCGAACAGGGGGTGGAGAAGGTGGCGATGGAAGCGACGGGCGTGTACTGGAAGCCGGTGTGGAATCTCCTGGAACACCGGCACAAGCTCATGCTGGTCAACGCGCACCACTTCCGCAACGTGCCGGGCCGGAAGACCGACGCGACCGATGCCGCCTGGCTGGCGCAGCTGCTGCAGTGCGGGCTGCTGCGCGACAGCTTCGTGCCCGAACGAGGCCAGCGTGAACTCCGAGACCTGACCCGGCAGCGCACCGCGTTGGTGGATGACAAGAACCGGGCTGTCAACCGCATCCAGAAGACGCTGGAGGATGCCAACATCAAGCTCTCCAGCGTCGCCAGCGACGTGATGGGCAAGTCGGGCCGCGAGATGATCCGGTCGCTGATCAACGGGGAACACAACCCCGAGGCGCTCGCGGATCTGGCCAAGGGGCGCCTGCGAGAGAAGATCCCCCAGCTCCGCGAGGCATTGCGCGGCGGGACACGGGAGCACCATCGCTTCATGCTCACGCAGTTGATGGCCCAGATCGACATGCTCGAAGCGCAGATCGCGGCCTTCGAAGCCCGTATCGATTCGCTCACGGCTTCGGATGACGACCAGATCGGACGGCTCAAAGAGATCCCGGGCGTGCAGGACCGCTCCGCCCGATTGATCATCGCCGAGATCGGCACCGACATGAGCCGTTTTCCCAGCGCCGATCATTTGTGCTCCTGGGCTGGCGTATGTCCTGGCAACAACGAGAGCGGCGGCAAGCGCCGGAGCGGACGCACGCGCTCAGGTAACCGGTGGCTCCGCCGGGTGCTGGTGCAATGCGCCTGGGCCGCAAGCCGAGTGAAGGGTTCGTACTTCAGCGCCCAGCACCGGCGCATCGCACGCCGGCGCGGCATGAAGCGGGCCACGATGGCCGTCGGACGGAGCATCCTCACGGTGATCTATCACATGCTCAAAACGGGCTCGGAGTACAAGGAACTCGGCGCCGGATTCTTCGACCAACTCAAACCCGACCGAGCCGTGAAGGCGATCATCAAACGCCTGGAGTCCCTCGGCTTCGCCGTTCAACTGACCCCGGCGGCGTGAGCCAAAGGCGTATTTTTCAGGACAGCGTAGCCGAAGGGAGTACATGCCATGCCGAAGTTCCCCGACGGGGCGGGGGAACACCGGGCGGGCCAGCCGCACAGTTCTGTGGACCAATGCCGACCGCAGCGCCGCAAGCCCCGCCGCCACTTCCCGCCCGAGGTCCTGAGCGACGCCGAGGTGCGGGCACTCGTAGGCGCATGCGACCTGAACACCGGCGTCGGCGTCCGCAACGCCGCGCTGCTCGCCGTCCTCTACCGCAGCGGCCTTCGGATCACCGAGGCCCTGCTGCTGCGACCGAAGGACGTGGACCCCGCGTCGGGCACGATCCGCGTCCTGTTCGGGAAGCGGGGGTACGCCCGCACCGTGGGTATCGACGGAGGCGCGTTGGCGTGGGTGGCAGACTGGCTAGCCGTGCGGGCGACGTGGCCCGTTGACGGCTACGCCCCGCTCTTCTGCACCAAGCACGGCGAGGCGATCGCCCCCGCGTACGTGCGGCGGCTATTGCCCGCACTGGGCCGCAAGGCGGGAATCTACAAGCGCGTCCACGCCCACGGCCTCCGCCACACGATGGCCGCGCAGATGCGGGCCGAGGGGATCGACATCCTCATCATCTCACGTCAACTCGGGCACCGGTCGATTTCGACAACAGCGCGGTATCTGGACCACCTCGCGCCGATGGCGGTCCTCGAAGCCATGAAAAAGCGGGCGTGGTGACTTCCTGATTCAACGTGCGCGATTGCCGACGTTCACAACATCATGGCGGCGCACTTTCGACACGCCTCGACCTGCTATCCCACACGATGGCCTGTCCGTCCTTGCCGCAGGAGACGATCACGCGGCCGTCTGGACTGAAGCCGGCGTCGAGCACCCCTTGTTCGTGCTTGCGGAGGATGAGGCGGCGTTCGCCGGTAGCTGTGTCCCAGAGCCGAACCGTGGTGTCTTGTGAGGCGCTGACGATCCGGGAGCCGTCCGGGCTGAAGCGGGCGGAGCTAACGTCTCCAGTGTGTCCACGGCAGGTATGCAGGCGCTTGCACCCCAGCACGTCAACGAGCACCACGTCCTTCAGACTGGGGACCGCTAGAAGAGAACTATCCGGGCTGAAACTCATGATTGGAGCAGGGTTCGACTCCTGACGCTCAAAGAGCACATCGCACCGGCCGAGCACCCTTTCTGGTTCCTCCGAACTGATAATCACAACCTCCCCCGCCGATTGGCCCATCACTTTTCTGATAAGGATCGCGACGTACCGTCCGTCCGGACTGATGGTCGCTGCTTCAGCGCCGCGTAGATGGAAGACCAGGCGCGCGATAGGTTTTTCGCGATCCAGATCCCAGGACACTGCAGCCGCTTCGTCCCATTGCCAGTAGTTTACAAAAACGCTTCGACCGCCACGATAGAACACAGGTGGGGAGGGCTCGCCCAGCGTTTGCAGGAACGGACGCGAGAGCATGTCAATTCGGCGTCCATTCTTCCATAGCAAGACCGCGCCCGCAGCGTTCGTGGCCGCGACGAGATCGCCGTCCTGCAATGGCGACGCAGCCACGCCGCGGAGAGCGAGCATGGCTCGCTCGGCGGCGTCGGTCACTAGCCCCGCGGGCAGATCGATCCATGTCTCTGTGGACTGCAAGGTCGCAGAATCCACGTCCCAAGAGCGCAATGCGATGTCGTCGGCAACCGTCCAGAGTGTGTTGCTCTCTCCGGAGAACGCCATGCCGCGAACCGCCTTCCCGTCATGTGCCGCCGTTCGCACGGGTGGGGGGGCGTCGAGCCGCCAGAGACGAGCTGTGTTGTTGATGGAGAACGCAAGAAGAGCTGGCGGCCCCGTTCGCGTGCAGGCAATCGCCACGATAGCGTCGGTGAGTCCGAAAAACTCTCGCTTGAGGGATTTTGAGTCGGTGTCCCACATCAAGACCCGCCCATCGTCGGATCCCGCGAGCAGGTTGTGAGAGTTCGGGACAAACTGGAGGGCTTGAACTCGATCACGGTGCCCAGGAAGAACACCGAGGCTCTGGCCTGTGTCCCCATGCCACAGTCTGACCACGCCATCGCGATGCCCCGATGCGACGATCAGAGCATCGTCGCTCACCGCGATGGAGTCGACGTCGAGGCCGTCCCCTCTAACAGCGGCATCGACCGCACGGTTGTCGGCACGCTTCTGCCACAGATGTTCTCCGGATTCGACCTCGCGAGCGACGATCCAGCCATTTGCGAATGCGGTGATAAGCCGCTTCCCGTCCAGGGAAAGTGCGACGTCATGAGCCATCTTCCTGCCGCCCCAAAAGAAGGTCCACGGCTCTCGAATCAACCTGGACTCGCCGGTCTGCACGTTCCAGATCCAGCGAGATCCGTTGTCGCAAGCGGTTATCAGGCGCCTGCCATCGGGTGTGAAGTCAATGTCGCGCACCCGCGTCGCATGGCGGAACTGAACCGGAAGAACACTCCCACTTTCATGCTCCATCAAGTGAACTGCATGGTTCGTGTCCGCGGCGGCAATCAGGCGGCCATCGGGGCTGATGGCGGCGCATAGGCCGGAGCCTTCCCCGATCGACCAGCTCCTCACGCCATGCTCAATCGGAGATGCATGCGTCAAGTCCCAGGTCACGACGTGCCCCTGATAAGCGCGAGTTACAGCCCAACGCCCATCGGCACTGACGTCTCCGTCAAAGACGCCAGTCAGCACCGCACTTATGAAAGATTTCGAGTAATCCACCTGAGCATTCAGAAAGTTCCACTCCCACCCCCGGAGCGCCACTGGGGCCTTGCTTGCGAGCGTGAGGCTCTCGACGACACCGGCAGCGTCCATCGCTGCCAAGGCTTCCTGGGCGGCGAAGATTTGCCCTTCGTACGCCTGGCGCTCGAGCAGCATCGAGCGTTCTTTCTCCAGCTCGAGCGCTCGGCGCTCACCTTCCCGCGCGTCGCGCTCGCTCGCGAGCAGACCGGATTCTCTCTTCAGGGTGCCGCTGAGTTCGTCCCGTGCGTCCCGTGCCTGCAGCGCGAAGGTGATCGAGACGACCAAGGAAACGATGAGCGTCAGGATGAAAGCCGACGCGCCAAGAACCGCAGCCTTGTGCCGCGTCGCCGCTTTGCGCAGGACGTACCAGGAGCTGTTGCGCCGCGCCTCGATGCTCTGCCCCGCGAGATGCCGCCGGATCTCCGCCGCCAGCGCCGCAGCGGACTGGTAGCGCCGGGTTGCGTCACGCTCTAAAACCTTCGCGAGAATTGTGTCCAGATCGCCACGCCAGAACTTGTCGATACTCGCGAGACGCGGAGCGTCCTGCTCAGTCACCAACCGGACGGTTTCGGCGATGGATTGGCCATCGATGACATGCGGGAGCCTTCCCGTGAGCATCTCGAAGACGATCACCCCGAGCGAATATACATCGGTCCGGACGTCGATTCCGTCCGCACGTCCAGCGATCTGCTCGGGGGAGGCGTACGCGAGCGTACCCGCGAACTCGAGCGTCAATGTCCAGTTGACGTGATCAGCCGCTGTGTACCGGGCGATGCCAAAATCCAGTACATGGGGATTGGAGTGAGCGTCGACCAGTATGTTTGCGGGCTTGAGGTCCCGATGGATTACGCCGCGCTGGTGGGCGTAATGCACGGCATCACAGAGTGTTGCGGCCATCGTGAGCTTCGCTCGAACCCGCTCACGATCGTCGCCAAGTACCTGAACAGCCCATACGCCAAGTGGCACGCCGCCCTCGATGTACTCCATCGCATAGGCGAACCGACCCCCGCGCACCGGCGTGTTGTCGTAGATCGTCACGATCCCGGGGTGATTGAGCGAGGCGGCAATCTCGATCTCCCGCTCGAAGCGGGCGCGCTGTTTCGAGGATGCGAACGACCCGCCTAGCAGCATCTTGATGGCCACAATGCGCTTGGTCCGCTCCTGCACCGCACGATAGACCACGCCCTGCGACCCCCGGTTAATCTCCTCAAGCAGCCGGTATCCTTGGATGAGGTTCTCGGGGAGTGTGCCCACGGGCGAGACCCCATCGTCTCCGCTCTCCCTTGCCTTGCGAAGTCGGCCGAGGAGGCGCAGGTTGGCCTCTACCTCCCAGAGCGCGTCACGACAGGTCGCACAGGTGCCTAGGTGCTCCAGCGCGACAGCGTCGGCTGCCTGCCCCGAGGCAATCGACTCGATCTTGCCGAACTCAAGGCACTGTGGTGAAGATTGAACGACTGGTTCTGCCACTGTGTTTCCATGCCCGCGCGGCGCCAAGGTCGAACGCGGCCGCTTCCTCTCTGTATGCGTCAGACCGGCACCCGCGTTGCGCCCAATACGAACTCAATCATTGCTTTGATAGACATCCGTCACACGCGCCAGAATCTCTCGGAGCTTTGAGGTCATGCGGTGCTTGGCCCGCCGCACGTGCTCCACGCTCACGTGACACTCAGCCGCGGCGGCATCATTTGACAGCCCGTGCAGCGCCGTCAACTCGAAGATGCGCATGGTGAGCGGATCGGCGCCGCTGGTCTCTCTGAGTTCAGCACACGCGGCATTGAGAATAGCCGACTCCTCCTCCACCTCCCAGGCAGCCTGCGCCTCTTCCTCAGTCGCAATAGCCTGCAGGGCAGTGTCACCCGACGCATCCCCTGGCGTCCGTGCCCGGGCCCGGAGCATGTCGATCGCGCGGTGGCGTGCGATGGACATGATCCAGCTGCGCAGCCGCCCTTGCCCGCGCTCATACATGCCCCGCCGGTAGTCTCGCACGAACGCTGCGAGGGTCTCCTGCGCGACATCCACCGCGTCCTCCTGAGGAAGCCCTAGCCGCCGCGCCACCCCCTCGATGATGGGGCGATACCGAGCATCGAACCCCATCCAGACCTCCTGGTTGGACTCGTCCTTCAGCAGATCGAGCAGCTGCGTGGTGGTCGTCGAGCAATGGTTGTTGGCCGCCATGTCTGCCTCACTGAAATCTTCATTCAAACATGCGCCATCTCTGAGACGCGCGGCCAGCCGCAACGCTTCCTTTTGTAGACGAGAAAGAAGCTGGGCTGGGGCGCCACACCATCGGTCATAAGGAGCCCCGAAACATACAGGTTCGACCCCCTACGGCCGACCACGTCGTCTCCTGCGATCGTTTGACCGTCAACTCCTATCCACCTCATTGGAAAGAAACAACCATGTGCACCTCAAAGCTCCCACTCGCCATCAGCACCGCTCTGGTCACGCTCTGCACCGCCACCGCAGCCGATGCTTGGACCTTTGACTACCGCTTCGTCGAACGAGTTGGGACGACCGACAACCCGATTCCCGGACACATCTACAACGGTACGCCGGGCGTCCCCGTTCGCCTCAGGGTGCAGTTCGCCATCTTTGATGACGGAGCCGGCCCCGCGCCCGCGGGCGGATTCATCGCGTGGACCAACGGCACAATCTCCGACTCTATTGCTGCCCACAACGACCGCACGCCCGGGCGGCTCTCCCCCTTCAACTCCAACGGAGGCCCGATCAACGACGGCGTTCCGCTGCTGGATCCATTCCAGAGCCTCTCGCAGATCAATGCGGTGCATGGAGTTCAGTTTCCGTTGTGGCACAACGATCCCAACGGTGTGCCGCTCCCACCGCCCGACCCGGTCATACGCGGCCGGAATGCGTTCGTGTCGGTTTTTGAGCTCACGACCACCCCTGGGCTGAGCAACTACACCATCACCGTCGGCGGAGATCTGATTGCTGCATCATCTTGGAACGCAGTCAACTCCGTTCCACCCAACGACAACGGCACACCCCTCAATCCCGCGGATGACATCCCGGGTTGGGTTGAGTATCACGCAGACCCCCTCCCGCCGCAGAGCTTCCTGCTCCCGCCGCTGGTGTTGACGATCGAGGTGCCCACGCCCACAACGGCACTCGCTTTCGCAGGAGCGGCAGCCATCCCCCTGAGCGTCCGGCGCCGAAGGAGCTAAACGACCGGAGACGCCCGCACCCGGGCGCCGTCGGAAGAACCACTTACACATCACGCGACACACGTCGCAGGAGTTGCCACGCGCACTCCCTGTCACCTCAAAGGAATCACCCATGAAATCAGCAAAGAAGTGTCATCTCGTCCCCCTCGAAGTGCCGGCCTCTGCCAGCATCCGAGGACTGACCCGGGTTATGAAACCTCAAACAGGGAGACCTTCCCGCCGCAGCCGCTACTCGCTCCTTCTCTCCGGCATTGTTGGGTGCGTCGCCGCGGCAACGGCGCCCGCCGGTGCGCAGACTGCCTTCGAAAGGGTGCAGGGGTATGCCGGCGATGAGGTCGCGACTTCCATCGAACGCACAGCCGATGGAGGGTTCATCACGGTCGGCAACTATGCGCCACCCTCGGGCGACCCCGCGATCATCCTGCACAAGCTCGATCGGTACGGGCAGGTCATGTGGGCGACGATCTACGACAATCCGGGTACTCGTGAAACAGCACAGTCCGTGCGTCCGACCCGCGACGGCGGGTACATCATCGGCGGCGAAACCGATGCGGTCACCGTCGGAGGAGACCAGTTTGGGATCCTGGTGTTCAAGGTTGACTCGATGGGAAGCTGCATCGGGCCGGCGAAGACTTTCATCGGCACGCCGCACACGGGCGTCGGCGGAACCGTCATCCGCGAGCGCACGGGGTATTCCGCTCCCTTCGTGTCTGGCTGCACGCCGCTGACGCCATCCCACGGCGGTTACGTCGTCACGGGCAGACGCGTGGTTGGAACTTCAATGCGCGCGGTGCTCGTCGTGCTCGACGCGTGCCTCAATGAGCTCGGAACCACGGAGTATCGCGACGGGCGCGCCGCCTACGCCACCAACAACTACATGACCTTTAACGATGTGCGCGAACTCCCAGACCGGTCGTTCGTTGTCGGCGGCTGGACCAACGTCGGAGCCACACTCTCGCGAGAAGCGCTCATCGCTCGTATCGGACCCAACGGGGCCACCGGCGTCGTGTACGGCAACCTGAACGAGGACAATCCCGGCGAAGCAATCGATCTTCTCCCCGACAACTCCGCGCTTCTGGTGGGCCCTCACGTGGATGAAACCAATCCGCTATTGCGTAGTTTCTACGTGAAGGAGACAAGCGGCGGCGCCGCTGGTTCGATGCGGTCCTTTACCACCTTTCTCGATCCGCGATCGGTTCGTTGGAGCATCTTCGGCGAGGCCGTCATCGCAGGAAAGACTAGCATCGGTGGCACCACTGATGCCGCGCTGCTTCGCGTTATCGACCTCGGGCCTTTCACCTCGCTGCTAGCCAATCGGTACGGCTCCACCGCCGCGGACGGCGCCGAGGAAGCGATCCTGGCGGCCGACGCGACGTTCGCCCTTGCTGGGAAAACAGCCATCTGGCTCCCCGGCGGGCAGCAGTATGTGGTCAAGACAGATCGCCAAGGGGCCGCCTGCACGAATCTTCCATTCACCGTCAGTCAGAACCCCGAACCGGGCCGGATGCCGATTCCAATCCTCGATGAGCAGATCAGTTCCGGATTCGGCCAGTCGCTCACTCTCCTGTGCCAACGCGATTTCATCGAGTCCGAGCCTCCTTGTCGAACGGGATGCTACACCCCGACGGTGCCGATGACGCTGTGGCTGCCCATGGATGAGCCGACGGGCACCACCGCCTGGAACGTGAAAGCACCCAGCCGGAATGGCGCGGATATTAACGGCCCCGTGCATGTAACGGGCGCGGTCGGCTTGGCGCGGTCGTACAACGGCAGTCAGTTCACGGAAGTCCCAAGGTACGACGGCATCGACTTCGCCGAGAACAAGGACTTCTCGATCGACGCCTGGGTCAAAAGATCGTCCAACACAACCGCCACGCAGATGATCGTCGACAAGCGCTGCGTGGGACAAGGGACCGACCGCTACGGCTATGCGTTCTATCTGGGGGGAATCAATGGACGGACACTCATGCTCGAGCTCGCTGATGGTCCTGCCGGCGGTGGCGCAGGCTTTACGGTCTACCAGCCTAACACTCAGCCGGCCACTCTCATGGATATTCCCTCAGACAACAACTGGCACTACGTGGCGGTTACTGTGCAGCGAGGGACCACAACGCAGCAGCAGGCCATCACCTTCTACCGGTACTCCCCGCAGCAGGGCTCTTTTTCGGCACCCCATGCCGGCGGCCCGGTCAGAACAAAAGCGCTGTTCAATCTGCAGTGCCCGACCAATCTCCGCGTGGGAGCTTCCACCATCGGGTCCGGTTCGCAGTTCTTCACAGGATCGATCGATGAGGTCGAGATCTTCCCGTACGTCCTCCCCTGGAACGTCGTCTACGGGATCGGCCACGCCTCAGACGGCAAGTGCAAAAGCCAGTGCCGGCAATTGAGGGCGTTTTTCTGTCGGACCAACACCCAGGTGACGATTTACCCGCAGGTGTGCAACTACAACACTATTCCCACCAGCTTCACGGTCACTTTTAACTCGCTTCCCGTGGGCGCAGCACCCGGATGCGGGATCAGCGGGCCCACGTCCTTCAGCCCGGCGATCTATACGACGCCCGAGCTCGCGCCCGGCCAGTGCCACACGTTCCCTGTCCAGATCACCCGCCCGCCCAACATGACTGCACAAGGGTACGTGAGCTGCTTCGAGTACTTTGTCTCCAACAACAACGGCGATGCACCGGTCATTTCGTGCATGGGACGTCTGATCGACGCCAGGAATTGGTGCTTCTTCGGACAGACTGGTGAGCAGGTGGACGCCGTCCCCGGCGCACCCGTCAATCTCGGCCAGCTCGGCCTGCAGAACACCCAGGGCCAGACCCCGTCGCGCCCGTTCCGCGTACGAGCACTAGACCCGGAGGGAAACCCCGACCTGTTGAACTTCAGTCTCAACGGGCTCGCGCCCGGGGCTGCGGTCACGGGGACAGCAGGCGGCGCGCCCAATCAAATCACAACGTTCAATCTACAGTTCGAACTGACCCAGCACGATCCCGGACGCACGTACACCCTCTCTGTCGAGGTGGATCACGACGGGACCGGCGCGTTCGAGCCGGTGTTCGAGATCCCCGTGCATTCGATCGATGTCCTCCCCTGCATCGCTGAGTTCAATGGCGACGGCGCCGTTACCAGCCAGGACTACTTCGACTTTCTCACCGCCTTCTTCAACAGCAACGCTGACGTCAACGGCGACGGTCAGACAAACTCCCAAGACTTCTTCGACTTTCTTGCGGCGTTCTTTGCCGGATGCTGAAAAGCCTTGCACCCGCGCCCGCGACCCTGTATGCTCATGATCCCCCCCCTGAGGACCCGCTGGCGTTGTGCCGCGGGTTCTCTTTGCTTGATGACCGCTACGGGAAGTCTGTCGGAACGTAGCTGCGGGTCGTTACTTGACAACTGTCGGGTCCGGCGCGGCTGCGGCAGGGGTTAATTAGGCATGACCCTATCCAACGACGGGCAGCAGGCGGCGGTCGGCGCGGGCGAGCACGCCGCTGCAATCCATCCGGCGGTCGCGCTTGCGGATGTTCTATCCGAGGCGTGGAGAGCGTGCTGTCTGTACGCGAACGCGCACCGCCGCCGCGAGTCGGCGTACTCCGTCGGCGCAGACACGAGTACTCATGATGAGAACGAAGAATCCGCCCGCCAGCGTGCGATCGGGGCCATCGAAGCGGCGCTCGTCGCCGTCGAAAATATCGATCCGACTCTCGCACCCGTGAAGGGTCCATCGGTGATCGAGGTTGCCGCGGACCTCAAGCCGGTCCTGGTCGAGGTCCGCTCGGAGCTGGGCGCGCTGGGTCAGCCGAGTGAAGCACAACTGCGCGCCATCTCAACCGCTCAGGCCTCGCTGCGCAACATGCTTTTCGTTGCGGTGGCTCCACTCGTCCCGGCGCGTACATGCACCTCGATGCTGATCGACCTCGTTGGGCTCGTGCGGCGCCAGCGCGAAACCGATTCCCGGATCACCGGCGCGCCTTGGTGGCCGCCCCAATCGTCCGGACCCCGCCCGGCGTGGCAGGTGGGGCACGACAAGATCGAAGAGATGCTGAGAAATCTTGAGCAGCAATGCCAGAAGATCTCGGCGAAGCACGGGCCGTTCGCGCAGGATCCGCTTTCCCGGGCCGTAGCCCGCCTGCGAGACAGCTTCGGCGAGTGGCGGATGGCATGGGCGCTCTGCGACTCTTCTGATACAGCGTCACTCGATAGTCGCATTGCGGAGGTCGAGGCGAACTGGGTGAGCCTCGCCGGCGAGTTCGCCAGTTATGAAGTCCCGCACTTCGACCCGACAACTGAGGAGGGAACGAAGGACTCCTTGAGTTCATTGGCGTTGTCCACAGACGTGTTACTCCTCACGAAGGTCCGCCCCGAGGCCGCCGAGCGCTTGTGGCAACGCGCGCTCCGACTTCGACAGGAAAAGCCGCACCTCCCCTCGCTTCCGCCCGGCACGGGCGATCCAAAGCAGATCGTCCTGAGCCTCAAGGACTGGGTCGTTTCGGCCCAGGGAACGCAGTGGGAGCGCCGCCACGAGCGTTCCCGGCGCGACTCGGAGCAGCCGAACGCGGAACCGACGCCGTCGCCCGTCACCGACCTGGCCGAGATCGCCAAGACGCTTCGAGCGATGATGGGAGTTCCACGTACCCACAGCGTGTACGAGACCGCCGGCTCGCTGCTTATCAACGCGACGCAGCAAGGCGGTCTGGACGGGCTTCCTGAAGCGGCGAAACTCATTCGTGTGCATGCGGCGCGACCGGGAGGACAGAACCTTGTCGGCGCGTGGAGCGACGGTCTGTTTGAGATTCGCAAGCAGCGGGGACTTCGGAAATCAGTCTACTTTCAATCGTTTGATGAAGACCTCGTGCTGGTTGCCGGATTGATCGAAGAAGGTCTAGCACCACACCCGCCGCATGATCAAGTCCCTGGCATGAGGGCAGAGACCAGACCGCCAAAGGTGCCGCGCACTAAGGCCGACGTTGAGCGCGAGATTCAGTTGCGGAAGGCCCGGTTCGGTAATTATCGCAAGCTCGTAGACCAAGTCGTCATAGGTGACCGGAAGGCATGTGCGACCGCCCGGAAGATCTTCGGGCGCAACCGGCTCGCACACCACCTCGGGTGCTCCAAACCGCTTGTGACCGAAACGCCGCTCTGGCAGGAAGTCTCGGCCGAGCTTCAACTCGGGCGTCGAACGTCGGCAACCCGGACCAGACGCGATCGCGCGGTCGAGGACACACCCGCGTCCACGCCGTCGGCCCCGGACGAGGCCGCCGAGCGGGAGATGAGGACGCTGCTTAGTCGAGTTCCAGCCGATCAGGCTGAAGCCGTTCGGCACCAACTGGAAGCCGGAAGGATGAATCGGTCCCAAGCCTTGGAGAGCCTGCGGCTTGCTGCGAACCCGGATCTTCCGCCTGGGTGATGCGGTGGTCGCGACCACTCGCGGGGTGGTCGCGACCACCTCAACGTGCCTGCGTCATTCACAGCACGCTGCTTTTGTCCCTAAGCCGCGACCACCCCGCCTCCTTCAGAGGCTGTGTGATGCGGTGCATCGTGCACCGCGCACTCGGCAGAAGCAGGAGGCACAATGGCCGACCTTGACCGCTCATCGCTCCCGTCGGTCGGAGTTATCGCCAAGCGGCTGTGTGTTCCAGTTCACAGGGTGGAGTACGTAATCCGCTCGCGGGGCATCCTGCCGATGGGCTGGGCCGGGAACGCCCGCGTGTTCTCCGAGAGCGACGTCCAGCGCATTGCGGCCGAGTTGAGGCAGATCGACGTCGGGGGCGACGGGAGGGCACACAATGGCTAAACCACGGCCCACGGTCTGCGGTGTTGGCTGCGGTCTCGTTTACGCTCTCAACGGCATGCGTCGATTCGACGCGGCACGCGAGCGAGCGGCCCGGCTCGGTCCAGTACTCTTCCCGCCGGGAGCCCCGCGCTGGATCGCGGCGTCGATCATAACGGGCACACCGCTCGAGCCACCTCCCGACATGGATCCGGCAATTCATTCTGAGATCTGCTCGATCGTGCGTGAGATGTCGCTCTCGTCGCTGCCGCATGTAGAGGAGTGGGCGGTGTACTTGGTCAATCTGCTCGCGGAGCAGAGGCACCTCCCCCTGCTTTCAGGATCGCTGCGCTGGGCAGCGGACGAGGTGGAGCGTCGGCGGCCGTTGTGTTGGGTGCGTCGCAAGGTGCAGGAGGCGTTCGATCTGGCCCAGGGCGTTGACGCCGAGACCTCCGCCGAGTTCTTTGTGAGGTCCGGCCCATGAAACCCGGCACGCCACGCGCTGATGCCCGCGATGAGTGGGACGAGGCTCGCCGGAATCCAGCCGGCCCCGCGCCGGCCGATGCCGAGCCTTCCCCGACAAGCGCGCAACCGTTCCGACTGACTCCGAAGAGCATTCGCCAGTTGCTGGCGGATCACCCGGAGTTGAGGCAGCCCGTTGTGCACGGGCTGCTTCGCCGGGGAGAGACGCTGAACTGCATCGCCGCTCCGAAAACCGGTAAATCCTGGCTCGTGCTGGGCCTGGCATTCGCGGTCGCGACGGGCCGGACGTGGCTGGATTCCCTCAAGACCGAGCCCGGCGATGTCCTTATCATCGACAACGAACTTCACGGCGAGACGATTGCCAATCGCATCCCCACAGTCGCCCGCGCCATGAACATCGAACTGGCCGCGATCGCGGATCGCGTCGAAGTTGTCGATCTCCGCGGCCGACTCTGTGACCTCAGAATACTTGCGACCGAGTTGAAGCGCCTGCCGCGCGACCGGTTCAGGCTCGTTGCTCTCGATGCGTTCTACCGATTCCTCCCGGAAGGAACCGATGAGAACGACAACGGCGCGATGGCGGCGCTGTACAACCTGCTCGACGACGTCGCAGGGCAGGTCGGGTGCGCGTTCGTGCTCGTGCACCACACGTCCAAGGGCTCGCAGTCAGGCAAACTCATAACCGACGTCGGCGCGGGCGCGGGCGTGCAGAGCCGCGCGGCTGATTCGCACTTGGTTCTGCGTCCGCACGCCCAGGACGGCGTGATCTGCGTCGCGGCCGAGGTTCGGTCTTGGCCGCGCGTTGAGTCGTTCTGTCTTCGTTGGGACTTTCCCGTATGGCGGCGGGACGATTCCTGCGATCCCACCGACCTGCGCCAGCCAAAGTCGACGGGGCGGAAGAACGCCGAGCCCAAGCAGGAAAAGCCAGCACCGAAGACATGGACGCCGGAGGAATTCGTCGCCCAGTTCGTTCGCGGCGAGCCCCTGACCAAGGTGGAGATCGTCAACGCGGCCGTGGAAGCAGGCGCGACGCGACGGCACGCACAGGACCTATTCGTCATCGCCGAGTCGAGGGGGCTCGTTCATCAGTGGTCAGGGGGCGGAAACACGCTCAAGCGCTATGCGAGTGTTCCGCCGCCCGCAGCGCCCAGCGAGGACGACGGTGCCAGTGTGTGTGCGCGCGCGCGCCCCCCCACACCCCCCCGTGGCCGCGGAAGCGGCACGGGGGCGGGGAAGAAGAAGCGCACGCAAACACAGGCATCGTCAAAGCCGGGCGCTAAGTCAAAGCCCGAGCCACGCCGTCCGACGGATCAGAACGCAGCAACCGAATGACCGGAGCACTTATCGGAGAACGGTATGAACTCGGAACGTCCTCGCGAATCTAAACAGGCAGCGCTCGTCAAAGTCCCCGACGCCGCGCACGAACTGGCCATCTCAAAGCGTTCGGCCTGGCGGCTCATCTCGGCTGGCAAACTGGACACGGTCCGGATTGGCCGCAGCGTCCGCGTCACACGCGAGTCCATCGAACGCTTCATCGCGAGCGGCGGAGAAGCCAAGTGATGCGTCATCGTGCACGCCGCTGCATGGCTGTGCCGTGACATCGATCTTGCCCGTCGCGCAGCGTTGCAATCCGTCGGAGCCGCGCCTGTGATCCCGAGGCTCGTCACCGTTCCAGGAGAACATTGATGGCCAGCGTATGGAGACGAAAAAATGCGAAGCCCGGCTCGAAGTGGATGATCACGTACGCGGTGTCACCGGGCGTGAACAAGACCGTCACCGGCATGACCGACTACCGGCTCAGCGAGCAGCTGGGCGCCAAGCTCGAGCACGACGCGATGCTCCGCCGACGCGGCATCATCGACCCGCTGGCCGAGAAGATGGCGGGTTATGCCACCCGCCCGATCGCGGAGTTCGTCGCCGCCTTCCGCGACTACCTGTACTCCAAGCGCAGCAGCCCCCAGCACATTGCGGAGACGATCTCGCTCATCGAGCACACCGCCCGCACAAGCCGTTGGGAGTCGATCACCGACATCGACGGCCCCCGGCTCAGCCAGGAACTCGGCCGCATCATCGCCGCGGGCGGCTCGGCCCGTACGGCCAACAAGCGGCGCCAAGCGGTGAGGGGGTTCACCCGTTGGCTCGTCCGCGAGCAACGCCTCCGGGCGGACCCGTTGGCCGGCGTGGCCGCGATACGCGAGCGGGACGACGTCCGCGTCCAACGGCGGGCGCTAAGCGACGACGAGTTCCTGCGGCTCGTGGCCGCCGCCGAGGCGGGTGGCCCCATCGGGCGTCTGGCGGGACTCCAGCGTGCCTGGCTCTACAAGACGGCGATCCACACCGGCTTCCGCGCCTCGGAACTGCTGACGCTCACGCCGCGGAGCTTTGGGCGTCGCGCTCGACATATCGTGCTCGACGCGAAGTCGTCTAAGCGCCGCCGGACGGACGAGCAGCCGGTGCCGCTGGCGTTCTGTACCGAGATCGCCCCGTGGCTGGCCATGCACGAGCCGGACGAGCGGCTCTGGCCGACGACCCACGACTACACGTCGAGGATGATCAAGGCGGACCTGACCGCCGCCGGGATCGATCCGAGCGACGCCGGCGAGGGGTGCCTCGACTTCCACGCCCTTCGGCACACGTACATCACGCGGCTCATGCGGAACAACGTCCCGCCGAAGGTGATGCAGAAACTCGCGAGGCACTCGACGATCGAGCTCACGCTCGGGCGGTACAGCCACCTCTCCCTCTCCGACCCGGCGGCGGCGATCGATTCGCTGCCGGCGCTCACGCCGACGCCGAAGTCACGCCGCGCCAGCGCCTAGAAACGAGATTGCAAATTTGCAGTCTCAATAATCGTCGGAACTGGGGGACTTCCAAGCAGGCTTCGGTGCGACCCCAAATCGTCGAAACTTCAATCGGCAACCCGTAATCCCAACCAGAACTCCGTCGCGGTCCATCTGCGACGGATTTTGCGTCGTGGGCCGCCTTCAGAACGTCATGTGTTTTGCAGTGTTCCCAGCACCGCGCGCAGCGCCCAATACACAAGACGCGGGTCCTGTCGAGGCACTTCGTGGCATCTCGGTGCGCTCAACGCATCTCGCGATGTTCGCCGCCAAGCCCTCTCGTAACTCCCGGGTTTGTCGCGACTTGGCAACTCAGTGCACGGCGGTACTATTCGGGGCACCACCCCGGCCGGAGTGGCGGAACTGGCAGACGCGACGGACTCAAAATCCGTTCGACTTCTCCGGACGTCATTGGAGATATTGAGATTTCGCGACCGCTCGCAGCGCCTGATACAGCGCACAGAAGACTGTCCTGTGCGCGATCCCCAACGCATGGCCTACAGACACGGCCGCGGTGAGAATTGCGGAAAAATCTTTGACTCCCGTTCTGGCATCGCCTGGCGTGACGATGCAATGCCAGTCTCGCGTGTGCACACGCCGCACCGCGCCGAGCGTCGTCTTCGCGTGCTGCGACATGCAGCAAACGCGAGTCTGGTCCGTAGTATCAGCATGAGAGCGATACTTCGGCGAATCCGCAAACTGGCGAAGGAACTGCCGCCGGCACCGCCGCCCCTCTACTTCGGCATGGAGGCGAGGGACGTCTTCCACCTGGCGATGCAGACCAGCCCCGCGATCACGGACGAGGCGCTCGGCCTTTGCGACGCGCTGTGCAAGGAGTTCGACCCGGACCACGACAGGGCGGAACTGGCACGGGTGAAGCGGCGGGCTGTACAGCGCTGGGACGAGATTATCCACGACACGCTCCGGAAGATCGAGTCCGGTGAACTGAAGGTGCCGGACCACCTCCTCTACCGCAACCGGGCCGGGCACCCCAGGAACGCCAAGAAGCGCCGCCGTTAGTCCCCGCTTCCCACTCCTCACCACTCACTTCTGACTCATGTACCGCCGCCCCATCCACCACGTGCACGCGATGCGCCAGGAAGCCCGAACATGAAGGTGCGACTGAGACCGATCGACTCGATCACGCCGTACGAGAAGAACCCGCGGAAGAATGAGGCCGCCGTGGACGCGGTAGCGTGCTCCATCCAGGAATACGGATTCCGCCAACCGATCGTGGTTGATGAGCAGGGAGTCATCATCGTCGGCCACACACGCTGGAAGGCGGCGAAGAAGATGGGGCTGAAGGAGGTTCCCGTGCACGTTGCCGAGGGTCTGTCGCCGGAGCGGGCCAAGGCGTACCGGATCGCGGACAACCAGACGGCCTCGATCGCGGACTGGGATAAGGAACTGCTGGGCATCGAGCTAGGTGAGCTGAAAGCCCTCGACTTCGACCTGAGCCTGCTCGGGTTCGAGCCGGACCAGTTGCAGACGTTCATGGGGACGGAGATGACGGCGGGGCTGGTGGACCCTGACGATGTCCCTGCCCCTCCCGCCGAGGCGATCACCAAACCAGGTGATCTGATCATCCTCGGGAATCACCGCCTGCTCTGCGGCGACTCGTCGAAGGCGGATGACCTCGATCGCCTGCTCGACGGCGCACGCATTCATCTGTGCACCACGGATCCCCCATATAACGTCAAAGTCGAACCTCGATCGAACAACGCAATCGCGGCAGGCTTGTCATCGTTCGCCGCGCCGAAGAAGGGTGCTAGGGCGGGCGGGTCGGGGGGATCGGGGGGGCATCATCAACAGTTCGACGTGGCGCGTCATCCCGAGAAGGCCAAGGGGACGACGAAGCAGTTGCGAGCGAAGGACCGCCCGCTGGTGAACGACTTCGTGAGCGACGAGGCGTTCGAGGGGATGCTGATGGCGTGGTTCGGGAACATCTCACGGGTGCTGGAGCCGGGGCGCGCGTTCTACATCTGGGGGGGCTACGCCAACGTCGCCAACTACCCGCCGGCTCTGAAGGCCAACGGCCTGTACTTCTCGCAATCGATCATCTGGGACAAGCAGCACCCTGTGCTGACGAGAAAAGACTTTATGGGGGCACATGAGTGGTGCTTCTACGGGTGGCGAGAGGGCGCCGGTCACGAGTACTTCGGCCCCGCCAATGCGACGGACCTGTGGGCCGTGAAAAAGGTGAACCCACAGAGCATGGTGCATCTCACCGAGAAGCCGGTCGAACTGGCGGCGCGTGCGATGGGGTATTCCTCACGCCCAGGCGAGAACGTGCTGGACCTCTTCGGCGGGAGCGGCAGCACGATGATCGCGGCGGAGCAGACGGGGCGCATCGCGTACCTGATGGAACTCGATCCGTTGTATTGCGACATTATCATCCAGCGGTACGAGAACTTCACGGGCAAGAAGACGGAGCGGCGATCGAAGGACGCGGCCTGAACGCGGACTGCGTTGCCGAAGAAACACCCCGAGTGATCGGGGCGATTGGGGGTGAACATGAACGGGGCGACGCGAACTCGGAGCAACTCAGGTGATGGACTCGTCGGTGACGCCGCTGGCCTCGAACTGGCCCCGCGCGGTCTTCTTGAATCGGGACTCGCGCCCGCGTGCAGCGATCTCGCGAATAATCGCGGCGTAGATCGTGGCCTCGGGCGTCTTGCCGGTGGTCGTCCACAACTTCTTCTCCAGCATCTCGCCGACGATCTCCTTGCAGGTCATCGGCTTGGCAGCGCGGGCGAGAACCTGCGCCGCGACATCCAGCCCGCCGAGGCGCTTGGGCTTGGCGTCCGCACCGGCCTTTGCGCTCTTCGCACCCTTCGCGTTTGCTGGCCCGACGTTGGCCCGTGCCGCGTCCTTCGCGCCGCTTGCCCCGGAGGCCCCCTTCTTCGCGCCCTTCGCCGTGGCAGGCACGTCGGGCGTCGGGACGAGCGCTGGCGGCGCGGACTTGTCCTTCTTCACGGGCAGCGGTTCCTCGGGCTGCGTCTGTTCCGAATGATCGCCAATCGGAGCCGCGGGCGCTGGCGGCGTGATGTTCCCATGTTCGTCGATGTTGCCATGTTCGAGCAGTTTGATCCGCTGGTCGATCTCGGCGATGGCGTCGCGCCGCGCCTTCTCGCCGACGGCGGTGCGCACCGTCGTCGCGGCCTTGCCGGACTTCGATGCCTTGGAGGATTGGGGGTGGGGGGATCGGGGGGTGCGAGCAGCCACTTTGGGACCTTTGGTCTTCGTCGTCATTGCAATCTCCAATCTATTGATGCGGACGCCCTCGGCACGTCGCCTCGGGCACGTTCACATCAAGCCATGCGCGCCGCAGATTGCAAGGCGAATTCCATGCTTTTCGAACAGATGTTCCGAGTTCCCGCCCCACGGTTGCCTACACCGATCGGCTGTTCCAAGCCGCCCACCCACTCCGCCGTCTCCTGCACGCTCCGCGCCTACCACATTCCGAACAGGCATGGCATGAACATGCTGAAGTGGAGAGGCCGTGAAGCCCGACGGTGACGCCATCACGACCAGGCAGGAGAAGGCGGTCGCGGCGCTGCTCGTCGAGCCAACGATCGCCAAGGCCGCCGCCGCGGCGGGCGTGCCGGAGCGCACGCTCAAGTCCTGGCTGCGCCAGCCCGCGTTCGCCGCGGCGTTCCGCGCCGCGCGGCATGATGCCTTCTCGCACGCCATCACGCTCACGCAGCGGTACACGCCGCACGCCGTGCAGGTGCTGGCGAAGATCATGACCGATCAGAGCGCGCCGTTCCCGTCGCGCGTGACGGCGGCGTCGGCGCTGCTGAAGTTCGGGCGGGAGTCCATCGAGCTCGACGACCTGGCGGCGCGGGTGGACGCGCTGGAAGCGCTGCAGCCGCAGAACGGTCCAGGGTACTCGTGAGGCAGTTCACCGAGACGAGCATGGGGATGTTCCATCGAATCCGGCGCTTGGAGGGGCGACAACCCGCCGATCGCTCGTGTCCCGCATGCGGGCATGACGGCACGTACCGCGTCGAGTACCGCACGGGCCAATCGCCGCCGCCGAGGGACCGATGCGCGGTCTGCGGCGATCGATCGCTCATCATCGTTGAGTTCGTCGAGGCGCCCCTGCCAGCGTGCCGGGAGAGCACCGAGCCCGCGCGCGGCGACGCCGACTCGTGGCCGCGCCAACTTCGACAGGAGACGCGGTGATGAACATCGCCCGCCGGATCCAGAAACTCGAACAGCACGCTCCGTCCCACGGCGGCTGCGCCTACTGCCGGGGCGATGAGACCCGCCGCACGTTCATGGAGGTCAACGGTGCGGAGATTGGCACGCCGCTCCCGCCGCGGTGTCCGGCCTGCGAAGAGGTCATCGAGATCCGCCGGATCGTGCTCGATGGCTGCGACGAGGCCCAGGCCCGGGTTGCGAGGGCCCTGGCCGCGGGCCCGGCGACCGCCGCCTGAGGTCGTTGCACTGGGTCCCCCCGCGCCCGCGCGGCGACGCCCCTCAAAAGCCTACGTCAGGAAGCGCACACCGATGCCGGTCTGTGCCCGCCGTTGACATTCCAGACGCCGCTCTTCGCTCGTCCGGGGCCCCCAAAAAGTGCAAGAAAGTGCAACTTCGGGCAATGCCCAACCGGACCTGCGCGCTACCAGTTCAGACGAGAGCGTAGCGGTCAGCCAGAGTAGCCGGCGCGGAGTCCGAACCTGAACGCCTACGCCGAGCGGTTCGTGCGGTCGATCAAGGAAGAGTGTCTCTCGAAGATCATCCCGATCGGCGAGCGGCATCTGCGGCGGGTCATTGATTCCTACATCGAGCATTACCACCTCGATCGCAATCATCAAGGGCTGGGCAACCGGCTGATCGATGGCGAGCCGAGCACGGTGCCCGCTGAGCGAGTTGAGAGCCGGGAACGGCTGGGCGGCATGCTCCGCTCCTACCACCGGGCCGCGTGACACGGCGAAGCAATCTGGTGTTCTCCCGAAAGCCGATCTCTGCCGACGGCCGGGCGGTGTGCTGCGCGTGATTGGATTTGACGCTCTCATCGGCCGTCCGCTGGACCTTTCAAACCCCTTCCAGATCATCGTTTCTTCGCTCGGCCGAGAAATGGAACACTACGAGATCCGCGTGCCGCGCATCGACGAACTCTGGTCCAGCTGCGCCAGCGACGGCAGGCCGATCACGATCCCACTCCCGGCCGCCCGTCCGCGCCGGACTCAAGCGCCCCGATCACGTCCAGCAGCAAGTCACGGTCGAACCCCCGGCTCACGATCACGCGACGCCCGCCCGCCAGTTCGATGGTGACACCGCCGCGGCCTCCGGCCTCGCCGCACGGCTCGCGACCGTCACCGTCGCGCTCCATCTTCGCCTCCACGAACGCCGCACCGGCTGGCGCGTCCCTGAGCCGCTTGCGCCACGGGAAAAACGACGAAGCCGGGATGCCGCGCGCTTCACAGAACCGTGCCACCGTGAGCCCGCGCGTCCGCTGGTCCTCGATGATCCGCGTCCACTTCTCCCACGCCCGCATCGATGACGTGCTCATGCACCACATCTTCGCCGACCCAACCGCCCCGGCAAGATGCGGTCCGCTGGACGCTCACCGTGTAGTCGTCCCCATCGTCGGTCTGGTCGCCGTTCTTGTTACGCGTTATTGACCTCTGCGCAGCAAATGAAGCACTGGGACTCTCTGAAACGGTCCGTTTTCCGGGGGTTTGGGCATGGGCAGGTGCTTCTTTGGCAGCGCAGAGATCAATAGGGCTTCGTCTGCAAGTCTGCGTTTTATCCAACCATAAAGTATGCGCGCATAAGCAAGTCACATATACCGACAAGCATAAGAATAGACACACAAAGCAATAATCGCCAGTCATTCCTCACGCAAATGGCACGCCTAAATAGCCATGCATAGCAGCACAGTGCTACAAGGACGATTGCCAACATAATCAGTACAACTAGGCCGTCTAGTGGAACAGGATTGGCAAGATAAAATGCAACAGCAAATCGCAGGATCGTCACGCACACTGCTAGTAACAACGCGCTAACAGCCAATGCAACGGTCCACAGTGCTCTGTGCCCCTCGGACCGATCTGTCACGGGCCTCCAACCAAGTGAGACGCCGCATTCCGGACACACCTGCATGCAGGTATTCAACATGTAGCGACAGCCAGGGCACGGCCATTGTCGTGTCGATCGCAACTGCAGTTCTTGGCCAGAGAGTGGACTCACAGATATGGTTTCGGTGGTGGCACGCGAATATCGGGAAGCTTCTTGAGGGGAACCCTCTCATACGGATACGAATTGCATGTTCCGGCAAGCCAGAGCGCGGAGCAGCGAGCCACGCACCTGGCCTTTGATTTGAAGCACCAAGCGTCCTTCTGCACTGAATCGCACGCGCGGTCGCAGCAACTACCAATATTGGCGGGTGGTGCGTTGACGCCGCACTGCCCTGCGACTCGGTAGGCGTCGACTTCACGGCAAATGCGATCGTCGCAACCTGATATCCTACCCAATAGGCAGTATTGTTCGACGTGGCGAAGTTCATGCCGTAGATACTGCCAGCGATTCATGCCTGGGTTGCACGGAGGGCCTATTGTGACTGTACAACGCTCTGCGTATGCGGTATTGCACTTCGTTGTACATTTTATAGTAATGCTCTTGCATTTGCCACGGCAAGTATCTGATAGTAGGTCGAGCTCCCAAATAATACCAGGCCCATCGGCCCAAGGCGGGATAGCGTTACCAGGACACCTGATGAACTTTATCGGCACACCCGGACCCCGGCGACCACGGCCCGCGTCCGCATATGTTGCCGTCGTCCCAGTGGGGCATTCCGTGGGCATCCACTCTGTAGTCGAAGCGTTACATCTCTCGGGTGTGCAAGCCAAACCTTCCGGATCTGTCTCAGCGATTGGCCGGCCTTTCACATACTCATACAACCCCATCCCATCCACATACCCCAACGGGTCCCTTCGCGTCCAGCGCCCGACTTCCGCGTCATACACCCGGTGCCTCACATGGTACAATTGCCTCGCGGCCCCATTGAACGTCGGGTCGTATTCGTAGCCGGCGTAGCCGCGGCGGTTGCTGACGGCACCCCCGATGCCGCCCGAGCTCAGCGTGCCGCGACCCAGCGTCTGGTAGCCGCCGGTGATCGAGTTGGCGTGGGTGATGTCTGATGAGTTCACGGAGCCGTCGAGGTTGGCGTCCTGCCGAACGTCATAACTGCTGCTGATTGTAATGTTGCCCGAGTCGGTGGCGTCCCACTCGCCGTCGGAGTCGGTGTCGCCGGCGGGGAGTGCGAACGGGATGCCGTAGGACGAGTACTTGACCCACTCGACCAGCTTGCCGTCGTCGGTGAGGATCGCGCTCACGTCGGCGCGCCAATTCTGGCAGTAGTACCGCCGCTCCTCGCGCGTGCTGTCCGCCGCGGAGGTCCAGCCCGAGTTGTGGTCCCGGTCACGGAAGATCACGCTATCAATATAGCTGCTGCCGCCGT
>JBFWWU010000035.1:0-21413 GCA_050246015.1 Phycisphaerales bacterium
AAATCTCGATATCTCCAATAACGTCTGGAGAAGTCGAACGGATTTTGAGTCCGTCGCGTCTGCCAGTTCCGCCACTCCGGCCGGGGTGGTGACTGGAATAGTACCGGCGTGCACTGAGTTGCCAAGTCGCGACAAATCGGGAGTTACGAGAGGGCTTGGCGGCGAACATCGCGAGATGCGTTGAGCGCACGGACATGCCACGAAGTGCCTCGACAGGACCCGCGTGTGGTGTATTGGGCGCTGCGCGCAATGTCGAAAACACTGCAAAACACACGCGCCCCGACTCGGGCTGCACGAGACAAAATCCGTCGCAGTTGAGACCGCGACGGATGCGAACAGGACAGATCAATGATGTCGTCGAAGAGCGACTACGCGCTCGCCAGCCGCACGTTGGGCGGCGGCGTGAGGGCCGGTAGCGAGTCGATCGCCGCGGCGGGGTCGGACAAGGCAAGGTGGGAGTACCGCCCCAGTGTCAGCTCGATCGTCGAGTGCCGAGCCAGCCGCTGCATGACCTTGGGCGGCACGTTGTTCCGCATGAGCCTCGTGATGTAGCTATGGCGGAGGGCGTGGAAGTCGAGGCATCCCTCGCCGTTGTCGGCGTGGTCGATTCCGGCGGCGATCAGGTCCGCCTTGATCATCCGCGACGTGTAGTCGTGCGTGGTGGGCCAGAGCTTCTCGTCGGCGTCGTGCTCCGCGAGCCACGGGGCTATCTCTTCGCAAAACGCCTGCGGGACGGGCTGTTCGTCCGTTGTCCGTCGCTTCGACGACTTCGCCTCGAGCACAACATGGCGGGCCCGACGGGTGAAGCTCCGTGGCGTCAGCGCCAGCAGTTCCGACGCCCTGAACCCCGTGTTCATCGCCGTCTTGTACAACCACGCTCGCTGCGTCCCCGTCAGCCGTCCCAGCGTCGGCCCGGCCTCCGCGGCGGCCACGAGCCGGAGGAACTCCTCGTCCGACAACGCCCGCCGTTGGACCCGGACGTCGTCGCGCTGGCGTATCGCGGCCACGCCGGCCAACGGGTCCGCCCGGAGGCGTTGCTCGCGGACGAGCCACCTCGTGAACCCCCTCACCGCCTGGCGCCGCTTATTGGCCGTACGGGCCGCGCCCCCCGCGGCGATGATGCGTCCGAGTTCTTGACTGAGACGCGGCCCGTCGATGTCGGCGATCGTCTCCCACCGGCAGGCCTCGATCGTGTCCTCGATCAACCTGACCGCCTCGGCGATGTGCTGGGAACTGTTCCGCTTCGAGAAGAGGTAGTCGCGGAAGGCGGCCACGAACTCTGCGATCGGACGGGTGGCGTACCCCGCCATCTTCTCCGCGAGCGGGTCAATGATCCCCCGGCGGCGGAGCATGACGTCGTGCTCGAGCTTCGCGCCGAGTTGCTCACTGAGCCTGTAATCCGACGAACCCGTCACGGTTTTCTTCACGCCCGGCGCCACCATGTAGCTGACGAGCCACTTGCTGCCGGGCTTCGCATTCTTTCGTTTCCAGACACTGGCCATCCATGTTCTCCTTGAACGGTGAAGAGCCTTCGGATCACAGGCGCGGCCTCGACGGATTGGAAGGCTGCGCCCGGGACAAGATCGATGTCGATGAGTGGAAGTTGATCGCCGGGACGGCGCCGATGATGATCATGTCGATCACGTCACATTCGCCGTTCGCGCACCGGCTGGGTGCGACGGCAGCGTCCATGCGGACGGCCCTACAAACCGCATTCAGCCATTCCGGACTGCCAGGCGCGGCTCCGTGCGCTGCCACCTGCACTCGGAACATGTCGGCCACTTCTCCCGACCACGCCAGCCGCCACCGAAGCCGCTCCGCGCTGGTGAGCGCCGCGATGATCAACGTCTTGTTGAGGATGAGGCACTCTGCGACGGCCGCGAACTGCTTCGGTCCGGTCACGATCAGACGATCGCCCTCGACACGGACCTGAAGACCGCACGCCCCCGCCGCCCGGACGACCGTCAGCCCGTCCATGTCTCGTCCTCCTCCCCGTCGGCACCCCGTTCACGCGACTCCTCCGCCGGTTCATCACCGGGCTGAATTTCCGCGAGGGGGCCTCCCGAGGTACCGACAGAACCGACAGAAGGGTCCCCGTTCAGGTGGTCGAGGGAACTTCTGTCGGCTTTGTCAGTAGCCCCGGAGGGGGTCCCCGAGTTTTTCGAGGCGTTCATCGCCCGTATCTTCGGGTTGACGAAGTACACCGACGCCGTCCGGCCCGCCGTCTCCCGGCGCCCCTCGGCGAGCCAGCCAAAGTCGATGAGGTACTCGACCGCGCCCCGCGCGTCCTCCTCGGACGCCAGACCGGTCCACCCTTTCCGGTAGATGTCGCGGAGCGCGAACTCGCCTTTGATGTCACCCGCTACCAACTTGCCCGCAAGCGACTTCGCCGCCGCCAGGTCAGGATCGATCATCTGCGAGTAGACGCGCCGCGCATGAGATTCGAGGTAGGTGCTCCAGCCGATCGACCGTTCGAGCGACTCGAGTCCGACGGGTCCGGACCTTCCTTCAGCCAGATGGATGAGCAGCGCGAGTTTCGGGGTCAGGCTCCGGAACTTGGCCAGGTGGCTTTCCAGCGCGGGGTGCAGCTCGCCTCCCCGAACGATGTGCTCTAGTTTTTCTCGCCAGGCGTCGAAGCAAGGCTGGGCGGCATCGGAAAACCGAAGGAAGGGAATGCCGTCCGGCTCGCGTGGATCATGGTCCGCGCCGAGCAGCGTCGGCTCCATCGCCGCCAACCCCTCGTAGACGTCGAACGCTGCGCGGCGCGCCTCGGAATCAGGCCAGCGATCGACGTTCCGCCAGTCGATGCTAATGTCCGGCCACACCAGAAGTTGGAATCGCTGGATGAGCCCGTCGTCACCCGTCCCGCCCCTTGCGGCGCCTCGGAGGTACTGACCCAGTGGCCCGGGCTGGATGCCACCCAGAACGGAGAGGATCGCGGCCTCGATGTCGAGCGTGCCTCGCTGGATTCGGTCATACGTGTAGCGCCCGGTGCCGTTCCATGACTCCAGGTAAAAACTCCGGGCGCCTTCCTGCCCGGGCTTGTCCAGCGCCTTGAGCAGGCCGATGAGTTCGTCGCGGAAGACCAGCACGCCGACGGGGTTCTCGTTCAGAATGACGCCGATCTTTTCGACCGTGCCGTCGTTGACGATGAACCGCGTCCGCACCGGGTCCCGTGCATCGTCCTCGTCGTCCAGCGACTCGCGGGCGATCCGGAGCGCTTCGGCCGGAATCTTGATGTTCTTTCTGATCTCACGCTCGGTGTCCTTCTTCCTAATCTCGGAGATCTGCTTGGCCGCCATCATGTCCTTGAGCTGCTGTTCGAACTCCGCCTTCGCCAGGATCTCCAGTTTTTTCAGCGGCTTGAGCGGCTCCTGGATCGCCGGCGTTTTCATGACCCCCGGCCTGCCGATCACCCCGCCCCACAGATTCCCCGGCACGATCCAGTCGTCGTAGCACTTCGGACGAATCCCAATCCGGCGTCCTACCACGGCGCCCAGCGCGACCATCGCCGCGACGGCGGAGAAGTCGATCGGGCACTGGATCCGCTCGGCAATGTCCACCACCCAAGATCGCAGCGTCACGGGAAGCAGGTCCGGGTCGAATGCCATTACCGGCGGAAGGGCATTGGGAAGCGGCTTCGGCTCAGGCCAGAAATCCGGTGCCCCCCCTCCCGACCCACTGACAGAACCGACAGAAGGGTGCCGATCACTCCCTCTTCGCCGGGTCTGCCAACCCGGCTCGACGGCGTCGCGGAGATCATGCCAGCCTCTGCCTTTGCACCCATTGTGCTGGCACCCGGCCGAGATCGCCCCGCTCGCGAACTGCACCACGTACGCGCAGCGATCCGAATGCTCGGGGTTCCACGGACACGTATCCAGCACCCATCGCTTCCCGGCTTCTCCCGACGAACTCCGCCATGGCTTCGCTCCCGAGTGAGCGACGCCATGAGTACGCATCCACGATTCGACATCGAGTGCCGAACAGGCGTTCGCAACCGTGCGCACGGACGGGGCCGAACTCTGCTTCGTTTCCGGCATCCCCGCGAGTTGCTCAGGCGAGACCGGGACGAGTGTCCTGGGGATCTGCATGATGCGGGCCCGGCGGTGCGGCCGACTCTCGATGGGATCGCCCTTCCGAGCCACCGTCTCGTACATCTTCCAGATCCTCGCCGGGTTGTACACGGTCCGGTCGATCTTGACGCCGGTGTCGTCGAAGCGGTCCGCGAGCGATTCCAGTAGACGCTGGACCGCGCCGCCGTCGTCCGCCGGTAGATCGATGGCGTAGAGGACGTGGTAGCCGTTGCCGGAATCACCGACCACCGGCTCCGGCCACCCCCGGTCCCTGAGGTACGCGACGACATCACGGGCACGACGCCGAGCCAGATCGTGCTCGTCGTCCGATGACGAGATGCCCGCCGGGCGGACGGGATCGATGTCGATGGGAAGCCACCGACGCCGGACCACGTCCGCGTCAGAGGTTGTTTGCTTCGCGTCCGGGTTGATCCGGTGATCGGCCCGAGCCACCAACGCCGGGTTGACCGGGTTGAGCGTGACGTAGATACCCGTCGCCCGCTCCTGATCGTCCAACTCCGCGATCACCCGGGCGGCGTCGTGGATCCGCTCGTAGGTGAAGTAGCCGCTCCCGGTGGATTTCCGCGTGGAACCGGGACGCTCTCGAAGATTGAGGGCCCGCACCTCGAAGACATCTCCGGGGCGGAAGAGGCATTTGAGGACATCTTCGACTGTCCGAGGCGCGCTCGGATTGACCCGCGATGCCAGCACGTCTTCCGACGCACCACTATCATTCTGCACCTGTTCGTTTGTCGCGCCCTGCTCGTTTGCCGACGGCAGGCCGCGTTCAAAGACGTCGTCGGGGGGGTGGCGGAAGTCGTTCATCGAGCACCTCCCTTGGCGATGAAGGCGTCGATCGACTCGCGGGTCACGCGAACCGCGCGGCCGACCTGGACCTTCTGAAGGTCGCCCCGCGACACCAGTCTCCACGCCGATCGCGCTGAGATTGAGAGTTCGTCGGCTGCCTCGGTGAGCTTCAGAAGACGCTGGGAGGGTGAGGGAACGGGTTTGTTTGCTGCCATAATGCTCGTCCTTGATGCACCGTCACGCCAATTCGTGACTGGGTACACACTTCAACGGACGAACATGCAGCGCCGTTCCAATGACGACTTGACTAGGTATTTTCCATGCTCTGCTGCACACTCGCACGGATTCGACACGGAAATCCACGGATGGACACGGAAATCCACGGATCGTTCGCAACGTAATTTTACTGAAGCGGCTCCTCGTCAGCGGGATAGTTCTTGTTGGCCCATTCCCGCATCGTCCGCTTGTGCTTTCCGGCGAACTCGAGCAGATCTTCGAGTTCGGCGCACAGTCCGCCTCCGACTTTCTTCACCGGCTTCTCGGCACGGCGCAGCTTCTCGATGAGATAGTCAGATCTGCCGCCACCCAGTTGGGCACTAAACTTCGCGATTGGAATGGGGCGTTTGAATGAACTCGGTCGGCGACCGACGGCGGCCGAATCCACCGCTGCGGATGAAGAGATCTTGGCTTCGATGATGTCCGCGACGAGGGCCGCATCTTCAGCAAACGACTCAGAAAAAACTGATTTTCCAAGTCCGCGTTGCTGGCGGATCTCGAACAGGCCGTCGCTCCACGCGCCGACGAAGTTCTGTCCTCCCGGTCGCGCCGCATACACGCGAATGAGTTTCGCCGCTTCAGGAAGCCCGTCCAGAGCGCCTTGCTGCGTCGCGTTGATAAGCAGCGAGCCGGCGGTCTCGTACACGCTGTGGGTACGTGGAACTCCCATCATCGCCCGAAGTGTCTCGGCGATTTCGCGCAAGTCGGTGATGGCAGACGCGGTGGGGGTGGCCTTTGTTTTCTCTGAATCGCGCCGGGTGCGCTCCTGGCGGCGCTCCCACTCCGCTCCCTGGGCCGAAACGACCCAGTCCTTGAGGCTCAGAACGATTTGTTTCGGGTCGCCCGTGCCGGGCGGAAGAGACGGGAGGTATGGTCTTGCCTGTCGGTGTCGGAGGGCGCGTTGCCACAATCTCTCCGCCGCCTCTGGGCGGACTCTCGCGAGAAGCAACACGTCGGCGGACACGGCCAAGGAGTTGAAGGAGTCCTTCGTCGCCTCTTCGGTCGCAGGATCGAAGTGCGGGACTTCATGACTGGCGAACTCGCCGGCGAGGCTCACCCAGTTCGCCTCCACCGCCTCGATGCGATCATTGAGTGACGATGTGTCAGCAGAGTCGCAGAGCGCCCACGCCATGCGCCACTCGGCGAAGCTGGCCCGCAGGCGGGCCACAACCCGGGAAAGCGGATCCTGGGCGAACGGCCCACGCTTCGCCGAGATCTCCTGGCATTGCTGCTCAAGACTTCTCAGCATCTCTTCGACCTTGTCGTGCCCCACCTGCCAGGCCCGGCGGGGTTCGGACGGCGGCGGCGGAAGCCACGGCGCTCCCGTGATCCGCGGATCGGTTTCGCGCTGGCGCCGCACGAGCCCCACCAGTTCGATCAGCATGGAAGTACACGTACGCGCCGACGGGGCCGGTGTCGCCTCCACAAATAGCATGGTGCGTAGCGAGGCCTGAGCGGTTGAGATGGTGCGCAGTTGTGTTTCTGTCGGCTGACCCAGCGCGCCCAGCTCCGAACCGACCTCGGTCAGCACCGGTTTCAGTTCCGCGGCGACCTCGATCACCGATGGCCCCTTCACAGGTGTGAGCGTCGGATCGACGCTCCCGACGGCGATGAGCGCCGCTTCGATGGCCACGATCGCACCCTGGCGGGCGGATTCTTCGATCTCGTCATGAGTACTCGTGTCTGCGCCGGCGGAGTACACCGACTCGCGGCGGCGGTGCGCGTTCGCGTACAGACAGCACTCTCTCCACGCCTCGGACAGAACGTCCGCAAGCGCGACCGCCGGATGGATTGCAGCGGCGTGCTCGCCCGCGCCGACCACTGACTGCTGCCCGTCGTTGGATAGGGTCATGCCTAATTAACCCTTGCCGCAGACACGCCGGACTCGGCAGTTGTCAAGTAACGACCCGCAGCTACGTTCCGCCAGACAAGAGGTAGCGGTCAGAACGCAAGCATTTCAGGCGCGGTGGCGCGCTGCACAAATGGCGTCCGGGCCTTTTCTGGTACACTCGAGTGTCGGTTGACGACTCTCGACGGGCTGCCAGATGCGGAATGTATGGCTCTGGCAATCGGCGTTACACGAGGAGGCAGTTATGGAAAACGGACTTGAGAGTTCATCGTTAGCCAGCCCTCCTCCGACCCTCGACGTCGGAATAGAGATCGAGTACGCCGACAAGGTCAACTTTGCACTTCAGCAGTGCGGCGTGCCGCTCATTTCGAAGATATCGCTCACCAATCGCGCTGCCGCCGAGACGCGACGTATTGAGGTCGCGGTTTCGATTGAGAATGGGGAGGCGGCACCTTGGACCGGGCACATCGAACGCTTGGATCCGAAGAGCACCTACAATATCGAACCCAAGGATTTCCGGTTGTCGGCCGCGAAACTTTGCGGCACGGACCGAGGCGGAACGATCGGTCCTCGTGGTCACGGCGACGGCGGGGGATGCGTCCTGCATAACGTCGTTCCCCATTGATTTACTGGCGTTTGACCAATGGCCGGGCACAAGTCTGTATCCCGAGCTGCTTGCCGCGTTTATCACGCCGAACCACCCCAAGGTCGCCGAGATCCTGGTTGATGCCCGGTCAGCTCTCGGAAGACTGAGTGGACGCGACGCTCTGGACGGTTATCAGGCGGGGAGCAGACAACGGGTTGCGCACATGGCCGAAGCGTGCTTCAACGCGGCGTCGGCACGCGGCATCGGGTACATCAACCCGCCGGCGAGCTTTGACCGGGATGGGCAGCGCGTGCGGCTCGTCGATCAGATCTGTCGCGAGCGATTCGGGAGTTGCCTGGACCTGTCGCTGCTGCTCGCCAGCTTGTGGGAGCAGGTGGGGCTGAATGCGGCGGTGCTGCTGCTTGAAGGACACGCCATGCCCGCAGTCTGGACGCACGATGCACACTTGCCCGAGCCGGTGATTGACGATGCGGCGCGCGTGCGAAATCTCATCGAGCTCGGCGAAATCGTTCCGGTCGAGTCCACGCTCCTCACGCAGTCCGGCGCGACATTCGGCATGGCCGTCGCAGCCGCGAAGCAGCGCATGGCATCTCCTGGAAACACGTTTTGTACCGTGGATATCCGCGCGGGTCGGAAACGCGGCGTGCGGCCACTGCCACTAAGAGCGGACGGAGAGGCCAGCACGCTTGATCTGGACACGATCGGCGCTTCAGGACTTGTTGCCGCCCCAAGCGCGACGCTTGATCGAATCACCTTGGCGGAACGCGCTGCGTCCGGGACATCCAAGCCGGAGTTGAATCAGGAAAGGGAAACCGGCGCGAGTCGCATTAAGCGATGGCAGAGCAGATTGCTCGATTTGTCGCTCATCAACCGTCTCATCAACTTCCGCGAGACCGGCCGCACGGTGCAGTTGCGTGCGCCGAACGTCGGCTTGCTTGAGAACCTGCTTGCTGAAGGAGCGCAACTTTCCATCTACGCGAAGACCGACGGTGACGACCCGTTTCTCGTGAAAGAGCTTCACGCCCGTCATCTTTTTACCACCGAAACGGCGACGGAAACGCAGAAACGTCTGTTGCTTCTCTACCGCACCGCGAAGACGACGATGGAGGAGACGGGCGCTAACCCACTCTACATGGCGGTTGGAATGCTCAAGTGGTTCGAGACCGAGGGCAGCGAAACGGTTCGCCGCGCTCCCCTAATTCTGCTTCCTGTTCGACTCCAGCGGTTCGCCGCCGGCGCGGGTTACCGATACGACGTCAGTCTCAGCGAAGAACCTCTCCGTCCGAATGTCACATTGCTCGAAAAGCTGCGCATCGAGTTCGGCCTGGACACCGTGGCGCTAACCAGCATGCCGGAAGACGAGCAGGGACTGGATGTGGATCTGATTCTTCGGAACTTCCGCTCCGCGATCCGCGACATGCCGCGGTGGGAGGTTGAAGAGTCCGCGTTTCTGGGTTTGTTTTCGTTCAACAAGTTCCTGATGTGGCGGGATCTCCAGGAGAACATGGACAAGCTGCGGCAGAACCGTCTGGTGCGTCACCTCGTGGACCATGCAGAGAGCGAGTTCGACCGTGAACCCCTGCCGCGTCCGGACGACCTGGATGATCGAATCAAGCCGGGTGATCTGTTTTGCACGCGCGACGCGGATTCGACTCAGTTGTCGGCGATCAGAGCCGCCGCTGAGCATCGGACATTCGTTCTCGAAGGGCCGCCCGGCACAGGGAAGAGTCAGACGATTGCCAATATCATTGCGGACTCGATCGGGCGCGGGAAGCGTGTGCTTTTCGTCGCCGAGAAAATGGCGGCGCTCTCGGTGGTCCGAGACCGTCTAGAGAAGGATGGTATCGGGGCCTTCTGTCTCGAACTCCACTCCGCCAAGGCTTCAAAAAAGGCGGTGCTGGAACAACTCGAAGCCGGGCTGAACGCCTCCATCCCCCCGGTGCCGGAGGGGTGGACAGAGCAGTGCGAGGATCTCGAACGGACGCGAGACCACCTCAACGCCTATGTGCGAGCCATGCACGAACGTCGCGCGACTGGAGAAACGCTCCACCAAGTGCTAGGACGTCTTATCCTCGTGGGCGCTGGTGTCCGTGCCACATTGGCTGCCGACGATATCGGCAACACGACCAAGGAGCAACTCGATCTCTGGCGGCGGCAGATTCTCGAACTGACCAAGCGGCTTGAGGCAGTCGAACCGGTGCACGAGCAT
Organism: Phycisphaerales bacterium; assembly: GCA_050246015.1. Lineage (GTDB taxonomy): Bacteria > Planctomycetota > Phycisphaerae > Phycisphaerales > UBA1924 > JTS-AC122. Next base: position 9,822 of record JBFWWU010000035.1, read on the forward strand.
CGGCTGCGGGGCATTGGTCGCTCGCAGTGGAGCTTCGGACTCGCAGAGGAGTGCCGCGACGCGCTCTCCAGAGCATCAAGCTCGCTGGAGAACCTGAGTTCGGCGCTCACCGCCTATAGCAAGTCCATGAGCGGCATTGGCGATCTTGAGCGACTGGGACGAAACGGCATCGAGGCGGTGATCGCGGTGGCCGGACTTTGTCAACAAGGCACGTCGGCTAACGTGCGGTTGATCGTCGGCGCCGAAGCGTCGGCTCACGTAATCGATATCCGCACGCTCTGCGGGCTTGGGAAGGAGAGAGACTTCAAGCGAGCGTCTTTGCTGGAGCGATATCGTGAGGAGTTTCTGGGCCTTGATCCTCTGCCGCACCTTGACGCGGTTACTCGGACCATCGCGCTCCCCGCTCCCCTGCGATTCATCAAATCGATACTAGCGCGAAGACAACTGCGGCCATACTGCGTCAGCGAGGTTCCATCCCTTGCAACATTGCGGACCGATCTGGAAGCGGCCCGGGACGTGAAACTGCATACCGCTCGACTGGCTTCACGAAGCGATCTGTCCGAGCTTCTCGGTCGAACTTGGAACCACGGTGCCGCAAAATGGACCGAGGTCGAAGCCGTACTGAAATGGTGCGAGCAGTTGCGAGAAGCGATTGAAATCATCGCTCGTGACCCACACGGCGGCGTCATGCCGCAAGCTCTCGCCGCGGCATGCTGCGACCCCGCGCGGCGCGCCGCGCTCCAAGCCGCCGCGCTGCCCGCGGTCACGGCATGGAAAGACTGGACGGCCACGTGGTCGAACGTCAAACGCCTCCTTGGCACGTCCACAGAGAGCGCGACGGCGGACGGCCAGGGAGGTGGGTGGCTTCCCGTGATGCGGCAAGTGCTCGAACGCTGGGCGAGCGGCCTGCCCGAACTCAACGACTGGTGCGCCTGGCGACAGGCCAGAGACGTCGCGGCCAATCAGGGACTTGGTGATTTCGTAGGCAAGCTGGATCGCGGCGAAATCTCCAGGTCGGACCTTTCGGATGTGTTTGAACGCAGCTTTGGTGAGAAGTGGTTCAACGCGGCGGCGAATGCCAACGCGGCGGTGCGAGATTTCAACGGCGCCGCACAGAACAAGGTGATCGCGCACTTCCGGGATGCGGACGAAGCGCTGATCAGTTCGACGCGAACAGTTATCGGCGCGAAGCTCGGCGATGGCATGCCCACCGCGTCGAGCCCGAGCTCGCCGCAGTCTGAGCTCGGCATTCTCCGTCGAGAGCTTCAGAAGAAACGCCGCCACCTGCCTACTCGCAAGTTGATCGAAGTGATACCGAACCTGCTTCCCCGCTTGAAGCCATGCTTTTTGATGAGCCCGCTCTCAGTCGCCCAATACCTGGACGCCAAGCTTCCGCCCTTTGATCTGGTGGTATTCGACGAAGCCTCGCAGATTCCGGCGTGGGATGCGATCGGCGCCATCGCTCGCGGCACGGACGTGATCGTGGTCGGTGATTCCAAGCAGCTTCCGCCCACCAGTTTCTTCAGCACCGTGGATGGAGAGGAAGAAACCCCCGCCGAGGACCTAGCCGTTGAGGACATGGAGTCCATTCTCAAGGAATGCAACGCTTCGGGTATCCCGGCGATGTGGCTCGGCTGGCATTATCGCAGTAAACACGAATCGCTCATCGCGTTCTCGAACCACTTCTACTACCAGAACCGCTTGCACACCTTCCCGTCGCCAGCGGAGCGTTCCGCGGAGTTGGGGGTCACATTGCGGCATGTCGCCGATGGCGTTTATGACCGAGGTGGATCGAGAACCAATCGCATCGAAGCGGGGCGAGTCGTTGACGAAGTGGTTCGGCTGCTGACTTCTTCCGGTTCGCCCGACTCGCTGGGTATCGTCACGTTCAATCAGGCCCAGCAGCTCCTGCTCGAGGACCTGCTGGATCAGAAGCGCCGCGATTTGCCTCAGATCGAGAAGTTCTTCACAAATGAGGTGTCAGAACCGGTCTTCGTCAAGAACCTTGAGAATGTGCAGGGTGATGAACGTGATGCCATCATCTTCTCGGTCGGTTACGGGCCGGACCAGACCGGCAAGCCCAGCATGAACTTCGGTCCTCTAAATCAGGACGGTGGTGAGCGGCGCTTGAATGTGGCCGTGACGCGCGCCCGCAAGCAGCTCATCGTGTACTCCAGCCTTCGTCATGACCAGATCGATCTCCGTCGGACACAGGCGGTGGGCGTGAAGCACTTTAAGACGTTCCTAGATTATGCGGAGCGGGGGCCGCGCGCCATCGCCGAGGCAGTCGAGCATGGTGGCAACACCGATTTCGAGTCCGGGTTCGAGCAAGCGGTATGGCAGGCGCTGACGGCGCGAGGCCTGAGCGTGGACACGCAGATCGGATGCGCCGGCTACCGCGTTGATCTCGCCGTACGAGATCCGGACCGGCCCGGCAACTACCTGCTCGGCATCGAATGCGACGGCGCTGCATACCACAGCGCAAAGACCGCACGCGACCGGGACCGACTCCGTCAATCTGTGCTCGAAGGTCTTGGTTGGAGAATCGAACGTATCTGGTCCACCGAGTGGCGAGTGAACCAGGAGCGCTGCCTGCGACAGATCGATCAGGCGATCGAGAATGCAAGGAAGCACCAGTCGGACATTCGAGAGAGTCGCTTGAAGTCAACGGTGCAGACGGTTGTTCGGCTGGAAGAACACACGATACTCGCGGCGGAGGGGGCCCAAAGCGGCCTGCTGATGTCGTCCTCCGCTGCTTCAGATATGCCAGCCGGAGGCCGTGCCGCCGTTCCTGTCACCGCCAATCGTTCGATGCCAGAAGCCCCAAGATACCGTTGCGCCGCGGCGCCCCGGTTACTGAGCACATTAGATGTGTTTGACATCTCGACGACCTCGCAAGCGGTCGACGCGATCGGGAACATTATCGACTCGGAAGGTCCGATTGTCGAAGAACTCGCACTCCGCCGGCTCGCGTCATGGTTCGGCGTTCAGCGTGTCACGGACCGCTTCCGAACTCGGTTTGGAAACATCCTGAGGCATGCCCTCACTACAGGCCGCACGCGAGATCAGTACGGCGTTCTATGGCCCGCGGGTCAGAGCGATGCGACATTCGTCGGATTCCGCACCGCTGGCACGGAAGACGAAGCACGGCGTGAACTTGACCTCATCCCGCTTTGCGAGCGTGCGAATGCCGTCGTTGCGACGTTGGAGCAGCAGTTTGGTCTACCTCGCGGAGAGTTGGAGCGTGAGGTTGCAGACGTGTTTGGATTCGTTCGGCTGACCGCCCGAGCGAGAGAACTCGTCGGCGAGGCTATTGACGCTGCGATCACTTCGGGGCGTGCAGTGCAAAGTGACGACTATGTATCGCCAGCCTCCAAACGACTGTGACCCGAACACGGATGGTGCCAGAGGGTCCGGACCGATCTGGACGCGGCGACGCGCACTCCGCGATCACTCACTTTTCTGGCAACATCCGGCGATTACCACTCCCTCTTCCTCACCGCCTCAACAACCGCCATCGGCGCAAGATGGTCAAGATACCTCGCCGTCGTCGAAATCGACCGGTGCCCGAGTTGCCGGGAGATCACGAGGATGTCGATGCCTTCGGCACGCATCTGAGCGGCCATCGTGTGGCGGAGGCCGTGGGCGTGGACGCGCTTGAAGATGCCGGCCTTCCTTCCCAACGCTGGCAATAGACGCCGCACGTACGCCGGCGCGATCGCCTCGCCGTGCTTGGTACAGAAGAGCGGGGCGTAGCCGTCAACGGGCCACGTCGTCCGCGCGGCGAGCCAGTCGGCCACCCAAGCCAACGCACCGGGGTCGATCCCGACGGTGCGGGCGTACCCCCGCTTGCCGAAGAGAACGCGGATGGTGCCCGACGCCGGGTCCACGTCCTTGGGGCGGAGCAGCAGGGCCTCGGTGATGCGCAGGCCGCTGCGGTAGAGGACGGCGAGAAGCGCGGCGTTGCGGACTCCCACGCCGGTGTTCAGGTCGCATGCTCCCACCAGCGCCCGCACCTCGGCGTCGCTGAGGACCTCGGGAGGGAACCGGCGTCGGGGCTTGCGGCGCGGCTGTTGACGATTGTCCACAGAAATGTGTGGCTGCCCCGCCCGGTATTCCCCCGCCCCGTCGGGGAACTTCGGCATGGGTCGGTACTCCTTTCGGCTACGCTTTGGTGGAAAGGCGTAGCGATCAGAGGAATACCTCGCGGGGCGGCATCAAGCAAGGAACTCACGGAGACACGGACTCGCCTATGGTCCGTGCGTCGCCGCGCTTGATCAGCTGCGCCCGGGCCCACTCACGCCACGGCGTCGATTCGCCCCGGAGGGCGATCTCGTTGAGGTAGGCATCGGTGCCGAGGTCGGCGCGGCCTGATCGGATCTGGAGGCGGGCCAGGGCCTGCATGGCGGGGAGGTAGTTGGGGTACACCTCCAGCGCGGCGGCGTAGGTGGAGAGGGCCTCGTCGATGCGGCCGGCGCGCTCGAGCACGATCGCGAGGTTGACGCGCGGATCCGGGTGGCCCGGCATCAGCTTGCGTGCCCACTCGAACTCGCTCGCAGCTTCGTAGAGCTGCGGCGGGTCTTTCTTGAGCAGCAGCACGCCGAGATTGTTGTGGGCGGGGCCGTGGTAGAGATCGGCGGTGAGCGCGTCGCGGAGCATCGCTTCGGCCCTAGCGGAGTTCCTTGGCGCGATCTCGACCGCTTCGAGGGTGAGGCGCTGGGCTCGCATCGGATCACGCCGCGACTCGGACTGGGTGGTGTACGGGCCGGAGTTCGAGCTCGCGCAGCCCGCGGCGAGCACGGCGAACAGCCCAGCGCCGAGCATCGCGAGCGGTGGGATGAGCGTCCGTGCGGTACGTGGCGCGGTGGTTCGTGTCGGGCGTTTCACGGCCGTGGTACTCCGATCTTGGACGATGACGCGGTGGTGGGCGTGGACGGTGCTTGTGATGGCGGGACGGGGGGAACGGGCGCGTCGAGCCAGAGCGATTCGATGGTGAGCACCACACGCAGCGGCAGCTCCCCACCCCCACCCCCACCCCCACCCCCACCCCCTCCCCCGACGCCACGATCACTGGTCGCTGATCCCGCCAGAGATGTGTCGGCCCGGCTTGATGACGAATTCGAGGGAGACGAGAAGGCACCGCGGTCGTTGGTCGTGCCGTTCAGCGGCGCCACATCGATGTTCGAGATCACCCACGCGGGCTCTCGCTCGCGCCAGGCCTGCATGAACTTGCCGAGCTGCGAGAGGGTGATCGGCGTCAGCGTGATCCCCGCCTTGCGAGACTTCACGCCGCCGCTCCGCGACGCGCTCGTGCCGATGGCGTCGGTCCTGCTTGATTCCGCCGCTGATGAAGCGCCCGGCCGCACGAGCACGGTCTCCGCCTGGGCCGAGAGGCTCGACATGGTGGACGCCGGCAAGCCGCAGGCGGCGAGCGAGTCGGCAAGGCGCGGGGCGAGCCCTTCGCTGGGGCGCAGGTTCGTCCACGCCGGTAGATTCTGTCGGAGCGACGCGAGCTGCGCGCGGCTTGCGAGCACATTCACGAGTCTCGCCTCGGCGGAGGACGCTCGCGAGCGGGCAGTCATGTACCGGCTGGTGGCGGTGCTCAAGACGAGTACGCCTGGAGCGATGGCCGTGAGCCAGATAAGGAAGAGGATCCGCATCAGGGCGCTCCCTTCCTGGCCTCGTCAACGGGCCGAAGTTCTTGGAGCACGCGCGTCGTTCCTGGCACGCTGGTGATGCGAGGCTCTTCGAGCCGCCATCCGTCGGGCGCGACGAGAATGCGCAGGAGCGGGTTCGGGTCGTCGCCTGAGATGAAGGAGACGCTCATCGACGTAGCGTTCACGGTGATCGATTGGATCGAGCAGGGCGCGCCGGTGACGTTGGTGGGCCAGCTCCGGAGCAGAGCGGCCAAGGGCGACGCTGCGTCGAAGGGCGGCGTCACCTGGCGAGCGGCTCCCTGCACCTGCGACACGAGTCGGAGCTGAGCGCTGAGATGTTCGGCGCCACCGTCCAAGGATGAATCAGGTCCGGCCGCTTGATCGAGCGCGAGCACTCCCTCGAGCGAATCCTGGGCGTGCTGCGCGGCGACTTCGAGCGTCTGGGCGCGCCGGTGCAGACCGACTGCAATCAGCAGCACGACCGCCAGTGAGGCCGCCGCGAGTTCGAGGTGACGCCGCAGGCGTGCGCGGCGGACGGGCCGGGGCTCGAACTCGCCGACCAGGAGGTTGACTGGTCCGAGCGACTCATTCGGAAGACCGGCGAGATCGGGCGCCGATGGAAGGTCCGGCGTGAGTGTGACGGCCTGCGGATCCACGCTGGCCAGGTCGTCGCGGCGCGCTGCGCACACGAGCAGCTGATTGGACGAGGATGCCGCGGTGATCGGCAGCGGCATCATGACCGCGTGCAGCTCGCTGACATCGATCGGGACGTGGTCTTGGAGTTGGATCAGCAGCGCCGGCGCAAGTGGGCGGGTGTAGGCGTGGGTGGGGCGGGGGGAACCGGGGGGACGGGGGGGGCCGGGGGGGCGGTAGCCGGGGATGTCGAGCACCGCCCAGTAGCAGCGGTCGCTCGGCCATGTGATATTCGTTGATGTGTTCGTGCTTCGCGTTGCTCGCGTCATCCACCGCCCCCTTTGATTGGCTGCCCGCCGCCCCCCCCAGCCCCCCCGGGACGGATGGTCAACGTGGTCACCGCATCACGACTCCCGCCGCCTCCCGCCGTCCTGGGTTCACGGATCTGGATGTCCAGCGCGGTGATCTTGGCGACGGTGCGGCCACCGGCGCCGGGCAATGTGTCGCCCTCGGCGAGCACGATCACCTTGTTCGCGTCGGGGTCGTAGAACATGGCTGAATAGGTGGCGCTTGAAGGCGGGCCGGTTGTATCGCCGCTCCGTCCCTTCGCTTCGTCGCCGCTCTTGATGATCGCCAGCAGCTGAAGACGCAGCGGCGCTGGGGGCGGCGGGGCCGGAGCCGGCGGCGGCGCGGGAGGTGGCGCCGGGGGCGCCACCCACAGTGGAGTTTGGAAGGCGACGAGGTCGAGCGATGCGCTTGGGGAGTGAGTGCCGGTGTCTGTTGTGGGTATTGTCGGGCCCTGCGGCAACTGTGGCGTGCGATCGCGCTCGACCGGCCAGAGCGCCCACACGGATGCGACGATGATCGCGCCGGCGCTGATCAGGCGCCGCTTCGTCATCAGGTTCGTGCGCTCGGAACTCATGCTTGGGGGGGCTCCTCCGTCATGTCGATCACGCGCGCGACTTCGGTCGGCGTGGTGATCCCCTGCTCCACGAGCCGGCGGCCCGCGTCGGCAAGTGTGACAGTTCCACCCCCCCCTCCCCCGTCGCGACACGCCGCGTCCTTGATGAGGTTCGCCGAAGCTCGGCTATTAATAAGTTCGCGGATCGCCGAGTCGACCACGAGCAGTTCGAAGATGCCGGTGCGTCCCTTGAGGCCGCTGCCGAGGCAGGCTTCGCAGCCGCGTCCTTCGCACGAGCGGTGGACCGTGCGTACCAAACGCTGCGCCAGCACCGCCGAGAGCGAGGACGAGACCAGGAACGGCTCGACGCCCAGGTCCAGCAGCCGCGCGACGGCGCTGGCGGCGTCGCCGGTGTGCAGCGTCGAGAGGACCAGGTGACCCGTCAGCGACGCCTGCACGGCGATGCGCGCGGTCTCTTCGTCGCGGATCTCGCCGACCATGATCACGTCGGGGTCCTGGCGCAGAATGTGACGCAGGCCCGTGGCGAAGGTGACGTTCTTCTTGGGGTCCACCTGCGTCTGGCTGATGGCCAGGCCGCCCCCCCGATGGAGATGATGCGATTCGGCGCCGCGCGTATCGTTGGTCGGCGCACCTCCGATAGTGCCGCCGGAGCCTGTCGCGATGAGCACGCCCCCCAGGTCATACTCGACCGGGTCCTCGATCGTCATGATGTTGAGTTCGCAGGACGAGAGGGATCGAGGCATCGAGGGATCGAGGGATCGAGAAGAAGAAGGCCGAGGCGATGGTGAGCAACCTGCCGTGTCGGCCCGGCCATCGCTTGCGATATTGCTCCCCGCGTTGGTCTCGCTGATCCAGGCGAGTGTCGTGTACAGCGTCGTCGTCTTGCCGCTCCCGGTCGGCCCTGTGGAGAGGACGATCCCGCTGGTGCGGCTGACTTGCTCGAGGTAGCGCCGCTCGACCCCTTTAGGCATCCCCAGCGCCCCGAAGCTCTTGAGGTGCGGCGAGCGCGAGGCGTCCAGCAACCGCACCACGACCCGCTCGCCGTAGGTGGACGGCAACGTGCTCACGCGCAAGTCCACCCGTCTCCCCCCCACCCCCACCCCCACTCCTGCGCCTCCACCTCCCGACGCATCACCGGCGGTGCTCCGCGCCTGGCCGATCGTGACCGAGGCGTGCCCGTCCTGGGGGGCGCGCCGCTCCGCCACGTCCAGGTGGGCCATCACCTTCACCCGGCTCACCATCGCGCTCGCGGCCCCCCCAGCGCCGCCGCCCGGCAACTCTCGAACCGTGTGTAGCGCGCCGTCGAGACGGTACCGCACCAGCACGCGGTCGCGCAGCGGCTGGATGTGCACGTCGCTAGCGCCCAATCGAAGAGCGTCGAAGAAGATCAGGTCCACCAGCCGGACGACCTGCGATTTGCCGTGCGTGCTCAAGAGGTCCCGCTCGGCCTCACGCATCGCCGCGGCGATGCCGGGCTCGTCGCCGTCAGCCGGCGCCTCGATGACGATGCGCGGCTCGTGGGGATCCTCGTGCGGGCGATCGGCGCTGGCCGCGTACCGCGCGTACGCCAGGTCGATCGCGGCGGCGATTTCTTCACCGCCGCCTGAGACGGACCGGGTCACGATCCGGCGCTTGATCCGCACGCCAACGTTGTGCACGGCCAGAGCCGGTGTCTGATCGCAGGTGATAACGATTTCGGGGAGTTCGTCGTCTGACGAAGGGGCATTGGAAGCCGCGTCGCGTTCGGCGGCTCGTCCCCCGCTCAATAGCAGGTGTCGCCGCGCGTACTCCTGCGGGATCATGCGGAGGAAGTCCTCGGTTGGAGCGGCCACGTCTATCACAGTTTCACCACATTCGAGGGCAACATAAATGCGATCTCAGAGAGAGCGGAGCGAGACTGAGAGAATCAGAGAAGACCTTGTGACATGGATTGCGAGCATGACCTCCCAACATCATCTCTGATTCTCTCCGCCAATCTCTGATACCTCCGAGTTCGCATTCTGTCTTACCAAGTCCCAAGTCCCACCTCCCAAGTCCATCTTCCATCCTCACCGAATCATCCTGGGCTCCACCTCCGGGAACCCGTCGTCCACGCCCGCCTCGGCGGTCTTGAGGCCGCTGAGGTACTTGAGGTCCTCGAAGTCCGTGCGGCGCAGCACTTCGGCACGCAGGAACACGTAGAACTTCGAGTTGCTCGCCGACTTCGAACGGTTCTTGAACGCTTCTCCCAGGATCGGGATCTGCGAGATCAGCGGCACCTGGTCCAGCGACTCGCCTTGGGTCGTCAGGTCCAGCCCGCCGACGGCGATCGTGAACCCGTCCGGCAGCGTCACGCTGCTGCTGACGTTGTTCGTCTGCTTCGGCGGCGGCAGGTTCTCACTCGGCGGCTGGCCCACAAACGAACTGAGCTCGACACTGAACGTCAGGATGAGATGGTCGCCGTCGGCGATCTGCGGCTGCGCCATCACCACCGTGCCGGCGCTGGCGACTCCGCCGAAGGATGTGGTCGCGAGCTGGTCCGATGCGCTCGTGCGTGTCGCGAACGGCTGCTCGACGACGGAGTTGAAGACTGCCTGCTCATTGTTATTAACTAATATCTGCGGCACGCTCACCGAGCGGCCCTTGGTCAGCGACTCCAGGGCGCGGATTACCGCCGCGAACTCGCCAGGGCTCAAGAGCAGCGAAGTCCCGCCTCCGCCCGTTGCCGTTCGGTCACCCACTCCCGTACCCGCGGTGCTCAGCCCGAAGAGCGACGAGAGACGCAGGATCGAGTCTGCCGACAGATTCAGTTGTCCTTCCAGTTCGATCCCGAGGTTCCGCGATTGGCTGTCGTTGAGGCTCACGACCAGCGCCTGCACCATCACCTGCGGCTGCCGTACATCCAGTGTCCTGAGCAACCGCTCGACCTGCGCCAGCGCCCACGGCTCGCCGATGGCGATGATCGCACTGGTGCCGGGATCCGAACTGAGCACGACATCGGCGGTGCTGGCCGAACGGGTGTCGGTTGATCGCTGATCACGACGAACCGGCCGCGAACCAGTGCGCGATGCGTCGTAGCCGCTGGGTAGAGGCGCCCCTCCCACGGACGATGCAGGTCCGTCAGTACGTGACGTGCCGGCACCGGAAGGCGGGGCCGTCGATGGGGCACTCGCCGAGCCGTCGTCGCCCGCCCGCAGCGCCCCGGCGGAGACCAGCCCTTGCAGGATCGCGAGCACTTCATTGACGTCGCGGTTGCGGACCTTGAGGATCTTCATCGGACGCCGCCCGTCAGGCGGTGCCTGGTTCAGGCTCTCGATGAGTTGTTTCACAGCATCATGTTGCGATGCCGTCGCTGTTATTAATAATGATCCGGTCAGTTCATCCTGAACGATCCGGAATCGATCATCCCCTCCCCCCCCGCCCAACCCCACCCCACCCCCACCCCCGCCCGCCCCACCACCGCTCGCTCCCACGCCAGGTGCCCCACTCGATCCGGTGCCTCCGACGACGCTGCCCGACTTGATCATCTGCTCGATCAGGTTCGCGACTTCCTTGAGTTCGAAGTAACGAGGAACATAGCGCACGACCGTGACCTCCTCCCGGCGGTCGAGCGACATAAGTAGCTCGTGCCACCCTCCCTGGCGGCTCTCCGGGGCCACGATCAGGATCGTCCGGCCGTCCGCTCCGACAACAAGCGATCCTCCAGTTCCACCCGCCCCTCCCGCCGTGCTCCCGCCGGCAACGGAACCACTTCGTGAGCTTCCCCCGTCCCGCCGGTCAGAGACCTGCATCGCCAGCGCCACCAGCGGCACCGCCGCCAGGTTCTGTACTCCGTATTCTCGCACGACCATCGTCTCGCCAGCGATATCCAGCGCGGGAAGCAGCCGCATCGTTTGCAACAGCCGTGGCGTGAGGTCGCTGATGAGCAGCGCCGAGTCGCCCATCGCCGCCGCGGTTCCACCCGGCTTCGAGACCAGCTGCTTGACCGAGTCCACGAACCCCGATTCGCGCGGCAAGCGGTTCTTACATACATACATCACCGACGAGTAGCCGGCAGGAGGTCCTCCAGAGATTGCAGCATTGCCGTCCACACCGGCACGCTGTTCCCACCCATCCGGCTCGATCCGCGCCAGTCCCGCGGCTTGCTCAAGCTTGACCACGCTGAGTACTTCGCCCTTGCCGGCGGTGCGGATCGTGGTGAACCCGCGCGAGGCCAGTAACTGGTTCGTAAGTTCCCAGAGCTGCTCGTCCGTCACGCCCCCGCCCAGCCGCAACGTCACCGTCCCCTTCACCACCGCCGCGTCGTACTCGATGTTCACCTTGAGCCGCGAGGACGCCATGTCCACCAGACGAGCCAGGTCGAGCTGATCTGTGAGGGTGATCGTGTCATAGGGTGTTCCG
>JBFWWU010000036.1:0-8030 GCA_050246015.1 Phycisphaerales bacterium
TTGAGCACCTTCGTCATGGTGGACGGCGAGCAGCCGACGATACCGGCGAGTTCGTTTCGGCCCGGGAAGAACCCGCCGTGCTTCTTGACGTGCGATTCGGCCAGACTCATGGCCTCCTGCCAGGTCTTCGCACCGGCCTGCGACGCCTTGAGGCGATTCGCGCCGCCGCTCTGGCGAGCTGCGCCGCCCACAATGGTTTCGACCATCGGCAGTATCGCATCACGGAATGCCGCGGCGATATCAGCGGCGTTCGTCAGGTTCACTTGTGTCGGAGATGGCGCCGGCGCCGGAGGAACCTTCTCGGCGGCCACGCTGCGAAGCGCCACGAGCAAGCCGGCACCATGAACCGGCGGACGATCCTCGAGAGCGCCGGCCTTCATCACGAAGTCCAGGACCCGCTCTCGGCTGGCAATGACCGCGGCGTGCTCGCGGGGCCGTTTCGGACTGAGCGGTTTGTCGAGATCCGACCTTGCCTGCAGTCCGTGCTCGGTGAGCCGCCATTCGTCGCCACCGACCTTCGTCACCCTGAACGGCTTGGCGGCTCCCCCGGATCCCCGACGCCACTCGTCGATAGCCGTGGCCCACCGGCTCCATGATTCCGCCAGCACGGGCTCGATCGCCTGGAGCAACCCGGCCTCCCCCGTTACCGCGATCGTCGCTTCGATGGCCTCGCTCTTGCCCGCCATTCCCAGGCGGATGGTGTTGCGCCGTTCCACAAGTCCTGCTCCGACAAGGAGCAAGAGCGCTCGTTGTTCGGAGACAGAGAGCTGGTCGGTGGCAACCCGCTGCCACTTGTCTGGGATGCGCCTGAGGAGGGCTTCGATCGCTTTGGCCAGTTCCTGGTTCATTCGGAGCTGATGGTAAACCGCTGCATGCCGAAATGCCCGACGTGCCGCACTGACCCCCCGGGCCATTCCGGGCCGTTTGCGTATTCAGAGGGAGCAGGCGGGCAAGCACTGCACCGGCAGCCGGTCGCCAGCCCGTTCATTCCGCTAAGAGCACGAGGAGTTCCCCCCATGTCCACCGCCCAAGCCGTCCAGGCGCGGCCATCGCCCGCCGAGAGAATCACACAATTCATCGAGCGCAACGGCGGCGAGCACCTGCGCTGGTTCATCGGCGTTACCTGCACCCCGCGAGAACGTCTCCTGTGCGAGCACTGCATCAACTCCACCCGCGACCCGTTCTTGATCGTCGGCTGCGACACAGCCGAGGAAGCCCGACGGGTCGAGTACTCGCTGCGAAAGAAGCACGGAGGTTGGGGCAAGCGGTTCGACGGCCTCGATCCCGCGGCCATCTTCGTCTACACCTTCCGGATGAGCTCGACCACCATCCCCAACCAGCGCTAACCAGGCCCTCGTAGCTCGCCCGGCGGACCGGATCGGAATGCCGTCCGGTTCGCTGGGCTTTGTTCTTTCTCACGCGTAGGCAGGGGGCGGGCGGCAGCACGCGCGTCAAGGCGAGGACCCGGTCCCGCTGGCGATGTTGATCCAGTTGTCGAACCGAGGAGCGGAACCCAATGAAGAGATCCCCTCGATGATTCGACGCATGGGATCATTCGTCACGAGCACCATGTTGCGCTCCATCGCGTGACTGACCATGATCAGGTCGAACTCGTCGGCGCCGAGCGGTTGACCCTTGACAGGACTGGTCCACACCTCAGGCCACTTGGCAGAATTCCTGACTTCCTCGCGGGCAAACTGCCGCATGAGCGCCGCCTTGAGTGCTCCGTACTCGGCGGCGGTGTGCTGCGTGAAAGGGCGAATGTCTAGCTTGTTCGACCTCAGTACCTCTCGAATCTCGGTCTGCGCGTCCTCCCGTCCCTTTTCCTGAAAGCAGCAGCCAACCTCCAACTCGGCGAGCGTGGCCGTGGCGATGCAGACATGCGACTCGGCAGGGATCGTCGACAGCTTCGCGAGGATCACTCCACGCCTGGGGTCCTGCTCCCGAAGCAGAGGAATCACGTGATTGGTGTCGAGGAGGTACTCGTCCATCGGCTACTCCCCGGCCGCCATCTTCTCGGCAAGACTGAGTGCGGCGAGGGCAGCCTCGGAGCGGACGGGCTGGAACGACCGTGACAGTGCCCCAGCGGACGACTGGGCGTATGTGTCGGCGATGAACTCGTGCAAATGCACATAGGGATTGAAGCTGTCGGGGAAGTAGTCAGGGAAGACAAACGGGAGACCCTTTCGCTTCTCTCCCCGGAAGTAGTCGAGAAGTTCGCGCTCCAGTCGAGGCGGCAGGTCATAGAGACGGAGCACTTCCGCATCCATTCGGCGAAGGGCATTTGCTGGATCGGGCGGGGTGTGCCCGTAGAGCGGCGCTGCTGTCGGAGAGCGCACAGCTCGAAGGTATTCTTCCGCGAAATGGCACACGCTTGCCCACTTGAAGGCATCCGCCTTCGGGAGCGGCATCTGGCGCACCACCCGAGCTGGAATATCCTGCTTGCCAGAGTGGGCCGCCACAAACGCGTTGCCGAGTGGCGAGTTCAGCAAGGCCCAGAGGAACAGAAGGGGAGGCGCATTGCGCTTCGGTCGAACCACGAGGAACCGCCGCGTCGCCACGCGACCCTTCTCGTCTAGGAGCGCTCGCAAGCGCCATCGATCGCGACCGGCAGGCGCATAGTTCACGAGCACCTGCGGGACTCCGCTTCTCGGCTCAGGCCCCGTTCGCCGGATCTTGGCGCGACGGAAGTCGACCCATGTGACTGCGGGGAGTTCATGAATCCCGTAGTCCCCCTCGGCGCGGCGTACAACTTCCTCGAATCCGGCCTTGGGCTTCAGCGACTCTGCCGCTGGATTACGCTCGATGCTACGTTCGTCAAGCTCCAGGCCCTTCGCGATGGTCACCACGTCCCCCAGTACTGGCGCGTTCTGAAGGAATCGCCAGACGCCTTCGAGCTCCGGCAGCGCCAGGTTGCACGCCTCCGCCGACGCAAAGCGGGACTGTGGTACGCGGGATTCAGCGGAGAACGCCAGTCGCTCCTTGAAGGCATGCATGCCGACATTGCGGACCCGCCGATACTGCAAGGTATGGGATGAGGACGGACATTCTCGCCGGCCGAGGAGAATCGCGGTCTCCTGGTCAGGGTGTTCGAACAATCGATCCTCGAAGATCGCGATCTCCGACAGCGACCAGTCCGCCAGAAGTCGGCATCGCAGGTCCCGGGCCTCGGCGCTGCGCAGAAACCCCTGCGGAACAACCACGCCCATCACCGACCCAGCGGGCAGATTGGGTAGAGCCCGCGCGAGCACCTCGTCCACCTTTCGGCGACTCTTGGTCTTCGCCGCGCCGCGTGCTCGGCTTCCAGTCACGAAGTCGGCGCGTTCGTATGGCGGGTTGGCAAGGAAGATCCGTGCCTCCTTCGCCCGGTCCGCGAGCACCGTCCCAGTGAACATGTCGCCCTGGGTGATGTCCCAACGATTTCCGTGCGGCGCGTCCGCGAGGAGCAGACGCAGCTTGGCGATCTCGATGGCGAAGGGATCCTTCTCGATGCCGTGCAGGTGGGCCTTCAAATACCGGTGCTGCACGCCGGCATCGGCGTGGGCATCCCAGTCGCGCAGCCAGCGCATGGCTGCGGTCAGGAACGGCGCGTGCCCGCACGCGGGCTCGAAGACGTGCCGATCCTCCGGCGCGATCTGCTCGATCAGGGGCCACAACTGCGAGAGCATGTGGTTGACGAGCGCCGATGGCGTGCTGTGGATGCCCAGCTCCTTCCGAATGTCGTACTGCTTCGGCGCCTTCGGTTGATGTTTAGAGCCCGCCGCGCTGTCGATCAGAGCGTTCTCGTAGACGTGCGCCAGTGACTCGCTGGTGACATCGGCAAGGGAGCCGCAGCTTGCGATCAGTTCCGCGGCCGCATCGATAGCCGGCCGCCCCGCTTTGCCAAACGGCGGAAAGCGGCTCGTCTCCCCGTGGTGCTTACCGATCCGAGCGAACACCTCGTCAACGTCGCGGAGATTGAGCCGGACGAAATTGTCGACCGCTTTGTCCTGGAGGATCTTCGCAGCAAGCAGCCAGAAAACAGTTCGGTAGACATCCTCTTGGGCCTGCCGGGAATTGAGCCGGGGGGCCAGAGCATGGGCGAGCCCACCGATGACTCTCTCGACGATGCGGGTTAGCGCCGCTCCGCGCGCTTTCTCCACCGCTGGCATCAGGCCTGCATCGAAAAACCACAGTTGGTCGCTGTGGCTTCCGGGCTTCCGCAGCTTGCTCGCATAGATCCGGCTTGGGGACAGGGCGTCTCTCGCTGCCCCGATCGCCGCGGCAATCTCTTGCCAACCGAACTCACGCTTGGCCTTGGGGCCTTCCGGACCAATTGCCCACCAGTCCACGCCAGAAGATGAACAGGCGAACACGGTTGGCGCGCCCAGTCCGGCCACCTGGGTCGCGGCAGCTCGTGAATCCCCGTTGCGCTCAACGACCGCCACGCACGCCGACCACGCATCCCACGGCTTGCCCGCGAATCCGACAACGGGCACGGTCACCCGATCGAACTCGAACGACTTCGCAAGCCGGTCGGAGCCGTACCCGCACCGCTCCAGGTGGGGGACGAGCTTCTCGGCATGTGGCGTGGCTGGCTGCACGGGCGGCGGTTTCCTCTGCGAAATCGCCGTTTCTGGGGCTTGGCGTGCCCTTTCATCGGCTCATTCGTGGATTGTACGGGAGAATCGCCCGTCGCGTGGGGCAAGGTGGTCTCGACACGGTACGCCAGCCTACTGGATACGCGGTTGGCGAAGTCGCTGCCAGGCTCGCCGCTGCTCTCGCCAGTCCGCCAACGCGCACACCGGCCGCAGCTCATGCTCGCTGATGGCTTCTCGCTCAAGCTCGACCCGCGGCAGGAACAGGATCTCCTCCTGGATATCCGGCGCGAGGCAAAGCAGGTCCATGACCTGTGTGATTCGGGCGCGCGTGACATGGCCGAGCCGGGCCAGGTCGGCGTAGGACTCCACCTCGCCGCACCGGACTAGATCCTCGAACCGGATCGCCAGCGCCATCAGGCGCGAAACGCGGGGTACCCGGCCGCGCTCCGGTGCGGGGTCGGGCGGCTCGGGGCCGGCGTTGACCTCCTTACGACCGGCCGCGCCGCGGGTGAAGTGGACGTTGAACTCGATCGTGACGTCGTGCGCGTCGTTCATGCTGCCTCCTCCGCCTCGGTGGGCGTCTGCCCGAGCGTCCGCAGGCCTGCCGGATGGAACGTGATCCCGACGGTCTTCCGCACGCCGTCGTAGTCCACCCGCTTGACGAGCGTGCCGAGCACGCCGGCCTTCTCGCGCGGGCAGAGGGCGTCCCAGGTCGCCCCGAACTCCCGCAGCGCCGCCTCGACCTCCGGCCGCGTGATCGTGTCGCCATCGATACGCTTCGCCTGGGCGCGCAGGTCGCGGGCCCGCTCGCTGGCCCTGGCCAGGCGCTCGTGGAGGTCGGCCAGGCGGGCGCCAGCGTGGGCGTCCGTGGCCGCGGTCGCGGCCGCCTTGCGGATCTCGCCCTCGACCTTCCGGGCCTCGCGGTCCAAGACCGCCCGGTCGCGTTCGATCTGCTCGGCCTCCTCTCGCACCCCGCGCTGTAACTGCCGGAACGTGGCCTCGACCAGCGCGGCGTCGGCGCCAATGTGCCGGATTCGCTCGACCACCAGTCTTTCGATCTGCTCCGCCGGCAGCGAGCCCGACGGGCAGGCGTGCCAGCCCTGCTTCTGCGCGACGTAGCAGACGTAGTAGCGGTATGCCGCCCGGCCGTCCTTCACGCTGTAGGTGTGCCCCATCGCGTGCCCGCACGGGCCGCAGTGCAGCAGGCCCTTGAGCAGGGCGCCGTGGCGATTCCGGACATGCATGCCGCCGGTGCGGCCGTTGTGTCGGATGATGTCGTAGACCTGCTGCCAAAGCGCGTCATTGACGATCGCGGCGTGCTCGCCGGCGTACAGGTCCTTCTTGTGCCGCACCTTTCCCGTGTACGCGGGGTTGGTCAGGAGCTTGATGAGCAGGTGCTTGTCCCAGAGACGCCCGCCGACGCCCCGGCCCTTCCGCGTCGTCCACTGCTTGCTCCGGCACCCGCGGTCGTTCAGGATCCTTGTGACCTTCGTCAGCGAGCGGTGCTCAAGGTAGAGCGCAAAGATCTCGCGGACCAGCGCGGCCTCGGCGTCATTCACGACGAGCTTGCTCCCGCCGGCGGGCTGGGGCGCCAGGTCGTACCCCAGGATCGGCTTGCCCCCGAACCACTTCCCCTTCCGCTTGGAGGCCGCGATCTTGTCACGGGTGCGCTCGGAGATGATCTCTCGCTCGAACTGGGCGAACGAGAGCAGGATGTTCAGCGTGAGCCGTCCCATCGACTGCGTGGTGTTGAACTGCTGCGTCACCGACACGAACGAGACATGGTGCTTCTCGAAGACCGCCATCATGCGGGCAAAGTCCAGGAGCGATCGCGACAGGCGGTCGACCTTGTAGACCACAACGCAATCAACCTTGCCGGCCTCGATGTCCGCCATGAGCCGCTGGCAGCCGGGTCGGTCGGTGTTCCCGCCGGTGAAGCCGCCGTCGTTGTACTGGTCCGGCAGCGCGACCCAGCCCTCGTGCTTCATGCTGGCGATGTAGGCCTCCGCACTCTCGCGCTGGGCGTGCAGCGAGTTGAACTCCTGCTCGAGTCCCTGTTCGCTGGACTTGCGGGTGTAGATGGCGCACCGCACCGTGGGCACGCCGGACTGCTTGGACGTTGCTGTATTGATAGACGATTTCATACGTTGCCCTCCGTGGTGCCGGCCTCATTGAGCCCGAAAAAGCGGAATCCGTTCCAATGCGAGCCGGTCACCTTCGCCGCGATGGCGCTCAGCGACCGGTAGACCTCTCCCTCAAACTCGAAGCCTTTGGGCAGCACACGGACGAACACGGCGCGGCCCTTGTACTCGCGGCGGAGGACCGTCCCGGGTGGTGGCAGCCGCCCGTCCTCTCGCGTGTGGATGGGCACGCTCACCACGCTTTCGCTGTGGGCCCGGGGCTTGAGCGCGTCCGGCGATTGGGCGCGTGGCGGGCTTCGCCGCAGGTCAGCGTCGTTGGCCAGTTCGCGTGCCCGCTGGCGTGCCCGCTCCGAGAGGTCGCCCTCCCGAAGCGCCTGCATCCGCCAGAGAATCCGTTTGATCAGCAGCACCTTGTGGTGCGTCCGCGTCTCTTCACCGTAGACCTTGGCGTACCGCTGCTTCAGTTGCGGCACGGTCATCTTCTCCAAGGCCCGCTCGGCTGCAGTCACATCGATCGCCATTGGGGACTCCGTTCTCGTGGTCTCGGGGGGCGTTAACCACGCGATCCATCAGGGCGACCATGCTCGGACAGTTCAAGGCGAGCCAGAGAACCTTCTTGATGCTCGATGTTCGGCACCGAAATGGCGACCTGTCGCCGCCGGCGCCGGATGCCCTCGGCGAAGACGGCAGCGATGCAGTCCAGCCGCACGGCGGGCGAGGTCGGGGCGTCGGGGTCGAGCGTGGTGGTGGGGGCGGGCGCATCGTCCATGAGCGCGGTGTCGTGCACGGGCACATCCTCCGTGAAGGGGGACATGCATCCGTGCGGGCGTGCGCTTGGCGCTCGGCTTCGCACCTGATGCTGGAGTGGAGTCCGCGTCTGGTGCGGGCTGCCTGTACTCTGAATACGCGAAACGGTCAGGGAGCGCCGCAAGCGCCGAAGGGCACCCCTCGTTCACCCCGGCAGCGCGTTAACCGGAGCGGCGTGGGATTCAGAGAGCGCGGAGAGACTTTCGGCCCCCAACCCCGGCGTGGCGACCGATCCGTCGGTACGATGTCTCGGATTCGAGAGCGCTCGGCAATTCGTGGACCTTCAGGAAGTCCCACGATTCCCGAGAGATACGCGCGGTGGGCGAAAAGCCTGGACCGTTAACGAGAAAAGGCCTCTTTGCGAGGCCTTTCTCAGAACTCCGTATCCACAACCCCGACGAACGGTTTCTCGCTGGCGGTCGGGGCAAACGAGCCGCCACGCAGCCGTTTACAGAGAATCCTAGCCCGATCGGTCTTTGCGAGTCCCGCCGACGGAGACCGG
>JBFWWU010000037.1:0-7647 GCA_050246015.1 Phycisphaerales bacterium
GGGACCGCGGGCGAGAACCACTTCGTGTTGGACGGCGTGACCGGGCCGAAGACCGGGACGCCCGCGCCGAGGTACACCGTGTCGGCGAAGCGGGTGCGGTCCACCGCGAGCGACACCGCGTGGCGCAGTTCCTCGCGCTGGATCCAGCCCGCGCGCGGATCGCCGGCGAATGCGCCCGGGGTCAGGTTGAACCAGAAGCTGTCGGCGTCGTACGCGACCCCCAGATCGAGCAGCGTCACCCGTCCCGCCTCCGCCAGCCGTTTCAGCGGCGCGTAATCCTCCGGCCGCACCTCCGCCGTCGTCAGGTCGAGGTCGCCCGATTCGAGGCGCAGCAGTTCCGCGTTCTGGTCCGGCACCACTTCGACGACGACGCGATCGAGGTAGGGGAGTTGGACGCCGGCGGCATCCGTGCGGAAGTAGCGCGGGTTGCGGACCAGGATCGTGCGCTGGCCCGGGATGTAGCGTTCGATGACGAACGGGCCCAGGCCCGCGAGGTCGGCCGGCGGGGTGTCGAGGTTCCAGGCCGTGGCGAAGGCGCCGCGGGCGAGGGCCGGTCCCAGCTTGTGTTCCGGGAGGATCGGCAGGTTGTCGAGCAGGCGCAGGCCCGGGGCGAACGGTTCCGGGAAGCGAATTTCCACCGTGCGCGGGTCCCTGGCGGTGACGGCGAGCGGGCGGCCCGACACCGTGAGCGAGTCGCCGAGGACGCTGCCCTGGCGGGCGTCGTAGACCGCCTTGAAGCTGAAGACGACGTCGGCGGCGGTGAACGGGTGGCCGTCCGAGAAGGTGACGTCCGGGCGGAGGGTGACCGTGTAGGTGCGGCCGTCCGGGGAGGTCGTCCAGCGTTCGGCGAGCCAGGGTTCGACCTCCTGGGTGACGCGGTTGATGCGGGTGAGCTTGGCGTTGGTGAGGAGGGAGATGAGGTCGGTCGGCCAGTCGCGCCGGGTGTAGCGGTTGAAGGTCTGGGGTTCGGTGCGGACGGAGACGACGAGCTGTCCGCCGCGCTGGGGGGCGGACGACGGTGTGACGGGGCTGGCGGTGGTGCCCGGGCTGGCGGATGGCTCTCCCTTATTAGAGGAGGGGACCTCGCGGCCGCACCCCTGGATGAGGGTCGCGGAGGTCGTCCCCGCGACAGCCAATGCCAGAAAGATCACAAGATGACGCAGTTGTCCGGCCAAAAATTAGCCTACCGGCCAAAAAATTGGCCTGTCAGATTTCTGCGGAAAACCGGCAATCACGGGCATCTCACGCCAGGAAGACACCTGCTGAGTTGACTTCGGCCTGCGCTTCGGCCAAGTTTTTGGCCACCACCATCTGGGGCGTACGCCTGAACCACAGCCACAAGCGCATTCTAACTCATCTCTTTTCAACGGTTTAGTTGTCTGGATCCCGTTCGCTCGTCCGTGGCACCTGCCGTGCCCTTATATGGGCCAACCGGAGGACAGCTTCGATGAACGAATCGCAGAACCCCATGGGTCCCGCCAACGAGCCACGTATCGGCCGCAGCGTCTCGCTCGATGACGCCGCCAGCCTGCTCGGCGTCTCGCGCCGGACCATCTACAACCGTATTCGAGAGGGGCGGCTGCAGACCATCCGCACGCTAGGCGGTTCCCAGCGGGTGCTGCTCGTGTCCATGCCCGAGGCCGGCGCGCAGTGGCGGCAGCCGAGCACCGGGGCGATGAGCGCGCGCGAGCTCGAGGCGCGGCGCCGCAGTTCGATGCAGTCGTAACCGATCCGACGCCCATCGAGGGAGAACCCACCATGTCCATCTCGTCACGTCGTCTCGTCCCGGCGGTGCTGCTGTTCGCCGGCAGTCTCGTGGCCCTGGCCGCGCCCGCGGCGGCGCAGCATCGCGCGCGGCTCAGCCGCGACCTGGACGCCCGGCTCGCCCGGGGGGCGGCGTCGATGGACGTCATCCTGCGCGGCACGCGCGAGGAGATCGACGCGCTCGCGAGGCGCCATGCCGTGCGGGTCAGACGATACCTCAAGGCCGGCGCCGTGTTGCGGCTGAATGCCGGGCAGCTCGAGGCGCTCAGCGGCGACCAGGCGGTGGACCGGATTTCCTCGGACGCGCCGGTGCGGGCGAGCGGCGACGTGACGCGGGAGACCATCGGGGCGGACCAGGTGTGGGCGGGCGCCGGGCTCGTGCGTCCGCTGTCGGGCGCCGGGGTCGGCGTGGCGGTCATCGACTCGGGGGTCGACCCGTCGCACCGCGCGCTGGCCGGCCGGGTGGTCGCGAGCGTGGACTTCACCGGCGGGGACGGCATCGACCGCTACGGGCACGGGACGCACGTGGCGTCGCTCATCGCCGGCGCGGCGGGGCGCACGGCGGACACCGCCGACTACCAGGGGATTGCGCCCGGGGCGCGCATCGTGAGCCTGCGGGTGCTCGACGAGGCGGGGGCCGGGCAGGCGAGCGACGTCATCGAGGCGATCGACTGGGCCATCGACAACCGGGCGCGGTACGGCATCCGGGTCATCAACCTGTCGCTCGGGGCGCCCGTGACGCAGTCCTGGCGCGACGATCCGCTCTGTGAAGCGGCCCAGCGCGCGGTGGACGCCGGCCTCATCGTCGTCGCCGCGGCGGGGAACTTCGGGATCACGCCCGACGGGAAGCGGATTTTCGGGGGGATCACGGCGCCCGGGAACACGCCGTCGGTCATCACCGTCGGCGCGCTCGACACGCGCGGGACGTCCGTGCGGTCCGACGACACCATCGCGAAGTTCAGCTCGCGGGGGCCGACGCTCGTCGACCACGTGATCAAGCCCGATCTGGTGGCGCCCGGCCGGAACGTGGTGGCCGCGGAGGCCGCCGGGTCGACCCTGGCCGCCCGGTATCCCGAGCGGCACGTGGCCGGCGCCGGCGCCGAGGGCTACATGTCCCTGTCCGGCAGCAGCATGTCGGCCGGCGTCGTGTCCGGCACCGTGGCGCTCCTCCTGCAGGGCCGCCCCGCCCTTAGGCCGGCCGAAGTCCGGATCGCCCTGCAACTGACCAGCGAGTTCATGCCGGCGGAAGGCCTGGTCGCTGCCGGCGCGGGGAGCACCAACGCACTGGCAGTCAACATGTTGGGTCGTCCTTACGAATTCGGCCCGGTGACTTTTATCGCGGGCGAGCAGACTCGTCCGTCTGGCTTGGCCACGGATTCAATGGGTGGGGCGATCCGACGATTGCTATTGCCATCTCCCCGGACGCTGCAGGCCGGAACCCTGATGTCCTCGACAATCGTCTGGGGGAGCTCGAATGACACGATCGTCTGGGGGAGCGCAGCGTACCTCGACACAATCGTTTGGGGTAGCTCTTTTGAGACCATTGTATGGGGCAGTTCTGGAGCCACGGACACTATCGTTTGGGGAAGCGGCTCGCTAGACAAGCTCATTTGGGGTTCGGTCAATGCAGGGACCATCGTGTGGGGGAGTCTGACCACCGGTGAGACCATCGTATGGGGCAGCACGAGGTCGGACACAATTGTCTGGGGCAGCAGGTCTAGTGACACAATCGTTTGGGGTAGTGATGGCAGTGACACCATCATATGGGGTAGTGCTGCGACGATCGTTTGGGGCAGCGGGTTAGTCCATGGAGACACGATCGTTTGGGGATCAGTCGACGGGGACACGATCGTATGGGGTAGTGGCGTCTTGGACTGAGGCCGTCGGCCCGATCCAGTCCTTGGAGGGAAAAATGAGAAGCCTAATCGTCTGGGGCGAGTAGCCCGATAATGAGTGGGGCTGAAACCTGCTCAGCCCTCAAATGGCCGACTTCCGACGTCTCCGCCCAACTGTCAGAGCATACGTCAGCGTCGTTGTGCTTCTTGGCGCAGCGACGCTCGGCCATTCTATTCACAGTCTCTTCGTCAGGCCGATCGGTTCTCAGTGGCTGATCTTGGCGGCCCTCACGCTCCTGACCGGTTCTTTCACGGTCAAGGTCCCATCTGTCAACGCTCATATTTCGGTTTCTGAGACCTTCGTGTTTGCGTCAGTGCTCCTCTTTGGACCTGCCGCTGGCGCGGTAACGGTTCTTCTTGAGTGTCTCATCATCCTCTTCTGGATGAAGCCTCACGGAAGGCCGGCACACAGAGTCCTCTTTAACCTTGCGGCTCCGTCAGTCGCTATCTGGGTCTCGGGCCAGGCATTCTTTCTTCTGTCGGGGATAGAGCCTTACGCAACTCATTCGACGCCGCTCCCTGCGCTGTTCTTCCCGCTTGTGGCGTTTACGTGCCTCTACTTCCTACTCAACAGCGGCCTTGTCGCGGTCGTGGTAGGCCTTGAAAACAGGCAGTCGCCCCTCGTGATCTGGTGGGAGAACTTCACCTGGTTGTCGGTCAACTACTTCAGCGGCGCGTCCGTCGCAGCATTGATCGTCACATATACAACAGAGTTCGATCTCAGTACTCTGGCGGTGATCGTTCCTTTGTTGGTCGTCTCGTATCTCACGTTTCGCACCGCCATGGGGCGAGTAGATGACACGAACCGGCATCTGACCGAGTTGAACCGCCTGTACTTGTCCACCATCGAAACGCTAGCGATGGCCATCGATGCGAAGGACCAGATCACTCACGGCCATATCCGCCGCGTTCAAACGTATGCGGTCGGGTTGGCAGCTAGAGTCGGCGTGTCGGACCAGAAGTTGATACGGGCTATCGAGGCGGCTGCGTTGCTGCACGACATGGGGAAGCTAGCGGTTCCTGAATACATTTTGAACAAGCCAGGCAAGTTGACCCCTGCCGAATTCGAGAAGATGAAGCTTCACGCTTCCGTGGGAGCCGATATTCTCTCT
The DNA here is from genome assembly GCA_050246015.1 of Phycisphaerales bacterium. Classification (GTDB taxonomy): domain Bacteria; phylum Planctomycetota; class Phycisphaerae; order Phycisphaerales; family UBA1924; genus JTS-AC122. The sequence goes on from JBFWWU010000037.1 coordinate 4,772, forward strand.
GCCATCGAATTTCCGTACCCAGTGGTTCCGATTGTAAGGCACCACCATGAGAATTGGGACGGTAGTGGATACCCAGCCGGACTGAAGGGCACAGATATTCCGATCGGCGCGCGAATTTTGTCGGTCGTCGACTGCTTTGATGCGCTGACGTCTGACAGACCGTACAGGCCTAGACTGTCCGACACTGAGGCGATCGCAATCCTATTGGAGCGTCGAGGGTCGATGTATGACCCTCTCATCGTCGACACGTTCATTCGTGTTCATGCCGAGATATCAACACCCGCGGAGCCACTAACCGCAGGCGCCGCCCTTCGCGAAATAACCACCGCGGCGAGTCGCGCTCGGGACGGAGATCGCCACATGGCAGACACCCAGGCGGTCGAACGTGAGTTGGTCAGTCGGTCGGCGGCTCTGCAGGAACTCGCCAAAATTCTGTCCGGCCCAACCACGGCCATGGAGGCAGCCGACGAGATCGCAGCGCAATTAGGCCAAGCAGTTCCTGCTTCGCTGGTTGTGTTCTTTACGTATGACGACTCGACAGACCTTCTGGTGGCGGCTCAGGCGAGCGGAGACGGAGCGACGCTCGTTCGTGGCATGCGTATCCCACTAGGCCATCGATTGAGCGGATGGGTCGCTGCCAACAAGCAGACGATCGTGAACTCTGACGCGATGCTCGACTTGGGCGAAATAGCCAAGAGCGTTACGCCTAGGCTTAGGACCTGCTTGAGTACTCCACTGTTGGTGCAAGGGCAGCTCTATGGAGTGCTCACTCTGTACTCTTCAGCCCAAGACGCATTCTCCGACGCGCATCGTGCGTTCGTCGAAAGCGCAGCTAAGGAACTCTCCCTCGGGATCGGAGCCAGGCCGAGATGGGGAAATAGATTCTCCAGTTCAAATGTTGCCAGACAGCCTTAGCTGTGAATCGTACCGGGAATCTCGGAGAGCCGGTTTGTTGACTCAGGCCACGGCGGCCTGCTGATAGTAGCGCGCTTCGAATTCGGCCGGGGGCAGGTAGCCGATCGGCTCCAGCAATCGCCGGTGATTGAACCAGTCCACCCAGTCCAGCGTCGCGAACTCCAGGGCCTCCAGACTACGCCACGGTCCACGTCGGCGAATCACCTCCGTCTTGAACGTTAGAGTCCCCGGACGTGGTGGAAATTCAGTGAGTGACCTGCCGGACTTCTTCGGACCGACTCAATTAGTGAGGGGGGACGTTCAGGAGCGGGGAGGGGAACCCGCGTGGAGGCTCACCGGCAGCGTGCCCGGTGGGGACCTCCACGCGCTGATTGCGTGCGGCCGTCAGGCCTTCGTGCCTTCTTCCTGCAGCAGCGCCTTGCGGCTCAGGCGGATCTTCCCGGTGGGGTCGATGTTGATGACCTTCACCAGGATCTGCTCGCCTTCCTTCAGCTCGTCGCGCACGTCCTTCACGCGGTGGTTCGCGATCTCGGAGACGTGCAGCAGGCCGTCGGTGCCCGGCATGATCTCCACGAAGGCACCGAAGTCGGTGATCCGCTGAATCTTGCCGAGATACGTCTTGTTGAGCTCCGGCGTCGCCGTCAGCTCCTGGATGATCGAGATCGCCTTCTGCGCGGAGACCTCGTCAGCCGACGCCACGTTCACGCGGCCATCGTCCTCCACGTCGATCTTCACCCCGGTCCGCTCGATGATGCTCCGGATCATCTTGCCGCCCGGCCCGATGACGTCCCGGATCTTGTCCACCGGAATCCGGATGGTGACGATGCGCGGCGCGTGCGCCGAGATGGACTGCCGCGGCGCCGCGAGGGCGTCGCGCATCTTCTCGAGGATGTGCAGCCGCCCCCGGCGCGCCTGGTCGAGCGCCTTCGACATCACCTCGTGCGTGATCCCGCCGACCTTGATGTCCATCTGGAGGGCCGTGATGCCGTCCGCCGTGCCGGCGACCTTGAAGTCCATGTCGCCGTAGTGGTCTTCCGCCCCGGCGATGTCGCTGAGCACCGCGTACTTGCCCGTGGACTCGTCCATCACGAGCCCCATCGCGATGCCGGCCACCGGCGCCTTGAGCGGCACTCCGGCGTCCATGAGCGCCAGCGACCCGCCGCACACGGATGCCATCGACGAGGACCCGTTCGATTCGAGGATGTCGGACACGATGCGCATCGTGTAGGGGAAGGTCTCCTGGCCCGGGAGCATCGGGACGAGCGACCGCTCCGCGAGCGCGCCGTGGCCGACCTCACGCCGGCCGGGGCCGCGCATGAAGGCGACCTCGCCGACCGAGAACGGCGGGAAGTTGTAGTGGAGCATGAAGCTCTTCCACGTTTCTCCCTCGAAGCTCTCCACCTTCTGGGCATCGTCGGCCGTGCCGAGGGTGCAGGTGACGAGCGCCTGGGTCTCGCCGCGCGTGAAGACCGCCGACCCGTGGGTGCGCGGCAGTACGCTCGTCTCGATCCAGATCGGCCGGACCTCGTCGAACTTCCGGCCGTCCAGCCGGACGCCGTGCTGGAGGACCTCGTCGCGGAGGACCTTCTCCTTGAGCTCCTTGAAGATGCTCTTGGCCTCGAGGCGCCGCTCGACCTCGCCCTCGGGAATGGAGGAGACGAGGCTCTCGAGCACCTCATCGACCTTGTCGTAGTTCTCCAGCTTGCCCCGGATCCGCATCGCCTCGGTCAGCGGGACGAGGATCTTCTCCTCGACCTCGCGGTAGAACTCGTGGCCGATCGCCTTCTTGGAGACGGTCAGCTTCTTCTTCCCCGCGGCCTTGGCGAGGTCGTCGATCGTGGCGACGATCTGCTTGATGGCGGCGTGGGCCGCCTCGAGCGCCTCGACGACCTGCGTCTCGTTGACCTCCTTCGCGCCGGCCTCGACCATCACCAGGCCGTCCTTGCTGCCGGCGACGACGA
>JBFWWU010000038.1:0-6551 GCA_050246015.1 Phycisphaerales bacterium
TAAAGTCCGCCCCTCCCAGCCCCCCCGCCCCCCCCACACCCCCCTCCCCCCCCTCACCCTGTGAACCGCGGTACCGCCCCCCGCCGCGGAACTCGATGGTCGTTGGGTATAGACTCGCCCGCGCGTCCGACGTGCGCTTGATCCACCGGCCCTGAAGGTCCATGCGCGTGCTCCTTCCGCCTGCCCGGCATGGTAGGGTGCGCCGCCGCCGGCGGGGATCCGGTACACTCTACTCACTTCTAAGGAGAACGCCATGCTCGCCACGCTGATCGGTGGAATCATGGGGGGGGTGATGGGAGGAATGATGGGGGGGGTGATGTGCCTCGCGACGACGGCCCCGGGCCCGAGGGTTCTTGACGCCCCCCCTGCCGACCCCCCCCCTGCCGTCGCCCCCCCTGCCGTCGCCCCCCCTGCCGTCGCCCGGATCGCCGAGACGGAACGAACCTTCGGCCAGGACGCCGCGTTCCTCGCCAAGCATCAGCCCGGCACCATCGTGCTCGCCTCCAAGGACGGCCTGGCGAAGATCGCCGTCGTGCCCGCGTACCAGGGCCGCGTGCTCACGTCCACCGCGGGGGGCGACCCCGGCACCAGTTTCGGCTTCATCAAGTACGACCTCGTCGAGTCCGGCAGGTTCGTCGACAAGATCAATCCCTTCGGCGGCGAGGACCGCTTCTGGCTCGGGCCCGAGGGCGGCCAGTTCGCGATCTTCTTCAGGAAGGGCCAGGAGTTCTCGCTGAAGGACTGGCAGACCCCGCCCGCCATCGACACCGAGGCGTACACCGTCGTCGCCCAGGATGATTCGTCGGTCACCTTCGAGCACGCCGCCTCGTTCACGAACTACAGCGGGACCGCGCTGGACGTGAAGATCCACCGCGTGGTCAGGCTCCTGGGGCGCGGCGACGCGATGAAGGACCTCAAACTCCCCACCTCCGCCGAGGGGAAGACCGACTGGGTCGCCTACGAGTCCGTCAACACCATCACCAACACCGGCACGAACCCGTGGACCAAGGACACGGGGATGCTGAGCGTGTGGATCCTGGGGATGTTCAAGCCGTCCGCCGACGCGGTCGTCGCGATCCCCTTCCGGCCCGGCCCGGAGAGCACGCTCGGCCCGGTCGTGAACGACGCGTACTTCGGGAAGGTGCCCTCGGATCGGCTCAAGATCACCGACACCGCGCTGTTCTTCCGGGCCGACGGGCAGATGCGCACCAAGATCGGCGTCTCGCCGCGGCGCGCCCTGCCCACGATCGGCAGTTACGACCCCTCGCGGCGCGTCCTCACCCTCGTGACCTACACGCTCCCAGGCAACACCACCGACTACGTGAACAGCATGTGGGAGCACCAGAAGGACCCGTTCGGCGGCGACGCGGTCAACAGTTACAACGACGGCCCCAGCGAGCCCGGCGCCAAGCCCTTCGGCCCGTTCTACGAACTCGAGACCTCCAGCCCCGCCGCCGCCCTCGCTCCCGGCAAGTCCCTCACCCACACCCACCGCACCGTCCATATTCAGGGCAGCAAGGCCGACCTGGATCCGATCGCCCGCGCGGTGCTCGGCATCGGTCTTGATGAAATGACCAGGGCGTTTTCCAAGTAACCCCCCCTCCCCTTCCCTCCCCTTCCCTCCCCTTCCCTGCCCTTCCCTGCCCTCCAGGGTCAGACGCCGTCCGCACTCACGCCCCCCCCCCCAGCGGGCTTCCTCCACAGACCAGTGTCCCCGGAGTCGTGACATGCTGATTCCATATAGCGTCGATGTTCCGATGCGGCGCTATCCGCTTGCCAACTGGGCGCTGATCGCGCTCACCGTGATCGTCGGCGGGATCTTCATCGTCGATCCCGAGCCGCTGGAGCCCTACCTCCTCCTCTGGCGCGGCGACGCCTTCGACCCCAATCAACTCCCCGGGCACCTGCTCGGGCACGCCGATTGGCCTCACCTCTTCGGCAACATGCTCTTCCTGTTTGTCTTTGGAAACGCCATCAACGCCCGCATCGGGCATCTCTACTTTCTGCTGCTCTACGCGGTCTGCGGCATCATCGCGGGCCTGGTCTGGCTCGGGCTCGGGACCGGGCCAGCCAGCCTCGGGGCGTCCGGCGCCATCATGGGCCTCGTCGGGTGCTTCATCGTCCTGTACCCGCGCAACGACATCTCCGTCTTGTACTGGTTCTTCATCCGTTTCGCGGGCACGTTCGAGATCTCGGCGTACTGGATCATCCTCATGTACGTCGCGTTCGACCTCTGGGGGCTGTTTGCCGGGAACGACCACGGCGTCAACTACCTGGCCCACGTCGCGGGATTCGTGACGGGCTTCGGGATCATGACGACGTTGTGCGCGACCAAGTTGATCCCGCCGGACCGGGCTGAACAGACACTCGTTGATCTGTGCATGCGTCGAAACTCCGCGCGGGCCTGACGCCGCGGTTGGGGGGGAGCCGGCGGCTCAGCGCGCTTGAAAATAGTCGCGCAGGGTCGCGAGTTCGTCGTCGATCTGCTCCGGATCGCTGACCGTCTCCGCCACGACCTGCCGCAGCGTGCGCCGGAAGCGCCGCTTCACTGTTTGCAGCATGTTCGACACCTGCTCGGCGCTGGTCGCTCCGACGATGTCGGCCAGCGCGTCCATTGACATGGGCCGCACCTTGCGAGTGAGGGGCCCAAGCACGTTGATGCGGAACGCCGACCACTGCTGATCGAGCCCCTCCTGCCGACACAAGGCTTCGACTCGCTCGATCGTCAGTGTCAGGATGGTCGCCGCCCATTGCCGGTCAAAGGCGTTGGAACCGGAATCCGCCGGATCGGACTCCGCGACCGCCAGTTCGGCGCCGTCCGCCGCTCTGGGCTGGGCGTTGGGCGCGGACTTGCGCGAGCCGAGTTTTCGCCGATGATCAACGAGGTAGTTGCGCAGCGCGGTCTTGAGAAACGCCCGAAATCGCCCCCGGGTCGGATCGGCTTTTCCGATCAGATCTCGGCCAACCAAAACATCCGCCAGGAACTCCTGCGTCAGGTCCGCGGCGTCGTGCTGCGCGAACCCCTTTTTCCGGATAAACGCATACACCGGGCTCCAGTACGCCCGCAGCAGCACCTCAAGATCCGACTTATCGGCGCGCGCCCCGAGGACAAGCGCCCAGCTTGTCGTATGAAACCACGCGCCTGTCTCCTGAACTGGTAGAGAAGACATAGGTACTCGCCGCCGCGTGACATCCCCATAGATCGGGTCCTGTCAGTCTATTCTGCTCGATTCCCCTCGTCTGTTCCAATCCGGCGCATCTTTTGAACACAGATTCACCCCCGCCGCTGCTATCGAATCGACTTTGCCCGGGTTGCAACCGCTCCTGATGCGGGTATTGTTGATCCGATCGCGTCGGTCTGACGAATACAGATTGGGACGTTGCGTTCGCGAAGCATCGAGGGCTCTGGCGAATGTCTTGTATCCGTTCGGACTGATTCGACCTCGCACTCCATCGTCCACAGTGTGGTCACCGGCAAGCGGAGAGTTTCATGCGGAAGCCCATTCTCGTTTGTATCCTCGGCGTCATCGCCGGCGGTTTTCCTGTCGCCCTCGCGGACCAGGCGACGCTCCGCCCACTGAAAGACAACACGCTCTACCAGGACCCCGCCGGGACGCTGAGCAACGGGTTGGGCGAGACCATGTTCGCCGGCACCACGGCCCAGTCGCTGACCCGTCGCGCGGTGCTTTCGTTCGACCTCACCGGGATCCCGCCCGGCTCATCTATTCAAAGCGTGTCGCTCACGATGAGCATGTCGCGGACCCGCGCGGGGACGCGCACCGTGACCCTCCACCGTCTGCTCGCTGACTGGGGCGAGGGCGATTCCTACGCCGGAATCCCCGGCGGAGCGGGCACGCCCTCTCAAACCGACGATGCGACCTGGATCCATCGCTTCTACCCCGATGTGCTCTGGAGCACCGCGGGCGGCCAGTTCAACGTCACCTCCAGCGCGTCCGCAGCGGTCGGCGGGATCGCTTCCTACTCCTGGTCCTCCACCCAGATGGCAACCGACGTGCAGAACTGGGTGAACAACCCAGCCACCAACTTCGGCTGGCTGGTGCGCGGCGATGAGTCCACCGGCACCACCGCCAAATCATTCGACACACGCAACCACCCGGACCTCACCAAGCGCCCCCGGCTCGTCGTCAACTTCACCGCGCCGGCGGGCTTTGGCGCCTGCTGCATGCCCGACGGGTCGTGCCGGGTTCAGGACGCCGCGGGGTGCGCTTCGCTCGGCGGGTCCTTCCAGGGCGCGGGCACCGCGTGCGGGCCCAGCAACCCCTGCCCCCAGCCCACGGGCGCGTGCTGTTTCCCCGACACTTCCTGCCTCCTGCTCACCGAGGCCGACTGCGCATCGCAAGGCGGCCATTTCAACGGCCCCAACGTCCCCTGCGGATCGGTCGTCTGCCCCCGAATCCTCGCCAAGTTTGTCGACCCCCTGCCGATCCCACCCATCGCCCAGCCGACCAGCGGAACAATCGGCGGCGAAGCAACCTACACCGGCGTCATCTCCCAGTTTCAGCAGCAACTCCACCGCGATCTGCCCCCCACCACCGTCTGGGGCATCAATGGAACCTATCCCGGCCCGACCATCGAGGCCGCCAGCAACGTGCCCGTCACCATCACCTGGATCAACGACCTCCGCGATGATCAGGGCAATCTCCGAACGTCGCACTATTTCAACGTTGAACCGTGCATCCACGGCCCGGATGTTCTCGGCACGGCTCCGCGGACCGTCATGCACCTCCACGGCGCCAACACCCCGCGCGAAAGCGACGGGCACCCGGACGACACGATCCTGCCCGGCCAGCAGGACACCGACGTTCACCCCAATACGCAACTCCCCGCGACGCTCTGGTATCACGACCACGCCCTGGGTCTCACCCGCCTCAATGTCTACATGGGCATCGCCGGGTTCTATCTGCTCCGTGATCCGTTTGAACAATCCCTCTCGCTCCCCTCCGGCGAATACGAGATTCCGCTCATCATCCAGGACAAGACATTCAACAATGACGGGTCCCTCGCGTACAACGCCGGCTTTCAGGACAGTTTCTTCGGCAATACGATCCTCGTCAACGGCAAGGTCTGGCCGTACCTGACCGTCAAACGCGGCAAGTACCGCTTCCGCATCGTCAACGGTTCGAACTCGCGCACCTACTCGCTGTCGCTTTCCAACGGGACCAGTTTCTACCAGATCGGGTCCGACGGCGGACTCCTCAACGCGCCGGTGCTCGTTTCCAACGTGCTCATCGCCCCGGCCGAGCGGGCCGACGTCATCATCGACTTTTCGGCATTCTCCGCCGGCACCGAAGTCATGCTGACCAACAGCGCGCCCATCAACTTCCCCGGCATCCCGGGCGAAGGCGTCATCCCCGAGGTCATGAACTTCGTCGTGCAGAGCCAGACCGGCTTTTCCGGCGCGATCCCCCAGTCCCTGCGCGTGGTGCCCCGAACCGCTGAAAACGAGGCCCGCGTCGTCCGCACGCTCAACTTCCAGCAGTCGCCGCACCCGTGCACCGGCAGTGCGTGGCTCATCAACGGGCTCCTCTGGGACGACATCGTCGAGACGCCCCGGATCAACACCTACGAAGTCTGGCGCTTCGTCAACCGTTCTCCCATCATGCACCCGATGCACATGCACCTCGTGCAGTTCCAGATCCTCGACCGCCAAGCCTTCGAACTCGTCAACAACCTCCCCGTCGGCGTCGGCCCGCGCATCACGCCCCTGGCCACCGAGCAGGGTTGGAAGGACACCGTTCAGACCTACCCGGGCGAGATCACCCGCGTCATCGCCCGCTTCTCCAACTACCCGGGCCTGTTCCCCTATCACTGTCACATCCTCGAGCACGAAGACCACGAGATGATGCGGCAGATGGCCGTGCTGCCCGCGTGCGTCTGCGACTTCAACAACGACGCCATCCTCGACACGCGCGACTACTTCGCCTTCATCGCCTCGTTCTTCGCCGGCAGCGGGGACATCAACGGCGACAACGTCACCACCAGCCAGGATTTCTTTGACTTCATCGGGTGCTTCTTCGCCGGGTGCCCCAACTAGCGGGCCAGCGCGAAACCCCTGGCGAGTTCATCGATCCGCGCCAGGTGATAATCATCGTGGTCGCACGTGAACGCGACCGCATCGACCAGCCGCATGCGTTGATTGAGCCGCGGGTGCTCCGAGACGCGGGCCCAGTCGCTCTCCCCGAGCGATTCAAGCCGGCCGACGATGTGCCGGCGTGCCTCACGAAACCCATGGAGCAGTTCCGAAGCAGACCGGGCATCGTACCCAGCGGCGTGCGTGGCGGCGTTGGTCATGTCCGCCGCTCTCAGCCGCGCTACCCCGGCAAGATAATCGTCCACCCGCCCTTCCCAGAGCGGCTCCAGATCGAGCAGATGCCCGATGTTCTGCTTGATGCTCCATGTTCCCGGCGCATCGTGCCAGCGCAAGGCATCGTCGTGCTGGCCGCTCACCGCCTCATCCACGCGTGCCGCCGTGCCGCGATACCGCGAGAGAATGTCGGGAAACTTCCCGACCGGGAAGTCGACCCGGAACG
>JBFWWU010000039.1:0-5645 GCA_050246015.1 Phycisphaerales bacterium
CGGAACACCCTATGACACGATCACCCTCACAGATCAGCTCGACCTGGCTCGTCTGGTGGACATGGCGTCCTCGCGGCTCAAGGTGAACATCGAGTACGACGCGGCGGTGGTGAAGGGGACGGTGACGCTGAAGCAGTGATCGCTACGTTCACGGTCAATGGGGTAGCAATCAGGCATGTGAAATTGTGGTGAGGTTGGCCGGCGGTTGCACCCTCAAACGCAACCTGTTATCGTGTATGGCGCCTTCGTAGTAATCGCACTTTGGCAATACCGATTGGAAATTTTGTACCTGGCGGAAAAAGAAGGGAACCGTGAATGGAGCCTGCTCACAACGTTGTGTCCATACCGCTGGATCTAAGAATGCTGCAGGCCGCGGTATCCGGCCGCGCGGTGGCAATCCGGTGCCGGACGATTCTTCAGCCCGCGGCGGGGTCGGGCACCAAGGTCTTTCCGCCGACGCATGCTGGTGGCGTCTACGCGACGGAAAAGCGCCGCATTCCCGTGAAGGGCGAGTCCGGTGCGGGAGGATGGGCGGGGGGGACGCGAGAGGCGGACTGTGTGCTCCTCGACTCGGTGCAGAGCCAGGCGAACCGGATCGAGGATGCGCTGCAGCAGGCGATCGATGACGGACGACTCGAGATGCCGCTGATCGTGGTGAACTTCGGCGCCAGCGTCGCCGACGTGCAGCGCGTGACCAGCCTCCAGGCGCCGCACCGCGCCGCCGACGCGATCCTGCGCGACAGCCTGACCGGCGATAAGGACGAGAAGGGCAAGCCGCTGCCGTTCCGCAAGTCTGAGGTGGGCAGGGCCATCACCGACAGCAGCCTCGCGAACGCCACGGGGCTGTTCCGGTACTGCCCGCACGCGCTGTTCCTGGGCGTGTGGGATTCGACCGGCCCCAAGGGCGGCCTGGGCGCGAAGTTCGCGCGGGCGCTGGTGAGCGAGATCGTGGGGATCGATGCGGCGTACGGCGTGCGAACTGGCAGTCGCATTGATCCGATCCAAACGAAAACAAGCGCGGGTCCGTTGTACGCCAAGGACGTAGAGAAACATGGCGGAATCGAATGGACTCTCGACCCGGACGAGGCGTTGAAGGACAAGAAGACAAAGCAACCGATTCTCTTCACCCGTGGCAATGTTGCCACGGGCAAGCCGGGTGACCCAGCAAAGGCCAATCACTCCAACATTCCACCTTCGTTCAGCAAGTACGCCAAGGGCGTGGAGGGACGTGATCCGCTGACTGACGGAGATGCACGCCAAGGTGCGGTTGCCGCAGGTGGCGTCACGGTCGAGCACGCCGAGCACACCGCCGTACTGTCACTCCCGCAACTTCGACGGTTGCGGTTCCCGCTCAACGGCACGCTCGACAAGGATCCGAAGAAGCAGGCCGAGATCGACAACGCCGCCCGCACGGTGCTGGCGGCCCTGTCGCTCGTCGGGCTCACGCTCTCGCTCGAACGCGGCAGCGACCTGCGCTCGCGGTGCCTGCTTTTCCCGGAAGGGCCGCTGAGCTTCGAACTACTCGAAACGCCGGGCAAGCCGACGCCCATCGCGCTCGACTCGGCGGGCGCGATCGCCGTCTACAGCGAGGCCGTCAAGGCGGCCGTGAAGCTTGGCCTGCCGTGGGAGACGAAGCCGATTCCGCTGGCGCCGTCGCCGGAACTCATCGCGCTGGTGAAGAAGAGCCAGGAGCTCGCGGCGGTCGAAGGCGGCGAAGAGGGAGAATAGGACATGCCGAGCTTCTCCCTCGTCATTGAGTATCTCACGGGATACGCCATCGCCACCGATCCGGCCAACCGGGAGCGGGCGGAATGGCCGCCGCACCCGGCCCGAGTCTTCATGGCGCTGGCGGCGGCGCACTTCGAGTCGGGCGGTTCGCGGGAAGAGAAGCGGGCGGAGCGCGAGGCGCTGGATTGGTTGGCCGGATTGGACCCTCCCGCTCTGGGCATCCCCTCCGAGACGCGGCGGGAAGTGCTTACGGTGTACGTCCCCGTCAATGACCAACCCGGCGGCGAGGCGCTCCTTAGAAGATCACGCCAGCCACGGTTGTTTCCGCGTGTTCATGTGGGCGACGAGCCGCTTCGGCTCACGTGGAGCCATAGGACCGACGTCAAGGGGGGCCACCACGAACTGAGCGATGCGGAGTTGAGCCAGTATTTGGAGCCGCTTGGGTCCATCTGTCGCAATGTCACCCGGATCGGGCATTCTTCGTCCTTGGTGTGGGCGCGGCTGGAGCGAGACTCGGCCGCCGAGCCAACTCATGTGCCGGACAACGACGCCATTGATGGCGGTATGCGGATTGTCAGAGCCGGGGCCATGCGGCGATTGGAGGAGGCCTTCAACCAGTCGGCGATCGACGAGTTCACGGCGCTGGAAGAAGAAATCGGCGTCGCGAAGGGAAAGGCGAAGAAAGAGTTGCAAGGCAAGTCGGCGGAGCGATTCCCCCGGGGCCGGCCGATATCTCAGCGACCGGTATTTTCGATCAGTCAGGGATACAGACGAGTTCAACCGCCGCAGACCGACGTTCCGCACACCCTTTTTGATCCAGACTTCATCGTCCTGCGAGAGGCGGGCAACGGCGCCCATGCGTACGGCCTCGAATCAGCGGCCGCGATTACGCTCGCCCTTCGTGGGCTGCTCATGAGAGAGTCCAAGGACCAACCGCCCCCATCATGGGTGAGCGGTCACGAACCCGATGGCCGCAAGCTGGAATCTGGTCATCACTTGGCCCTGATCCCGCTTGCATTTGTCGGCAGGCCGTGGATCGACGCGGAACGGCACGCTGACGGTCATCTCATGGGTCTAGGGATCGTGCTGCCCCGATCGGTTTCTCCCCGCAATCGAGCGAAGCTGCTCGCACCCATGCTGTTCGATGAAGGCACGAGCAAACCAAAGACTCGTGATCTGACGATGGGCCGGGCCGGCACCTGGAAGATCGTGCGAGACACCGATTCATCACCAAAACGAATGCTCCAGACGGAGACGTACAACGGTCCGAGCAGCGCGTGGGCGTCTGTCACGCCGGTGTTGCTGGACCGGATGCCGAAGACGGAACGCGTCAATGATCCGATTGCTTGGCGCGAGGAAGTTGCCCGCATCGTCGCCACGTCATGCGATCACCTCTTCAGCCATCTTGAGGCGAACAAACGCCCCATGGTCCTCTCGGTGCGAACGGAAAAGACGCCGTTCTTCCGCGGTTCGCTGCGCGCGATGCCCGGCCAGAGCGGCTTCCCGCAACTGCGAAAGGACAAGCACCAGGTGCACGTCGCCATCGAGTTCGATCGCCCCGTGCAGGGCCCCATGCTCCTGGGCGCCGGCCGCTTCCGTGGCTACGGCCTCATGCGCCCATGGAAGAACGAGGAGGGTGCATGAGTCTGTCGATCGACCGATTCGATGAGTTCTTCCATGCCCTTTACCAGGATAAGCACGGCAAGCTGCTCGATCCGTTTCCGTGGCAGACGCGTCTCGCAGAACAGGTTGACGCGCGCGGTTGGCCTGAGTGCATCGATTTGCCGACTGCCAGCGGCAAGACCGCGTGCATCGACATCGCTGTATTCGTACTGGCGTGTCAGGCCGCGGTGGAAACGGAAAAACGCACCGTCGGACGACGCATCTTTTTCACGGTCAACCGGCGTGTCATCGTTGATGAGGCGTTCGATCGCGCCAAGAAGCTCGCGGAAAGACTACTGAAAGCCATCGTTGATGACGAGAATGGCATCCTGAGAGAAGTCGCCGATGCACTGCGGGAGATCAGTGGCGACCATGATGCACCGCCGCTCGATGTTGCGCAGCTCCGCGGCGGTATCTACCGCGACCGCGCCTGGGCTCGCAGTATCACCCAGCCGATCATCGTCTGCACGACCGCCGATCAGCTCGGATCGCGCCTGCTCTTCCGTGGCTACGGTGTGTCGCCGTCCATGCAATCGGTTCACGCGGCTCTCACCGCGTGCGACAGCCTGATCCTGCTCGACGAAGCGCACGTCACGAAGGCGTTTTCGCAAACACTCGACTTGCTCAGTCGCTATCGCCAACTGGACAAGGCTTGTCCACCGATGCGGTTCGTGCAGATGACGGCTACGCCTTACGAGGTGAAGAACCGGTTCGGACTAAGCCATCTCGATCTCACGCACCCCGTGCTGAAGACACGGCAAGAAGCGTCGAAGCCCGCCGAACTGGTCTCGGTCGGCAAGAAAGCGATCGATGATGACATTGTCAAGCGTGCAGTTGCAGCCGTAGAAGGCCCGCGTCAGGCGATCGGCATCATCGTCAATCGCGTGCAGACCGCGCGTGATATCCATACGAAGCTGGCAGAGCAGTTCGGCGAAGATGCACACTTGGTGATTGGCCGGATGAGACCGATCGATCGCGACGAGTTGCAAAGGAAGCTCCGTACCCTCGTTGGCCCGGATCGTCCCGATGTTCTGGACAAACCCGTTTTCGTCGTCGCCACGCAATGCCTTGAAGTCGGCGCCGACTATGACTTCGACGCGCTGTTCACTGAGTGCGCCAGCATCGACGCGCTGCGGCAACGGTTCGGACGGCTCAACCGCAAAGGTCGGCCAATCGAAGTCGTTGCGGCCATTATCGCCAACGACGCATTACTGAAAGATGAAGACCCGATCTACGACAAAGCGCTCAAGAACGCATGGGATTGGCTGAACGAGAGCGATCGCCAATCGGTCGATTTCGGCATCCTCGCATTCCAAAGACTCTGGGACGGCATCGACGACACGAGGCGCCGGGCGATGCTCGCCCCCGCCCCAGACGCCGCGGTGCTGCTGCCGGCCCATCTCGACGCCCTCTGCCAAACCTCGCCGCAGCCCGAGCCAAGCCCCGACGTGAGCTTTTTCATCCACGGCCCGAAGCGAGACAACGCCGAGGTCAACGTCTGCTGGCGCGCCGACTTGGGCGGCGATCCCTCGCTCTGGCCCGAGATCGTCCGCCTGCTGCCGCCAACGTCACCGGAATGCATGACGGTGCCGCTGCGGGAAATGCGGCGGTGGTTGCAGGGACCGGCGGCCAAGCCGAAGAAAGACGCAAAGAACGAGAACCGCGACGCGGACGTTCCGGTCGCCGATGTGCAAGATGAATCCAAGGCGGGCGAGGATTCGCCGCCGGCCCTGCGCCGGGTTGTCGTGTGGCGAGGTTTAAAGGAATGCGGAGTGCTCCGCACGCCGAACGACCTGCGTCCCGGCGACACGATCGTCATCCGCACGCAGGATTTCGGATGGGAAGCGCTCGGGCACATTCCCGAGGCGCCAACGCCCGCTCAACTGGAAGCACTTCGCGGGAGGAGCGACGAAGCCAGTATTCGGTCGCACAAGGATCTTGAGCGCCGCCGGGACACAATCGATGCCGCCGAACGATCCACGTGCCGCGGCCCCATTGAAGCAAAATTCGCGGTCGTATGTCTATTTTTGTAAATTGCCTCCGCGGCTGATCAGCCGCGGCCCCATTGAAGCCGCAAGCAGATGGCCGACTCGGCTGAGAAGAACGCCAGCCTCCGCGGCTGATCAGCCGCGGCCCCATTGAAGCAAGAGAAGTTCCGCAAACTCGGCGCGGTTGAGGCGCCTCCGCGGCTGATCAGCCGCGGCCCCAGTGAAGCGCCAGGCAGTCGCCCACCAGGATCGGGACGCGCCCGCGCC
>JBFWWU010000040.1:0-5566 GCA_050246015.1 Phycisphaerales bacterium
CTCCTCCATTGCCATCAATCCCCTTCACCAAACACGCACGCGCTGCAAGGAAGCCTGAACATGAAGGTGCGACTGAGACCGATCGATTCGATCACGCCGTACGAGAAGAACCCGCGGAAGAACGACGCCGCCGTGGACGCGGTGGCGAAGAGCATCACGGAGTTCGGCTTCCGCCAGCCAATCGTCGTCGATGAAGCGGGCGTCGTCATCGTCGGGCACACGCGCTGGAAGGCGGCGAAGAAGATGGGGTTGAAGGAGGTTCCTGTGCATGTCGCCGAGGGGTTGTCGCCGGAGCGGGCCAAGGCCTACCGCATCGCCGACAACCAGACCGCTTCCATTGCTGACTGGGACAAGGAACTGCTGGGGATCGAACTGGGTGAACTGAAAGCACTCGACTTCGATCTGAGCCTGCTGGGGTTCGAGCCAGACCAACTCCAAGCCTTCATGGGGACGGAGATGACGGCGGGTCTGGTCGATCCCGATGATGTTCCGGCCCCGCCCGCCGAAGCGATCACCAAGCCCGGCGACCTGATCATCCTCGGGAACCACCGGCTCTTGTGCGGCGATTCGTCGAAGCCTGAGGACCTCAACCGATTGCTCGATGGCGCACGCATTCACCTCTGCAATACCGATCCGCCCTACAACGTCAAGGTTGAGCCTCGATCGAACAACGCGATCGCGGCTGGGCTGAGTTCGTTCGCCGCGCCGAAGAAGGGCGCTAGGGCGGCCGGGTCGGGGGGATCGGGGGGGCATCATCAGAAGTTCGACGTGTCGCGGCACCCCGAGAAAGCCAAGGGGACGACGAAGCAACTCCGCGCCAAGGACCGCCCGCTCGCCAATGACTTCGTGAGCGACGAGGCGTTCGAGGGGATGCTGCTGGCGTGGTTCGGCAACATCTCAAGGGTGCTGGAGCCGGGTCGGGCGTTTTACATTTGGGGCGGATATGCCAACGTCGCGAACTACCCGCCCGCACTCAAGGCCAACGGCCTCTACTTCAGCCAGAGCATCATCTGGGACAAGCAGCACCCGGTGCTGACAAGAAAAGACTTCATGGGAGCACATGAGTGGTGTTTCTACGGCTGGCGTGAAGGCGCCGGTCATGAGTTCTTCGGCCCAGCGAACGTCACCGACCTGTGGGCCGTCAAGAAGGTCAACCCGCAGTCGATGGTTCACCTCACCGAAAAGCCAGTCGAACTCGCAGCACGGGCGATGGGGTATTCCTCGCGCCCCGGCGAGAACGTGCTGGATCTCTTCGGCGGATCCGGCTCCACGCTCATCGCGGCAGAGCAAACGGGGCGCATCGCGTACCTGATGGAACTGGACCCGCTCTACTGCGACGTGATCGTGCAGCGGTACGAAATCTTCACCGGGAAGAAGGCGGAGCGAATCCCCAAGGAGGCCGCGTGAACGCGACACTCAACAGGCAGGTTCGCTCGCTGGAGCGGCGGACGCGATCGGTGCGTCATGATCAGTGCGCCGAGTGCGGATGGCCGGTTGACGGTCCAATTGGTCAGATCACGCTCGTGGTTCCGATGCCGAGGGTGATGGGCGTAGACGAGCCGATCGTGCCGGACCCGGCGCGGGACGCCTGCCCCGAGTGCGGGAGGGTGCTGGTGCTGCACGTGCCGCCGCCGATGAGAGCGGGAGTGGAAATGCTCTGACCGAAGAAACACCCCGAAGGAACGGGGCGATTGGGGGCAGGGATGTCGCGACGATCAATCTACTTCGGTGTTCTGCTCAGGCGACTCGCTGTCGCTGGGATTCGCCTCGCACGCCCCGACCGCTGCTTCGAGCGCGTCCCATTCCTTGGCGGTGAGCATCTGGTCCGCGCGGCGTTCGAGGACGAGCCGGGCCGCGTCGAGGATCGCTTCGAGTTGCTGGATAGAGGCGGGCATGGGTCAGATTCCCTCCTGCCCGGCGTCGAAGCCGGAATGCTCGAAGGTGCCGCGTGCGGTCTTCTTGAAACGCGACTCGCGCCCGCGTGCGGCGATCTCTCGAATGATCGCGGCGTAAATCGTGGCCTCGGGCGTCTTGCCGGTGGTCGTCCACAACTTCTTCTCCAGCATCTCGCCGACGATCTCCTTGCAGGTCATCGGCTTGCCAGCGCGGGCCAGGACCTGGGCTGCGACATCGAGCCCGCCGACGCGCTTGGGCCTGGCGTCGTGCGAGGCCTTTGCGTCCTTCCCGCCCTTTGCGGCCTTCGCGCCCGTTGGCCCGACGTTGGACCGTGGCGCGTTCTTCGCGGGAGTCGCCCCCGCCTTGGCCTTCTTCGCGCCTTTGGCCGTGGCGGGAACGTCGGGCGTCGGGGCGGTTGCTGGGGCCGGGGGGGTTGGGGCGGTTGGCTGCTTCTTCTCTTCTGGCTTGCCGTCGCTGGAGTCTTGCTCCGAATGACCAGCCGCGTCTGTGCCGCTGGGCGGCGTGATGTTCCCGTGCTCGTCGATCTCGCCGTGTTCGAGCAGTTTGATCCGCTGGTCGATCTCCGAGATGGCGTCTCGCCGCGCTTTCTCGCCAGCAGCGGTGCGCATGGCTGTGGCTTTGGCGGGCTTGGGCTTTGCGGATCGGGGGGGGCGAGCAGCCACCTTCGGACTCTTGGTCTTCGTCGTCATGGGAATCTCCAATCGGTTGATGCGGACGCCCTCGGCACGTCGCCTCGGGCAAGCGCCGCCGGTGCGGTTCCCCGCGCCGGGGCGTCGTGGGGGTGCGTGGGTTCAGCAACTCGCGAGGCGTTCCATCTCGGTCAAGATCTCGTGGACCATCGAGTTGGTGGCGGCGGGCCGTCCTCGTCGGTCGGTGCCGTACACCGCCTTGGCGACCTCGACGGCTTTGGTGTAGCGAACGTGGGCGTCGTCGTTCCTGGCGACCTCGGCCAGCACGTGGTCGCGGCGGCCTTCACCTGTGAATCGGGACACGCTCGCGGTGGCGCCCGTGTCGGTGCGGGCGATGGTGATGTCTTCTTCGTACCCCTCGATGACGATGCTCTTGATGTTCATGCCGTTGCTCCTGCGTGCTGGTGGCGTGATTCATTCCGCGTCGTTCAGGAACGCCTCAACGTCTTCGGGTCCCATGTTGCTGATGAACGCGACGGTGGTGATCAGGTCTTCGCGGACCTTGCCCAGGTCGCCCGCGAATCCCCAGTCGCCCGGCTCGGCCTTCGCCGCCTCGTGGTGCTTGTCGAGTTCCATGCTCAGCACGTCGAGCAGGCGGGCGATGTCGCTGCGCCGGCTCGTGTACGTCTCGCGGGCGGTCGGTTCGGTGCGTTGTGTTCGGCTGTTCGACATGGTGATCTCCGTGGTTCCGGGCGTCGTTCGCGGCGGTTGATTCCGATCCGCGTGGAACACATGAGTGCCATCGACGTGCCGGATTGCAAGGCGAATTCCATGCTTTTCGAGCAGATGCCCCGAGTTCCCGCCCCACGGTTGCCGAACGCGATTGGCGGTTGTGAGCCTGCCCTTAGAGCGCCTAGTTCATTCCGAACATGCGGGGCGTTCCCGCGTCTCATCGATCGATCTGGCGATGTACCTACCTGATGGACCATCCCCGCCCGATGACGCTCGCCCCGACGAGAGCGACGGCGACGTGCTGAGCGCACAGCAGCGCGCGGCGGTGGTCGCCCTGCTGAGCGAGCCGACCATCGCCAAGGCCGCGGAAACATCAGGCGTGTCGGAGCGCACGCTCTATCGCTGGCTCGCCGAGCCGGTGTTCGCGCGGGAGTTCCGCAAGGCGCGACGCGATGCCTTCACGCACGCAGTCAGTCTTTGTCAGCGGTACAGCGCGGGGGCCGTGAACGCGCTGGCGAAGATCGCGATGGATACCTCCGCCCCGCACGCCTCGCGCGTCAGCGCCGCAACGAACATCCTCAAGTTCGGCAGGGAGAGCATGGAACTCGACGACCTGGCGGCGCGGGTGGACGCGCTGGAAGCGGCGCAGCACGCCGAGACCAATCGCCACCGGCAGCGGGAGAACTGATCATGCGCGTTTGTCAGCGCGTCGCACGGCTGGAGGGCTTCCGGGACGACCAGCGCGTCTGCGCCGTGTGCGCGAGCCTGCCGTGGTCCCGCGTGGTCTACGAACTCGACGGCGAGCGGATGGCCGGGCAAGCGACCTGCCCCGCGTGCCATGACCGCAGCGCGATTGTCGTGGACTTCGTCGCAACCCCCAGGCCGGACGGATCGGTTCCGCCGACGATGGGGGATACGCGCTGGCTGGCGGTGCTGGCAGGCCACGCGATCGAAGGAGAACCGCAATGAATATCGAACCGCGAGTCAGAAGGCTCGAACATTCCGCCACACCATCTCTGGTCGGCTGCCCCTACTGCCGTGGCGACGCTGTCCGGCGTAGCGTGGCAGTGCTTGACGGCGTCCCGCTGGGACCCCCTATTCCCGAGCCGTGCGCATCGTGCCGGGAGGCAACGGTCATCCGCCGGGTGGTGATGAACGGGCTGAGCGACGAGCAGGCTGCCGTCGCCAGGGCCCTCGCCGCCGGTCCCGCCGCCTGAATCGGCGACGGCAGCTCGTGTCATGCCCATGACAGGCGGTCATGGCCGTGACCCCGTGGAACACGCCCGCCGATCCACGTCCGACAATGCCCGGCATTGACGGAACGTGCCTGGCCGCACCACTTCCGGAGCGTGGACCATTCCCCCGATGGCTCGTGGAACATGACAAAACCTGCCAAAACCTGACACGCCCCCCCTCCGCCCGATCGCCCGGCTGCGGGAGGGGACGTTCACAACCCCACAACACCGCAGAATGTGCCAAATCCTGCCACAGTGCGCGCTACCAGTTCAGACGTGAAGGTAGCGAGCATCTCGCTTCGGCCAGATAGTTTACGCCATGCACCCGATTCTTCAGGCTCTGGCCGTGCTTCTCGCGGCGTGCCTGTCGAAGTTCATCCCGATCGGCGAGCGGCATTTGCGGCGAGCCATCGAATCCTACATCGAACATTACCACCTCGAGCGCAACCATCAGGGGCTCGGCAACCGGCTCATCGACGGTGAGCCGAGCAAGGTTCCGGCGACGCGAGTTGAATGCCGCGAGCGGTTGGGAGGCATACTCCGCTCGTACCACCGGGCGGCGTGATTCGGCGAAGCACATTCGTGGGTAGTGTCTGTCAAGTTGCGCACATTGGACAAGAGGGTCTCCGCAGGAAGGGGGCACGCTGCTGAGGCTGAGCCCGGAGGGCGAAGCCTCAGCAGCCGGGCGGCTCACGCGGCCGCCGTCGATTCCATCACGCTCGCATCCATCGACTGCTCCGTCAACGCCGGCTCCGTCAGCCGAGTCATGTCCAGATACCGCCGCAGTCCCCACCGCGTCCCCGCCACATGCCGCAGACGCGCCGCCACCAGCATGAGCGCCGACTCCCCGTCCGGGAACGCGCCCACCACCCGCGTCCGACGCCGCACCTCGCGGTTGAGCCGCTCCAGCGGGTTGTTCGTCCGGATGCACCGCCAGTGCTCACGCGGGAACTTCATGTATTCCAGCGTCTCGTCCACGCCGTCGCGCACGATCCCCGCCGCTTTCCCAAGACGCATCCCCTCCAGCTTCTCCACCACCATCATGCCCTTCTG
>JBFWWU010000041.1:0-4673 GCA_050246015.1 Phycisphaerales bacterium
GCCGCACGCCGGCTCGCCTCGTATTCCCGCTCGCTCAGAACCCCTTGCTTCCGCAGCCGACGCAGTTCCTCCATCACCGTCCCCGGCGACGCCAGCGACGATTCCCGTTCGTGCGTCTTGCGCCGCAGATACATCAGCACGCCCCCGCACGCGACCAGCACCACGATCAGCACCCCGATGATCACGATCAGCTTCTTCGAATCCTCGAAGTTCCAATCCGACAGGCTCCGGGTCGGCCCCGTCGTGCTCCTCGCCTGTATCCACGTCCGCAGCGCTGTCATGCCGAGTGTTCCTGCTGACTCCAGCACCAAATCGTAGGGCCGGCACCGTCCGCTCCCTTCTCCCGCCTGCGGCGGAAACCCCGGCTCTCGGTACCATTATCTAAATGTCCCCCATCGATCCGCAATCCCTCCGCGCCGGTTCCCCCTTCACCATCCTGGACGACCGCGAATGCGTGAACTGCGGGTATAACCTCAAGGGAATCCGGGCCGACGGCGTCTGCCCCGAGTGCGGCCGAAAAATCGCCGCCAAACGCAAGGACGTTCCCCGCTACTCCGATTCTCTCATCCACGCTCCCAAAACCTGGCTCGCCGGCCTCGCGATGGGCAGCATCATGCTCTTCCTCTCCGCCATCGGCCTGCTCACCCTCGTCGTCGTCGCCATCATCTTCAGCGGGCGCGGCCTCCTGGCCCTCTCCGTCTTCAAGCTCGGACTTGGGCTCATCTGGACCATCGGCGTCGTCCTCACCACCCAGCCCCGGCCCGTCATGCCCACGACCCAGATCGACCCGCGCAAGGAGTGGCGCGGGCTTCGCTGGGCCTCGCGCCTCACCCAGCTCCTTTGGATCGTCGCCCCCCTGTGCACGGGCCTGTACGCCTTCCAGTTGCGTCAACTGGTCACGCCCCCCGAGGCGCTCCTCTGGCTCGCCGCCGCTTCCGTGCTGGGCGCCATGCTCGGCCTCATCTGGTTCTGCGTGTATCTCTCCAACGTCGCCTTCTGGGGCGACGACGAGGTCGGGTCCCGGTTCCGCACCTGCGCGTGGATGATCGGCGCCGCCGCCTTCCTCGCGACCCTCCACGTCGTCAACTCCTATACCCAAGCCATCCTGATGGGCGCGTTCTGGGCCAGCCTCGTCTACGCCCTGCTGATGTTCTTCGTCGTCGCCCCGGAGTTCTATCTCGTCTACTGCCTGTTCCAGTTGCAGCACATGGCCCGGTGGTCGATGACCAACCACTCGATCGCCGACGCCAAGACCCGCCGCCTGCGCGCCCAGGCCGCCGTCAACGCCCGGCGCGGCGCCGCCCCCGCCACCTCCAAGATCCCCGAAGCCGGCCCCATCGATGTCGCCGACGATTCCTCCGTCAACCCCGCCGATGCCATGCCCGCGCCCGGTCCACGCCAGGGCGGCGTCGAGATCGCCAGGTCCATTCCCCGGAATCGCAGCGGCACGCCCTACGACACCGATGATCACTAACGCCCGGCCGCCGCGTCCTACCCCCACCATCGCTCCCCCCACAGCGCCAGGTTGATCATCGGCCACGCCGCGCGCCAGCACGAACCCGGATCCGCCGCGACTCGTTCGATCGCCGCCTTCGTGAACAGTTCTCGTGCCAGCGCCGATGTCCGCAGCCGCGGCGCCTGCGCCCCCATCCAGCGCTGGAACGGCACCGGGAAACTCGCCTTGGGCCGCTGCACAATCGACTCAGGCACGTTCGACGCAAACGCCTCGCGCAGCACCCTTTTGGACGCGCTCATCCGATTCGTCTGCGTGCCAACCCGCGCGTCACGCCCCTCTGCCTCGTCACCTCTCCCTTCCGCCGGCTGGTACTTCCACCGCATCGGAAGCGACTCCGCGAGCGATGCAATGACCCGATCCGCAAACGGCGTCCGCCCCTCCACCGACTCCAGCATCGTCGCGCTGTCCAGACGCCCCAGCAGCCCCGGCAGATTCACCGCCCGCAGAAACCGCAGGTGCGCCTCCAGCGGCTCGATCGGCCGGTCGCGGTCATCCCGCGGCACCTCACGCTCGATCGCGGCGAACTCCGCCCGATAAAACCCCCGCAGCGCCGCGTCATCCTCCAGCCCCCCCCACACCGACTCATTGAGCACCGCCGGCTTGGCTTCGATCGGGACCCACGACGCGCTCTGGAGTTGGTGCAGTCCCGGGTCCGGACCCCCGCCGTCCCCGCCCCCGCACCGCCGAGCCTGTTCAAACTGCCACGCCAGCCGCATCGGCTCCTCGTATCCGCCAAACAGTTCGTCCGCCCCTTCCCCGCTCAGCGCCACTACGTTCCCCTGGCTCCTCAGCAGCCGCGCGACGTGATTGATCGCCACCTCGTTCGGCGTCCCCAGCGGCACGCCCATTGCATCCACCATCTCCGCCCATCGCTCACCGAACAGGCGCTCGTCCACCGCCGCTTCATGGTGCGAGGCCCCGACATGCGACGCCATCACCGCCGCCCACTCAAAGTCGTCTCCCTCTGCCTCCTCGCCGCGCGCGCCGGCGCAGTAGGTTCGCAGGTCGTCGCGCGCCGCGACCTGCCCCGCCGCGCAGCTCGCGATGATCGAACTGTCAAGCCCCCCGCTCAGCAGCAGGCACGCCGGCACGTCCGCGCGAAGATGCCGCCGCACCGAATCCTCCACCGCGGCTCGAACCACCTCGCCCGCGCCGCCCCCCGCGGTCACCCCACGTCCCCGTTCTCTTCCGACTCGCCCGTATCGCTCCACGCTAATTCCGATATCCCCGGCCGCCGCCCGCCCGGCCCCGCGCCCCGAAAGGTCCGCCGTCAACGCTTCCCCGGGGCGCAGCGTTCGAACATCCGCGAACAGCGTGTTGTTCCCCACCGTCGTTCGTATCGTGCTCAAATAGGCGCTGACCGCCAGCAGATCCGGAACCACCGACACCGCCGGATGCGCCAGGATCGCCCCCGGCTCGCTCGCGAAGATCACTTCGCCGCACCCCGACTCACACCGGTGCAGGTGAAAGTACAGCGGCTTCACTCCCATCGGGTCGCGCGCCAGCAGCAATCGGTTCTCCGACAGATCGACGAACCCGAGCGCGAACATCCCCCGCAGCCGCTCCAGCGCCGCCGCGCCCCAGTGAATCAGCGCGGCCAGCACCGTCTCCGTGTCGCACGCCGTCCGGAATCCCCCAGCCCACCCGTCGCCAGCGAGCTCCGACCGCAGTTCTGCGTCGTTGTACAACTCGCCGTTATAAACAAGCGCGTATCGTCCGTCGTGCGACACGAACGGCTGCGCCCCCGCCCCCGTCCGGTCGATCACCGCAAGACGCCGATGCGCCAGCACGACGTGCTCGCGCCGCCACACCCCGCACCCATCCGGCCCGCGATGACTCATCAGGTCGCGCAGCCGCGACACCGCCACATCCGTCAGCGGGACGCGATTCCCCACGGCTCGCGCGATGCCCAGTACGCCGCACACGACCCATCATCGTCCTGCCCAGCGGCCCTTCGTGCGTCGGCGCTCGTCCCCCGTCCAAACGTCGTTGTTGCGCGAGCACACTGGCCGCTCCCCCCGCCCGCTTGCGCAGAATCCGCGCCACCGCCCGCCATCACACCGCCAGGTCCTTCGGAGCAATCGCCACCGCGGAGCCCCCCGTCACCGACCGGCTCGCCGCGATCGACACAATCGCCGTCCTCGCCCCTTCTTCCGCGTTGCACGCCGCCGGCGTCCCCTCGATCACGCTCCTGAGGAACGCCTCCAGCGAGTAATACAGCGGCGAGTTCGGCAGTCCGACACCCTCCTTCAACTTCCCCTGCGATGCCAGCTTCGTCGCGTCCGCGATCAGCGTGATCCCCTCATCGCTGTGGAACTGCTGCCGGTTCGCGTAGACCTCCCACCCCTGCGTCGGCGCATCGGCTTCCTTGAACATCCACCCGTGCGTCCACGCGAGCTTGAACGCCGAGTTGGACCCGAAGAACACCTCATGCCGGCCCATGTACGAGTTCGCCAGCGTCGCCTGGTAGTGCAGCCGCGCTCCGGATTCAAACCCGAAGTCGCACGCGATCGTGTCCGGCACCGTGCGTCCGTCCTCGGTGTAGAGTCGGATCGCGCCGTGTCCGCGGACCGATGTCGGGTACGCCCCGAGCCACCAGTGATACACGTCGAACTGGTGCGACCCGAGTTCGCCCGCCAGCCCGAGCGACACGCCGGGATCCAGCCGCCAGTTCATCTCCTTGTCGCGCGCCGGGTCCGATGCCGTGATGCGCCACGAGTTCTTCTGGTGGTGCTGCGCGTACATCGAGATCAGGTCCCGGAACGCGTCGGTCTTGTAGAACGTCCGCGCCAGTTTGTACACCGGGTTCGCTCGCGCCTCGTGCCCGACCGCGAAGACCGTCTTGGCCCGCGTCGCCGCCTGCGCCATCGCCCGGGCGTCCTCCACCGTGTGCGCCAGCGGCCCCTCGCAGTACACGTGCTTCCCCGCCGCGATCGCATCCAGCGCGACCTGCTTGTGCAGATGCGTCGGCGTCGCGATGATCACCCCAGTGATCTCCTTGTTGTCCAGCATCGCGCGGTACTCCGCCGTCCCGCTGGCCCCTTGTGTCCGCCTCAGCCCCGATTCCAGCCGCGAGGCGTCCGTATCGCACACGCTCGCCACCCGCGCCGCGCTCAACTTCTGTAGTTCCGTCAGGATCGCACGCCCCTGCCGTCCC
>JBFWWU010000042.1:0-4513 GCA_050246015.1 Phycisphaerales bacterium
CGCGCTTACGAGCCGGGCTCGCCAGACCGATGCCGGACGCCCCCTCACCACCCCTCAGCGCCGCCGATCGCGCCTCACCCGTCGCATACCTCCCGCAGCACCTTCGCAAACCGCCACACGTCCATGAACGTGTTGTACAGCGGGACCGGCGCGGCTCGGATCACATTCGGTTCCCGAAAATCGCACACCACCCCGCGCGATCGCAGTTTCGCCGTGAACTCCTTCCCGTTCACCGATCCACCCCCGGCGGGACGGATCGCGATCGACAGCGCACACCCGCGCCGCTCCGGCTCCGTCGGCGTGATGATCTCAAACCCCGTCCCCTTTCCCCGCATCGTCTCGCCCCCCCGCGCGCCCTCCCCGACCAGCAGCCATTCCAGGTACCCCGTCAGTCGCTCCGCCTTGACGCGCAGCGCGGCCATGCCCGCCCGGTCGAAGATCTCCAGCGACACCCGCAGCGGCGCCAGCGAGAGGATCGGCGGATTGGAGAGTTGCCAAGCGTCCGCGCTCGCCACCGGTTCAAAGGTCGGCCCCATCTTGAACCGCGTCGCGGGATCGTTCCCCCACCATCCCGCGAAGCGCGGCATCGATGCCGCCGGCGCGACCCTCGTGTGCCGCTCATGCACGAACGCCCCCGCGATCGCCCCCGGGCCCGCGTTGAGGTACTTGTACGAGCACCACGCCGCGAAATCGACCCCCCAGTCATGCAGCCTCAGCGGCACGTTCCCCGCGGCGTGCGCCAAATCCCACCCCACGACGCACCCCTTCGCGCGCGCCGCGCCCGTGATGCGTTCCATGCGGAACCATTGACCCGTCAGGTAGTTCACCCCACCCAGCATCACCAGCGCGATCGAGGCTCCTTCGCGATCGATCACCGACAGGATGTCGTCATCACGCAGCGTGTGCTCGCCCTCCCGGGGCTTGAGTCGAACGATGGCCCGGGCCGGGTCAAGCCCGTGGAACGCCGCCTGGCTCGCGACCGCGTAGGAGTCCGACGGGAACGCCGAGTCCTCGATCACGATCTTGAATCGCTCCCGGGTCGGGCGGTAGAACGAGACCATCAGCAGGTGCAGGTTCACCGTCAGTGAGTTCATCATGACGACTTCGTGCGGGAGCGCGCCGACGAGCCGCGCGCCGGTCTGGCGCATGAACTCGTGGTAGGGGAGCCACGGGTGCCGCCCGTGCAGGTGCCCCTCGACCCCCAGCCGTTCCCAGTCGTCGAGTTCCTGCGTCACCGCGTCGCGGGCCGCCCGGGGCATGCACCCCAGCGAGTTGCCCGTGAGGTAGATGCACGCTTCGCCGGCGCCGGAACGTGCCGCCGCGCCGGCATCGATGCCGGCGATCGCGCCCATCGTCGGTATCGCGAACTGGGCGCGATACCCCGCGAGCGAGTCGGCGGCGTCGAGCGAGCGGGCAAATGCCTCGCCGGTCTGAAAGTCGTGTGTCGTCATGACATCCAACCATAGTCCCGCGGGGTGACGCGCCGATCCCGGCTCGCTCGGTAGGGAATTGGAATGCCTCCAGGCAACCTGTCCGCTTTCCAGCCACAACAGGGCAGGCAACCAGACGACGTGCGAATCGCTCCCCGGAGAAACACGCGGCCATCGACAATTTCGCTTGAATCGCTTGCCTCTGATCTGTAGTTTCGCAGGTTGAGGCGGTCGTCGCGGCGACGTGAACGAACGTTTCGCTCCACCGTCGCGATCGATCTCGCGCCTGGGACTCAAAGAGGAGGCCACATCATGTTTCGGCGTGCGATGATGCGTCGCTGCGCGGTGCTATCCGCCGCAGCGGGAAGTTGGATTCTGATGAGCGCCGCGGCGGGACAGCCGCTGGATTTCCGGGTCGTGAGCCTGGATGTCTGCAACGTCGGGACGGATCAGTTCCGACTCGGGTTCGACCTGCAGTACACGCCGGACTTCGGCATGAATCCGCCCGAGATCCAGGTCCCGGTGCTGATCAGCATCACGAGCCCGGGCGGCACCGTGGAAGACGAACAGATCTGTCGATGGTTCAAGCCCGCCAATCCCGGCACGTGCTCGGGGACCGATCCGTGCACCGGCACCTGCGAAAGTTGGATCCTGCGGGTCACCAAGGGCACCCAGTCGCAAGACGTGACCGTGGAGGCCATCTGCATCCCGACCACCGCGAACTGCCAGTGCAGCCCAGGCCCCACGCCCAAGATCACCAAGGAGAAGCCGAAAACAGACGGCCCTGACGCGATCTACATCGTCACGGTGATGATCGATCCTTTCAATCAATACTCGGAGTTCAGCGAAGACAACAATGTCATCACGGTGCAGGTGGGGCCGAACACCGCGCCGTGTCCCGCGGCACCGATCCCGGCGCTTTCCACCTGGGGCCTCTTGGCCGTCGCGGTGATGGTGCCGATCGGCGGGATCGTCGTGCTGAGGCGACGACTGGGCGCCTAAAGGCGGATAACGGTCTAGGGCGGCGTACGATGCGGCACGTGCCCGCCGGGCGGGCGCCGCATCGCGCCGCCGAGGC
This sequence comes from Phycisphaerales bacterium, assembly GCA_050246015.1. Lineage (GTDB taxonomy): Bacteria > Planctomycetota > Phycisphaerae > Phycisphaerales > UBA1924 > JTS-AC122. The sequence continues at coordinate 2,509 of JBFWWU010000042.1, forward strand.
GCGGCTGGTCAGACTTCACCCGCGCCCTTCTTTGAATCGTGGCCCACTCCGCCGACCCACAACGGCTTTCGGCCCTCTCGCCGCTGGGCCTGCTCACCATCTTCCTCACGCTCCTGGGGTGGTCCAGCGTGCCGCTGTTCCTGCGCGATTTCGCCCGCGACATCGGCGCGTGGACCGCTAACGGGTGGCGCTACGGGTTCTCGGCGGTGCTGTGGGTCCCGCTGATCATCGTGCTCGCCCGGCGCCGGACGCTGCCCCGGGGTATCTGGAGAGCGGCGGTCGTGCCGTCGATCTTCAACGTCGCGGGCCAGACGTGCTTTGCCTGGGTCCCGTATTTCATCAAGCCCGGGTTGATGACGTTCGGGCTGCGGACGCAGATCCTCTTCGTCGCGGTCGGCGCGTACGTGATGTTCCCCTCTGAACGGCGCGTGCTCCGCTCCGGCGTGTTCCTGCTCGCGCTGGCGTCCGTGTTCGTGGGGGCCGTCGGCACCATGATGCTCGCCCCACCGGACGCCGGCGCCCATGCCCAGATCGTGCCCCCGGCGGTCCTCGGGTTCGAGTTCACCGACGCGCAGGCGACCCAGTTCGGTGGCCTGCTCGCCATCCTCTCCGGTGCCCTCTTTGCCGGGTACGCCCTGTCGGTGCGCAAGTACATGCACGGCGTGAACCCCGTCGCCGCGTTCGCGGCGATCTGCCAGTACACCGGCATCGCGATGGTCGTCATGATGATCTCCCTGGCCCCATCGGCGGGGGCGACCCTGCTGGATCTCTCCCCCGCCCGGATCGCGCTGGTCGGATTATCCGCGATCATCGGCATCGCGCTGGGGCACGTCTTCTACTACATCAGCATCGCACGACTCGGCGTCGCCCTCTCCTCCGGGATCGTCCAACTTCAACCCCTGCTGGTCGCCGTCGCATCCACGTACTTTCTTCACTCGCAGTTCCAGGAGGAACTGACGGCGGCGCAGTGGCTCTGCGGGCTGGTCGCCGTCGTCGGCGCCATCCTCATGCTGGTGGTCCAGAAGCGAGTTCATTCCGGCGACGCGCCGGCGACCCGGCCAGCCTCCGAATCGGGTGTCACCGCGCCCCGGCATCCGGCATCAAAAGCGGTTGGAGCACCGGAATAGAACGAGGGGCTCCGCCGGTTCGTACAACCTGGGAACGTACACAGCCACTCACCGATCGGAGAACTCCGTGCGCCGAGCACCACGCATCACGTCATGTTTCATTCTGTTCGCCGTCACATTCGCTTCGGCGTGCTGTTCGGATCGAAGCGACTCCGCGGCTCCGAAGCGGGCGGGCGACACGCCGCGCGGGGCCGGTGATCCCGCTGCCAATCCCCCCAAACCGGAGCCCAGCGCCATGACATGGCAGGACCCAGCATCAGGTCATCCAACCCCCAACGACAAGGTGGTGCGCACCGACGAAGAATGGCGCGCGCTGCTCACGCCCGAGCAGTACTACGTCATGCGTGAAAAAGGGACCGAGCGAGCCTTCACCGGCAAGTACTGGAATACCAAGACCGCGGGCACGTACCGCTGCGCCGCCTGCGGGATGGAACTCTTCACCTCCGACTCCAAGTTCGATTCCGAGTGTGGCTGGCCGAGTTTCTTCACGCCGCTGGAAGAAAGCAGGGTGGACGAGTCGGTTGACACCAGCCACGGGATGGTGCGCACCGAAGTGACCTGCGCGCGCTGCGGCGCACACCTGGGGCACGTGTTCACGGACGGGCCGGCGCCGACAGGCCTGCGGTACTGCATCAACTCGGCGTCGATCGAACTCGATCCCGCCGCGGTCAACAAGGCGGCACCGGACAAGGAGGCTCCGGACACGGGCTCGGGTACGGACGCCACCGGCAAGAAATAGTCTCGCGTCATTCCCCGGGTTCGTGCCGGGCGCGATCGCGCCGGGCGGGGGGGGGTGGGGGGGGCGGGACGCGGCGGCGCGGGCGAAGTGCCCGGCCGCTCGACGCCGGCGTGCCGGGTCGCCCACTTCAGCCGGCGCA
>JBFWWU010000043.1:0-4190 GCA_050246015.1 Phycisphaerales bacterium
GGTGACTAGTTCCGGGGCTGCGGGTCCATGCCGCCCCACAGGTTGGACGTGCCGAGTTCCTCGCGTCCGCAGGACTTCAGATACAGAAAGAGCTGCGTCCGGTAGGCGGCGTGCCCCCCGATCACCATGTTCACGATGAACTGTCCCCGGGAGGTCTTGCCCGTGAACATCTCCACCTCGGTGCGGAAGTCGGCGTCCGTCATGTCGCCGAGCAGCGACGCGTACACGTCCCGCTGGGCCGCGAGCGCGGCGGTCGTCTGGGCGAAGTCACGGGCGTTCGCTTCCTTCACGGCCGCGCCCCATCCCTCGATGTCGAAGCTCCCCTTCTTGGCCGCCATGATGAGTTGCGGCCCCATGATCGTCAGGTACTGCAGCAGTTCGAGCGTGCTGCGCTGCTTGGGCGTGGGGCGATAGGCGAGCATCGATGGATCGATCTTCGTGATGAGATGCTGCAGGACGCGCACCTCGTTCTGGAGTGTGGCAATGAGCTCGGACTTGGTCAGGACCATGACACCTCGGCTTGGTTGATGAGAGTTGAGGAGAATACCATGAGCTCGCGACCAGCTCGTCGGAGCGGGCCCTGACGCTGACGTTTCTGTCATGCGGTCGGGACAGCCGGCCCCAGGAATCTCCAGTGACGGCCCCGAATTTCGCGGGTGCGCCGCGATTGCAGGATGGCACGCGACTTGCCGATTTGCCCTTCAGGCACCCGCTCAGGGTTCTCAGCGAGCGGGTGACCCGGAGGAGCCATGGGCCCACTGGACGAACTGCTCGCGAGCGATCATCGGCAGACACTCGAGTTCTTCTTTCTCGGCTTGAAGGATGTCTCGGAGTCCGAGGTCGATCAGCAGGAACTGCTGTACAACGCCAGCGTGCTCGCGCACTTTGCCCAGGTCTCGACGTCCACCGGCTTCGAGATGCCCGCCCCCTCCACGCTGACGACGGTGTTCGATCAGTTCGTGCTCGACGAGACGTCGCGGTACGACAGCACGCTCATGGAGACGGCGGCCGCCCAGTGCCTCCTCATGGCCGGGTTCTTCGAGGATCAGATGCGGCGGCGCCACAACATCCGCTGGTATGCGGAGCTCGGTGCGGGGTTCTTCGAGCGCGCGGCATCACAGGCGCCCACGCCCATCAAGGCGCAGCTGCTCCACACCCTGGCCCGCCACTTCGAGGCCTGGCGGCAGCGCCACGCCCGCCTGGGCCGGGAACTCCGCGACCAGCCGTACCTGCTGTCGCGCCCCTGCCCGCCCGGCCTGATGTGACGCGCCTGGCGCGGCGGGCCGCAGGCCTCCAACCGGCTAGCCCCCGGACATGGCGCCGACCACGAGAAAGGGCTCGCGCCCGGACGCGACGTCGTCGGGCACCGGGGTGTCCATCGCTTCGTGCGACAGGTCGCGCTCGCACGCGAAGAACCGCAGGTACGGGCGCCGCCGCCCGGTCCCGTACTCGCGGATCGTCCCGCGCAGCACCGGATAGGTTGCCTCGACGGCGTCGAGGATCGCGCCCAGGGTCGCCGGCCCCTGCACCGCCACCACGACCTCGCCCTGGACGTGCGCGAGGTTCCTGAGGTGCCACGGGAGCTCGACCCGGATGGTCATGGGAGCGTCTGGACCTCCACGCCGAGGACCGGCGGCAGATCGTGCACGATCGCGGTCCAGTGGTCGCCTCCGTCCGGTGACGCGTAGACCTGCCCCCCGGTCGTCCCGAAATAGACGCCGCAGCTGTCCAGTCGATCCACCGCCATCGCATCCCGCAGGACGTTCACGTAGCAGTCGCGTTGCGGAAGGCCGTTCGTGAGGGGCTCCCACTGCTCGCCCCCGGTGCGGCTCCGGTAGACGCGCAACGCGCCGTCGGGGGGATAGTGGAGCGAATCGCTCGTGATCGGCACGACGTAGATGGTCTCCGGCTCGTGTGCGTGCACGTCGATCGGGAACCCGAAGTCCGTGGGGAGGTTCCCGCTGATCTCGCGCCAGTGGTCCCCCCCATCGTCACTGCGCATGACGTCCCAGTGCTTCTGCATGAAGAGGACGTCCGGACGGGACGGATGCATCGCGATGCGGTGGACGCAGTGGCCCACCTCCGCATCCGCGTCGGGGATCCCCTCCGACCTGAGCCCGCGATTGATTGCCGTCCACGTGCCCCCGCCATCGTCGCTCCGGAAGGCGCCGGCGGCCGAAATCGCCACGAACATCCGCTGCGGCCGGCTGGGATCGAGCAGAATCGTGTGCAGGCACAGGCCGCCCGCGCCCGGCTGCCAGAGCGATCCGGTGCCGTGGCCGCGCAGCCCCGGCAGCTCGTGCCACGTCCGTCCACCATCTGTCGTTCGAAACATCGCGGCGTCCTCGACGCCCGCGAACACCGTGTCCGGATCCGTGAGGGACGGCTCCACGTGCCAGACGCGCTTGAACTCCCAGGGATGCGGGGTGCCGTCGTACCACTGGTGCGTCCCGGTCTCGCCGGCGTAGGCGAACTGGTTGCCGACCGGCGTCCACGTCCGGCCGCCATCGTCGGACCGTTGCATCAACTGGCCGAACCAGCCGCTGCCCTGCGATACATACAAGCGATCCGGATCCACCGGCGACCCTTTCAGGTGATAGATCTCCCACCCCCCGAAGTGCGGACCGCTCACCTCCCAGTCCCGACGCGTCCCGTCGGCCGTGAGGATGAACGCTCCTTTTCGGGTTCCCACCAGCACTCGCACTCGACTCATGAAAGATCCTCCAGGATGCACGCGCCGGCGCGCCGCCCAGAACGATACAACGGAGGGTGGTAGGCTGTACGGCCATGACGCACCCGCGCGTGATCACTCCGGCCGAGGAGGCCTCGTGGCGTTCCGACAAGATGGGCAAGGCGACGCTGTTCGCCTCACCTCATCTGCTCGTGGGGCTGAATTGCTTCGAACCGGGCCAGTCGCACGCGCTCCACGCGCACGCGGGGATGGACAAGCTCTACTACGTGGTTGAAGGAGAAGGCAGCTTCCTGCTGGAAGGGCGCGAACTGCCGATGCGGGCCGGTCAGCTCATGGTGGCGCCCGACGGCGTGCCGCACGGCGTTCGCAACGACAGCGGCGCACGGCTGCTGGTCATGGCGGTGCTGGCCCCGGGCCCACGGCCCGCCGGACCGTCAGCGGGCGATGATCGTTCGGACCATCACTGAGACGCCGCGATCGTCAGCGATTCGGTCCCGCCGAACGGGCATCGTCGTCCGCGGCGAGGCGCCAGCCGACAGTCCAGTTCTGGAACTGGAGCCGCTCCGTCCACTCGTAGGCCCCGGCCAGGTCGTCGAACTTCCGGACGCCGACGACGCTGCCGTTCAGAAACCACATCGCCCACGCGGCGCCCGCGTCGGTCCCGATGACGGCATGGGTCGTCAGGCCGTCGCTCCGCTTCATGCGCCACATCACCGTGGGTTCGTCGTAGGTGGTCGGGATGGGAATCGGTTTCACGCCGATCGACGGAGCAATCGGGATACCACGGGATCAATCCACGTCAGGTCAATGATTTACAGGTAAATCGCCGCACGCGAAGTCCGCTGCTCGGCAGACTGAAGACTCCCTGAGAGAGGTTTGTACGCGGCTGGATGCCCTACCCGGCCGCTCAGTGCGTGAAGGCGTAGATGGTGTAATTCACACCGAGCTTGTACGCCTCGTTCGAGGTGTCGAAGGGAAAGAGCCCCTCCCCCGACCACTCCCAGTACTCCGGCACGTCGTTGTCGAAGTTGGCCACGATCATCAGGCGTTTGGCCGGATCGTTGTCCTCGAACACCCCGAGATACCGCGGCCGCTGGCCCGTCATGGGATGCACGATCGCGTCGATGTCGCGGATCTCGAAGAAGGACCTGAAGATCGGATGCGCTCGGTCGAGCGGCACGAACCGCGCATCCGGCAGCACGCGGCGCATCTGGGCCTCGAAGTTCGCCCACTGCGTCGGTCCGTCGAAGTCCTCGAAGACCGCGAAGCCCCCTTTGAGGAGATAGGCCCGGAACGCCTCGGCTTCGGCGCTGGTGATGGTCCAGAAGCCGGGCTCCCACATGAACGCCACCGGGTACCGGAAGAGCGCAGGGTCATCGAGCGTGAGCAACTGCGTCTCCTCGACCTTGGCGTCGACGTAGGTCAGTTCCCGGAGGATGCGCGAGAGGTGCCGCTCGGCACGGGGGTAGTCGTGATTCCACGCGGCCCCCCAGAACCC
>JBFWWU010000044.1:0-4138 GCA_050246015.1 Phycisphaerales bacterium
TCGGACCACGACCTCGCCTTCGACGAGCTCTTCCGCCGCCACCTGCGCAACGTGTATCGGCTCCTGGACCAGCCGGTGCCCGACGAGCTGTTCGTGAGCAACATCTCCGCTGGTGCGCCCGCGCCGGCCGAGACCGAACCCACGGGCCTCCTGTCGCCCGTGATGGACGGGGAAGAATCGAGCTACTTCGAATGGATGGGGGCGGGCAGCCTGGAGGTCCAGCAGACCATCGGTGCGATGCACCAGGCCGAGCGGTCGGCCGCCGCCCTGAGCCAGATCCGGTTCGGGTTCGATCGAGAGTCTCTGTTCGTCCGCCTGGACGGGGGACGCCCGGTCAGCGAACTGCTCGGCGAGGGGCTGGCGTTCTCGCTGGTCTTCCTGGATCCCGACCGCCTGCGGATCATTCTCCGGTCTGGCGACGGGCACGAGCTGTCGATTCTGGTGCTGGAGCGGCTGGACCAGCAGGCCGACTGGGCCCCGCGGCCCGTCGACGGCGTCCGCGCGGTCGCCGGCTCCATCCTGGAGATCCGGGTTCCCCTCGACGTGGTCGGCTCGCGCGAGGGCGGTCGGCCGGTCTCGTTCTTCGTGGCCGTGCACGATGCCCGGGGCGTCGAACTCGAGCGCCATCCGTCCCATCGTCCCATCGAGACGACCGTGCCGGACGACCGCTTCGAAGCGCTCAACTGGACCGCCTGAGACCGGCGCCGGGCCGACGGATACGGCCCGGCCCGTCATTCCCGCCGATTCATCCGCGCGTCAGCGGCACTCACCGTAATCCGCCCGCAAACGGCTTCCACAATCCATCCACAGGCCACTTTCCCGTGGAATATCCAGTGGGTCTGATAATGTATGTTATGTTAACCAAACGGTCGGGCGCCGCCTCGAAAGCGCCCTGGGTGGTCCTCGGTCCCGCCTCCGCGCGAGCTCTCTCTCTCTCTCCAATAGCTACCGGTTGCCGTTCTGGACGCCTGAATCCGGACGGCGGCCATGGCCTCGTCCGGTTTGACGCCTAGTGCGATTTGCGGCTCGCTCCGATGAGCGCCGTGCTCCGCGTCGTGTCTTGTCCACCGGATCCTGACACGCACGGCGGTCGGTTCGCTCCAGCGATCCGATCTGCGCGTGCCATCCGGGATGGTTGTGTCAGCGGCGTGCTGGCGGTGCCCTGGTTGGATCTGGGCTCTCCGGATCGCGGTCCGGCCGTCGGGGCGTGGGCCGATTTGTGTCGGCCCACGCGGTCTTGCCTGGCTCGCGTCGTAGGTCGTGGGGCGGCTGCGGAGGCGGGACTAGGCCTGGCGGAGGTCCTCGAGTATGGCCTCGAGGGCCTGGATGATCTCGTCGCGTTCGACCTTGTGCTTGTTGAAGCTCAGTTTCAGGTTGAACAGCTTGGTTGGCGGTCGGTACGCGAAGACGTAGTGCTTCGGTCGGCCGGCCTTCGGCTTGGACGTGGCCTCTCGCAGTTGCTGTCGCGTGGCGCCGCCCTGGCTGGCGATTTTCTCAATCAGGGCGGTCATTTTCTGCGGTGATTCCTGCCTAACTATCTGTAAAAGCAGTGATTTAGATGAAATGTCGGCCAGCCGACAAAGGGTGCGCACTTCGTCGGGCATGGACATCAGCGCCAGGGACTCGGTTACCGACGTGCGAGACTTCCCCAGGCGCCGCGCCAGGTCCTCGTGGGTGTATCCGCACCGGTCCGCCAGGCTGTAGAGCGCCTCGGCTTCTTCGAACGGGGTCAGGTCCTTGCGCTGGAGGTTCTCGATGAGCGCGAGCTCGATGACTTCGGTGTCATCGACTTCGCGAATGACTACCGGGAGTTCCCGGAGGCCGGCCTGCACGGACGCCTGATACCGACGCTCGCCGGCGATGATCTGGTAGCGGTCGCCACGCTGCCGGACGACCAGCGGTTCGATGACCCCCTTCTCGGTAATCGAGGCAATCAGCTCCGACAGATCTCCCATGACCTGCCGCGGCTGGTTGGGATTGGGGTCGATCTGATCGATGGGGACCATGCGGCCCACGGGCGCACCGGCCGAAGCCGCCAGTGCGTCGACGTAGTGCTCGTCGTGTCGCATGGCCATCGTGGACGGCAGTCCTCGTCTAGGCACGGTCGATGACCTCCTCGCACAAACGGTAGTACTCGGTCGCGCCGCTGGAGTCAGGCGCGAACGTGAAGATGGATTCCTTGTAGGCCGGGCTTTCTTCGAGCCGGACACTCTTGGTGATGACGGTCTTGAAGACCTTGCTCCCGAACACCTTCTGGATCTGTTCCCGGATGTCACGCGCGAGGGCGGTCCGCCGGTCGTGCATCGTGATGACCACGCCCAGGATGCGGAGCGCGGGGTTGGGACGCGCCCTCACCTTCTCGATGGTTTCGAGCAGGTCGTCGGTCCCTTCCAGGGCGAAGTACGACGACTGGATCGGAATGAGGAGGTGCGTCGCCGCGACCAGCGCGTTGACGGTCAGCAGGCCGAGTGTCGGGGGGCAATCGATGACGACGTTCGGGTATTCGCCGTTGAGGGCGTCGAGCTTGTCCTTGAGACGGAAGTGGGCGTCCATCTCTCCCACCAGCTTGGCCTCGAGCTTCGCCAGGGCGATGCGCGAGGGGGCGACGGCCAGGTTCTCCAGGCCGGTCTGGCGGATGATGTCCTTCAGCGCGACGGAGGGTTCCGAGATGGCGTCGTAGACGCTCTGGGTCACCTGCTGCATGTCCAGGAAGGACATGGTGCTGTTCGCCTGCGGATCGAGGTCGATCAGCAGCGTACGCTTGCCCCGCAGCGACAGGGCTGCCGCAAGGTTGATGGCCGTGGTGGTCTTCCCCACGCCCCCTTTTTGATTGGTGATTGCGACGATCATCGGAAAGGGTGGTTGGAAGGCGATTGTAGAGAGCGGCCGGGGGTCTGTCAATTTTTGTCGTCGGGCGGGGCTGGGAACGGCTTGGAGCGGGTCGTGGCGGGAAGGCGATCAAGCGGGAGAGGGCCGAACTGCGTGGCCCGTTTGAGGGCTCGGCCCCTGAATCGTGCGTGGGGTCCGAACTACATCTTGTAACGGCCGAGGTCGTCGGGATCGAGGCTTTCGAGCCACTTGTGGAGCCGCTCGGCGTCGCTCTTGTCGGACGTCACGTTGACCGTCTTCGCGTTGTCGATGACGGCGTCCTCAACGAAGATGGGCGCCTTCGTGCGGAGGGCCAGTGCGATGGCGTCGCTCGGGCGGGCGTCGATCGCGACGGTCTCCCCGTTGAGGCCGAGGTAGATCAGGGCGTAGAACGTGTTCTCCTGCAGGTCACAGACGACAATCTTCTGGACGGTAGCCTTCAGGTCGGCAATCACGTTCCTGAGCAGGTCGTGCGTCATCGGCCGGGGCGTCGAGACGTTCTCGATCTGCAGGGCGATCGCATTGGCCTCGAACAGGCCGACCCAGATCGGCAGGACGCGCTGCCCGTCCTTGTCCCGGAGGATCACGATCGGCATGTTCGTGTCCGGGTCGACCATCAGCCCTTTGATCGTCATTTCGATTTGCATGATGACTACACGCTAGGCGCCGTGGCCCCCTCTGTCAATCCCGCCTCGGCTCGCAATTCGGTCGGCTCGCCCCATACGCTGTGCGGTCCGGACCGGGCGACCCGGACGGCGACCGTGCGCCCAATCCAGTTCGCCGGCCCCGGCAGGTTGACGACGACGTTCTGGGACGTCCGTCCGGAGACCTCGTTCGCGCGACGCCGGCTCGCCGAGTCGATCAGGACGTCCACCGCCTGACCGATCAGGCGCTCGTTGAGCCGCGTCTGGATGTTTCGCTGCAGCGCCTGCAGTTCGACGATCCGCCGCGTCTTCTCGTCCTCCGGGACATCGTCCGGGAGGCGCTTGTCTGCCAATGTGTTCGGCCGGGGCGAGTACTTGAACGAGAACATGCTGTGGAAACCGACCGTCTCCGTGAGCGTCATCGTCTCGTCGAAATCGGCCGCGGTCTCGCCCGGGAACCCGACGATCATATCGGTCGACAGCGCGACGTCCGGCAGCGTCGCCCGGATCGCGGCCACGAGATCCAGATAGCTCTCCCGCGTGTAGCGGCGGCGCATCGCGCTGAGGACGCGTGTGGAGCCCGACTGGACCGGCAGGTGCAGGTGGCGGCAGACCTTGGGCAGGCG
>JBFWWU010000045.1:0-3947 GCA_050246015.1 Phycisphaerales bacterium
AGGTCGCCCGCCGGCTGCTGGAAGACGGAACGACGCCCCACGTCGTGTTCGTGACCGCCTTCGATCGCCACGCGATCGAAGCCTTCGAGGTGAACGCCGTCGACTACCTGTTGAAACCCGTGGATCCAGCCCGCCTCGAAGTAGCGCTCGAACGCGCGCGGCGGCGCGTCTCGTCGGATCGGCAGGGACGCGAGGCGATGCCTCCGCGCGACGGCGCGCCGGGAGACGACACGGGCGCCGGCATCGCACCCGATCAGCTGGAGAAGATCCTCCAGCTCGTCGCCGACCGCCAGAGCCGCCGCGAGCGCCTCGCGGTGAAGATCGGGGAGCGCTTCCTGCTCGTGCAGGCCGACGAGATCATCTATGCGTCGATGACCGATGAGAGCATCACGATCGTCACGCACCTCTATACCGGAACGTCGAACTTCAGGACGCTCGACGAGCTCCAGGCCCGCCTGGACCCGAGCGTCTTCTGGCGCGTGCACCGGTCGCACCTGGTCAACATCAACAAGATCAAGGAGATCGTCCCTTGGTTCAGCCGGAACTACATCCTGAGAATGAAGGACGACAAGTCGACGGAGATCCCCGTCAGCCGAATCCAGACCAAGCGCCTGCGGGAGTACCTGAAGCTGTGACGGAGGCGGACCCGCTGGACCCCGTCGGCTCGGCAACGACCAGCCCGGAATCGCCGGATGCCGTGCCGTTTCCCGGTGAAGGGGAGACGGTGCCCGCGTGGATCACGGGCACGAACGCCGACGCCCAGGCAGCCGGCTCCTCGGGCATCACGCTCGCCCAGGTGGGCGACGAGGCGCTCGCGTGGGTGAAGACGCTGCTGTCGGCCGCGGTGTACGCGATCCTGATCGTGACCTTCGGATTCCAGGTCGCGCGGGTGGAAGGCCGGAGCATGGCCCCGACGCTCGAAGACCAGGACCGGCTGATCGTCAACAAGCTGATCTACCGCATCGGTGAACCGCGCCGCGGCGACATCGTGATGCTCTACTACCCGCTCAACCCGGACAAGTCGTTCGTGAAGCGGGTGATCGCGGAGGAAAACGACACCGTGCGCATCGTGGACGGGCGGGTGTATGTGAACGACGTGCCACTGCCCGACGACCAGATCCCCGAGGAGTACAAGAGCCACGATGACTGGGGCCCTCAGGTGATTCAAGAAGGCTACTATTTCGTGATGGGAGATCACCGGAACAACAGCTCCGACAGCCGGCACTGGGGCATGGTGCCCAAGCGCTACATCATCGGTAAAGTGCAGCTCCGCTGGTGGCCGGTCCCAACGGCCCGCCTGTTCTGACCGGACACGACATCCGCCCCTACGCGCCCATCCGCTCGCCACGATAGGCCCGCCCGCCGGTCAGACGAACCGGCAGGCGGGTCTCGGTTGTGCGGTGGCGCGGCCTTCTCGCCCCCCGCGCCACCCCCTCAGCGGATGCGCCCTCACGCCCGAAGCAGAAGGGGCAGGCTCCCCATGATGGGGGTCAGCGTCGCACAGTGAAACAGCAGCTTCATCGCCTCCGTCGGCTGCGCGTGTGATAGCCCCAGGGCGTCGAGCTTCCTCAGCAGGCGAAACGTCCAGGCCATCAGGCCCAGCAGCCACAGGACGTCGCCGGCCACGTACACCAGCGACGCACTGCCGTTCACCCCGCGCGTGATGACGAGCCCCAGCATCGCCGCGGTCAAGATTCCGGTTTGCCAGTACAGACCGCGCGTCGTCCGAATCCCGAAGTCGGCATAGATCGTCTCACTCACGTTCGTCCTCCTGCCGCGTACCTGCTCCGCTCGAGTCCCGCTTGCGCACCGCCCGTACCGCCCTCGCGATGCCTCCCCTTCAGCGTGGCCGGTCGGCCCTCACCGTCCGCAGGTGGCCGACATGTAGCAGCAGGTCGCCGCCCACGCCTGCGCCATCACGCAGACGATGCCCCCGAACTCGGGGAGCCAGCTGAGCATCGTGCACTGGACCTGGGCCAGGAGCGAGGCCGACGAACAGAGCTCCTGCCAGAGCGCGCACTCATCCTGCTGGACGGGGACGGCCCGGCCGCCCGACGCGGCCCGTGCGGCCAGCTTGCGATACCGCACGTCCAGCGACGCCGCGATGCGATCGAGCTGCGTCCCGATCGCCTCGCGGCCGACCAGCATCGCGTTGATCGTTTGCTGGTACTGCTCACGCGAGAAGGTCTCCCCGCCGTAATGCCCCCGGAGCCCGAACGACCGCTGCATGTCGTGATCGCGACGCGTGAGCGCGGGCTCCGACGCCTGATCGATGAGCCGCTCCCGCCCGATGCGATCCTGCACCCGCCGCAGGCCGGCCGACAATCGCCGATCGAGCTGCGTGGCACGAACGTGCGCCGCGGCGAGACGCGCCGCAACCGCAAGGCTCCGCACCGCGTCCGGACGCAGCTGCGGACTCCCTTCGAGCTCGCGGAGCGCCGCGAACACCTCCTGCACGATCTGTTCGATGACCGGATCGCCCGGAGCCCCCGGCGACCGCGCCTGTCCGAACGCCGCCCTCCCGAGCACCGCCGTTGCGGATCCGACGGTGGCCGCCGACATGATGAACGCTCTCCTGCTGTGAACCATGCACACCTCCTTCGACTGTTAACGTCTGGAGGTGTCGGCCGATCCTGTCACGGAGACACGTGCCGATGACGTGCAAAACAGGGGGAGCGGTCGAATCGGTGCAAAACGATCGACGACGCGTCCGAGGTACGGCCGCGCGCCGTGCGACAAGACGACGCGGCGTGCTGAGGCGACGCGGCCTCGATCAACGGAGACGCGCCGCGGTCAGGTCAGGGGCGACGCTGGAGGGTGATCTCGAAGAGGCGGGGCCAGAGCTTTCCGGTGACGAAGAGGCGATCGCCCCCGGGGTCGTACGCGATGCCGTTCAGCACGTCCGTTCCGGCACGCTCGCGCGGCGAGAGCAGCCCCCGGAGATCGATCATGCCGGTCACCCGTCCGGACGCGGGATCGATACGGGCGATCGCCTCCGTCTGCCAGACGTTCGCGAACACCTCGCCCTTCACGAACTCGAGTTCGTTCAGCTGAGCCAGCGGCTTGCCGAGTGCCGTCACCTTCAGCCGCCGCCGCTCTCTGAACGTTGCAGGATCCAGAAACCGCAGCTCGTCGGTTCCGTCACTCATGATCAGCGAGCGGCCGTCGTGCGTGAGCCCCCAGCCTTCACCGCGATACGTAAAGCGGCCCGTCGGCTTGAACGTGTTGCGGTCGTACACGAACGCGACACCCGACTTCCATGTCAGCTGGAAGATCGACGACCGAAACAGCGTGATGCCCTCGCCGAAGTGCTGCGCGTCGAGCGGACGACGCTGGAGGACGGCGCCGGTCTCGAGCGCCACCTTGCGGATGCCGGACTGTCCCTCGAGGCCAGTACCTTCGTACAGGACGCCCTCGTGGAACTGCAGCCCCTGAGTGAATGCCGCGCGGTCGTGCGGGTACGAGCGGACGATGGTATAGCCGTACACCGGCAGGGCGGCACGCCCAGGCAGCGGGACCGCCGGCTGGGTCGCGACCAGCGGCGCGGCGGGGCGCAACGCCAGCAGGCTCAGGAGCCCCACTCCCTGAAACAGGATCCGGAGCCCCCGCTTACGCACGGCCGCCGTCCAGTCGCCCACCCATCGACAGACACCCCTATCGGGTGAATGTACCGCTTTTGCCGCCGGATTTCTTCATGAGCCGGATCGCGCCGATGGTCATGCGCTTGTCGACCGCCTTGACCATGTCATAGACCGTCAGCGCCGCCACCGCCACCGCCGTGAGCGCCTCCATCTCGACGCCTGTCTGCGCGAGCGTCCGAACGCGGGCCTCGATGTCGTATCCACGCGCGATGGGGATGAGTTCCACGTCCACACCGGTCAGATTCAGCGGATGGCACAGCGGGATGAGCGCGGAGGTCTGCTTGGCGGCCATCACACCCGCAAGGC
>JBFWWU010000046.1:0-3701 GCA_050246015.1 Phycisphaerales bacterium
TGTGGGCCTGGGTGATTTGGGTGTGTCTGTTCGCCGCCGCGCCGGCGAGCGCCACGACGTACTTCGTGGTGAATGCCGGAACCGACGACATCGGCAGCGACGTCGGCAACGGTCGCTGCGAGACCGCACCGGGCAACAACATCTGCACGTTGCCCCGCGCGATGGAGGAGGCGCGGCGCCTCTTTCAGGGATCGTTCCCTCAGGCGGTGACGATCGTGATCGACGTGCCGGATGGAATCGTGACCCTGAGCGCCGGCCTCAGGAGCAACTTCAATATCCTGGGGACCGGTGAGCTCGAGATCATCGGGGCTGGCGCGTCGACCACGAGAATCGACGCAAGCCTCCCAACCGGCGAGGGCTCCTTGTTCAATCTGGGAACTCCCCAACCCGCGGTAGGTCTACGCGCGCGTCTGAGCGGCCTGACGATTCGCGGCGCCTACACGGCCATCGGCTCAACGCTCTCACACCTCACGCTCGACGATGTCCGCATCGAGGACTCGCGCAGCGAGGGTGTGGTCGTCCGCGGAGATAACCCGAACGCAACGCTCACGGATTGCGTATTCAGCGGCAACCAACGGGGAGCGCTGTGGCTGGCGCCGACGACGGGCGGCACGATACGCGTCAGCCGGACAGTCTTCCGTGGCAACAGCGCTCCTACTGGCGCGGCGATCTCCATATTTTCAGGCACGCTCGCGCTGGATGGAGTGACCCTGGTTGACAACCATGTGACCGGCTCGGGCGGGGCGGTCGCGGTTGGTCGGGCAGTTGTTGTCAGCATCGTGAACAGCACGTTCAGCGGCAACCGAGCGTCGGATTCGGGTGGTGCGATCTTCGCTCGCGACGGGGGATTTGGACCTGAGATCCCTGGCACGCTCGCCCTTGCCCACAGCACGTTCGTCGGCAATGAGGCAGACGCCGACCACAACGGGCTAGGCATCGGGGCGGCAATCGCCTCAGCACCCCAAGTGAGCGGCGTTCCACGCCCCATCTCGTTGGACCATGTCGTCTTCTCCCAGAACATGAAGACCGTGTTCTCCGGAACCGGCTGGTCCGCCGTACCGGGAAGCTGCGACGGTTCGCTCACGGCGACTGGGCCGGCACGGTTCGACGTCCTCGACTGTTCCGTCTCCGGCGTCCCGCCCGCGATTGGACCGGCAGGTCTCGGTCCGCTGCTCGACAACGGAGGGCCGACGCCGACGCATGCCCCACTGGCTGGAAGCGCGCTGATCGACGGGGGGCTGGCAGCGCCCTGTCGAGACGCCGCGGGCAGCCCTCTCACGCGCGACCAGCGCGGCCGGGCGAGGTTGGCCGGCGCCGCGTGCGACCTCGGCGCCGTGGAGTCTGGAGCGGCGCTCGTCCCGAAGGGTCGACCCTACGACGTGAATGGCGACGGTCGAAGCGATCTCCTGTGGCGGCGCTCCTTCAGTGTGGGCGCTGAGCATGCCGCATGGTTGATGAATGGCGCCGCGATCGACAGTTATGGACTGCTGCAGCCCATCGACGACCCATCCTGGAAGCCGATCGGCAGCGACGACTTCGACGGCGATGGCAAGGCCGATATCGTCTGGAGGCGTGACAGCGATGGGCTGGTCGGGATCTGGTCGATGGACGGCCTGACGTTGCGTGAAAGCCGAGCACTGCTGCCCATCCCAGGACGCGGGTGGCGCCTGGCGGCGACGGGCGATCTGGACGGTGATGATCGGGCCGACCTCGTCTGGGAGTTCGTGGAAGGTCAGGGTGCGGGGGTGCCGTCGGGCCTCGCGGTCGTATGGCTGATGAACGGACCATACCTGAAGGGGTTCCGACGCCTGCCGCTCAGCCGGGGGTGGGGCGTCGCGGGTGTTGGCGATGCTGATGGCAACGGCTCGAGCGACCTCCTCCTCCGCCACACGTTCACCGGCACCAACCTCCTGTGGTTCGTCAGCGGTCTCACCGTGACATCGGCTGCGCTCCTGCCGACCGTCAACGAGCCGGGTTGGACCATTGCCGGATTCAAGGATCTGGACGGCAACGGCGCAGCCGATGTCGTGTGGCGCAACGCAGACGGCGCGAACGCGGCCTGGCTCCTTGCTAACGGGACCATCACAGCCGCGGGGCATCTGCCGTGGGTGTTAGGACAGAACTGGACCCTCGCGCAGATACTGGACACGGACGGCGATGGCCGGGCCGATCTCATCTGGCGCGAAGCGTTCTGCCAGAACAGTCTGCTGAACTGCCAGACCGCCCGCTGGCGGATGGATGGCCTGACGATTCAGGCCGTGGAGATGCTGACACCGGCTCTGGGCATCTGGCAGATCCGCTGAGGCCGGTCTGGACCGCCGAAGACTGGAACAGGTTCGAATGGCCTCGGCATCGTCGTGAGGGACCCCTGCGGTTCGCCGACGGTGACGCGCTGGGGAGTCGATTGGTGCGGAAGAGAGGATTTGAACCTCCACCCGGTTGCCCGGACTAGCTCCTGAGGCTAGCGCGTCTGCCGTTCCGCCACTTCCGCACGAAGTGAAGATCTTGCCAGGCAGGAACGGTGATTATACAACGCCCGGCGGGGCAATTGTCACATCACGCCCCAGGGTAGTGGGTCAAAGCCACGCCCCGCCCCCGGCCGCCGCGTGGCCTGCCAGCGGCTCCAGCCGAGGGGAGCGAGGCCGGCGCGGCCAACCGCCGCGTCAGGTCCGCTCGCCGCCCCGGCCAGCCTCGAGCCGGCGCTCCTGCCCCGGCATCCGATCCGGCTGCAGGGCCGTATTCATCCACTCGGGATACTGGGGCGGCATCCGGCTCACCTCGTCGAGCGCCTTCAGATCGTCCGGCGTGAGCGTCAGGTCGACGGATCGCAGGTTGTCCTCGAGTTGGTCGGGCCGGCGCGCCCCGATGATCACGCTGGTGACGGTGTCCTGCGCGAGCAGCCACGCCAGCGCCACCTGCGACGGGCTCACCTGATGAGCCGTGGCGATCCGCTTCAGGACGTCGACGATGTCGTAGGTCTTGTCGAGGTCGATCGGCGGGAAGTTGAACGTCGCGCGGCGGCCGCTCGCATCCTTGCCGTCCCGCGTGAACTTGCCCGACAGGAAGCCCCCGGCGAGTGGACTCCAGACCAGCAGTCCGAGGCGCTGATCGCGCAGGAGCGGGACGATCTCCCGCTCGAGGTCCCGGCCCGCCAGCGAGTAGTACGACTGCGTGCAGCGGAAGCGTGCGAGGCCTTCCGCGCGGGAGATCCCGATCGCCTTCATCATCTGCCACGCGCTGTAGTTCGAGCAGCCGATGTAGCGGACCTTCCCGGAGCGCACGAGGTCGTCGAACGCCCGCAGCGTGTCCTCGAGATCGGTGAACGGGTCGTAGCGGTGCGTCTGGTAGAGGTCGATGTAGTCGGTGCCGAGCCGCTTCAAGCTCGCGTCAACGGCATCCATGATGTGACGCCGGGACAGCCCGACGTCGTTCGGTCCCTTCCCCATCCGCCCGCGCACCTTCGTGGCGAGCACGATCTCGTGCCGCCGGCCCGCCAGCGCCTTGCCCAGCAGCACCTCGGATTCACCGGCCGAGTACACGTTGGCGGTGTCGATGAAGTTGATGCCGGCATCCAGGGAGCGGTGGACGATCGCGTCGACCGCCGGCTGGTCCAGGCCGCCGATGACCTCCCACATCTGGCCCCGGCCGCCGAACGTCATGGCGCCCAGGCACAACTCGGAGACGAACAGGCCGGTGTCGGA
>JBFWWU010000047.1:0-3525 GCA_050246015.1 Phycisphaerales bacterium
GTCATCGGACGAGAGCGCGGTCCCCCAGACGATGTTGTCGTCCGGCGAGACGGCGGTGCCCCAGACGATGTTGTCGTCGGGCGAGATCGCCGTGCCCCACACGATGTTGTCATCGTCTGCGGCCGCGCTTCCGGTGCAGACGGCGCCCGTGTTGAGGTCGATGTACGACGTCCCCCACACGATGTTGTCGACCGCCGTCGTGCAGGCCGTGCCCCCGTCCTGGCTGTTCCCGTCGAACGAGAACTCGACGTAGCCGCTGGACGTGGAGAGGGTGTCCGCCTGAGCGAAGGCCGATCCAGTGCCGAACACGACGAACGCGCCGGCGAGAAGTAGCGAGAATAAAGGTCGCAGATGCACGGGCGTGCTCCCAGCAATTCGAGAGCCAAGCTCAATCCCGTCCTCGAATCACCGGATAACCAATTGAGCAGCGGATATTTAACACAAATCGACCCCGGAACGCCAGCTGGTCAGAAGAGATTCAAGCTGTGCACTTTTCGAACAGGGCTTTGTCTTGAATCGTCCAGCTTGAACGTCCTAAGCGACTGCAAACAAAGCGGAAATGCTAGTCGTGTCCCGTTCAAGAACACATGTGACTTAATAAGACAGATCGATGTCACATGCGACGTCGCTAACGTACTCTTTGTACGATTCGGCCAGAAAACGCTCCTTCGCTCGTCCCGTGCCCCCTCGTCACGCGAGATGGGCCTCCAGGCGCACCCGCCCTCTCGCCTGGAGCAGGGGCTTCCAGAGATCGCCGATCGTCCGGACGCGCTCCGGGACGTTCCCGATCGAGAAGTCCTCGATGGAGACATGGCGCAGTTCGTCCCAGGTGATTGGGGTCGAAACGGTCGCGCCCGGTGTCGGCCTCACCGAGTAGATGGACGCCAGCGTGCGTCCCCATGCGTTCTGGTTGTAGTCGACGAGCACCCGGCCACGAGGCCGCCGCGCGACGCGATACTCGGCCGTGAGCACCGCGGGATGACGCCCGGCCAGTTCCTGCGCCAGCGCCTTCGCGAAACGCCAGACCTCCTTCTGCACCGGCCCTCTCACGATGGGCACGTACACGTGCAACCCTCGCGAGCCGGTCGTCTTCACCAGCGAAGGCATCTTCAGGGTGGTCAGGGCCCCGTGCACGATGAATCCGGCCTCGCGCACCTGCTCGAAGGTCGCGCCGGGACCGGGGTCCAGGTCGAAGTGCAGGTAGTCGGGACGATCGACGTCATCACACCGCGCGTACCACTGGTTCAGGTCGATGCAGCCGAGATTGACCACCCACATGAGCGACGCCTGATCCTGAATCATCGGGAAGTCGATCACGTTGCCTGAGCCGTGCTCGATGCGGCAGGTCCGAATCCAGGCAGGTCTCGGGCTCGGAGCCCGCTTCATGAAGAAGAACTCGCCCCCGGCACCGTGCGGGTACCGCTTCATCACCATCGCCCGATCGCGGAGGTGCGGCAGCAGCACGTCTGCCATGCGTGCGTAGTACCAGATGAGGTCGCCCTTGGTGATGCCGAGAGCCGGCCAGAACGGCTTGCGGAGGTTGGTGAGCCGCACCTCCCTGCCGTCGACCGCAAGGATGATGTTGTCCTGGTCCCGCGGAAGCCCGTCGAGCGCCATCGTTCATCCTCTGGCGGCGAGCGGCTCCAGCCTGGGGGGTCTCCTGCCGCGCCGCACCGCGCCTCTCACGGGCGCATAATCGAGTTCGACGCCGGATGCGGCGTGGC
Organism: Phycisphaerales bacterium; assembly: GCA_050246015.1. Classification (GTDB taxonomy): domain Bacteria; phylum Planctomycetota; class Phycisphaerae; order Phycisphaerales; family UBA1924; genus JTS-AC122. The sequence goes on from JBFWWU010000047.1 coordinate 1,725, forward strand.
GCAGGAGCAATCCGCCACGGCTCATGTCGCCGCGACCGACGAACGCGACCGGGAAGTGCAGCCGATTGCCGAACACCTCCAGGAGCACGTCCACGTACTTCGGCGTCGCGATGCTCCCGAGCAGGATGGCCTCGCACGCGGGCCCGGCGGCCGCGGCGACCGCGCCCGCGCTCTCCGCCAGAACGCGCGCGAACACCGCATTGCCCGCCGAGATGTCCTGCCCGGCGAACGCGCGGAGCGCCGCCGGAGTCACCAGCCGGTCGGGCGGCACGAGCCCGTCCGTGGCCGTGATCACCTGCACGCGGGACCGCGCCGGGTCCTCCCACGCCTCGGGGGACACCGCGAAGCGGCGTGCGTACGTGAGTTTGCCACGGAAGTACAGGCCGCTCACGAAGGCGAACACCTCGCCGATAGGAGCACCTTCGGGCGAGCACAGGCGCTGGGCCAGCGGGAAGCCGGCGTCGGGCGCCAGCAGACGCCGGGCGCGCGACCCGTCGCACCGGGCCGGCGACAACAGGAAGAGCCGCACCTTCACCTCACCACAACCCCAGCAGCCGTGCGACGGCGAGGAGCAGGACGAGCGGCAGCGTGGCGAGCGCGACCATCCCCGCGCCGACCCCGGCGACGAACAGCCAGTCGCGAGTCGTCGGCGGCCGTTCGGCCGTGGCGTGACGGGCAAGCAACGCCAGGTTCCGCGTGTTGGCCTTCCAGAACACGTCGGCGATGTCTCCGGCGAACGGCACGAGTCCGATCGCCAGATCGATCACCAGATTGATCACCATCCGGGCGAGCACCACGCCCGGCAGCTGCATCTGGTGGGCGTGAAACAGGATCACCAGCCCGAAGATGCCGGACACCACGTCCCCGGCCCACGGCACGAGCCCGATGATGCTGTCCCACCCGAACCGGATGCGGGTCCCGGGGATCCTGAACGCTTCGTCCAGGAACCGCTGCCACCAGCGCAGGCGCGCCAGCTGGTCGGGCGAGGCGGATCGCACGGGGGGGCTCCTCACTCACCGCGCCGTCCGGGGCGCCCGTCAGTATCCCCAGCGGATGAGCACCGAGCCGACAGTGAACCCCGCCCCCACGGAGGCGAGCAGGATGAGATCCCCCTTCTTCAACCGGCCGGACCCCAGCGCGTCGTTGAGCGCCAGCGGGATCGTCGCCGCGGTGGTGTTGCCGAACCGCTCGATATTGATGATCACCTTCGCGGGGTCGACGCCGAGCTTCTCGGTCGCCGCCTGGATGATCCGCCGGTTCGCCTGGTGGGAGACGAAGAGCGCCAGATCGTTCGGCGTCAGTCCGTTCCGCTCGAGCAGGCGCCGCGACATCTCCTCGGTCTTCCGCACGGCGAACTTGAAGACGGTCTGGCCGTCCTGCTTGACGTAGTGCATCCGCTTGTCCACGGTGTCGTGGCTCGGCGGGTTCAGGCTCCCCCCCGCGGGCATGAAGAGCGCCGAACCACCGCTTCCATCGATCTCGTGCTCGAAGTCGAGGATGCCGCCATCCTCCGCGCCGGCGGCGGAGACCACGCAGGCCCCGGCCCCGTCGCCGAACAGCACGCAGGTCGCCCGATCCTTGTAGTCGATGATGCTCGACATGACGTCGGCCCCGATGACCAGCGCGTGATCGTGCGCGCCGGTGGAGACGATCTGGCTCGCCGTCGTCAGGGCGTAGGTGAACGCGGAGCAGGCGGCGCTCAGGTCGAAGCCCCACGCGTGGCGCGCGCCGATCTTGTGCTGCAGGAGGCACGCGGTGCTCGGGAACATCATGTCCGGCGTGACGGTCCCGACCACGATGA
>JBFWWU010000048.1:0-1800 GCA_050246015.1 Phycisphaerales bacterium
CGCCGAGCGCCACGCCGCCGAGCGACGTGTTGATGAAGTCGTTCAGCGACGGGTGATTCGTCTCGCCGAAGTACTCCCACGTGCCGCTGCCGAAGGCTGCCAGGGCCGCGGACTCGAAGAAGCCGAGCCCGTTCGCGCGCCCCGCCGAGAAGTACTGGCTGCCCTGGAAGGGGTGGCCGATCTGGTTCACGAGGAAGCGGTCCAGGTCCCACACCCATCCGCGCTGCAGGTTGTGCCACCAGGAGATGGGTGTGACACGGGCGGTCACCTGGCCACGCGCGAGATTGGTCAGGGCGTAGGCGCCGTTGACGGCCGCGACCTGCAGGAAGGCGCGACCCGGCCGTGGCGCGGACGAACCGCTCGCGTCGATCGGTTCGCGTGGTGGCATCCGCTGTGACGCCTCGCGCTCGAGATCGGCCGCCCCGCCGGGCTCCGGTGACGCACTCGAAACGGCGTGCGAGGCGCCTGCCGGCGGAGCGACCTGGGCGGTGACGGCCGATGGCAGGCAGAGACTCCCGATGAGGACGATGGCGAGCGGCTGGTCCAGAGGCATTGACCGGCCTGATGCCACTCTCGTGCCTGAGGCGCGAGTGGTCTCCAGAATGGTTCGCTGTTGACAACACGATGTCGTGTCGCTATGTTGGCGGGCGATGAGCTGGCCCCCGGCTCGCACGCACGCTGGAATGTTTGTGTCCAACCTAGGCGCGTCCGCGCCGCGATGGATCCCGTTCGTGTTCCGAAACCTCGGCCGCGGCGTGTTCTGAGCGCGGTTGTCCTCCCGCTCGTGGCGGTGCTTCCACCCGCCCCGGCGCGTTCGATCCCTCTCGACCCATGATGTTCAGGAGCTGACCCGTTGTGGCGGCACGCGTCCGTCCAGTGTCAGCGGATACAGGAGAACGTGAATGAGTGTGCTCGACGGCTCGCGGCGGACGCTCGCCGCGTTGAGCATGGCGCTGTGCGTCGCCGCAGGTGGAGTCGGACGGGTCGAGGCGGCGCAGCCGGCTGAGGTCGAGGTCTCGGCCCTGCCGGCAGCGGAGGACTTCTCCCCGGCGTTCCTCGGCATGTACCGCAAGGTGATGGAGATCGAGGACGCCATCGATCGGTTCTCGGAGCAATACGGCGTGGATCCGCTGCTCGCGCGCGCCGTGTGCATGTTCGAGTCCGGCGGGAACGCGGACGTGGTGTCGGGCGCGGGCGCGCGCGGGTACTTCCAGGTGATCCCGTCGACGTTCCGGCTGATGCGGGTGCCCACCAACATCGAAGCGGGCATCAAGTACCTGTCGCAGCTCGTCAGGCAGTTCGGGCGGGAGGATTACGCGCTGGCCGCGTACAACGGGGGGCCTGGACGGGTCGCACGCGGACGGGCGATGCCGCTGGAGTCGCTGCAGTACGTCATCGGCGTCGGGTACTACCGGTCGGTGCTCAAGATGTACGAGCCGGCCGTGCGCGCCCATGCTTCGAACCTCGGGCTCGTGATGTCGCGTGCCGGGGACGACTGGGCCGCGGTGTCGGAGCGCCTCGGGGTTCCGAGGCTGGTCCTGCGGCTGCACAACCCGCTCGTGAGCGACGCACGCATGCGCCGGTCGGCCTTCCAGATCGCCTATCCCCGGGATCCGGTCCCGGACCTGTTCGACGTGGCGGCCGACGGCCGGCGGCGCTACCGCGCGAGGCTCGGCGACAACTACATCAACCTCGCGATCGCGCTGGACGTCGACGTGAACCGCTTCCGGGACGCCAATGGATTGTGGCGGCTGCAGGTGCTGCCGGTCGACATGATGCTGGCGATCCCCTCGCCAGGCG
>JBFWWU010000048.1:1900-3345 GCA_050246015.1 Phycisphaerales bacterium
ACGTTCGTGCAGCTGCCGATGAGCTTCTGCAGCACCAGCTTCTTCAACTTGTAGTTGTAGGTCTTGTTCGGCGAACCCAGCGTGATCCAGGCGGCGACGAGCGTGTCGCCGGTGCCCATCGGCTTGTACTGGCCGCCATCGAGTTCGAACGACTTCATCGACCAGCCGTTCTTCAGCTGTGTCGCGCTCTGTCCCTGGAACAACAGCAGGGTGGCGTTGCCGGACATCGGTGCCGGCGGAGGGACGATCGCACCGGTCTTGTAGGTGCAGCCGATGCCGTTGGGTGGATAGGTGACGAAGCCGCTCTGGATGCCGACCGGACCACCGCAGGAGAAGCGCCATCCGCGCTTGACGGCAGTCTGGTACGCGGTGAGCACGTTCACATCGCATTCGACGCCGGCGGCGAGCACCCGCGCCGAGGGCAGGGCGAGTAGGCCGAAGGCCAGAGCGGCTGCAACGCGGAGGGCGGTCCCCCCGGAGAGCCTCAAGCGGGTGACGGCGGCGTTGCGGGGGGGCCAGGTGGTCATAGCGACTTCGAGATCGCGGGCGCGATGATCGACGGGTTCGTGGTCTTCGTGCACACGTCGGGGCCTGGTTGGACCTTCGGCGAATAGCCGGACGGGCAGTTGTAGTTTCCGACGATGTTCGATACCTGGTGCTGACACGCGTCCTTTCCGCCATTGAACTGATCGATCGCCTTCACGTACCCAAGGCCGCAGACGATGTTTTCGGTGGTCGTCGTTCCGGCGAGATAGCAACGGGCCGCGTTTCCCTTCGTCTGAAAACTGTAGCCGGTGGGGCAACCGAAGTACTGTTCGGCCGCCAGGACGTGCGCGGAGTCGAAGTGCGCCGGAGACAGGAACACGAGGGCGCCAACGAACAGAGCGGATCCGGCGATGATTCGGGCTGCAGACATGATGGACTCCTGTGTGGTTCGCTGCTGGGGCACTACCGGGCGGGCGGTCGGTCGCCCGGCCAGACGAGATGTGCCGGACGGCGTGCCCGATCCACGAGCACGATGGCGTTCGCGGGAAAGCGACGCACGGATTCGCCGCGCGAATTGACGAGCGCGATGCCGCCATCGCGGCGTTCGAGGCGCTCGTTGCCCCATGCGAGGGATTGGCCGGCGGGCAACGGCACGGTCCTCGGCGGGAAGTACTCGCGCCAGTGACGCCCCTCGTCGAAGCCGCGCGACCGCACGTCACTCGTCGCTGTTCCGGCCGTGTGACAGAGGTTGCAGTCGACCTCGTAGCAGAAGCCGGGGTGACAAACCTGGGACATGTGCATCCCTGGAGCGCCCTGGCGGCTGACCATCTTGTAGTCCCCGTCCTGATACTGATACGTGAAGAGATCCGCCTGTACGGCGACGACGCTTGTCAGGAAGACGCCGGCGGCGACACACATGCCCAGCGTCCAGTTCCGCTTCCGATCGAACGAGTCCATGC
>JBFWWU010000049.1:0-2934 GCA_050246015.1 Phycisphaerales bacterium
TGCGATCGCGCGGGGTGGTGTGCGATTTTCGGGAACCGAATGTGATCCGAGCCGCGCCGGTCCCGCTGAACCACACGTACATGGACGTGTGGCGGTTTGCGAAGGTGCTGCGGGAGGTATGCGACGGGTGAGGCGCGATCGGCGGCGCTGAGGGGTGGTGAGGGGGCGTCCGGCATCGGTCTGGCGAGCCCGGCTCGTAAGCGCGACCCCGAGACTCCTACACTCGGTCGATGTCACAACTGCTTGGATCCGGGTATCACATTGGAGGTCCGACGGGGAGGTGCGCCGCGACCGGGCGGACGCTGAATGTGGGTGAAGCGTTCGTGGCGACGCTGAGCGAATCGGCGGAATCAGAGGACTTGGTGCGCGCGGACTACAGCACCGAGGCGTGGGAGTCCGGGGCCAGACCGGCGGGGCTGGTCGGTTCGTGGCGCGGGGTAGTTGCGCCGACGGACGCGAAGAAAAAAGTGATCATCGACGATGACGTGGTGATGGACCTGTTCGAGCAGTTAGCCGAGCAAGCCGAGCCGAGGCGTGTGGCATTCCGGTTCGTGCTGGGGCTGATGCTGATCCGGAAGAAGCGGCTGGTGTGCGAGGAGACGCGCCGTGGCGAGTCGGGTGAGCCGTCGGTGCTGCTGGTGCGGCGGCGGAGCGATCCGAGGCCGCCGGAGGGGCCGGCGTACATGGAAGTGATTGACCCGGGGCTGGATGAGGAAGCGATCGAAGGGATCATGGAGCAGTTTGAAGCGGTGATGAGCGGTCAGAACCTGACGGATCCTGCGCCGGCGGCACCGGCAACGACTGGGGGAGCGGGGGGAGCGGGGGGAGCGGGGGGGGCGGGGGGAGCGGGGGGGGCGCTGGAGCGGACGAAGGAAAATGAGGCTGGGGCGAAGCAGGCGCCTAAGAAGCGTTCAGCGCGTAAGAAGAAGCCGATCGGCGGGGAGGGAGCATGACCCGCGCGAGCAGGGTGCGCCGGGCAGGCGTGATGGTGATGATCGCGGCGGGCGCGTGCGGGATCCAGGGGTGCGCTGACCGGCCCGGCTCCGCGGGCCCGGGCGGAGATGTCGCGGTGAGTTCGAAACCCGCGCCGGCGTACGCGGAAGTCGCGGCGGCGTACAACCGGCGGGCGTCACGACTGGAGAAGTTGAGGGCGCTGGCGATCGTGCGGCTCACGTACGCCGATGAGAAGGGAGATCGGCACACCGATCAGGGCGAAGGGGTGCTGCAGATGGTGAGACCGGATCGGGTGGCGCTGAGCATCAAGAAGGCGGGGAAGACATTGTTCTGGCTGGGGTGCGACGGGGAGCGGTACTGGTTCTTCGATCTGGTGGACGAGAAGATCGCGCGGGTGGGTCGGAATCCGCGGGCCAGCGAGATCGGGCGGGATGCATCGGGGATCGGGATCCCGCCGAGGGAGTTGTTCGAGTTGATCGGGATGGTGGAACTTGATCCGGAGGCCGCCGGAAAGGTCGAGTGGACTACGGACGACCGGCTGCGCGTGACGATCCCCAAGGCGGGGGCGGGAGAGGTGATCGCGGGTGAGACGATCCTGGTGCTGGACGCGAAGTCGTTTGAGCCGGTGCGGGTAGAGCGTCGCGACGGAAAGGGGAATGTGATAATCTCGGCGGCTCTGTCGGGTTACGAGGGCGTGGAGATCGAGGGTGAGGGAGGGCTGAAGCCTCGGCTGGCGACGAAGATGGACGCGGTGCACGTGCCGAGTGATACGAGGATCCGGCTGGATCTGTCGGAGATGCGTGATTCCGGGATCGTGCCGAGCGCGTTTGTGTTCGAGACGCTGCGGGCGTCGCTGGGCGTATCGAAGGTGATCGAGGTGAGCGAGGAGGAAGGGAAGGCGCCGGGCGACGCCGGGGCGCCTGAGGGGAAGACCGGCGCGGGCGGGGCGGCGCCGACACCGGCACCGAACCAGGCAGCGCGAGGCACGCCGATCGCGCCGCGGAAGCCGGCGGGCAAGCCATGACGCCGCGACATCCGCCAAGGGAACGGAGGAGGTTCGCGCTTCCCAGAGTTGGCCGGGCGCGGGGGATGGTGGGGGGACGGCTGTGGCGATGGTGCGCGTGGGTGATGACGGTCGCGGCGGCGCTGGGGCCGCTGTGCAGAGTGGAGGCGCAGGGGACGGCGCCGGTTGCGGGCGGGGGTCATGCGTGGACGATCATCGAAGACCGTCAGACCCTGAAGGAGTCGGCGGATGCGGCGCGGTGGGTGATCCTGCATCTTCCGCCGCCGGCCGAGAGCGGAACGGGGGCGTCGAACCTTGGGGGCGTGGTGCGGGTCGCGGGTCGGCTACAGAAGTCGCCGGACCGAGTCGCGTGGCAGGGGGTGACGATGCACTTCGTGATGCCCAGCGAGACGGTGATCGCTGAAGGGCGCAAGCGGATCCGCCGGGTGTACACAATGTGGACGGAGCAGACGGTGGCGGGGACGTGGATGTACCTGCCGCTGGACGGGCCCGGGATCGAGTCGTCGCTGACGGGCGAAGGGGAACTGGTGGGGTTCGCGGCGGTCGGGGGCGGGTCGGGCGCCCTGGGCGCGGGCGGAGAGTTGAGCGGCGCGGCGGTGGCGCTCCTGCGAGGCGAGGGGGGCTCGGGTGAGGCGGCGTGGGAAACGGGGACGTACCGCCTGATGGTGCTCGTCGGGCGCGAGTGGGTGAGCGCACCGCTGCCGTGGAGCCCGGATCGGGACGCGACATCGACCGGCGAGGCGCCCCAGGTGAAAGGGGAGGGGGGGCAGGTGTGGTTGACGGCGACGTCGTCGGGGATCGGGATGCTGGTGCATTCCAAGGGGACATCGGCGGCGCAGTGGTGGAGCGGACGGCTGACGCGGCGCGAAGGGGCCGACGGGGCGTGGCGAGTGGGCGCGGAATGGCGTTTGGAGCCAAGGGCGCTGGAGGGGGCGGGTGGCACGAGGGCGGACCTG
>JBFWWU010000050.1:0-2697 GCA_050246015.1 Phycisphaerales bacterium
CGATCCAGTTCAGCGCCGCGATGATGTTGCTGATCGTGCCGGTGCCGTTCGCGTCGAGCACCTTCAGCGAGATGATCGACGCGTTCGGCGCGACGCCCATCTTGTTGCCGTAGCTGTCGTACCCGTTGCCGGCAATGATCCCCGACACGTGCGTCCCGTGGCCGTTGTCGTCATACGGCATCGTCTGGCCGTTGACGAAGTCCACGAACGTCTTCACCCGCTGGTCGCCGTACGGGAACACCCCGCCCGCCGATCCCCGGGTCAGGTCGTCGTGCCAGCTCGCGATGCCGGAGTCGATGACGGCAATCCCGACGCCGGCGCCGGTATAGCCGTACTGCATTCGCGCGAAGCGGGAGCCGATCGTGACCGCCGTCCGGTAGTTCAACTTTCCGATGGGACGGTCGTAGTGAACCCGGAAGATGCCGGGATGCGCCTCGAGCCGACGAAGCACGTTGTTCGGCAGGTCCATGACCTGGCCGTTGATGATGTTGAGCCTTCCGTTCGCCCGGGCGAAGCGGCGGAACTGCGGCGGCAGTTCGGCGCCGGGCACCAGGGTGACGATGACGCGGGTCGTCCGCGTGTTGCCGAGGCGGCTGCGGCGCGAGAGCTCCTCATCGAGCTTGTAGCCGCGGACGCGCGCATTCGGGCGGCCGGGGCGCTGACGCTCCCCCTCGGCGCGATGCGATTTCGGTTCGCCGTGCACGCGCGGGCCACGCGGCGCCGCAACGACGTTCGGGACGAGACCGAGGGTGATAAGAGCAAGGGCGAGCCATTGTCTCTTGGGACCCCAGACGGCCTTGCGTCTGGCTGGGCACAATTCACGTGTTGGTGTCATGCCTCCCTGATGAGCAACCGGTACGCCAGGGTCGGACGAGGTAGGGCTTCGAATGACAAGTAGCTGGGCGACAGTGACTTGCGACGTATGTGGCCGCTGGGAGACAGGCACGGTGTGCGCGGGTCACATGTGCCGTTTCGAAACGAGGCGCTGGGGCTTTCCGCGATCCTTGGGCGTTTCCGCCCCAATTGCTGAGATTTCCTGGCTCGCGCGGCCAGCTGTGCCATAGAGGGACACGGATCTCAGAATAGAGCACGCCTAAGAACGCTCAAGTCATATATTGACCTATCAAAATCGTCATTGTTCGCGCATTGAACTGCGCATGTCAGCTGGATTCGCCGCGTAAGGTGTCGATTCTGCGCGACCGGGACGGGGCCCCCCATCAGCCCCCCCAGCGACGATGAACGGGCGCCAGGTTTGGGGGGGAAGGCCAGGGCCCAGTGGGGTAGCGCGGCCCCGGCCCCAGTGATCGGGGCGACGCCCGCAGCGATCGATCTAGCAGGCGGCCTAGCAGGCAGCCGGCTCGTACGCGAGCTGCGACCCGAGCCATCGCTCGACGTCTTCCACGCGCTCGTGCTTCCGGCGGGCGTAGTCGGTCACCTGATCGGCCCCGACACGCCCCACGGTGAAGTAGCGCGCCGCCGGGTGCATGAAGTACAGCCCGCTGACGCTCGCGGCCGGGGTCATGGCGGCGTGCTCGGTGAGATCCATGCCGATCCGACGCGCCTCGAGGAGGTCGAACAGCTTGAACTTCTCGCTGTGGTCCGGACACGCCGGATACCCGAACCCCGGGCGGATGCCCCGATGCCGCTCCGCCATGACGTCCTCCGGCGTCAGCGTCTCACTCACGCCCCAGGCACGACGCGCCTCGGCGTGCTGGTACGCCGCGAACGCCTCGGCCAGGCGATCGGCCAGCGCCTTGACCAGGATGGCGTTGTAGTCGTCGTGGGCCCGCTCGAACGACCGGACGAGTTCCTCGGCGCCGAGTCCCGCCGTCACCGCGAACCCACCGAGGTAGTCGGGCACGCCGGTCCCCCGGGCGGCGACGAAGTCCGCCAGCGACAGGTTGGGCCGGTCGTCAGCGACCTTCTCCTGCTGCCGCAGCATGTTGAAGCGCGCGATCTCGACGCTCCGCTCCTCGTCGCCGAAGACGACGATATCGTCGCCCTCGCTCGCCGCCGGCCAGTAGCCCACGACGCCCCGGGCGGTGAGCAACTTCTCGCCGACGATGCGATCGAGGAGCGCCCGGGCGTGCGAGTACAGCTCCCGCGCCGCGGTGCCGTACTGCGGATGATCCAGAATCGCCGGGAACCGCCCCTTGAGCTCCCAGGCCGAGAAGAAGAACGTCCAGTCGATGAACGGCACAATCTCCCCGAGCGGCACATCGTCCCACTGCCGCCGCCCGATGAACGGCGGCCGGGCGGGTACCTCGTGCGCCCAGTCGATGCGCAGCCGGTTCTCGCAGGCCGCGGCGTAGGACAGCAGCGGCTGTTCCCGGCGGGCGCCGTACTGGCGGCGGAGGTCCTCCTGCAGGCCCGCGTTCGCCCGCTCGAACTCCGGCCGCTGTGAGGGGCTCAGCAGGCTGGAGACGACGTCGACGACGCGCGAGGCGTCGAGCACGTGGACGGTCGTGCGGCCGTACTCGGGCGCGATCTTGACGGCCGTGTGCTGCCGGCTGGTGGTCGCGCCGCCGATGAGGAGCGGCTGGGTCATGCGGCGCCGTTCCATCTCCTTTGCCACGAACACCATCTCGTCGAGCGACGGGGTGATGAGCCCGCTCAGCCCGACCAGGTCCGCCCGCTCGTCGATCGCCGTCTGGAGGATCCGGTCGCACGGGACCATGACGCCCAGGTCGACGACGT
>JBFWWU010000051.1:0-2534 GCA_050246015.1 Phycisphaerales bacterium
CGGGGCGAGATCACGCCGGAGATGGAGTTCATCGCGCTGCGGGAGGGGCTGCCCGCCGAATTCGTGCGCGACGAGGTGGCACGCGGCCGCGCCATCATTCCCGCCAACGTCAACCACCAGGAACTCGAGCCGATGATCATCGGCCGGCACTTCCTCGTGAAGATCAACGCCAACATCGGCAACTCCGCCGTATCGTCGTCGATCGAGGAAGAAGTCCAGAAGCTGCGGTGGGCGACGTTGTGGGGCGCTGACACCGTGATGGACCTCTCGACGGGAAAGAACATCCACGAGACCCGCGAGTGGATCCTGCGCAACTCGCCGGTGCCAATCGGTACCGTCCCGATCTACCAGGCGCTCGAGAAGGTCGGCGGCCGGCCCGAGGACCTGACCTGGGAGATCTACCGCGACACCCTGATCGAGCAGTGCGAGCAGGGGGTCGACTACTTCACCGTCCACGCCGGCGTCCTCCTCCGCTACATCCCGATGACCGCGCGCCGCGTCACCGGCATCGTGTCGCGCGGCGGGTCGATCATGGCGAAGTGGTGCCTGGCGCACCACCAGGAGAACTTCACCTACACGCACTTCCGGGAAATCTGCGAAATCATGCGCGCGTACGACGTGTCGTTCTCGCTCGGCGACGGCCTGCGGCCGGGCTCGATCGCGGACGCGAACGACGAGCCGCAGTTCGCCGAACTGAAGACGCAGGGCGAGCTCACGAAGATCGCCTGGGAGTTCGACGTCCAGGTGATGAACGAGGGGCCGGGCCACGTGCCCATGCATCTCATCAAGGAGAACATGGCCCACCAGCTCGACTGGTGCCACGAGGCGCCGTTCTACACGCTCGGACCTCTGACCACGGACATCGCCCCGGGCTACGACCACATCACCTCGGCGATCGGCGCCGCGATGATCGGGTGGTACGGGACCGCCATGCTCTGCTACGTCACGCCCAAGGAGCACCTCGGCCTGCCGAACCGCGACGACGTCAAGGCCGGCGTCATCGCGTACAAGATCGCGGCGCACGCCGCGGACCTGGCCAAAGGCCATCCGCGGGCGCGGGAGTGGGACGACGCGCTGTCGAAGGCCCGGTTCGAGTTCCGGTGGGAGGATCAGTTCAACCTGGCGCTCGATCCCGTGACGGCGCGCGCCTACCACGACGAGACGCTGCCATCCGAGGGCGCCAAGGTCGCGCACTTCTGCTCGATGTGCGGGCCGAAGTTCTGCAGCATGGAGCTGACGCAGCAGGTCCGCGACTACGCAAAGGAGAAGGGGCTCGCCGAGTCGGCCGCCGCGTCGGCCGGCATGGAGGAAAAGGCGCTGGAGTTCCGCCGCCGCCCGGAACTCTACGTGCCGGTGGAAAAGGCCTAGCGCGACGGCTCGGAGGGCGGCACGATCTGAATGATCGTGGGGAAGCGCGCGGGCTCGACTCCGGGCTTCGGGTTCGGGTAGCCCTGAGAGATATCCGACTGGTAGTCCTTGATCGTCACGCTCGGCGGAAACGCCATCGTCTCCTCGCGGAAGCGGCCGATGTCGAACTGGTGGGTCGCCGGGGCCTCGAAGACCAGCTCACCACGTTCCTTGAGCAGGGTGCGGTAGTAGGTGACGAGCGTGACGAACGAGCCGCTCGTGCCAAAGAGATAGAAGCGCTGGCCGCGCCCGGCATCATAGGACGCGATGAACTGCGCCCCCGGATAGAGTCCGACTCCGAGTTCCGCCTCGGATGGCGGTGCGTCGGGAGTTGCAGGTGCCGGCACCTGCGGAGCCGCTGGCGCGGGGCTCTCAGGCGCTGCCGGGCGCGTCGGCACGGGCGCCCCTGGTCTGGGAAACGGCTGAGGTGTGGGCTGCTGGGCGAACACGGCCGCCAGCAATACCGGCAAGACCACCATGGACGGAATTATACCGTCCGGCATCGCCCTGCACCTCGCCCAGGAACCCGGGTCGCACCAGTCGCGTCGAAACAATCGAGGTCCGGGTCCCGCATGGGCCTGGTCAAAGCTCCCCGCCAGGGTGCGGTAGGGTATAAAGAAGACGATGTCCAACACCGTGAAAACCGCCCTTCTGCTGGCCGTACTGAGCGGCCTGTTCCTGGCGCTCGGCGAAGCGCTTGGCGGGTCGCAGGGTCTGGTCTTGGGCTTCATGTTCGCCGCGTTGACGAACCTGGGCTCCTACTGGTTCTCCGACAAGATCGTGCTCCGGATGTACAGCGCGCGAGAGGTTGGTCCCGACCACAAGCTGCACAAGATGGTGGCGCGCCTCGCCCAGCGGGCCGGGCTGCCGATGCCGAAGGTCTACATCATTCCCCAGGACTCTCCGAACGCCTTCGCGACCGGCCGCAATCCCGAGCACGCCGCGGTCGCGGCGACGGAGGGTGTCCTCCGCCTCCTCGATGACGACGAACTGGAAGGCGTGATCGGCCATGAGCTGGCCCACGTGAAGCACCGCGACATCCTCATCAGCTCGGTCGCCGCCACGCTGGCGGCCGCCGTGATGATGGTGTCCCGCTTCGCGATGTTCTTCGGGGGCTCGCGCGATGA